>NZVD01000049.1 GCA_002701385.1 Rhodopirellula sp. | reverse complement strand
TGCCTGACAGCTGCTCACTGCAAGAGGTGGAAGCAGTCCTCAAGAGATTCGATGAAATCCGTACTCAACTGCCCAACGCCCCTGACTTGCAGCGTCAGCTGAAGCAGCTCGAGGGCTTGGTAGCTGATTCAAAGGAACTATTCGAGGAGCTGGTCGAACAGCTTTGTTCAGGTGAGGCACCCAAGTTGATTAGTGACGGGGTAAAGAGGCGGTGGGCGAGTTATGTCGAGGAGACGATTCGCATCCAGTCGCCAGCCTTACGGAACTCGGGACGCCAGTACCTCGATGGCAACGTCAATGATTTCAGAGCACGGGATGCAGTTCATATCCGGTCAACCGGACCACGCATTCGTCGCCTCTGTGCAGAGCGAGCTCATGCCATGCGCCTAGCGCACCCGGAACAGGTCGAACTGATCGAGACCCAACACAGGCGGAGGCGAAACCGGCTTTCAGCGCGCAAGCTCTTCGCTAAAGCACCTGAGCTACTCAAATCACTCAAGCCTTGTTGGGCAATGAGTCCGCTTGTGGTTTCAGAGCTGCTGCCTCCAGATAAGGCATTCTTCGATGTCGTCATCTTCGACGAGGCGAGCCAGATCGTCCCCTTTGAAGCTGTGACTTCAATCCTGCGAGGAAAACAAACGATCGTTGCCGGTGACTCCAAGCAGCTATCGCCGACGAGCACCTCGTTCTTTGCCACAAAAGACGATGAGGACGAGATCACTACCAGTGATGACCTCGAGGACGACACCTTTGATGCCATCGATGAAACAGAGTCACTCCTTGAAGCAGTCAAGGCCGTCTTGCCAGGACAAGGTGTCAGGACCCTGTCCTGGCACTACCGCTCAGAGGATGAACGACTCATCGCATTCTCCAATCAGCACCCCGAGTTGTATGGACGGCGCTTGGTTACTGCGCCATCAATCAGTGTTGAGCCGCCCTTCAAATACCACCTGGTTGAGGGGGCACTCAGTGATGTCACTGGTAAATCACCAAGAGGTGAGATCGAACTCACGGTTCACGTTGCAATTGCTCATCTCAAGCAACGCCCTGATCTCAGCCTCGCGGTCATTGCCTTGGGCTCTGACCATGCTCGCAATATCCAAAATGAATTTGATCGTCAGGCAGGAGATGATTCATCCATTGCTCTTTGCCCACCTGGGAGGCCAGATGAAAAATTCATCATTAGGCACCTTGAGTCTATTCAGGGTGATGAGCGTGACGTCGTCATCCTCTCAACGGGATACGGGCCTCGAGAGATCGGGAAGCTTCGTTTTGACTTCGGTCCGATCAACAGCGATAAGAATCTGTCTGGCTTGAGGCGATTGAACGTCGCAGTCACTCGAGCAAGGAAACGTGTTGAGGTTGTCTCGACAATCAACCCCTACCAATACGATGACAACAGGCTCAATAGTGTTGGTGTCAAGGGATTGATCCAATACCTGCGCTTCGTCCATAGCGGAGGCGAAGACCTCGGAGATCTATCGGTCGAGACAGTACCGATGAATCCCTTTGAGCAGGACATCTATGACTCCTTACGCGAGCAAGGGATAGAGATGGTCCCCCAGTACGGAGTCTCTGGTTATCGCCTGGACTTTGCTGTTCAGCACCCTGATAGCCCAGGGCGGTTCATTCTGGCGATTGAAGCTGACGGGGCCTCCTATCACTCCTCAGAGACAGCAAGGGATCGTGATCGCATCCGTCAGGCACACCTTGAGCGACTGGGTTGGAAGTTTCACCGAATCTGGTCAACTGAATGGTTCTGTAACAAAGAATCCGAGCTCTACCTTGCGAAACAGGCAGTCGAAGAAGCGATCAATGCCTATAAGGAAGAGCCAGAACTGCCTCAGCCTGAACCTGAACCAGAACTAGAAAAGCTGGTTAGTTTTGCCCCTGAAAAGCAAGGTCAGGAGCCCTCAATGCCTCAGCTGGCATCAATTGATGACTATGGCACCGAGATAGCTGACTACATCATTTGGTTCTGTTCTGACGGTATATTGCATTCAGATGATGAGATATTTGAGGCTGTTTTTACAAGACTTCCATTTACAAGAAGAGGCATACGCATTGCCAATCGCATCAAAGATGAAATCAATAACCTTAGGTCAATAGGCAGAATAGCTTGACATTATTGCGCATAAACCAGCTATAGACTTGTTGTCTGCTTAGACCGTTGTCTCGTTATGGGATCTTGTGGGAATGCAGTACATCTATATTCCTTTTCTTTTTTCCAGCTCTTCATCGATCAATACATCTAGTTGATCCTGATACTCAGAGCATTTATCGATCAAGTCCGAGATAGCCATTTTTGATCTGGCACGATCATCTAAATATTCTGCTTCATCCGGAGCTATTTTAAGAATTTGATCAAAGTCTTTTATTGCCTCTTGATGCCTTCCAAGTGATTGAAGGGCATAGGCACGCCAGCGATATGTTTTTAATTGCCTGTCTCCGAGTTTCAGAGCGCCAGAAAATGCAGTAACAGCATTCTCGTACTCTTCCATGCTGTAGCAAATATCCCCGAGCAGTTTGAATCCTCTGGCCTCCTCGGGGTTTAATTCAATGTACTTCATTGCATCAACTTTCACAAGATCAAAAGCTTTTTTCAAGTAGGCTTTTGCTATCTGCTGGGATCCAAGCTGCATTGCATTATTAGCAACGCGGAATGCAGCATCTGAGTTTTCAGGTTCAATTTCTAACAAAGTCATGAAGTCTTGAATGGCTAACTCATGATTAGCTTTTTGCTCATGTAGTACCCCTCTGACGAAATATGCTTCTGCAAACTCGTCATCGATCTCAATTACCTTTGAGTATTCCTCAAGCGCATCTTCTCTTTGGCAAACTCTTGAGTGGGCCATGCCCTTCAAGTAATGAACAATTGCTTCTTCTGGCCTTATCTTGATGGCATCACCGAAATCTTCTATGGCGCCATGAAAGTTTCCAAGGCTTAGTCTATTTCTTCCCCTATTGCTTGAGATAATGAAATCATCAGGTCTAAGTTCTTTGGACTTTGTGTATAGTATTTCAGCTTCTTCGGGATTCCCGTTCTCTGATTCGGTATGAGCAAGACTATTTAGTATGAATGGATTGTCTGGTTCAATTAAGTGTGCTTTTTTCAGGCTGACTAAGGCCCCACCAATGTCTCCTTCTTCAGCCTGCTCAAGCCCCAGATCCCATAGGTGATTCGCATCATCTATTACAAGTGGACCATCGTGATTGTCGATAAAGTTTTGCGGTTGTGTGTAAAACCATTTCCGAGCTTCTTCTTTGTCGCATTGCGTTTCATCCCATTTGAGCTGAATTGCTAACAGTGTTTGTAGATAGTCGTAATGTCTTGCAAAAAAGTTTGGCATGTATTTGACTGCGTAAATATCCTCAATTCCATCATGCTCAAGTATTTGAAATGTGTGCTGTACTAATCTAGTGAAGACTTGAAGCAACTGGCGATCTGCTGCTTCTTCATTTGTGAATAGGCCATTATTCCCAGCATTCACGTACACTTGGCAATGTGTTGATAAGAATATAAATTTGTCCGCCCATTCATTATTGCTATAAATTGGAAACTCATTTAGCTCTTGCTGTGTAGTGGCTTTCCATGCCTCTAGATAGTCATTTGACCACTTCTGGCAGCATTGCTGAATGTATTCTTTTGTGTTGTTTGCCTTTTCCATTTATTTTGGTTGATTTTTTAAAGTGATTTATTCATGTGAGTTAAGTCCATATAGCTCTTAGCGTCGTATTGAAGTAGTCGGGCCAATAGGGATTTAATTGATTCTCGGCATCGTTAGGATCAATGTTATTGGCAACGTAAACTATCAGGTCGTATGTGATTATGCTCCGATCTGGTAGTAATTCATTTCCGTCTACTGAAAGATTATTTAGAATCGTGGTTTGGTGGTTTAGAACCAATGGATATATCTCTGCCATTTTCATGTTCAAGATTTCATGCTTCTCCCACCCCGCATTTGTAAGCCTCTGGTAGGTTTCAAGAATGCATTGTTTTGCGAATGAAATTCCTAGTCCTTGAGACGCAATCGAAGCCATGTCAAAATCTTTGTCAGTAGCTTTAAGCCAACTGATTATTCTCACGACTCCTTCCTTGCCGTTTGCAAGTCTTAATTCTGATTCCTTCTCCTTATTGGCAGAAAGCTTGGTATTCAAGTACTTAATAAGCTTTGATAGCCTTTTCCTAATCTTGAAAGGGCTCATTTTACTTCTCTTTGCCGTCATTCTGGAACAGCATTTATAAGTGCCTGACGACCTTGAGTCAATTTAATTTTTAATTTATATTGCATTAGGCTCCTCCTTGCCGAGATAGCTAACTATATTATTTGCTTCTGTTTTGACGGAGCGCTGCATTCAGATACTGAAATTTTTAATAGCCCTCCGCATCTCTAGTGTTGGTGACTAAAGCAGCGATCACGCTGTTGTTATGTGACACAAGCTTGTATTGGCGCCCTCACGCGATTCACTATGACAACAACCACTAAAGAATCTACGGCACAGGCTTGTAATGGTTAATTCATCCCTGAACTGGGCTTCGATTCTCGGGATAGTGCTGATTTTTTGGACTCCCTTCATTTCTATTGCAGGCGTCGAAAGGATTTCACGCACAGGCAAACCCAAGGCGCTATGGGCCTTGATTATTGGAAGATATGTCTTTGGTCAGCTGTGCGCTGGAATTTTATTCTTCCAGGGCTGGAGGCTTGATCCAATATTGCAGTTTTCTCAACTACTGCTTGTGCTTGGTCTAATCGTTGAATCCGGCTATGCAATTTTAAGAGATGGATTTTCACTCAATGGTGATGCCAAGAGGCATAAAGCAGCATTTGAGTATGCCAATAGAAATCAGGTGCAAGCGCCAAAAAAGTCAATTCTGCTTTGGTACTTTTTAACACTTATAACTTTACCCTTGCCATTTCTGGGAGGGCTAATCGTTTTGTTTATGGCCTCTCACAGGTTTGGAAAGGTCGAAAAGAGACTTGTAGAGCTTGACAGTCGCAACATTTAACTACCTCCACAAAATAGAGGTATTATTCGCCTTCAAACCGACTAACACCACTAGGTCGGAGCAAAGTGAATACGAAGTGTGTGCGCAGAGCTACGCGCAGATATGACCATACCAGCCAGGCACCCCCGCCAGGAGGGGGCTCATTACCCACGGGGGGAGGGGAGCTCAGACTGGAGAGCATGAGCCCTCTAGTCGTGCTGCTGCTGACCTCTTCTACGGCTCTCCCTGTGCCGCAAGACAGCGTTTTGCCTGTCTATGGCTGTGGAACATCCTGTCGAGTGGAGACAGAGCAGCTATCTCTGCCAGAGCGAATGCCTGACGGCTGGATACGGGTCAAGGTCAGGAGGAGACGGTGGATTAACACCTGCGACTTGGAAACTAAAGAATGCGCAGATCAACCGGCATCAGGTAGAGCAGGCCCTGTTGAGCAAGTTCTTTGGCTGTTTGCTGATTGTTCTGGCGCCCGCTTTGCCAGCTCTTCCACGGCAGACCGATCAGAGGCATTGGAGCAAAACGTGTTGTATGAGGAAGGGGGAATGGAAAGGGACGCCTAAGTTCTAGACCGTCCATGGCAACCCGTTTATGCAGTGGGGGAAGCTGTGCCCGGCTGAGGCCGAGGACGGTATACGTTGGATCCAGAATCAATTTCGCTTGCTTCTCAAACCTGTTAGGGAAAAAGCAAAAGTCTTCACAACTAACTAAACGCCCCGGGGTAAATACAGGTTGATCCAGAGAAAACAAACAACTACAAGTCATCGCTCACTTTATTTTGCATGGACGGAGGGTCAAATATATCGCTACCTGATTGGATATAAAGACCCTTCAAGAGGTAAATGGAAGAGCCAATTACGAGGACCACGAACAACAAGCTTTGAGAGGCTAGAACTTTGCTGACAAACTCTCCAATTGGCTTAAGAAAAATATTCACAAGCTAGAACAAGAACAACAAAAGACCCGCTAAAAAACCTACAAGGTGACCGATAAAATCAACACCAGGTAAGAGTGAGTAGACTACGCCAATGGCAGTAAAAACGAGGCATGTCTGCCTGACTTGAAGATTTGAAGAGAGACCTAGCTCGCCTCCAAGAAATCGAGCCTTGCCATATATGGAAGCCATCAAAATAAAAGCATCAATTCCAAATGCAATCCCGCTAAACCCAATAGCAAAAGAAGACGGATTAGACGCAATAAACATGTCAAAAAACCACTTTAGGATCGCTTGCAAAGGCATAAGTAAAAGCACAAGCAATCCAAAGAGTGATTTACTTCTGAGCCCCAGCTGCAAAAAGAAATAACGGCTAATTATTATTCCACCAATATTGGACAATAAATGGCCAAAGCTTGCGTGAAATAAATGCATCGTGATTGCGCGGTATGGCTGTAAAAGAAGACCACCTGACCAATACGCAAAATCACCTTTTGAGAATACTGGGATCAAATCAGAGAAGATAAATACAAATATGATTAAGGCGGCTGGCATTAAATACTGCCAATCCGTCGGTGAAACATTAAATCCGAACACTCTTGTGTCAGAGGAGAACGGATTAAATGCAGAGCCCGAATCTAAGCTCCTTGCAAAGCCGATTGCATAAGATCCGCAATTATTACAAACTAATCTCCCGCCAAGCCTTCTATCTTTTCTAATATCCTGCGACCCACAGGCAGCACACCTGTGTTTAAGCATTAGAGACCCTCCAATTAGGCTCACAATACAACGTCTGTCTAGTAGCCATCGCAGGGTTGCCCCTTATCTCATCCGATCATTTTCGTTTTAGGAGATGGCTCCGTGCATACATCATTTGGATAACTAGCCAGTTCCTCCAATGCACACTGCTTTGGGGCATGAGAACAGAATGCTTTCTTTGCGGAGCTGGAATGGAAAGGGGGCCTAGGCCAAGGCTGTACGTGGAACTGATTGATCCAGTAGGGGCCAAGCTGTGTCTTACTTAGGCCCAGAAGGTAAGCGCTGAATTAAAAATCGTTGCAGCCAGAGCTTGGTAGCTCTTCTTAGCTCTCACCCGCCTCAAAGGAATCACCCGACCTGGTCTCAGAAATTTGAGGACTGCCAAGCAGGGTCGATATGAGTGAGACAGCTCTCCTTACTCAAGATCACAAATGCACTGTGGAGTCTGGATGAAATGGTCTAGTCACCAATGACCGCATTCACTGCGTTCCTCAACCGAGTTCGCGAGGGCAGGGAAGGGTTCTGGTCATTCCATGCCAACGACTACATCCGCAAAATCACCTCGAATACCTGAAGGCACCATCTAGGGGGCAGAGCTTTATCTACCGCCGATGCCTCAAAGAAGTTACCAAAAAGCACCCTCATCCGAACAAAAGGATCACAGAAATGCTAGAGACAAAGATGACTTTCTAAACACATATTAAGAAGCTTACTTGAATCTCGGTTCACAACTTTAATGGCTACAAATAGGCAACCCAATTTAAATAATGAGACAAAACCGTCATGCACCTGACTAATAGAGTATTATCCATTTGCATAGCCAAGAAGCATGTTTGATTACATTCTCTACTCATATGTAAATCCCTGGCGACATGCTTTTGACTTCAAAGGAGTTACCAGCAGAATTGACTACTGGTCATTTATTTTCATACAGTTATCCATATTTTTTATTGGCGCAAAAAGCCTTGAAGCATTACCGGCTAACCCAGAATGGATTAGGAAGATTTTTCTATATCCATTTTTGCTGTGGATGGTCGGGTCTGTTTTTGTAACTATGTCCTGTCAGGTGCGCAGACTTAGAGACGCAACTGGAAGTGGATGGCTTTGGTTTCTACATCTAGTTCCATATCTAGGCACATTTGTGACTTTTCTTATGACGCTTCTCCCAACAAAAGGTTCAATAAGTCTACCTTCCCGTTTTTAATATCAAGCCAGATGGATTACTTAAAACACTTGCGAGTAGTTGGCGCCTATCCTAATGCGATTACTGGAAGCATGGGCAAGCTAAACTTGAGCCAAGAGACAGGAAAAGTCCATATGCCGATTGCTGGATGGCAGCTTCACTAAGTGCTTAAAATACTACTTAGTGGTTTAACGGTGAAGGAGGAGCCTTGTGCCGCAACATGCAGTGAATTGATTAATGAAACTCGGGGCTTGGAGTGAAACAGCAATGAGCCAAGCTCAAGGTTTGAGATATCTCATTGGCTTCATGCAATAGATATTTCTTTTGACTGAATAACAAGGTATGTCGCCATCAGTCCTTACTGCGTCTCCATAAGGGTTCTCATTGGATCTACCGCCATGGAGTGTCTTGTCGTAGTCCCTCACCCAAAAATCAGTCAGTACAGGTGCTCCTATTGCTTCCTTGCCGAGCCAGTACCACCATGCAACGCCTCCTTGGAAGCAGAATCCTTCTTTGCAGCTAGCAGGCTGCCAAGGCATCTCTTGGCTGGCTGGCTTTTCTGGGATTCACGGGGCTTCTACAACTGCCCAAATTCTTTTTGACTATCTGCCGCTGATTTCTGGCTCAGAGAAATTCAGGGTTGCCGGTAACGATCTCCGCTGCTGGTTCGGCGCTCCAATCAGCCCTGGCTCGTGCGGTCGTAATCAGCCTTTATCCCTTTCGATTTGCCCAGCCTAAGCGAGCTGGAATCGGCTGGGCAGCTAGCGACATAGCCGCCTGTTGTTTCAGCGGAGCTGTGCCCCAATGTGTTTTGCACCAGCACGAAATCAGCCCCCCTGCGTATCGCTTGGGTTGCGTGTGTGTGGCGGCACCGGTGAGCCCAGAGGTGCACTCCTGCCGCTTTGCCCCATTTCGTCATTCGATTGGCGACCCCTTGCCGGGTCATCGGGCCGTTGCGCCGGCTGCTTGGAAATACCCAATCGCCTGGCTCCTGACGGCCTAGGGACTCGATCAGGGCCAGGGTGCTGACGCTGATCCGAAC
Source organism: Rhodopirellula sp. (assembly GCA_002701385.1). Lineage (GTDB taxonomy): Bacteria > Planctomycetota > Planctomycetia > Pirellulales > Pirellulaceae > UBA721. The sequence continues at coordinate 838 of NZVD01000049.1, read as the reverse complement.
AGTTCGGACCTTGGAGCCTTTGCCCAGCAGGGTGACTTGGCCCCCACCGTCGAGAGGCTCAACATCACGCCACCGCAATCCGCAGAGCTCGCTGACTCTGCAGCCCAGCAAAAAGCTCGCCTTCACCATCACCAGGTCTCTTGCGGCAATCGAGCTGGTGGCAGCGGCACGGGCAATGGTTGCCAGCACCATCCCCAGCTCGTCTTCGGTCATGGGCTTGGCCAGCTTTGGCACCACCAAGGTTGTGCGGCGCGGCATCGGTGATCGGGGGATGCCGGTCACGGTTGAGCGGGATGGCTCGCTGGCCCACCGGTAAAGCGCGCTGACGGCACTCACTCGGCGGTTGAAACTGCGCGGCTGCAGGCTGCCGGCCTCGATCTGAGCCCGAACAGAGGCCACCCAGTCTTCAACCAGTGGTGGGGCCAATTCCCGCAGTTGCAGGTGGGGATGGTGCTCATCCCGCCAGGCCAGGAAATGTCGAATCTCTCTGGCGTACCCGGCTTGGGTCTCCTTGCTGCCGGTGCGGCTGCATTGGGCCAAGAACTGCTCGATCAGCAGGGCCTCGCCCCAGAGGGCAGCGCCGGCCGCCGCGTGGTCAAACAAGGCCGAGACGTATTGGAGCGCCGCAGCTTTATTCAGGCCCTGAAAGGCGGCTGGAAGATTTTTGCGAATAGGTTTGCGAATAGTCTCCGAATCGACGTGTGTCGTATTCGCAAGATCTATTGCGGTGGAATGGTTGAAGGGGCCTTCCAGCCCCAGTGGATCATTTGGGTGATAAGGCTGACCTCACCCCATCTCCCTTATATGGGTCAGGCAGCAACAGGGGCTGTCTGACGGG
>NZVD01000048.1 GCA_002701385.1 Rhodopirellula sp. | reverse complement strand
TTGTTGATTACAACAAGTGGCAGGCAACCGGTCGCAGCCAAGAGGTGATGGCCCTTGAACCGCTAGCAGCTAAGTGGGAAGCATTCGGCTGGCATAGCCAAGAGATTGATGGCCATGATCTAGCAGCGATTGATCAAGCACTCACTGCCGCAAGAGCAGAAACCAGCAAGCCCAGTGTGATCGTGGCCCACACAATTAAAGGAAAAGGGGTGTCGTTCATGGAAGACGACAACAATTGGCATTACAGAACGCCGAATGCAGACGAGCTAGCTGCAGCCCTGGCTGAGCTCAAGGAGGTGCAGCTTTGAGAAACGCCTTTGCCCGCGTAATGACTGAACTGGCCCAAGAGCGCAGTGATGTGTGCCTGCTCTCAGGTGATATCGGCAACCGAATGTTTGATCGCTACAAGGATGTGGCTCCAACACGCTTCCTCAATTGCGGCATAGCAGAAGCGAACATGATGAGCATGGCCGCAGGCATGGCCCTCAGCGGTTTGCGACCTGTCGTTTACACGATTACCCCCTTCACCACCACGCGTTGCCTGGAACAGATCCGCACGGGGGTGGCCTATCACGAGGCTCCCGTCGTAATCGTGGGAACAGGCTCGGGGCTGTCGTATGCCGAACTCGGTGCCACTCACCATTCATTAGAAGATTTAGCGATACTAAGGAGCATCCCCAATCTTCAAATATGTGCGCCCACTGATTCGCTGGAGCTTGAGGCACAACTGCGTGAAGCAATAGCAGATGGAAAACCTACGTATATACGCATTGGTAAGAAAGGAGAGCCCGATCTGCTTGCGGAGCATGCGGCTTTAGGGATCGGGAAAGCCAATCTGCTGAAAAAAGGCAGAAAATTTCTTCTGCTTGGCATCGGCCCAATTCTTTCAGAAGCCTTAGAAGCCAGCACCATGCTTGAGCAGCAAGACATCCGGGTAGCCATTGCAAGCATGGGCAGCATCAAGCCATTGGATCACTGCTTCCTTCAGAAGTGTGTAGCTGAAGGCTATAGCCATTGGATCAGCCTGGAAGAGCACCATCAAACTGGTGGGCTCGGTTCAGCCTTGCTGGAGTGGCTGTCTGAGCAACGAATCAACACCATTGAGCTCAAGCGCATGGGCATTTCGGATCACTTCGTGCATCGGCTTGGGAATCAAGAATTCGTACGTAAATCCGAAGGGCTTAATGCGAATGCTATAGCGCATTTGGTGGAATCACTGTGATGCTCCTAGGCCTTGATTTTGATAACACACTAGTGCGCTATGACGCACTATTTCACCAATTAGCACAAGAAAAAGGCTTAATCAAAGACTCTCTACCTGCAGACAAAACTGCAATTCGTGATTTCCTCCGCAGCCAAGGACAAGATAAGCAGTTCACCCTGTTACAAGGGGAAGTATATGGCTTAAGAATACTGGAAGCAGAGCCAGCTGAAGGCATGCTGGAGGCTTTAGACATGCTTCAACAACGAGGCGTCCAGATGGTTCTTGTAAGCCATAAAACCAGAAGACCTTACACAGGGCCAGCCTACAACCTTCATCAAGCAGCATGGAGCTGGCTTGACAAGCAAGGCTTTTTTACTGCTGATGGGCTGGGGTGGAGCCGTGGTCAAGTGTTCTTTGAAGAAACAAAGAATGCCAAGGTAGCCAGAATTAAAGCAGAGGGGTGCACCCACTATGTAGATGATTTACCAGAGATCCTAGAAATGCTTCCATCATCCATTAAAGGGATTTTATATGATCCGAACAATACCTGTGAGGATGGGTTGTGGCTAAAACTTAGAGCTTGGGATGACGCTTACAAGGTGATAACGTCGATAGATGGATAGAAACAAAAGGGAAGAGATTAAAAAACAACTGGCTGAGGAAGGATTTAGGCTAAAAGAGATTAGAGAAATATCAAAAGGAAGAAATAGCAACGTATATAAGCTTCAAGACGCATATGGTGCTCAATATCTTTATAAAAAATATGCAAAGCCAAACGAGAGAGACATGAGGAATAGATTAGAGACCGAAAAGAATTTTTTGGATTACTGCAAAATTATTGGATTAAGCAATGTACCTACAGTAGAAATTTATAACAAATATGATAATTGGATAATCATGAGTTGGCTCAATGGCAGGCATATTGACTATTTATGCGATCGAGATATAAGCCAGATTGTCAATTTTATTAGTAGATTAAATAATCGCAGATACAAAAGTTACGCCAAAAAGATTGAATTAGCTTCAGAGGCAATCGTCAGTCATCAGTCATTAGTAAGAGACATCCTCAGAAAAAAGATGCTCCTCCAGAAAACAAAAGCAGGAAATAAGCTAAGAGATGAAATCAAGAAGTGGGTTGAAGAGAACTTAGTGCCATCGATTGACAATGAGCTGTCGTTATTTGCGAAGAGAATTGAAGACAAAGCTCATTGGCAAATACATAGCCACCAGTTGGTGGTGTCACCATCGGACGTAGGAATTCACAACACTATCCGAAGTGACGACAATAGATTATTATTTTTTGATTTTGAATATGCTGGCAAAGATGATATGAGCAAGCAAGTCTGTGATTGGATCGAACAGCCTGAGTATCAATTTACGTTGAAACAGAGTGGAGAATTTATCGAGTCATTAATACAACTAGAATTGACACATGACAGCTGGATAGATAGGCTAAAGGATATAAGAGTTTTAGTGAGACTTAAGTGGTGCCTAATTATGCTAAGAAGCTACCGTGAAGACCAAGAAACATTGGCAGATTTTGAAAAAGTAAAAAGCTATTATAACAAAACCGACAGAAGATAGTAAAACTAGCAGGCAATTCGCACAGGAAATGTCTGACTAAAATAATCAAATTGAATTGTTTGAAATGTAGTATCTAATGCAATAACAGCCGTTGAAGATTCGATACAGGAAATAAACTGATCTACTGCACTAAATACAAGATCACGATCAGCAGGAATCCATTTAATGCCATGGGATTGGAGGGCGATTGAGTTGTGGCAACCACCAGGTGTTAATTGTAGAAGTTGCTGAATAGTGATGGCCTGGTTGTTATATAGATAGGCTTGAGGAATTGTCACACCAAGGGGGGTATATAATCCTCTTCTGACGATTGGGAAGTCAATAAAGAGAGTATGCTTAGAAAAACAATCGCCAATATTAGCACCACCACCTCCTCCTCCAACAACCAGAAAAGAACAATGAGCAACGATATATAGGTCATTTAGATCAGACTTATATGGAGAATGCGAATACTCGAAGTAATGTGGACTTGTTAGTCGCAAGGGTGCTTGGGAAGAGTCACCAATGCGTACTACATCGTAGCCATGTGCAATAAGTTGATGAACAATGTCAACATATTGCTGACAGTCAACAGAGCGATCGCTGTTAGGATTTAAATTAAGTGATTCTTTCTTAAATGCGCCATCGTTAAGGAACAAACAAACATACGGTCGATTATGAACATACAATTTATGGTTATATTGAGAAGCTATGGAGGCGAAAACTTCCTCATCAAGTTCTAGGGGCGAAAAATAGTCAGATCTATTATGCGACCATGTTTCTAATTTGATCTGATTAAGAAGTCCAGGGTCATCTAAAGATAATTGATCTGCAGTCTGGTGAGTAATGGATTTGAGCATAAGGTGATCAGAGATGTAAACGTCACACTTATTAGGAGACTGGGATGCACGCAAAGTAATTAAGGTTGCAATTGCCGAATTAGCCACAAAAGACGGTCCCAAGAAAATTTTATGATGCTGCTCAAAGGAATCAGAAAATAAGAGACGGGAAATATTCTCATATGCATTTAGACAGTGCCCAAAGGCACAAAAACTGTATCCAGTTGAAGTGGATATTTTTTGGTGCTTTATAAAACTATTCAACTGCTTAGTCCTTACTGAAAATGAATTGCTCGGTAGGAGAGTATGGTCAGAAAGAGTTTTTTCAAGGACTTTATCAATATGTGGGTCACGTGCTCGGAAAAGGGTGAGGACACGCTGCCAAAAGAGAAATTCCTTTAGCCTTGATGTCAAAGTGCATCCAAAGTTCCGCGCAACCCAAAGAGACTGTACGGATCCAATGAAGAAGCTATATGGTATGAGAAAAGAAGAATATGAAGGGAGGAATATATATTTGAGAGAATCTATAGCCGGCCTCATCTTAAATAAAAGCCTAGTTTCAACAAGCTGATATACAAATGGAGCTTCACTAGAAGTGTTGGATAAGGCAAGGTTATTCCTGGAAAGGACAACTTCTATTGAACTTTCGTCAGATTCAACAATATAATTAAGGAGCTGGTTAATGTAGTCAACAGACAAAGTAACGAGAGAGAGACGGGCTGAGGAACCTATTAAAACTTCGTCTACAGATTTAATATCTTGAAGTAACTGAGTGAGTTCAAGGGTTGCCGAAATCTTAAATGAGGAAGGCGAAAAAGAGGAGTGCCGACTCCCGGAATTCAAGAAATCCGCAAAATGTGAGCAAATATTCGATAATCGTGAAGAAGAGAGATGCATAGAAAATCAGAAATACCTGCAAAATTCAACTATATTAGTGGAAGAGTAGTTTTATCATTGAATAGTAGAAGGATATCGGAACAGTGACAAACAAGATCTGAGGTAATGCTTTGAATGTGAAAGAAAGGAATGGAGAGGAGTTACGGGGTAATGATTAAACCTATGTCCGCAAAAAGTTCCATCATAAAGGCCGTCTGGTTGATAATAAATATATTTATGTCCATTCGTCATTGAATGGTAGCCAAATGGCAATGCACTTTCGGGTACTACAAGCAAATCTTGGATAGATTTAAGTGTTTCCTTTAACTCTTGAATATTGGTAGGTTGATAAACAGTTGCTCCAATGGAGTCATAAAATGCATCGCACATGATAATTGAAGGCTTAGACCGATAAACTGCTTCAATTCCAATAGTAGATCCGTAACTCACAACAGCATCCACACCATCCAAAAGGTGGTAGCTAGAAATGGAGCTAGTACTTGGAATAAATATGACATCATCAAATATTTGATCCGAGGCCTGAAGCTCATCCCACTGCAATTGGAGGCGAGTCGATTTAGACGATAAGCCAGGATGATTGCGTACTATCAAAGAAAAGCCGAGTTCATTGATAATACTGATAAGAACCGATAAAGCTTCTAATTGGTCAATCCATTCATATTTTTTTCCTTGGAAAACATCACCAACAGAGAGGAATTCATCGTCGCAACTCGGGAAAAATGCGACAACAATCTGCTTGGGTGAACAGCTTCTTGCTTTCATAATTATAGATGAGAGTTCTGAATAGTTAGCATCATTAAAAGCTGCATTTGTCCAAAATGTATCTTTGCCCGCAGATTGGTTGTGAAAAAAAGAGTTTGCAATACTGTGGGTTTGCTCAAGATGAACATTCTGATTCCATTGCGAAAGCATATGGTTTTGGACTTTTAATGCATCGTGAGTTTGATAACTTTGTAAAACAAAGCGTGAAGAAGATGCGCCACGCTCATGATATAGAACTGGAACAGATGCATCAGTAGAGGCAGCAACCATTCCTTTGACAGAAGTTAGCCGGCCATTAAATAATATAAGAGATGAATATGATGTACTAGCAAGAAGGTGGCTTACAATGTTAAAAGAGGAGATATAGATATTTGCAAGACCCTCAATTAGAGGGATATGCTCAGATAGGTTAATTTCACTATCCCGAATCATTGAAGCAAGAGTGCTAACAATAGAGATGCCAAAGAGTGGTGATTCACTCCAAGTAAGAGCCAGAAGTTGATCTAAAGAATGGAGATTACGATCTAATTTAAAAGACGAATAAACGTATGGACGATAATCGGCTGGATCCAAGACTCTAATATCTAATTTCAATTTATTAGATAATTGATTAAGAACACTAGAAGCCCGAGCTTGAGGAGTCATCCAATAGCCAAGAAGTTTTTCCCGTTTCCCTGCTCCTCGATGATTTTGTAACTCAAAATTAGGTATAATGTCTCCTATATGTAAGTAATCTATTGAAGATCCAGAATTTGCTAATTGTATAGCAATCTCAAGACCAGTTTCAAGATGCGGTGTTAGATTCCATGCCTCACAAATCAATATACGCTTTGATTTACAAGCATGAGCTGGTAGGTTTAAGCTATCGAAGGAGAGCATCTAATTAAAATGCATTAGACATACAATCGGAACAGATCTTGTTAGCTTTCCAGGTACCATCAATATGAGATGATCTGATACGCATAAATGATGGCGAATTCCAAATATCAGAAATGGACATTTCGTTTAAATTGCCAACCTTTAAGGACATGCCAGGCACGGTGCAGCACGGATGCACTGTGCCATCAGACTTGATTGAAAGGCGGACTTTAGGCATATAACAGTTAGAATCAGTATTAATGTCATTTGAATGCAAAGTTAAAGGTGCTGCATCGGAGACTCCTGAATTTTGTTCATTGACATTTTCGTAAACAAAAAGATCTTGCAAGGTGACTTGATCAGCCAAATCGCCCCACTGCTCTAAGAATTGATCTGAATTTTTGCGATTTTGGGGGGTCATTACATAGGTCAACCTAAGAAGCGGTAGATCAGATGCCAAAGACCTCCTTATATCAAGGAATCTCTTGATATTAAATACAACTTTATTATATAGCATACTATTACGTGAAAGTTTATAGGTATCCTCATCAATAGCATCTACAGATACCTGAAGCTGAGTGAGGCCTGCTTCAATGAGTTTTGCTGAAAGCTTAGGTTCAAGCAAACTCCCATTGGTGCCCATTCTTATGTCGACAAAACCTAGATTTCGTGCAAGCTTAATAACTTCAAAAAGGTGTGGATATAAAAGAGGCTCAGTATTGTAACCAAGCTCAAGAGCACGTGCTCCTAAAGCAGCAGACTCAGTAAGAGCCTTAGTAACTAATTTCATAGGCATCATAATATTAGACAAATCAGAATTGAATCCCTTTGGCCTTTGAGGCTTAGGAACACTATATGGACAGAAACTACACCTATAATTGCAAGAATTACTCAACTCAAGGTCTATGTGAATTGGCCCCACACAATCGTCAAGGTGACTAGCAGATGAGGCTCGATCCCATCTTTGACGATAGTCAATAAACTCAGAGCCAAACTTTTTAAACAATTTCGCGAAATAGTCGTCTTTTATAAAGCTCTGAAGACGATTAGTATAAGACTCGGTTGACAGGTCAGATTTAGTCATTTATGGTCCAGCCGTAGATAATCCTAATTTAGCATATCTATGGTTTCTGACAAATACGGCAGTTAGGTGGAGTGCCTGAAGTAAACTAGATTCGCCGAAGTTAGAGCAACAGCAATGGCACTATACCTGCAAAAATATGGAGGCACCTCTGTAGGCAATATCGAACGCATAAAAGCAATTGCCCAACGTATTGCCTCGGTTAAATCTGAGGGTCATGATTTGGTTGTTGTTGTATCAGCCATGGGGCACAGCACTGATGAATTAACTAATTTGGCGCGCTCTATTACATCAAAGCCACCTCAACGCGAGATGGACATGCTTTTAGCAACAGGTGAGCAAGTTTCAATCGCTTTATTGTCTATGGCCCTTCAAGCAGAAGGTTGTCGGGCCGTATCAATGACAGGACCTCAAGTTGGGATTGTTACTGAATCAACTCACGGGAAGGCAAGAATTCTAGAAGTGCGGACAGAAAGAATAAGAAAAAGACTAAGTGAAGGGAATGTTGTAGTAGTCGCTGGATTTCAAGGCACAAGTGCGGGCAGCGCTGGTACTCCCGAAATTACAACTCTTGGACGCGGCGGTTCCGACACATCAGCAGTTGCGCTGGCGGCAGCACTGGATGCAGATGCATGTGAGATCTACACCGACGTGCCAGGTGTGTTGACCACTGATCCCCGTAAGGTGCCTGAGGCGCAACTGATGCCCCAGGTGAGCTGCGATGAAATGTTAGAGCTGGCCAGTCTGGGTGCAGCTGTGTTGCACCCAAGGGCGGTAGAAATCGCTAGGAATTACGGGGTCTCTCTAATTGTGCGATCCAGTTGGAGCGATGAGCCAGGAACACGACTCTTCAGCCAACCAAGCCGAAGGATTGGCAGCGAAGGATTGGAACTGGGAAAGCCCGTGGACCGAGCAGAACTGTTGGAAGGTCAAGCCGTGGTGGCGCTAGCCCACGTACCGGATGAACCTGGAGTTGCCGCTCGCTTATTTGAAGGGCTTGGCGCTGCTGGTCTCAACGTTGACCTGATTGTGCAAGCCACACACGACGGTAATAGCAATGACATCGCCTTCACGTTGGCAGAAGCTGAACTACCGGCGGCTGAGGCATTCTGCCGACAGCACATGAGCGAAGGAAGTCAGCTGCAGGTGCAAACTGGGCTAGCCAAACTCAGCATCGGCGGTGCCGGGATCATGGGGCGACCTGGAGTCGCTGCCCAGCTGTTTGACGGACTGAGCAAGGTAGGCATCAGCCTGCGGATGATCGCCACCAGTGAAGTGAAGGTGAGCTGCCTGATTCAGGGTGAACAAGCTGCCAAAGCCTTGCGCACCGCTGCTCAAGGTTTTGAACTGGGTGATCACCAGCTGCAGCACAACCCCTTACCTCGTGGAGAAGGAGAACCCGATGTGCGGGGTGTGGCCCTCGATAGCGATCAAGCTCAACTCACGGTGACCTCAGTACCAGATCGCCCGGGATCGGCGGCGGCACTCTGCCGGGCCCTGGCCGATGCCAGCATCAGCCTCGACACCATCGTGCAATCAGAACGTCAACGCCAAAGCGATCTTGGTCTCTGCCGCGACATTGCTTTCACGCTGCCACGTGATGATCTGAGCCAAGCCAGTGAGGCTCTCAGGCCGTTGCTCAAACTGTGGCCTGGCGCAGAGCTCGTTGCAGGCAAGGCAATTGCCCGGGTCAGTGCCGTTGGCGCTGGCATGCCATCAACACCTGGGAGTGCAGCGAAGATGTTTAAGGCTGTCGCGGAAGCTGGTATCAACATTGAAATGATCGCTACAAGCGAGATCCGCATCAGTTGCGTAGTCCAAGAAGACGATGGAATAGAAGCTTTAAAGGCAGTGCATCAAGCCTTTGGCCTCAATGGAGAGAAACGGTATCAAGCAAAAGGCACAGAATCTCCTTTTTAGAGAAGTTGATCCAAACTCAAAGGCATGCCTGCAGAATAATTCTTACGAGCACGTTTCCCGATTATCTCTGAATAAAAAGAAGGCGGAGCTCCATCACCAGGACGGATAATCCGAATATTAGTTTCATCAAATAAGTCTCCTTCGGCTACATCCTTACAGACATAAATTGATCGCCTGAATAAGCGGCTTTTTTCCTCTGCCTTACTTGGGCCATAGGAAACAGTTCCAAGAGATTGCCAAGCTCTTTTGGTTTCCACAACAAGAGAGCTGAGCTCATTAGGCTCTAATGAAAATGCGCTGTCAACACCGCCATCAGCTCTAGACAATGTGAAATGCTTCTCGATGACGGATGCTCCCAATGCAACTGAAGCTACAGATACGCCTAAACCTTTTGTATGATCGCTTAGACCAACTTCAACATTAAAAAGATTTCGCAAGTGAGGGATAGTAGAAATATTTGTGTTTTCAGGAGTCGCGGGATAAGTACTAGTGCACTTTAATAAAACTAAGTTTTGACAACCAGCACTGCGGGCTGTGGAAACAGCTTGTTCTAATTCACCAAGTGTGGCCATTCCTGTTGAGACAATAAGCGGTTTACCAGTAGAAGCAGCCTTAGAAATCAAAGGAAGATGATTATTCTCAAAACTAGCTATTTTGTATGCAGGTACATCCAAGGTTTCAAGAAAATCAATAGCTGACTCGTCAAAAGGTGAGCTAAAGCAAATCAATCCAAGGCTTTTGGCAAAATCAAAGATTGGTCCATGCCACTCCCAAGGCGTATGGGCTTGTTGGTAGAGATCATGGAGATTTTTACCCGACCAAAGAGAGTTAGGATCTTTAATTTCAAAGTTTCCACCGCGAATATTCAAAGTCATCGTATCTGCTGTATAAGTCTGAAGCTTGATGGCATGGGCACCAGCATCTGCAGCAGCTTGAACAATGGCAAGAGCTCGGTCAAGACTTTGATTGTGATTGCCACTCATCTCAGCAATCACGAAGGGTTGATGATATCTACCAATAAAGGAATCTGATATTTGAATGCACATATCAATAAAAAAAGCGAGGATGCAGCAAGGTCCAGCAACAGAGCAAGTCTACACAACAACATAGTAGTTGATAGAAAGCTTTCCTAAACCATATCGGAAATTCCGTGAGGAAGTAAAACAGTGGGGACTACAAGTGCAACGGCAGGAATCAATAAGCGATGAGATGAGAATTAGCGAATGACAAGACGATACTAGAAATTCAGGCATTAAGATTATCATCTAACAGGAATCCGATGACCTCCACACCCACCGTGTGACCTTGCGAGAAAGGTTTTGGTGAAGTGTGATGTCTTTGGTGAAACCAACACGAGCAAAAGTAGCCTGACTAGGCAGATTCTCTTCAAGTACCTCCGCAATCACCTGAAGAGAAGATCCCCATTTAGATTGCAGAGCTTCTAAACCGTGAATAACAAAATCAGAAGCGAGACCAAAACCACGGGCACATCTGTCTAATGAGAAGCTAATAAGAACGTGATAATTGGAAGAAGTATGGCTTACTTTCACCCGATCAAAACGCATTTGACCCAAAGGGCAGCCAGTAGGGTCAATTGCAATGAACAACAAACGATTAGGATTCTTCAGGCTTGAAATAAACCAATCATGGTGATCAGATGATGAAATTAAATCTGTTGACAAGCTAAGAGAGCGTACCTGTGGATCATTTGACCACCTAAGTATTAAGGCTTCATCATTAATTGTTGCGGGCCTGAGAGAAAGTGGGAGTTGTGGACCCAAGAGAAATGTAGACACGCGCAAAGTGCCCCACCCATCTGTAAGCCAACGACCACTATCAGGCAATGAACCATGACTAAAAGCAAGAACGGACTTCTTGATAGCTTCTTTAAGGATGTTAACAGTAACAGTTTCAGCTGGTCCTAGGTAATGGATGAGACCCTCATCATTCATAGACTCAGCAATAGGTACTTGATTATCCGCGCATGTCACGACAAGAGAAGGCAGTCCTAAACAGGCTCTCTCCCAACTGGTTGATCCAGAAGAACCAATGGCAAGATCAGCTCTACAAATCAAACCAGCCAAGCTAGGAAGAGAATGATGAAGAGTCGCTGAGGAAAGCCGAGAAACTAACTTCACAATCTCTTCTTTAAAAGGTGATTGAGATCCAATAACTACATCCAAGAAAATGTGAGGCAATCCAAGCTCCAGAAAAGCTTTAAGAGCACGAGTAGTAAGATTTAAAGGATCAGAGCCACCGAAAAAAATAAGAACACGATTAAGAGATCTACGATCTGGGATTAAAGGGTGCAGGCAAGGATATTCCGGGGAGAGAAGCGCAAAATGAGGACCCAAAAATTGACGGCACTGCACATTAACCAGGTCCCGATATCTGTGCTGAGTTTGAAGTCCAAAGTAGCTTTGATCTAATAAACAATCAGCAAGATGCACTCGATCTGCCAAGTCATCTATAACCATAATTTTTGGCACCTTAGAAGGATCAAAAGAATTAATCATTGCTGACTCCCACTCAGCACCAAGGCTGTAATGATCAACAATAATCCAATCAATATCCAACAAGCCTGATTGATTAAGTAGCTCAGAGCAATCAGAAGCATCTTGCTCTTCGCTGCAACCCAACCAAGACACGTAAAGATCTCGACCTATCAAGGAGGTTTCATCAGATACTGCCGGAGAGACAGTGGAGTATTCAGGAAGAACTAATACGGTGAAATCAAGCTTTAAGAAGCTAATTAAATCTGCTTTTTTTGGTCTACACAAAAAATAAATCTCAGCTCCACTGTTTTGAAGCTGCTTTGCCAAGGTTCTACAACGCATGACATGACCGCTTCCAATTGAAAGAGACGAATCAACTCGAATAATGATGGATTTCATGGAAACAAATACTCTCGCAACAATTAGGTGACATGACGAAATGCACTATCTTCATTGCTGGAGCACATTTAGAAACATTCAGATTACCAAGAAAAGTCAATGGAATGATGACATTAGGGAAACACAATTCAATTCAATCGTTTAAAACCTCCATGACAAACAGGTCCTTCCAGTAAAGATTGAATAGGGCGACCCGCCTCACATTCAGCAATGCGAGAAAAAACTGAATCAAGTGCATCAAGGTATCGGTCAATAATATCAGGGGTATGGGCAAGAGAAACATAACAACTGGTCGATGCTAGATAGTCACGCTTCAACATTTCCTGCGAAATTAATGTTTTATACTCAAGCGAATGAGAGCTATTAAATGAAAATCCAGAAAGAGCAGCCAAGCCATTGTGACTAATCTCTAATCCGTGAGAGTCAGCTAAGGATTGCCAGGAATTACGCAACATGCATCCAATGCTCGTCACAAAATCCCAACTTTGCTCGCGCTCCATTACCTCGAGAGTTTTTAGAGCAGCCGTTGGGCCAATACGCTCGGTCCAGAAGGTGCTGCTGATGAAAGTGTTCTGGGCAGCTTCCATCACTGCGCGGCGACCAATGACGGCCGTGATGGCGTAGCCATTGCCAAGGGCTTTGCCGAACATCGCCATATCGGGCTCAACGCCGTATTTCAGATGCAAGCCACCGAAGGTTTCACGGAAACCTGAAGTGCATTCATCGAAGATCAGGACAATGCCTTGACGCGTGCATAGCTCACGAACGCCCTCCAGAAAACCGGGGTCAGGAGGACTGCTGCGCTGCACCTCCATCTTCACGGCTGCCAGATCATGGGTGGTAGCGATGCTCTCGAGCTGATCCAAGCGATTGAAACTGAAGGGCTGCACAGTGCCCGCAAGACCGCTTGGCACGCCATTGGGTTCCAGACCCGGCAACAGGTGCTCCTCCAATCCGGAATCGTTCTGAAGATTGGTGGCCAGATACCAGTCGTGCCAGCCGTGATAACCACAAATGGCGATCGTATCTCGGCCTGTAGAAGCACGGGCAATGCGGATCGCGATGGCATTCGCCTCGCCGCCGCTCCGCGCGAAGCGAACCATCTCAGACCAAGGATGCATAGCAACCAGCCGTTCAGCCAGCCAAACCTCCTCTGGACAATTCAGGGTGCTCATGTTGCCGGCTGCAACAGTCGCCGCCACGGCCGCATCCACCTCGGGGTGGCCATAACCGAGGAGATTGGTCCCGATCCCCATGATGCTCATATCAATAAGCTCACGGCCGTCGAGATCCCATACCCGGCAACCCTTAACGCGTGAGAAATAAGCCGGCCACTGCTCCGGCAGAAACATCTCCGCCCTTTTCGAGAGGAGCATGTTGCCCCCGGGGATCACACGCTTGGCGCGGCTCCAGAGCTCCTGTCCCTGTCTCTGACCCTTTGCCATTGGCTGGGCCTGTGCCTCATCTTCAGCCAGAGAGCTCAAAAATCCCTCATTGCGCACCGTGGACAGGTTGCGGGCTGCAAGCTCAGGATGCTGCTCTAAATGCTTAACGACAGCATCCACACCGAACGCCGGATCCTGAGGCTCCAGAGCTCCAACAATCTCGCGTACCACCTCCAAATCAACCGAATCATCCACAGTGACGCGGAAAAAAGGGCGTACCGGCTGATGCCGGAAATGCGCCCAGCGCAGTCCAGCGCTGGCGCTGCGGAACCAGGGAGTGACATGCTCCCGCTCCGACGGCAACAACGCTTCTCTGGCAGCATGCTCCAACAACTCAGCACGGAATACTTCGGCATCAAAACCATCCGGAACACTCAGCTGCTGCTCATCGGCACAGTTAGCTAAATAATCCCAATCACCATTTGCAAAGACATCGACCAATTCATCAATTAAAGCTGGATCGCTGAGTGGACAATCAGCGGTGAGACGTACAACCGTTGTGGCCTGCTCTTTAGCTACGCAGGCACGAAAGCGCTCAAGTACGTCGTTGAGGTCACCTCTGAACACAGAGAAACCTGCTTGACTCACCACATCGGCCAACAGATCATCGGAGCTGTCATCCGAGGTCGCGAGGACTAGACGATCCAAGCACCTGCAGCGTTGCAGGCGCTCCAGCTGGTAAAGAACCATCGGTTTGGTGCCTATCGGCAAGAGCACCTTGGATGGCAATCGAGATGAAGAGGTACGAGCTTGAACAATGGCGAGGGTGCTCATGGGGATAGGCTCCAGCGGCTGCGGGTAAGTCCAAGGCGCCAAACATCCAGCCGCTGCCCGGCACTCACCACCTCCTGCCGCAGGGTTCCTTCCAGTTCAAATCCACACTTCTCAAAAGCACGGCGGCTGCCGAGATTGCCGGCGTAAATGCCAGCGTTGAGTTTCTGCAAATCCAGCTCGCCAAAGGCCCAATCACGAACTAGCGCAATGGCTTCGCTGGCATAGCCCTGACCCCAGCACCCGCGTTCGCCAATGAAAAGGCTGAGATCAGCACGGCGGTGCAACCACTGGATTGGGCCCAATTTGATGTTGCCAATGTGGCGCCCCTCGCTCGCTAAACAGATGGCGAACCAGGGGCTTGAGGAATTATCACGGTGGTCTTGCCAATAGGCCTGGAGGGCTTCGAGGCTCTGCGGCAGGAAACGAGTTTCCAAATAACGATTCACCGCAGGATTATTTAGCCAACTCAAGTAAGTGTCATTGAGATCGCCAGGCTCGAGAGCCCGTAGTAACAGGCGAGACGATTGCAGCACCCTCAGACCTCCAGCCGAATCGGCAGCCCGGCATTACGGATGTGAGACCGGCACTGCATCGGATTCTGATCGCGTTGGCAGAAGAAAGTACCGGCGGCAACGGCGGCAGCACCTGCTTCATAGCCCTCGACAAAGTGCTGTGCCAGTCCACAACCACCTGAAGCGATGACCGGCACAAACAGGTTCTCCGCCAGAGCGGCTGTGAGACCAAGGTCGAGGCCCTCCCCTGTGCCATCACGCTCAATTGCGGTCACCAATACCTCACCTGCTCCACGATCGGTAGCCTCACGCGCCCACGACAGAACCTCTCGCCGCCCATCCAGGCTGCCGCCCTCCGACCAAACCCGCCAGCCACCTTCCGGTTGGGGACGTGCATCCAAACTAAGCACCACACACTGAGCGCCATATGCGGTCGCGACACGATCAATTAATTCCGGTTGCTCGAGAGCCGCACTATTGAGCACCACTTTGTCGGCGCCACGATCGAGTAAAGCCTGCACCTGCTCCAAAGTGTGCACTCCACCGCCCACAGCAAGTGGTGTAGCAAGGGCTTCGGAAACTGCTTCCAATGTATCTAACAGCATTGGCCAACTCTCCTCGGTGCGCTCGAGATCCACCAGAATCAACTCATCAGCAAGCTGCGCTTCGTAGATTTTGGCTTGGGAAAGTGGGTTGCCGATGGCGCGGCGGTTACCAAACTGACGAGTAACTACAAGTACCGGTTGGGCACCACGAAAACTCTTGCGCAAGCCAAGCTGCAGCTTAGGAATCAGACGGCGCTTCAGCATGCTGGCAATGCGAGGAAGTTTTCCAGGAGACAGCGCCCGAGCCGCTGACTCTTTTCAGGGTGAAACTGCACGCCATAAAAGGAATCTCGACCAACTACTGCTGTGAATTGCTGACCATAATCAGAGAAAGCCAACCGATGGGATGGATCGCGGGGCTGGAAGGTGTAGCTGTGAACGAAGTACATATCCCCACCCTCTGGCAAACCCTGAGAAAGTGCTCCAGATGGCGTATGCCAATGCAAAGCATTCCAGCCCACATGAGGGAGAACAAGATCCGGATCAGCATTAAGGCGATCTACACGACCAGGGATTAGATCCAAACCGGCAACGGAAGAATTCTCCGACGAGCCCTCCGTTCCCTCACTAGCCAGAAGCTGCATTCCCAAACAAATCCCAAGAAACGGACGATTCATCTCGAACCAGACTTCCTTGATCCAGCCCTCCCAGCCTGAGTCCCGCAAAGCCTGCATGCCAGCAGCAAAGGAGCCGACCCCAGGAAGTATTACGTGGGTGTAATCGCACGAGGACTGTGACGTAGTTGGTGTTCCCAACCGCTCTGCAAGGCAATCCTGCCTCTGAAGCGCAGCCAGGACAGACCCGATATTGCCGAGTCCGGCATCAATTACCAGCACATTGGGACGGCTCATCCAGCACTGCAACCACTTGAAGATCCACAACTGGCGCAAGTTTCGGCCCAGCGGCTTACCTGAACTTCAGCATCTGCGGGGTTAAGGCCATCACCTCGTAGCCATGATTGGAAATCAGGCGTGGTTTCACCTTGACGAATCTCAGATGGATCAAACTGCCAAGGAGACACCTGGTGGCCTATTGCTATGACATAAAACTCCTCTTCGGACAAGCCTACATACTCCAGAAATAAATCAAGGCTTGGAGGACGTCTTCCCTCAAACTGACGAATCATTGATTGAGCCTCTTGTTTTGTAATCCGCTGGTTGCGCAAGTCGATGGCAGCTAAGTGCGTGGGGCGCGTGTATCCACGCTTGATGTATTTGATGAAATCACGGACTCCCTGCATCCAACATTCGATTTTTTCATAGTTGAACTCCTCAGGGACATTTTCAACTACATCCCCCTGCCAGCCAAGTTCAGAACGAATTTTCTCAACCTGCATTTTTACATCCCAAGGGATATAACTACCCAGGCAGACAGAGCGGTACCCCAAAGTGCGAAGGTCCTTGAGTGATGGGTAGCGGAAAGGCTCAAGATCGCGTTCATCGAGAAAACCGTCCAAACGGACCAACATGTCCTCCGCTGAAATGCCGAGATTTACGTAGCGATTGAAACGCTCTTCATCCACCTGCTCAGGCTGGTCATAGCTGTAGTAAGCGGTGTACTCAGCGGAAGGTTCGCCCCAGAAAATCAATGGAACTTGCTCCTTAATGGCCACCTGCATTGGATAGGCAAAGATGCCGGTGTGGCAGTGCCAGCAGAAGTCACCCTTCTCCAAGAAGGCTTGCAACATCAACCGCTGCACCACCTTCCAGCTAGGGGTGAAATCATGGACATCCACACCAAGCTTGCGGAAAACGCGATCACAATTGGCCCTCAAATTGGGACGCAAAAAACCGTGATTGAAACGGACCACCAAGGGTTTGAGGCCTGGATACCGCTTCAACAGATAATGGAGAGTCCAGGTGCTGTCTTTACCGCCGCTAAAAGGCACCAAACAGTCGTAGCGGTAACGGCCCCGGTACTCAGCCACCAGGGCATCGAGCTGATCTAATCGCTCCGGCCAGTCGATCTCGGCTTTCACCTCCTGGGCGCGACACACATTGCATATACCTTCGGCATCGAGCACCAAAGTTTCATGGGTTTCAGGAAGCAGGCAGCGACTGCAGCGCTTAAGTGCTTTGGAAAAGGGAGCACCCATAAATCAGTGCGGCCAACGACGCGGGTCGAGAATAGTTGGATCTTCTAGCGCCCAGCTCTGCCATTCACTCCCTTGCCAGGGTGAGCTTGACGTCCAAGCTGCGTTTAGCTCCCTGAGCTCTTGAACACTGCAAAGCCCCAGAACCACTGCCTCAAGATCCATCTGATCCCTGGCAAAACCCAGAGCAAGATCAATCAAGCGGCAACCTCGCTGCAATGCAAGGGACTCCAAGGCCTGTTGATGAGCTCGCACCTCAGCACTCACCCAACCGGGCCATTGAGCAGCTGGCGTGAGCAAGAGGCCTTGCAAGTAGAGACTGCGAGCGTGGATCGCCGTACCACTCGCGCGAAGGCTGGCCAAAGTGCCGTCTTGAAGCAACCGCTGATCAAACAAAGAGAGGGGCAACTGAACCAAATCGAGCAGCTCCGGATTCACCCCCTCCAGATCCTCTGCTGTGTAGATCGAGACGCCAATCCGCTGCACCAGTCCACGCTCACGCAGGCCCAGCAGCCATTCCTCGAGATATTGGCCTCCAGCCTTGCGCAGATCTGCAGAGGTGTGCAGCAGCAAACTATTCAGGCCCTGCACGCGCATCTGCTGACAAGTAAGGGAAAAGGCCTGCTCCCAGGACTTTGCATCGTCAGGGCTGAATCTGAGCAACGGCTGAGCAGGCAGTTTGCTGATGAATTGGAATCGATGGGCAGCGGGTAAGTTCCGCCCGAGAACTGCCTCCGCATTGCCATAGGCCTGAGCAGTATCAAGCCAGCAAATCCCAGCGACATTTGCCTGGGCCAACAATTGTGCAACTTCAGCTTCCGTTACCTGACCAACCGAATTAGTGATGCCGTAAACCAAACCAAACTGCGCTGTGCCCAAGCAGAGCTGGGGCGTCATGACCTCAAAAGGGTGGTGAGGGTGCCTGTCACACGCTCTAAATCTTCCTCGTGCAAACCGGGATAAAGGGGAAGGCTGATGGCGTTGCTGGCATAGGCCTCGGCTTCCGGAAAATTGCCTTCCTGGAATCCAACCCTCCGGTAATAGGGCTGAAGATGAACTGGGGTGTAATGCAACTGCACGCCGATTGCAGCAGCACGGAGGCCTTCAAACACTCGCCGATGATGGACAGGGCAGTGATCTGCTAGCCGGATCACTGCCAGATGCAGTGCCGAATAGACGTTCTTGGGGATCTCTAGTAACTGCAAGGGTAGATCAGCCAAAAGAATTGAGTACTGATGCAAGAGGCGCTGGCGCTCGGCCACTATCTGCTCCAGACGCTGGAGCTGGCTAAGACCCAAAGCGGCATGCAGGTCTGTCATGCGGTAATTGAAACCCAGCTCTTGCTGCTCATAGCTCCAAGGTCCCGAGGCTGGCCGTTCAAAATGCTGCGCCTCTTTAGTAATGCCATGACTACGCAGATGCGCCATGCGCTTCGCCAACGCGGGGGCATTAGTAGTAGCCAGACCGCCTTCCCCTGTGGTGATGATTTTCACCGGGTGAAAGCTAAATACGGTGATGGCACTGTAGCGGCAGTTGCCCACCGGTTCTCCTTGGTAGCCCCCTCCAATCGCATGGCTGGCATCTTCCAACACAGCAAAGCCATAGCGTTCAGCCAGAGAATTAATCGACGCCATATCGCAGCTGCTGCCCGTGAGATGCACGGGCACCACCACCTTCGGCAAGGAACCCTCCCGTTCAGCCTGCTCAAGCTTTGCTGCTAACGCTGAAACACTCATCAGCCCAGTAGCAGAATCAATATCGACAAAGTCCACCGCGGCGCCGCAATATCGGCCGCAATTGGCCGATGCCACAAACGTGATCGGTGATGTCCAGAGCCGATCGCCTGGCCCCAGTCCAAGGGCCAGGCAGGCGAGGTGAAGGGCACTGGTGGCACTGTTTACAGCCACCGCATGACTTGCACCGACCTTCGAAGCCACCGCCTGCTCAAAAGCCGGAACAATTGGCCCCTGAGTCAGAAAGGAGCTATTGAGCACCTCAACAACCGCGGCAATATCAGCCTCGGTGATGGTTTGGCGCCCATAGGGAAGAAAGGGCATGCCCTCGCTACTCATAGGGGCCTAAAACCAGGATCAACGTTCTCAAGGATCAACAAGCGCAACTGCTCCACAGAGAGAAAATCAGGATTAGAACCAGAGTTGTAGGCAAAATCTAGTGGTACTTGCAAGTGGTTAACGTCAGCCGCCAGATAACGCTGCAGCAACCTGCCATCACTGGGAAGTATCGCGTAATAAGAGCCAAGATCAATTGTTGTAGGGCTATCGGAGACAGTGATCATTTCTTCGTGTATTTTTTCTCCAGGACGAATTCCCACAATCGGCTTTTCGCAGCTGGGTCCTATCGCTTCAGCAACGTCAGTAATGCGATAACTCGGAATTTTTGGAACTAGCAATTCACCGCCAAGGGCGTTTTGCAAGGCCCAGAGCACCATTTCTACACCCTCTTTCAAAGAAATATTAAATCTTGTCATTTGCGAATCAGTAATCGGCAAAACTCCAGACAGAGCACGTTCAAGGAAAAAAGGAATAACCGAGCCCCTCGAGCCCATAACATTTCCGTATCGAACAACAGAGAATCGCAGGTTGCGCTTCCCACGAATATTGTTAGCAGCAATAAATAATTTATCTGAGCAAAGTTTGGTCGCTCCGTATAAGTTGACAGGTGCCGCTGCCTTATCTGTACTTAATGCTACAACTCGCTCAACGTCCATATCCAAACAAGCTTGCACAACATTTTCACCACCAAGAACATTAGTATTAATAAATTCAATAGGATTGTATTCAGCAGCAGGCACCTGTTTTAAAGCTGCAGCATGAATAACAGTATCGACTCCCTCTAATGCTCTCCTTAGACGATCTCTATCCCGTACATCACCTAAAAAGAAGCGTAATTGAGGGTACTGATGCTCAGGAAACTCCTGCTGCATTTCCCACTGCTTTAGTTCATCCCGACTGAATACAACCAATCTCTTAATCTGGGGATATCGATCAAGAACTGTCCTCACAAAGGCTTTGCCAAAGCTGCCTGTTCCTCCCGTGATCAGAACGCGGCTCTCATTTCCAAACATCAGGCTTTCCCCACAAGCTTCTGCCTGAGCTGCTTAATTCGATCACGCAAGTTAGCAGCCTCTTCAAAATCAAGCTTGGAGGCCGCCTCCTTCATTCGCTCTTCCAACTGCTGAATCAATTCAGGAAGGTTCTCCAGCGGGACGGCATCCTGCTTGGCTTCTTCCACCGCCTCATCGAGCTGCTCATCGTTGAGCTTCCGCGACATCTCAAGGAAGGCCAGGATCGGGTTATGGGTTGATTTTTTGCCAGCGGCCTGCGGCGTAAT
>NZVD01000047.1 GCA_002701385.1 Rhodopirellula sp. | reverse complement strand
TATTAATTTTTTGTAAACTTTTATATGACTTAATGAACATCCTATTTCACCATTTGACATTTTCACATTCCATTTATTAAATCCATTCTCATCACTAAAGGTTTCATTTGAAATTTCCTTTTCATTCATTAAAGAACCATCAACTGCTTCAATAATTTCATAATTTTTTATTTGTTGTTTAGTTAATTCATTTATTATGTGTTGTTTTCGTTTAATATCTTTTTTCATATTAACTACATAAATAATGAAATCCTGATTAATCATAAATTGATAATTTATCTCCTCCATCACTCTCGCACCTAAAGCAGAAAGCTTTAGTATTACAGGACCACTCAGCCCCCAGTGGGTAATTAGCAAAGGCCCATAATTCTTTATTCCCAATGAGGGAACTTCAACACAAGCATTAGTAACAGAAAGTCCAGTCAAATCATTTAATGTATAATCTTCAATCTCAAACGTAAAAAGCGACGGAACAGGATCCGAATATTTATGATCAAATGAATGAAGCAATTCCCGAGAACTAGCCGACCTTATTCCACCAGTGGCAATTAATATAAAATCCACTTCTATAGGGTTTTCCTCTCCATTGATATATATTTGAAAACTACCATCACCTAATTTAGTAATTCGGTTAACGGTGCAATTATTTATCGTACTGACACTTCCCTCTCGGGCAGCAGATATTAAAGAATCAATTATTGTTTGTGAAGAATCAGAGACGGGGAAAATGCGACCATCATCCTCAGTTTTAAGATCAACTCCATGCTCTCTAAACCACCATACTGTGTCTTCTTGATTCCAACGAGTAAAAGGACCAATGAGTTCTCGCTCCCCTCTAGGATAGTGTCCCAAAAACGACCGTGGATCTTGCAGATCATGAGTAACATTGCATCGCCCACCACCGGAAATTTTAACTTTACTCAAAAATTTTCTACTCTTTTCAAAGATACGTATATCAACATCATCCTTAGTATTTTCTGCACAAGCTATGGCTCCAAAAAAACCTGCAGCCCCACCTCCAATGACAATGACTCGTGGAACCTTACCAGAAACCATTAAAAAGAAATTAATTCAATCTCAAAATAGAGAGTCGATTTTGGAGGAATTACCCCAGGATAACCAGCTTCACCATAACCAAGTTCATAAGGTATTTTAAACTGATATTTACTGCCAGTATTCATGAGTTGAAGGCCCTCAGTCCATCCAGCAATTACGCCCGATAGCGGAAAGGTAGTAGGTTCTCCTCTCTCATAGGAACTATCAAACTGTTCACCATTCTCAAAACAACCCATGTAATGGACAGTAACTGTACTCGAAGCATTGGGATTATCACCTTGCCCCTCTTGAAGTGAACGGTACTCTAAACCGCTTTCAGTTTTAATATAGGGTTTGTCTGATTCAGATAGGGGCATAGTAAGGATTTCGGATATTTTGTGACTAATGCAAGGGTTTTTTATATCAATATTTAAAATGAGTTTGTGGCGATAAAATAAATACTACAAAAATACTCAGTTAGTAATTGCAGCACGTGCATCGGCTATACCTCCACTTTTCTCTAGATAATAATCATAGTCACCAGCGTACTTGGTAAGATTACCATCTTTAATATGCCAAACATTATTTCCTAATTTTCTGATAAAATTAACATCGTGAGAAATAAAAACGAGCGAACCCCCATAATTAGAGAGAGCAACTATTAGAGCATCAATTGAGATTAAATCTAAGTGGGTAGTTGGCTCATCCATTAACAATAAGTTCGGAGGATTAAGCAAAAACTTTACCAAATTTAAACGACTTTTTTCTCCTCCTGATAAAACTTTCGTTTTCTTGAAAACGTCCTCTTTTCTAAATAAAAAAGATCCTAAAACACCCCTACATTCATCGGCTGTCAAATCAATCGCAGCTTCAATACATTCATCAAGAACGCTTTTTTCTGGATCAAGTGTCGCAGCACGGTGCTGACTAAAGTAACCAATACGGCAATTATGCCCTAAATCTCTTTCACCTGACTGAAACTCCACTTCACCTGCCATGATTTTAATTAAAGTCGATTTTCCTGCTCCGTTTGGCCCCACTAGTGCAATCCTGTCTCCCCGTTCAATATCGACATTCAGGTTATTGTATATTTTATTTTTGCCGTATGACATTTCGATTCCCTTCAAACTCACCACTCTCTGACCACTTCTTGAAGGTTGCGGAAATTGAATCTTAAAAAGCTTGCGAATAGGTTTTGGTTTTTCCAACTTTTCCATTTTATCAAGCTGTCTTTGACGGCTTTGAGCCTGAGCAGCTTTGGAAGCCACAGACCGAAAACGGTCTATAAATTCTTGGCTTTTTTCTATTTCCTTTTGTTGATTCTTCCAAGCCTGTAAACGCTGTTCGAAACGATTTTCTTTTTCAATCTCAAACGCTGAATAGTTTCCTTTATAACTAATAAGTTTTTGATCCTCGATATCATAGACCACTTTAACCAAATCATCCATGAATGAACGATCATGAGAAATAAGAAGTACAGCACCACTAAAATTAGACAGGTAATGCTGAAACCATAACAATGCCTCAAGATCCAAATGGTTAGTTGGCTCATCAAGCATTAATAGATCAGGCTCCATTGCAAGAATTCTGGCAAGATGAGCTCGCATAACCCAACCCCCACTCATTTCTTTGGCCTCTCGATTAAAGTCTGATTCTTTGTAACCAAGACCCCTAAGCATTTTTTTTGATTTGGCTTCTAGTCCTGGGTCACTAAGTGAATCGAATTTCGCCTGAGCCTCATAGTATTCAGCACATTCAATTTGCCCGCTGGCCTCAAGTTCTTGTAACTTACTTTCAATTTCTTCAAGTGCTCCAGCTTTACCAGTGGCAATTTCGATAACTGTTTCGTTTCCCAACGCCTCACCCTCCTGGGGAAGAAATCCAACAGTGGTCCACTCATCTCGCTGCACATTACCTGTATCCGCACTATCTTTAGAGAGTATAATATTGAAAAGAGTGGATTTACCCGCCCCATTAGGCCCAACAAGTGCAACGAAGTCAGAATAGTTAATTGTTAAACTAGCATCTTCAAAAAGAATCCGGCCACCGACTGATTTTGAAATCTTTCTTAAATTGAGCATTAAAAATATTACCTTTTTGTTGGCATCACAGCACCTGAATCTTGAAGCCAAACTTTTAATTTGTTTTTAAGTCTAGAGGCTAATTGAGGCATTTTTCCTGATAGGTCATTTTTTTCGCCTATATCATTTTTTAGATTATAAAGCTCAACACTATCAGTATCATAAAAATGAATTAACTTATGATCACCTTCGCGTATAGCTGAGCCCAAACGATTATCACGATGAAATGCAAAATTGGGATAATGCCAGTAGACTGCTCTATTATTTAATTTTTCTTTTCCTTTTAATAGAGGTAACAAATTATGACCATCATTTGGAATAGTTGAATTCAAATCTAAACCCGTTGCAGATAAAATAGTTGGGTGAAGGTCCGTGAGTATGACTGGAGTTTCCTCAACTGCCCCGGCTTCAACTTTTCCTGGCCATCTAACGATTAGAGGCACTCTAATGCCTCCTTCATACAAGTGACCCTTGTCAGCCCTCAATGGACTGGCATCACCAACGCCTCCAAAGGGACCATTATCTGAGGTAAATATGACAAGAGTTTCTTCAGTGATATTGAGGTCATCTAAAGATTTAAGGACCTTTCCAATAGCAATATCCATAGCCTCAATCATTGCTGCATATCGGTGGTCCCGGTATCCCTTTACCGGTAAGTTTTTGTACTTTTCAACTAATTTATCAGGAGCTTCCATCGGCCAGTGGACCGTGTAATTCCACAACGCAACGAAGAATGGCTTATCCTTAGAGTTTTGCTCACTAATGAATGCAATGGCTTCATCGGCCAATCGATTTGGAAGATATTCCCCTTCTTTTCTGTCTGGTAAAAAATCAATTCTATAGGGATCGAAAAAGGTTGGTGGCCCACCATACGAACAACCCCCAATATTAATATCAAAACCCTGATTAAGCGGATTATATTTTTTATCTCTACCAGTATACAGATGCCATTTTCCTATAAATGCGGTCGCATAATGAGCGTCTTTTTTTAATCGTTCAGCTAATGTTTCAGACTCAAGAGATAAATGATTCAGCATCTTCGCAGGAAGAAGTTTAGAATCTTTAGGAGTAAATCTATCCTGATGAGGTAAATGATTCGTAATTTGAAGCCTTGCCGGTGACTGACCTGTAATTATTGCAGCACGCGTTGGAGAGCAAACAGGAGCCGGAGCGTAAGCATCCGTAAAACGCATGCCCCCTTTAGCAAGATTATCAATATTAGGAGTACGAAGATTTTTATTCCCCTGACACCCCAGGTCCATCCATCCCATATCATCAATGAGTATGAAAAGAACGTTGGGCTTGCTCAATACCTTAAAGGAGAGCAATAACGAAAAAGTAAAAACTGTTATAAATATTTTCACAAAACAACTTATCATTTATATCCAACTTTTCCAAAAAGTTACTTGCTTCAAGATTATTGATTTTTCTTTTTGCTATTAGACCGAGCTGATTGAAAAAATTCTTTTAATAACTGGGAGGAATAATCGGCTAAAACACCAGATCTTATTTCAGATCGATGATTTAAAGTAGGCTGATTCAGAAGATTTATATAACCACCCCCGGCAGCACCATCTTTTGGAGAAGAACATCCGAATATAACTGATCGAATCCTACAATGAATAATTCCACCGGCACACATCGCGCATGGTTCTTTGGTTACATACAAATCGCACTCATTTAGGCGCCAGTCTCCCACATACTCCTGAGCAGAACTAAGAGCTAACATTTCTGCATGAGCTGTGGCGTCCTTTAGCATTTCCACCTGGTTGTATCCACGCCCAATCACTACACCATTATGGACGACAACAGCGCCAACGGGAACTTCATCATTTCGCAGGGCTTTTTTTGCCTCTCTAATAGCTTCATTCATGAAATATTCATCACTATTTAAGTCAATAGGATAATAGCTTTCGGATAATTCATTCATAATAAACTAATCAATTAAATAGGACAGAGACTTGCTTCATCTCAGGTGTAGAAGATAGTAGCTACAAATGGCTAATTTCAACCAAAGGATTATCGCCCCTTCTTTGCTAGCTGCAAATTGGAAAAATCTGGGTGATGAGTGCATCAGGGCAATCAACTCTGGAGGAGATTGGTTGCACTTAGATGTCATGGATGGCCACTTCGTCAGAAACATTTCGTTTGGTCCAAGCTTCGTAAAACATGTTCGTGAAATCGTACCTGATGCTTTCCTAGACACCCATCTAATGATTGAGAGACCTGATAACTATATTGAAGCATTCATAGAGTCTGGATCGAGCAACATTACTATCCACGTAGAGCCAAAATATGATATTAATAAGACTATAAAAAAGATTAAAGATTCAGGAATATCTGTAGGCCTTGCATTAAACCCAGAAACACCTTTAGAAATCGCCCAGCCTTTCCTAGGACAAATTGACATACTACTAATAATGACTGTCGTGCCTGGTTTTGGCGGGCAACAATTCATGAATGACGCAACGATGCCTAAAGTGAAAGAAGCCACCAAAATAAGAGAAGAAAATGATTTAAATTTTCATATCCAAGTAGATGGAGGAATTACCGCAAGCACAGCCAAGATTGCTGCAGAACATGGTGCCAACATTATGGTCGCTGGCACAAACACCTTTAGATCAACAGATATGAAGTTAGCGATTAAGGAACTCCGAGACGCTTGAAGTGATTATACAATCAAATTATCATCCTGTTCGTCTTTTTGCGAAAGATCACCTGACTCGACTCGGTGAAAAACCTCACTAACATCATCTGTTTTTTCTAAAACTTTTTTTGCCACATATACTGGTGCGTCAAACTTAACCGCAAGAGCAATACAATCACTGGACCTGGCATCTATTTCGAGAATTTTTTTCTCCTCGATTTCATTCTCAACTTTAAGGATTAACCTCCCAAAATAAACTTCATCTTTAAAATCATTAATAATGACTCTTTGAACTTTTGCTCCTAGAGCTTCTAGTACATGGCCAAAAAGGTCATGTGTTTGAGGCCTTTCCAAGGGCGCATCCTTCATGAACATCATTATCGCATTGCCAACCATCTGATCAATATAGATAACAAATACCTTTTCTTCATTACCTAGAAAAACAGCACACCCGCCATTAGTAGGCAAGGTACCCTTAACTTCTACTTCAACCACGTCACTGTTCATTTTTTATAATCATTAAAAACTCATTGAAAATACAAACTACTGCTAATTATTATAGTATTTTTTCATCAATATACCTTCGAGATAGCTCGATATAATTTTCAGCCCATTGTTTCAAAGTCTTTTGTTCTTCTTCACTTAATTTTTTAACCACCTTAGCAGGAGATCCTAAAACCAATGAACCCGGTGGTATCTCTGTGCCCATAGTCACTAATGCCCCGGCTCCTATAATCGATCGCGCACCAACCCTTACGCCATCCATTAGAATTGATCCCATTCCAACAAGCACCTCATCATCTATGGTACAAGCATGTAAAATAGCTTTATGCCCCACTGTGACGTATTGTCCAAGATAGGTTCCTTGTTCACATTCCAAATGAACTATAGTTCCATCCTGAACATTGGATCTTGGACCTATTTTGATTTCTTGGATGTCCGCTCTTAGTACAGCTCCATACCAAATGCTGGCTTCCTCTTCAACAGTAACAGCACCAATTAAATCTGCACTCTTTGCAACAAAAGCACTGGGATGAATTAGAGGTTTTCTATCAAGATAGTCTTTTCTAGGCATATTTTTTCTCTGATATGTAACACTAAAATGATGCAGCCGCTTGGAAAAAACCTGACGCCTTATGCAAGGTTTCTTGGTATTCAGATTCAGGATCTGAATCTGCTACGATACCTGCACCAGCATGGAGATACAATTTTCCTGATTGAATATACGCGGTCCTAATGGCAATACTAAATTGACTTTCTCCATTAACGCCAAAATAGCCGATAGAACCTGTATATATGTCTCTAGGACAAACTTCTAGTTCATTAATTATTTCTAGAGAACGGCACTTGGGAGCACCACTAATTGATCCTCCAGGAAAACAAGCCTTAAGTGCACTTAAATGATTGTTATGTTCATTTAGCCGTCCTTCTATGGTACTAACTAGGTGAAAAACTTGAGCAAACTTTTCCAGTTTTAGAAGTTCCGAAACTCGAACAGTTCCATATTCACAAACTTTTCCTAGATCGTTTCTCTCTAGATCAGTAATCATTATAAGTTCCGATATCTCCTTAGGCGAAGTTAACAATTCTGCTGCAGACCGCTCGTCCTCACCTGGATCATTAAACCTGGGTCTTGTTCCCTTAATGGGTCTGGTCAAAACACCTGGACCACTCATTTTAAGAAAACACTCCGGAGATGATGAAATTATCGTCTGATCATTAATCTTATAAAATGCAGAAAACGGAGCAGGTGAGCAGTCTCTTAACTTAAGAAATAAATCAAAAGGATCTTTGTTATCAGGCCATTCGGCCTCAAACCTATGCGACAAATTTACCTGATAAATATCGCCAGCAGCAATGTACTCTTTGGCTTTTTTTACCATAGAGCAAAAATTTTCTTTCCCAATACCATTACAAAATTCAACTGTATTAAGTTGAGAGCTGATGATAGGTTCAAAGCTCATCAAATCTGATAGACCGCCTATATCAAACCACTCATTTCTGTCATGTAAATACACAAGAAGTTTTGAATATTTACCAAAATGGTATTTCCCATCAAAGGTAATGTGACCAAAAAGACCACCTACAGGAAAACCACAATCAACGTGTTCGTACAGCTGATTATCTCTTGAAAAGTTTGCTACTAACTGATCGTAATCGTTTTCAATATCACCATTTATGACATATTCTGGTATAGCGCCTAAAATTGATAAGGAACCCTCATTTGATGATATATTCGCTGAGTCAAAAAACAGAAATCCGGGTAAATGCCTTAATCGCTGAGCAACATCGATTGGATGAGAGTCGATCTCAACCCTTCTCGGCATTAACATACTTTTGCCTGTTTTACTCATGATTTTTTAATCATTAATGACAGATTTATTTGAGAGATTCTACTTAGTTGCGAGGGGATTTCGAATACTGTAAATTGATTAGTATATTCTTCATTGAATGGAATTCCTCAAATTAAAAAAATTAATTAATGAAAAGTTCGTTTCTCGAATAACGATTCTCCTATTGTTGGTTTGGATAATAATAATATCACAAAACAAAAATCTTCCTAATAAGAACAATAAAAACATTAAAACACCTAAAATAACTAAAGAGATTATTATTGAAGAAAAAAATATTAAGCCAAAAAAATTAGATCAAAATTTGAAAAATGAGGATTCAAATTCAGAGAAAGAAGAAAAAGCCTTGATTGCCGAAATGCTGACAAATGCTTTCAAGGATTCAAAAAAAATAGATAACCAAAAAGCTAAAATCTCGGCACCCGAAAAAGCAGATGCTTACTCAGTTGAAAATGAAAAAAACTCTGAATTAGAGGAAATAATAGAAGTTTGTAAATCTTTAAGAGAAGAGGGAAATACCTTTGAATCCTTGAAGAAATTAAGAGATGCAAAGCTAGTATTTCCTAATCAACCGAGATTACTCTGGGAATTACATCTAACATATGAGGTGATGGCACTCCATCAAAAATCAATTAATGAGCTCAATAATATCATTAGCATAGGAAAAGAGGCAGGGAAAGACTACTGGGAGATTGCAAAATTAAAATTAACTGAGAATCAAAACATAAATACTTCGGAGAGAAAACAAAACTTCAATTTTGGAACAATTATAGAATCAAAACCTGAAAATCAAAAAACGGGTGAGATTGTCATTATTGAAATGGAAATAAAATCTCAATTGAAAATTAAACCGAACGTAAAGGATATCAGTTTGATTATAGATTTTTATGACATAGTCGACGATATAAAAATTCAAACAACTTTTTCGGATCAACCCCAAGCTACTT
>NZVD01000046.1 GCA_002701385.1 Rhodopirellula sp. | reverse complement strand
TCCAATTAAGTCTGAGTGGTTTATTCCAGTGGCTGAACTTAAGGCCTTAGCTCTTGTATTAGTGTCCATTAGTTGTGACTAGAGATTGATTCTTCAGCGGCAAGAGAACACCCTCTTGGGGGTAGTTTATCATCTCTACCAACAAGTTCGAAGTCTTCACCTCGTTTTATTGCAACATCACCAGTCATGATGGCAACTGACGAGCCGAGATTTGCTAAATCATATATTGCCAATAATCCTTTTTCTCCATCTCTTACCTCGTTATTTTGTCCTGGGATCACGACTCTTGTTTTTAGCCAATGGGCTGATTTGTGCGTTCTGTTAAGCCCGTTGGAATAAAATTGTGAGCTAAGTTCAGTCATGCTGTACTCATTGATAATATTATCTATGGGTATGCAAAAGATTTTACTGATTTTTGAGTAAAATGAGTTCTTGGATATTGTTGTTTTTTTTCCTTTGTAACCTCCAGTTTCTAGGATCCAGCTACCAGAGGGTAATTTTACTTCTGGTTGATTTGAATTCTGTAGAAGATATAAGAACGCCAAAGCAGTTCCTGATAGAATTATGGGATGGTTAATTTTGGTCAAAAAGGAATTGATCTTATCTATATTTATCTGGCCGGATGAATTAATTAAATATTTTCCACCCAATGTGTTAAACATATGAATCAGGCTAGATGTTGTATTTACCTGAGGACTTTGAGTTAAACAGATTAGAGGTAATTTTGGTAAATTAAGTATATTCCATGTGGCAAGAATTGATTTTTCATATATTGAAGTATCGCAGAAATGATGTTCTCCCTGTTTATCGCCAGTAGTGCCACTTGTGAGAAAAGTTTTTGTAATATTTTTTTCAGGAAAGCTGATTAATTTTCCCGTATTTTTAAATGCTTCAGTTGGAATAGGTACAATTTCACGCCAACTGCTTGGAGATTTACAGTGTAGGTCGGAATATTTTCTTAATATTTCACAATTGTTTTTTTGAAATGCATGAGCTTCAAGAATTAACTCATCAAATGTTTCTTTAGATTCCTCATCTATGAATAACGTTATCTTTTCTTTTAGTTCTTCATAGCTTTTCACGGGAATCTATTTTTGCTCTTAATTCGTTTATTACTTTTTGTAAATAAAGCAGTAAATTAAATTATCTTTTCTAATTTATCTGGCGAAATCTTAGCATTTTGATATAAACTTAAATTGTGAAATTTAATAAAAACAACAAATTATTCTTATTAACATTATTGTTGTCACTCTTTTTAGTTAATCTGTCCTATTCTGCAGAGCCAAGAACATGGACAAACCTAAAAGGAGTACAGATCAAAGCTCAGCTGGTATCCGTAGATGGTAATTACGTTATCCTAAGGCTAGAGAATGGTAGAGATTCCAGAGTTTTAAGAAAGACTTTAAGTATTGGTGACCAAAAGTTTTTGGAGGAGTATGGGGGTGCTGAAAAAATACCGATTGATCCAAAAGCTAAAATCACTGTTCCTGAAAAGGAGATGAAGTTTAATTCAAAAACTTTAATCAAACGTGACGATAAATTTGAGCTTCCTGATGGCTATTCGCTTCAGTTTGATATCGTTGAATCTGAACATTTTCTTGTAATGTCTAGCGGGAAAGTTCGTGGAAAAGATACAGCAGAACTTGCAGAAAGATTATGGTATGGCATGAATTTTCAACATCCAGGTTTTGCTGAAAAATGGGGAGATGAGAAAAAAGCCATTTTTTTGTGTGGTGAAAAAACTGATTACGACATTCTTGGTAAATATTTTGTTGATCAATTAGCTAACAGCGGAAGAGCACAGGAAGCATCAAATTCTGCAAGGACATGGCCGATGTCAGCAGGCGCTGGATTATCTCTTGATAATGATACATGTGAAAAATATAATGTAATGAGCAGTGCTAGAGCGTTCCGCGCCGATAGTAAATCAATTTTTCAGCGAGGTGTTTGGAATCCGTTTCCGGCTCATTGTCTTTCCAAAGATGTACTTGATGTGCAAATGGGAGGTGCAGGTGGAGGAGTCGGGTCCGACGGATATTACGCAATCTCAACTGGTCATGGTTATTATAAGGAGATTCAATTGGCTGATGAGACTGTTACCAGCTTATTAGACGCTAACACCTATGAGTCAGATGAAGTGGTAAAATCGGGTGGGTTTGATGATGGTCGAAAATGGGCAAGAACACTAAGAGATTTGGTGAAAAAGGAGAAAGTTTCCCCAAGTATTGCTGGTTTATATAGAGTCAATAGAGCTTCCGAATTAACGCCCGAACTTACTGTTCAAATGTATGGATTTGCTAGATACATGCAAAGTACTCCTGATAGAAT
This sequence comes from Rhodopirellula sp., assembly GCA_002701385.1. GTDB lineage: Bacteria > Planctomycetota > Planctomycetia > Pirellulales > Pirellulaceae > UBA721. Next base: position 8,747 of record NZVD01000046.1, on the reverse strand, counting down.
ATCAAAGTTTTCTAAAGTGATGGAAAGAGTTGATACGAGCCGAGCGATTCCAGTTCCTCTGGAGATGGCCAAATTATTTGGCTTTGAAACAGTTCAAGAATTTGAAAATGACTGGATTAATTATCTCAAATCCACGGCATTTAAATAATTAATCTGTTTGTAAAAACACTTTCTGTTCCCTGTAAGTGATCACTGCATCAGTTTCACGCATGAAATCTGCTCCAAAGATTGCTCCGTAAGCTTTTGCGCCTCCGCCAAGCCTTTTGAAAAGATCTACTGACAGTAGTTGACGATTTTCAAATTTTGCGTTCCCCATCGTTAGACTTGGAACTTGTGTTATTGCGGCAGGAGCTTTACCACCAATCCCATAGACGACTTGATCCATTGGGCCCACTTGGCAGCCTGTATCTTTAGCCCAGTTGACATCAAGTACAGATGACCCTGCTCCAGTATCAATCATGAATCGGGTGTCTTTTTTATTTAACTTTCCATCAACGAAAATATGATTACCCAGTCTTTTATATTCAAAGCTTTGATATTTTCTTAACTCTAATATGTCCTGCACAGTGAGTCCTCTACATTGTCTTAAAAATATTTCTCTTTGAGGGCTCCAATCAGTGGCATACTTTTGGTCTTCGTCAGTTAATCTTCCCAAAGGCAAAGTTAAGTTTTTATTTTGACCTTCAATCGCAAGCTCAATAGATGTTGCATTCTTCTTGGCGATTTTTCCTTTAAATGTTTTTCTATCTTTAGTTTTAAAGAAACGATATTCAGGAACGTCTGGTACTTCTATTTCATCGTCATTATCAATAAGGTCAGGTCGGAAAAATATTCTACCTTCTTTGTAGGAAATAACCGCTCTCATTTTGCTCATGAATTCTGCACCCAAAATCGCATCATATTCTTTTCTGGCATTAGGAATATCTTTAAACATATCCGCTGAAAGAAGTACTTGGTCTTCAATGAAAGCTTGCCCGAGTCTGATTTCGGGAACTTCAGTCAATGCTGCTGGAGCTTCTCCTCCAATACCAAAAATCACTTGATCTAATGGACCTACCTTACACCCTTTTTCTTTTGCGGCCTCTATGTGGAGAACAGTCGATCCAGCCCCAGTATCAATCATGAATTGAGATTTGTTTCCATTGAGTTCACCTTCAACGAAAATATGGTTACCTTTGATTGTGAATTTAAAACTTTCATAGCCTCGGATTTCAAGAAGTTCTCTAATGGTTAATGTCTTGCATTGGGTGAGGAAGAGCTCTTTTTCCTTGTCCCATTTTCTAACGTACTCCTGATCCTCTTTGCTCAGCTTCTCGTATGAGAGGGTTGCCGATTTACCGTTTGGTAATTTCAGAGTCAATGTATCTTCAGTCTTATCAATTAGAAGCGCTTTAATGGTCTTGCCGTTGGCGCTCGTAAAATCACGGTATTCTGGTTTGTCACTATTTCTTGGTATGAGTTGGCCGTGACTTGCTCCAAGTAAAAATATAAAACTGAAGAACAATGCTAAATTGTATAGGATTTCCTTTTTCATCTTTTTTACCTATAAATTATAATTGTCCTTTGGTCAGCCAAAAATACATCGATAGTTAATTAAAATATTTCAATATATTAGAATAGTTAATTTAACTAAATTTCTAAGTAAATCATTGAATTCGAGTGATATACATTTTCTTTAATTTAATTAATGTAAATATATGAATTCTGATATTGTTTGAAAGATTCGCGTTTTTATAGCGTTTTTATAACATCCTTCAAAGTATTGTTCTTTTGATCATTTCTTTGCGATGGCGGTAAAACAAATTATACTATATCCAATAATATTTAGAGATATGAAAAAAATGAACTTCTACTCCTTCACGTTGATGTGCTTAGGGATGATATTTTTTATTGGCTGCACACAAGATCCAGGGCCTAATCCCAATGCTTTCCGTCTAGAAGATGGTCCTAATGGAATAGCTGGTGGTGCAAGATATGGCTACCTTGGTGCAGATCAAGTTAAGGAAATTCCTAATCAAAATACCAATAGCTTGCAAGACGGAACGGTGTTCCTTGATCCATCTAATACTGAAGGTTCTTCAAATGACAACAAAGTTGTACCAAAATATCCAGCTAACGATGGTAATGATACGAATACCAATAAAATAGTATCTAACGAACCTGTCAAAGATAAGCCCGATCCTGAAAATTCCAAACAACCCTCTGGTAATAAGCCCTATGCTAATCCGGTTCCAGGAAAAGTTGGGCATGTCTACAGTCCATTTGCCAATGGTAGAGAAGTTGATGTTACAGGGTTCCCGCCAGGCACTGAGGTAAGGTGTCCATATACGAAAATGATTTTCAGAGTTCCTTAATTGAATTTCATTGATTTACTTTGATTAGCTAGAGGAATTGGAATAAATCTGATTCTGTGAATAATATTTCAATTATTGGCCCTGGTCTTTTAGGCGGATCAGTTGCTCTTGCCTCTAAAAAATTTGAATTAGCCGATAGGATTTCTCTCTGGGTTCGAAGACCAGCTGCAGTTGAGGAATTAATGGATGCTAATATTGCAGAAATTGTAAGTAATGATTTTAATGAAGTTATTCCGGATTCTGATTTAATTGTATTAGCCACGCCAGTGGGTGCAGTTGGTGAAATCCTTTCCAAAATTATTCCTATTGCAAAGTCTAACGCCATTATCACTGATCTATGTAGTGTCAAGAAGTGTGTAGTAGCCTTAGTAGATAAATTATTAAGTAACTCTAATAGAGAAGATTTAAATTTTGTTGGAGCTCATCCGATGGCGGGAGCTGAAGTTGGAGGTTTTATTAATGCTAGAGCTGATTTGTTTTCTGGATCTGTATGTGCAATTACTCCTGGAATTACCTCTAGTGAGAATTCGGAGGCAGTAGTTTATAAGTTTTGGGAGGAACTAGGTTGTCGATGCATAAAAATAGACGCCTCTATGCATGACGAAATGGTAGCCAAGGTTAGTCATTTGCCACATCTAATCTCATCTGCTTTAGCTATTACCTCTCTTGATGATAAAAGTGATGATGTTAAGTTGGCGGGACCAGGTATTAAAGGAATGACTCGAGTTGCACTCGGATCTCCAGATATGTGGGCAGAGATCTTATTGCAGAATAAAGATAGTGTTGAAAAGGTTTTGTCGGAGCATATTGATTCAATTAGTGGAGTGTTGAAGCATCTGAAAGATGGTCAACATGAAGAAATATTGAAATTTCTTAATAAGGCTAGAGAAAACAGAATTAACTGTTTTCCTTCGGATTAATTTTAGTAATAAATTTATAAAAATCACAATGAGTCGTAAAACAGACGTTCTTCGGATAAAAAAAGCGAAGAGTTTTGGTGGCGAAATATCGGTGCCTGGTGATAAAAGTATTTCCCACCGAGCTGTGATGTTGGCCGCAATTTCCAATGGACCCTGTCGTGTGGATGGTTTCCTGCCAAGTAATGATTGTTTGTCTACAGTTGGAGCTATAAGAGCTCTAGGTATTCAAGTTGATATATTAGATGAAGATAAGTATGGGCCCAATCGATTAATGGTTCATGGTCGTGGAGGAAAGTTTACCCCTCCTCAAGAGGATATTGATTGTGGTAATTCAGGAACTACAATGAGGTTGTTATCTGGTATATTGGCTGGTCAAAAGTTCACATCGGCTTTGGTTGGAGATGAGTCATTGTCACAAAGGCCAATGCAAAGAATTATTGAGCCGCTCAAGCTAATGGGCTGTGAAATTATTGCATCTGGTAAAAACAATAGTGCCCCTTTAACGATTCATGGGGCTGATCTCGAATCGGTCAGGTATGAACTTCCCATTGCTAGCGCTCAGGTGAAGAGTGCAATAATGCTTGCAGGTCTGTTTGCGAAAGGTAAAACAACCGTTGTTGAACCTTTACAGACCAGAGATCATACGGAAAAAATGTTAGATTTTTTCCAAGTAAAAACAATTCGTACCAATGATGAAATTAGTATAGATGGCGGGCAAGTTCTTGAATCTCGAGATATTATTGTTCCAGGTGATATTTCAAGTGCAGCATTTTGGTTTGTATCTGCAGCAGCATTTAGTGGGTCAAAGCTAACAGTCAAAAACGTTGGTCTGAACCCTTCAAGAAATGGAATATTAAAAATTCTCACAAGAATGGGTGCTAATGTCTCCGAATCTATTGATACTAGTGGCAACGGTGAAGAGATAGGAAATGTTTCAATAGAAGGTGTTGGATTAAAAGGCATAGAGATTGATGGTGATATTGTGCCGAATATCATAGATGAGATTCCAATTATTGCTGTTGCGGGTGCTCTTGCTGCAGGTAAAACAGTCATAAAAGATGCTGCTGAACTTAGGGTAAAAGAAAGTGATAGAATATCAGCGGTAGCTGGTAATTTGAGAGCAATGGGTGCAGATGTTAAAGAGACTGATGACGGCATGGTAATAAACGGAGGGAAACCACTTGTTGGGGCTAATATTGATAGTTATGGAGATCATCGAATAGCCATGGCATTTTCTGTGGCTGGACTTTTTGCTGAGGGAGAAACAGTCATTAATAATCCTGAGTGTATTGCGGTGTCATATCCAAATTTCGAGGTTCATCTTAAAGAGTTGTTATCTCCAAATAAAAGAGGACTGGACGAGCCTATTACAGTGATAAGATCACTATCGGTGGAGGACGATAAAAATTGATTTAGGTAAAATACCTCTCACATTAATACATAATGGTGCCTTCCAATAAAGTTATTGCAATTGATGGTCCAGCAGCATCTGGTAAAAGTAGTGTTGCAACTAGAGTGTCAAAGAAAACAGGTTTTCTGCATGTTAATTCGGGCCTGATGTACAGAGCTTTAACTTGGAGTGCTTTAAGAGCCGATATAGATACTAATAACGAATCAAAGGTCATTAATCATTTAAATTCCATTGAGATGGAATGCATAAAATCAAACGATTCGTTGTTATTACATATAAATGGAAATGATCCGGGTGAAGAATTAAAATCAGAGGAGGTTAACCGCTCTGTTTCTGTTGTGGCGGCTATTAAAGAAGTAAGAAGTGAACTTGTAAAAAGGCAGAGAGAGTATCTCTTAGTTTCAGATATTGTTATGGAGGGTCGGGATATCGGATCTGTGGTATTTCCAGAAACTCCATTCAAATTTTATATCGATGCTTCGCCTGAGGTTAGAGCATTACGACGTCGAGGAGAGGGAGGCGTAGATGATCTTATAGAGAGAGATAAACTTGACTCATCAAGAAAAGTTTCACCTCTAGTAATTCCTGAAGATGCTTTCGTGATAGATACCTCAGAAATGAATTTAGATGAAGTTGTAGAGAAAGTGCTCTCAGAATTAAATCAAAAAGGATTAATTACATAATTAGAAACTATTCTTATGTGGTACTGGATTGGGTTTACTTTGTCGTTATTAATTTTCCGCTGTTTTTTTCTTTTAAAGATAGTTGGTAAAAATAAAATTCGAGATTCATGGAAAGTGGGGGGTGTTCTGTTAGTGGCGAATCACACCAGCTTTTTTGACCCTCCAATTGTTGGTGTTTCTTATGGTAAAAAAACAGCTTTTTTGGCAAGAAAAACTCTATTTAAAAAGGGTTTTTTTGGTTGGTTATATCCAAAATTAAACGCTATTCCTGTTGATCAAGAGGGTGCTGATATGAGTAGTTTAAAAAGAATTATAAAAGAGCTTAAAAATGGAAACCCAGTTCTAATTTTTCCCGAGGGGCAAAGAAGTACAGATGGAGAAATACTACCAGGTGAGGCAGGTGTGGGGCTAGTGATTGCAAAATCAAAGGCTCCGGTTTTACCAATTCGAATATTTGGTGCTTATGAGGCTTTTCCCAGAGGATCAAAATTCCCAAAATTGTTTACAAGGATAACCGTCAATGTTGGTGATATGATAAAGTTTGAGGAGAATGAATTAAAAACAAAGACTCGAGACGGTTATCAATCTTTATCTGATCGTGTAATGGATTCGATTAAGGTAATTAAAAAGCCCTGATTCTAATAAGATCTACTCATTTGATTTTTCGGTCATAGAATTGATCTCCTTTTGGTGGTCTTATTGGCATATTTAACCCATTGGAAAGTTCAAGTTCATTGAATAATTGATTGCGTAAGTTTTCTATTTTTTTCTTGTACTGAGGTATTTGGATTAGGTTGTGTCTTTCATGTGGGTCATTTTCAAGATCGTAAAATCCATTTCGATCCCAGATTCCATGATAATAGATGTACTTATAACGGTTTGTTCTAATTGCTAGACAAGTTGGGGTTGCGGGAAAGTTCCATTCCCAATGATATTCATAAAGGATATGATTCCTACGATTGATTTGATCTTTTCCCCTGATCAATGGAGCAAAAGAAATGCCATCCATCTCGGGTGATATGGATTTTGGATCCTTGCCAGCTAGAGATAATATTGTAGGTGCAATGTCGATGTTTTGAATCATATCTTCAACGACTAGTCCTGCAGGTATATTTCCTGGAGCATAAGCTAACATTGGTATTCTGATTGATTCCTCAAAAGCATCTCTCTTGTCATAAAAACCATGCTCACCAAGTGCAAATCCATTGTCTCCCATATAGAATAGGTATGTATCTTTTGAAGATGAGTTTACCGCTTTGATTAATCGGCCTATATTTTCATCAAGGCCATGAATAGTCTCACAAAATTTCCAGTATAAATTATCGAAGGAAGGAACTGGATCTTTATCAAATGCACCAGTCTCCATATGATCAATGCCGTGAATTCCAAATCTTCTTTCTTTTATCCATTTAGATTGGGAATAATAATTTTCCTCAGTTCTTGCCATTGTTTCAGGATATGGGATCGGTTTATCTTTATATCTGCCCTGATGTCTTGGGGCAGGAGTAAATGGGTAATGTACTGCTTTGAACGAAAGATATAGGAGGAAGGGTTTGTCGGTTGGCTTAACATCTTTGTACCATTTAATTGCATGATCAGTTAAAATGTCTGTCATGTATCCGTCATGTTTGATTCTTTTTCCGTTCACATTTAATGTTGGATCAAAGTATTCTCCTTGACCAATAAAGCTGACCCAGTGGTCGAATCCAGGTCTTGGAGTGTCATCTTCATGACCCATATGCCATTTACCAATAAAAGAGGTGTGATAGCCTAATTTTTGTAAATGTTGTGGAAAAAAAGTAGTTCCTTTAGGTACCGCTCTTTGATTGTCGACAACCTTGTGGCGATGCATGTACATGCCCGTTAAAATGCTAGCTCTGCTGGGAGAACACAAAGATGTAGAGACAAATGCATTTTTAATGTGGGCTCCTTTTTCTGCAAGATAGTCCATATTTGGAGTCTCTAGCCACTCTGGGGACTTCTCATGGAAACCCATGAAGTCGTGGCGGTGATCATCGCTTAGAATTAATATTATGTTAGGCTTTTCTGATGCTAAAGCCGGTTTTGAGAGAATGAAAACGAGAATAAATAGTAACAAATTTTTCATAGTACTTATTTAGTTTCGACAATTTTTCCCAAAACTAAAAGCATTAATCTTATTGCTTTTGTAATTTAAAAAAAATGTTAAGATATCCTTCCTCAAAAAACCTATGAAAATTAATAAGGCATTTTTTTATCTACTTCTTGCTGTTTCACCATTAATGGGTGGAGAAGATGTAAGTGAAAATAAAAGATTAAATCTATCAGGATTTAGTATTGAATTCGGATACTCTGCTAGATCTTTTGATGGGCTTATGTTATCAGTCGATTCTTTTTCCCGTAATTATAATTCAACTAAATTGACAGGGGAAATTATCTCCGTAGATCCAAGTGCTGGTAGTTTTGAGGGCGTGCTAGATAGAAGTTATGATAATGGCTTTGTGAGAAAAGACGGCACTGGATCAATTGGAGAAGTTACATGGTTTTGGGGATACGACGATATATCCCAAGTAGATCAAGATGTGATTGTTTTTACAGACACCTCAGGTAAGGACGTTGATCATCAGTATTCTCAAATTACTGACCTTTATTCTGAAGAGGGTTCAGAGAGGGGTAATGGACCAATGTTTAGTTTATCCTACCAATTTAAAGGTTCAGAGTCTTTATCTTATTCAGCTGGTCTTAATATATCAAATGTCCGATTTGATAATTCATGGAGCTTATCGAATTTTTCGGCTGTTCGAAATACTGAAGTTACCCAATATGTTATTGAAGATTCTTATAATTTATTAGGTACAGTTCCTCCTGAGCCACCGTACACTGGAAAATTTTCAGAACCTGGAGCCTTAATTGAGGCCGTTCCAAGTGAAAGAAATGAATCCTTTAAGAATTCTCCTACTGAAAGATTTCAATTTAATAATCAAATAGATAATAATTTTGAATTTTCTATGACTTCTTTTTCTCCTGCTTTGACATTATCATATGGATTAAAGAATTTTTTCTTAGACTTTGGTTTTGGACCAACTGTTAATGTAATTGATTGGAAATCTAATTATTCAGAAAACCTCAAGAGTTCCGATCAAAATGGAGAATCTAATATTCTTGAAAATTGGAGTGATCAATCTTCAGGAGACGACGTTGTTCTGGGCGCTTTTTTACAGGTGTCTGCAGGATTGAATATTAATAATAATTGGAGCCTTAAAGCCTTTACCAGAAAGGATTGGGCTAAAGAATTTGAAAATGAAGTCGGTGCTTCAAGAATCAATTTTGATCTAGGTGGAATGAGTGCAGGTATGAGTGCAACTTTTTCCTTCTAAATATTTTTAAACCTATTCAGCTT
>NZVD01000045.1 GCA_002701385.1 Rhodopirellula sp. | reverse complement strand
CTCGATCGGGTGCAGAGCGCTGGGGCCGACGCGGTGCTGGTGGGTGAGGCCTTGATGCGCCAAAGCGATGTGCAGCAAGCCTTGGAAACGTTGATTAGCGGTTGATTGATACCTAAATATCAGTTTCTCAGGCAGTTGGGGTGATCCTTGCTGGCTTTGAGCGTGATTGCATTTGCACCTGCCCATTGGTTGCCAAGAGCTGTTTGCCACTGGTTCTCGCAATGAGGCCAAGACTCAGCTGCTCAGCGAAGCTAAGGACGATGTCGTGGAGGAAGAGAACGTCATTGAGTTCCGCTTCAATGTGCAGGTCTGCCATGCAAGCGCTGTTTATTTGGTGCAGCTCATTGAGTAGCTAGAGGTCATGGCAGAGAAGAAAGCAGGGTTGTAACGACGATTTTTAAGAACTTGTTCGATTGATGGCGCAGCCTTAAAAGCATGCAAAGCAATATTTACGAGACCTGTACAATAATGAGTCTCAGTTGGTTCTCGGGAGGCTTGGCCTGTGTTCGGTAGCCGCCTTTGGTTGTTGCTCCCTCTTGTTATTTCAGCAGCAGTAACCTGTCCCCAGCCTGAGGCGAGGGCTCAATTTGAGTGGGATGAAGCGACACTAAAAGAGAATCCAGATCTGAGGAAGAAGATGGAGAAAGCTTTGAGGGATGAGGGTTGGGAGTTAGAAAAGATTGAAGAAGTTTCCAAAAAGTCAACAGTACAAGTGCTTGGCTATGTGAATGGGTCAGGGGTAATTGCTAAAGCTGAGCGAGATCAATACGAAGTACTCACGGCATGGCATGTTGTGAGCCAGCTCCAGGCAGGAGAAGAGCTATGGGTCGAGACCTATGACAATAAACAGCATAAAGTGATTGAGGCCCCAATTAGAGTGGGTGCCAGTGATATGGCCATTCTTAAATTTAAAAGTGATGTTGCTTATCATGCACCAGATTTAGCGCATAGCGAGGAAGAGTTAAGACAAAGATCCAATGTATTTGTTGCTGGCTTCCCTATCAGAAAAAGTAGTGGCAAAGTCACTACAACTGGAGGCATTTTGTTTGAGTCTAACTACTTGGGTGCTTCGCAGGGCTACGACTTGTTTTACACAGCTGAAACCAGGCCAGGCATGAGTGGCGGCCCAGTTCTCAGTATTAAAGGTAACTTAATTGGCATCCACGGCAGGGGTGAGAGAGATCCCCGAACTATCAACTACTCAATTGATATAGTGAAATCAGGTGTTAATAATGGAATGAGTATCAATAATTATCTTCTTTTTGAGAACCTGCACAAGAAAGGTAGAGCTGTTGTGAGTAATGATTTTTCGGACATGACAGCAATTGAGCTTGGAAGTTATGCAAATCAATTAAGCAAGGATTCTGGGACTGCAAGACAGCGAATCTTTATTGGTAAGTTGATGTTGCAAAGACTAGAAGGTATGCCTGAATTTGTTGAGCCGCATGCATATGAAATTCTTGCATATGCGTATTATCAATTGAATGATGCGCCAAATCACAGAAAATATAAACGACTTGCCATTGAAGCAAAGAAGAAGGAGTCTGATAAATTTTGGAGCAATAATAAGCTTAAACCAGGACAGATAACATCTAGGTTGTCAATGAGATGGGATGATCATCAAATTATCAAAACAATCGAAGATCAAGACCTAATGCCTGGCGATCAAGCAAGTTTGCGCAAGCATATTAAAAACTTGAAAAAACTAGAAAGCAAATACTCAATATTGCACGATATAAATTATTTAAAAGGCAACATGTATATCGATCTATTTGACTACGAGCTAGCGGTGCCTGAGTACCAATTAGCAATTCAAAAGTTAGATGCTCTTGAGGAAAGTGAAGAAAAAACCAGAACTTTGATTCATTACAGCTCAGGACTTGTTTATGCTTATAGTAAAGCTAAAAAATATAAAGTAGCAATTGACCACGCAAAAAACTTGGTCGGAAAGTATTCAAAATCAGCGAAGGCCAGTCAAGTTCTTGTTGAAGCATTACTTGCAAAATCATCACAACCATCCTTCGAAATATACCCTGATGAGGAATGGAAGCTTTTGAATGAAAGCTGTATCCAGGCAATTGATGGTAGTGAACCAAATTCTTCTGACAAAGCAAGAGCATTGGCGGATTGTTCTCAGGTTGCAGATATGGCTGGCAAACCTAATATGGCTATTCAGATGTTAAATGCCAGTCTTACGATTCAGCCTAACCAACAATTTTGGCTGGTTTCTAGAGGCATTATAAAAGAAGGCCTAGGAAAGATTAACGACGCGTGTGAAGACTATAAGCTTGCAATTAACCTTGATAACCGTGTTTTGGAATACCTTGATTATAATCAAATTTGCACGTCATACAAAGACTAATCCTATCAGTTGTCTTTGTTGTCAACCATGGCTTCTTTTTTAAGTACAAGAGCAGTGCCTGCTGCAAAAGCGCCAGAAGTTAACTGCAATCCATACTTTGCAAGCTTTCTTTGCGCATTCTCAAGATCATCAGACACTAAAGCAAACACGAGTCCTGAAATGCATAAGGGGATGATGCCAAGCAGCCATGAACGCAGTCTTATTGCATATATGAGGACTAACACTGGTGCCACAAGTCCAGTCAATGCACCAATAACAAGTGGATTGCAGTCACGTCTTCTTGTGAGATGGTTAGGCATAATTAAAGACACTCGTTTGTACGATACGAGGCATTTTAGATGATTAATAAACAATGCAGATCGATTGGCAAATTTATTGCTAATTTCTTGATACCTAGCTTGCTTTTACAGCTGCCAGTAATTGCTCAAGGCCAAGAAAGAGTTTCGAAGAGTGACTACTACCTAGGCTTTGGCTTTAGGTTTGAAAAAATAGATGGTATTTGCCGGTTTATGTTGACAGATGTTTATAAGCATAGCCCTGCCTATCAAGCAGGGCTTAAGAAGCATTCCGTAATTATTGGTTTGACTGGTAAGCCATTAGCTGAATTACTAAATAAGTGTACTGCTGATGAGCTTTTAATGGAGCTTAGGCAGAGAAATCTAGTCAATTTTGAGATTGCAGATGGAGACAAATCCATTTTTGTTGAGTTAACAAAAGGACCAATTAGATACCCAACCTGGAGACCTGGCTTATCGTTTTACAAAGAACACTGTAAAGATATAGCGGATAGCAATGAAAGAATTGAAATTTGCAAGACTAATTGGAAAAGATCAATGTATGTTGGCCAGTATTTCTGGGAGCGATCCTATGACGGCGAGCATATTTATGCTGTTGAAGGGCCTTGTAGTCCTAAAAATAGAGTACTAATGCCACTCAAATATGGTGGGTTTAGCTTGTCTAAAGCGACTTCTATCTTGCGCAAAGCATGCAACCTTGACTGATCTTGAATATAAAAATACTAGATCTTTTTTATACTATATATAGCATCTCTCTTGCTTCTCTAGTCGAACATGGCCTTTAGATATTTCAAACTTTCCTCCAACACTTTTCAGGGTGTCTGGAAATGTTCTTGGTTGCGCAAATCAATACATGCAATTCCAAGTTGCCTGGCTGTCCTTTTTGCTTTTGCAATTAATGGGGATACGCGCTATTCATCATTAAATATCGGTAATAATATAATAAGCACTATTCAGTTATCAAGTATTAGATTGATTACACCTTATTCATATGGATCTGGAGTTGTAGTTGATCGCAAGGAGGATACATACACTGCATTAACAGCATGGCATGTTGTCAATGGAATCTCCAAAGAAGAAGAAGTCATAATTCGCCTTGCTGATGGATCAGAGGTAATAGTTAATGCTTCTAATATAGAAAGAGTTCTAGATTATGATTTGGCTACTATAACATTTAAGGCCAAAAAGAGAATCAATATTGCAAGTCTTTCTAATTCAAGAATAGCAACTAGTGGCCTGTCAATCTATGCCGCAGGTTGGCCATTAGACAAGCAAGAGTTAGTGATAAATAAAGGCGAGCTAGTGGCAAATGCTGATATGGGAATTCCCAATGGGTACCAATTGCTTTACACCGCTTCCACATCAACAGGCATGAGTGGAGGAGGTCTTTACTCCTATGAAGGTAAATTAGTAGGTATCCATGGGAGAGGAGAGGTTGATCAAATTAAATCACATCAAAGACGGTCGATTGTCAAAACAGGCGTGAATCAGGGGATACCAATTAGAAAATTCTTAAACTATAGATTAGGCGTATATGAAACACTCAGAACACAACCATCAACTTATGATGATTATATATTTTTGGCTGAACAATCAGCAAGTGAGCCGGGAAGAGAGCAAACCTTGCTAAGGCTGTCAGAACTAGCTCTAGCCAAAAAGAAGAGTGCAAAAGCTTATTTTTATTTGGCTTATGCCAAGAGTGATCTTGGTTTAAACGAGGAATCTATTAAAGCTTGGAGTAAATCCATAGAAATGAATCCAGATCAGAAAGATGCATATTTATTTCGTGGTTATTCTAAGTATGACAATGATGATTTGAATGGAGCTCTTTCCGATTATGAAGCTGCTCTGAGAATAGATCCATCCGACTTTTCAATTTTTTCTTCAATTGCTGAAGTCAAACTTATGCAATCCAAATATCAGGAGGCGATTACTGCGGCTTCAAAATCTATTGATCTTATGACATTGCAGAATAGTGATTCATTTAGCACTAGAGGGGCCAGCTATTGCGTGCTCGGTGACTTTACTAGAGGTATTGCTGATCTACAGTTTTCAATTTCAGAATCTCCTACGGATTGGCTTCATCACTGGCGCTTAGGATTGTGTTATCGCGATCAAGAGCAATATGATAAAGCGATTACTGCTTTTAATAAAGTCCTGGAAATCGGTACAAATCTAGAGTTTGGTTATGAAGGAAGAGCATATGCAAGATGGAAAAGTGGAAAACTAAATGATGCGATAAGTGACTATAATAAATTAGCCCATTTTAGTGAAAACAAAGCTTTAGCATTTGAGAACCTTGGCTGGATTTATAATGAACAGCAACAATGGCCTCAAGCAATTAATAGCTTTAAAAAGAGTTTGGAGTATCAGCCGGATTCATATGATGTAAATAACGGTCTCGCTTGGGCTTATTCTCAAACCAGCAATCCCATTGAGTCAACCAAAAATTATACTGACCTGATTGAGCTCTCTAGAAATTCTGGTAACGAGTCTGAGGCCTATATACGCAGAGGCATATCTTATAAGGAATCAGGTCAATATCAACTGGCATTGAAGGATTTTCAGTTGGCCCTTGATCATGACATTAATAATTCAAGAGCGATCTATTGGATGGGACTTGTTGAACAAGAGAGAAAAAACTATGGACAGTCAATCCTCCTATTTGACCGTGCACTTTTGATTGATCCTTCAGACCATCATGTGGTTAGTTCACGGGCTTATAGCTCTGAAATGCTCGAAAATAATGATCAAGCCATTGAAGGTTATTCGAGGGCTTTGAAACTATCACCTCAACCAATCCTATATAATTACACTGCACTTTCAAGAATCTATTCAAAGAAGCAAGATTATAAACAAGCTATAGCTGTGCTTTCCGAAGCAATTACTAACTTCCCTGATGACTATGATTGTTATTTGCTCAGGTCAAGTTATTACCAGTCTCTAGGCCAACCTGAAAAGGCATTAGATGACTATCAAGCCATGACCCGCATTCGACCCCATGAGACATCTGCTTATACACAGATGATGCATATTCTCAGCGCATTAAATAGAGATAAGGATGCTCTCCAAGCTATATCAGTTGGCATTAACCTTAATCCTGAAAGTGAAGACTTATATATGTCTCGTGCTTTAAAGTATTGGGCGAATGAAAGCTATTGGAAAGCAATCAACGACTATAGCAAGGTAATTCAACTTAATCCTCTGAACAAAAATGCTATTTCTAGTAGGGCAGAATTGTATCGAGGTCGTGGTTTAAGGAGGCAGCATCATACTGATTTGAATAGGCTAATAGAGATAAACTGGTCTATTCTAAGTGAGAAAGACACTGATATTCCCGTGATGGTTGAGCAAGCTTCTTTGCTGATCCAGGTCAAGGATTTTATTCAGGCTAAACAATTACTAGTGAATATTATAAATATGCAACCAACTCACGCATTAGCTCATTTTAAGCTTGGCCAAGTCTTTGAGAAAGATGGAGAACTTAGCGCTGCTTGCAAACAATGGACTATTGCCGCAGACTATGGAAATCAAAATGCATCTAGACGCTTCGCCAAAAAATGCAATTCTATAAGCCTTAAATGAACTACACAGCCCGCCATAGAACAGTTACCAAGCTAGTGGTTGGCTCCATGGGCATTGCCAGTATCTTTGGCTTTAATACGATGATTTTTATCGTAGCTCAAAATGAAATGATTACACGGGCAAAGACACACAGCGAACTTCTTGCAAAACAAGGCGAAATTATTGTTGATAACTTGGGAGCTAAGCGTGATATTGATCGCCTGCCTATGGCTAGCTGCCTTGCAAATCCAGCTTCAGACTCTTGCGACCAGGTAGTTCAGTTCCTTATTCAGCAAATAAATAGGTCTGGTACATGGTTTGCTTTGCTCAAAGAAAGTAGCAACACACCAGAGCACGCCATTGCTCTTGAGTCTGTTCAGAGCTTATATAAAGACTGGAAGGCTTTTCTTGAATCTATTGGTTCCACATCTTCAACCTCGTATCAAGCCTTGCTATCTGACTTGCGTACATCTGTCATATATTCGCCAACTCTTGTAGAGACTGGTTATCAGCAGGTTCTTCATTCACTTCTTTTAATGCAAGAAAAAATTCAGATATGGGTTGACTCTGAGATTCAGAACTCACCTTCACTTGTGGACGCAAAGACCAAGGCAGATGTTGCTTATTTAATTCTTGTTGTAGTTGAACTACTCTTGTTCATCTCTGTTGGTGCAATTGATGTGTGGAACAATAACTATTCCCGAAAATCTCGATCTCCCATTGCTGGGAAAGACACTGAATGATCTCTAAGAAAGCACGTCCTTTGATATTGTCATTGGCTTTTGGTTTGACTTCTGTCGTTCTTGGCCAACAAGCTCTTCGCCTTGAAAAGGAAAGAGCATTGACTGATTACTGCGAAAGTGTCAACCTTCACAACATAATACTATTTTCTCGTGTAAGAGATTCAATTGAGCTTAGGAACGATGAATTTTTTGATGTTGACCTTCCAATTGTATGCCAAGCTCTCCCTGGGATTGCAAACCAAGCTGTACCAGCAGTAAGCATCGGTGGAGAATCTAGGCTCACACGACTAGAAAACGAACTTGACTCATATGCCGTTGAACTTAATAAGCTAGATGACGGTAAGGCTCGTCTTCAGCGAAATATAATCCTTGGGCTGCTACTCTTTAATGTTGTCGCCCTGCTTTTGCAGGCTGTCCATCTTTACGAAGATAGCAAGGACATTGATGAACATGAGTAATCAACCCGCACTTATTCCTGCGATCCGTGCGCTGCTGGTTTCTCCCCTGGCTGTGGCTAGCATATTGCTGCAACCGATGAGCTCCCCAGCACAGTCATTGCAGAGCTGCTCTGGTCAATTGTCAGGCTCAATGGAGCAGCTGTTTAATGTTTTAGATCAAAGTTCTTCTATTGAGATAGCACAGCTGAATTGCCCAGCAGTCGATGCATTTAACAATTTAGACTTTGAAGACATTGAATTAACAACGTCTCGATACCGTGGTAAGTCGGTTATTTGTATGACTGTTACTCGAGAATCTCCCTGTCAATATCGCATTGCTTTTGTTGATGACACTATGGATGCTTCTTCCGCTCTTAAAGATGCTTTTGGCTACCAAGATGAATTTGACCCAAATGCGCCCTTGGAAGAAACAGTGGCTCGTTTGTTTATCAAGCCGTCCAAATACATTCTGAAGGTTCCAGATAACGTATTTGAGGATATTCCGTCAGAAGATGATTCTCGAGATTGACTCTCATTGACCTTTGACCAGATTATAAGCTCTAGTCAATATCTCTCTTTTCTTTTCTCCAGTGTTTCCAGCTTTATTTGTAAGCGGGATATGGTATTCAACTGCCAGTCTTGCGTATTGACTAAAAGTCTTTCTTTGCACCTCCTTCGCTGCGGTTTCGCCTGCTAATTTCCATGACCAGGATGCATGGGCAAGAAGGTGGTAAAAAGGATTGGCTAGTACTTCCAGTCGTTGATTGTCAAGACCTTTTTGCAGGTCAATGCTCAACTTGCTCAATGAGAATAAGTCAAGGACAAGTGCTGTACCTATTAAGGCTAAGAAACCGGCAACTGAAACGGATGTGTTGATTGATCCAAGCAGCATTCCAATGTAATTGGCTTGGACAAGCTCTCCTGCAGGGCCATAGTTTGCAAGAAAGGCTGATAGGTTGTTGATTGAATGCAGGCTTATTGCTATAAGAATTGGCACAATGCATAATATCTTTTTGACCTTTGATTGCTTCAAGCTCATCACGAGCCAAATAGCTAAGCCATTCCAGGCCGAGAAAAAAGCATGGGTTCCAGCGGTTCCAATTGTTCTGTAATTGAACTCTTGTATCCATGCTTGTGCCGCATCTGTACTTTGTAGTGCATGCCACTGATACAAAGTGTTCTCGATAAATTCAAAGCCAATCGCTACGGCGCTCCCATATAAAACAAGATCCATCAACGAATTGATGTTTTTCCGGCAGATCGCTACTACTGCCGCAAGGCCAACAAGTTTGCAAAGTTCTTCAATAATGGGAGCATCAATGACAGATCCGGCAAAGTTCACCCATTCTCTTGAACCTGTAGCAATGAGCCAGGTTGATGATGCAATTTCTGCAAAACCCAATGCGAGAGCTGCTGTGAATATGCCTGAAATAAAAGCTGTGATTAGGGCTTTTTTTGGCTCTCTTTCAACAATATCAAGCCAGTGAATGATATATAAAACTGCTAGGGATGCTATCAGTGTAGTGATTGGTGTTAGTAGGCCTAATGACATTGTTTGTCTGTTTTGTTGTCATCTCAATACCTCTTGACTTTACTTGCTATTGCCTTTGCTAACGCCCTGACTCAATATCTTTTATCCTTGTATGTTGCATGCACTGATGCCTTTTCTTGCAAAGCCAGCTTTCTCATGGCATTCATTTGATTTTGCTGCTGAATGGTTGGGTTGTTTGCATATCTATCTTTGCTGTTATAGTGAAGATATTTTCAGACCAATTAAATGGCCAGCTCGTATCAGCCTGACGGGCTTCAAGGTATTGATCCTTTGGTCGACTTTATTGAGCGTAGGCCCGAGCTCGTTGCTCTCAAGGTTCAAGCTGACTCTGTAAAGGCTCAATACTTGCCAAATGAAGCTAAACAAGAAGACAGGATCAAAGTCCCTTCCGATCTTGTCCTGAATATAAAAAAACAGAATGTACTTTCGTTTCTGCTGTCAAATATTTGGGTTCCTGTCACTTCTATGCGTGGCAAATCATATGCAACACCTTCTTTGGATGGCTCTGTTAATGCCACATCTAAGGTGATGAGTATCTCAACTCTTTGGGATTTCTTTTGCACCTTGCCTGTTTTTCAAATAGCGCTTTGGGGTCCGCTCCGGGCTTTGTCTTGGCCAGGCGCGATTCTGTTGTCTCTGATTATCCTTTATGCCTCTAATGCCGCTGGAACAAAGGCCACCGATCGTCGGGATTCCCATCACAAAAGTACGGCAACCCTAAGTCTCTTTGCTTTTCTACTTTTGAGCCTTGTCAAAACAGCATTTTCTGGTGTTGGCATCGATCTATGGGTTGGTAGTCGTGATATTGCGTCTAACTATGCTTACCAATTGGCAACTTCAAAGCTGGCTGATGACAAGAAGCAGTTGGCAGAGCTGCAGCAGCCAAAGGCGGATCTGGTTGCTGCAACCAATGAGTGTAATCAGCTTGTTGATCGGCTCCAGCAGGTTAATCGATCAGTTAACGAGAGGATGTTCCAATCGCTCTATGTTCTTGCTTATGGCTCCAAAGTAGCGGAGTCCAGCAATGCTGGTCTTTCTACGGATCAAATCATTGATAAATATGGATCAATAAGCAAAGTTCCTGGAGCATGCAATCAAGAAAAAATCTTGCGTGAAGTGGCCCAGAAGGATTCTGATCTGCTTGCTGAAAGTCTCTCTGAGCGTTCGTTGAAGGTGAACGCCATAGCTCCACTGGATTATTTGCAGGAATATGAACCTGATTTGTTTAATCAGCATTTTTTCCAGGATGACAAGAAGTGGGGTTGGAAAAGCCAAACTAATGCGGTTGCGCAGGCCACTGATCAGTTTTGGCAGAAACTTTTAAAGGGGCAGTTTGGTCAGCTTGGCTTTTCATTAATGTTTTTGCTCATCTCCCTGATCTTGACCGTAACGGCAACTCTGCTTATTTATCAACTGTCTTTGAATCCAAAAGTCAAAGCCTCTTTTTCAGATCGTTTGCGCGATGAGCTTGGTAAGCGCTTATCTGCCTATGCCCAACTGGCAGATCAATCACTATCGTCAGTTCCCAGTGGACTTTCTAACACTGAGGCCGAGTCAGCCAGTCCTGAAGCCTCCTCGCATCAGGAGGGAGAGATCCTTTCTGGAGATGATACCCAGGTTAGGAGTTTGAAGTATCTCAAGGGATATGCTCAAACCGCTCAGGATCGTAGGCTTGCTGATGCTCTTTATAAGAAATTGCTTGTTGACCTTTGGGCTCAACACGTTGCCCTTTCTGGTGAGACCTATTACTCGCCTTTGTCCGAAGATCTCTATGAAATTTATACGTTAGAGGAGCAAGCCAGCTAAATGAAGCTGGCTGCTTTGTTGCTTGCTATGTGGTTGTGCTTGCACAACTGCTCCATTCCTGCTTGCAGCCATGCCAACTAATTGTGCTGTGCTTTCTCTAGCCTTTAAATAGTTAGTGAGACGAGGCTGCTGGTGTTGATCGATCGACCTCGTTGTCGAACCTCAAGATTGTTCTTTGGTGCATGACTCTGCCGAGCTCGAGCGTGCGCTCAGCTTTGAGGGCGTGCAGCTGATCGGCATCAACAACCGCGACCTCACCAGCTTCCACACTGATCTGGCCACCACCGAAACACTCACGGCTCGCTACGGCGAGCAGCTCCGCCAAATGGGCGCGCTGCTGGTGAGTGAATCGGGTTTGTTCAGCCGCGATGATCTCGATCGGGTGCAGAGCGCTGGGGCCGACGCGGTGCTGGTGGGTGAGGCCTTGAT
>NZVD01000044.1 GCA_002701385.1 Rhodopirellula sp. | reverse complement strand
TATCAATGATGGATTTCGTCTTCGCTTTTACTAATTCCTTCGCGCTACTTGACCAAGGGTCCCCCTATGGTTCATTATGTTCTGGCAGGCGTGCCTGCTTCGCGGATGTAGCTCAGTGGTAGAGCATCTCCTTGCCAAGGAGAGGGTCGAGAGTTCGAATCTCTTCATCCGCTTATGAGTTGCTGTTCAGCGGAAAGCACTTAGGAGTTTCTGGTGTTTGATTCTCTATGTGCTTCGTTTGATTAGCGCAAGGATCTGCCTCTAAATAGTTTCGTTGATATTAATAATGGGTCCATTTTGAAGTAAAATAAGAATTTACTGTGCTTATTCGCTCATGAGACAGTCTGTGCTCCAGTGCATAGACAGCTTAATTAAGACTGTCGCTTGGTTTTGGAGGAAGTACTGATGATGATGGCTTGCAATCGCAATGCATGATCCGCGCTCGCTGATCGTGAGGGCGTTGCTGCTCGATTGCGCCGGTCAGCTGTTGATTCTTGGTTTCATTCTCTGGGTACCGCCGTTGATCGGTTGGCCGATCGGTGGGAGCAACTTGGAGGGACAGGGGAGCTGGCTGTTGTTCTCGTTACTGCTTTATCCCTTCTTGGGCTGGTTGTTCGGGAGTTATACGGTGTTGCGCTGGCGGCGTCTCACTCTGTCGGTGCTGCTGCAGCGGCTAGTGATCACTGCGGGTGTGAGCGTGATGGTGGTGGCTGTTGCCCGCTGGTTGATCAATCCTGATGATTCCGTATGGCTGGTATATCGAAGAGTGCAATTGTCTTGGATGCTTGCGCTTACCGGTTGGGCTCTTTTGGTGCGCCTGGCACTGCGGAGAGGTCTGCTGCTCCCCGACAGTCCAAGGCTGTTGTTGCTGGCCCACCAGAACGAAATTCATACTGTGCTCACGGCCTGGCAGCGCATTCCTCATCGCCAGCGTCTGTCCCCTGTGGATGCATTGCGCCTACGAGGGCGATTGGAGCAACCGGAACAACCTCTCTTGGTGGCAGTGAGTTCTGAGATACACCGTGATTCAAGTAAGCGCTCGCTGTTGGAGAGCCTTGAGATGAGCGATCCGCGGGTCGTGCGCAGTGTGTCGTTGCTGAGTTTGTTTGAACAGCAGCAGGAACGCCTGCCACCCGTGTTGATGGGGGATGTTTCCTTCACCTATGACGACCTCCCCTGGGCATCCACG
Source organism: Rhodopirellula sp. (assembly GCA_002701385.1). Lineage (GTDB taxonomy): Bacteria > Planctomycetota > Planctomycetia > Pirellulales > Pirellulaceae > UBA721. The sequence continues at coordinate 9,854 of NZVD01000044.1, read as the reverse complement.
TTCAGTGTTCAGGTTCAGCTCAAGCGCATGGCCGATCTGATGGTGTCGGCGTTTTTACTGCTGATCACGGCTCCGTTAATTGCTTTAGCGGCTTTGTTGATTTGGCTTGAAGATCGTGGGCCAATCTTCTACTCACAGCAACGCAGCGGTTGGCTGGGGCGTCCGTTCACAGTGCTTAAGCTCCGCACTATGAAGGTGCAGCCAGCTGACGCACCAGCGGAATGGACTAAGGTCGGCGATCAGCGCATCACGTCTGTTGGAGGTGTGCTGCGCCGGGTGCGTCTTGATGAGCTGCCGCAGCTGCTTAATGTTCTTAACGGGCAGATGAGCCTGATCGGCCCGCGGCCGGAGCGGCCGGAACTCGAGCATCAACTGGAGCTCACTATTCCGCATTACCGCAAGCGCCATTGGATGCGTCCGGGCCTGAGCGGTTGGGCACAGGTTTGTGCGCCGTATGCAAGCAGTATTGAGGATTCCGATCTCAAGCTTTCTTACGATCTCTATTATTTGCGTCATTTCAGTACCTGGTTGGACTTGGTGATCCTGTTTCGCACGATTAAGACAGTGCTTAAGGCCGGGGGGCGTTGAACATGCAGGAGACCTTTAGCAACTAGTCATAGCACTTAAAGGATTTATAAACTTCTAACTAGTTTGTTATTGGTGGCTTTAACTTTTATCCATCGGTTCTAGATTGTGATAACCATGTGCATACTCTGTGATCAGATAACTGGTTAGAGCTTCGAGATGGCTTAGCCCAATGGTGGTGATATTTTGACTGTCAATATTGATCCTTTGTCAAGCGCCTATCCCGAAGATACTGTGGTGTACTATCGGACTCTACACAATGAATTTTGTCAGAGTTTTTTCAGACAATAATCTGAATTATTTCATTCGGTTTTACGCTACTTAGATGCATTGTGTGGCAAACAGTGCCTTCATTATGAAGTCACTGTTTGCTCTGATATTGTTATAGATAAAAGTCTTCGCATTTTATTATAGGAGAATTAGGCTTTGAAATTCGTGAAACTCGGTGATGATGAACTATGAGTTGGAGCCTGTAATGACCATATGGGATGATCTGATTGAAGACGTTCAGCTAGAAAAAATTATCGGATTCTAGTGAGTAATGATCTCATTAATACCATTTATCAGACCGTCAATGATCTCCAGTCAATCACTCCTTAATGAGGATTCAAGATTGTGGAATATTGGTTGCTATGATGATGTAAATGCCGATTTCAATGATTTGTCTCATCAAATAGACTGATAGCATTTTGGATCACAAAATCTTATTCAGCTAATATTGGTACAATAAACTAAGTTTTATTGTTAGTCGTTGTCAAGTTGAATATCATGAGACAATAAATTATTACTAGTTTGGTATATTGCCTCGACCCTAAGCGGGCCTTTGGTATATCAGTTATTTATTTTGCCATAGCTTTTCTCCTCTATAATAGATGATCCAAAAGCCTCATTAATTTTTCTTTTTGATTCTGCCCGTTTGTCATTGAGTTTATATACTGAACGAGCTAACTCTATGAATTCAGTATCGAAAGATTGGTTTCTTTCGAATATACGCAGTGAATCTTCAACTTCCCATAAAGATGCATTAATAGACTGTAGCTCAATTATTAAGGTATCTATGGCTGGTGATAATATTGAGTGGAGTTTTTTTTCAAATATTTCTTCCAATGCACTAAGTTCTGTTTGTATATTTTCGAGAGCTTCGGGCGAAGTCAGATGCAGCTTTTTTAGTCTAAGAATTGTTATTTTGTCTATTAATTCTCCAGGTGATATGGGAGTTTGTATATGATTGACATGCATCGTCTTGTTGATTTTCACGATACCTTGCGTTTGATTGCCATTCATATCTTACCGTATACTCTATATTTTCGACGAGTAAAGGATGATTATTTTTGGCTTTGTAGATAATGAAGTGAGAATGTGGCCATAGCTTCTTCTCTAATTCTATTGCAGCGGATGATAGGATTTTAATATATTGAATCTCTTGGCATGTCTATTGAATTTTTATACAGATAATCTGTAAGCATCGAGAACTTCTTGCTTATGCTGGGGTGGTTGCCTAATGCAATAGCAGACGCAAGATCTAAATCTTCTTGTGAGTCAATTGAAAGTGATCTGATAAATGGGATTATATTGTAAGGCATCTCATAGGGAATTATTTGCTTTTTGAGAAATGAAAGTCGTATTCCGTGAAGATTACCGAAGCAAAAGGTTTTTCTTGTTTGTTGCTTGAAATCTATATTATACCTTTCCTTAAATATAAAGCTTGCTCTTGAATATTCAGTTAATAAGCGCTGATTGATATAGCTTTGTGTTGCAGGTATTTCGGATAAATTTGTAATGTAATTAGATCGTGAATTCTTTTCCATTAGAGTTACCATATCTCTAAGATCCTTGTCAATAACAAATGGGCTAGTTGGCTCATACAGAATGCATATATCTGATTCGTTGAAAGTTTTCGGTTGAAGAAAATCAATGACAGCATCCCATACAACAGATACGTCAGTTGCTTGTATCTTTGGGCGCTTATGAATTATGCATTCCTTAAATTGGTTTGCTATTGATAGATAATAATCGGAGTCGCTTGAAACTACTGGAGAGTAACCGGCGTCTATAGATGTGATAATTGAGTTAAGAAGGAGTGGTACTCCTCCAACGTCAGAGAGATTTTTATGTCTGATAGATTTTGAACCTGCTCTTGCAGGTATAAATATAATTGGACTTTTATTGTTTGCCATAGATTGCAATTTACTTGAGATCAACAAAGAACTTCTGATTTAATAATTTATAGTCTGTGTTCTCAAGATGTCTGACAATCTGTTCGGCAGCACCGCCATTGCCATATGGATTAATAAATTCATAATTATTCTCATCCGTAACTCTATTTAAAATCTTTAATAGAGCAAGTTCGATCTCTTTACTTTTTGGTTCACAGTCAATAATACTGGGAGACCTTAATCTTCCTTTCTGGCGAGACCCAATATTAATTGTATGAGTTTGTAGAGAAGGTGCTTCAAGTAATCCACTTGATGAATTACCTACAACTGCATCAACGTATTTAAGGCATGAGAGATATTTGAGTTGACCAAGAGATGCATAGGCCTGGCTGTTATTATGCTCTCTACAAAACTTCTGGATCAAGCTGATTATTTTGCGGCCATCAGTATCAGCGTTAGGCAACGTAAAAATAATTCCAATATTAGGAAACTTATCTAGCGCGTTTAATAATTCGCGCATTTGTAGCTCACTTGGCGTATTATCAAGCGTTACAGCATGAAAACTTACCAAAATATTTTTCTCTGAAAATGTGAAGTCTATTGCTTCTTGGAGTTTTTCTTTTGAAATTAGTGTGATTTCTTTTATCGCATCAACACCAAGTCCCCCAACATTAATAACACGTGATTTTTCCTCGCCTAGCTGATGTACTCTCTTGGCATACTCAGAAGCAGCTACGAAGTGTAGTGAGGACATCTTAGTGATTGAGTGACGCAGGGCATCGTCAAATGCGCCCTCAGTCAATTCACCACCATGACAGTGAGCAATAGGTATTCTTGCAATTAATGCTGCTGTTGCGACGGCAAAAATTTCAAAACGATCCCCAAGGATCAACAGTATATCGGGTTTAAGCTCCTTAAATGCATCTGCAAAACCGATAAGTGCAAGTCCCATGGACTTTGTTGTACCCTCTGGGGAATCAGAGCTTAGCAATATCTCTACTCTTTTATGGATCTTTATGTCATCACTAATGATTTCTTCAATTGTGTATCCAAACTCTGGCGATAAATGCATGCCAGTAACGACTAATTGAAGTTCTAGAGTGTCAGATAAATCTATTTTCTTTATTACTCGTCTTAGCAATCCATACTCTGCTCTGCTTCCGGTTACTACACAGACTTTAGTCAAAGTTTTAGCCAGTGATGCATTCATCTTCTTTGAAATCGCGAGTCGCATACTTACCTATCCAATCATCCCACATAGCAGCCGAAATGCCATCTCCAGAGCGCTTAGTCACTAGATTATTGTCTGAAAATATTTCGCCTTTGCTAATTGGTCTGCTTGCGACAATAGACTTTCGGACTACATTTATAGTAGTAATTTCACTTGGACTTGGTTTTTTGATACCGTCACCCATAGCATTCTCCGCTTGTCTAATCGCATTCACCATATCTTTGAATTCCAGGGGCTCAAGGCTTGCTTTATGATCTGGACCTGGAAGGTTTTTGTTAAGTGTCAAATGCTTTTCAATTATCTGTGCTCCCAATGTAACTGCACATATTGGAGCAACTATCCCTTCCGTATGATCAGAATAACCTACCTTAATCTTAAATGCTTCTTTAATTGTTAAAAGTGATTTGAGATTAATCTCATTTATGGGTGCAGGATACGAACTTGTACAGTGCAAAACAGTTATTTTATTTTTATCAGCACCACTGTTGTATAAGGTATTAAGAGCAAATTCAATTTCTCCTAAGTTTGCCATGCCAGTACTCAGGATGATTTCACCGCGTTGTCTTGCAATTTCCCTGAGATAAGGTGTATTCGTAATTTCTCCCGACGGTATTTTCCAACGTCTAATATTCAAGGATGACAATAAATCAATGCTCGGAGAATCAAATGCGGTCGACAGAAATTCAATATTTCTAGAATTGCAATAATCAATCATATTATGATGAAAGTCTTCGTCAATTTCTAGTTTTTTTAGCATCTCTTTTTGGTTTTCACTATTATCTAATGCAGATTTTTGGTATTCCGCTTGCTCTACTCTATTAGTAGCAAGAGATGAAGCATTGAATGTCTGAAACTTAACAATATCAGCTCCTGATTCAACAGCTGCATCAATGAGATCTCGTGCCATTGCTTGGTCACCATTATGGTTTACACCTGCTTCTGCGATTACAAGAACCATTTACGATAGCCGAATACCTGCTTTAATATTAGCATCACATTCCCACTCTAATATTTTTAAATACGTATCTCCAGTTTTCACCAACAAGATTTTTCCAGACCTAGTTAATACAGCGCCAGGAATTGCCTTGTATGGTTTTACATCGGCAATTAAGGACGACTTCTGAATTTTAATGCAGTGGTTTTTAAAACTTGTTTGAGCCTGTGGGCCTGGCTTTGCTAATGCTCTTATAAGGTTATGAATATTTCTTGAAGTGTCTGACCAATTAATTAATTCGTCCCCAATAATTCGCCTTGGAAATATAGTTCCATGAATGTCGATTGAGTCTTGAGATATTTTCAGCGATTTTCCATCGATAATTTGATTAATGGCTTCATGTAATATCATCGGGCAATGCATATAGGCTTTAGTTAGTAACGTGCCATAATCGTCATCCTCGCTAATTGGAAACACTTTTTGCAATATAATGTCTCCGGTATCGATTCCAGAATCAACATAATGGACAGTTATGCCGAATTCTTTTTCGTCATTGATTAATGCCCAGTTTAGGATATTTCTACCTCTGTAGTATGGTAGTTTTCCAGCATGGCAATTTATAGTTCCAAGTGGTGGTATTGTAAATATATGGGGCCTAAATATTTGATCAAATGACATGGATACAAATAAATCACACTTAGATCTCTTCAAAGTCTCTTCAAAGTTTTCGGAATTAATATTTTCTACGCAAAAGACTTCTATATTATGATGCTCTGCTAATTCAATCAATACTGAGTCTCTTGTGCTGAATCTAATGCAGACAAATTGAATTTTACAACGTGGATCATTTACTAAAAGCTTAAATGCTCCATGAGCCCATGGGCCGTCAGCAAAATAACCGATTTTTAGAATTGATGGGTCTAACATAGTCCGAGATTAATTAGTAATTGTACCTGCTGTGTTCAATATTTGAGGACTACTTGGCAGGTTGATTATCCGGCAAGCTTGATCTTCTGCTTCATATAGTGAACCTCTTGGACAATTCTCATACATCGAAAGCTTGTGCAGTGGCTTCCAGATAGGCCGTAAAAATATATTCCTTTTGACTGCATTTTCTAGAATTTTGTCAATGATATTTTGAGCTTCTGTTGGTTCAATTGACCTAATCCTTAGACTTATCAGCCAATGATTGGTTTTGCAATTATTTATTGACTCGATTATTTCTAGATCCTTGAACTCTTCGAAATTTTGTTTATACCTTTTAAAAAGTTGTAGCTTTTTATTCAAACGTTCCTGTAAATTCTCCATCTGGGCAACACCTAAAGCTGCATTAATATTTGGCATACGGTCATTCCATCCGATATCGTCGTGCTCAAATTTCCACGGATGGGCAATTTTCGCAGTTGTAGACAAATGCTTTGCTTTTTCGGCAATATTTTCGTCATTAGTAATTACTGTTCCACCACCACCTGTTGTAATGAGTTTGTTTCCATTGAAGCTTATTACACCAACATCTCCAATTAATCCACAATGAGTATTTTTATACCAGCTGCCTAAAGCCTCCGCTGCATCTTCAACGAGTGGCAGATCCCACTCATCGGCAATCTCCTTGAGCGAATCGATTTCTGCTGGATCACCAAACACATGCACAGCGACAATGGCAGATATTCTTCTTCCAGTTTCCTTATTTATAACAAGTCCATCTTTTTTAATAGCTATGTCATTTAAGCGCCGGCTCAAAGAAATTGGGCTCATTCCTAAGGTAAACGGATCGATGTCTACAAAGTGAGGTATGGCCTTCAGATGTGAGACTGCGTTGGCAGTAGCAACGAAACTAATAGGTGGTATTAGAACTTCGCTTTCTGCATCAACACCAACAATATGAAGAGCAAGCCTTAGGCCAACTGTTCCATTGCATACGGCGATGGAATACTTTGCCTTTGTATATTTAGCTAATCTAGATTCAAATTCATTTACCCAATGGCCATTACTACTCACCCAATTTTTATCGATACAATCTTTTAAATACAGCCAAGAATTAGTTCCATCTAACCATGGTTCGTGTAAAACCAAAGGCTTGCCTTCTTCAGGTTTTCCAACTGTGTCTTCGATTGTCTGTAGGACACTATCGATTTTGTCAGCTATGTTTGTCATATTAGATATTATATAAATCTGTTTTGTAAAGGGCTAAATTTTTCGCATTACTAAACCAATCTACAGTGAGTTCAATACCGCGTTTGAAGCCATCTAGCCCGCTGTATTCTGCTTGCCAATCTGTAAGCTCTCTAATCAGTTTATTGTCACCATATAAACGTGTTACCTCAGAGTTTGTAGGTCTTATACGTGAATCATCACTCACAATATCTATCTCTCTATTCATCACGGAAGCGATCAATTCGACAGTGTTGCCAATAGAAATCTCAAAGTTACTACATGCATTGATTACTCTCCCTACTGTTCCAGTGGACTCCGCTACTGCCAGGAAAGCTTTACATGTATCTGCCACAAAATTGAAGTCGCGGGTTGGTGAGAGAGCTCCAAGTTTGATTTGACTTTTTCCACTGGCTATTTGAGTAATGATTGATGGTATTACGGCTCTATTGCTTTGTCTTGGCCCATAAGTATTAAATGGCCGTAGGATTGATATTGGCATATTGAAGGATTTGTGAAAACTTAGAGCAATTTGATCAGCAGCTATTTTTGATGCAGCGTAAGGTGATTGTGCTACGAGTGGATGATCTTCTGTTATGGGTACAAACTGTGCGCTCCCATAACATTCAGACGTAGATGTATGAACTATTTTCTCAACCTCTAAGTCTCTACATGCTTGTAGAACATTTAAGGTGCCAGTGATATTTGTGTCTACATAGCTTGCTGGGGCTATGTAGCTGTATGGAATTGCGATTAGGGCGGCTAAGTGAAATACTAAATCGCAATTCTTCATTGCATTCAAAATGCTATTAAGATCTCGCGTGTCTCCTAGTATTACTTCTAATTCACTTTTTGTGCTTATCGGCAGAGTATCTAGCCATCCCCAACTTCCCAATGAATTGTATTGACAAAAAGCTTTTACTTTGTAGCCCGATTTAAGGAGTAGTTCAACTAAGTGCGATCCAATAAACCCATCTGCTCCAGTCACTAGTGCAGTTTTCATTATAAGAAAAAGACTTCATAGATCATACTTATTTATCATACATCAGCATCATCTCTCCAGTCTGCTAGTGGAACGTCCATTTCAAGCAGGTAGTTTCGTGCCTTTGGAAGGCCGTCCCCTACAAAATTAAGTAAGTTCGCTGTCGAAGCTGCATCAATGTTGGCCTTTGAAAGCCCTTCAAGTAGGTGATTTGGATTCCCTGCTCCACCAGCAAGAATGACAGGAATTTCTACATCAGTTATTAGATTCTCAACTGTATCAAAGTCATATCCATTACCTGTGCCGTCCCTATCAATGCTATTGAGATATATCTCACCAACGTTCATAGATATAATTTTATGCATGTAATCCTTTAGCAAATAATCAACCGCTCTTTTTCCATTAAAGATAAAAGGAACTTCGGACTTTTTATCGTTAACCTTATAGTCAATTGAAGCTATAACTGACTGGCTACCGTATTTTGATATGATGTCGCTAACTAAACGTTGATCAGTTTCTAGTATAGAATTGATCACTATTTTGTCTGCTCCATTAGAGAATAAATATTCTGCATCTTTTAGAGATCTAATTCCTCCACCTAGTGCAATAGGCGCAAAGCAGTGTTTAGATATCTCATTAACTGCATCAATAAACTCTTCAAGGTCCTGCTCAACGCCTACATTTAGAATTATCAATTCATCTATTGAGCTTCCTATTGTGGAAAAATTATAATTTTTTGATAGCCAGTTAATGTTGCCAATCTTTTGAAGTCTAAAATTTCTGCTCAAGTAAAAACTGTTATCTTTGAACAGTAGAGTAAAGATCAATCGTTTTTTGTGCATTTTTAGCAGTAGTTAGTGAAATTTTTCAGTAATCTTAATCCGTTTTTTTGGCTTTTTTCTGGATGAAATTGGGTTCCGATGATGTTGTCTTTGCAAAATGCTGAAACATATTTAATACCGTAGGTGGATTCCGATGCTATTTCGCTTTTGTTAGAACATAATACTCTGTAGCTGTGAGTGAAGTAAAAATCAACTTGATCTTTGAATCCAGCAAATATACCAGTTTTGCTGATTGGTCGTATTGTGTCAAAGCCTACATGTGGGATTTTTAAGCCTCCAACCTCATTTTTTGAAAATATATCTACCTCTGCATTAATGAGCGCTAGACCTTTCGTCTCTCCATCTTCACTGCTGCGGTTTGCTAGCATTTGCATCCCCAAACATATACCTAATAATGGTTTCCCTTTATTCACTTCCGCCAGTATCGCACTGTCAAACTTTTTCCTCCTAAGTAAATTCATCCCCACTTTATAAGAGCCGACTCCGGGCAGAATTATATGGGAATATTCTGATAAATTTTCTTGACTTTCAACAAAGCTGAAATCTTGTTCTAAGTGACTTAGCGCATTAGAAATTGACTTAAGATTGCCAATTCCATAATTTACTACAGCTATTCTCTTCATTTAATCGAGAATTTAGGGACTAGCTCATTATCAATATAGTCAAACAAATCCTTGTTTGTCCATCTATGCAATACATTCATGTATTCATCATATGTCATTTTAAAGTAATCTAAATATAATTCCTCGAATTCCTTTGGATAATGACCATCGTATAGCATTACCAGATTAACAGCTTGCTCTCTTGTCATAGCGCCTCTTCGAATTTCAATACCTGCATCCTGAGTCGCTCTACCAAATCCAAATTTCAAGTACATCAAATAAGTATGCAGTGCGTATAGAGCTTGATCATTTTGAGCAAAGTTTGTAAATGTACCTGAGTTCCCTTCTTCTTGCTCTTGCAGGCCACAGTG
>NZVD01000043.1 GCA_002701385.1 Rhodopirellula sp. | reverse complement strand
TAGAAGATTGAGAGGAAGAACATCAAGTGTTTGAACATGACCACAGTCTTGGCATTGAAATAAATCGAGGGGATATTTACGAACATAATGGCCAGGAGAAGCAGAGTAATGATCTGCGATAACAGTTTCTGGCAGGAATATCTCGGCAGATAGCTTGGATGAATTACATAGTCGGCAGGAAGAACGTTTATGAATGGCTTGGGTAACTTCCAAAGTCATTACTTGCGCAGAAGAGTCTGTTTAATGGATTTTACAATGCCGTTTCCGGAATCAGATAATGACCAATCAGCAATCTGGGCAGAATTGGGCTCGAACGGCCCCTGCGTTGTTTCATGAATGATTGAAACCTCAGTAAGAGGAACTACAAGATGAAAAAGATCACAGCTGAGGCGGTAGTAATTAGTCCCAACAGATGAATTTAGATTGACAACCTGGGATATATCAGGACTATTTCCTGAGAAAAGAACAACTGCGATTTCACCATGAAGAACATGGAAACTTTCTGATTTTGCAAGATGCTTATGTACAAAAATATCAGTATCTCGATGCATGGCAATAATCATCTCTTGAACTAAGTCAGAAGAGGACTGGTGGAAATTAATGCGACTTCGTTTCTTAATATTGGACCTACAATCTGAAATCAACATATCAATCATAGATTGATCAAGCACGCCAACAGGGTTTTTAAGCTGAAAAACACCATCGGCAATGGCTTCAACATTAGGGATGGTCATGCGCTAAAGGGTGGAAAAGGTTCGCTAGTGAAAGAATGTGTGCAGTAGGATTAGATCTTAGAACAGAGGACTTGATTTTGGAGGAAAACTCACCATCGAAAGCAAAGATATGGCATTCCGAAGATGGATCTACATTGGAAAAATCAGTAATAACAATACTATTCCAAACGGAATTGAGTTTTACACTAGAAGAGTCAAATAGTTTGATTTCTGCATCGGGATAAAGACGGGTCAGGATAGAAGCAATAAGAAAAGCTTTATGGTTAACGCCATAAAATGAGAAAGAACGGAACATTTTAAAGCGCTGGTGGCAATAATCGAGAAGACGGGAATTGGATGATGATAAGATATCTTTTTCAAGTACATTAGAACTATGAAATGAACTAAGGCTTTGGTTGAGTGAAATTCGTTTAACAACAAGCACAAAAAAGGGTTCAGATTCACTATCAATGTATGTTTCTAAAACTTCGAATCCCTTGGAAAGAAGAAATTCAAGGAGATATTTCTTAGTTGGATAGTAAGTTCGTTCATCCCAGAGAAATGAAGTATTTAACTGGCAAAAAAGAGCATAAAAATCAAGCATTTCAATGATTACATAATCTCCAATGGCAATACAAATTAGGAGTTCGTCAAGAAGTTCTTTTTTATTGATATGTTCGATAAAGCGGCTTAGTAACCAAACATTTATTGATGGGGAAGTATCAGTGATGAATTCATCAAATCTATTAGGATGAACGATATTAATATTAAGTGACGAAGAGAAGAATGATGAAATAACATGAGCTAAGCTCTCATCTTTTTTCGAGTGCATAAAAATATTGATTGGATACTCCACCTTGTGGAAGTATTTCTGCAACTTAGATGCGATAGTGTTGTGATGATGAGATGGTTCCTTGTAGGTAATACTGGGATTTTGAGAGCCAAGTAAAGGAAGATGGGATGAAGAAAATACCCGATTAACACCACACTGAGGACATTGCCCAAAATAAAATTTATGGGTTGAAGCCCACGCGATCTCCTGTGCCGATAAAAACAGGGATGTAAAATCGGACCGAATAGTGCTACCAGCTATTGGTAGAGGAGTTGAATGACAGCCGCAGAAAATACATGAAGCAGAGGGCTGCATATTGGTTTATAAGACTGCTGATTGATTGGCAAGGCTATCATAATATGCAGTTTGTTCAAGTTGACTCATCACTCCATCAATATCAGCAGTAAATCGTTCAAGTACACAACATATAGGAATATTATTCATGGAGAGAGACTGATATGCAGACATAGGATATGAGAGCTCTTGAAATATATACATAGAAGTAACCAGGAGAACGATCTCATTTTCTGAAAAGGATTGGTCTTCTAAGAGTCGCGAAAGTGAGAAATAACAATATGGAATAGTATATTCAGTAACAGGAAGGCTGTAAGTGATTAGATTAGATTCGCAGTAAGACTTAAGAAAAGTACTTTGTACAGAGATGGGGATGATATAGGGACCGAATGGACGGGAATGAACGTAAGTTAGGTATGTCATACAAATGATTTCATGACACCCATGTTCCACCTGAACAACTTACTTATATGCCATTCCTTATAATAAGCTCCATACATCCTGTCTGGGACTGGCTTAGGGAGATATGGAGAGAAAACAGACTTGACACGTACGTTGAGTGAAACACGAGTTGTATGTGTTAGATTAACAACATTGCCATGAATAAGCGACGGTGGAAAGATCAAATATTGACCATATTTAAGTTCGAGAAAGTCATTGGGAGCAGGGGATAATAATGGAGAAGTACCGCCATGACGTATTGACTCATAGAAGATCGTAGACCTAGCCTCATCAAGGAGAAACATAGAGTTTGTAGAGTAGGCATCAGTAAGTGGAATCCATATCACTAATTCAAAAGGGCTGTCCCCACTGGAGCAATCTGAATGCGCTGGTAACACAGAAGTAGAATCATCCGGCATTTGTATGCTGAGATTCAATTTTTTTTGAATCAATAGATCTTGGCCAAGAAGTGGGAATATGTCTTCAAGACAACCAATACTTAGCAATGATTCCCAATTGAGTTGATTGAGTTTGTGAAAAGCTTTTAACCTAATAGCATTGATATGGTCTGAATCAAAGAGATAATGAAGATTAGAAAGGCTAATAGAAGAATCACATTCTAAGTCTTCGAGACATGAAGATAGGATGCAATCACGAAGTCGATTCAGACTTTGTACACATTTAAAGTCTTGTATTTTATGCATGTTTGGTATTAAAACAACAAGTAAACTCAAAACTAATGCGTGGGGTTATAGCATTATTAAAAGCTCCTCCATGGAGCAGAGAATCATTAAATGCTAAAGCTTGCCCCGGACGAAGCGGCAGTAGCACTGGCAATGAATCAGGAATAATACTGCTAATCACTGGTTTTTTCTTACCATCTATGACTTTAACGTCATACGACATCAATGAATCATTGTGAGATTCATTGACAACTAGAAGTCCATTTAGATTAGGTTCGGCTGCAATTGGAACCCATATCTTGACGCGTTTGTCTGTTGAATGGGGCATAATCCAATGATTGCAATCCCAAAACCAGCCATCAGCATGGAGAGGGCCAACATCCGAGTATGTATTAGGTCTTACAAGCCTCCAGTAGATTTCCGGGAACCCATAAAGCTCCTCATCAGAAATAAGAAAAGACCCCAGATCATTCCGAATTCTATTAAAGATACTTAGCTTTAAAACTGCATCTAGGTCATCGCCTGAAAATAGGCGAATGGGTTTTGGGGCCAACCTAGAATGAAGATGTGAAAAATTGGATGTATATGAAGATAAAAGTGAATGCCAATCCGAGAAATTAATGGATTCGGATTTACCTAGTTCATTAATTTTTGAAAGAATAATGGATTGTACTAGATGTAGTTCTGATGGTGTAAGGGCGTCAAAGATTTGGTATCCTTGTTTGTCGATACGCGAAATCTGCAATGAATTACTTTCAGTAATTGCTGGTGCGCTCACATTTTGCAATGTATATGACACTATAGTATCATACTTTAGTAAAATATGTGCGCTGAGCAGCCTGGCGAAAGAAGATAAACATGAAATCACTTGATATTACAAGAAATCATATGGTGCATATATATAAACGCAAAGTGGATTTAAGATCGAAGTTCAGAGGAGCAGTGTTCCTTGATAGAGATGGAGTTATCATAGAAGATGTCAATTACATATCATCTATATCAGACATAAAGCTAGTAAAGGGCATAAAGAAATCACTAGAGTATTTTACAGGATTAGGAGTAAAGATAGTAGTTGTGACCAATCAATCAGGAATATCAAGAGAATTTTTTGACTGGAACAAATATGAGCAAATCACAGATAAGTTAATAGAATACTTAGGGAGTAAAGTGATGATAACGGCAATTTACGCAAATGGCTATAAAGATCAATTGTCCAGCAAGGGTTGGAGGAAACCAGAACCAGGTATGCTTATAGACGCGGCAAATCAACTAAAGATTGATCTTACGAGATCAATCTTAATAGGTGATAGATTGAGTGATATGAAAGCAGCCACGAGAGCCAATATCAAACATATATTTTATCTACCTGGAGCAAATCAATGCGAAATGCGAGAAAGTATTTCAGAGAGAGTTGACAGCAATGGTTATTTTTTTGACAGCAACCTAAAGGCTAGATTAGGAGTGTTAAATAGCTTAGAGGATATTGAGATGGATAAGATCATTGAAATAATCAAATGAATTTTCAACACAAAGACAATGAATACGATTATGTCATCTTGGGAGGTGGCATTACAGGATTATGTGTTGCTTACCAGTTGATACAAAGGAATAAAACAGGAAGAAAGATTCTAATCATTGAGAAAGAGTCAAAGCTTGGTATGCACACATCAGGCAGGAATAGTGGGGTATTACATGCTGGTGTGTACTACAAGCCAGGCAGCATCAAAGCAAGAGTGTGTACAAAAGGAGTCAAGCGATTATCTGAATGGATTGAAAAGAGGAAGATCAATATAAACAGGTGCGGTAAGATTATAGTTCCACAGGAAAATAGCTTAGAAAATCAATTAGTGGTACTCGAAGAACGCGCAACTCAGAATGGAGCGAAAGTTTCGTTTATTGGGAAAAAAGAAATCTCAAAACTAGTACCTTGCATTTCACCAAACATCAAGAGGGCTCTATGGAGTCCAAACACCGCAGTTGTGAACCCAAAGGAAGTGATATCATCACTTGAAGGAGAGTTACTGGAACTTGGAGTAAGCATAATGAGAGACAGTAGATGCAAAATAATGGATGAAAATCGATCACTAACGGTAAATAATGAAATAGAAGTTAGTTATGGTCATCTTATAAATTGTACAGGTCTTCACGCTGACAAAATAGCAAAGCTATTTGGCGCAGGAATGAATTATGAGATACTACCATTTAAAGGAATTTACTGGAAATTGTCTAACAAGTCAGACATCAAGTTCAATACTAATTTATATCCTGTGCCAGACCTAAACTTACCATTTTTGGGAATTCATTTTACACCTACTGGAATTGACCCACTGAGTGTATCCATTGGGCCAACTGCAACAGTTGCACTTGGCAGAGAAAACTATAAAGGTCTTGAAGACTTTGATATTAAAGTAATCAATAGATCATTGAGTGTAATTTTAGGCCAATATATATCTAACAAAGGTAATTTCAGAGGGTATATCCACAGCCAGTCGCTGTTATTAATTAAGTCTCTAATGATGAAAGAAGCTAGAAAGATCATACCCTCAATCAAGGATAATGATATTGTCGCCAGTGATAAAGTTGGGATAAGATCTCAGCTCTATGACAAAAAGACAAAACAGCTGGTTGATGATTTTATATGCGAGAGCACAGAGTCAAGTACTCATGTTCTAAACGCTGTTTCACCTGCATTTTCGTCAAGTTTCGAACTTGCAGATTTAATACTAGACAAGCTGATGGATTAAAATATTTAAATCAGAAACGAATTATGAAAGCATTGCTTTTATCAGCTGGTTACGGTACACGCCTAAGACCACTAACTTATTCCTTACCAAAATGTTTAGTAGATATTGGTGGGAAGCCACTTCTTGGTCACTGGATAGACAAGCTGGAATGTCTTGGGTGTGAGGAAGCCATTATTAATACACACTATCTAGCAGAGCAAGTTAGCGAGTATTTAAAAGAAAGACCTCAAACAAGGCTCAAGCTATCTGAATCATATGAACATGAACTCCTTGGAACAGCAGGCAGTCTCCTCAACAATATTGAGTTCTTTAAAGGAGACGAAACACTCTTAATACATGCGGATAATTACACAACATCTGATCTAGAGGGCTTGGTTAAAGCACACAAAGAAAGACCAAGGAATTGTCTTATGACAATGCTGACCTTCTTTACAGATACACCTTCTAGCTGTGGCATTGTTAAGACGAATGATGAAGGTATTGTTCAAGAATTCTTTGAGAAAGTAGAAGATCCACCTGGAAATATTGCGAATGGCGCTGTTTATTTATTTGGGCGAGAGATGCTGGACTTTCTTCAGAGCAAGGAGCCAAAACCTTCTGATTTTAGTAAAGATGTACTACCCTTTTTGCTTGGACGGATACATACCTGGTACAATAATGAGACGTATATTGACATTGGCACGAACCAAAGCCTCAAAAAGGCACAGGATCTCTTCTCAAATTCTTAAAACAGTCAAATGTTAACGACAAGTGGCGAATTTGAATTGGGAGTAAGGACGTACCTTACTCGCTTAAATGACAGTTTTAACAATGAGGTCATTGAGAATATCAACTTATTAGCCCAAGGCCTTAGAGAAGCTTGGTGCAATGGTAAAAATGTATACATCTGCGGTAATGGCGGAAGCGCAGGCAATGCGATTCACCTAGCAAATGATCTTCATTATGGTATTGGAGCATGTGGTAATGGAGAAAAATGTAAAGGCATAAAAGTAGAAGCACTGCCTGCAAATGGAGCCATACTTACCTGCTTGGCGAATGATATTGGTTACGAAAATGTATTCTCTCACCAATTAGAAACAAAAGCAGATGAAGGCGATTTGCTAATTGTGCTATCTGGAAGTGGAAACTCAAAAAATATCATCTCAGCACTTCATACAGGCAAAAGATTAGGAATGCAGACATATGCTATATTGGGCTATAAGGGCGGACAAAGTAAGGAAATAGCAGATGTTTCAATCCATTTTTCAGTTAATGATATGCAAATAGCTGAGGATACACAAATCATAGTTGGCCATATGTGTATGCAATGGCTTTCCATGCACAAACCTACCTTTCAACGACCAAAAATCAATGCAAGAACTAGACTTCATGAGCGACTTGCACAGAAGTACGCAGCGTGATTATCTAGCTCGAGTTAACGACCAGACATATCCAAAGGCAAAGGCGGCTGAATTAGCAAAGAAATATGATTATGATTATTGGGATGGTGATCGGAGAATTTGCTATGGAGGTTATAAGTATATTGAGGGAAGGTGGGAAAAACTTGCGCGCAGATTAGTTCAATACTATTCATTACCACCGAAGCCAAAGATTCTAGATATTGGATGTGGCAAAGGATTCTTGCTTTATGACTTTCTCAAGGTAATACCTGATGCAGAAATTTACGGAATTGACATTTCAGAATATGCAATTAAAAACAGCAAGCCTGAAATTCGTGACAGGCTCCATATCGGCAATGCAACGAACTTACCCTGGAAAGACAATACTTTTGACCTGGTGGTTTCAATCACGACTTTTCATAACTTATATGCATACGAGCTTGAGCTTGCACTTTATGAGATGGAGCGCGTAGGAAAACAAAACAAATATCTCTGTGTGGAAAGCTACCGGAATGAGCTTGAAAAGACAAATCTTCTTTACTGGCAAGTGACTTGTGAGGCATTCAATACACCTAAAGAATGGAAGTGGTGGTTTGATCGCACAAACTACAGTGGAGATTACTCATTCATCTTTTTTGAATAAAATCAATGAATAACGCACAATTGCTTAATGACAATAATAAGGATGTTCTCACTTCATCGCCGTGGGACTTTAGAAGTTCCCAAGAACTATCTATGGGCAAAGTTTACGAAGAGAAGGGTTATATAATTGAAAGAGGAGAGATTAAATATCTTAATTTGCTTAAGAAGCAAATCGAAGCTGCTTTTTTAGACTTCACAGAAAAGGGCCGGCAAATAAGTATTTGTCTAGAGGAAGCTCATCAACTTATTAAACACGATGACAGCAATAACTTAAGATTACACGTAATGCAACGGCTATTTATGGATACAACCTTTCATAGAAACTATTTCAATGCTGCAAAACATGTGATCCATGCTCTTTGTGGAAACGAGTTAGCGATGCAAAAGAGACCGGGAATATCAATAAACTTACCACACAATCCCAATGATGCTCTGCCAATACATGCAGATACGTGGAACGGAGTGTCACCATTTGAACTGAATATCTGGATCCCTTTTGTGGACTGTGAAAATACGATGAGCCTTTACATCCTTAAGAGAGAGAAATACAATCAAAGGCTCGGGGATAGCAAAGGTCTTTTAAAGCTCTCGTCTGATGATTTATTTGAGGAGCTACGAGATGACTTGACTTGGATACCCGTCAAATATGGACAAATCTTGGCATTTGATCAATCACTGCCGCATGGCTATTCAATCAATCAGGAAAAGAGTACACACTGGTCTATGAACTGTAGGTTTAAAGGGCTTCACACACCATACTGGGACAAAAAATTAGGTGAATATTTCATGCCTATTACGGTAAAAACAAATACCAGACTTGGCATGAACTACAAGCACCCCGAAAATTGGGTTTAGATATGCAAATAATGGCTAGAGGTTACATTGCAAGCGGCGAATTCAACGGATATCGAGCTCCTCAACACTTGCAGAACCAAGTTGTTAAAG
Source organism: Rhodopirellula sp. (assembly GCA_002701385.1). Taxonomy (GTDB): domain Bacteria; phylum Planctomycetota; class Planctomycetia; order Pirellulales; family Pirellulaceae; genus UBA721. The sequence continues at coordinate 3,712 of NZVD01000043.1, read as the reverse complement.
CATATTGTGATAGTAATAAATTGAATTTTGTATTGTCTCGTGCCGAGTACTGGATTAATGGAAGCACACAATGTCAGCTATGGGCCGCTTTAAATGAAGGCTTCAAGCATATTGTATTCTTCAGTCTTTGGCAGCTCCCACAAGATGATTCTGAAAGAGACTCCGTTTATAACCATTGCAAGAGCCGTGGTATTATGCTTCACTTCGCAGTAGAGCGAATGAGCACAGACTCAACAGAAAATTCTATCAAAGATTTGGAGGTATTAATTAAGACAAACTTGATGGTTCTCGAATATAAAAATGACAATTATCTAGAATCGCTCCAGAAATTAATTTGACTAAACATTGTTGTGAGGATGTCCTAGGATTCAAGACACCTGATTGAATAGACATCAAGCTCCTAAAGCCTTAGCGGAAATCGTCTCAAGCGCCCTTCCAACAGAATTATCTGCCTGCAATGCCCACAAAAATCATACATTTAAAGGGAGTGGGTCCTTTTGGAGGGGGCATCCTGACTTATGGACACTTCAATACCATTCATCCAGGTCACATCCGCTACCTACGCCACGCACGAAGCCTGGGTGAGAAATTAGTAGTTGCACTAATTGGTGATGGCAGTGGCACGGATTTTCCTTTCAACCAAGCCGAGCGAGCTGAAGCTCTCAGCCTTTTAGGAATTGCAGATGCTGTCCTACTACTAAGGGCGGATGAGCTGGATCAAGCCATTAGCAATATGAAGCCGGCCGTATTAGTGCTCGGCAATGAGTACAAGAACAATCCCGACATCCAACCAACTTTGGCAAAGCAGCGTCAGAGTGGTGGGGCAGTTCAGTTCCATGCAGGCGAGATTCACTATGCAACTGCGGATCTTCTCAGCAGTTCTGAGCGTGATCTACGTCATCAGCGAAGGGACTTGTTTAAAAACGCTTGCCAGCGTCAGAGGATCAGAAAAAGCCAGCTACTGAATTCGATTAACGCATGGGCTGACACGCGTTTAATTGTCCTAGGGGACACAATCGTTGATCAGTACGCTGCTTGTGAAGCCATTGGCATGAGTGCGGAAGCACCTGTCGTGGTTGTCCGAGAGCTGGAACGCAAAAATTTCATCGGTGGTGCTGCAGTAGTAGCAGCTCATATCAGTGCTCTTGGGGCCCAATGTGACTTTGTATCAGTTGTCGGTACTGACAGAACTGCTGAGTTGGTACGCCAAGAGCTCTTGTCTCAAGGGATTGGTGATGGCCTAAGCAGCGATCCGTCTCGTCCAACTACCTTTAAGAAACGTTATGTCGTGGAAAACCAGAAGCTGTTTCGAGTCAGCCGACTTGAGGAACATAACCTTGATGCCTCAATTGAAGATCAAGTGATTGCGCAACTGGAGCGTCTGGCCCCCGGGGCCCAGGGAATAGTGGTTTCAGACTTTGTGTATGGGGTTGTTACCCCACGAATACTGGGAGTGATAGAAAAATTAGCTGATAAACACAACCTGCTGCTCTTTGGTGACCTTCAATGCAGTAGCCAAGTAGGCTCGATTACGCGATTTGAACAATTTTCACTCCTCTGTCCTAATGAGCGGGAAGCACGCCTTGCGCTTCAAGACAAAGACTGTGGCTTGGAGCAACTGAGCCAGCAGTTACTGCAGACAACAAGCTGCGAGCGGTTAGTGATGAAACTAGGATCAGAAGGGTTCATTGCCTACGATCGCGAGGCAGATGGTCAGATCCGGAGCCAGGCATTCCCCGCCCTATCGGTGAATCCCTTAGACGTGGCAGGGGCTGGCGATTCACTACTGGCCCTCTTCGCCACCGGATTAGCCAGTGGGCAAGCGATGATGCCTACTGCCGCGCTTGCCTGCTGCATGGCTGCTCTCGCCGTTGAGACCATGGGCAACACCCCAATCAATGCCAATGCTCTGCGTAGCAGCCTCGAGGAGGTGCTGGAGGCATGAGCAAAGCCAGATTTCTCGTTATTGGCTCTAACAGCTTCAGTGGTAGCCACTTTGTGGCTGGAGCCCTCAGGAACGGTCACGCCGTTTGGGGAGTCAGCCGGTCAGTTGAGCCAAACTCTGTTTTTCTGCCTTATCGCTGGGCCCAGCCAGATGGTAACGAATCATTAGCGACCAAAGACAATTTCAACTTTCAAACGATTGACCTAAATAGTGAGTTAAACCAACTGTTTGAGTTAATCGACCATGTAAGGCCTGAGATTATCGTTAATTTTGCAGCTCAAGGCATGGTGGCTGAAAGTTGGTTAAATCCCACTCACTGGTATCGTACCAATGTAGTAGCGCAGGTTGCTTTACACGACGAATTACGGAAAAAGAAGTTTCTACATAAATACGTGCATGTCACAACACCTGAAGTGTATGGAAGCACTGATGGCAGTTGGATCAAAGAACATAACAACTTTGCCCCTAGTACACCCTACGCCGTTAGCAGAGCAGCCTGTGATTTGCATCTCCATAGTTTTCATCAGGCCTATGGTTTTCCCGTGATATTTACACGCGCAGCCAATGTGTATGGCCCTGGTCAACAGCTTTACCGGATCATCCCTCGAACACTCCTAAGCGCGCGCACGGGGAAACCAATGCAATTACATGGTGGCGGCTATTCAATTCGCTCATTCATTCACATCAAAGATGTAGTCGAAGCAACGCTAAAACTGGCCTTGACAGGTGAATCGGGGACAACATGGCACCTATCTGGGGAACGAAGTTGCAGTATCCGCCAACTGGTAGAACAGATCTGCAGACTGGCTGGTGCAAGCTTTAGCGAATTAGTGCAGAGCAGTGAAGAACGCCTGGGAAAAGATCAAAGTTATCTGCTCGACAGCAGCGCAGTGCGCCAGGTGCACGGCTGGACTGATCAGGTAAGCCTTAAGGAGGGTCTTCGCGAGACACTGGAGTGGGTGGATGCCAATCTGGCCACCCTCAAGACCCTGCCCTGGAGCTACCAGCACAAGTCATGAAACTGCTCGTTACTGGTGGCTGCGGCTACAAGGGTTCCGTGCTGATCCCCCTGCTGCTGGCTGATGGTCACAGCGTGATCAGCATCGACACGCAGTGGTTTGGCAATGCTCTGCCGGAGCACCCCCAGCTCACCAACCTCAAGCTGGATGTGCGTGACACCGATGCCATCCCGCTCGATGGCGTGGAGGCCATCATTCATCTGGCCAACATTGCCAATGATCCAGCGGTGGAGCTCAACCCCACCTTGAGTTGGGAGGTAAATGTGCTGGCAGGGCAGCAGCTGGCTGATCGAGCCGTTCGCGCTGGCGTGAGGCAATTCATCTTTGCCAGCTCCGGCAGTGTTTATGGGGTGAAGGATGAGCCCCAGGTTACCGAAGACCTCACACTGGTGCCGATCTCGGTGTACAACAAAACCAAAATGGTGGCGGAGCGGGTATTCCTCTCCTATGCCAATCAGATGCAGGTGCATTGCATTCGACCAGCCACTGTGTGTGGTTTATCGCCGCGCATGCGGCTCGATGTGAGCGTGAACATGCTCACCTACCAGGGGCTTAAGAACGGAAAAATCACTGTGTTTGGTGGCGAGCAAACCAGGCCGAACATTCATATTCAAGATATGGCCAATATCTATCGCCACTTTCTTACCCATCCTGAGCTGCCATCCGGTTGTTACAACGCCGGTTTTGAAAATCTTAAAATCCTCGATATTGCAGAATGCGTGCAACAGGGGACTGGTGCAGAAATCAT
>NZVD01000042.1 GCA_002701385.1 Rhodopirellula sp. | reverse complement strand
TGCATGATAGGGAAGTATCGTTGATCTGCAAGGAATACTTTGATTCCAACCTGATTCATTGCCATCAACATAGCGTTGAATTCATGTGCAATTGATGTAAACTCCTCAGTATTATCATACTGTGAGGAGATATCTAGCAATGAATGCACTTCATTCACATCATTCTTACATTCACGAACTAGCATACAACCCATTGAGTCCATGCTGTTGTATCCTTTAGTGATCTTATCTTCCCCTGCAATGACTGGGATAGTCATTCCATGTAGAGCACCCAGAAGAAGACCAGAAATGATAGCGTTTTTCATGTAGTTTGACCATATAATATTGTCAATGGGAGAAGAGGGGATCGAACCCCCGACCGTCTCGGTGTAAACGAGATGCTCTACCGCTGAGCTATTCTCCCTTTGTAAAAATGTATAGGGTATCAGAACCCCATACTCGATTGCCAAATTCGTCTAACCCCTTGTCTCTACTATGTAGTTGCTTGTTGATAAGGATAATTTCAGACACAACTCGACCACCTCTACGGTAACACATGTCACCTAAAATTTTACCATTCCATGCTCTTCCATCGAACTTGAATATCATATCACAATTCTCTCTCCTTGTCCAATCTGTATTGTAGTTTTCTACGATAAGTTCTGTGTCAGAAGTGTAAGATAATTTATGATATCCTTCTCTGTAAGGATGGTCTTTTTCGTGTCGATACCATTGCCGAGAATGCAGTCCACCTTCAATTCTCTCCCAGAGAATTTCTATCTGGGAGAATAACGTAGGTGCTGATTGTGCTTGTCTGAAATTATTATATTTACCAAGAAGGCATTTTTCAAAGTCAGTCGTCATAAATCAAACATTCAGGTTCAGAAGGATTCTGATCGCAGAACAGTTCTAAGTAAGTTGGATCGTGATGGTCGCCTGCTTCAATTTCTCTTTTGTGATGATCTACATATTCCTCTAACTCTCGAAGTTCTTCTTCGACATGACGGCGCATCTGAGGATTGGTTGTAGGATCTTGAAGGATTTCCTTGTCTTTTTCGATGTGCTTTTCGATGCTTTCCATATTTGGGTATAGCTCCGTAACAATAATATTTATTACGCAATCTGATTTCTCTGTCTGATGGTAGAATCCTTCATCAGATGTAATTGCGTAGTTGCTGACGTAGAAGTGACGTTGTGTGTGAGACTATGGATCAAATATCGTCCACTGTATCTCTTATCAGTGTCTCTAAAGTCACCATCATTATAGGTTGCAGGAATGTTAATGTCAACACCCGCTCCAGCATATAAGTCCATGTTTATGGGAACTTCAGCACTTACTTGAACATTCTTAAGACTTTGTATTCTAGCAAATTCATATGCCTCTAACTGACTTAACTCAGTATATGTCGCTTGTGCTTGACCATCTTTATTATCAAATATTCTATTTGGGATAGGATTATATCTAATTCTTCTAGGAGAATCAATATAACTTTTCACATCTTTATCAAATTGACTATATGGATTGACAGAGTTTTTATTATCAAGATGTTCCATTCTGTCCCACATATCACTCAAACTGTACTTATATGTTGCGGCGGGAGAGTCTTCACTTATTCCAATTTGTGATGAGGGTAAAGAGACAGGATCAAATCCAATACTATATCCGCAATAACTACCCTCCCTAAGAGGTTTCATATAGCAAGTATCTTGAGAAAAACCAATACCTTGTAATCTAAAATTATCTCGCGATTCTTCTAATGTATGTTCAGAAAAGTCATACCTATACATTCTAGGTAATCCTTTAACTATACTGGTCTCCTCTCTGATCATTTGTTCTGGAACATCAGAAACCAATTTATCCAGAGATTTAAAGTGAAATCCTAAAGAATTTTCAAAAAATACAAATCCATTTTGTAACATACCACCAGCTTTAGGTTTTCTAATGCTTCTTTGAGCAACCATGAATAAAACATCAAGTGGTCTGAGATTAGGAGCAATGAATGGATGTGTATTTAAAGTCTCTTCAGCATAAAATTGTTTTCCTGAATTTAAGAAGTTTTTACCTTTTAGTAAAGTCTTGACAATTTCAGATCCTTCTGTATTTGAGAATATGACATTAGAATGACCAAAAACATTAATAGATTCGTTTTTAATATATTCTTCAGACACACACTTAAGAACATAAACTTCAGAACCTCTGCTAGATTTCACTCTATCGGAGATACCCATTACCCTAAAGGTGTACATTCTGTCACCGAAGGAACTGCGAAGTCTAATTTCAACTTGCTCACTACCAGTAATAGCACCCAAAAGTCCAGCAGCATCTTCTAGAATTACATTGCATTCCATGCAAACGCGACTAATTCCCTCAGTAATATCAAAACCTAAAACAAAATCAGCAATATCACTTACGCCTTGATCGTTCTTAATTCTAACACCATTTCTTTTTAAGAAGACTGAAAAATCAACCTCACCCGGATAACTTCTTTTCATATTTACGCCCTTGAGAAACTAGGTTGAGCCAAGTTAGACGCCGTACCTTGCATAATCTTACCTGCTGTATCGATTGCATTACCGCCACCGGCAGCATTATTTATTAGACTGCTGATAGTTGCATGTGCTTGTGCTACGTTCCGTGCCACTTCAGCATTGTTTGCTTTAACCTTTCCAATCAAAGCATTCATCGATTCGGCATTTCTCTGTGCTAATTGAGCTGTTGCTGCAGCTCTTTCTTTTGCTGCCTCTTTAGCAGCATCACCTCTACGATTTTCAAAATACGATTTCATAGTTTGACCGGGTGCGATAGTAGCAACATTAGATTTACTGCCACCTTCACCACCCTCTTCGGGTTGACGCTTAGACATAGCATCAATATTAAATAAGTTCTTGTCCATAGTTAATGGACTACTCTGCAAGTAATTTGGCATAAAACTTCCAGAATTGCCACCAGCACCTTTAGTCTGATTATCATTAGTAAGGAAATTGCCTAACGGAGCAATTGTAAATTTATTGCCTCCGCCACCGCCGGATCCAGATCCATCTGAATCTGATTTGTAGACTGAATTGAATAAATTATTACCGTCCGTACCAAAACTATACTTGGAATCAGATGAGAGTGAAAATGCATTCTTTAAAGCATCATTAGTGCCAAAAGAAGTGGCATTCATTGCTCGGTTAACACCTTCAGCATCAGCACCTTGCCCTCTCAATAAATTTGCCACATAATCAGTATCAGCTGCTTGCTGGAAAATACCTAACAAATCATTCCTTTCAGATTCACTTCCTACAGGTTGACTAAACAATTCATTAATTGAGGTCATCCAATCAGTGTCTTTTAAAGCACCATCCTGCATAGATGCCTGATTAATTTTTGCACGAGCAGCAAGTAACTTCTCCTCATAAGACATACCAGATGATGAACCTATCAACGAACTAATAGCAGAAGATTGCATTGCACCTTCTTCAATACCCTGTCCACCACCTTGTTGTGCTTCTCTAGCAACACCTAAGAATACACTATCAGGGTGTCCGAATGAACCAGGACTTTCCTTTTTCTGTCCTGCTGTCCAATAACCCCAACCATCATGTGCAATTGTTGAAATCTTATAACCAGTTCTGTTTCCATATGCTTCAGCAGCAAGTGAAGCAAGTCTACCAAGACCACCTCCATCTCCTCGATAATCTTTAACATCAAGAGAAAGACCCATCGATCTCATACTTCCTCTAGGAGGATTGCCAATATATTCTCTACCAGCAGAACTATAACCAACACCAGTGTTAGCACCAAATTCAGACCATTTGTTATTTCTGAAGTTCGGGTGACCCATAACGGTCATACCTTTATTAAGTGCCCATTTACCTAAATCTATTGCAGCTCTAACTCCACCACCTACAACACCAACATTTTGACCATTGTCAAAAGCAGAGTTTCCTGGAATATCAAATGGACTACTAATACCACCAGTACCGATTCCCGACTGACCTGCCAAGGCACTGACATTATCAATATTAACACCCAACATATCAGCGATGGGTTCAATGTATTTGGCATTGGAATTACCCTCCAATGCCAACTTGGCAGCCATGACCAACTTTTCACCGAAGGTGAATTTATCTGCATTCGGTCCTGTGAAAATACCAGCATATTTACCAATCTGACCAAGAATTCCTTTCTTATCTTTAAAGAAATGACCAGCAACTCCAAGTCCACTTTGAATGAGAGATCCTATATTAAATCCCTCCTGTTTGCCCATAACACCGCCAAAATTCTTTAGCAGTCCACCAATACTACCACCAAGAGATTCATTACCAAATATCTTACCAATTGTTCTGCCTATGCCAGGACCTTGACTTAATATTCCCGGTAAGAAAGTGCTACCTTTAAGACCACCTGTTTCATTGTAATCAAAACCAAAGATTTTATTACCAGCAAGCATGGAACCATACTGGTCACCACTTGCTAATGGACCAAATGTATATGGACTTTCTTTCTTCTTGTTGCCGCCAAATAGTCCACTAATAGCATTACCGATTCCACTAAGGAATCCGCCTCCTCCGCCTCCTCCGCCAGAAGACCCGCCAGAAGATCCGCCACCACCAAATATGCCTTTGACAGCATTACCAATACCGGAGAACACTTTACCTAAAAATGCCTGAGGTGCAGCATTTCTACTTCCATATCCAGAACCTGACCTAAAATCAGATCTTGTTGGTTTTTTATTAGGTACACTGCCACCAGTCAGGGCAGTCATTTGTGCTAAAGTTTTAGTATATGCCTTTGAAACACCTTTATGGAAAGGAATAACACCATAATCACCAGAAGAACCTTTTGAAATATATTCTGTACCGTGTGCAATAAAGTCTGGTCTATTTCTTCCTTTAACAGAAACAGGATAACCAGACATAGGTCCAGTAATCCAACCTCCCTGAGGTTTGTATTGTACTTCTCCACCTCGACTGAAATCATAACCCTTACCCATTGCTTGGGTAATTCGTTTATCAGTTAGTTTCGGATCTCTTCTGGTATGAGGTGTATCTAAAGGAACAACAAATGCATCACCACCGGGTTTTTGGGCAACATATTCAGTGCCATGACCAATAAAATCAACACCTCTTCCATTAAGTGATACAGGATATCCAGACTGAGGTCCGGAAATATATCCTCCACGTCTACGGTTACTTCTTCTTCTAACACTACCACCTCTTGATTTACCTTGAGGATCAATAGCGTCAAGATACCCCTGCTCAAATTGATCTACAAGTTGTTCTACTGAGGTACTTAATCCATCAATAGTGTTCTGTTGGTTTTCATCGACAGCATCACCCTTTTCATTCTGCTCCTCTTGCCATTCAAGCCATCTACCAATACCATAAGCACCAAGAAGAGCAACACCAGTTACACCAGCAGCACCTTTAACGGCACCCCGAACCCTACCTCCGCCAGTTCGTCTACCACCAACAGTGCTGCCAACTGGAGCATTTAATCTCTTTTTAGCACCAAGAAGTCTATTATAGAAAAATGTAAGAACTGATCTTAAATCAGTAATAATTCTAAGCGGATTAGAAAGCCATCGTAATCCTAATAATAAGACACCAAGATTACCAAACCCTCGCATGAATCCGCCAAGGCGTTCTTGCCAAGTATTGTCTTCATTAAAGAAGTCATATAGACCATCAACAATTCCAATAATTCTACTTTGAGTGAATTGGTATATCCAGACAAATACTTTCTTAAATGTCTCAAGGGTATCCTTAATTCTTTGTTGATTCTTAGGATCTGCTAAGTATTCAAGAATCGGTCTGATGATCAGGAACTTTAACAGTCCCCCTAACATTTGAAGCAATCCTTCCCAGAATCCTTTTACCTTTATTCCTTTAAATGCAGACTTAAATCCGGGTGCTTTTAATCCTTGCCCTTTAGTAAACTTAGGTGTAAAACTCTCTTTTAGTTCTTTTTGCTCCCGCTTTAATCTTTTGAGCTCAATATTGTATATACCTTTTAAAGTGCCACCAATATTGTTTAAGGCACTACCAATATTATTAAGCGCAGAAAGTTGAGCCTTCTGTGATTGAACAAGACTCTTTCCTAAAGGACCAGCATTCTTTAAAGAATCCGAAGTAATGCTTGGGGCTTTAACAAATTTATATAAATTTAACTTCTGTTGTATCGCCATTCTCTATCTGGCACCTTGCTTAACGGGTACATAATTATTTATCGGCACACCCTTAGGTATTGCTACCAACTTCTCAATAACGATTGGCATTTGTTGTACTTCAATCTTTGTTTGCAATGCATATTCCCTACTCTTTTCATCTAGAGGGTTAGTCATACGAGATCTACTTAATACTCCACCAAGCACCATAGGATCAACACCTAATTCCGATGCTATATCACCAAGAGCATTTTGGAAACTCCTAGTACCCATCATCTCTCCCATAACAGCAGCAAGAATACCAGTAGCATTACCTTCAGCAAAAACTGCTCCAAGAGTTCCCATTCCACCCATCGCTTGAGGTTGAGGCAAACCAAGCATCTGTCCAAAACCAGTTGCCCCCATGACACCAGGAAGCATCTGAGCAATCTTAGCAACACCCTGATTTTCCTCCAAGAATCCCCCAATACCTTTGAACATTGCTTGCATACCTTCAGGTAACATTCCAGGTAAGGCACCTATAGCGCCACCAAATCCTCCAGTAAGGAATCCCTTCATAACACCACCAAGACCCTCACCAAAGGTATTATTCAGTCCTTGGAAGAATGTACCTTCTGCACCAAATGTACCAGGGAACATACCACCCAAAGCACCCATGCCACCTACAAGGGCACCCATAATATCACCTTGACTTAAAGCAACAATCGCTTTAATACCAGAAATAATTGGCGCAAGACCAGGAACAAATGATAAACCAAAAGTAACTAGTTGTCCAATTGGCGAATTTAATACACCGGAGAGAGCTGAACCAACACTCTTGACTGCATTTGTGACACCTTTAACAATACCACCAACAAAATTTTTAATACCCTTGAATATTTTACCTAAAAATGCCTGAGGTAAGTTATTAGGAAGTGGACCACCAGCACTAAAGTCCCAGATACTGCTGAAATCAATACCGCTAGTTTTAACATCTGCGCTAAAACCATCTGGTATATAACCAAATTTTTGAGGAGTTCCAATTCCAACTTTCTTTTTGAATATCTCCCATCCATCCGCTACACTTAATGGGTTATATCCATAGAAATTGTCTGCTATCCCCTTTTCAGTTAATGGTTGTGAGAAAGGATTGCCAGAAGGACCGCTACCTTTAGGTGATGGAAATGCTAGATCTAAGTAATCTCCGATAGGATCATCTAGTTCATCTTTAGAATATGCTACATCAAAAGGATTTTTTGGTTGAGATGAATAATAATCAGCGGCACCTCCACCACCACCGCCTCCTCCTCCGCCACCTCCGGATCCTCCACCACCGAAGAATCCGCCAATCATATTACCAGCAGCATCAACTATGCTTCCACCTGCCTGTAGTGCAGCACCAGCCGCACCCATACCATCAGGTGCTAGGTATAACTTGAATGTTCCATCATTTACACCTTTAATAAATGCAGATCTGGCAGATTCTGGAACAGGAGATAGTCCTGCCTGAGCTCGGGTTAATGCCAATACACCCTTCATCAAAGCAGCAAGACCTGTAGCTACAGGAGCTGCTGCAGGTGCTTCAGGTGCTTGTGCAGGAACCCAACTTTTACCATTCCATATTACAGGTTTGCCATTTAAGGTGGCCTTTTGACCTATTGGTCTTTCAGGAACAGTATTTTCTTCGTCTGGAAATACATTTAAGAAATCCCACCATTGATTATTACCAGTTGAACTGGTATTAGCAGGTGGTGTTGTAGTCTGATTTGCTGCAGGTCTCTTACCTAATTCTTGATTATATAATTGCTTTAATTGCTCATATTTCCTTACCGGTTGATCGTAAGCACTCTTTCCTGCTGCATTAGGAATTGATGCCCACTCGCCCGATAATTTAGAAGATACGTTTACACTAAATCCTTCCTTTCTCAGAGTAGATGTACTAACACCCCTTCTGATAGATAATATCTCTGCACCTTTATCCTGATTAGCAGGAGACATATCCATACCACGAGTATATGGAATAGGACCACCAGCTTTACATGCACCACCAACACCAATCCATGTTCTAGGCATGAATTGATATCTACCAAAAGCAGCACTAGCATATCTACCGCTATTAACAACTTTATTGGGGTGAGCACTTAAATCCGGTTCTTGCCCAAAAGCAAAGTGTGTATTATATCCATTATTAGGTTGGTCTCTAGTGCCTTCAGCAAAAGCAATAACATTAAGAAGGGCACGCATCTCGGGGGATTGATTCTTACCCGGATAATGACCAGCCGATGTTGAGGATGGTTGTGGTGATGATTGTGCAGGAGGAGCATCTGTTGTTTGTGAAGATCCTGTTGTTCCTGTATCAGCGCCCGGTGGTGCTGATGCACCAGGTAAAAGGGTCAACTTACCCGCTTCAACTACACCACCAAACAATGACTTGAAGAAATTCATGCCATATTTAAATCCTGCCGCAACAGGGTTCGTAATGACTTTTGGATCAGGAACCATCATTCCCCAAATGGGGAAACCAGATACCCAATTTCCAACAAATGGAGTATTTTTAACCCAATTAGGTACATCGGGGAATTTTACCTTATCTACACCCCCATACCATTTATTCCAAGCACCTTTAACCCATTCACCAGCAGCTTGGGCACCCGACCCAATATTCTTCATGCTGTTTTGGAAGTCCTGCTTCATGCGGGCCATGATGGAAGAACCGCTGGCACCCTTGACCATATCGTAGATCAAGGATCCGCCATATTCACCAAGAAGACCACCAACAATAGATCCTACAATAGGAACAGGTATAAATGAACCTGCTGCAGCACCAATAGCCATACCAATGGACTTATATGCTGCAGATTCACCTCTACCAGCAAGGTCAAGTTTTAAATTACCTTGAGCATCAACATCTAATGTCTCAAGTACAAAATTAATTAAAGCACCAATTACAGGGATTCTACCAATAAAACTTTTAGCACCAGAAGCTAACCCTTTGAATCCTCGCAAAATCATCCTAGGAGTCTGCTTCAGACCCGTTCCAACCATACCGGGTAGTCTACCGGGACGACGAACACCGACCCTCAGTGCATCAATAGGACCAAACTGTTTTGCCTTAATTCTCCGAAGAGAAGTTCTTAAACGGCTAAGTCTATCAACTTTACTTCTCTTAAGTAAAATATCTCTTCTTCTAGTCGGAGGAATTTTTTTAGGAGTAGTAGTACCTCTCTGTCCTCCGGTAGTGGTAGTATCTACTCCACCACCCTGATTCGCAGCCGCTGCTCTTTCCCTAGCGTTTAGTAAATCAAGTACACCAAATATCAATCCAAATGGATCAAGTAATAACTTTAATCCAATAATACCAATTAAGAGTTTTCCTAATCCTTGTAATCTTTCCCCAAAAGTTTTATTTTCGCCAAATAGCGATGTAAATCCATCTAATAGGTTATCTTTTACTAACCAATTAGTAAATCCAGATATCTTATTCCATACAAACTGCAGTTTGGTGAAAAAGAGCTCCATCTTAGCTCTATTTTGCGGATCACCAACAATCTGCAAGATTGTTCTAACTGCAGCAAAAGATGCAAGTGAAACTAAGAATCTAAAGGCACTGAACATCAGTCCCTCAAGACCTCCGAATAATGCCTTAAATATCTTTGATCCCCAACCCTGTTGCTCTTTGGTTAAATTGCCTGTTTTAGCAAGACCGGCAGATTGAGAAGCAGATGGGCGATTTTCAATTTCTTCTTCTCTAGCAGCGTCTCTTTCCCTCTGTAATCTACGACGTTCTGCTTGTGCTCTTAACTTGTCATTCTTAATAGACGACATTGAGACTGAATACAGTCCCTTTAAAGTCTGGTCAATACCACCTAGACTTTTAGAAATATTACCTAATGCCTTTACACTGGAATTTGTAAGGGGTGTAACAACCGTTGCGATTGCTGCACCCCCACCAGGAGCGCCCTGTTGACCTCCCGTAAATTTATATGCATCCAGTTTTGCCACTTAGTGTTATCCTTGTGATCTTTGCTTTTCTTTCATGCGCTTTTCTTCCTCTTGGAGGAAATCAACTAACATGCTAATGTAAATGTCCTTCTCCCATGGCATTAAGTTTTCAATATGATCAATTTGCCACTTATGATGATGAATCAAGGCAAAATTAGTTTGATAATAATTCATCAAACTTGTGTGCATCAGGGCTAGGCGAAAAAAGCCGATAGTCCTTCAAGTTTAACTTCACTTTCCACATTAGTTTTAGGATTCGTAACCTTCACTGTATGCTCAAGTTTGGGCATAGTCTCAAAGAACTCTTGAATCTTTTTAAATTGAGAGGAACTCATTCCATCAAAAAACTCTAAAAGTTCATCTTTGGGAGTATCCTTACAATCATAAACTTGACTGGGATCTGCAATGCTTTGAACACAGTTTGCTGCCATGTTAAACATTTGCTCAACACCCGGTGTTTCATCTTCACCGAAGTTTAATTCAACGAATGACTTTAGGGTGGGATATCCCATAGTCAAAATAATTTCATCAGACAATTTAATTTCTTGTTTGTGACCTCTTGTCTTTTTAACAGAGATCTCATCCAAAGGAATTTCAGTTTTTACTTCAGTTTCACCATCATCCGGACAAAGAATGTTTACTTCAATACTTTCACCAACAGATTTGGTGCGAATTTGTAAGAAGACATATTCAATATCAAAAGTCGGTAACTTATGAATATTTTCTAAGTCAGTGCAGTCTGAGATAATATCAGAAATTGCAGTAATAATGGATTCTTGATCGCCAGTTTCAGTAGCAATAAGAAGTTTCTTTTCTTCCTTTACAAGAAATGGTCTAAAGTTAACTACCTTTCCAGTAGAAGGTAGTTTCAGTTTATAACGAGGGGTGTCTAATTTAGGTAATGCCATAGTAGTTCAATTCAGTAATTTTATTTATGAGAGTATCAAAAGTGTTAATCGAGTCGCTCAGATGAAAGATCAATATTCTCTCTAAGTCTTTTTGTACCGTACTCTCTAAGTTGAGGTTTAGCGTTTTTATGAGGAATGAATCTATATCTTTCAAAATTCAATCCTACACCATAAGTTATCAGTCTAGCATCATTGTTATTTAATTGAGCACTTCCGATGTTAAAAGGGAACACATTTTGGAGTTCAAAACAAGCGGTCAATTCGTTTAATCTAGGTGTTTTTTGATTTTTGCCAAATTGAGTACGCATTTGACCATCATAACCAGGATCCTTGAAAGCTTTTTCTCCAAATCCCCTTTCAAACTTATATATCCTTAAATTTCTACAGACATAATTTTCATAATCTTCAACGTATTGATTAGAATCAGCAATAATAGTATTCATCCATGCTTCAAATAACATTCTAATCGAATGATCTCTTGGCATCATAAAAGTAATATTAATCTGACTGTATGCAGTACCAGTTACATACTTAAATGGTGCGCCTTGAGTAAGCACCTGACCTGTAGTTAATTGTTTACTTGGTAAGTTAACAGCAGTCGCGTACATATTAAGCGTCCGATGCATCTGCTTATTACCTTTACCTCCCTGAAAGTCCTTATATAATGCGTTATCACTCTCATACTGTAAGGTTTTCGGAACATCAAATACAACAGAATACAGATTCCCCATTGAGGGATCTGTGCCTTTAGTATTGATGTATTGAGTAAATACAGCATGGCTGTCTCTTCGCGCCGATTGAGTATTTGGAATTCCGTCTGCCATTAGACCTTAAGCTCCTTTTCCGTAATGATTTTGAACTCCCATTGATGGTCTTTGCAAAATTCTGTTGCTGCTTTCCATTTTGCTTTATTTACTGCCCAAGTTGTAACCTCACTTATATATCGTTTTGTCATTCTTTTTTGTGTTTTAGGCTCCTTTGTCTGTTTTAAAGGTTTTACCTCTACCAAATATTTCTGATTGTTTATCTTGACATAAAAATCCGGAAAATATCTATGATGTTTACCATCTACAGGAGAAATATAAGGAATAACAATTTCTTCACTACCCCACTCTTCAATAGAATGAGTAAGGTCACACCATTTCATAAACTTATACTCCCAAGATGATCGGTAAATCACGTTACGATGATCACCTTTATACTTCTTGGGGAAGGTTACAGTGTATTTTCCCTGATAACGCATAAATAAGTACAGACCGTATTTATATTTAGGTGTATTTTAATGTCGGTATATAGATATCCTGCTGAACCAGTGGTGCCCAATGAGAATAAATCTATGGTGCAGCCAGGAACTTTGGCAACTGACTATCTTATGCTACATCGCCATAAAGTTAATTATAATGACGGAAAAGCTGGTAATAACTTCTATAGTAGAAAAACACCAGGTAACCATCAAAAAGTCATCTACGATAAAGATGTAATTTATATTGCAATGCCACCTAACATTCAAACATCTTATGGTCCGGCATATAAAAGAATGGACATCGGTGTTTCTGGTGTAGCAATGACTCAGATGCTTGATAATGGAACAGATATGAGCGGTTTGGTTGATAAATTATCAGGTGCAGCAAAAGCAGCATTGCCTGAATTTAGTACAAGTGCTGCTCTACAACTTGCTAATGGTTTTAACTCATTCCTTGGTTTACAAGGCAATATAGACTTAAATACTATTGAAATGTTGAGAAATGGTAGAATCTTTAACCCATTCTCAGAACAAATTTTTGCTGGTATGAGTTTTAGAACTCATAACTTTGCCTTTAAGTTCTTTATCAGAAATAAAAAGGAAGCGAGTGAAGTGTTCAAAATTATCAGGTATATTAAAATGGGTTCTTTACCTGACATCAAATCAGGTAAATTTGAAGAGAACTACGTCAATAGAAACAAAGAATTCGATATGCCCAAACAAAAGGGAGATGATATCAAAAGAGATTCATCACATAGAGATGTCTTCGACAAAGACTATTTCAAGGAATTTAATGACGGTTATGCTAACGATGACCGATATTTTAAGGTTCCGGATAGATTTGACTTAAGATTCTGTAGGTTTAAAACTGATCAAAATTATGAAGTCGATGAAATTGTAGCACCAGGAAAACAATCAGGTTCTAACGTAGATAATAACAGAAGAGATCTACACTTTAAGATCTATCCTTCAGTATGTACTGGTATGCAAGTAAACTACACTCCAGACAATCAATATCTATCTAGAAAGAGACCATCCAAAGAAGCAGTTGACGTTCCTGCTGTTGTCGTCTCATGTTCATTTACTGAAACTAGATTATTAACAAGATCCGACGCAAAGAAAGGTTACTGATATGGCATCCTATTTTTCATATTTACCAAATATATACGTTGCTGAGGGTATGGGCGATGATGAAAATTTTCGCTACACCCTAGTAAAAAACATTTTTCGTAGAGTTAGAGTCAAAGATAGGATTAAAGATTATGTAACTCTTACTGAAGCATATTATATTAGTGATTTTGACACTCCAGCAACCTTAGCACAAGACTTTTATGGTTCTACTCAATACGATTGGGTTATATTAATTGTCAATAATATCATAGATTTCTATGAACAATGGCCTAAAACTGATACTGAATTAATGAAGTATGTGTCGGAAAAATACGACGACGCAAATGCCGTTCATCATTACGAGACACTCGAAGTTAAAGATACTGATGGAAATGTAATTATTCCTGCAGGTATTGAATGCAACGAAGATTATAGAGCATCTACACCAGATGGCGGAAATTTTAGTTCTATAAGTTCTAGAGTAGCAGTTTCAAATTACGAACACGAACAGTTCTTGAACGAAAAGAAAAGATTTATCAAATTACCTACACCAGCAGTTCTTACATTCATGGAACAAGAATTTGTTGATCTCGCTGGATACGATCCATGCCCAGAATTGGATGATGCAGGTAATAAGAAAACAAAACTCAGTATTGTATCCAAATTCCTTAATAGTTCTGGTTACGTTGGTCAAGGTGCAACACCTTTGGCAACAGGAAGCGGATCTGGAGTAGGATTCGATTATGGTCCTTCAGCAGATGCAACTACCACAAGCACAAGTACAACTACACCAGCAGCAACGACGACATCTACCACAAGTACAACTCCAACCGGAACTAGTGCTGGAGCTTCATCTAGCAGTTCTTCAAGTTCCTCAAGTTCTAGCAGTTCTTCAAGTTCTAGCAGTTCCTCAGGTTCTAGCGGAAGCAGCGGAGGAGGATATTACGGCGGAGGATACTAAAAAACCCTACAGACCAAAAAAATACCGGAATTTTTTTTCCGACTTTCTGGGAATCAAAGGTCGTTTTTGGTTTTGCCCATCAATTCTTCGACCCTCTTACGCATGGTCGCTAGTTTGTGTTGCTCTCTTTCAGTATGCTTGTAACCATGCTTTCCAAACATGATAAAGTGTCCTTGGCAGATAAGAATCACACCAAGGACACCTATAGTAATCGTTCCAATTAGTTCAATGTAATTTTGAGCCATGGGAATAGAGGTTCAATCACTCCAATAAGTCGAAGAAGACCCTCAGCAAAAAGTGCAAGAACAACCCAACCAACACAAAAACTAATAATTGAAGCGTTACGATTGTGTCTGCGTATTGCATCATCAATCATCTCCTGAACTTCTTCTTTGGTTACATGATGAGGAGGATCAATTTTCTTGAAACGATGTCCAAGTCCCATGATCAACCCCCATCAACTTGGCATCCCACCATTGCACCACCAACAATACCGAGAGGAATTGCCCACCAGCGACCTTCGCCTCGTGACATAGCAGCAGCTGCACCGCCGCCTAAGATACCACCAGCAACAGTACCACCAGAGCAGTCATTGTTATCTACTGAAGCAGGTGCGGGTGTATGATATACCGGACGACTATAACGTTGTTCCTGATAAGGATAGTATCCAACGTTAGGGTTGTGTGTTTCACAAGGAACCTTTACCCTCTTCTTATAAGTCCGAACATAACCAGGATTCTTCATAGTACCGGGAACATATTCCTCACGGTACACTTTCTTATAGCATTTCTGCTCACGGGAGTAACCTGGTTGAGATTCATACGGACCTGCCATAGCAGGAGCACCGGATGAAAGGAGTAGGAGTGCAGCGAGTGCGAGTTTCATGGTGTTTGTTTTATATGTACTAATTATACTACGGACAAAGGGGGTGTGCTACCCCCCATGTGCCAGTTTGTAATCAGTCCTCTTCAGCAAGTTTAGCGAAGTATGAAAGAGTGTCATCTTCATCAGCGACAGGAGAAGCAGCGACTGCTTTCTCGCGGAAGTCAGATACCTCTTGACCCCATCCTTTACTAGAAGGAGTGATGTCGGGATCATTGAACCCTCCACCAACAGGAGTATCAAATACTGCTTCTTCAGACTCATCGACAGGGCGAGGAGCGGGAGCAGTCTTCCCAAGAACCAGATCCAGACGTGCTTTCAGTTGTTCATAGGATTTGAAGTTCTTAAGATCTTCAAATTCAGCAAGAGAATAGCACTGTTTCCAGATAGATTCGAGTTTATCATCATCAAACTGACCGAGAGTTGCTGGTGCAGCAAACTCAGACTTATCATAATTCCAATAACCTTCGACCTTACGGATCTTGACTTTGAAGTCAGCACCCTTCCAGAGGTTGAAGGGATCGAGAGGAGTCTCATCTGCGAATGCAGGTTGCATTGCTTCTACCAGTTTGTCAAAGATTTTTTTGCCGTACTTGTAGAGAAAGACTTTACCTTCGTTCTCAGGGTGAGCAGGATCGCTCACGACATAGATGTTGCTGTAGTAGGACAGTTTACGCTTCTGAGCACGAGCAACTGCCTTGTCAGACTCACGACCACTGTTCCACAGTTCGCGGTTCAGTTCACCGACAGGATCATCCTTGCCGATAGTAGTCAAAGAGTTCTCGATATACCACTGCCCACCAGGACCTTTGAAGGCGTGACTCCATACCTTTGCGAAAGGCATTTCCTCACTATCAGGGGCAGGAAGGAAACGAATGACAGCAAATCCGTTACCGGACTTATCCATCTCAGGTTTCCAGAACCGCTCGTCAGGACCTCCTGCGGCGGGTTGATTGAGTTTTTCGATCTCCTTAGTCAACTTAGCAAAAGAACTGCCAGCAGACGCTTTTTTGAGAGATGCAAAAGACATGATTGTATTCTCCGTATTAGATGTGTGTGTTGTATTAATGCTACTGGGTTATCGTAGCATAGTATTTAGGGTTCGTCAACCTCTCTCTTTGCCGCTTGTTCGAGTGTCGTGACCATAGCATCCATACATTCAGCAAGATCTCGATACCCAAATGCTTGGGAGAGGGCATTGATCCTAGTTTTCATATCCGCTGCATCAGTATCTTCAGTTGCAGCGAGGCATAGTCTAACATAAAAATTCTTCTGTTTGTCGATCAAATTTCTGCAAGAATCAATATGTCCTAACTTTTCTTCTTTATTCATCGAAGGAAGTTGTGCAGTCATCGATGAAACTTGTTGGTATGTATCAAAAATGTCTTGCAGATTTTCCTTTACTTGTTCCGATTGAAAAAAACTCATAACTTCGTCCTTATTTCTGTTAAGATCTCTTGTCTATAACGCTCACAACTTCCTACAAGGAATGGTTCATACTTTTTTACGCGATGTCTTACATCTTTCCATATAGGGTCAGTCAATTTTGTGTCAAACTTAGATACATATCCCAAACACTTTTCAAATATGACTAGTGTCTCTAGACATATGTCTCCAGCAAGGTAGTGTTTTAAAACGAGAGGATGTTGTTTATCTTCTATGTGAAATATCTTATCAAACTTGTCTTGATATGGAGAGCAATATGAATTTAGAAGAAGTGAAACGTCTTGTCTTAATTTATAACCTAAAGACTCTGAATGTATCTTCCATGTTTGGTAATTGCCATCACTAAAACTTTTAATATATCCCTTTGGATCTACAATAAAATTAGCAACAAAGTAATATAGTATTTCACTATCATCATACTTTGTTGCTAATTTTTTAAAGAAATATCTATCTCGTCTCTGCTCAAACGACTGTTCACTAGCACGAACCTTTCCGTTATATGTGTGGTAATCATACGATTCTTTAGTGAAGTGTTGTTTTAATGCAAGGTACATTTTATACACTTCATAACCGGTCACAGTGGCAGGACTCCTTTAGATGATTTCTTCATGTAGTTTAACCTCATTGCTTCATGACGCAACCTTTCTTTCAGAGGTTTAGACAAAAGTTTAGGAACAGTTTCGATTTCAATCTCATTCTCAGAACAATACGTTGTGACTGCTTCGATGTAAGAGATCAATCCGTTACTGGATTTGACTAGGTTTTCAATTTCATGCGAGAACTTCGCGGAGTTTAAAAATTTATCTGAGACATTTTTCTTAGACATTTTTACTCCTGACGAATTCTTCGATATAGGATTTAAGTAACTGTAGATAGTCATCAAGATTGTACTTCTCAAAGATTTGAATAGTTCCCTCTTCAGTGGCGATAAGTGTGACAATTTTCTTTACCTCGATACCCGTTCGTTCAAGGAACATTGCAGCATAGGCAGTCTCCTGCACAAAATAATGCTCAATGTGATCCTCGTTTTTTTCTTTAGTTGAGGTTTTAAAATCGATTACTGCCAACTCGCCATCAAACTCAGCAATACAGTCAACACGACCTGCTAATCCTAGATAATGAGAGAACAAGAATGATTCTAGGCAATGAATCTTTCCGATTCGATCCAGCGTTTTTTTCGCTGACTGAAACATTCTAACAGATAATGGATTGTTTTCCAAGTATCTGTCTAAATTTAGTTCTCCTTTGAAATAATCTTCTGCGATTGAGTGAAAGGCAGTGCCTCTCTGTGTAGCTCTAGCAGTGATTCGATTAGCCTCTTGTTCACCAATACGTCTTCGCCATTGTGCGAAGAACTGAGCGTTCTTAAACGATGTGATTGAGGTAACACTCGGATAATATTTATCTGCACCAGGAATAGGATAAAATCTTACCCCATCTTGGTTCACAGGTTCGACCTCGGGAACTTTGAGATCGACATTGACAAATTCAAACATCAGAATCCTAGATTATATTTGGAAAGGAGATAAGACTTGACTAAACCAGATCTAACAATATCTTCAATATTAAATTCTACGCAAGTAAACTCACGCATGTCCTGAAGGATTTTAATGAAATCTGCAATACCAGACTTCTCATTTTCCTTAACAAGATCAGTCTGAGTAATATCACCACAGAACATGATCTTAGAATCTTCACCAACACGAGTGACAATAGAGTCTAGTTCATGAAAGTTCAGGTTACTGAATTCATCGACAAGAATAATAGCGTTGTCAAGAGTAACTCCACGAATAAAAGAAGTAGACCAAAACGAAATAGTTTCTTGCGCCCTAAGATTGTCATAAAGCATATCAAATGAATTGTCATCAGGCATACTGAACATATATCTAACCATGTTCTTGTATGGAATCTGATAAAGTGCCGACTTATCTTCATGGTCACCTGGAAGGAAACCAATCTCTCTGGTAGGCACCAAAGACCTTACAATGTATATCTTATCATAAGGTGTAGATTCGTCAAGTACCTCTTGGAGGGCAAGGTAAAGCGTGATAAATGTCTTGCCCGTTCCAGCAGCGCCATGCAATAAGAGGTTTTGACCTAAACCATACTGTTCAAATACAGTTTCCTGGTTTGGAGTAAGAGGATTGATAGGAACCATATAGGAACTATCAATTGGTTTTTTTCGTTTGATTTGCTTTGCAGTCATGTGTGGAGGTACAGGATTGCTACTCGTGTTACGCTTTCTTGCTCTTGCCATAATCAGGTGAATCTACTTAAGTTTGCACGGGGGTGTGCTTTCTGGACCTTAGACATTACTTCCTTAAATCCATCAGACTGTTTAGGTGTTCCGTAGGTTGTGCCTGCGACACCTGCCTGCCAGTCTTTATCCCAATCAGGATTTTCTTCTCGCCATTTGGTGTACTCTGTCATGGTCATGGTGAATTCCTTTTTCTCACCAGTGACCTTATTTATTACACTGTAACTAGGCATCACTCTCCTCCTCTTCTGGTTTTTTATTGAACCCAAATGGTCCAACCTTACTACCGATACTTTGTTTGAATGCAACAGCAGCAAGTGATTCCATTACTTTAAGCACTTGTTCTGGTTGTGCATCCTCACCAAGTTCTTTGGCAACGTACCAATACTTAGGCCAAAACTCTTCTCCTGCTTTTTGATAATCCTCCAGTGTTAGTTTCATCATTTTCCTACTCCATAATCAGGTGCGTTTTTCTTTTCAAGTTCACGAATAGTTTCATGCAGTCTTGCAACTGCTTTAGTAACTTCAGGAGTTTCTTCCCACTCCCAAGTTTCGCCTTTGCTATTTACGAATTGTTTTTTAGTCATTAGTCCACTCCATTGCTTCAGCACAAATAGGAAATTGTTCGATAAAGATACGCTTACATTCGTTAGCAATATCCATATGTTCTTTCTGGGTTCCATGCCCAGATCTCAAATCAATATAATGAATCCATGACCTTACAGAACCGGTCATGTACATTTTTGTTGGTACGGCGAGGGGGAGTACAAAACGAGCACACTCCTTTGCAATTGATGCATCAAGCATTTGTTGATAGAGTTTCATTCCTTCCTCAAAGTGCCGTTGCATTTTGATCTGGAACTCTTGACGAACAAACGGGTCAACATCATCAATAGAATTCTGACGATTCTTGGTGTCTTGCCTGCGTAGTTCAGGTAGAGGGATCGTCTCCGCGAGTAGGGAGGAATCAGCATAGCGTTGGGAAAACTCTTGATATGTGAACGAACGGTGCCTCAAAATTTGAGCCGCCAGACCCCTAGTAGTATTAATCTCAAGAGTCATAAACGCCTGCTCAAAGACGCTCCAATGCCCATGCTTGACGCAATACTTGAGAAGA
>NZVD01000041.1 GCA_002701385.1 Rhodopirellula sp. | reverse complement strand
TCGATTGTGCTTTACACGCGGTCCATTCGTCCTTTGCGCTGAGGGTGTGGACAATGGTGGTGCAACCCAACGATTCTTCTTCGAGAAACTCCCGATTACCATTCGCTCCAAGCCATATGAGACCGCCGTCAAGTACGGTTCCTTTATCCAAACGCGTGTTCCAGGTTATACCATTAACAACCAGGGAACGTCCAAGCGGGCGAGTGTTGTTCTAACACCCTATTATGCTTGGAATAATCGTGGTACAAGCTCGATGACCGTTTGGTTCCCACGCAAGAAAGAAATGGCTGTGTTTGATCCAAACGCATTACCAAAAGAAAGTATCTTCACGCAGTTAACTGCATCATATACGTCAAAACTCGATACCGTGAACGCAATTGGAGACGGAAAGGAACCCGAGTGGTCCAGTGGAAATAAAGTCCCACGGTGGACGAGTCGCGGTCAAAACGGAAAACCGCAGTGGGTAGAAGCGCAATTCGAAGGCACCAAAGCTATCCGAAGTATTGGTGTATTCTGGATGCAGGACAATTTTGACGTCAAATTCCCCAAGTCCTGGACTATTGAAGTCTCACGTGACGGACAGTGGGTACCGTTCGAACTTTATACAACGGATCGTTATGACACTCGCGCCAACCAATACAACGTCGTACATCCTGCCGCACCTCTCAAGTGCGACGCTATCCGTATTAAGATGACTCCCCAAGAAGAGGCTGCGGTCGGAATCCTAGAGCTCCAAGTCACCTTTGAGTGATACATTTGTTTTACGCTACCCAATCCCATCCACAGGACAAGGGAACCATGACATATTTCGTCAAAGAAGCAAGCCTCTGTTTGATCGTCTGTTTCCTTGTATTTCTGTGTCCGTGCGTCAATGCAACCGAACGCCCCAACATCTTGTTGATTGTTTCAGAGGATAACGGTCCGGAACTGGGTTGCTACGACGACCCCTATGCCCGCACTCCTAACCTAGATCGACTTGCCAGTGAGGGCATTTGTTTTCAGCGTGCTTATGTTCCTCAATCCGGCTGTAGCCAATCAAGAGCCAGTTTCTTTACCGGGCTTTACCCGCATCAACACGGACAAATCGGATTAGCTACATGGGGCTTTCGATTATTCCGAGACGACATCCCTAACCTTCCAACGATTCTCAAGGCTGCAGGTTATCGCACAGGTATTATTGGAAAGCTTCACATAAACCCAGCCGACAGCTTCTCCTTTGACTTCCATGAAATCAAAGGAGCCAATTTCCAGCGTAAGGACATAGGCGACTACGCGACTTTTGCGAAGCAGTTTATTAGCTCAAGTGAGACTCCTTTCTTTCTGTCTGTGAACTACCCAGAGGCACATGACCCCTGGATAACACAGGTAGATGGCATACCTAAAAACCCTCTCACCAAAGACGACGTGACACCGATGCCATACATGGGTGTCGATTCTCCTGCCTTACGTCAGTTAGTCGCCGATTATTACAACTGTATTAGTCGACTCGATTCTTTAGTCGGAGACCTCTTGGCAGTATTGGAAGCATCCGGCAAGACGGAAAATACGATTGTGATTTATCTTGGTGACCATGGGGCAGACATGTTACGCGGAAAACGCACGTGCTACGAAGGAGGTTTGCGGATTCCATTGATGATGAAGTGGCCCAATCATATCGCGCCAAGTGTCAACCATCAGTTGGTTTCCACCCTGGACATCATGCCAACCGTCCTTTCAGCATTGAAGCTCGACCTTCCCGCTGAACTAGCTGGGCGCCCCTTGCAACCACTGTTTCAACCGGAAGACCAAGCACAAGTAGATTGGCGAGATTTCTATTTCGCGGAATATCATACACATGCGGCCGCCCCAAACTACTTTCCGCAAAGATCGGTCTGTACTGACAAGTACAAATTGATCTTGAGTTTGTTGCCCGGCAAAATACATCCTGATTATCACGACACCATGCGAAAGCTAGAAGGTGACAACGCGTCGTCTGGATCCTCTTTGAAATTCGACCTTGAGCAAATGATCCTCTCTGCTTCGCCGGAGGTACAGGCGGCCTATCGTATTATGCGAGTGCCACCAGCCGTACAGCTCTACGACCTTGAAACCGATCCGTATGAACTTATCAATTTGGCTGGGAACGCGAAATATGCGGACATTCAGACAGACTTACTTAGCAAGCTAAAACAATGGCGGGAGCTGACGAAAGACCCGTTGCTAAGTGACAACATTTTGCGTGCACTTACCAAGGAAGTGCAATCTGTTAAAACGAAAAGTGTTGCCCGAAAACATCAGTGGAAATACCCGGACTATTTCTTCGGCCTGAATCCTAATTCCTCTAATTAAGGGACGTGAAACCGATGAAGACCATGGCTACCTTGGCCTTTCTGCTAAGCTTGCTGATCCTGCCCTCGCATGCATCAGAGCGTCCCAATGTCCTGATGATCATCGTCGACGACATGAACGACTGGGTAGGATGCCTCGGTGGCCACCCGCTAGTCAAAACTCCAAACATCGATAGACTAGCCAAACGCGGTACACTCTTTAGTAATGCACATTGTGCCGCCCCTGTCTGCAATGCTTCTAGAGTGGCAACATTGACGGGGTTACGTGCAAGCACGACTGGAATTTATGACAACAGCGTGAAGTGGCAGGAGCATCTTCCGTCTACCATCTCATTGCCTCAACATTTCAAACGCAACGGCTATACCGTCCTTGGTGGGGGTAAAGTCTTCCATCATATGCCTGGATTCAACAGGCTTTCAGACTGGGACGATTACCTTCCTCAACAGTTTGATGGCCATTTCCAACAATCCCTGCATGCCGGGAAGAATGTTACCTCATTTCAATTCCCGAAAGGCTATCCACTTAACCAACTTCCCCAAGTGAAGGCATTGGCCCGACCGCCTAGAAACGCTCGCGAATTTGACTGGGGCGAGCTCAACAAAGACATATTCGAGACAGGAGACGGAAAGCTAACCGAGTGGGCAAAGACACAATTACAACAACCGCGGCAACAGCCTTTCCTACTAGTTGCCGGCATCTATCGACCACACCTACCTTTCTATGCTCCAAAACGATTTTTTGAGCATTATCCACACGATAAGATCCCCATCCCAACTGTTTTGCCGGGAGATATCTCCGATCTACCAAGTTCAGGCAAGAAGTTTGCGTCACAAAGGCGGGAAGACTTAGACCTTGTACAAGAGGCCGGTAAATTTCGGTCTATGATGAGAGCTTACCTTGCGAGCATATCCTTTGCAGATTTTCTGATCGGGAACTTGCTCGATGAATTAGAAGCAAGTGAGCATGCAGACAACACCATCGTCGTACTATGGTCCGACCACGGGTGGCACTTTGGCGAGAAACAACATCTTCATAAGATGACGTTGTGGGAACGGGCAACCCGAGTTCCCTTTATCATATCTCTACCTGCAAGTCAGATGTCACGAGAGCAATGTAATGCTCCAGTTAGCCTTATTGATCTCTTCCCAACCCTGATTGATCTCTGTGGGCTTCCGAATCTCGACAAACTGGACGGAACAAGTCTGAGGCCGCAATTGGAAGACCCAACTACACCACGAGATCGCCCGGCAATTATCACCCACGGCTATAACAATCATGCTGTACGTACAGAGCGTTGGAGATATATTCGATACTCGGACGGTGGCGAAGAGCTTTATGACCTTCTGACCGATCCTCACGAGTGGCACAATTTGGCTGACTCGCCAGACCAAGTCCTCGTGAAACATTCGCTTTATCAGTTAATCCCGAAATCGAATACCAAATCACTTTCAAAGAAACGCATCCCTTAATTTTTCTACTAACCAATCAAATCTCTGACATAGGTGATGGCATGTCACTCAAACAGTTTTTCACATTTTTCATTTTGCTTTCTACCACCATGACAGCCTTTGCGGATGAATCCGGAAATGGGCCGAGGGCTGAACGTAAAAACATCGTGATGTTTCTGATAGACGACCTAGGATGGAGCGATCTTGGCTGTCAAGGTAGCGAATATTACCGAACTCCGAATATTGATCAACTAGCGCAGGAAGGTGTGAGATTCACGGATGCCTATGCTGCCTGTGCAGTATGTACGCCGACGCGTGCTGCGATCATGACCGGAAAATATCCTGCGCGGACATTGATGACCGAATGGCTACCGTCAGGCAGATGGAATCCCAAGGCTCGCTTTAAAGAAGGTCGGTTTCTGCGTGATTTGCCTCGCGAAGAGTACACGATCGCAGAAGCGTTACGTGATGCTGGATATCGTACCGGCCATTTCGGCAAGTGGCATTTGGGTACAGAAACCTTCGGCATGCCTGAGCATCATGGCTTCGAGATCAATGTTGGGGGGAATCCTCACGGCAACCCAGGCAACTACTTTTTCCCATATAACGGTAGCTGGAAGATCCCTACCACAGACCGACGAGCCACTTGGAATGTTCTCGACGACGGTAAGCCAGGTGAATATCTTACGGACAGATTAACCGACGAGGCTATCCAATTCATCCATCAGAGCAAACAGGACCGCAAACCGTTTTTCCTGTATTTCCCGCACTATGGTGTACACACGCCAATTCAGGCGAAGGCTGAAGTGACTGCCAAATACGATAAAATCCCCAAAGGCAAACGACAGGGCATGCCGGCCTACGCGGCGATGGTTGAGAGTATTGATGATAGCGTTGGGCGTGTCATGGCGTCGCTCAGAAAACTCGGATTACTTGATGACACCTTGGTGATATTCACCAGTGATAACGGCGGATTTTATAAGGCTACTTCAAATGCGCCATTACGTGCCAATAAGGGGGCATATTACGAAGGAGGCATTCGTGTTCCATTAATCATCCGCTGGCCTGGCCATGCGGAATCCGGTTTGGTTTCGTCGGCATTAACGACAAGCTCAGACCTCTATCCAACATGTCTAGCGGCCGCTGGACTTGCCTTACTGCCTCATCAGCATGAAGACGGCGTAAGTCTAGTGCCGTATCTAAGAGAGCAGGGCGGAGCGGAACGAGGGAATGACCGGAGTTTATTTTGGCATTATCCCCACTACAACGGGCATCCTAGTAGTGTGCCGTCGAGCGTAATTCGCAATGGCGACTGGAAGTTGATTCAGACCTTCGATCCTGTTGGATTAGAGTTATACAACCTCCGGAATGACATTGGTGAGACTACGAACTTAGTGGAATCCGAGCCTGAACGTGCCGAGTCGCTATTAGCCGAACTCACTGCCTGGCGGCTTTCGGTTCGTGCAGAAGCTATGACTCCAAACCCCAATTATGAGAAATAGGGTCGAAAAGAGGTCTAAGGCATGACGATACAAGCCTTGTCGACTCTAGATTTCAAGTACACCGTTACTTGTACCGAATGAATCGGTTTCGATGCCCATACGCTGCAGAAGATTCACATAGAGGTTGCATAGCGGTGTGTTATCTTCTCTCGAACCCACTTTTACAAACTTCCCGTGTTCATAACCCCCCCCGGCCAAAATGATCGGCAGATTTCTTGGATCATGTGCATTCGCATTACCCAAATTGCTACCGAATAGAACCGAGGTATTATCCAACAAGCGATTACCATGCTCCTGAGTCTGAACCATCGAAGTGAGCAATTGATTAAATGCGACCAAAATCTGTTTCTCGATCAACTTCAATTGCCGAATCTTGTTAGGATCCCGGCCATGGTGGGACAGGTTATGGTGTTCAGCCGTGACACCATTAATCTGAGGCACTACAAGATGATCTTGAATCACCATACTTATGACGCGAGATGAATCAGTTTGTAGAATCAGCGGGATCATCTTAAACCAACTACTAACACGGCCTACCAAATCCGCCTTTTCCGCGATATCTCTGGGAACGTCGATGTCCACTTTTGGCTTGGGCATATCCAACCAGGCTTCTGACTCCTGCAAATCCTTCTCAGCCTCACGAATTGATGCAAAATACTCGTCCAACTGACGACGATCGTTACGACTGACATTTCCCTGCAATGCCTTGGTCTGCTCACCAACCAAATCTAAAATACTACGTCCTTCAGCCAACCGTTGCCTCTGACGACGCACATCACGTGGACTACCTTGCAGGAACATTTTTGCAAATAGCTTAGATGGCTTGTGCTCAGCAGGAATCATTACTCCGTTAGCTGTATAAGCCTGACTCTCGGTACCTTCCGTACTTAGTGCAACTGATGAAAATCGAGTGCGATTACCAATCTGGTTAGCAGCAACCTGATCTACGGAAATGGAATTACGAAATCCTCCCAGGCCGGGATTGCGTGCCGACGAAAGAAATGTCATTTCCGTATCGTGCGGTTCTTTACCAGTCTGCTCAGGATGAGACAGACCCGCAAACAGGCTGAAATCTGACCGATGACCCTCAAGCAGCTGCAGATACTCCGTACTTTCGTAATCCTTCCCAGCGGTGCTTGGGAAGAGTGAAGGGGAGTACAATCCCAGGGTACTACATATCATCACCATTCTCTTTGGAGGCTCATGACCCTGCGCACCCAAATTTGGGGTCATCACTTCCAGCAATGGAAGCGAAAGCCCAACTCCGGATGTCTTAATCATTTCACGGCGTGAGAGTGGTTTATGCATTATCGTTCCTTGAACAACCTACTTTGGACAACCTGGTGAATCAAAGTTTTCATAGGATAACCATCGTCTTTCATGGCCGCAAGAATCTTCTCTACTTCGGAGCGGTCGGCAAATTCGATTTCCGCGCCCGTAGAAAACACGAGCAGTTTCGACAACACATTACGAGCAACCTGTTCTGAATAACCAAGCAAATGTCGTTTATATTCGCCAATCCCACCAAATACCTCGCCGTCCTCTGTTACACCCGACGGATCTACGGGCCGTCCTAAATCATAATCGACATGAGCATACCGAAGTCCGGCATTTAATTCCCTCATTACCCCGCGGCTGTTACGGTACTGTTCCCGATAATTCCCTATCGGATCAAACGTTTCCAGTGCGAATCCCGGGGGATCGATCCTGCGGTGACACACAGCACAGGTTTCAACCTCCTGATGTTTAGCAAGTGTTTCCCGGATACTCGTAGCACCCCTGGTATCCGGCTCAATGGAGCCTACGTTGGGTGGCGGCGGATTTGGTGGAAGCCCTAGAAGAGTCGTTAGCACATAGTTGCCACGTTTGACGGGAGTCGTAACCGTCCCATTTGCTGTGATTTTCGCTATCGAAGCATGAGTAATAATGCCTCCTCGGACGCTATCTTCCGGGAGCATTACCTTACGCACTTCTTCGCCAAGTACGCCCTCAATACCATAGTGCTCTGCCAATTTGCGATTCACAAAGGTGAATTCCGAATCAATTAGATTGTCCGTTCCTAAATTTTCGTGAATAAGGTGTTCAACAAAACTTCTCGTCTCAGCCAACATCGCACGGCGAAGTACGTCGTCATACTCAGGGTAAAGATACGCATCCGGAGTCGTTTCATCAATTCGACTTAGTCCCAACCATTGGTCAAGAAACTCATGAATGAATCTCGTGGATTTCGGATCCGCCAACATCCGGTCAACTTGTGCAGCTAGTACAACCGGATTAGCAAGCTTGTCGTCAACTGCTAAACGAACTAATTCTCCGTCCGGGAGACTACGCCACAGAAAGGCTGATAGTCGTCTAGCTAAGCTTAATCCGTCTAACAAGCCGGAACTCCCAGTTTGAAATAACAACTCAGGCGAGACTAACACCGCACGCAAAGGAACCCTTGCCGCTTCAACGAACCCCTGTCCAGAATCAAGACCGGACCTTGCAAGCGATACAAAAGCGTCAACCTCCGTGTCGGAAACCTCTCGACCAAAGGCTCGAGTGGCTAAAACTCTAACACTATCGCGAATGTGTTCTATCGGAGCTTTCGAAAATACCGGATGGTAAACCCGAACATTCCCCCGTTGCTCCGGCTTTCGAAATTCCCATCGAACTCCCGGAAATAGCGAGCGTGTATGCCTAGGCGGCCACACCTCTTCCAACGGTCCTTGAATAACAACCTTACGGATGCGTACACCTTCACCTTTGAACTGACTGGCTGGTTGTGCGGTTCGATTATAAATAATTTTCCCATCCGGGGCCGGATCCAGTTCGTCCGCACTAACGTAGATGTAGTCATCGGGGCGTAAATACTTCGTTGTTGATACGGTACGGTAGTCCTCACTAACCAAATCCCACGCGGCAAACAGCTCACTTTGGCCTTGTTGATCATTTTGTCGTTTAAGGCTGACCGTAATAGACGAACGGGGATTATGGGCAGCAGCGGTTACGCTAATTCGATACTGGCCAGGGACAGAAAACCGAATTCCGTTATTATCTGATCGGAGAACATAATTTGCCCCGCGAAAGGTTACGACGTCTTTGTCAGTCTTAAATACAGTACCGCCACCACGCCGGAGTTCCCGATCTACCCACATTTGAATGTAGGGCGAGTTATAGTAGTCGAGTTCCCGGGGACCAAGATTCGGTTTGTAAGTCAGCTGAATCGCTTCATCCAGAGCTAGGTCTGCAGCGGAAAGCAAGGCACGCACATGAACACTCGACATTTCCTGCTTATCCGCAACGACATCGAAACTTGCTGCTTCATTTTCGGGAGGCAGGAACCTCGCAATCTGACCTCCGATTCCTAACAAATCGTGAAGCACGTGTTCATATTCATTTCGCGTCAAGCGACGGGATGGAACGCGTCCTGCTACCTGCTGTTCCTTAAGATTTGCTTCAATTAATGCTGGCTGCAATCGTTTTAACGCTTCAGCTCTTAGTTCATCTGTGGGTTGCACCGCATCTTTCGGCGGCATTTCGCCGCGGCTTACTCGATCGAACACTTTCGTCCAATTACGAAACTGAGTTTCATCACGGAAATCATACGACAACGCCGTTACATCAAAGCCGGTATCGCTGTCACTGCCATGGCAGTCAATACACGACGTCGCCAGTAACTCTCCAATTACTTCATGGGAATCATTCGATGCCATCCCGGGGTTCGCCGCCAACAACAGCAATCCGGTAAAGATAAACAGCCTGTACGCCATCATTTTTCCCCAGCGGGCTCCTGTTTAGGAGGGACCGACTGGATATAAGCAATCAAATCCATAATCTCGTCCAACGTAAACGTATCGAGCAGTCCTACAGGCATGCTGGAAACGGCCGACGTTTGCTGTTCATCAATGGAAGACTTCGCTAACACATGAGTCTTCTCCGGCTTTAGCATATTAGGCAGCAAGGTGAGATGTTCATCTGTTTCCTTAATTACCACTCCGGTTAGGACCTGACCAGTATCCACAACGAGTAACTGCGGCTGGAAGTGCTTATTGATTTCAGCGGAGGGTCGAACGATTTGATTTATTAGCTTCGCGCCTTGGAATTTTTTATTAATACCAGAAAGCTCAGGTCCTAACTTTGCACCTTTACCCTCAATGCTATGGCACCGACTGCAGGTAGCCTGCTCAAAAATCAATCGTCCGTTGTCGATTGACCGGTCCGCCAAATTATTAGGGGCGTTGCCGAAATAATGATGCTGCCATTTTTTAACAAACCGCCGTTGGGGTCCCTTCGCGTCCAAAGCGTATACATGCTCCATAATGCGAACGAACATCTGCCCATCACGATTTCGGTCCGGGTACATTTGGCGGAATTCGTTCCAAAGCTGTCCAACCCTTCCACGGTTCTGCCCTGAGATCTGCTGCATCCGTGCGTCTACATACTTTTGGTGTGGTTGGTCGAAATATGCTTTTGGCATTTCCGCCTTATCGATCTTGGCAAACAATTCTTTGTTATTCGCTTTGGGGCGATTAGAACTAGCTAAATTGCCAACTTCATGATTCCCGTCGAAAAATCGAGGCTCGAGCTTAACGCCACCTCCGGCAGGCAGTTGCTTGGGTAATGAAATCTTGATGACCGCACCTACCCCTCGCTCCATATGACGAGCAGGGCCTGAAGTGCTGGTCCATACATTGCCCTGATCATCAAATTCGATCTCACGAGTGTAAGAGACTCGCATGGGGAGTCGGTACTCGTAAAACATTTCCGTCTTAGGGTC
>NZVD01000040.1 GCA_002701385.1 Rhodopirellula sp. | reverse complement strand
TTTCCGCTGCACGTCGCCTGGATGATGAACACGTTTCCACTGCTTGCGACTTCGTGTTCCTTCTTGATCATTCACGCACAGATGTTATCAAAGTGGGTATGGTCGCTTGAGTTGCCAGTGAGCTATGAAAGAGGCACTGGCGAGCCAGTGGTGCCCAAAATGACGGTGCCACCCCGCCGCCCACGATTCTTGGGCAACTCCAGCGGCTACATTCCCATGAAATGCGCACACATGAACGACTCCCAAGACAATCCAGAAACATCCACGACACCGACGGAATCCGAAGAGCGTAAGCCCCAGTTTTCCATTGGAAAGATACTGTTGTGGACCGCCGTG
Source organism: Rhodopirellula sp. (assembly GCA_002701385.1). Taxonomy (GTDB): domain Bacteria; phylum Planctomycetota; class Planctomycetia; order Pirellulales; family Pirellulaceae; genus UBA721. The sequence continues at coordinate 11,716 of NZVD01000040.1, read as the reverse complement.
GTTGCCGGTGGCCTGACCGTCGTAAAGTTGTCCGAAACAAACAGCAGCATAGACCCGATTCCTCAAGTTTTAAGTCTCAGTTTTTACACCGTGGTTGTGTGTTTCATCTTGAGTCTCTTGCGGGCCCCTAAGTCGTTTGACTTCTGGTTTCCGACTGGGATGAACGTTTTTATTCCTGTTTTTATAGGACTGATTGTATTGGTTCGTGAGCAACGCCCGTTTAATGATACTCTGGCAGCCTTGTGCGCTCTGTTGGCGATCGGTGGACTTCCGTATGGAATCTTTTTGCTGGTTCTCAACGTGCGCCGCATCAAGAGGCGAGATTTCTCGATTTCTATTCTTGTTTATCACTTAGGCTCCTGGCTCGGCTGGACAGCAAGTTGGACTTTTATGTCCCTCGCCGCAGCTGGCGCGTTTTTGTAGCTGAACATGAAACGTCTGCTGTGTCTGTTGCTGGTGATGGGGATCGTCGGGTGTGATCTCTCGGTCGCCAGGCTGGAAGACAACACATCTTTCCAGCGAAACCAAGACGACGAGGTTGTCGGCGTCGACGGTTCAAGCCAGACAACCGATGACGATCGGAGAGGTCTCAAGAGATTGCCGGCCCTAGGGACGCTCTAACTCCAGAGCACCAAGGTCACCGACGCAGGAGTCGCAGAACTGAAGAAGGCACTCCCCAACTGCTACATCGCGCATTTGCCCCGCCGCCCCTCCTGCCGCAGTTGCAGTTTTCGGGTTGGTGTAGTTTCGCATGACATTTAGGTGATATAGACTCTGGGTGTTGGAATTGTCGAAGACAGAATGTGTCTCTCAACCAGTAATCAGGAGAATGCAATTGAAAAAAAACCAATCGTAAATGTAAAATTCGCGTTGGGGATGCTTTGTTTGCAAATGGTATTCTGTAGCATTATTGTGATCGGCAGTTTATTTAAGGACGGTACGGGCACAGAATTTTGGGTGTGCTTAAGCGGTTTAGGCTGGTGTCCACTCGTCGTGTTAAATCTGGTAACCGTGTTGAAGTACCTTAAACAATTACCCGAAAGCGATGCCGACAAATCGGATGATTCGTAGGCCGAGGACGGCGGGGTGGCGTTGTTATCTATCTAGGGTGCCACTGGCTTGCCAGTGCTTTTCCCTTTGCGTTTCCGCTGCACGTCGCCTGGATGATGAACACGTTTTCAATGCTTGCGACTTCGTGTTCCTTCTTAATCATTCCTGCACAGATGCTATCCAAGTGGGTATGGTCGTTTGAGCTGCCAGGGACCTAGGAAAAGAGGCACTGGCTTGCCAGTGGCACCCAAAATGACTGTGCCACCCCTCCGTTGAAATACATGGGCATCTGGCGTTTGATATGAACGATGGCAGGCAGTTAGAATGGTGGGGCAGTATTCGTGTCAACCGATCCATTCATTAAGGCCAATTCGCTTACGCGGAAAAGGAAACCCAACATGGCAGATTTTCTGTCTCAAAACTGGCTGATCAATCGTCGGAAGGTCCTGCGAGGGGCGGGTGTGGCGTTGGCATTACCGTTGCTCGATTGCATGCGGCCGTTGCGCGCCGCTGAGAATGATGCTCGGCCGCGGCGGAGTGTCTTTATCTACCTGCCGAACGGTGTGAATACAAATGACTTTGAGATCGCGAAGGCGGGGAAGGATTATGAGATTTCGCGGATTCTGAAGCCGCTCGAAAAACATCGGCAAAGCATCACGCCGATCAGCGGACTTTATCATCCCAACTCCTTTGGCATCGCTCATAAGGCGACACAAACGTGGCTGACCGGCGCCAGGCACGGGCCCACTGACAGGAACTCGATCTCGGTTGATCAACTCATCGCCAGCATGACGGCGTTGGAGACTCGGTTTCCCTCGCTTGAGTTGAGCAACCAGGGACACCGACTGGCGGTCAGTGCCGATGGTATCCAGCTTCCTGCCGAGAAGAATCCGGCGGTGGTGTTTAAGCGGTTTTTCATGGAGCCTGCTGGTGGAATCGAGAAGCAGCGTCGAGCGCTGAACCGCAAGGAGAGCATGCTCGATCTGGTCCTGGGCGATGCCAAGTCGCTCTCCGGTAAACTGGGAAAAGAAGACCGCGGTCGGCTGGAACAGTATCTGGTGGCGGTTCGCGAGGTGGAAGTGCGAACGAAGCGAGCGGAATCGTGGCTGGAAACGCCGCGACCAGAGATTCAGCCCGGCGTCGCCGGAAAACTCAACCGCAACGTGCCGCTGGAAAAGCTGGGCGAGTACCTGCGCACCATGTACGACATGATCGTGTTGGCCTTCCAGACCGACATGACTCGGGTTGTGACCTTCAACACCGGGAACGAAGGAACCGGGCCTGCCGTGCCGGAGATCGGCGTCAAACGAGATCGGCACTCGCTTTCGCATCACAACGGGAACAAAGAGGCGCTCGAACAACTGACGCGCAGCGACGAGTTCAATGTGCTGCAATTTGCTTATTTTCTCGACCGGCTGTCCGAAGTAAATGACGGCGACGGCAAACTGCTTGACTCAACGATCGCTCTCTACGGCAGTGGGCTCTCCTACGGAAACAGCCATGGTACGACCAGCCTGCCGCTGGTCCTGGCGGGTGGCGCCGGTCTTGGCCTGAAGCATGGGGCGCATGTGGATTACAACCAGCAGGTGAAGGGCTTTAAGGGCTATGGCCAGGGCATCGGCGTGTACCACAGCCCGGTGAATTCCAAGGCCCACTTCAGTAACCTGCTGTTGACCATCGCGCAGAAAATGGGCGTTGAAAGCGAGACTTTCGCGGATTCCAACGGCGTGATTTCGGAGGTGCTGTGATGACGCGATTGATCGTAGCGAAAGTCGCCAAGACTTTCGCCATTGCGCCCCGACCGAAACTCGTGGCGAGTTTCGCTGCCGCAATGACTGCACTTTGCTCGCTCCTCTTCGTGTGTTCTTCCGCGATCGCTGACGAAAAAACGGATGCGTTGCGAGACTACGTTTCCAAGCGGGGAGTCTTCCCGCCAAAGGGCGCTGGAATCCATGTGCATGGTGACCTGGTCATCAGCGATCCGGTCAATCGCCGGGGTGCTCTGCGTGAAAAACGGCATACCCCGCGGCACTATTTCGCCATGCTTCCATACGGCATGGTCCGCTATCACGGAGCGCCCGCCGATATACGGGATATTCCGCCGGGAACGCACATGCACGGGCGGTTTCTTTCGCCAATGGAAGGCGAAGAAGAAACCATCCCGGTGACGGAGCAACTTCTGAAGCGGAACAAAAATTACGGCAATAACCACGCGATCCTGCTTGAAGATGACGTCAGCTTCTATTCCCGCCAGGGCCGATCCTGGAAGGTCATCGGTTTTGAGCAGGGAGGCGGTCCCGCACCGAGGCTCAAGTTGTCGGTCGAACCCGTCGGACCGGAGATTGAAGGTGGCATTAACAAACCTGCTTTGTTTGATATTGATGATTCCACCCGGATCTGGAAAGACCGCCGGTTGGTGCACCGGGATGAGATCAAGCCGGGTATGGAAGTTCAGGCGAACTTCACCTGGGGACCGTTTGACAGTCTGGCCACCACCGATGTCTGGCTGGATGATGTTAGCTTGGATGCCTTCAAGGAAATACAGCGGCAGCGGCATCTGCGGCTCATCCGTTCACGCTTTCTTCCGGGATGGGTGGATGCGGTGAAAAATTATGATACCGGCGGTGGCGAAGTGACGGTGACATTTTTTGGCGGCATGGACCAAGAACTTTATGACGAAATCTGGAAAAGCCAGAGCGTCAAGATGTGTAACGCGGAAAACACCCTGCGTACCTGGGGCTATCACCAGGAATACGCCAGTCGCGCCAGCGTTTTGGAAAAGCAGAAGATCGAGAATCCGGCATTTGGCAGCAGCGGTTTGCAAATGCGCTTGAAAGTGGTCCAGATGCTCGACGGGTTTCGGCCGGGAAAAATCATTCGTGTGAAAGGTCCGTGGACCTATGTGCTCGTTCCTCAAGACGAGGTATATGAAAAACCCGCAGACCTTGAACGTGCTCAGAGGATCAACCTGCCATGATGCCGATGAAAACAGTATCCACTCTGATCTTGATCGGTGTGACGCTACAGACCGCGACGGCGATGGACGCATTGGATGACAGGTCCCGTATGTTCCTGAAGTCGCACTGCCTTGAATGTCACAACGACAAAAAGCAAGAGGGTAAGTTTCGCCTTGATAACCTCTCGCCCGATTTCAACGATCCGCAAGCGGCCCAGAAGTGGGCTGAAGTGGTCTTCCGAATCAACGCAGGTGAAATGCCTCCGGAAGATGCAGCTCAGCCATCCACCGAAGAGTTGGGTTGGATGTCGGAATATCTAACGCAAAAGATCCGCGACGGCGCGGCCGCCCGGATGGCGCGGCGTGGCAAGTTGCAATACTACCGCTTGAGCAGGCAGGAGTACGCCCACACCGTCTACGACCTGCTCGGTGTGGTCTATGATGTCGAGGCGCCTGGCGCGCTCAATGAAGACCCGCGCTGGCATGGCTTTGACCGTATCGGCGCCCTGCTCTCCACGGCTCCCTCCCACATCGACCGGTATTTCCAAGCTGCGAATACCGTGGTGGAACTCGCCTTCCCCGACAACGAGCCGCCACTCCAAAAGAACCGGCAAACGGCCGGCGAAGGAAAGCGCTATCTTCTGCAACTGGGCGAAGGTTGGGGTGCGGTCAATGTGCGAACGCCCGGTCGGTATCGAATCAAGATCCAGGTGAGCGGCCTGCCGGCATTCACAGGCAGGGCACCTCGTTTGTCCCTGTGGCACCACCAACGAAAGAAATCGTTTGCAGGAGTCGACCTCGCAACGACCGCAGACAAACCCGAAACGATTGAGTTGGAAGGTCTGTTCCCCGCGGGGCATTATCAAATCCGGAATCACGCCCGCACGCAACAACATCCCAACGGCGCCTACAAGCTGTTCAGGAACGAACAGATTGATGCCTCGCAACCGCTGTCATCCTACCAAGGTGGATTCAACGCTTCTCGCACGAAGTTGGTCGACGAACAGGGCCGACCGGTGATGCCTCTGCTGCTCGTCGATTGGGTCGAAGTCGAAGGACCCTTGACGACCGATGTCGACCGAAAGAAGCGTGAGGGCATGTTTCCTGTGGGGCAGAGTTCCGACCTTCCCTCCGACCCAAAGCAGGTTGAAAGCCGACTCCACGAGTCCCTGCAACGATTTGCCGAACGCGCCTGGCGTCGTCCGGTATCAGACGACGAAATCGAGCGATATGTACGGTTCATTGCCGCTGAACAGAAAGCCGGCGCAGACCTGCGCTCTGCGTACCGCTCGGCTCTTTCTACCATGCTGGTCGCACGCAGCTTCATTAACTTGGAAGAAGGCTCGCCAAACGAGAATCGTAACAAGCTTAATGACTTTGAACTGGCCAGCCGCCTCTCCTACTTCCTCTGGAGTTCGATGCCCGACGAGGAGCTGTTCGCGGCGGCTCGTCAGGGCAAGCTGCACACCGCAGAAGGACTCGCTGTTGAACTGGATCGAATGCTGGCCGATCCAAAGATCGAACGCTTCCTCGAGTCATTCCTGCAGCAGTGGCTGCAACTGCATCGAGTGGGCATGTTCCAGCCGGATCCGAATCTCTACCCGGAGTACGATCCCTGGCTGGAAGAGAGCATGGTGCTGGAGACCACGGCCTACTTCGCCGAGATGTTCAAAAAGAATCTGCCGATGCGCGAAGCCGTTGACTCGAACTGGACGATGCTCAATTCGCGGCTGGCGATCCACTACGGATTGCCGATGCCCAGTCAAGCAAAACTGGCGCGCGTAGAATTGAACCCGAAGTCGCAACGAGGCGGCATCCTCACGCACGCCTCTGTTCTCTCACTGACTTCTGACGGCACGCGTCACCGACCAGTGCATCGCGGAGCCTGGCTTTCCGAAGTCGTCCTCGCCCGTACACCACCATCGCCACCACCGAATGTCGAGCCGCTGGAGCCGGTTGCTGCCGACCAGCCGAAAATAACAATTCGTTCTCAGTTAGAAGCCCACCGGCTGAATCGCACCTGCGCCAGTTGCCACGCAAAGATCGACCCTCTGGGGCTGGCGTTTGACAACTTTGACGCGATTGGTCGCTGGCGCGAAACAGAGCGCATCGAAGGCGGAACGGGCGACAATCCACCCGTCGACGCATCAGGAACGCTGCCAGATGGAAAGGCTTTCGCTGGTCCGACCGAGTTCAAAAAGCTGCTCGCCGAAAATGACGATGAGCTGGCCAATGCTTTCTTGGAACAACTGGCCACGTATGCCCTCAGACGCGTCATGACTGTCGATGACGTCCGCCATCTCCAGGCGATTGCGGAATCCACAAAGGCCGAAGAATACCGTCTGCAGAGCCTGGTCCGACGGCTGGTGATGTCTGAGCTATTTCAACAACGCTGAAGGACGGTCCGGGCAGTGACGCTCCCGGCATCGTCCTGCGTTTCGATTGACAATCAGTGCTCCGACCGCCAACACCTCGGTGGGTTACTCTGTCATTCTGAAACAGCTTGGTAGCACCCAAAATGACATCCCCACCCCGTGCGAAAGGGCCAGCATTGCGCCACTTCCATCACATTTTGTGCAATCACATTTTGTCCACGTGAGCCGTCACGCATGGCCGACCCGGACGGGCGTCATTGTGCTCGATGTCGATAGGCGTTCAATTCCTCAAGCAAACGACCAACCACTTCGGGATGTTCCGCGTTGATGTTCTTCCGCTCCCCAACATCCTTTGACAAGTCAAACAGTAGCGGTGGATCGTGTTGCTTACTCTGTTCCTGTTTTCGTGTGTCAGGATCGGAAGAGCGATCTTTGGTGCTGAGGTGAATTTTGTAGTTCCCCGAGCGGAATGCCACTGCGCCGCCCGAGTAGAGCCAATGTTTGCGCGGACCGACTTCGCCGCGAAGCAGCACCCCGGACATATCTTTCGAGATGTATCCGCGTTGGGTTGTCGGTTCGGTGCTGCCCGCCAGGGTCGCAAAAGTGGCATAGAGGTCCAGGTTTGCGGCCATGTCTTCCACAACTCCAGGTCTGACGGCGCCGGGCCAGTAAAAGATCCCCGGTACCCGGTAGCCGCCCTCCCATGCGGTGCCCTTTTCGCCGCGTAGCGGGGCCGCCGTGCCGCCATGCGGACCGAACATGGTCCACGGACCATTGTCGCTGGTGAATATCACCAGGGTCTCTTTTTCGATGTCCAGTGTTTCTAAGGTTGTCATGACCTGACCTACCGACCAATCGATCTCCTCCACAACGTCTCCATAGCGTCCCCCTTTGCTCCGCCCCTGGAAGTCTTTGGAGGCAAAGACGGGGGCGTGCGGCATGTTGTGGGCCAGATACAAAAAGAAGCGTCGATCTTTGTTCTCCGTTATCCACTTGACGGCTTCTTCTGTATAGCGTTTGGTCAACAGCTCTTGGTCCACCGGCAACTCCACGATCTCGCGACCACGAATCAGTGGGACCTGAAAGGTGAATTTGTCGCAGGCGTCAAATAGAGACCGGGTCTGTTTTTTGCCCTTTGGGGCCGGTACGTCGTTGCTGCCGGGCGTGCCGTAATGGGAATCGAATCCGCATTCCAGCGGGTGCATCGGACTCGTCGTAAAGTTCTTTGGATAGCCCGCGAGGTGCCATTTTCCAAGGATCGCAGTCGTATAGCCCTGGCTGTTCAACATGGCTGGCAGTAACTGGCTGCGGATGTCAGCCCATTTGACCTTGCCCATAAGTGCCGGGTGACGCCCCGTCATGAGCCCTCTGCGACTAGGCACGCATGTGGCTCCCGAGGAATAGAAGCTCGTCCAACGTTGTCCTGCGGCAGCCAGTCGATCGATGTTGGGGGTTTTGTTTGTGGGGTTCCCGTAACATCCGAGATCGCCGTAGCCCATGTCATCGACGAAAATCAAGATGATGTTCGGTTTCGGGGCGGGGCGTGTTTCCTGGGCGACGCTAACGCTACCCAGTAGCCAGAGTGACGCGGTCGCAGCAGCAATCAGTCCTCTTATCAGGGCGCTTCTTTGCATTGTTTACCCTATCGTTTTCTCAACTTATCGATGTTCTTCTGTTGACGAAGAAACGCCATGCTCTTGTGGAACAACAAAGGTCTTTCGCGCTTGAGCCAGTTGCTCTTGCATGTCTGCGAACGTGTTTGGATGTTCGGCCAATCAATTGCATTGCGATACTCAGGTGGATCATTTTTTAAATCGAGCAACCCCCACCCTAAGTCAGTACGTTGTTTTGTCTAGTAGTGGATTAGCTTGAAGCGATCGGTGCGCAACGCGTCATGCAATGGCACATGATGTTTGCCGCGAGGTTCGTAATCGTGATAGTAGATTGATTGTCGCCAGTCGTCAGGGTGCTTTCCTGCGGGAGTCGGCCGAACGAATCGCCCCTGTATGTTATGCGGAAGTTTCAGGCCAGCCAAATCGAGAATGGTTGGGTGGCACTGGCTTGCCAGTGCTTTTTCCGTTTCTTTTCCGCTGCAAGTCGCCCGGGTCATGAACGCGTTGCCAACGCTTGCGACTTCGTGTTCCTTCTTGCTCCTTCTTGCACAGATGTTATCAAAGTGGGTATCGTCGTTCGAACTGCCAGGCACCCACAGGAAAGGCACTGGCGAGCCAGTGGCACCCAAGATGACATTGCCACCCCGGCCGCACGTCGGAAACGATGCCGGCATCTTGGAGACGGAGCACATCGCCCGCCTTCCAGTCCCAGCGGATCGACTTCGCTCCGGCGCGGGACACTCTATCGCTGACACGGATCTTCCCCGATGCGATGAACACGCAGTTCTCAGGGATCTGGTCAAGGATGTCAACGTAACCGTCCGCCGCCGTTTTTCCATGTGTCGTGAATCGGTCTGTCACGCGGACCTTTTCGGGAACACGATCAATGGGGCGCGTATGTAGTTCGTTGTAAGAAATCTGTGGATCCGCATAGACGGCCGCTGCGAACAGTGGGAGCAAAGGGAGCGACAGCAGACAATGTGTGTAGCTTTTCATGTCGATTTATTTGAAGTGAGTTAACTGAAAGCTGTAGTTTAATGCCAGAACTACCCTGTTGGGACAACCGTAGGTTGTCGACGGCAGCAAGATGCGGCGCATGGCCCTGGACGTTGCGAACCTGCGTTTGAAGCATCCGACCTCTGGAAAAGTTATGCTTTTTAAAACAGAATGTCCCGCAGACATCCAGCAAGACCTTGGGAAACTGCATTCGTTGTCGACCGAGGCCCACTCTGCTGATTGACGTTATCGCTCAGAACCTTGCATCTCTCCGGACGTGACGCTGCGAATATGCTTGAACTTCGTTGTACCGTCAGGAACTGTGGCCTGCCGTTGATCCGCTCGAAAGACGGACTTGGCTGCGCCGCTGGCCACCATTTTGACCGAGCCAAAGAGGGGTATTGGAATCTCACCCAACCGCAGGATAAAAAATCGACCAACCCGGGCGACAATCGGGATGCCGTTCTGGCCAGGCATCATTGGCTGCAACGTGGGCATGCGACAGGATTAGTCACGGCCCTGGAGGGTTGGCTTGCACAGTCCTCGCCCCATGCCTCTCCGCCTCGGCGAATTCTGGATCTCGGTTGTGGGGACGGCTCCTTTGGCCCCTTGTTGTTTCCGGGGCACGCGACGAGTTTTTGCGGAATTGACCTGTCCAAACCGGCTATCAAGCTTGCAGCCAAGCACTGGCCGGAAGCCACCTGGGTTCTTGCAAATGCGGACCGTGGTCTCCCCGTGATGGATTCCAGTGTGGACTGCGTGGTGTCCCTGTTTGGCCGGAGGCCCGTGGCGGAAATCAAGCGAGTCCTGATTCAAGCCGGTTCGTGTATTGTCGCGGTTCCTGCGGAAGACGATTTGATCGAACTCAGGGAAGCCGTGCAGAAACGTGGTGTGCGTCGCAGTCGCGTCGAAGCCATTATGGAAGAGATGCACGACAACGGCCTGCCCTGCGTTGAGCAAACGCAATGGCGCACGCAAGTTGACATCGGCCAGGACGAAATCGAAGAGGCATTGGCGATGACCTACCGCGCGCGACGATGGTCCGAAAAGAGTCGAATTTCTGCGCTCGAGACCACGAAAGTGACATTGGCGGCCGACTTGATGCGGTTCTCTCAGAATGAAGCCTTCAGACCACAAGGTGGGACGGCTTGAACTCAATCACCCAACGGTCCAGGAGTTTTTTAAGATCGCAAGTTGATCGCTTCGGGGGAAACCACAGGTAACCACGAACTCCGCACGGACTCAGTCCGTAACACTGGTGGCTTTGATCCCCCGCCTGGGCCGGTGAACCATGGAATTCGCAACGATCCTGTTCGCCCTTGTTTCAACCGCGACGTTGTGCGGTTGGCAAAAACAATTCAGAAGAATCTGTCGAGGTTCCAAGGCCCATTCATGGCGAGGGCCAAGGCCTTTTTGGTCAAGCTGAGGCGGTAGGGAAAGGCGTTTCGCGTGTTGCTCGGTTCCCATGGACCACTTCCGGAAGACCAGCGGTGAGGCGGGTTGTCAGATCCAAGCCGCCGACCGGCTTCGAACTCACTGCGGGATGGAATTCCGGCAGGTGATGAAGCAAACGATCGCGGACAGCAAGCATACTCGGTTGATAAGCTTCGTTGGTTCTCTTGCTGTTGAGACGTTGCTTTAGTCCCGAAGACGCTCGTTACTTTGGAATCGGAGCACCGCCAGCGTATTCGGCTTGAGCTGGTATGTCATCCTGCTGGAATCCCCGACGCGATGAACCTTGGGTCCGGCGAGCGTCACTGTGTTTGGAGACTTGATCGTGTTCTCGGCGAGGTAACTATCGGCGCGCACTTCGTGAATTTCGATCGAATTCCTGAACGGCCATTTATCGACATGGAGATGGACCGCAACCGATTGGCGCGCGTCCTTGTTCAACAAGGCGAGATACAGGTTGCTGCCGGGGCCTGATTTGGCATGGGCCACTGACGCACAATGCGCAACGCGTTCGAACGTGTAGTTTGGATCGCGGTACAGTCCTCCCTGCGGGGCAGCAATGGTGTTGTCGCCGCGCAACTGACTTTCGACCAGGTAGTCCCCGCGTTGCTCACTGAGAAGCTTGAACACCCAATAGATCGGCATTCGATAACCGTACCCTTCGTCCGTGCTCTTGCCTTTGTAAGCAAGGCCCTGTTCGCGATTCGTCTGAACGGAGAACAGTGCCTGGGCGTCGTTCGAGAAGCTGTGCCAGAACGCCGCGTGGATGTTTTCGGACGGAACGCTCTTGTGCGTCATGTACATGAGTTGGTCCGCCATGTAGACGCCGGTCGCCATGGTGCGCATCAGCGACCCACGGAAGCTGTTTTCATGTTGCCGGAAGATTCCGCCGGTCCAGTCGCCAGACCATTCGCCGACAATCAGTTTCGGGGGCGGTTGCTGTTTGCACTTCTCACGGATCAGTTTGTTGATGACTTCATGACACTCGCGGAACTTCGTACCCCAGCAGTACAGATGCTTCCATTCGTCGTCGGTGTCGAGATACTCGTACTTTCCATTCCAACCGTTGGCGGCGTAAAAGTGCCAGTCGAAGTAGTCGACCTTCACGTTCAAATTTTCCAGAAATGCGGCGGCGAATTCGTGACTGGTCGTGAAATTGATGTCGGGGTCATCGGATTTTTGCTTCGCCTCGGAACGCGGACGTTGAATGTTGATCAACGGCACGAGCACTTTCGCGCCGGGTGACATCTTGCGAATCACCGGAACTAATCGGT
>NZVD01000039.1 GCA_002701385.1 Rhodopirellula sp. | reverse complement strand
CTGGAATCAGGGGGTTGATTTTCTTAGGATCGCCTCCCAAGCGTTCCATCGCCGAACGCATGGCTGCCAGGTCAACTACGGCCGGTACTCCCGTAAAGTCCTGCAACACTACTCGGGCAGGCTTAAATGGAATTTCTTTGGTGCCTGGGTCTGCAGCGTTCCAACGGGCTAGGTTTCGGACATCTTCTTCTTCCACGACGTAGCCGTCACAATTCCGCAGAACGGACTCAAGCAAAACGCGAATGGAGTAAGGAAGCTTATCAATCTCTCCGATACCCTGTTCTTGCAGGCTGGATAATCGGTAAATACCGACCTCTCCACTTCCACTATCGAATGTATCCCGAGCGTTAAATGGATCAAACGAAGTTGCATCACTCATTGAATCAACCATCTCTTCTATAAACAAAGTAAAAATACGGCAAAACCACTGTAGCTATACCAGTATGGCACGCGCAGCGACAAGCGTTCATTTTATCGCAAGGAATCCTTGGTCAACAGTAGTCCGAGACACTGACGAGCCTAAGAATCGTTACCGTTTGACCGTTTTTTGAAGTCCAGTGTCATTTGCGGCGAATCAGACTCCGCCTCTGGATTCAATTCCTGGTAAAGCAAGCTCGGTTGGATATCACGATTGTTTTGATACTTCGAACTTTGATACTCGGTGATATCCCCAGCAATCTCGTGGTAAAAGATTTGACAAATCTGTACTCCGGGGTAAATCTTTACCGGCTGGACAGCAAACATTTCCAGAGTCCAGAATCCTTTAAACCCAACATCTCCAAATCCCGCAGTCACATGAACAAACAACCCGAGCCTGCCTATCGAGCTACGACCTTCAATCATTGGCACCAAATCATGCGTTTCAGTCCGTTCAACCGTTCTCGCCAGGTAAAGCTGATTTGGGTTCAGCACCAATCCGGATTCAGGTATCTTTAGCCGCCGTACACGATTGACCTGCCGCATATCGAGTACGACTTCTTCATACACCATCACCTCGTCATGCAAGGTCAGGTTGTAACTATTCGGATTAAGATTGTCTTCATTAAAAGGGGTGATATCGATGGTATCACCGAGACGTTTCTTAATTTCCTGCCCTGATAGGATCATCTAGTTGTCGGTCCGGAGTAAGGAGCAATGAGATTGGATGAAAAGTTCGTGGCAAAAGCACACAGTGAATATCGCATGTAAACTACTTTTTCGCAAATTCACGTCTGCTATTTTACGCCAATCCGTGGGCAAAATCTCTTCATACTACAGTCCTCGCAGAGCGGTTTTCGCGCGTCACAGATGGCGCGGCCATGGTGAATCATACGATGCGAGTAATAGATCCACTCCTTTTTTGGGAGAACAGCCATCAGTTCCCGTTCCACTTTGACTGGGTCTTTTTCAAAAGCGATACCCAGCCTACGGCTAATACGTCCCACATGAGTATCAACTACGACTCCGGACGGAATTCCAAAGGCTGTTCCCAACAAGACATTTCCAGTTTTCCTGCCGACACCTGGCAAGGCAGTCAAAGCCTCTAATTCCAAAGGTATTTCCCCGTCATGCTTTTCCACGAGCTGTTTCGCACAATTCCTAATATTCTTTGCCTTCGCTCGATAAAATCCAGCACTCTTCACTATCTTTTCAACTTGTTTTTGAGTGGCTTGTGCCAAATCATAAGCCGTGGGATATTTCGCGAACAAATCTGCCGTCACGATATTCACTCGTTCGTCGGTACACTGTGCGGAGAGGATCGTGGCGATCAACAGTTGAAAGGGAGATTCATAATTCAACGCACATTCTGCATCTGCATAATGTTTGGCAAGATGTCGTACGACTCGCCGAGCATGATTTTTTTCTTCGCGTGATGCGGCCATGAGGTAATTCAATCACAGACAGACAAGTTTTGAATATTTTAGTAGTTTAGAGTCAAGCTATACTGGAAGTAGACCAATCGCACCCTAGGCGGATGCAGGCGGCAAGCTCATTCCATGCTAATATACATCAATTCATAGCCCATACGTAATAACCACCCTACGAGTACAACGGGGCACTGAAACTTATTGATCGCTGCTGGCCTCAGCCACTTCCGATCCCACAATTCAGTCTTTCCGTACCAGTAGGATTTCAGGAGCAGACCCCGTGAGTGAATACCCTTTCGATGTGGCCAAGTATCATGAAGGGATCGCGTTATTCAATGACGTCGAATTCTTTGAGGCCCACGATGCCTGGGAAGAACTATGGCAGGAGTACCATGGAGACGATCGCAAGTTTTTCCAGGGGCTCATCCAAGTTGCAGTCTGCCTACATCATTTTGGAAACGGAAATATCCGTGGTGCCAAAAAACTGTTTATCTCCAGCACAGCGTATCTCGAGCCATTTGGCCCCATACACCTCGGTTGTAACATTGAGCAACTTATCAAAGAACTAACTGCCTGTTGTCAGGAAATACTGGATAGTACCGAAGAATACCCCAAAATTGAGATCATTCCCGATCTGATCCCTGAGATTCATCTCGAAGGTTTCGAGTGAACAACCTTATTTACGAATTTGCCTGCTCGCTCTAGTATAAAGACTCGAGCAAAAGGCGATTCCCTAAATCAAAGCTAATTAACCGAAGACAAAATGTCTAACCAAGAGCAAATACAGGCCAGGACTGCTGCATCAAAGGACTTTGTTGCCAAAGAACTAATGGGAGAAGTGCATAGCAACAGCTACGCTCCACCTATACGTAAATATGATCGCGAACTAATTGTTAGTAACGAATACATATCCTCTTTACCTGATTTACAGAATGGCCCGTCAAGCTTAATTCAGGGTGCCCCGGTCACTATCCAACAAGTTGGCATACATAATTTTAGGTTACCACTGACATATAAAAAGAGAGATGGTTCGACAATTGAACTCGAAACCAGTGTGACAGGTAGCGTTAGCCTGGAAGCACACAAAAAGGGCATCAATATGTCCCGAATCATGAGGAGTTTTTACGCTCATAAAGACGACACATTCAGCACGAACAAAATAAAAGATGTTTTAGAAACCTACAAAGAAAATCTGATGTGTTTCGATTCTCGGATCATGTTGAAAACTTCATATCCGATCATGCAAAAGAGTCTTAGAAGCGAATTAGAAGGTTTTCAATACTACGATGTGGTTTTTGAAGGTGAACTGACTAAAGATGGAGATTTCGTAAAGTATATCCATTTCGATTTTGTTTACTCATCTGCCTGCCCTTGTAGTTTTGAATTAAGTGAACACGCCGAGAAATATCGCAATCGAGCGACAGTCCCTCACAGCCAGAGAAGTGTAGCTCGAGTAAGTGTGAATTTCGATGAAATACTATGGGTAGAAGACTTACAGGAGTTGTGTCTAGCTGGTTTACAAACCGAAACTCAGGTCATCGTTAAGAGAGAAGACGAACAAGCTTTCGCCGAGATGAACGCTTCATATCTGAAATTTGTTGAAGATGCGGTCCGCTTGCTATACGAAAAGCTTAACAACGAACCCCGCATCAAAGACTTTCGAATCGTTGCCTCGCATAACGAAAGCCTTCATAGTCATAACGCAATCTCCGTTATCGTGAAGGGTATTGAGAATGGATTTACAGCCGACATAGCAAGAGACGTGTTTGAATCCACGGGTTTGCGTTAACCCCTCTCATCCTGATGCAGGCCAAATTCGGATGAGCTTCGATACTCACCAGCCTGTAATACTACTGGAATGCCTACTCACTTCTGAGCAATAAGCCGGTCCTCAGAGACCAACCTTCGAGAAAACATGTAACTGATTTAATAAACAAGGTTAGGTAATAAAAGTGGCGTTGCTCTGGGAAATCCTGCAATTTGTTTTGCGACTTGGCTTTGGGATTTCCTTGGCTATGGCGATTACCAGCCCGAAACATGTAACCAGTGGATTCTTCAAAGTCCATTTATGGGTGGTTATGGGGCTCAACGTCTTTGGAGCTCTGGTCACCTGGACCGTCTCGGACGAACACCTTCCCACTGACACCATACGCATTGCCAGCCAATCCACACTACTGGGATTGATTTTGGCAACATCCGTACTCAGCTATCTCGGTGCAGTATGTTGGCTGTACGAGAAATCAGGGTCGGGCCAAATCATACTAACATTGCTTACCTTACTTACGCTAACGACCGCCTATCAAAGTAGCGTGCTCCCCAAGGATAGCCAGTCAACACATCATCTGAGCTTGCTACTAGATATTGTGTCTTCCGGATTGGTCGTCGGTAGCGTGATAACAGCTATGTTATTGGGACATTGGTATTTGAATACTCCCACCATGAACCTGATTCCTTTACGCAAGCTGCTTTGGCTATGCGTCATTGCACTGTTACTTCGCACCTGCGTCTCCGGCACCGGCACGGCGTTGACGCTGAGTAATACGGACGTAACCAATACATGGTGGATCTTTGTTTCGCTGCGGTGGATTTCAGGTATTTTTGCAAGTCTGGGATTAATCTACATGACCTTTATGACTCTGCGAGTCCCGAACACGCAAAGTGCCACTGGGATCCTCTATGCAGCCACCATCGTCGTGTTTATCGGTGAACTCACCGCTCGCGTTTTGGCCGAGAACGTCCTGTACCCACTCTGATCTGACGATAAAATAGAACACTCTCGGACTTATCCTCAACCACCTCGGACGCCATGAACGTAACTTACTTTTGCAAAACCTGCGATCAGGTAACACGAGTTCCGTTTACGGAGCAATCAACGGCGGTCCACTGCACACGCTGTTCCGCCGAACAAAAATTCCCGGCAACCTTCCTCAATGAAGACGCGGAAGGTAATACCGTACTCGAACGCTGTACCATCTGCGGTAGCCCGGAACTATACTATCGCAAGCAATTTAATCAACGACTGGGCCTTGCGATTATCGCTCTCGGCTCAACATTGAGCACCATCGCCTACTACTACCACAACCTGTTTTGGACATTTTTGATCTTATTTGTCTTCGCCGGCGTTGATTTGCTATTTTATATCTTCATGAGAAATCTATTACAATGTTACAAGTGTAATAGTGAATTTCGTGGATTCGAGGACTCACCTGAATACCAACCATTCAATCTCGAGGTTCACGAAAAATACCACCAGCAGCGAGTCCGGCTCGAACGAGCCCAGAAAGAACAAGCGTGGCTGGAGCAACAGGCAGCTCGTCAGAATCAAAATAACTCCGACGAAGCCGATTCTTAATACAGGTACGCAATGGATCAGGAACGAGCTCGCATTCAGGAAGACCTGCGAGGCGTCATTGAAGGAGAAGTGCGTTGCGACGACCTGCTCCTGCAACTGTATTCCAGCGATGCCAGCATCTATCAGATCCAGCCGCTAGCCGTTGTCCGCCCTTTACACACTCAGGATGTCGTCGCCTGTATCCAATACGCCAATGAACACCATATTTCTGTCCATGCCCGTGGCGCTGGCAGTGGTTTAGCAGGCGAATCACTAGGGCCCGGAATCATCATTGACTTTGCACATTCCATGCGAAGAATCCTTGATTTCGATGGTTCCTCGGTTCGCATCCAGCCGGGAGTCGTACTGTCCAGACTTAACAAATACCTAGCCAAGCATGACCGCATGTTTGGCCCTGATCCCAGTAATAGTGAAGTCACGACTATGGGAAGTGTCCTCGCTTTGGATAACAGCGGCAGTCACTGGCTCAAGTATCGCAGTCCAAGATTCCACGTCGAAGAACTGGAAGTTGTGCTAGCCGATGGGTCTGTCCTACGACTGGGACACAAGCAGAATATAGAAACCCTTTGTGCCGTTCCTGTTAAACACGCATTATCCGATCCCATCGCTGCACCAACGGTTTCCCGCCTCGATGAAATCCAAAATCGAGTCCGAAATATTCTCAGCACTCATGAACAAACGATCCGCGAACAAACCCCTGCTTCACCAGCTCATCGTTGTGGTTACCACCTCAGTGATCTCCTTGAGGGAGACCATCTGGACCTCACAAAACTATTGGTCGGCTCCGAAGGAACACTCGGACTCATCACCGAGGCAACGGTCAGAACTTCGCCGATCCCTGAGCACACCGGTGTTTTACTGCTATTTTTCGACCGCATCGACAAAGCAACTCAGGCGTCTCAGCTTCTGGCCAACATGGACATTGCTGCCTGTGACCTCATGGATCGACGTTTGCTGGTATTGGCCAGAGAAACCGACCCTCGTTTCGTTCGCTCCATCCCTGATGATGCAGAAGCAATGCTACTGGTCGAAGTCGAAGGAGAGAGTCGCAACTCCGTTCGACAGCATTTGGCACAAATCAGCGAGTCCATTCAACAAACCCATCACCTGGCGTTTGCCAGTCGGATGGCGTTGGAACAGGCAGAGATCGAGCAGGCATGGTCCATCGCTCGTAATGTGATTCCTACACTGTACCGTCTGGAAGGTTCAACCCGAGCCATCCCATTCATCGAAGATATTGCTTTACCTCCGGCTCAACTTCCCTCTATCTTGCCTCAGATTCACCTCACTCTTCAGAAGCATGAAACGACGGCATCTTTATTCGGCCACCTCGGACACGGCGTTATTCACATCCGCCCCTTCCTCAATGTGGATAACAAAAGCGATGTCCGAAAACTTCATGCATTGGCTAATGACATCTACGAACCGGTCATTGCCGCCGGCGGAACGATCAGTGGTGAGCACGGCAGCGGTTTAAGTCGCACATGGTTTATGCGCAAACAATTCGGTCCGCTTTACGATGTATTTGCTGAAGTCAAACGGGTCTTCGATCCTCGGCACATCCTCAATCCTGGCAAAGTCGTTTCCGAGATGCCGCAGCCCATCCATAACAACCTGCGGCCGGTTAGCGTCAACCTGAGTACGCCCCGTCGGTTCATGGCGGACGTCACCAATGACGAAGAGGAACAACGTAGCCCTATCGAGTTACAACTTGCCTGGTCCGCCGATGAACTGGCTTACACCTCTCGTGCATGTAATGGCTGTGGACGTTGTCGCGATGAATCCCCAACAACCCGCATGTGCCCAGTCTTTCAGTTTGCACCGTCTGAGGAATCCAGCCCTCGAGCCAAAGCCAACCTGCTTCGCGGAGTCATCACAGGCCGATTACCAGTCGCCACGCTAGGGGAAGACGATGTCAAAGCAGTGGCTGATTTATGTGTAAATTGCCATCAATGTCGAGTGGAGTGCCCAGCCAGCGTCGATATTCCAAAGATCGTGCAGGAAACAAAAGCACAATACGTCCGCTCCAATGGCCTTAAATTCACCGAGACGCTTTTTACAAAACTCGACCGGACAGCCAAATGGGCAAGTCGTTTTCACTGGCTTTACAACTGGAGTCTGCGTAATCGCCAAATGCGTTGGATGATTGAAAAAATCACGGGGCTGGCTCAGGGGCGTAAACTCCCGCAGGTGGCTGGCACTAGTTTCCTGAAGTGGGCGGCGAAAAACCGGCTCACCAAACCAAGCCGAGAACCTGGTGGGAAAGTCCTATATTTTGTTGACATTTTCGCAAACTGGTTTGATCCGGATCTCGCACGCTGTCTGGTTTCTGTCCTTAAACACCATGGCGTTAGCGTCTATGTCCCTACTGAACAGCATTGGTCTACCAGCTCAGCGATTACAGAGGGAGACATCGAATATGCCAGAGAGCTTGCGCAACGTAACGTCTCCCTCCTCTCCGACGCCGTACGTCAAGGCTATACGATCGTTACCACTGAACCCACAGCCGCGATGTGCCTGACACAGGAATACCCAAATCTTCTCGGAGATGATGAATCCCGCCTCGTCGCGGAAAACACACAGGATGCCTGCCACTACCTGTGGGGACTACATGAATCTGGAAAACTGGAACTCGATCTTCAACCAGTAAACTATCAAGTCGGTTACCACCTCCCTTGCCACTTGAGAGCCTTACAGGAATTCACTCCGGGAGAACATTTATTACGTCTTATTCCGGGCCTCAGTATTCAACGGATCGACAAAGGATGTTCCGGGATGGCTGGTACATTTGGATTAAAACGTAAGAATTACCGAAACAGCCTGAGGAGTGGGTGGGGATTGATTAGTACGATGCGAGATTCTTCCATTCAGGTAGGGACGACGGAGTGCAGTGCGTGTAAAATTCAAATGGAACAGGGAACCACTAAACCCACACTCCACCCTATCAAGCTACTTGCTCACGCCTACCGACTGGCCCCGCAAGTTCGATCTCAACTAGCTCAACAATCCCGCGACTTAATAACTTCATGACTATTCAAATCAAGCTATTTGCCGTCGCTATGCAAAAGGCCGGAACCTCGGAACTTGAAGTCGATTGTCCGCTACCGGCCACACTCGCCGATTTGGAGCAGGCCATCCTGACAACCTGCCCCACGCTGGCCGATATCCTTCCGCACTGCCGTTTTGCGGTCGATGACCAATTTGCGACCGCTCAGACTGTGATTACAACCGACTCGACAATCGCGATTATCCCTCCTGTCAGTGGAGGAGCCCTGTAATAAATTGCTATGATTGAAATCACAAACAACGTCATTGATTCTCAGGCTGTACTTGAGGCCGTTCAGGATACTCGGGCCGGAGCAGTCGTCCTGTTTCTGGGAACAACCCGTAGTATCACTGGTGACCGCGGCACAGATTCGCTTGATTACGAATGCTACGAGTCGATGGCTACTCGACAACTAGAATCACTTGAGTCGGCCGCACGCGAGCGCTGGGATGTCATAAGCATCCAAATCACCCACCGCCTGGGACACCTCCTGCCCGGAGAAGCGAGTGTCGCCATTGCCGTGAGTTCTGCTCACCGAGTAAATGCGTTTGAATGCGGGCAATGGTTGATTGACACGCTCAAAGAGGATGTTCCTATTTGGAAGAAGGAAAACTGGTCCGACGGAACGCACGAATGGGTGCACCCGGGAATCGAGGGTTAATCGGTGTCAAAGCAACGTCCCCCACTAACAGACAGCCTGGGCCGCATACACTCCAATTTGCGTATGAGTGTTACCGATCGCTGTAATATCCGCTGTTTCTACTGTATGCCCGAAGAGAATGTCGAATTCAAACCTCGCCATGAGATACTGACATTTGAGGAATTGGGGCGATTCGCTCGAATCACGGCGTCCATGGGTGTCAACAAAATACGAATCACCGGTGGAGAGCCATTAGTCCGTAATAACCTTGCAACGCTGATTGCGGAACTAAATTCCATCGGAGGGATTGAGGATATCGCTTTAACCACCAATGCGATGCTGCTAGCCAACCAAGCAGATGCTCTACGCCAGGCCGGCCTAAACCGTCTCAACATCAGTCTAGACACCCTGAATGACGATACATTTTTCCGACTATCACGGCGTCGCGGAATTGACCAGGTGCTTGCTGGAATCGAAGCAGCTCAACAAGTCGGCTTCGATATGATTCGCCTGAATGCCATTGCGATCCGCGGGATGACCGAAAGCGAAATACTCCCATTGGCACGATTTGCTCTGGAACGCCAATTGGAACTTCGTTTCATCGAATTCATGCCACTTGATGCAGATGACAATTGGGGCAATGAAGCCGTGCTTACTGGAAGCGATATTCGTAAGACCATCGAAGCTGAGCTGGGAAAACTAGAACCAGCGACTCGGCCAGACCCCAGTCAACCTGCAGTGGACTATCAGTTTACTGAGGGCAAGGGAAGAATTGGATTCATCAATCCTGTCTCCAAACCGTTTTGCGAAACCTGCAACCGGTTACGCATCACGGCTGAAGGCAAAGTGCGTAACTGTTTGTTTTCACATCAGGAATGGGATGCTCGACAATTGATGCGAGATGATGCATCCGACAGTGAAATCGAACAGCTAATCCGCGAATGTGTTCTAGATAAAAAAGCGGCTCACGGCATCGACACGCCTGATTTCCAAAAGCCGGAACGAGCGATGTATCAGATTGGTGGCTAAAGGTCGGCAGCAAATTCTGCTTACCAACGTGAAGCTAGATTTTCATTTGCTTACGCTGGCCTTCGATTTCCTCCAACGTATAAACTTTCCCCGTCCCACTTCCGGGACATTCTTTGCAAGTGGCTTCCCAGGATTTTTCATTCTTCAGATTTGAGTCCCAAAAGGGCCATGTCCGGCACTGGATAGGCCGAGCGTGATACACACTGCACCCACGCTTATCCGTGTCAAAAAAGACGCAGTCTCCATTGGGAAACTCACGCAAACTACGTCGTGCACCAATTTTACGTACGTATTTCTCCTCAAACTCTTCACTACTAAGCTCGACTTCTCGAGCTAAATCATCAATTTCCTGCTGCTGAACCCAAACAAACCCTGGAGCCCCGGTACAGCAATCTCCACATTGACTGCATTCGAATTGCAGGCCATTTGCATACCAAGGCTGCTTTTCATCCGTCGTGTCGCCTGACAATTTCTCTCACTTACCTTTCTGACCTAAAAATTGAACGATCTGATTATAACGATTAGTAAAAGTTTATCGATTACCTCAAGATTCTATCGTCATCACTCGATAAAACTCGCATAGGCGAATTGCGCTGTAAGCATGCCAATATATATTGCAAACACTGTTTCGCATTCGTCGAACTGAATTTACCCATTTCATGATTCAATCTTGGAGGATTGCAAACCGCATACCCGAATCCGTGGTAGCACCTGGCGTTTTTGATTGACTTAAACCCTTACAAGGAATACACTTAGGGCGTTTGGGCCTCCATTCAAAACCAATGAAGACTTAACCCTCTTTTTGTACGACCATTCTTCAGCAGCTATGTCTAACAGTAAGACTAAAAAAGACATTGTCAGAACGATCGCCGAAGAATCCGGGCTGACTCAACAAACCGCCAAAGAACTTGTCCAAAACACTCTGGATGCTATTGTTCAAATCCTGGCTGACAACGGCCGAATTGAACTGCGTAATTTTGGAGTTTTTGAATGCAAGGAACGCAAAGCACGCATCGGGAGAAACCCGAAAACAGGTGATCCGGTGGATGTCCCCGCCAAATTTGTGGTCACCTTTAAGCCCGGCAAAGCAATGGAAAACCGGATTCGCGAAGCCAATCCGGTTGGCTGGAACCTTAGCACTTTTGAGCTTCCTGAAGTTAATTCTCAAGCTCTGTCGCAAAGCGAAGATCCCGACCACCCATTACCGCCGATCTAACCTCGGAAAGTCGTATTGCAAGCCTCCTTAGAATTGTGTACTTATACGCGACCACATCATAAATACGTTGTTTGTGCGTGGTCAAAACAATAACAACTCAGGGATTACGGCAATCAATCCCTGGGTAATTAGGTAGCCGATCAGGAAGACCGGCTTGAGGCCTTCAAGGAGGAATTTCAATGCGACGCATGTTTTACGCCGTATTAGTATTAGCCGCTATCAGCACAAGTATCGGGTGTATCATCCCCGCCTACTCAGGTGATCGTGCGCGACGTACCCAGCAACTCATTTTCACTTCGGAAAATCAACGTCAGATTCTCAACTTCTGGGAACGATTCTGGCACATGGACCAACCGGATCACATGGCTCCTCAGCGAGTTCATGGTGGTGTGATATAGGTCTGTAATCGCACTGCAGACGAAGATTACCTTCTGTCTCGCCAGCTGTATTGATAAGTTATTCGCCGGAAGACCTTACCTTTACTCCGACGAAACTCTGATTGCCATAATTGAGAAATCAGCGATGTCAGGTTAGATTACCGTTACAGGTATATTCTAACTTGGCATCGTTTTTTTAGGCCGCTACTTTGACCAACCCCTCAGCTACTCCCAACCTGCAGGTACAACTCGGCAGGCTAACTCTACCCAATCCCATTCTCGTAGCATCCGGCACGTTTGGCTATGCTCGCGAAATGGAAGGGATTGTCGACCTCAGTTTGCTTGGCGGCATTGTTCCCAAGACAATTACCACAGAAATGCGTGTCGGAAACGCCCCACACCGGACAGTGGAAACCTCTTCCGGTCTGCTCAATTCCATCGGCTTAGACAACGATGGCATCGATGCATTTATCTCGCATCACTTACCCTATCTTTCCAAACAGTCGGCTCCGCTAATTGTCAGTATTGCCGGGTCCAGCGCCGATGACTATGTGTCGCTTGCCTCACGTCTGGCAGAACAGGGCGGGATCGACGCATTAGAATTGAATATCTCCTGCCCCAACGTTGCCCACGGCGTGGATTTCGGAAGTAATCCAGCGTTGTGCGAGCAGGTCGTACGTGGTGTACGCAACAGCTGCGACATTCCTGTCCTTGCCAAACTGACACCTAACGTCACGAGCGTCGTGGAGATTGCAGATGGGGCTGCTCAAGGAGGGGCCGATGCCGTCTGCCTGACAAATACGCTGCTGGGAATGGCGATCGACTGGAAAAAAAGACAACCGATCCTCGGGAATGATGTTGGTGGACTGAGTGGTCCGGCCATCAAGCCTGTCTCCTTACGATGTGTATTTCAGGTCGCCCGCGCGGTCGATGTTCCGATTATCGGTATCGGTGGCATTGCCAATCTCGACGATGTCATGCAATTCCTGGTGGCCGGAGCATCTGCAGTACAAATTGGAACGGCTAATTACTACGACCCAACCATTTCAATGAAATTAATCGAGCAGCTCCCAGAGGCTTTAAACACCTTGGGCGTCTCTACGGTTACCGAAGTCGTCGGAACGGTCACATCCAACAAGAGCTAAAAAGAGCAAGAAAGAGGTAGATTCAAAGTCATGCGAGTACTATCAGGCATTCAGCCGACAGGCCGTTTTCACTGGGGTAATTATTTTGGCGCGATTCGCCAGTACATTGACCTGCAGACCGCCGATCAGGCCTATTACTTCATTGCAAACCTACATGCCCTAACCACTATTCGAGATAGCGAGCAATTAAATCAGCTTACGTATGAAGCGGCGCTTGATTTATTAGCACTAGGGCTCGACCCAGATCAGGCCTCTCTATTTGTCCAATCCGACGTCCCCGAAATATCTGAATTAACCTGGGTCCTAATGACAGGCACTCCCATGGGGCTTCTGGAACGCTGCCATGCATACAAAGAGAAGAAGGAGAAAGGAATCAGTGCCGACGCTGGTTTATTCACTTATCCCGTCCTGATGGCGGCTGACATTCTCGGCTACGACTCCAATATTGTACCGGTGGGGCAGGATCAGGTTCAGCACATTGAAGTCGCTCGGGATATTGCCAAAAGCTTCAACCACCATTTTGGCGAATGCTTTGTCCTACCCGAAGCCAAGCTACTAGACGCCTCGGCCAAAGTTCCCGGCACCGATGGTGAAAAGATGTCTAAAAGCTATGACAACACAATCGAGATCTTCGGTAACGAGAAAGCGATTCAAAAAAAGATCATGCGAATCGCCAC
Source organism: Rhodopirellula sp. (assembly GCA_002701385.1). GTDB lineage: Bacteria > Planctomycetota > Planctomycetia > Pirellulales > Pirellulaceae > UBA721. The sequence goes on along the minus strand of NZVD01000039.1, from coordinate 17,141 downwards.
TGACTCCCGCCCGATGGAGGATGCAAAGGAACCGGAAGGTGATCACCTTTACCAACTCTACAGCTTGTTTGCCTCTGCAGAGCAACAACAGGAACTGGCAGCCATTTACCGCGCCGGTGGATTCGGCTACGGAGACGTAAAGAAAAAGATTGCTGAAGCTTCAGCGGAATATTTCCGGTCGGCCTGGGAACGACGAGCTCAACTTGAAAGCGACCCCGACTATGTCCGGGATGTACTCGATGCCGGCGCAAAACAAGCCAGGGATAAATGTCGAGAAGTACTGGATCGTGTACAAAAAGCAACTGGACTGGTGCGATGAACATCCTTGGGCTGGGCACCGACATCATCGAATGCTTACGCATCGCCAAGATGATCGAGAAGCATGGCGAACTGTTCCTCAACCGCGTTTATACACGGGGTGAAATTGCTTATTGCAGCAGCCGCAAGGGCGCCACTCAGTCGTATGCAGGTCGCTGGGCTGTTAAAGAAGCCGTGCTGAAGGCCATGGGCACCGGATGGTCTCGAGGAATTCGCTGGAAAGATATTGAGGTCGTCACCGATCTTACCGGCAAACCACGAGTGGAAATCCACGGTGTCGCAAAAGAGATTTGCGAAGAGCTAGGAATCAGTGACGTCCTGATCAGCTTATCACATTGCCGTAGTCATGCGACCGCAACGGCGATCGCCGTTGGGGCGGAAACCTAATGGGTACGACTCTAAGACGGTCGAAGGACTCGATAATCCTCTAATCCAACCAGGCCAGCCAGTTTAAGCGTTCTCTCGGATTGGTTCGGGCCGATATCCAGCCTCAACCACTTCACCATCCACGGTTTTAATAACCGGAGCCGGATTTTCTTCTTCGTGCCGACCTAATGCGGCTTCCCACTTCGCTCGAATCTCATCCTCCAACCCTTTCCAGGCACCTCGACCTCGGCATTTAGGGTAACGCGAACATCCTAACCAAGGGCCACGAGCACCATTTCGCAGATACAGATTCGCATCGCATTTATTGCATTCCAAATCAGTTTCCAGTGGTTTGACTTTAGGCAGCGTAACCGCACCGGCCTTATCAAGATTTACAATACCGTCGCATTCCGGATACTTAACACAACTCAGGAATGGTCCAAATCGACCGGTCCGTTTCAACATTGGATCACTACAGGTTGGACAGGCAATATTGACCTGTTCTGGATTGATCGGCCGGCCTTCGGCGTCGATAGGAGCTGCGTACTTACAAGCATCACGCATACCGGCTGCAAGCTCAGCAATCTGCTCCTGATGTTCTTTCACCTTGGACCAGGTAACTTTGGTTTCGCATTCAAAGCAGGTCAGGAAAGGTCGCGACCGAGCGGTTTTCCCTTTATTAACCCCCATCTTTTTCTCGCCACATCCTGGGCAAGGTATTGCGATCGGCTCCGGTGGCACGCGGAATCCCACACAACTTAGAAATCGGCCATTCCTGCCAAATCGGTACTCTAGGCGTTTACCACAATCAGGACATTTGTATTCTTCGGGAGCTAATTCTGTTTCCGCTTTGGCGTGCGTCATCTTTTCAAAGGCCGTGTCCAATTCGGCTTTGAATTTTCCATAGAAGTTGTGCAGGAATCCAGTCCACTCGCGGTCCCCGCCTTCAATCGCATCCAGCTCAGATTCCATCTCCCGCGTATAGCTGACATTCATAATCTGCTCGAACCCTTCCAGCAGCTTGTCAGTCACTACCTCGCCTAAGTCCGTAGCATGGAATCGGTTACTAATCTTTTCTACGTAGTTTCGATCCTGGATCACCTTAATAATGGAAGCATAGGTGGACGGGCGACCAATCCCCTCCTCTTCCAGTTTTTTGACCAACGAACCTTCGTTGTATCGAGCCGGTGGCGACGAGAATTTCTGAAGTGGGGCAATATCAAAAGGAGCGGACTTATCCCCTTCAGACAACGGCGGCAGCGTTTGTTCATCACTAGCTGTTGGAACGCCCGCGACTCGATAGAAACCATCGAATGCCAGCACTCTCCCCGTTGCCTTCAACGTAGCACCGGTTGGCTTATCACTACGTTCAAAAGTTACCGTGGTCGAATCCCACTTTGCATCTGTCATTTGGCAAGAAACAAAGCGGTTATAGATCAGCCGATAAAGCTTCAACTGATCCGGGTCAAGCGCCTTTGCAATTTTCTCCGGTGTTCGAGTCATCTCGGTCGGACGAATACACTCGTGAGCTTCCTGAGCATTTTTATTCGTCGAACCAAAGAATTTCGGCTTCCCAGGCAGATAGGCCTCCCCGAATTCTTTGCTAATGTATTCACGGACGGCATTCATTGCTACCGGTGCAATATCCGTTGAATCCGTACGCATATATGTAATTAATCCGACATGTCCTTCGCCGGCAATAGCCAAGCCTTCATAAAGACGCTGGGCGATATTCATCGTCCGACTGGCTGTGAAACCAAGAGCACTAGAAGCGGACATTTGCATGGAACTGGTGATAAACGGAGCATAGGGTCGACTAGTAGTTTGCTTCGTTTGGATTGAATTGATTTCGTACTTAACATCCGTATCTACGTCGCCAGTAACCACCCGCTCGAACATCCCGGGGCCTTTACCCGAAGGATTGAGGCTCGTATCCACTTGAACATTGTTCATCCCAACTGCTTCAGCGACCGCCTTGATTTTCTCGGAAAGGTCTTCGGGCTTATCCGCCGAACAACCAAGATTAAACTTTTCACCAGCTACCTGAATGAGCTCTGTCTTTAAACTACCATGTTCAGCCAACCAGGCATTCTGTCGCTTGATCGTTGGTGTCTTTCCCTTATCATCAAGCGTGGCGATGAATTGCTGCCATTGGTCAACTAAAGCGGAGGCCTGTGACGGATCCAAGGCGAGACGGACGTTAACGTTCCATGTTTCATCCGGAACATGTGCTCTGATTTCACGTTCACGCTCAACAATCAGCCGTACCGCTACGCTCTGTACTCGACCAGCACTCAGACCACCAGCCACCTTTTTCCAAAGCAACGGGGATACCTGATAACCAACGATTCGATCCAGAATACGGCGAGCCTGCTGGGCGTTCACTTTCGCAATATCAATGTCTCGTGGGTTTTCAAAAGCCTGCCGAATGGCATCACGCGTGATCGCGTTAAACACAACACGTTTCACTTTTTCGGGTTTGACCTTCATCGCCTCAGCTAACAACCACGCAATCGCTTCTCCTTCACGGTCAAGGTCCGTTGCCAACCAAACGCCTTCAGACTCTTTGGCTGCCTTCTTTAACTTGGAGAGTGTTTTGTTTTTCCCTTTAATGACTTCATAGCTTGGCTCAAAGTCATTATCCAGATCGATCCCCGGAACAGGTGCTTTTACCCCTTTTGGATTCCTTGCGGGAAGGTCCAGAACGTGACCAATACTCGCTTCGACCAAATAATCCGGTCCCAGGATTTTGGAGATCGTCTTTACCTTAGCGGGTGATTCGACAATGACTAGGTGCTTGGTCATGAGGATAGTTTTGATTAAATGAAAGGTGTTTTAAGGGAATTTGAGTTGTAAAACACACCAAACAGCATGCCCCGAATTAAATATCAGCATAAATTTGGCTGAGCATCAAAAGACTAAACCCCGCCTTTAATTCCGCTGTAACTCGTAACACCCCTATAAACGATACGAACTGAACAAATATATTAGTTACCCACTATCGGCGCAGGCAACCAGTCAACGCTATATTACAAATACCTACCGGCCACATTGGGGTTTGTAATTCCTTCAAAACGGCCTAAAATTAGTGGTTTCACCGCAGGTATAAACACACGGTGGACTTAAGAATTCCTTAACGTCACAACCCCCATCAGGGTTATACATGTAGTTACATAGGTTTTGGAATCCTTAGACGAATCATTAAGACGTTACTTTTATCTGTCAAGCCATAATAAGCATATTCGCGTCAGAGAGATGAACGAACCATGTCCAAACCCAAACGCCCCAATCGAATTCACGGTCGTCAAAAAGATCAACAGATTGACAAAATCAAACAACAGCGCGAAGAAAAACGCCTCGAACATATCGCGAAACTAAAGGCTGAAGGAAAGTACGAAGACAAAGGAATGTTTGCCTTTGTTGCTAAGCACAAAAACCTTTCCTACTCTGTGCTAACCATCATTGCGGTCATCGCGTTTGTCGTTGGACCAGCCTATTATGCAGCGATCCAGGGTGGGCCAAACACGTCATCCGCCAATGGCGAATTTGTACTGGCAAGATGGGACGGAGGCTCGATCACCCAAGCGGAGGCCATTGATCTGAATGATACGGGGCAACGCCTCGCCATGTTCTACAGTGTACTCGTCCAAAATGCTGCAGAGCACATGAGGGCACAGGGGAATACCCCCAACGCTAGTGAGTTAGATCCCTGGAGTCTGCTGCAGCCAAGTGATCCGACTACTGTAAAGTTCCTTTCCACCATCGCTGACCAATACGCAATGGGCATTAAAGCGAATGACATTGCCACACAGATCAAGGACAATCTTTACGAGCACAATACGTCAGAGCAAATTCGCGAAGCAAAGAAAAACGCTTTTGGGGAACAAAAAGAGACCTCCGAGATCGCGGAATTGCTCGTGCCATACGTAGCTGCTCGTAGAATGCAGCAACTGGCCGAATCCGGCATCCCAACTGCTCCAGCCATTTCTGACCGATATGTCGCGCACAAAATGTTATCAACCAAACACCAGTTCGAGGTCTTGAGGATTCCTGTTTCTCTCGAAGGAATTAACCCTCCTACGGATTCCGATTTAGAAGACTTGATCGGACAACGAAGCGAATGGTATGTCGATGACACAGGTAGCCCAACGGCACTCGGCTTGAACCCTGCCTCTGGCTTCCAGTTGGCCAATGAAATCTACGGACCTTTCGGCGTGCGTTCACCACGCAAGTTTGGCTACCAATACGTCACCTTCAATGATGCCGCATACGACCGGTATGCTCGAGTCAAATTCGAAGAAGGTATCACCGAAGAAAACCTCAAAACGTATTACGAAACAAATATAGAACGATACCCTGCTCCGGATGACGTCCTTGATGCCATCGATGAAGCTGCTAACGGAGGCGAATCCTCAGAAGGTGACGAGAACGAATCCGACACGAATGAAGATGCCGCTTCCGAGGAGAATACAGACGAAGCGACTGATGATACTAAAGAAGATCAAGATGACGAATCCTCTGAAACACCAGACGAATCAGCAGAGGAAGCAGAAGAAGATGACTGCCTAGTCTTCCTTCAGGAAGAAGAGCAAGCAACTGAAGAGGCTGGAGAAGCCGGAGAAGATAGTGCCGAAAACACCGACGATACCCCTCCGGCAACTACGGACGAAACAGAAAACTCGGAAGAAAAACCTGCGAATGAAGAAGGTGAATCAGAAGAGCCCGAAGTCGCCACAACAGAAGCCGATGAACCTCCGGCCGAAGATTTAACTGGACTCGATACTCCGATTCCACTCGAGCCAAACTACACTCCAGAACCTGCTACGACTTATCTTCCCTATGAGGAAGTTGCCGAGCGAGTTCGAGAAGACTATATCCAGACTTCGATTGCCGCCTATAAACAGGACATCATAGATCAGGATATCAAGCAACTCACAGATGCAATGGAAGCTTTTGCGAACGCAGAAACTGAAGATGGCACAATCCATTCCGTTAAGTTACCAGAGCTTCTTGCGCAAGACCCCCAAGCAACCCAAGGGGACTCTGACGAACCCGACGAAGCTACGAAACTGATTCAGCAAGCTGAGGCCGTGCTTATTGCTGAAATGGAAAAGATCGAAGCGAAGGCTGAAGGCATCATGACAGAGCCTTCCGAAGAAGGAGAAGAAATAGACGAACCCGAGCAGATTAATCTCTTGGATATCGGTTCTACCGAACATCTAATCTCAGCGGCATATGGCCAAGCTATTTCAGGTCGGGTCCCTGGCGCCTTGGATTTTGGATTCAACGATTGGGACGACACAAGTCACCACTGGACCAAATTAGTACGTATTGCCTATCAGGCTCATGGAGGCCCGGGAAGCTCACCTCAACAGGATATTTTCCTGGAAAACGACTTCCTTGTTCCCCACCAAACCTCTCCATTCCAGCAACGAACCTATGTTTTCTGGCAGGTAGACCAATCTAAAGAGTCGACTTTCGAAGACGTTCAAAATCAGACAGATGAGGTTTTGACAAATGCTGAGATTGCCTGGAAAAAGATCGAAGCGATCAAAAAAACCAAAGAACTTGCCGATAACATCAGCAAAGATTTCAATGGCACAGAGGAATTTCAAACTCTCCAGCAGGCTATACCCACCGATGCCGAGACCGATGATACGTTTCTCACCTATCCCACCACCACCTTCAGCATGGCTCCTCAACAAGGTCAATTCGGCGGTTTCGATACTGGTATTCAGCTAGGCGTCCTGGCTAAGGAGGAAATTGAGTTGATTGATACTCCTCCCACCGAAACTGAAGACGAGACGGATGATAGCTCAGCGGAGGAAGAAGGTTCTAACAGCGAGGGCGAAGAGGATGGTGAATCTGAAGTAACGCCTGAAGATATTGCTACCGAGGAAAAGGCCTCCACTGAAAATACCGAGCAAGCAAGTTCTGAATCCGAAGCACCAGCCAAAATTGAAAAGAAAGTCGAAGGCGCTCGTATTTCAGATATCAACGACGGAGATTTGTTGTACCTATTTGAAGAGTTAAGCGTCAATGATGCCCACGTCGCGTCGTCTATTACAGGGCGATACTTTTATGTCATCCGTAAAGTTGCTTACGAGGCCCCAGCCGACGAAGCGGCACCAGCAGGCTTCTCGTTTGATCGCCCTGTTGATTTCGTAGATTTAGCCAAGTACCTTGTTGAAGGTTCCAGCGGCACATCACCGAACAGCTTTACAGCAACCATGACCGCCAACGCAACCAACAACATGTACAATAAAGACGGTCGCGGTACAGTTTCCAATCTCCAGGGCAGTTTCATTGCTCTGCTTCAGAAACAGTACAATTTCGTTTACCAGCCGAATGCTAATTAATCACGGCTAAGCCAGACTTGTCCAATGATTGCATTGGATCCTGCAGCACTGAGGGATATTCAATAATGAGCAGTAAACGCATACTCATGCTGGTTGGCGACTTCGTTGAAGACTACGAAGCCATGGTCCCTTTTCAAATGCTACTGATGGTAGGACATCACGTAGACAGTTGTTGTCCGGACAAGCAGGCCGGTGATACTGTCAAAACCGCAATCCATGACTTCGAAGGGGATCAAACCTACTCTGAAAAGGTTGGCCACAACTTTGGTATCACCATCGGTTTCGAAGAAGCTGTTGCTGCTGAATACGACGCATTAGTCATTCCCGGAGGTCGTGCTCCCGAATACCTAAGACTCGATCGACGCGTCCTGGACCTCGTCTGTAAATTTCACGGAGCCGGAAAGCCAATCGCAGCAATCTGCCATGGCCCTCAAATTCTGGCTGCAGCCGGAATTATAAACGGACGGAGCATTAGTTGTTACCCTGCGGTTTCACCCGAAATCACTCTCAGCGGCGGAACTTATGTTGAAACGGCCGCAACTTTCGACAATGCACATATCGATGGCAATTTGGTAACCGCCCCGGCTTGGCCTGCCCATCCGAATTGGATCGCAAGCTTCCTTAAAGTGCTCGACAACGCAAATAGCTAATATCCATTCCGCAGTTTTCATAAGGTGACCTATGGGTACTCCTGTCATTATCACCATTGTGGGTGGCATTCTCCTATTGGGATTGGCATTCTATATCATTGCCCGCAAGAGCGAGGGCAAGCCGTACCACCAGGATCCATCGGCTTGGCTCCAGCCTCCGGCGCCAGCAGAACCGGAATTACCTCCGGCTAATACCGTCGCGCCAGACTATCAAGAGCAGGTAAACCAATTTGAATCCGTACGTACTGAGTTACAGGATTCTTTCTTTCAAATATGCAGTGAATCGGGTCGCCCACGAGGCTTGCGTTGGAAGAATTGCGATTTTGAAGAAGAGGTGACTTTGGTCATCGAAAAGCACTCACTCAATCTTCATGGATTCATACCGGTCGTCATTAGCTTTGAAGCGATACCCGGCGGACCTATGGAGGACATGGAAGCGGTTAGCAATTTACGTGTAGGAAGTGCCCTGTTTGTTCATACCGGCGAAAACTGGGCCACCCGAGGCGATGTTATTTACAATCTCACTCCGGCTGAAGCGATTGCCCATTACCGGTCAAACTACACTGATTTTGATGTAGTTACGATGGCCGCCGCCATTGAGAAAAAGACGTCCGACACCCCGTAAAGGAAAACTGGCTATGGCGATTTTAGGGGCTCACATGTCGATTGCCGGTGGGTATTACAAAGCCGTTAAGAGTGGTGTGCAGGAAGGCTGTGAATGCATCCAGCTTTTCACCAAAAACAACAATCAATGGAGAGCCAAAGAAATTACGGACGAAGACGTCCGTCTTTTTCAGGAGCAGCTCGACACCCATAATATCCAGCACACTCTTTCTCATGCTTCTTACCTCATCAATCTTGGTTCGCCCAAGGATGAGCTATGGAATAAATCCATCGACGCATTTATTATCGAACTCCAACGAGCCGATAAACTAGGCGTGCCCTATGTCGTCGTACACCCTGGTTCCTTCACCACCAGCACAGAAGCAGAAGGTATTACCAGAATCGCCGAAGGTCTTAATGAAGTGCACCGACAAACCCGCGACTTGAAAAGCCGCTGTTTGCTGGAAACCACCGCTGGTCAGGGTACTAATCTGGGATGGAACTTTGAACAACTGGCCGAGATGCTCGATCAATGTCAGGCCCCTGAACTCGTCGGCATTTGCGCTGACACATGTCATATGTTTGCGGCGGGGTATAATCTCTGTGATGAAGCCAGCTATCACGAGACCTGGAATGATTTCGACAAGCTCATTGGCTTAGACAAGATGAAGGCTTTTCACCTCAACGACAGCAAACGAGAGTTTGGAAGCAAGAAGGATCGCCATGAACACATCGGTCAGGGGCACATGGGCTTATCCGCTTTTCGTTATCTAGTGAATGACGAACGATTCAGCCAGACGCCAATGTACCTTGAAACGGCCAAAGGAGATGCTGAAGGCGACCACGCTGGTCTGAGCTGGGATGCAGCCAATCTGTCTGTTCTGCGTGCATTAATCGAATAATACACCTATGTACTAAAACTGGCTGCTGATGTTTTTCTTTTACCGGCGAGCATTCGTATAATTAGGTAAACAAACCTACTTGGTCCTTTGGTTTTTCACAGGGAGCCACAATGATGTCTACTGCAGTCAAAGTCGCCGTCTTCACCACTCAAACCGAAGCCCTCATTGCCTCCGAGTATTTGCGGGCCAATGGGATTGTTGCCACCGTGATGGGAGATGATGCGGGAGGAGCGTTTTCCGGGCTTGTCCTCAGCAAAGGATTCAAAATCTATGTTCCGCCCAGTGATGAGTCACTTGCATTGGAGTTACTCGAATCTCCTCCCCTGCCGGAGGAATCGCCAGACAACAAGTAGTTAACCGACGCTAGTCCAGTCTCACGCAAATGGCATCCGCTTCGTTATGATTGAAGTGATAGTCTGTCGATTTGCCATCTGCGTCAGTCACCGTAACGACCCAGGTACGCGAATCGTTCTCACGCCCCCCGACAGCCACCTTGTCTCCAACCGCCAAAGGTTCAACAATCAGTTCCCCGATGCTGACGATTTGTCCACTGTGACCTTCTCTTAAGATCGCAAGTGTCATAATCTCACCAGGAACGAGATGCTCAAAGTCTTCAGGGATTTCTTTTCCGTGGGGATCCGTCAGTGGGTGCCCGAGTTTATCGTCCAGATAATCCACGGCTTCTTCGTCGTGTAAGTGCTCGAGTACATGTGCTCGCTGATGCAATTCGTCTTCCGCTACTCCCAGATGTTGCAAATAGGTCTCCCAAAGTCGATGGGCTCGCAGCAGTCGTCTAGCCTGAATACGTCCTTCTTCAGTAAACGAAATGACACCACCTTCGAATTCCAGCCATTCCTGCTTCACCATCGAATTAAGTGCTTTTCGGATCCGGTCATTTTTGTAGTCTGTATGGCGAACAAGTTCTTCCATACCACATTGCTCATTCTCGGCTCGCAAAATGACTCCCAGGATATCTTCGATCACCTGTTGAGGTACGGCTCGCAGCTTTCGCTGAAAATCGGCGAGTAATCCATAACGAGGGGCCACCAAAAAGACGGTCAAGAACTGGGCTGTCAGGACGACAACGATCATCGCCCCAGGCGCTACATTCAGAGACTCCGATAGAAAGTAACCGATCAGAAATCCAGTCCAACCGAAGACAGCTGACACCCAAAGCATATTCTTTAAGCGGTCGCACAAAAGGTAAGCGGTGGCAGCTGGCGCGATTAATAGGCCTACGACTTGAATGACACCTACTACCTGAACACCGGTAACCACAACCATGGCTGTGCACGTGGTGAGCATATAATCCAGCAAGATGACATTCATGCCCAGTGAGGCTGCCATGACGCGATCAAATGTAACCAGCTGCAAACTTCGGAACATCAATACGATGAATGCCAAAACGACGACAGCAACAATGGCCATCATCCAAAGTTTCTCGTCACTGACGCCCAACAGCTGCCCCACAATAAAATGTAGTAGGTCAATATGGACATACTCGCTAAAGAGCGATACAAGAACACCTCCAAAGGCGAATATCCCTGTGTACATAATCCCAATCACCGCATCCTCTTTGACACGTGACATCCTAGAAACAAATCCGATCATTGCGACCGTGATAAGCCCGGAAATGATCGAACCAATCAACATGGCTCCTGCGTGAGCATCTCGCCCATAGGTGATTTTCATCAGCAAGTATCCAACTACCACGCCTGCCAACATTGAATGAGCCAACGCATCAGCTAGAAACGACGTCTTTTTCAGTACGATAAAGCAGCCAATGACACTACAAACAGTAGTGACTAAAAGCCCCGTCAGAAGTGCCTTGATCAGATGAGGACTCGTCGTATGTACTTCCACAATCCATTCGTACATTAGCCCGCGCCTCCCTGCGTCTTGCCGCTCTGGAGGTTTGCAAAAATCCGCAATTTACCTTCGTACACTTCACTCAATAATTCCGGATGAAGAACCTGTTCCGGTGTGCCATAAGCGAACAACCGCTGCTTAAGAAGTACTAGGGAGTCAAAGTATTCCGCTGCCGTGGCAAGATCATGATGAACAACAACCAGCGTCCGGCCCATCTCCCGAGTTGACTCAAGGACATCGAGGATTGCCTTCTCGGTCGCTGCATCGACACCAGCAAATGGTTCGTCCAGCAAAAGGATGTCGCCACCCTGTGCAATCGCCCGAGCCATAAACACTCGCTGTTGCTGTCCTCCAGACAGTTGCCCGATTTGTCGATCACGAAAGTCCGCCATTCGCACCTGTTCCAGTGCATGGTCTGCTTTTTCGTAATCTTCTTTAGATAGCTCTTTCCACCAAGGTTGTTTGCCAAAGCGTCCCATCAACGCCACTTCGCGAACCGTAATCGGGAAGTCCCAATCGACACTTCCGCGTTGAGGCACATAGGCCACTCGCCCCTTCGCCTTCTCTGCGTCTTCCCCAAACAACAACACTTCGCCAAAATCGGCTTTAACGAACCCTAACAGTGATTTTATCAGCGTCGATTTCCCCGATCCGTTGGGGCCGATAATACCGACGAGCTGGCCGGAATCAATTTTCAGAGTCACGTCCAGCAAGGCAGGTACCGGACCATAACTGATGGTCAGGTTTTTCACTTCAATAGCAGGTAACGCGTTACTCATTCTGTTCTCTGGTGTCATTCAACGCTGGTAATTAATGATTGTGACCACTATGGTCGTGAGTCGACGTCTTGGGCATTTGGTCGTTTTCAGGTATATCGACAACCACTGTGCTGCTGATGGTCTCCCCTGGTTCTGACCAGACCGTTTTTTCCACCAAAACTTCGTCACCGTCGAAGATTCGAACTCGCACAGCCTTGGCTACACCGACTACCTCATTTTGCTGCGGACTGTTTCCTTGGTCGGTATTGTTAAACTCACCAGCATCTTCAGTAGCGTCTCCAAAACCCGCAGCGGCAAACGGATCATCCACTTCCCCATCGAGCTCGGGGACTGCCGGCGTCTCAGCCGTTCCGACTTGAATAAAGAACTCATTAATCCCAACTTTGAGATCGGGGACCGGATGAATTTTCACAGGTGTACCGGCCTTCACAACCTCGGATTTTTCAAGAACGGTTTGGCCGTCGAGCCGCACGAGTAATGAAGTAGGGTCGAAGGCATCGCCCCGCGTGTCAAAGGAAAGTGTGATTTCAACCGCATAATCACCTTTCGCTGCTGTCGTGATGAATTCTGTCACCTCACGATCCGGTAGCGAGTTAATAAACGCCTGATAGCCCCCGATTAAGCTACAAATAACTAAGCTTATTCCAAGGGCTATCAGGGGTCGTACCGGCAAGCCGGTCGTATGTGAGTTGTTTTTTACCATATTGGTCGTAGTTTGATCGTCGACTATTTCAATCCACCTACAATCTTGATGACGTTTTCACGCATCATGCCAAAGTAGTTTTCTGCGACGGAACCTTTAGGGCCCATCGAGTCTGCGTAGAGAGCGCCAGCAACTTTAACACCAGCATCCTTTGCAATTTGGCGAACTACTTCTGGGTTGGTTGCCGTTTCTACAAAGATTGCTTTCACTTTATAACTACTAATAGACTCTACAACTTGAGCTCGACGTTGTGGAGTAATTCCAGCCCCAACCTCGGCACCAGTGCTCCACCCGGCAGGTGCGGCACTTTCAAATCCGTAAGTTGACGCAAAGTACTGAAAGGCGTCATGGTGACTGATCAAGATTCGCTTGGCTCGAGGGATCGAGTTTACTTCTTTTTGAATCCAACTGTGAAGACTTCGTAATTGCGTCACATAGTAGTCAGCGCGAGCGTCATATTCTCCGGAGTTATCGGGATCGATCTTTTTCAGACCTTCCGTAATATTGCGAACATATATTGCTGCATTGATGGGACTTAACCAGGCATGAGGGTCTTCAACAATGGTGCCGTCTTCATCAAAATCCAGAGCTTTCACGCCGGTCACACAGGTTACCAGCGGCTTATTTGCATCTTTCGCCAGATTGAGCATCCAATCATGGCCTTCTAGGTGCCAGCCGTTCTGGATGCAGATATCGGCTTCGGCCACCAGACGACTATCACTAGGCTTTAATTCATAAGTATGAGGATCTTGCCCCGGTGCTAGCACACAGTCCACTTGCCAGCGATCACCACCGATTTCTCGGGTAAAATCTGCTACCTGAGTGGTACTGCATACTGCACGGAATTGCTTTTCCCCGTCTTCCTGTCCTGATGCTGCAGGCACGACAATAGCCATCGCTGCGATTGATAATAGTAAATTTCGTCGAATCATGGTCCCTGAGTCTTTCTGGAGCGGATCGGCGTTGAATAAACCTAAATTAAAAAACAGCATCTTTTTGACTAATCAAAAAGATGCTGTTTTCAGTCTAATCTGGCGAATTCCCAAGTGTCAACTTGCTATTATCTAATCAACTGAAATAGCGTCTAAAACTTGGCGTCTGCTCTAAATCCGGAGTTAATTAGTATCGGTAAATCAAACCTGTACCTGCGAAGTAATCATCTGACTCTTCGTTCAATCCGAATCCAGCTCGGATATCCAATTGCAGGTTATTGTTTAAAGAATAGGTAAACCCACCATCCATATAATGTTCAACTGGGGCTGAATCTGCGCCATCTGGAATCAGGCAGTACCACTCGTAATAGGCTCCGAGTTTATCGTCCAGACTCTTTCCAATCGCGACGGACTGTGAGAATTCTGAATAAGGTCGCCCTGTATCTCCATCGACTGCACGATTCCATTGAGTCTGACCGGCTAAAGACCACTCATCATCCAAAGCCCAGGAATAGATGTAATTGAGTCCAGGATTTGCATCACCGCTGCTAAAAACATCATCACCTGACGCTACAGTCGTTTGCAATACCAGAGCTGTTTCAGGCAGCACACCATCCTGAGGTGTCAACGCGATTTTAAATCCTAAATAAAGATCTTCGCCACCAGCGGATGAATTCACAGTTTCTGTTGATTGGGTACGTTCAAGGACATCACCAAAATTATAGGCGATTCGAAATTCGAGCCATTCGGCATACATACCAACACGCCAAAGCATTTCCGGATACGAATGACTAATGGACTGCGTCGTCCCATCACTATCAAAGGTATAGGTATAACCCATTTCAACTTGCTTTACGCCCAACCCGACCGTTGTAGATGACTCGGTAAAGTCCGGTCGATCCCCGATCAACGGTTCGTCCATCGAGGCCGGCCCGCCAACCGCATCGCTACCATTCCAGCTAAACAGAGTTCCTCGGTCTTTCAGATCTTGAGCAGACACTTCACTCATCGCTGCAATGCACAATGCTAAAAACGCCAACATTTTTACTGATCTGACAGTCATTAGTCTTAGGCCTTTAAGAACTTTGAATAGCCAACATGACAATTGGCGGTAAAATAAAACACTATGTATTAACTTCTTCGTCATGCTTTTTGAACAATCAAAAATTTTGCGTCCCTTTCTTCGCTGGATTAGTAACATAATCTGCGTCGGCAGGGCTAATTTACGTCATAACCGATACTAACCATCAAAACCCATACAACCGCACCCCACTCAACAAGGGGGTTCCCGATGTCATTAACCTACTTCAAACGATATCAAATGGAGCTTGACCTCCATCAATTCGTGATCCCCTCGATAGAGATCCCGCCGGGATACCGTTTTGTTGCATGGGATGATCAGGATTTGAGTAAGCACGCCGAAGTAAAATACCTCAGCTTTCGCAATGAAATAGATGCAAACGTCTTTAGCTGTTTTCGAGAGCAAGAAGGTTGCAAGCGACTACTACGAGAAATCAGCGCCCGCAGTAACTTTTTACCGGACGCTACCTGGCTTCTGGTTACAGATCATACTGAGAGTCCTGAACCTGAAGTCGTAGGCACGATTCAAGCGTTGGTCGACGTGCATGGACGAGGAGCGATACAGAATATTGGCATTCACCCCCAACACCGCGACCAAGGCCTAGGGACATCCCTTCTATATAAGTGTCTGACTTTTATTCAGGCACGCGGCCTTCAACGTGTCATGCTTGAAGTAACTTCCCAAAACGTAGGCGCGCTCCGGTTGTATAAACGGCTCGGCTTTCGCATCATGAAGACTGTATACAAACCTGCTCCCATTACCACTTACTAATCCTCACTTGAGTAACTCCGTGGCTGACTCGATCCAAACAATCCAACTTCCCAACGGACTGACCTTGCTCATGCAACAAATGCCCTGGCTGGAGTCCGCTGCCATGAGCCTGCTCGTACCGGCTGGCAGTCAGCGGGATCCCGAGGGACTTGCAGGCCTGGCGGGATTCACTGCTGAAATGGTGCAACGTGGCTGTGGACAGTACAACAGCCGCCAATTCGTTGAGCAGCTGGACCGCCTTGGCGCAGCTCGTTCTGCCTCGGTAACAAACTACCACACTCGTTTCAGCGCAGCCGTTCCAACCGATCGCCTTCGCGAAACCCTGGCACTTTATCGTGAACTGGTTTTAGCTCCTCTCCTCCCGGCGTCCCAATTGGACGACAGCCGAATGGTTGCGATGCAGGAGCTATTGGCCCTGGAAGATGATCTTGCCCAAAAACTTCTCAAGGTACTTCGAAAACGGCTTTACCCAGATCCTTATGGCCGAAGCACCACTGGCACCATGGAGTCGGTGCAAGCAATTCAGTTGGAGAACATTCAAAATCACGTTAAGAATTTCTATGTCCCAGATCAGGCCATCCTGAGTATTGCCGGGAAGATCGATTTCAATGAAGTTCAAAACATGGTGGATGAGTTATTTGGCAGCTGGCAGGGAACGGTTCAGCAGGAACTGACCGAACACCCCCCTGCTGAGGGACATCACCATATCGAACATGACTCGAGTCAAACTCAGATTGGCATCGTATTCCCGAGCGTTCCCTACTCGCACCCTGACTACTTCCTTGCCCGCAGCGCCATCGGCGTTCTAAGCGATGGCATGAGCTCCAGGCTCTTCACTGAAGTCCGTGAAAAGCGAGGGCTCTGCTATACGGTTTACGCTATGTGTCACACCATCAAAGACTACGGGTGCGTGCTTGCCTATGCGGGAACGACGACAGAGCGAGCTCAGGAAACTCTAGACGTCATGCTTCAAGAAATCCGTCGGCTTGGCGAAGGAATCCATGATGATGAGCTCCAACGCCTAAAGGCCCGAATTAAAACCGGGCTCATCCTGCAACAGGAAAGCAGCAGTTCTCGAAGCATCTCCATGGCTTCGGACTGGCATCTGCTTGGACGTGTTCGCACTCTGGACGAATTATCCACGCTGCTCGACGAAATAAACTCGAATTCGATCAACGACTATCTTGCCAGTAATCCTCCTAAGCAATTTAAGATTGTAACGCTTGGACAAAAGGCTCTGGATACATCTTTAGCCGATGGAGGTGTCGCATGAGCCAGGTGACGTTCCGCACTCACACATTGCCCAATGGTTTACAGCTCGTAGCCGAATGCAATCCAAACGCCTACAGCACAGGCTTGTCCTACTTCGTGAAGACAGGAGCGCGTGATGAAACGCCAGCGATCTCCGGGATGAGCCATTTTCTGGAACACATGGTCTTTAAGGGGACACCAACCCGTACGGCCGAACAAGTGAATCAACAGCTCGATGCAATCGGCTCTCAAAGTAATGCGTTTACTTCAGAGGAACAAACAGTTTACTACTGTGCTGTCCTGCCAGAATACCAACTAAACGCGTTAGAATTGTTAAGTGACATCTTGCGTCCCTTATTGAGGCAAGATGACTTTGACACTGAAAAGCAGGTCATCCTGGAGGAGATTGCCAAGTATGATGACCAACCTCCGTTCGGTGCTCATGAGAAAGCATTAGCCCTTCACTTCAACGATCACCCATTAGGCAATTCTGTTCTGGGAACTCGAGAATCTGTTGCGGCTCTGACTCGAGATCAGATGATGGAGTATTTCAATCG
>NZVD01000038.1 GCA_002701385.1 Rhodopirellula sp. | reverse complement strand
TCTGATTGTTGTCGCCGAAACCGAACGGAAACGACGTGAGGACTGGAGCGATGTCATTCAGGCGATTCGTCATGATGTGACTGCCGAGCATGATGTTCCACCGGACGGTATTGTACTTGTTCGTTTTGGATCGATTCCCAAAACCTCCAGTGGTAAAATTCAGCGTCATGCGTGTCGCAATAGTTTCCTAGATGGTTCTTTGAAGACAATTGCATCTTGGTTGGCGTGGGAGGACAACAGTCCTAGTCAGGTAGTTGTTACAAAACCCACTGCTCAGGCCGAAGTCGAAATCGACGGAGATGTATCGCCTGCTCTGCTGGAACTCGTGATGGGGAAAGTACGTGAAGTGGCACGCGAGCGCGCCGGAGAACTTTCTGGCCAGACGAATATTGTCACCGATTTGGGGCTTGATTCTCTGGAGCGTCTCCAAATCGCGAACTCTATCGAGGAAGTGTTCGGGAAACGATTTCCTGAAGAAGTTCTACAGGAAATTGAAACGGTAGCTCAGGTCGCCAACGCTGTTCAGGATCACTTCGGCGATATCTCAGCGCAGCTTGGACAGGTATCCCCGAAACCAATAAGTTCAAGAAGTACTCGGGCGGAAATCCCAGAGTCGGATTATAGTTTTGCGTTGATGCCTGAGTACGTGAGACTGCAAAAGACTAAGAAATTGCTTGCATCGACCGGTTTGCCAAACCCATACTTTAGCGTTCATGAGTCGGTAACTAACGATACCACCACGATTGGTGGCCGCGAAATGATTAGTTGGTCAAGTTATAACTACATCGGAATGTCGGGGGACCCGGCAGTCGTCAAGGCTTCGCAGGAAGCCGTTGAGAAATACGGGACGAGTGTTTCGGCCAGTCGTTTAGTGTCTGGCGAAAAGCCGCTCCATCGAGAGTTGGAACAAGGGATTGCTGATTTTATAGGTGTGGAAGATTCCATCACCTATGTTGGTGGACATTCGACTAATGAATCGACCATCGGCCATTTATTTGGTTCGGGTGACCTGATCGTTCACGACAGTTTGTCTCACAATAGTATTATTCAGGGCTCCATTCTTTCCGGGGCACGCCGGCGCCCGTTTAAGCATAATGATTGGCGGGAATTGGACGAGATTCTCAGTGAAGTTCGTCACGAGTATCGCCGTGTGTTGGTGGTTGTTGAAGGCGTCTATAGTATGGACGGTGACTTCCCTGACCTACCGAAGTTTATCGAGGTAAAAAAACGACATAGAACATTCCTCATGGTTGATGAAGCTCATTCCATCGGGACCATGGGCGAACACGGTCGTGGTGTCAGCGAACACTTTGGAGTTGACGCCCGGGAAGTTGATATTTGGATGGGGACGCTGAGTAAATCCTTTGGTAGTTGTGGTGGATATATCGCCGGAACCAAAGAGCTCGTTGAATACCTTAAATATACCTCGCCAGGATTTGTTTACAGTGTTGGATTGTCGCCAGCAAACGCTGCTGCTGCTTTAGCAGCATTGCGATTACTGGAAGATGAGCCCGAACGAGTCGCACGAGTTCAGCACAATAGTCGTTTCTTCCTGCAGGAAGCTCGGAAGCGAGGGTTGGATACAGGTCTAGGAAATAATACCCCCGTTGTCCCTGTGATCATCGGGAATTCCCTTCATGCTTTGCAATTGTCTTATCAATTGTTTGAGCGTGCGATCAATGTACAGCCGATTCTTTATCCAGCCGTGGAAGAAGCCGCTGCGAGATTGCGATTCTTTATCTCCTCAACACATACGGACGAACAGATCATTCAGACCGTACAGGCTGTAGCTGAAGAGGTGGAAAAGATCGATCCGGGCTACTTGAAGTTTGAATCCGGAACAACTCAAACAGCCAATAGTATTCAGCGAACTAAAATTTAGTGTTGATTCATAAGTGAAATGCTGAAGAAGCTATTTTACAAGAGGAATAAAAAAAGGCCGTCAGTAATGACGGCCTTTTCTTTTAGGTTGTTTTGCCTATCGATTCAAAGTGATTCCGAAATTGAATCCATAGCTTAGGAATCGATCGTCGCGGTTATCGCCTCTCCCGATTCCTTTCCCATAGTTTAGAACATTGAATCCCAGCTTGGCAGACACGTCACGAGTGATGGTATAGGCTGCTTCGCCGCGGAATTCACCACCCCATACAAAAGTGTTATCCCTGTCCCAATTAATAATTTCTGTACGGGTTTGCGAATCGGGTTCATTTCCCGTTCCCACTTCGACTTGGGTTACTTCTCGTAATTCACGGCTACGAATCTGTTGGTTGTTGTTCATAGCAAAGAAGCGTAGCTCTCCGGACATCAACCAGCGGCTTTGTTGGTGGTACCAGCGTAACCCTAATTGGCCTCCAAACATGTCATTCCTACGGACTCCCTCACGAAGAATGTACTCCTCCAGTTCGGCATCATCAGGTTGTGGAGAATCTGGGTTATTCGGATTGGGAATCTGAGGCACTGGATTGCCTTCATCATCATACCGATTGTATTCAGCTCCTTCGAAATGGTCGTCGAAGTTTGAATATCGAATTCCAAACATAGGTTCCCAAATCCGCCCTTTGTCATTTTCAGCTAGACGCCAAGTGCGATTAAGTTCCCAACTACTGTAGTTCAGCGAGTTGACCGAATCCCTAAGAATATAGTCACGTTGTCCAGTTAGTGGGTTATTATCGTCTTGGCTTGGCGTTTGTTCGTCATTATTATTACCGCCGCCGCCTCCGCCGCCACCTTGGTCGTCTTCCTGGATACGGTTGTTTCGTTCAACAATCAGTTCGTCGTAGAAGTTTGGCCCCCCCAGACGTGTCGTACTAATATACCAGCCATTATTATCAGGTCGCATAAAACCGACATTGATTCTTGTTCCGCTTCCACGGTCGAATCCACCATAGGACTCTTCATCGCGCGGACGAGCTGATTTTAAGAAGAGCTTGTCCCAGGTGAAATACCACCCCATGTTGGGTGTAAAGTCACCAAAGTGGGTGTTGTCTAACGGAGCAAAGAACTGGTAATCCGGGTTGAACTCGTCGAAGTCTACAAATGGACCGGAATACTGACGCTGACCGTAATTCTGAGCCTCGGCAGTCGGTGTCACCAATGCCGCAACGGCTAGTACAGCGAGTAATGTTGCAATTCGGGGGAATCTCATCACTTGATACCACTAAACATATGGGGTTAGATTCTTGAAACACGTACGTACGTATACTTAGAACCTACAATTTCTTAATGGTCGTATCGTCAGTGATGGTCGTAAGAGTTAAGTAACTCTGGCAATCTATGACGATTTTTCCTGATATTCAGCCCCAGCCGTGTGAAACTGGGTTAAATACGACTGTTGGGTTCCCAATTGGAAGTGGCAAATCACTTATTCCGCATAGAAACCGCTATAATAGGAACGCAATCACTGATAACGATTAACCAAATTGCAAATCGTCCCAACTAGTTCGGCTCGTTATAAAACCTCGCAAGAAACAAGGTATTGGCATGATCCAATTCAGTCATCAAAAGCTATCCCGCTTGCTCGTCTTCGTCGGTGCCCTACTCTTAGTCTGTTCAGTTAATGTTGGCGACGAGAAAAATGAAGCGAAGAAAAAGGGGGCAAAACCAGCTCAGGACAAATCCTATGTACGGATTGAACGCTCTGAAGATCAAACGCCTTTGGCGTTGCAAACCGCGATCGTAAAGATGCAAGGCACGAAAGGCGTTCAGCGTAAAGTCCAGGTCGATTTGATTGGCGCCATTCACGTTGGAGAAAAGGCCTACTACGACCAGCTCAATGAACGCTTCGAAGACTACGACATCGTGCTCTATGAATTGGTGGCTCCGGAAGGTACTCGAATTGAGAAAGGTCATAAACAGGGCGTTAGTCTCGATGTAGTAGCAGGTTCGCAAACCGGCCTTCAGAAAATGTTGGGGCTGAGCCATCAATTGGAGCAGATTGATTACACCGTGGACAATTTCGTACATGCAGATATGTCCCCGAAAGAGTTTTCGGAGAAAATGGCAGAGCGAGATGAGAGCTTCATGAAGATGTACTTCCGCTCGATTGGCCAAGGACTGGCTATGCAGGGGACACCGGGACAGACCAACGACTTAAGTTTGATTATTGCCCTGTTCTCCAAGGATCGTGAGCGGAAGTTGAAAACGATGATGGCTCAGCAGTTTGAGCAAATGGATGGGTTACCCGATGTAATGAGCGGTCCGGATGGCTCAACGATTATTCATCTACGAAATGATAAAGCTCTGGATGTTCTCGAGAAGCAACTGAAAGATGCGTCGGCAAAGAAAATTGGAATCTTCTACGGAGCTGGGCATTTTGACGACATGGAAGTAAAGATGATGGAACGGTTTCGATTTAAACGAATTGGGGAAGAGTGGTTGGATGCCTGGAATTTACGGGAGTAGTTGGGCCTCATACCCCATGCCTCTCTGAAACTCGTTATCATAGAGTATTCTCACGACAGCTTTTCACCATTCAACTCACCACTTCCCCGTCATGCCCCGTCTTTC
The DNA here is from genome assembly GCA_002701385.1 of Rhodopirellula sp. GTDB lineage: Bacteria > Planctomycetota > Planctomycetia > Pirellulales > Pirellulaceae > UBA721. The sequence goes on along the minus strand of NZVD01000038.1, from coordinate 18,841 downwards.
GATAAGCGAAGTCACGACTTATAGCTGGTCCTTTCAAAGGGATGTGCGGACGTATGCCCGACACGGTGTACCGGCGATGGGCATTTGGCGACAAAAGCTGGCAGATTACGGCGAGGAAAAGGGGGCGGAGCTTCTCGCTGAACATGGGATGGACGTCAGTAACGTCTATTTTGCGGGTGGATTCACCGGACATGATGGTCGGAGTTTTCAGGAAGCCGTGGACGACGCTGAGCGTGCGATTGAAACCGCTTCACTCCTGCAGGCGGACTGTCTGACAGTTTATACAGGCGCTAGAGCAGGACACACCAAGAGTCATGCAAAGCGTCTAATTCAAATGGCACTCGAGCAGTTACTACCTGTGGCGGAAGTCAATGACGTCGTACTTGCTGTTGAGCCGATGCATCCTCGAGCAGGAGTCGACTGGACCTTCCTAACAGACCTGGAATCCACATTGGAATTAGTGGAACGAATTGGCAGTCGTTATCTTCAAATCGCTCTGGATACCTATCATTGGGGGCGCAGCCGAAAACTCTACTCTATGATGTATGACCTAGTCCCTAACCTAGCTGTTGTATTTTTAGGGGACGCTAAATCCTCGCCCGATGAAGAGCAAAACCGGTGCCTCTTAGGTGATGGTAATATTTCGCTCGAACGGATGCTGTCCGCTTTCCTGGAGCATGGCTACGACGGATGTTTTGACATTCGTTTGACTGGCGAGGACCTGGAAACACTTAGCTATCCAGAGATCCTGAGGCACAGTTGCCAGGCGTACGAAGCACTGGTGGCGGGTGCAAAGGTAGATTAGCTTTGGCTTAACTGGTCGCGAATTTCTGCCGCTCTCTCATATTGTTCGCTGGCGATTGCATCAGCTAACTGCTCATGAAGCGTTTTGCCAACACTGTATTCATCTCGTAACGACTCGCGAATGTCTCGAAGCTGAGAGACTAATTCGTCTTCGTCGAAATGTTCTTCCAGGTCATGGGATTCGAAAATACTACGAATCGTATTCAGTCCATCGTTAATGCATTCGATAGCAGCCTGTGGAGTCGATTCATTGAGCTGGTGGTAAGCCGCCGCCTGAGTGCGATGGAACAGGACAAAAGGTCGGTATTGTTCGTGAACAATGGTCCAGCCATCGTCTGGTGAGTGCCGCTTGCAGAAATCCATCAAGGCCAGAGTATGATCAGCATCTCTGACGACCTGTTGATACTCCTTGATGGATAACCAGCTAATACGCCGTTGATAAAATTGCATGAACTCTCGATCGACTTCCATGCACTGTTCGTCATTAAGATCCCACTCGTTACCCTGGGAAATTTCTTCCTGCAGTAGATAGTCCAGATAGGTAGCGAAGCCTTCCGGGCGGATGCCGTCGGGGCGGCCATCGACAGCCATTTGAATGATTCCCATTTCCACTCGCATCTGGAGGACATCTGCTTCTCCATCTTGTCCAGCAACAATTCTTGCTCGGATGGATTGGGAGTCGTAGTCCCAGTCTTGCAGGATGTCAGAGATGTTTCGGGAATCAGCCATGGATTGTTTGCTGAATTAAGATTCAGGCAATATGAATTAAAATGGTGAGAAAAGGTGTGTTTTCTGAATCCATATTATCAACCATTTGAAACAATTTGTGTACCCATCAGAATTACCAAACGATCAATTGCACCCAAAGAATCAGTAGTCATATCGTGATTGACGACCAGCCTTGAGGTCACTGCGGCGTTTCTTCTGATCAAGCCGACGTCGTTTGGACGCTTTGGTGGGTTTTGTAGGCTTTCTACGCTTCTTTGTTTTTAAGGCATCGATAATGATCGCTCGTAGTTTTTGAAAACAATCTGCTCTGTTTTGATGCTGTTCCCGGGATTTTTGACTCGAAAGAACCAATTTGCCCTGCTTGTTAATCTTGCCAGCATGCTTGTTCCTGATTCGATGTCGAATCCGTTGAGTTACGCTTTTGGATTGCAACAGATTCCAGTGCAAGGTGACTTTGGAATTGACCTTGTTAACATTTTGCCCGCCAGGCCCCTGGCTACGGGAAAACGTTAACTCGAATTCATCATCAGGAATCGTAATCGACGAATTAATTGGAATCATGAATTACAGGAGCAGTGGAGTTTAATGGTCGGAGTCGATTGGTTTGTAGATGATCAAAAGTTACAATGGATCTACTCATTTGGAAAAGACCATTATAGGCAATTTGGTCCCGATTCGTGGTGTGGCAAAAAGGTAGTTCAATGAACATAAAGATTCTGGCTGTTGGCGTTTTATTTGTAAGTGGTGGTGTCGCTGCTTTGTTCTTTCAAAACACTCATCCTGAAATTCAGCCAGCCTCAGTCTCCTTAACTCCTGTGGCCGCTCCTGTGGCCGCCGATGGCGAACTGAAAGATATTGGGAGTCGAAATAGTGGAAGTGATTGGAGTAAATTTCTGGGCCCCACAGGCGACAGTAAATCTCAGGAAACCGGAATTATCACTGAATGGGGAGACAAAGGTCTGAAGGTCTTGTGGGAACGTGAATTGGGTAGTAGCTATGGAATTGGTACGATTTCCAAAGGTAGATACTTTCAATTTGACCGCGAGGACGACACGGCTTTCGTTGTTTGCTTAAACGCTGAATCGGGAAGACAACTTTGGAAATTCGAATACACCTCGAGTTATCAGGATCTCTATGGCTACGATCCAGGTCCGCGTTGCTCACCACTGGTCGATGGTAATCGCGTCTTCGTGTATGGGACGGAAGGGATGCTTTATTGCTTAAATGCCACCACGGGCAAAGAGGAGTGGTCGGTTAATACAGTTGAGAAATTCGGTGTGATCCAGAATTTCTTCGGAGTGGGAAGTAATCCGGTTGTGGAGGGTGACTTGTTGATCTGTATGGTCGGTGGTAGTCCGGCTAAGGATAAACAGATTCCACCCGGTCAGTTGGATTTAGTTTCCCCTAACGGCACAGGTATCGTTGCGTTTAATAAGACGAACGGGAAAGTTGAATATCAGGTGATTGACGATCTGGCCAGTTATTCAAGTTTGAAAATATCCACGATTGGTGATCGACGTTGGTGCTTTGCCTTTGCCCGCAGTGGCCTGGTTGGCTTTGATCCAGCCAATGGAAAAGTTGATTTTGAATATCCATGGCGTGCTCATACGCTTGAAAGCGTCAATGCAGCCTCGCCTGTTGTTGTGGATGATGAAGTCTTTATCTCCGAAACCTATGGACCTGGGACTACCCTCCTCAAAGTCGAGTCGGGAAAAAGTACAGTGGTCTGGAAGGATGAAGAGTTTTCTCGAGCCAAAGCGATGCAGGCTCACTGGAATACTCCGGTCTATGTCGATGGATATGTCTACGGTTGTAGTGGTCGTCACACCCAAAATGCGGATTTGAGGTGTGTGGACTGGACGACCGGTAAGGTGATGTGGAGTATCCCGCGGACGACGCGTTGTTCACTCACTTATATAGACGGGCATTTTCTGTGTCAGGGTGAGTATGGGCATCTGTTTTTGTTTAAGGCTAACCCGAAGGCCTTTGAGCCTATCGCTGGGGATATCGAACAAGGAGATCGTGAAGGGGAATATGAATTGCCCTTTAAGACGACCTATGATCTGAATTATCCGGCCTGGGCAGCACCGGTCGTCTCGCACGGTCTGCTATACGTTCGTGGAACCGATAAAGTGGTCTGCCTGGAATTAATTAAGCAAAAGTAAGCTCTGTACCGGTCTAAGTGAACAGAGCTAAGGATGGACCTGAGTCTGGTAATCGCTTTGTCGGATCGCCGGTTTTATGGACGGCTCGCTTAACAAAATCCGTCGGATCTCGAGAATGGTCGGCGTGGCGTCGGTAATTGCCAGATGGTTCGCGTCGACACTCAATTCTGAGTGAGCACCAGGTAGCTGAGCACTCTCGGTAGTGACAACGCCGTCAGAAGACGAGGCGATTTTCTGGATGAGAGTCGATGACTTCGTGTCACCATAGATGTTGTGATAACTCGTAGCCGGATTGCGACGCGCCGTTTTCAAAACATGAAAGATCTTTCCACCAGGCTCAAGTGAATCCAGACTTGTTTTCGTCGTTAATAATTCAGTGCTGTGAAACAAATTCGGATTCTCTCTTATTATCTGTTTGGCGATCAGGTTGGCTGGCTCCGGCAGTTGGAAGAGTGTTTGTCCTATCCACTGGGTGTAATTGTTTGCCATGACACTCCCTTGATGCGGAGTGGCAATGGTAATAACTTTGCTGATTGACGGGTTGGGGTGAAAGAACACCGTGTTTGCCAGGCTTTGACGAATGTGCTGTGGAGCCTGTAATTGCCCAAACGGTTTATGAGAGACTAGTTGCCAGAAAGCGTCACGGCTCTCCAATGTCTGCATCAATGAAAGTAACCCCCCCATGCTGTGCCCGACTAGCACGGTATTGTGAAGCTGGTTGTGATGTTTTTTGGGATCTAGATTGTGATAGATATTCTGCAAACTAGAACGAAGCTTGGCTGCTGAAAACCAAAATGGTTGACTGGTTGGATATTGGTAAAACCAAAACTGATAGTTTTCTCGAATGCTGGGGAAACTTCGAAGGTCGTTGACCATATTCATCCAGACCATAGGAGAGGACCAAAATCCATGGATCATCACGACAGGGATTTTTTGAGGGTTGTAGGGTTCGATCATGAAAAGCCCCGCTCCGGCTTCGTTGGGGTTGAGTAACGAATTCGTTGCTGCTTCACGAGGACGACTAAGAGAGGGTTGGTCAAGTAGGTAAGCAAGTGGGATCGAGGTGTCTGTTTGTAAAGGGACACTCGCTTGGTGGATTGTGAGTGCAGAATTGTCCACAGTTTTATGGAAATCCAAGGTGCAGTGTTTAATGACTTTGTCACCGGTTTGGGGAACTTGATATGCGACGTGTAGAAAAGCTGTTAAGGGTAGAGTCATGCCCGGGGGGTAATACTGCTCGATTGCAGGATTGATTTGCTGCCCACCGCGAATGCCAATCATGGGAACTCCCAGTCCGAAAGTCCGGTGATGACGTAACAGTTTTTGGATCCGGAAGTCCGAAACGAACTTTAACTCGGCAAGTTGAGTCTGAGGCGGAAATCTCAACTGTACATTAACCTGTTGCTCCCCTACGGAAATACTGTATGTAGTCCCGTCTCGCAACTGCTTGTCTCCTGCCATGATACGCATGGCCTGTTCAAGTGACTGATTGTAGATGCGACAAATTTCCTGAAACTGTGGATCATAAGGATTTCTGGAATGTTGAAATTGTGGAGTAAACAGAAATTCGTATGCGTTGACCAGTGCCAAAGTATAGCGTTCTAATGCTCGGTGAGGCTGGTCGTCGTCCAGTAGCATCTGGGCATCCAGGAATGCAAGCTCAGCTAAGGCATAGAGCTTTTCCTGAGTGGTTCCATGCTGGATGGATGCCTGCAAACGAACCAAAGTCTCATCCAAACTGTATTTGCGAATCCAATCGCTGTCGTCCCATACCACCAGATCGTACCTCTGGAGCGTATTGAGAGAGCGTTTGGATGGACTGGGGCCGATCCAGGTTTCGGGATTGAATGGGCGTTTGATCGGAGCAAAGGGGTCTGATCTCTGAACTAAGTATTCTTGGTCACTACAACCGGATAGCAGACAGCAAAAACAGATAAACAAGAGCATGTACGGAGCATAGGAGCCAGTCAAGCTGGGATACCGGGCTAACCTGGGCTCGAACATGAAAGGGCATCACGCAGGAAGAGTTATTGAACTACAATAAGATTGGAAAGGGTACCAACGTCATGATTGTGACGTCAAGATAGACCCACCTTTAAGTCACCACTCTCGATTAATGTTGAGCAACCATTAAAGCCCTATGTCAGACCGTTTCTCTCACCTATGGCCTCCACAGAATCCCGAGATTCAACAGGCCTTAGCGTCGACCTTTCAAGATGGTGACTGGGGACGTTATCACGGCAAGCAGACTGCACAACTGGAGCAGGCATTAACCGAACGATTTCAACAGCCCTTTGTTCATCTGGTTTGTTCGGGAACGATCGGGATTGAATTGGCCTTGCGTGGACTGGGAGTAGCTGCCGGGGACGAGGTGATCCTCGCCGCCTATGATTTCCCGGGTAATTTTAGATGTATCGAGGCAGTGGGAGCACGGCCAGTATTGGCGGATATCAATCCTCATAGCTGGAGTTTGGATGTAGCTAGTTTCGGAAATGCGATCTCGAGTTCGACCAAAGCCGTCATTGTCAGCAGTTTGCATGGTGGGCTAGCTGAAATACAACAGATCGTCGAAATTGCACGGCGGCACGAGGTATTGGTGATTGAAGATATCTGTCAGACGCCAGGAGCACAGATGCTAGATCGGTCTCTCGGGACGTGGGGAGATGTGGCTGTCCTGAGTTTTGGCGGGAGTAAACTTCTTTCTGCTGGCCGGGGTGGAGCTGTCCTTTGCGGACAAGAGTCGATCTGGCAACGGATCAATGTTTTCAAAGACCGAGGTAATGACACTTTTGCGTTGAGTCAATTGCAGGCCGCAGTCTTAAATCCACAGCTAAACACCCTCGATCAGCTCAATGAGATTCGGATGCAAGCTGCTCAGCAGATTATTGCCGAAACTCAAGGGATTTCAGGTTTGTCAGGTTTGTCCCATGCGGCTCATAGCCGACCTGTGTTTTATAAAATTGCCTGGCTAGTGAATGATTGCCAACAACGAGCGAGTTTATTAGCTGAAGCATACGAGTTAGGTTTGCCGTTATTTGAAGGGTTTCGAGGCTTTGTGAAGCGAAGCGCTCGGCGTTGTGGCAAACCGGTTGCCTTACCTCACAGTGAGTTAGCAGCGGAGGCAACCATCCTACTTCACCACCCGGTTCTGCTGGCAGAACCGTCAGAAATTGAGATGGTGTGTGAACAACTAGTCTCCCTATTTAAAAAATGGTGTTCTTAAATTGCTTTGTTTACTAACCAATGATGATGGTATTGATGCTCCTGGGATCGTGGCATTAGAGAGCTTTGCGCGTTCGGTAGGAGATGTCATTGTGGTCGCTCCGGATGGCCCACGCTCTGGTTACAGTCATCGAGCGACGACCGATGTTGCGATGCAGTGGCAAGAACGGGATTCAGAACATTTTGCCTGCAGTGGGACACCTGTCGATTGTGTACGAGTAGCGTTAACGCACTTAGGTCTTAAGCCAGATTGGGTGTTGTCTGGTATCAACCGTGGTGCCAATCTTGGAGTCGATCTCTATATGTCAGGGACAGCTGGTGCTGCGCGGGAGGCGGCAATTCTGGACGTGCCTGCCTTTGCCTTCTCGCATTACCACCGCACCGAATCAACGATTGATTGGGAATTGGCCGCTCACGCCTGTCAGGATGTGTTTCAGCAGTATCAAAATCGAGAGTTGATAAAAGGCTCATTTTGGAATGTCAATTTGCCCGACCCATCCTCGCTCATCAATGCAACCGCCCAAATGGTTGAGGTTGCACCAGACCCAAGTCCGATGACGTTAGAGTATTTGGCAGCTGGCGAAACCGTTCAATACAAAAGTCATTACCATCATCGCCCTCGCATTGACAACCACGACGTGCAGATCTGTTTGGATGGTGATATTACAATTAGTTGCGTGAACCTATTCTGAAGCCTAAATGCTACGCTGTAAGTAGGCTGGTCCTTAATCGATTTGGTGTAAATTGAAATGCAGAATAAAACAATTTTGACAATGTTGGCTATTTTCGTATTGGGATGCCTGAATCCTTGGGTAAATGCTCAGGATAATGGAGACAACGGGGATGACGGCCAAGTGCAGAAGCTATATCAGCAATTCGAAATGCAAAACGCTAAGCGTCAATTTGAGCAGGCCAATGCAACTCTGGCGAAGGCGTTGGAATTAAAGGACATTGCAACGTTGCACTATTTAAGAGGTCGTGTGCGGTTTAGACTGGGCGAATTCGATGCGTCCGTCAAAAGCTTTGACGCTTATGTTAAAGCGATGCCGAAGGCAGAGTCACGACAATGGGAACGCGGTATCAGTATGTACTATGCCGAGCAATATAAACGTGGTGCTGAACAGTTTGAATTGTACCAAACCTACCATGACCAGGACGTGGAGAATTCCGTATGGCGGTTTCTTTGCATGGTCCCGGAAACGGGCGTCAAGAAGGCCAGAGCTGTGATGTTGCCGATCGAAAACGATCGCCGGATCCCCATGATGAAAGTGTTTGAAATGTATCGAGGTACGGCGACGCCGGAAGAGGTCCTGCAGGATGCTCGACGGGGGGAACCTGACAAACAAACGCTGGCAGGCCGGCTGTTTTATGCCCATCTGTATTTGGGGCTTTACTATGAAGTGCTTAAGAAGCCTGAACTAGCAAGGAAGTACATAAAGCTTGCTGCCGATGAATCTTTGATTGGGCATCCGGGAATCAACACCTATATGTGGGATGTTGCTCGCGTTCATTGGGATCGCATGCAACAGCAGAAGAAGTCCAACAAATAGGACGGCGAGACCAAAGTGATCAACTCGATCTACTATAACTTGATAGCGACTTCGTGGTATTCCAACGCCCATTCTTTCATGTAACGGACCTGAGTAGGTTCAATGCGATAGATGACTAATTGGGGGTTGTCCGGCGAACCGAGGTAGTGCTGAAGCAGTGGATTGGATGTCCAGATTTCATCAATGAGTGATTCCCGGTCTTCAACCAAGGCGACTCCGGTAATACGAACCTGGTCATGTTTTGCATTCACGTAACATAATTCCACCTTGGGATTGGCGGCAATTTCCTGAGTCTTGTGATAGCTCTTAAGGTTTGCTACCCAGACGGTAAACTCCTCTGTTTTGACCGGCGACACAGGGCGTACGCGTGGTGTGTCCTGGTCAATACTGGCTAGGACAGGAAAGCGATCATCCTGGATAACCTCATGAGCTAGACGAGGGACATCCTCCGGACTAACAGGTTCAGGTATGGGCTGATTCACTACTTTTGTCCGATACAGTACAGGAATTTGTCTGAACGGATTAAGAGGTGCCCGTCGAAAGCTGCAGGAGATGCTCGGAAGGTTTCTTCCAAGGTGGCATCCACACTATTCTTGGAAACGCTCTCAAAGGAATTTGCTGGTTTGAAGACATGGGTGACTCCGTTCTCTGTCACGGTATACACGATACCGTTAATTGCGATTGGAGAGGATGAAAAGCCTCCTTCCACTCGTTGTTGCCACAGTTGTTCGCCATTTCGATTGTCATAGCACGTGATAATGCCGGGGCGTAACCGAGTGACAATGAGGTAATCTCCCACGACGAGCGGGCTGGGAAGATCTCGGCCTCCTCCTCGTTCAACACGCCACGCTTCCTGTTTTCCCGAAACATCCCCTGCTCCACCAGGACGAATAGCAACCATTGTGCCTGAGCGTCCCGGTACAGAAATGACAGTTTCTTTTGTCAACGCCAGAGTCGGAGTACCGCGACCCACACTGGCAATGCACTCCCAGTACACGTCACCGTTAGCAATGTTGTAGGAAACGACCTTGGAATGCCCGTTTAGGATTAGCTCTTTACGGCCATCAGTCTGGAATACGACCGGTGTGCTCCACCCTCGAATAGTTTCTCTCGATGTCTTCCAGACGGTTTTGCCGGTTTCCAGTTGAAAGGCCATTAGTGAGGATTCATTGTCGGCATCGCAGTTTTGGATGACGAGTCCGTCAACAATAACCGGAGAGGCGCCTGTACCCCAGGGCCCTTCAAAATTTCCAAGGTCACGACTCCAGACGATTTTGCCGGTCTTGGCATCAAGGCTATGTAGCCCGCCTTTGCCGAAAAATGCAATGACACTTTCACCATCGGTGGCGCAGGTGCTGGAGGCTCGATTGTTCATCGCATGAGTGTCTTCCGCCTCGCCTTCCCAGACGATAGTTTGCCATTGGATGTCCCCAGTAGTACGTTCCACGGCGATAACAACACGTTGTTTTCCGTTTTCGGTGGCCGAGGTGAGGTAAACGGTGTCTTCCCAAAAAATTGGTGACGACTGCCCTGCTCCGGGCAATTCTGTTTTCCAGACTACGTTGTCCTTGGAAAACGTTTGCGGAACGCCGGTCGCATTAGAGAGGCCATTTCCTGCGCTGCCTCGCCACTGCGTCCAGTTTGATTCAGCAGCTACGGTCAATGTGACCAAAGAGATCGATAGTAGTGTGAATGCGGAAAGTAGTTTCATAATCGCTCTTTCTCTTACCTACGCATGGATGCGAATTGGATTGTCAAAATGATGCTTGGCTTAAAGGGGCTTAACGCGAATGTTTTTCCAACGGCACTTGGCTCCATTGGGCCATCCGGTGCCGCCATGAACCTGAACGGCTATGCTGCCGGAGGAGCCTAGCATGGTATAGATTTTCTCTTTGTCGTAATTGGCTGCGTTGGATGAGTTGCCATCAAATGCGGCAACTTTGAGCCCATTAATGTGTGTCGTGATTTGCGGGTACTTTCCGGAGACTTCCACTCTGGCTGTATTCCAGCCATCGACCTTCCAAGCCTTAAGCCAGGCTTCGGGAGTGCAAGTGTATTCGAGCCCGCACTCTTTCGCCGTTTTGTGTTTGTCCGTTGTGAGGCCGGTTAGATTATTGTCTTTATCGTACTTGCCATTAATGTCAAAAGCCCGTGTGTTAAACCCAGTAGTCCCTTCACCATAAAAGTGTCCGACGTTTCCGGCATCATGATAATCGACCATCATCTGAAAGCACTGTCCTCGATCGTTACCGCGAATGAATAATCCGGAGCAAACTCCCCAGTCCGGTTTCATGTCGATTTCGAGAACGAAATTTTCAAATTTTCGATCGGTCAGCAAAATGCCTCCATTGCCTGATCCAGGAGGGTCTTGTTGACCGGCGATGACGCCTTCTTCCACTTCCCACTGACCACCTGTGCCATGTCCGATCTTTTCCGGGTTTTTATGCCAACCAGTTAGTGTCTTGCCATCGAACAGTTCAATCCAGCCTTTACGTTTAGGAGCAGCATGGGCCAGCGAGTGCAGTGCACTTGTGGAAACGCCTGCGGCAATACTTGCCTTCATGAAGACTCGTCGGTTTGGAGTGTCGATGGTCTTATTTCTAGGGAGATTCATGGGTGGGGGCTCTTTGTATCAAAGGTCATCGTGCAGACGAACGTGAATTGTGTTGAGCCTTCATCATAAAAGTTGTGAAGCTCAAATACAAACTGCAGCAGGCTGGGTTGCTATACTGTGGGCATACAATCCATGAGGAAGTCCCTAGCGAAAGAATGTTCCTGTTATGCGTCGATTAAGCTATATCTGTGTGTTGGCCGTTGCGATGATAGGTAAGTCGCTTTACGCCACAGAACATGCGAAACAACCTAATATTCTGTTTGTTATTTCAGATGACCAATCCTACCCACATGCCTCGGCTTATGGTGCACGAGGAATTTCAACGCCGGGATTTGATCAAGTCGCGCGAGAAGGTGTTTTGGTCCATCACGCTATCGCCGGATCTCCGGGGTGTGCGCCCTCGCGTGCGACGGTTCTGACAGGCCGATACCCTTGGCAGAACCAACATGCTGGTACCCATGCGAGTTCGTTTCCGGCAGAGCTTGATGTATATCCTGAGCTACTTTCTAAGCATGGCTACCATGTCGGCTATACGGGTAAACCCTGGGGGCCCGGGAAATGGAATGTGACCGGACGCAAGCAAAACCCAGCAGGTCCCTCTTTTTCTTCTCTCAAAGAAAAGCCACCGGGGGCTGCAATTAGCTCGACCAATTACAGCGGTAACTTTGAAAAATTCCTTGGCGAACGTAGTGCTGATCAGCCGTTCTGTTTTTGGTTCGGAGCTCATGAACCTCACAGGGCTTTTGAAAATGGCATCGGACGGCGACTTGGTAAGTCACTCGATTCAGTGGATGTACCGGAATTTCTGCCTGACCATCCGCTAATTCGGTCCGACCTTCTCGATTACTACACCGAGATTGAGCACTTTGATTCCCACCTGCAGAAAGTGCTTCAGCATCTCAAGGCAATCGGAGAACTGGATAACACACTGATTATTGTGACCAGTGACAATGGGATGGCATTTCCACGAGCCAAAGCCAATGCCTACGAGTATGGTGTTCATGTTCCAATGGCGATTCGATGGGGAGATCAAATTGCTGCCGGTCAGGAGTTAGATACCCTAGTTAGCTTTGTTGATCTCGCCCCGACATTCCTTGCTGCGGCAGGAGTGGATGTACCCCAAGCGATGACGGGCCAAAGTTTGTTGCCTTTATGCGGAGTGACTAATACGCAACCCTGGCAAGAGAGAGAGGTTGTATTCAGTGCGCGTGAGCGACACTCGTCATCTCGCTATATGAATTGGACGTATCCACAGCGGGTCATGAGGACTGGCCAGTATTTGTTAATTAGGAATTTCCGCCCCGATCGCTGGCCTGCCGGAGATCCGCAAAAATTTGATAAGCCTGGCGTGCTCGGGCCGATGCATGGAGGATATCACGATATCGATGCCTGCCCTTCTCTTACATTTCTGATCAACCATCGTAACCATGATGAGTTTGCAGAGTATTTCTATTGGTCGGTCGAGAAACGTCCGGCATGGGAGTTATATGACATCCAGCAAGATGCGGCCTGTCTCAATAATCTGATAGACGACCGGAAGGTTGCGAAAGTCCGTAAGCAACTCCAAGCTCAAATGATCAAGTACCTGAAAGAAACCGAAGACCCGCGAGTACTAGATGGAGGAGAGATATTCGAATCCTACCCCAGATATAGCCATATCCGGAGCTTTCCCGAACCCCCAGCGACTCTGGAGAATTGAATGCTTGATGCAAAAGCGGTCTTAGGGTTCTTTCAAATTGCGGCTGTCAGTCTCTGGAGCTTCAATCTTCAGGCTGCGGAATTGTCCTGGGAACGGCATACGATTGACAATCAGTCTCGTGGAGCCGACGGCGCGAGAATGGCTGATGTGAATGGTGATGGCTTGCTTGATTTGGTAACGCCGTGGGAGGAAGGTGGCGTTATACGAGTCTGCCTGCATCCAGGAAATAAAAAATTGAGGTCAACCTGGCCGTCGGTGACAGTCGGAGAAGTTGCCTCACCGGAAGATGCGGTGCTTGTTGATTTGGATTCAGATGGCCGGATGGATGTTGTCAGCAGTTGTGAAGGCAAGCTGAAGACAATGTTTGTGCATTGGGCTCCAAGTGACCCTGCTGATTACCTCAAGGCGTCAGACTGGGAGACGGAGCCGATTCCAGTCACTGCGGGAACTCAGGCCTGGATGTTCGCTTTGCCTGTGCAGATTGATCAGCGTAACGGAATTGATCTGGTTGTTTCGTCGAAAGGAGCCGGGGCGAGCGTAGGGTGGTTGCAGGCTCCGGAAAATCCTCGGGATCTTTCCAGTTGGCAATACCATCGGCTGATCGATGCCGGATGGGTCATGTCTTTAATTCAGGCCGATATGAACGACGACGGATTTACAGATATTCTACTGAGTGATCGACGGGGGGAGGGGCGAGGAATTAAGTGGCTGGAGCATCCAGGTGGTTCAACTGAGTTTAAGAAAAGTGCCTGGAATGTTCATGAGCTTGGTGGGCAGAATCACGAGGTTATGTTCATTGATTACGCAGATCTGGATGGAGACGGAGTGAAAGATGTCGTTGCGGCAACGCATCAGCGCGAAATTTTGGTACTGACCAACTCGTCGGATTCATCAAATTGGAAATCAGCGATTCTTCCAGCTCCGTATCAATTGCTCAAAGGGAAGTCCGTCCGAATTGGAGATGTTGATCTGGATGGAGTCATGGATCTGGTACATAGTACAGAACCGAATTCAGGCCCCAGACAGCCTGGTGTGACCTGGCTGAAACGTTTCGCTGACCCTCGGCTGCCTCCCAGAGTCCATCCGGTCAGTGATCTCCGGGGAATCAAATTCGATCTACTCCAATTGATCGATCTTGACCAGGATGGCGATCTTGATGTGATTACTTGCGAAGAACGAGATAATCTCGGACTTGTGTGGTTTGAAAACCCGAGGCGATGAGTCTGCTGCTTACTGCTGCTGAACGTCAATGACCCATTGCTGGTGGAGTTTCAATAGCTCAGCTACCAATTCGGGATTGGTTTTCGCCATATTCTTCAACTCGGAAGGGTCTTCAGTCAGGTTGGTAAGAAACAACTTGTCCGTGGCCGTGACAGGTGCTTTATTACTGGTGTCTCGTGGATTCCCGAGTAGTTTCCAGTCCCCCTTACGAACAGCCCAGGGAGCATTGTTCCCGCGTCCGGTTTGCCAGTGAAACACATCATGAGGGGTTTTGGCATCCGCCGAATGGATTAACTCGGAAATGTCGCTTCCATCGATTCGGTGAGTGATGTTGTCAACGCCTGCTAGTTTTGCCAAAGTCGGATACCAGTCCACAGCGGTGGCAAGCTGTTCGCGGGTTACGTCTTCCGGAAGATGGCCAGGCCAGCTAATTATAGCGGGTACGCGTATACCACCTTCGAATAAACTGAATTTGGCGCCTCGATAGATGCCCGCACTACCACCGCCACCAAAGGTGCGTTCTTCCTGAGAGTGCCCGTGATCGGATTGAAAGACAATGATCGTGTCTTTCCGTAAACCTAATGACTCTATCTGAGCCACGAGTTTCCCGATCATTTCATCCATGGTGGAAATGAGCGTGGCATACATGCGTCTTGGAGCTTCCAGGTCCTTGTAATGCTGTCGCCATTTCTCTGTACCTTGCAGCGGATAATGTGGAATGTTCATAGCGAAATACATAAAGAATGGCTTTTCCTGATGCGTTTCGATGAAGTGGTTGGCTTCGTCCACCATCAGTTGGGGAAAATACTTTCCATCCCTCCAAATTTCATTACCGTTTTGCCATAGATCATGGCGGTTCGGGCCATTCCAGTAGAAGAAGTGCGAGTAGTTGTCGATGCATCCTCCCATGTGCCCAAATGAATAGTCGAACCCCTGGTTGTTAGGCATGGTTGCCTGGTCATATCCTAAGTGCCATTTTCCAATATGGGCGGTGGCATACCCTGCTTTCCTGAAAACTTCAGCCATGGTGATTTGACTTTCAGGCATCCCTGCATGTCCATGTGAAGAAGAGACGTTTCCAGGGATTTGAGCTCGTTGTGGGTAGCGTCCCGTGATGACGGCTGCTCGCGAGGGGGAACATACGGGGGCAGCAGAGTAGAATTGGGTGAATTTGACGCCACGCTTGGCAAGACCGTCCATGTGCGGTGTGGTAAGATCCTTGGCTCCGTAGCAATTGACGTCAATCGTTCCCTGATCATCCGTGTAAATTAGAATCACGTTTGGTTGACGAGCCTGTGTGTGTGTGACCACAGCCAACAGGACGAGTAGGCTTAGCAAGGCTTTGTTCATGGGATCAAGGGCTTTCATTTCTAGTTAATTGCGGGCTTTTGTTTGCCAGAGTTGATCGGTGTGGACGTCCATGCCGGTGAGGACTCCGTTGCCAAAGCAAAACGTGTCCAGACAAACCAAGTGACCATAGTCGAGGATTTTACCATTTTTCTGTGGGGTATGACCGACAATCACTCGCTTGCCCGAGACATGGGCGGTCGGTTGCAATTCGGATAGATGCGTCCATAGCAGGACCTGAGGATCCTGTTGATCGAGCGGTGAATTGGGAAGGTAGTTTGCATGTACAAACAGATGACCCTCGGTTTCGTGAAAACGCTGGCAGGATTCGAGGAATGTCAGATGGTCCGCTGGGATCGAATCAAAGTCACCGCCATAACTATCGAGTGTTTGTTGTCCGCCAAATTGTAGCCAAAGGGATTGCATGAGTGGCTGTTCAATGGCATCGAGCAGCATGATTTCATGATTGCCAACGAGTGTGACAACCTCGCACGTCTCCTGCAATCCGATGACTGTGTTAATGACCCGTTGGGAATCAGGTCCGCGATCGATGTAGTCCCCGAGGAAAACGAGTGTGTCATCTGCGGTCGGTTGAATCAACTGAAGCAGTTGTTCCAGTTCGTCAGCGCAACCATGAATATCTCCGATGGCGATGGTGCGAGCTGATGCGGTGTTGTTAGATGTAGGCAACGGTTTAAGTCGGGGTGAGCAAGCTAGTTTAGTTTAGTTCAGGATTGGGAGGAATGGACCTCTGCCCGGTTGCGGCTTGTAGGACATTGTTCCCGAGTTGTTCACAGAGGTGTTTCCAGGGGTTATCAAGAGTTTTAAAGACGTCTTCAGGACTTGCATGTGTGACAAGCCAGCCTCCCTGTTGAATTTCGGCCTCAAGTTGTCCTTCTGACCAACCGGCATAGCCAGAAAACACTTTGTAAGGTAATGCTTTTTCAGAAACGAGTTTTGCAAGATTTGATTTTTGCGAGGAGACATATAGCCCAGGCATGACCGTTTGCTCGCTAAGTTCTGGCCGAGTGTGAAGCATCATGATTGGCCCTTCCACGGGGCCACCAACGTATAGTACACCTTCGCTTGCCAGCGATGTGCCAGTCATGATTTCCCAAATCTGGTCGATCTCACTGTTCGTCGGGCGATTCATCACCAAGCCTAAGGCGCCGCTGTCGTCATGCTGTAGTACCAACACTATCGTGCGATGAAAGTTAGGCTCGACTAATGCCGGAGGTGCAATGAGAAATTGACCCTGCAGAGTATCCATCTTGTGAAGTTCCAGCAATCTTACTCAGTAAAGGTTTCTTTCCAATAACAACCTGCCCAGGAAAGTCCAACGCCAAAGCCGACCAATAGATTCTGCATTCCGGCCTTTAGATCTCCGGAATCACGCATTTGCTGGATCAGTATTGGGAGTGTTGAAGAAACGGTGTTTCCAACATGGGACAGGCGAATAGGCACCTGATCCTGAGGCACATTGATGCGTTGAGCTAATTCCGACAGCATCTTGTAGGTTGCTTGGTGCATGAGGAAGTAGCTAACATCCGATTTGTCGACTCCAGCTTTTCCTAGGATGTCATCGACCAGACCAGGGATAGCATCCACGGTGAAACTAATCAGACTGGGGCCATCCATATAGAGATCGCTATCCCAGCGATGTCGATTTCGAGGTGGCATTGGTTGCCGTGGTCCGCTTTTGGTCAGCAATAGCATGTCGGCCCCCGATCCATCTGTTCCGAATTTGAAATGCTGAAGACTGGGGGTGTCACTCGCTTCGATCAGTGAAGCAGCCGCTCCGTCACCGAAAATGGTCCGTAGACTCCGGTCATTGCGGTCAATGTATTTGGTGTATGTTTCTGCTGTGACAAACAGTACTCGTTTGGCTGCACCACTCTTAATCAAACCGTCTGCAAGCGAAAGTCCGTAGACATAGCCCGAGCATCCGAGATTGAAATCAAGTGCACCGCAGTCGGTAGAAAGCCCCAGTCGCTGTTGCATCAAGCAAGAGGTTGTCGGCAGAGGGCAATCGGGTGTTTGAGTACAAAACAGCAAAAAGTCGATGGTGCTTCGGTCAATGTCGTATTGTTCAATCAGCTTTTCAGCTGCTGCGACACCTAAATCCGATGCAAACTCATCATCACTGGCAATATGGCGTTGATAGATCCCCGTCTTCTGCTGGATGAGATCCAAATTCCAACGTGGAAACTCTTCTCGAAGAGTATCGATAGACTCGACCTTTTCAGGGAAATGAAGAGCAATAGGACCGATCGACGCGTGTTTCACAGATAGGTATCCGGAGTGTGATGGTTACCGGTTCGATGTTTCAACGAACCAGACGAAACCTGTATCATAGTTGATGGAGTTATGGGCAAGTGTTTGCGGTATTCACAGTCCACAATCACACCGTTTCCATAAAGAACTTACGATACACGCGAACGGTGGTATGGTCAATTGTTGAGGCCTGCATTCCAAGATAGGAACCAGATGGAAATTAGTTGCCTTAGGCAGGTGAATAGACGGGTAAATAGGCAGGAAAGCAGGTAATTATTTCGATGAGAACCAAGTTGTCACGAAGGAGTTGGGGCTTTCGAGCCCTGACGCTGACAGCAGGTGCTGGCCTGGCGAGCTTTGCACGCCCAGTGTCTAGAGTTCAGGCGATCGAAAAGGACTGGCTTTACTTTCATTATGAACGGGAGCCGGCAGGACTTCCCGCTGTATTGCCCGAATTGCGCGCTTTGCCGGAACGATTGTCATCCTTCTACGGTCTCAAGCTCAAAGTGACACCTGTGCATGTATTGCTGTTTAAAGATCGTCTGGCCTACCTTAACCATTTAGAAAAAACGCTGCCTCGAGCTCCGCGTCGGACTTCACTCTTTGTCGTTCGTGGTGGGAATCCAACCATCTTGGCAACGGCAGGGAAAACTCTGGCGCGGGATCTGTTACACGAAGCAGTCCATGCGATCAACTTTGGGTCTTTCGGTGGCCGACAAGTCCCGTTATGGCTGGATGAAGGGGTCGCAGAATTGTTCGAGGCAACCCAGACGAGTCAGAAGCTTGTCCACGGTAAGATGCTTCGAGGGATCATGGGTGAACAGCGAGATGCTCTGGCCGTACCTCTCAAGCTGAGTTCACTGGAGAGGATTGAATTGTCGACCAAGACGGATGCGTTGTTCTATGCGGCGAGCTGGGCTTGGTGCCGTTTTTTGGCTGACCGAGAGACGCCGTGCCACGCCATTTGGCGAAGATACTTGTCCGACATACAAGCAGATATCGCCGCAGGAAAACTCAGTCATCGCCTGACTCAGGCCGAGCCGAACTATGAGACTCTCTTTCTCAAGCACCTTTCACTAAAGACACTCGATAAATAACTCGAACTAAATAATAGAAGCTTCGTTTAACAGAAACTGTGTTCGATTCAGAACTGTCTTGTTCACTCCAGTACGAAAACCACTTGAACCAATTTGAGAGTGAAACGTACTTTGCAATA
>NZVD01000037.1 GCA_002701385.1 Rhodopirellula sp. | reverse complement strand
TTGTCAATTGATACAATTGGGCTGAAGTGTGATTCAATTAACGAGGGATGGCTAAATAGAAACCCGTCTATATCGAGATTCTTGGCCTTGTTATAATTATGATTGGCAGTTTCAGTTCGAATTTCTAGCATGCCGGAAAGTGCTTTATCTACATGATGATTCGCAGAATATTCTGTATTACTCTGGTCTTCCTGATCCCAGGATTGGGCTTTGCACAGGAAGCGGTTGAGCCGATTAGCCTGCAGGAGGCGATTGAAATAGGGCGAAGTGAGTCGCAACTTTTAAAAGTGTCTGCGTCTGACGCCTTAGATCCGCAGGCCGTGCCGGAAGCGGATTTATCTGCGTTCAAGGCTAAAATCGCACCAATGCTCGTTAAAAGTTGTCAGGCGTGTCATGGGCCAGAACGTACTGAAGGTCGCCTACGCGTGGATCAACTCGATCCCAATTTGCTCACCGGCGACAATGTCGCTCAGTGGAAAGAGATTTACCACGCTCTTGGGAATTCAGAAATGCCACCGGCAGACGAAGAAGAGTACGTGCTGGCAGATGAAGATCGTGGAGTGTTTGTGGAATGGCTTGGAGGTGAGCTTGCCAAAGCCTATGTAGTACGCAAGAACACTCAGGAGTATTCATCCTTCCGGAGAATGGCTCGGTACGAATACAACTATGCATTACAGGACCTGTTAGGGTTTCCGTTTGATATGGTCGAACGACTGCCCCCCGAGGCGGTTTCAGAAGATGGATTTAAGAATCGAGCGGAAATGCTGCAAATGTCAGCCATGCAGTTTGAAACCAGTCGTGAGATTGTATTGAAAGCTTTACAACGAGTGACGGTTGTGGGCGAACAACCAAATCCTGTTGTTTACCAGCTTAAAATTGCAGATGAGCTGAAACGAACGACGGGAGCAGAAAATGCCAAAGTCTTCAATCGCAATGATGACAATTACAAACAGCATCGCAATCAATCCCATTATCTAGACCGTACGACAGGTCAGGCGATTCACTTTACCGGAGGTAATTTGAAACCGATTCCGGATGCGACTGTCGGGGAGGGGCCCTCGAATTCGTCGGCTGTGGTTGCATTACCTCACGGGCGAGAGCTTAAATTCAATCTGGACCGCTTTTTACCGGATGATGGAATCATGAGAGTACGCATTCGCGCAGCTCGGTCTAATATGGCCCCAGAAGACTTCGCCAGCTTGCGGTTAGTGTTGAGTGCGCATACCAGTAATAACGCTAATTTCATGCAGGTGATTAGTCATCGTGACGAACCAGTCACTGCTCCGGCTGATAGTCCTCAGATAATCGATTTCTATGTGTCGCTAGGTGATATTCAGCGGAACCCGTTTCGGAAACTCGAAACCACATTTCCTCGACGAGATGAATTCCTACATATTCGAAGTATTGCCAATGGGAATCGGGGCGCCGATCCTCTTCAGATCCTGATCAGTGAGATTGAAATCAGTGCTCCGTTTTATGCTTCATGGCCTCCCAAGTCTCATCGAGACATATTCTTTGATAGTCCCAACCGAGACAAGGAGTTGGTTTATGCCGGCGAGGTTCTGCGTACGTTTATGCAACGAGCCTGGAGGAGGATTGTAACGGACCAGGAAGTGGGTCAGTTCGTCGGGCTTTTTGAAGAATACCGACCGGATTTCGATACGTTCGAGGAGGCGATGCAAGAGGTACTGGCCACCGTGGTCGCTTCACCAGAGTTTCTTTATCTGACGCAGACTACCGATATTAGCGACACAGGGAAACAAAAAAAAATCAGTGAGATGGAATTCGCCACCCGTCTCTCATTCTTCTTGTGGGCGAGTATTCCCGATGCGGAATTGTTGAGTATCGCTCATCAAGGCAACCTCCGGAATCCCGAAGTGCTTAAGGTACAGATTGCGAGGATGTTGAAGGACCCAAAGGCCAAACGGTTCTCGGAACACTTTGTCGGTCAGTGGTTGGGACTTGAGGGATTGGATAGTACGACACACGTTAAGGATGAAGTGCTAAGAGAGGCGATGTTTGAGGAACCAATTGCCTTTTTTGAAAGTGTGTTGAGTGACAATGGTAGTGCGATGGACTTTATTCATTCAGACTATGCTGTAGTGAATGAACGTATGGCCTCTCATTATCGGATAAGTGGCGTTTACGGACCCCATTTCCGTCGCGTTGCAATTCCCGTGTCGGCCAATCGAGGTGGAGTGTTGACGAGTGCAGGAGTGCTTGCGATGAATTCAGATGGCACAGACTCCCATCCACTCAAACGAGGGATTTGGATGCTAGAGCGAATCCTGCAGGATCCTCCGCCACCGCCACCACCAAATGTCCCTGAAGTCGATCTCACTGATCCTCGCATTCTAGAAATGACGTTGAAGGAACGAATTGAAGACCACCGTAACAAGCCCGCATGTAAATCATGTCATGCGAAAATTGACCCTTGGGGCATCGCATTTGAGAACTACGACGCACTCGGGGCCTTTCGGACAAACCTAAAAAACGGTCCTGTAGACGCCAAAGCTGAACTCTTTAACAAGCAAGAACTCGATGGAATGACAGGGTTGAAACGATATTTGCTGTTAGAGCGGCAGGATCAATTCGCTCGGGCATTGGTCGAAAAAATGACAACATATGCTATCGGCCGATCATTATCTTTTAGTGATAATGCCGATATAGATAAAATTGTAGTACAATTCCGTAAGCAGGGAGATCGTCTGGGTGACCTGATCCACCTGATTGCCCAAAGCGACATTTTCAACTCCAAATAAAAACTGGGAAAAGAACATGGAAACCAAAGCAGCAGCACTTAATCGTCGAAGTTTTCTGCAAGGTACTGGAATCGCACTGTCATTGCCGTGGTTGGAGACATTTGCCGCCGGCAATACCGCTCCTGACAATGGCCCTAAGCGATTCCTGAGTGTGTATCATCCTGATGGAGTTGGTCTACCTGTGAAGGACGATCCTGCCTGGAGGGACTGGAGTTGGTTCCCGCGAGGTGGTGAACGCGATTTCGAATTAACAAAAGTGCTGGATGTTCTTGAACCTTTGCGGAGCGATATTACGATCTACTCGGGTCTGTCTCACCCAGCGGTTCGTCAGGTACATGGGCACTCAAATGCAGATCAGTATTTGACTGGTGCTGCTACTGGTGGACACGGAGCTTACAAAAACTCCATTTCACTCGACCAGGTTTATGCGGAACATATTGGAGATCAAACTCGCTACGCGTCTCTCGTGATGTCGACCAACGGAGGGATTGGTGCTCCTCGTGGCGCTCAGACTCAATCCTTCAATCGCGAAGGCCGTCCGATTCCGGCTATGAATAAGCCCAAGCAGATTTTTGACATGCTGTTTGTTACTAGTGGTAAGGCAGCGGCAGCGCGACTGGCTAGAAGCAAGAGCTCACTTGACTTATTGATTTCTCATACGCGATCACTGGGCCGTAAACTCTCCGGACGCGATCAGCAAACTTTGCAGCAGTATCTAGACGCTGTTCGTGATACGGAAGTGAAATTGGCGAAAGCACAGCGTTGGATTGATACTCCTGTTCCCGAAGTGGATTCCAGTAACGTAGTCATGGACGCTGATCCCAAAGAGGCTCGCATCTACTTCCAGACTATGTATGAGCTTATCTACTTAGCATTCCTCAGTGACTCAACTCGTTCTGCGACGTTCCAGCTTGGCCGCGAAAATGGCGAAGGTCCACATGACCTGCTATCCAAAGCTGTCGGTTTAGGAGGAGCTCATGGTTTGACTCACGCAGTCAAAAAGCCAAATGGTTGGAAGAACTTAGGGACCTATAATCGTTACCAGGCTGAAGAGTTCGGTAAATTCGTTAAGAAGTTGAAAGATACGGCCGAACCGAATGGCGAAGGTAATATGCTAGACAACACGTTTGCCATGCACGGATCTGCCTCGAGTAGCTTCCATTTGTCTCGTAACTACCCGATTATCTCTGCCGGAGGTAAGAACATGGGGTTTGAAAACGGACGTTATCTAAAGTTCGGTAAAGGGAACGAAGACAATCAGGCAAACGCAGGGATTGTGACTGATGCCGGTTGGCGAGGTAAGATACATGCGGAAGAATTGCCACTGTCAAAAATGTTTGTCACCGTTCTCCAGCGACTAGGCGTCGAAACCGATTCCTTCGGTGGATATTCGGGCGGCCTGGAACGAGTCTAACACATTTAGCCAGTTAACCAATTGGCCATTAGACAGTTAAATAATTGCCAATTGGGTTAGGCCTTAGCTAGTCTTTCAGTGGCAGCTTGTTACCAGTCTGCAGTGCTGGTCGTCGGATGATCGAATTGAGTCATCGTGTTCTGCTAAAGAGATTTAGCCAGAGGGGCAGGGAGTTTATCCGCCGAAGCCTGTCACTACTTCACCAATTAAACTGTTAGACGATGGTCAGTGTTTAATTGGCTTTGCCAAGCCACCTTGGGTCCTTCGGAAGTTTGGGATCGGGGTCCATTGGCCCACCCAGCGGAATTGAGTTTCGCTTTATTTCCGTAAGTTGCTTTTTTGCATCGGATAACATCAGGGCCACTCGTTTCGGGTGTTGGTCAGCTACGTTCGTCTTTTCAGCTGGATCTATTTCCACATTGAAAAGAACAGGCCCCACTTTTGATTCCGGGTGTTCTTTGGTTTCGTCGAAGTAGAGTTTCCAGGGGCCGGTGCGAATAGCTTGAGGAGTCCCCCATCCATGCCAAAAGAGGAGGCTGGTGCGTGGGTGAGGGCGATCTTTATGTGCCTTTAGCGTATTGAGTACACTCACTCCATCGATTGGAGGCTGATTCCCGGAGCGTGGAGGTAGCGTGATATCGCAGGCTTCGGCCAGAGTAGGGAGTAAATCGATCGCCCCGATCATGGCACTGCTTACCTGTTGACTCGGAATCTCCCCCGGCCATCGGATGATTCCTGGGACTCGATTACCACCCTCCAAGACGCTCCATTTTAGTCCGCGATAAGGAGCGGAGCGTGCCCACTGCTTTTGCCCGGGTTCGACGCCATTGTCCGAGATGAATACGAAGAGAGTGTTTTGTTCTAGAGCGTTCTCTTTTAGCGTGTTTAGGATTTCCCCGATACGATGGTCTAATTCTTCGACCACGTCCCCATAGGCCGCGTTGTTAGACTTTCCTTTCCACTCAGGATGAGCCTGAGCGGGAAAGTGTGGCGCGCTGTAAGGAAGATAGAGGAAAAATGGCTTGTCTCGATTCCTAACAATAAATTGAATCGCTTCGTTGGTGAATTGTTCGGTTAAACGCCGATTGTCGAACGGGTCCTCAATGACCTCGTCCTGACGCCAAAGTTGTTTGGTTTGGTTATTACTTTTGTTAATGAAGTAGGTGTAGTCAAATCCCTGTTTGTCTGGAGCGAGTTCTAGGGTGTCACCTAAATGCCATTTTCCGATTAAGGCAGTTTGATATCCGGCAGACTTGAATATTTCGGCGATGGTCATGGCTTGTGGTGCGAGGCCATTATTTGGTTTTAAGCCATAGCCAACCACACCGCCTTTCCAGCCTGTACGTACTGGGTAGCAGCCGGTGAGGAGCGCCATTCGGGAAGGCGTACAAATCGTACAGCCCGAATAGAAGCTTGTAAGCCGGATTCCTTGCTGGGCTAAATCATCCAGAATGGGAGTGTTGATAGTCTTACTCCCGTAACAAGACAGGTCGTTGTAACCGAGGTCGTCGGCCATAATTAATACGACATTCGTTTTGGACTCGGCTCCCTGAATAGAGACTGAAGCAAAGGTTAGTAATATCAGCGTTAGCAGTCTAGCGTGAGTCATAATACGGTCGGAAGACAGGAAAGTGATTGAGGAACAAAGCAATTGTAAATTCTAACAATTGGGATTTAATATTGTCGGTACGCTTTTTTTGAAATCTAACTGTCTAACTTTCTAACCAACTTCATTCCCTCTCGGCCTTCGTAGGTCAAGAGGCAGGCGCCGTTGGAGGCGATGCTTTGAAAAACGGATTCAAAGAAGTGAGCTTCGCCGGGCCATGGGAATGCGAAGAATAAATCAAATTCCTCTGACGCAATCCCGATCTCTTCGTAGATGTCATCTTCTTCGGTGGAGACATGTTCGACTTCGGATGCTAACTCTAGGATGTCGTCGATTCCTCTGGGTATAAAACTACCGCAGTAGAACGGCGAGTCTGGAAAGAGATGTCCTGCGAGAGTGTTTGCCTGAGTCACTAGGGTCGGTTCTCTTTCTATTCCAACCGCATTCATGCCGTGCAGCGAGGCCAGTAGGGTTGTGACTCCGAAACCACTTCCGAGTTCACAAAAATTCGGGCCGGTTAAAAGGTGGTTTTGGGTCAGCCAGCCAAGCGTTTGATCTACAAGTTCGAAGTCACAGGGTACAAAGTTATGGATCGTCGGTTCAGACGAATTTAAATACGCATCAATTCTTTGATGGGCCAGGGCCATGAGTTCAGCGGCAACCGCTGTATGTTCACGGTTGGCAACACTCGCCGGTATGTCGAGAGACTCTAATGTCAAAATGAGAAATCCAGAATAATCGTTGAAGATTTAGACAGTTAGACAATTGGACGGAAGTGTTGGCGGAACGCTCAGCGGTGTCTAGCGATCTCCACTCGGTTCATTGAAGTATAGCGGAAACGTGCCGGTGGATTGGAATCCTAGTTTTTCGTAGATCGGAGCGCCCATTTCGGAAGCCTGAAGGATTGCTGTCCTATGGCCCTCGGCGCGAAGTTTAATAAGGGGTGCGAGAGTCACAAATCGTCCTAAGCCTTTTCCCCGTTGACTTGGCTTTGTCGAGACATCGTAAATTGCAAGTAAGCCGTCTGTGATCATATGAGTGGACGTTGAGGAGGGTACTCCGTTGTCAAATGCCAGGAAAAATCGAAAGGTGACATTGCCTGGGCTTTCGATAATGCCGTCCGCTGCCGGACCAATTCGTTCCACAAAATCTCGAGGTAACTCGTAGCCCTCTGACATGACGTCGACCCACATGGAATGATCTTCAGGTCCAATTTCTCTTAGCTCAAATTCAGTTGCGTCTTCTAGCATTGGTAGATCATCGAGATCTGCGGCCATGGCATGAATAGTCTCTCGGTGCAAAAATCCGAGTTCCAGCATAAGGCGGTCGACTTCATCGCTCGGTGGCTCAAGAATCGCTACTGCTGTAGGGAATTCTGCAATCGAGCGTGGACGCACAAGTTTATCAACAAAGGAGGTGTCGGAGCCTTTACGAATGTTGATGAGATTGGAGATTCCATGTGGAAGTCCGGTGGTAAGGATGAAATAATCATCTGTTTTTTTCGCGTCCTGTTCGTTGAACTGGATGCGAAAGAAGTTGTCAAAATCCCGAGCGATATAGTGGAACGGGGCATTGGGTAATCCTGCAAATGGCATTGGGTAGCCTCCTGACTTGTGGTGTATATAGCATAAGGTTTGGCTGATTTCGAGGTGGTGCGTTTGAAATTCCAAGTGATGCAGTACAAATCTGTGCCAGTGTGTTGTTAGGTTAAACGTTTCGTCGCGATGGGAGGACTAATCCGTAAAGCGATGAACCCCATCACCAGTGAAAAAGACGCGATGGTTGCAAAGGCTAGTGTGTAGCTACCCAATGAATCATAAATCTGGCCGGCGATGCCAGCGGCTGGAGCGTTGAAAAAACTTGAGCCTAGGTAAACCATGCCGATTGTTTTGGCGAATCGTTGTTTCCCATAAAATTTAGCAGCAACAACAGAGAGCGAGATATAAGAAGCCCCGAAGCCTATAGCAATCGTAGTTGTACTGAAATAAGCCATCGTAGGATTCGAGGAAAACAGGAAGCCCAGAACACCAAGTCCTTCTAGCAGTAATGAGTAGGCGAGTACTCGTTCGGGTTTGACTAAGTCACCGAGTCCGCCAAACAAACGCCCGGCCACGGACATAAACACCATCACACTTAGTATTCCGGTTGCAGTTACTGTCGTAAGCCCCGAATCCTCCAGGTGAAGCCGGCCATGTCCGATAGATACACTCCACGGAATCACGTTGGCGACATTGCAAAGTAATAAGATATAGAACTGAGGTGTTCTGATCGTTGTAGTCGAAGTCCAAGTTGAAGTCGTTTCTTCGTCGTAGCTGTTCTTGATTTCTCCATCATCTAGGAGAGGTCCTGATGCGCCGTCGGGGAATTGACCGATATTAGCGGGGGAATTCTTGATGAACAGTAGCGTAATGCCGATCAGGATAAATTCAAGTAATACAAAGGACTGCCAGCCGTCACGATAAGAGAAATTTTCGATAATATAGCGATCAAACCATGTAACTGCCGATCCCACGGCGCCTCCTGCCGTTAGGATGACAGCAATTGCTCGGCCTCGGTAGCGAGTAAACCACTCAGTAGCAAGAGTCTGACAGGGGACCATGATACCGATTCCAGTTCCAGCTCCAACGAGTATGGCAAAGGAAACTAAGCAACTTGTGAATCCGTTTGATTGGGAAGTTAGCCAAAATCCGAGTGCGCTTAGCAGCTGGCCGCCGATCATGGTGTTGCGAATGCCCCAGCGAGCGATGGATGCGCCTGAGATCGGACCAACCGCAGAGATTACAAAACCGAAAATACCGAACACGGTTCCGGTTTGTGTTCGACTGAGACCGATATCGCTTTGGATTTCAGGCGTGAAGAATGGCCAGCTATAATATCCAGGGCAAGCTCCTAGTCCGTAGAGTAACCAAGCAACACCGACCAGATACCATCCATAGAATCGACGCGGTTGAGTTTGTTTAGCGGGGATCTCTGTTAGAGAGGACAAGGATGTCTTTCAATCGATGTTGTAGAACAAAACAAGCTCGGTCATTGTAATAATCCAACACTAAAAATGCTTAGATGCATAAATGCCTACTTATGCGAAGAAGAACGCTGATACAGTTAACCATTTAGCCAGTTAAACAATCGAGCGGTGTATATTTTGACAATTGCCAGTTATTACATTTTGATTCAAGCTGCAAGGGACATAAAAATGGGTAATTTTAGAAAGGTAAATTGATGCGTATGAAGAGCGTAATTCTGGTGCTTTTTAGTATGTTAATGCCGCTGGCGGTGCAGGGTGAGGAACAAGCCGCTAAGAAACCTCGAGTGTTGAAGCGTGAGGTTATTGCTCACATGAACAAGTATATGAGTTTGGCGAATCAGGCGGATGCTGAGACGATTGCCGAAGATATCTATCAGGCACCGCTGCTGATGAAAAGTTTCGATTCCACAGAACACGATGTCACATTATCGAAGGAGGAATTTCAGGGACAGTTTACGGCGCATTTTCGTAATCTGAGAGAGAATCTGGGGTGGGATCACTTCGAGGTAAAAGGCTATGACATCACGTTGTCCGGATCCGAGATTGCATTTGTTAAAATGCATTTTGTCTGGGTGAAGGCAGATGGCTCGCTGATAGGATCGAAAGATCGCGTGGCTTGTTACGTGTTAATAAAAAAAGGGCACGGTTGGAGAACAACAGCCGTGATGGGTAGCGACTTATGAGAGTTAAGGGTTTTGTATGAATACATCGATAAGAATTGGCGTCACAGGCTCCGGATTCATGGGCCGTACGCATGTAGAAGCAGCCAAGCGAGCTCCGGAAGCTGAACTTGTTGCCGTGGCCGGTGGTGGTCGAAGCAAAGGACTCGCCGAAGATTATCAAATTGCTTGGGAACCCAACGCTGAAGCGTTGATCGCTCGGGACGATATTGATGCCGTGGTAATTTCCACTCCTCATCACGTCCATTACGAAGAGGCTGTGCTGGCAGCAGAAGCAGGCAAACATGCGTTAATCGAAAAGCCGCTCGCCACCAGCGTCGAAGACTGCGATCGCCTGATCGATGTCTTTAATGCCAAGGACCTGACACTAGCCGTGGGCTACCACCAGCGGTTTCGGCAGTCCAATCAAACGGTGCAGAAATTGATTGCCGACGGAGCGATAGGTCAGGTGCGTTGTATTCAAATGGCGGCTCTGTTTGATATCGCTGCGTTGCGTGCAGACGAAGGATTTGGCGGAGCCTGGAGTTGGTGGACAGATCCTCGAAGTAAAGGGCATATTCTTAATAGTGGCCCTCATAATATCGATCTCTGTCGATGGTGGACTGGTCAGGATATTCGGCGAGTGACTGCCCATTGTGGTACATTCCGCGAAGAGAACCCAAATGAAAATACGACCATGGCGTTGTGGGAATTCAGCGATGGTGCGATGGCACAATTCTGGTCATCTAGTGTATGTCCAACTCCGGGATTCGAAAATGAAGATTTCCGCTTCCGAATCATGGGCGATGAGGGTGTGATTGATGCCAATCCCTTTGGCCAAATCATTTTAGGCAAAGCCGGAGAAACAGAAGTTGTATATGAACAGCCAAAAGTAGCGTTTGACGACGCTTCGCAAGCGTTTGTGGCAGATGCACGGATGCAGGCCTATGCCGATCAAATTTCAGCTTTTATTGGACGCATCAGTGGTAAAGAAACGGATTGCGGAACCGCTGAAGATGGTCGAGCTGCAGTCGCAGCGATTATCGCTATGCTTGAATCATCCGAATCGTCGCAACAACGAAACGTTTAACCATGTGCGAATTGACCAAGAAATAGTAATTAATCAATCAGCAGGGACGGATCATTTGAAAAATGAATTAGCCGGTTGCTGTTGCCAGAATGACTTCGCAGCGGTCTGTATATATGTACCGTTGTTGATGTGTTTTTTGCTCTTTGGGTAGCATGCGATAAGATTCATTGATACTAGACATTACTCCTCTACTATTAGGTAAGCAGTTATGAAAACTCTTTTGGCATCACTCATAGTCGCATCCGCCCTCGCGGTCGCAGTTCCGGCTCTTCCCATTGCTGGCCAATCTATTCAACAAATGGCCCTGAGTACGAAGCAAATCACGGTGTTTGCAAATAATGCGGCAAGTGCGTTGGCGAAAGCACAGGCCGACAATCCTGGTTGGATCTCCCTGTCGGTGAAAAAAGTCAATGACAACCCCAAGAGTCGTGCCTATCGAGTTTCGATGAAAAAGAAGTAGCACCCGCTTCAAATAGGATGTGCTTTCCTACTGGTACGCACAGTTTACCGGTGGTTCATTGCTGTTATTTGTAAAGGAGTCTTACCACTCATGCCGTCGTTTCTGATATTTGCTGAAAGCTTTCTCGATCAACCTACCGCCTTTGGCGTTCCTTTGGGGACTCTGATTTTGTTCTACCTGCTGATGAAGAGCAACCAAAAAGAGGATAAGTAATCTTAGGGGATTATCGAATGCATGAGCCGCCCTTCACTGAATTCAAGTGGACGCTCTGATTTATGCGGGTTTTGAACTAGCTGCAATCGTTTGACGCTCTCGCACTGGCTTTGCAGGTGGATTAAATGTGGCAGAAGTGATATTTCCCCCCGACCATTTGGATTGTAGGGCTGATACTCACCGCAAAAACTGGCCTCGATTAGCTAACCATGCTAAATTGTTATCAAATATGAGAATGGTAGATCTTTTTGTAACAACCCATTGGCAATCTCAGAACCATAGCAAGTAGAGCACTCTACACGAACATCAATCGTGGCAAGTTATCAATCAGATGGCACAATTTTCCACTCTGCCGGTGATTTGATTGATCAAGTATTTTCGCGTTATTCAGTAAGAAGGTGTCCGATGTGCATATTCACGATGACATTAAAAAGGTGAAGTCAGAGCCGTGAAGGGAAGTACTAACAACCGTCTCTATACCTTGATTAAATCGATTGTAGGCTTGCTGGACTTTGTGATTTGCATCTTCGTTGTTGCCATGTTCTTTCAGGGAACGATTCCTGGAGGTTCGCAGCTGCGTGAAGGCTTGCGCGAGGTTTATTCGTATATGTTAGATCCAAAAAATTTGGTCATCACCGTGATTATTGTTGTCCGGCTCTCGATTTATGGGGTTTCAAAAACTCTCAAGTCATAAAAGTTTGGTCAAAGTGTTTCGAAGAAATATAGGTTTAGTAGAGTAACGAAGAAAAACAGGTTAGGACTCTTGAGTAAAGCAGCAACAGGAAATATAGCACGGCGGCATGATCTCGATGCACTTCGCGCCATTGCGATGTTGCTGGGGATCGCCTTGCATGTTGGGTTGGGGTATGTACCCGGTTGGATTATTACTGATGACGCAGATCCACAGGTGCTCCATAAAACCTCAGATGGCTTTCAGGTGATGTTTAACATTATCCACGGGTTTCGAATGCCTCTCTTCTTTCTCGTTAGTGGGTTCTTTACTGCGATGCTATGGCGTAAACGCGGTGTAACCTCGTTGTTGAAACATCGTTATGCACGGATATTTATTCCTTGCATGCTAGGTCTTGTTTTCATCCAGTCGATGGAAGACGCCGTCGGGAAATGGCGCGGTGAGCATGATCGGAAATTCTGGGAAGAGCAGCGTCAGGAGATGACGCTTATACAAGCAGCATGGCGTCAGGATCGCGGTTTGATCGAGGAACTGCTAAATAAAGGCGCTGATGTCAATCAAAAAGACAGTGATGGTTCTACAGCCTTAATGGCTGTCACTGAAATGCGTCGACAAGATCTAGTCGAACGATTGACGGTTCGGGGGGCAGACCCTGATTTGACTAATAATGATGGAAAGACAGCGGAGCAGATTGCCAAGGGGATCGGGCATTCAGGAATCGTAGATTTTTTTGAACGGGAACGAGTAGCCCGGCAAATGGATATTTGGGAAGCGGTGTCTCACGAAGATCGTCGTATGATGCATTGGAAGTTAGCAGTCAATCCTGACCTCGTTAATCAATTGCACCCGGAAACAGGTGAAACACCATTGCAGTTGGCGATCGTAAAGGGTGATTGGGAGAGGGTTGCCGACCTGTTTGATCGTGGTGCCGATTTGCGTTTGGAAAACGGTCAAGGGGAGTCTTCTCTTGAATGGCTGGATGATGCAACGGACCCGCAATTGAGATTTTTTGTTGAGATGGGGCATGGACTCCATAAAGTTGGTAGTGGAAGTCTGCCTGCCGGGGAACACTTCTTTGATCGGATTCGGAGGCATGACACGGGCCGTCTTCGTCGTCTGATTTTGTCAGGTATAAATCCGAATTCCGTTAATTCTGAACATGGGTATTCCGCTTTGGCTTACGCTGTTGCCACTGGTAAATATGGCGTTGTTGAAATGCTTCTCAATCACGGCGCGGATGTTAATACATTAAACACGGATGGCAGCAGTGCCTTGCATGCAGCGGCCATCTTTGCCAGACATGGCGAATTGAAGTTGCTCAGACGGTTTAACGTGGATGAGACGATTGAGAATGAAGCAGGTTTGACTGCGGCTGAGGGGGTTGCGGCACCTTTTACGATACAGACTCGCGATGCCCTTATGAACCTTGCGGCGGAGTTTGGTATTGGCGTTAGTCCGGAGGGGGTCAAGGGGCGTCGCTATGAGGCCGCTAGAATTCTTGGTGTTGAAGCTAAGCCGGACCCTCCTCACGAAGAGGTCTTTGGAGATTGGGACGAAGACGAATTCTGGAGTGAGTTGAGAAAAAAAGAGGAAAAGGTAGCTGGTGAGCAAGTGGATCCTGGTGGGGATAAACAGGTCAGTGCGATAACGCAATTTAAGAATTGGTACTGGCGACAGGTCAATGAAGCTGAGCATTACACAAACGAAGATGGCCGTGCACAGAATCTCTTTCACCAATCCCGGCTTGGGCACTTTTGGTTCCTTTGGTTTTTAGTCTGGCTGGTCGCCATGTTTGCCGTCTATGCGTTGGTTTGCGATTTGCTTGGGATTAATCGCATGCCAAAATGGTTAGTGCTTTCGAAAATGCGGTATCTGTATTTGATCCCCCTAACGTTAATTCCAACCCTGGTAATGCATAGTCAGTTTGGCCCTGATACGTCGACCCATTGGGGCCCTCAGCCCCATCTGCTTGTTTATTACTTTATCTTCTTTCTCTTTGGAGCCTGGTATTTCGATGCAGATGATTCGGAAGGTAAACTCGGACGATTCTGGTGGCTTACTATTCCACTTTCAATTCTGTTGTATTTAGCATTGGGGTCAAAAGACGCTTGGCTTATGTCTGAGTTTGAGGATGCGGCCTGGGTTGGTTCACTTACGCAACATGGATGGTTAGGAACCGAGGTGTATCAGATACAAGATCTGTTAATTCGTGTTGTATCTGTGACATATGTCTGGCTCATGACATTTGGCTGGATGGGGGTCTTCCGAAAGCTTCTAAACCACGAGAGTAAGGTGATGCGTTATGTCTCTGATTCCTCTTACTGGCTCTATGTCGCCCACATGCCTCTCGTTGTTTTATATATCCAGATCCTTAAACCGCTACCGTGGCATCCTTGGCTAAAGTTTTCTGTTGTCTGTAGTTTGATCACCATAACTCTACTGGTCACTTATCAGTTGTTCGTGCGTCATACGGTAGTTGGGGCACTCCTTAACGGTAAACGAAGGCCGAAAGTGAAATCGTAGTCCCAATCGGATTGATAGTCGCTAGCCAGAGAATTCCACCGAGCGTTTTCGGAATATGCGAACCATTTGGAATTACGAGTACGCAAAAACAGGTAGACGGACGGATTAGAAGCCATAAGCCAGGGAATAGCGAGGCTACGAAATACCGCTCGGCCAACGTTTCAAGTTGCCGATAAGGTGGGGCCGCAGATTGGTGCAAAGGCGACTCTCATAGGCTAGTACGGCATTCTTAAAATTGCGTAGGGATGCGAAGGGACAAAGCTCGCTTTGAGCCAGTTCTAAGATTATTGATATTTGGGTGGGACAAACGAGACGACTCCGTAAAGTCAAAAATTGCTAATTCACTTGGGCCTTACCGGTGTTTTTCCAACTTCGCGTTATAGGGCAACTAGAGATTCTGAAATGCCATCCCAAAACTGATGCCGGTTGGCCAAAGTCGATTTTGCGGTCCGACCAGCCGATTCCCACTTTGCTTCATCCGTTCCACAAAGTAGACACAGCGGCTCCTCACCCATTGGGCCGTGATGGTCATCGTCGATTTCGATATGCCCTTGGAGATAATACTAAAAAAAACGAAAAACGCTCAGCCAGCTCCTGATTAATTTGGTTTACCAAGCCGCGAAACAAGTCGGGAATTAAATTTTCCCGACCGAAAAGAAAAATCGCTGCTAATTCTTCCGGATTGGAATTATGAATTGATTCGAAGGTCGATCGCACGAATTTGCAGATATGACTTGGGATTTCTTGCAATTCAAGAACATCATCCAAGTCCTTCGGCCTCTGGCGTTCCTTTGGGGGCTCAGATTTTGTTCTACCTACTGATGAAGAGTAACCAAAAGGATGATAGGCGAGCGTAAGGACTGCTCTATTGCTTGTAGCGAACGCTTCCCGTAATGGAGGCAATGGCGAGGGTGATCATACTTATGGCCCAATAGGTTGGCGCCGGTCCTCCAAATTCACCACTGGCAACTACGGCAATGGACCAAACGCAGGCAAGCAAAGCAAGGAAGGTTGCGATTGTATAGCGTCGCATTATTGCGAATACAAAGCCGATTAAGAACAACGGATTTGGAATCCATGCCCACGGAACAATCCACCCAACTATGAGGCCGGTAATCCCATTGACGTCGATGTCGTCAAGATGGAGTGGAAGAGCACACGCGACTATGTAGAGTAGTAGTGACAGGAACACCAGAGCGATGGCGAGATCGTTATTAGGTGTTTTCCTCACCTCAACGTCATCAATCGTCGAATATGGATTTGATTCGTTATTGCTTTGCTCACTGGCCACGACTAGCTCCTTATGCTTTATGCAAGGTTTAGATGCTAATCTTGTTATCGAATCATTCTAGATTTAACGAAAGTGTTAAAAACGCTACATGTGACGCGGTTTGTAGCAATTGAATATTGGGCGTTGGCTAGGCTGACCGCCTCGCAGAAACCTAAATTCAGCGAGTTAGTGAGAAACCATCTAGGAACGACAGTGAAGGCTTGAGATAGAAGGCTCGAGCCTTCGCTTCTGCCATCACAAAAATAGCGATGCGGGTTTTGTTCCGCATCCCATCAGTTGATATCGCCTCCTCCTCTGCCATAAGTTTGGCGGAGGTCTTAATTAGCGAAGGAGGGATTACCGGTCCGTGTGTTTCGCACGGTAAATATAGAATCCGGAAGGTTCGTGCTAGAAAGAAGGCACACGGAAAGGTTCCAGCAAGATGCCTCTGGCTAGTTCAGATGCATCCGCTGTGAGTAACGTCGCGATCACTCTTTCAATTGAGAAGCGACTTGCCCCTTTCGAATAATCTCTTTCTTAAGACGGTCAAAATGCAGCACAGGATCACGGAAAAACTCATTCGGCATTTGACCATAATACTGCATCGAATCTAGCACCTTGTCCCAACCTGTATGTTGCGCCAAATCATAGGCCCGGAGTCCTTTGGCAATTCTCTCTTCGGTATTACTAAAGTCACGGAACATAAAGAATTGAAACTTGGGAAAGTAACTGAATCGAACGATCGGGTGCAAACATAGCCATTTCATAATTTTGCATTCGA
The DNA here is from genome assembly GCA_002701385.1 of Rhodopirellula sp. GTDB lineage: Bacteria > Planctomycetota > Planctomycetia > Pirellulales > Pirellulaceae > UBA721. The sequence goes on along the minus strand of NZVD01000037.1, from coordinate 3,033 downwards.
ATTCTGAAACTGCTTTTTTTACCCCCGGAGCTACTGTATATTCCTGCTCGCAACGAAACGACTGTTCAAATACATCTTTCTTTTCTGTGGCAGTCAATTTAACTCTGTTTCGTCTCGCATGGTGAACCCGATTCAATGCATCTAGCAATTCTGGCGGAAGGATTTCGTGTGCACCGACGGTTTCGCCATGAAGTTTCGTAAATTGGTAATTTGCATAAGTATCGATGCAAACCTGACGATTGACTCGACGGAATGCTTCCGCGAATTCTCGTAAAATACCGAGACGAAACGCTTTCTCTCGAGCACTATAGAAATACCGATAGGCAACCAAACGTCCTAGACTACCGCCAGATTCAAAGTAGCCTAATCCCCAGAGAGCACCATGCGCAGCAATTTGAGAGAATGCATGGTTCATACCCGAATCAATGTAGATATGTGTCAGAATCGCCACGCGATGGCGAATATCCATTAAGTTGCCTGCGAGTACCTCCCCCTCTTCTTTAAGCTGTTCATAAATATTGTGCAAGTCGGTCATTGTTGAAAAGACTAGGTGGGCAAGGAGTTCTAAAACCATCGTTTAGTTTAGCGACGGCGGGGTCTAGCGGTAGCAAATATCTAGCGGTAGCAAATATCTAGTTTATGCAAACCAAACTCTGTTTTTTGGAGCTTGTGATAAGAACGAATTTCATAGGGTGTTACCCTGAGGTTTCAAATCATATTTTATGCGATTGGAGCCTATGTTTGCATGTCGGGTAATCATTTTGATGAACCCAGGTGACGGCTTGCCCAATAAACACGCTAAAGGAATCGGGAAGAGTCCACAAATTAATTAGAGATTTCAAGGGGGATAGAGATTCCGGTGGCGTGATGACGAATACTGAAATGTTTAAAGCCCCCGAGGTAACTGGAAATCAGGCTTTGGGACCAATCCCTTCGCAGAGATCGTGGTAATTTTTTGTCTTGGGAAATAGATTTTAGAAATGTTCACTCAGCCGGCGTCTTTTGCTGCACCAATTTGGCGCAGTCTTGCACGGATAATATGCAGGTATTCGTAACCGGTAAGCCCAAGGCCTGCCTTCGTTACATTAATTCAAAAAATTTCAATAAGTTCTAAGTGCCTAATTCATTAAGCTTCATGGACCTAATCAAAAAGCGATAACTATTTTCATCGGTTTTAAGTCTCTTTGGCACGGGGCTTGCAAATACTACTAAGCATCCACAACGGGACCTTTAATTCTTGGAGGGCAAATAGGGTGCTTAACATTTCTATACTTAGCCAACAGACAAGAGGGTTAATCTACACAGGAGCCAAGCAACGATTTCTTGGAAGGGCCGGCTTTACATAAGAAGTAAGCCAGCGATCGCTTGCTGGCAAACTTGATTAGTGGAATGAAGCAATGGATTTACTCGTTGTATATTTCGAGTATGAATTTAGGTGGTTTGAATTTAAGGGAGTCGCTGTTTAATGGAGCTTCCTGAGTCAGAGCAAACAAAATATCCTGAGGGAATTTAAGGGATGATAGGCTTCTTAATTGATATGGACGGTGTGATTTATCGAGGTGGAGTATTAATACAGGGGGCAGACGAATTTATCAACCAGTTGATTGTAAAGGACATTCCATTTCGATTCATGACAAACAATAGCCAACGTACCCGACTTGATGTTGTTGCCAAACTAGGAAAACTGGGGATCTATGTTGAGGAACAACATATCTTTACATGCGCCATGGCGACCGCCAGGTATCTCGCAAGTCAGGACGCTAAAGCCACTGCCTTCGTGATTGGGGAAGGCGGTTTGCTGACAGCATTGCATAAATCCGGAATCGCGATTGACGATCAATCGCCGGATTATGTCGTAATCGGTGAAGGCAGAACTTTTAACCTCGAACAGGTTGAGAAAGCTGTTGATTTTGTAACTCGTGGTGCGAAATTGATATCGACTAATCCGGATCTTAGCTGCCCCACTTCTACTGGAATCCGCCCTGGTTGCGGCGCTATGGCAGCCATGATCGAAGCCACCACTGGTAGAAAGGCATTTAGTCTTGGAAAGCCTAATCCGATTATGATGCGAATGGTTCGAAAGGATCTGGAACTCAGCACTAAAGAAACGGTGGTAATTGGGGATATGATGGACACTGATATCTTTGGAGCTGTTCAGCTTGAGTACCATTCGGTACTTGTGCTTTCGGGAGGGACTAAGAAGAGCGATCTATCGAAATTTGCCTTCCAGCCTGCCGAGGTACACGAGTCCTTGGCCGCTTATGGAAGACATGCTGGAATTATTCCGGATGCTGTGATGGCTCTCAGTTGAAAGAAATGTCTACAAGCATTTTATGAGAAGATCTGCTCCACAAACAGCGTTTCGAAAAATGAGCAGCGAAGCATTGAGATAGGAGCGAGGATCCCATATTAGCCCGTTCAACGGCAGTATGCCGAATACCGGTAAAGCTGATAGTTAACCAATAGAATTCCTCCCAATTCTCAGTTGATTACCGGCCAAATCTTTTTGTAAGCTCGATCAGGCTGATCCTTATTAATCGAGTGGTACAGTATCCCACCGTTTTGCCTAAGAATAGGACGGGAGGAAGTAACTGACTGATAGGTGCGGTGGTATAATACTGCATTCGAACTAAAGCTCCAGTGAGAAACCAAAGTGAAACTAATGATAGAAAAAGTCATTGTTCTGATAATACTATGCTGTGGTTGCGCAGCGGCGTTTGGCGAAGAGGTCCCCCGGCTTAAAATCCCAAAGGATTGGAATCCAACTCATAAACAAAATGGAGAAACTGTTTCCGCCGAGGTTAGAGTCATTGGCGTCGTAGAGAGGTCATTTAAAGATCCTAAGACCGAAAGACAGGTCTTCCAGAGCAAAGCCCTTATCCTCGTAAGAAAGGGTAAGAAATATGTCCCTTCTCGTGTTCAGGCTTACCTGTATTCCTCGAAGTCGTTGAACAACAATACGGATTTCCGAATCGTGGGGGAACTCTCTATCTTGGACAGTCAGGTAAAAGGCGGGAGTTATCCGGCGACGAT
>NZVD01000036.1 GCA_002701385.1 Rhodopirellula sp. | reverse complement strand
TGATATAGATGAGGATGGCGATCTGGATTTGCTGGTCGTAGCAAATGAAAAACTTGTTGTCCTCGATAATGAAGGTGGAAATTTAAACCATTGGATCAAAGTAAGGTTATGTGCTGAACCTGATCCGATGTTTAAAGTTCAGCGTTCGAATGTACATGGTGTTGGGGCTCGAGTGGACCTGAGAAGTGCATCTGGTTTCCAAAGTCAGCAGGGAGATGGTCGGGTAGTCCATTTTGGGGTCGGTAAGAGCGAAGGTGCCGAAGCCGTCCGAGTATTATGGACGAATGGAATTCCGCAAAATATTCTTTCTCCCAAACCACGTTTGACTTTCACTGAAAAACAAGAGTTGTTAAAAGGGTCGTGTCCTTATCTGTATACTTGGACGGGTGAGAAGTATGAGTTTTTTACCGATTTGTTATGGGCGGCTCCAATCGGTCTTCAGTTTGGTGAGGGACTTATTGCGCCCACTAGAGACTGGGAATATCTATTAATCCCTGGTGATCGGCTTGTGCCCGTTGATGGACAATATCGGATGCAAATCACGGAAGAGCTATGGGAAGCAGCTTACTTTGATCAGGTGCAATTGATTGCATTAGATCACCCCGAGGGGACGGTGGTGTTCTCCAATGAAAAGGTTGGACCACCATCGGTGTCACAATATCAGGTTCATAGTTTTCGGCAGGAGGCCTTACGTCCGGTTGTCCGTGCGGTTGGCAGTAACGGTGACGACCTTGGCGAGGTTCTCCGGGAACGGGACGGAGTATTTACGAAGTTGTTCGATAGGCGTCACAAGCAAGGTTTAGTGGAGGAATACTATGTGGAGTTGGAGTTAGGTGATCTCGCAGGGGCGGAAAGTGTGCATTTAGTGATGACCGGTTGGATGTTCCCTACAGATACATCTATTAATATAGCCTTGTCGCAAAATAGCGAGTTGCAGGGGCCACGTCCTCCTTATCTTTCGATGCCTCGGGCTGATGCTGTTACCGGTGAGACTTGGGAGGAGGTCGTGCCGAACATGGGCTTCCCTGGTGGAAAGACAAAGACGATTGTTGTCAAGATTCCGGTTGATGAGTTCGAGAAGGATGATTTCCGCTTGCGCATGTCTACGTCAATGGAATTGTATTGGGATCAAATCTTAGTGGCTGTTGATGCGGAAGCAGCACTTCCGGTCTTCCAGAACGCAAATCTGAGTAAAGCGGATTTGCATTACCGAGGATTTTCCGCACGACTTCCTCGTCTTAACAACGGTCCCGAGCGATACGACTATGACCAAGTCAAGACGGAGGTGCTTTGGCCACCAATGGCAGGAAGCTTTACTCGATTCGGAGAAACGACGGATCTGCTAACTCAGCAGGATAACCAGTTGGTTGTGCTTGGCGGGGGAGATGAAATGACTGTTTTGTTCGATGAGTTGCCGCCAGTGCGAGAAGGTTGGACACGGGATTTTCTAATTCATTCGATCGGCTGGGATAAAGATGCCGACTTGAATACGATCACAGGGTATCAGGTCGAGCCATTGCCTTTTGTCGGAATGCAGCAATACCCCCCTGTCGACGATAGGACTGTGGAGGCGGTAGATACTCCTGAGTACCGACTTTATCTTGAGCAGTATCAAACTCGCGAGTTTGATCGAGGGAACTTTTGGAACCTAATGCGAAATTGAGCGTTTATAGAATTTCTAAGTATGAATAGAAGAATATAAGAGTGCATAGACTTCAGCAGAATTCCTTGAAAACAAGCTCTGCGAGCAAAACCATGTTACTGCTCTGTACGTACACTATTTATGGCTTGTTGGGAGAGATACGCCCAAACTTAAAGTAGAATACCGTTGCTTTGAATCAAATAACGACTAAATGCTAAGACTTATGCACAATATGCCCGAAAATATTTTATGGGCTGTACCCATAAATAGGATTTCTCACAACTTTAGGTGCATTCAAACTCTAAGAAGATCACCGTTCTATAGTGCTAAGGGGCATTGATACGTGCCAGACCAAAAAATACGACGAAGGAAACCTCGTAAGAGCATAGGGCCAAAACTACGGTATATGCTTTATGTTGTTTTTGGTTTAGTTGCATTGCTTTCAGCAAACAGTGTCTATCTCGCGGGGATAACCTTTTTGGAGTGGTGTAGCCAACGTTGGGGATCGGGGGATATTTATAAAGACCCAATGTATATGTGGATGTTCCTGTTGCATCTCATTCTTGGCGTGGCATTGGTAGCACCCTTTGTAGTATTCGGGATCATCCATATATACAACACATACGATCGGAAGAATCGAAGAGCAGTACGTATTGGATACGCATTGTTCTGGACAAGTGTTGTGGTATTAATCAGTGGTATACTACTTGTTCGAATCGAAGGGTTTCTGGATCTTCGTCACGAATTGTCTCGGGCAGTGGTTTACTGGATTCACGTGGCCTGTCCAATTGCTGCCGTTTGGCTTTATTGGCTTCATCGCCTGTCTGGTCCAAAAATCAGATGGAAGGCTGGGGTCAACTATGGCGCCATCGTACTACTTAGCGTTCTTTTCGTTGTCATTGTGAAAATGTCCGCCGAGAAGCCTCAGTTTTCAGTTGAGGGAGATAAATATTTCGAACCTTCGTTAGCGCGCACCAGTGATGGTGCGTTAATCAATTCAGAAACCTTAATGAACAATAAATATTGTTTAGAGTGTCATGAGGATGCTTACGACGGTTGGTTCCATAGCGCGCATCATTTCAGCTCATTTAATAATCCGGCATATCTGGCCTCCATAAAAGAGACAAGAAAAGTTGCTTTAGAGAGAGACGGGAATGTCAAATCTTCCCGCTGGTGTGCCGGCTGCCATGACCCTGTCCCTTTCTTTAGTGGGCAATTTGATGACCCCGATTATGATATTGAAAATCACGAAACAGCCCATGCCGGCATTACGTGTACAGTCTGTCACGCGATTACAGACGTCCCGTCAACCAAAGGAAATGCTCATTATGTAATCACGGAACCGGAACATTACCCATTTGCGTTTAGTGAAAATGACACATTGAAATGGATTAATCAGCAACTTATTAAAGCGAAGCCGGCATTCCACAAGAAGACTTTTCTTAAACCAGAGGTTCACAAAGGCGCTAAGTTTTGCTCGTCATGCCATAAAGTCCATTTGCCACATGCAGTAACTCATTACCGGGATTTCCTTCGTGGCCAAAACCATTATGATGCATTTTTGCTTAGCGGAGTCTCCGGGAATGGTATTACAAGTTTTTACTATCCTCAACAAGCTGAAAAGGATTGTAACGGGTGTCACATGCCTCTGGTCGAAAGTGACGACTTTGGCGCCAAAGACTTTTCTGATCTCGGTAAATTAGAAATCCATGATCATACATTTAAGGGAGCTAACACGGGGATCGCATGGCTGCTGAATTCCGAGGAAACAGTTGACTATCATCAAGAGTTTCTAAAAGGTTCGTGCCGAGTGGATATCTTTGGAATTCGGGAGGGTAATGACATATCGGCAGAATTAATCGCCCCTTTAAATCCTGAAGTTCCCGCCCTAAAACCTGGCAGACGTTATTTGCTAGATGTAGTGGTGCGTACACTGACTCTGGGCCATCTGTTTACTCAAGGAACGGTAGATTCGAATGAGATTTGGCTCGAAATTATTGTTAAGTCAGGCGACAAGGTCATTGGACGAAGCGGTGGGTTTAACGCTGTCAAGAAAGTAGATCCATGGTCTCATTACCTAAATGTCTTTATGCTCGATAAAAATGGTAACAGGATTAATCGGCGAAATGCACAAGATATATTCGTGCCGTTGTATAACCATCAAATACCACCAGGGGCGGCACAAACGGTGCACTATGAATTCACTGTTCCTGAGAACCTTTCCGCCCCGATCTCGATTGAAACAAGATTAAATTACCGTAAATTCGATCAGGAATACATGAATATTGTCGCGCAGGAGGGATTGGTAAAAGGTGAACCAATTCGTGGGCGGCGAGCGAGTGACGGTACGTATATTAATGATCTTCCTGTAACACTGATTGCTGAGGATGGCGTGACTTTTCCCGTAGAAGGATTACAGCTCAAGCCTTCGCAGTCACTTCCTGTGAAAGATATTCCCGAATGGCAACGCTGGAACGATTATGGAATTGGATTGTTACTGAAAGGCAAGGCTGAATTACGTCAGGCATCAATGGCGTTTAATAAGGTTTCGGGATTTGACTTATACCACGGTGCTTTAAACCTTTCTCGCGTGCTTTACAGAGAAGGTCGTTTGGATGAAGCCTTAACGGCGATTAATGAGTCAGCCTCCTTTACCGGTCCAAAAGCTGCTCCGCCATGGACAGTTAATTGGATGAGTGGCCAAATCGCTCGTGAGATGGGAAATCTCGAGGACGCAGAGAGATACTTGCGTGCTGCCCTCGATGACAAGACCCCCGAAATGATCGAACGCAAATTTGATTTTTCAAAAGATTACCGTGTTAGAAACCTGCTTGGCCAGACGATTTTTGATCTTGCCAAACGGCAAAGCGGAGAAGTACGCAGGCCGAAGAGGGAAGAGTTGTTGAACCGTGCTATTGTCGAATTTGAAAAAGTATTAGCCCTGGATGTTGAGAACGTTACTGCTCATTACAATCTGGGTCTGATCTATAGCCTGTTGGGTGACGAACAGAAATCTGAAGAACATCGCAAGCTACACAGTAGATATAAAACTGATGACAATGCTAGAGACAGGGCTGTCGCATTGGCTCGTCAGAAGTACCCCGCAGCAAATCATGCCGCTGAAGACCTGGTTATTTATGATTTGACCAAAGAGACTGAATTCAAGCAGGCTACGAACACTGCTGAGTCACCCTAGTCATTTAAATTTGATATGCCGATGAAAGAAGCAAATCGTGGATGAGTTTAATTTAGACACCGAACAAACTGGGGGGCCAGTAGACGATCGGATAAGTGATGTTGAAGAACCAATTGTTGATGAGGAAAATGATGAAATTATTGGTGTCATGCTTCGACGATCCTTGGTGTTGATTTTCTTTGTGGCAATGGTTGGGGCGTTTGTTTATGTGTTTGTTATCCGAGAATCTGAGCCGGAAATTGCAATCACCGAAACCGAAAGAAAGGTAGTACAGTCTCGGGATTTAGGCGCTGGAGGGGATGCGATGCTGGCTACTATCCCCAAAGTCAAATTTACTGATGTCACCGAGAATTCGGGTTTGGCATTTGATCACGAAAATGGAGCACGAGGAGAGAAGTTGCTTCCCGAAACGATGGGGGGAGGCTGTGCTTTTCTGGATTACGACAATGATGGCGATCAGGATATCCTGCTAATTAACTCGATGCCATGGGAAGGCTCTCAGTCGGGGGGACCCGTTGCGACAAGTCAATTGTATGAGAATGACGGTCAAGGTAATTATACAGATGTGTCAGAACAAGCCGGTTTGGATCTCGAAATGTACGGAATGGGTTGTGCTGTCGCTGACTACGATAGCGATGGTGATGTAGATGTTTTCATCTCCGCATTGGGTAGTAATCGTCTTTTACGTAATGATGATGGTGTTTTCGTTGATCAGACAGAGATTGCAGGTTTAGCTGGAGGGGATAGTCGTTGGTCAACGAGTTGCACTTGGTTTGATATGGAGAATGATGGGGATTTAGATCTCTTTGTTTGCAGCTATATTATGTGGTCAAAGGAAATTGATTTAAGTCAGGGATTTAGTCTTGTTGGGGTTGGCAGGGCTTATGGTCCTCCCACTTCATTTAGTGGCGATTTTAGTCAACTCTATGAGAATAACGGTGATGGAACCTTTACCGACATCAGCAAGCAAGCGGGCATACAGGTAGTTAACGAAGATCAGGAAGGGGTGGCAGTTGGGAAGTCCCTCGGTGTCATTCCAATTGATGTAAATCTGGATGGATTCCTGGATTTAGTGGTTTCAAATGATACAGTTCGAAACTTCCTATTTGTAAATCAGGGCAACCAGACATTTGAGGAACAAGGAATTCTTGCAGGAATCGCTTTCGATCCCAATGGTAATGCTCGAGGGGCAATGGGCATTGATGCTGCGAATTTTAGAAATGATGACTGCCTTGGGATTGGCATAGGAAACTTTGCCAATGAAATGAGCGCTTTGTATGTATGTGACGGCGCGGCATTGTCATTTGTTGACGAGGCGATTTCCACTGGATTTGGGCCGCAGACTCGTTCTGACCTAACGTTCGGGATGTTCTTTTTTGATTTTGATCTCGACGGCAGATTGGATATCTTCGGAGCGAATGGTCATCTTGAAGAAGAGATTAATAAAGTGCAGGAGAGTCAATTCTATGAACAGGCTCCTCAATTGTTCTGGAATGCAGGTTTCGATTACGATACCGAGTTTATTCGTATGAATGAAGCAAACCTGGGGGAAGAATTTGTTAAACCGTTGGTTGGTCGGGGCGCTAGTTATGCCGACATTGACGCTGACGGAGACTTAGACCTACTTATAACAACGAGTGGCCGATCTCCACGACTTTTAAGGAATGATCAAAAGTTAAACAATGATTGGTTGCGGATTGAACTTCGTGGCACGAATGATAATCAACAGGGTATTGGTGCGGTTGCGACACTAAGGTATCCCGGTGGTGTTCAAAGACGCGTGATGATGCCTTCTAAGAGCTATTTATCTCAGACCGAGGCTGTGATTACGTTTGGACTCGGCAAGGATACTCAATCTTTTGAGGTTGAAATATTATGGCCCAATGGGCAGCAGCAGATTGTTAGCCAGATCGAACCCAACCAGCAAATACGTATCGTGCAACCTACACTCTAGAATTAGTCTGGTGCCTCGATATTGGTAACCGATTTCACAGTGGTAAATGGGTGTTCGGGAATCGTGAGCGTTAAAAGAATTGCTTGAGTTGCTGCTTAGAATGTGCAACGCTCTGACACCAAATACCAGGACTCCACATTCCGTTTTGTGGAACCGACACAAGCTTTTAGCTTGCCAGTCTATTTAATTCGCTTAACTGGTTAAGCAAAACCCGTCGATGATTGGTCATCGTAGAATCATGTTGTTCCAGACTGGCTTCAAGTTCTCGTATTCGGGCCATAAGCATGGTTATGACAGCCTGACATTTAGGACACTCGCAAGTAGGAAGCGTCTCATTCATCGAGGAATCCTCTATTTCCGGTGCTTGAAATAAAATTTTGTGATTGTTTACACAATCACAAAGAACGGTATTCTTCCAAGTCGCAGAGAATAAATCAACCTCGATTTCTAAGTTAGTGACCATCCTTTACGGTATTCCCGATGGATGAACTGTTCGGCATCTGAGTGATTCGTTACTTCCATTTTTTCAGAATCCCAGTGAAGCGTTTTGCCACTGCGGAATGCGACATTACCTAAATGATTAGCTTCAGTGAGCAATCCGGAGTATTCAAAATTACAAGTGGTGGGTTTTCCAGTCTTACATGCTTGAATCCACTCGGCATGATGCCCGATTGAATCCTCGATGGTAGCCTCAGGTCTTTCGAATTCGCTAAATCGATCCTCCGGCAATAGTACATGCTTGCCATAGTCCGAGAGCAACATCCCTTTTTTGCCTACGAAAAGAACGCCGCTGCCCCATGCAGGGATTGTGCCGTCTATCCAGGCCTGTGGTTTGTAGGTCCCTTGGTACCAATGAAGCTTCAGTCCGGGTTGATCTTTTGTTTTTTCATAGGTGTAAGTCGCAGTCATGGATGCGGGAGCCAATTCATTGTGAGCGTTAGGCCCGCTAGCGGAAATGACTGACGGTGTCTGGAGTCCTAGAGCCCAAAAAGGGAGGTCGACCCAGTGACTGCCCAGGTCTGACATCGTGCCATTGCCAAATTCCCACCAACGATACCACTTTGGTCCTGGGAAATAGACATTGTTGAAGGCTCTCCTGGGAGCTGGGCCAAGCCAAAGATCCCAACTCAATCCAGAGGGAACCGGGTCGGAAGTGGCCGGTCGTTCTTGAGCAAAGACAATATCTCGGTGTTTGGTGGCGTCGTCTTTGGATTGCCTCCCCCAGGCACGGCCAACCCAAACATGACACTCAGTCACTTCACCTATTGCTCCACTTTGGACTAACTCTACTACACGACGATAATTGTTGCCGGCATGAATTTGCGTTCCCATTTGGGTTGCCACACCTGCTCGCTTTGCTTCTTCGCGGATACGCCGGCACTCGGCGATGTTATAAGTCAGCGGCTTTTCACAGTAGACATGCTTCTTCATTTGCAGAGCAGGTAGCGTTGCAAATGCATGTGTGTGCTCGCACGTACTTACTACAACAGCATCGAATTGTTTAACCGAGTCATAGAGTTTTCGAAAGTCCTGGAAGGACTGGGCCTGTGGGTGACGATCTTCCGCAAACTTGAGATTCGTCTGGTTGACATCACATACAGCGACAATGTTTTCGGATTCCACACTGCGCAGGTTTGCTCCTCCTCGCCCGCCTGTGCCGATGACAGCAATATCGAGTTTTTCATTCAGATTGCGTCCACGAAGAATTGCAGGCGCGGTGAAAATAGTAGATGCTGCAAGAGTGGTTTGGTGGAAGTGCCGGCGAGTTAGTTTACGTGAAGTCATGTTTTTAAGCCCGATAGATACTAAGTGGTTAAGTGATTTTCGTCTATTCCCTAGCTGATGGCAACAAATTAACCGTGGCATTTATATAATGAAGTGATGAAAAATATAATCACCCTCGCGATCGTTTTCTACTTCACTTTTCCTGTCAACTCACAGGATGTGGAACCACTCAAATATAATAACCCAGGCTTGGTCGTTGACCTGGGGGTTGGGCTTTGGGCTTGGCCCGTTCCTGCGGATGTAGATGGTGACGGCGATCTCGATTTGCTTGTTTCATGCCCCGACAAACCTCACAACGGAGTGTGGTTTTTTGAAAATAAGACAGGGTTAACGTCAGAAAATAAAATGCCGGTTTTTGAGCCTGCAAAAAAGCTTAGTTCGACAGTTCATTATGTCATGCCGAGTTACACTAGTCAGGGGATGCGAGTGCTTAGCCCCGGGAAGGAATATACTTCATTTCTTACCCAAGGGACGGCCGAAGCTCAGACGCTGCCGATTCCAGCTAAATGGTATAAGCATCAGGGGCCGGCAACCAATGGGCCGAAGGTCCGACATAATCAGTGGCGATATTCTGACTATAACGGAGATGGCGTATTGGATCTGGTCTGTGGGATTGAAGACTGGAGTTACTACGGCTGGGACGATGCCTGGGATAAAAATGGACAATGGACCAACGGTAAACTCCATGGATTTGTCTTTGTGTTTATCAACGAGGGGTCAACAGCCGAACCCGTGTATCCCGACGTTCCCATTCAGGTGCAAGCAGAAGGGAAACCCTTGGACACTTATGGCTGCCCCTCGCCAAACTTTGAAGATTTTGACGGGGATGGTGACCTTGATTTATTGTGTGGTGAGTTCGTCGACGGATTCACCTACTTTCAAAATGTTGGCTCTCGGACTAGGCCGGTCTATGCTCGTGGCATCTCATTGAAAACAGCCGATGGCGGGCCGTTGGAAATGGAATTGCAGATGATTGTTCCGGTAGCCATAGATTGGGATTCCGACGGGGATGTCGACCTTGTAGTTGGCGATGAAGATGGTCGAGTAGCCTTGATCGAAAATACAGGGTTGCTTGAAAAACATATTCCAGTTTTTAAGTCGCCAGTTTATTTTCAGCAGCAAGCAGACACTTTGAAAAGTGGAGCTCTAGCCACACCGGTCGGCTTCGATTGGGATGGCGATGGAGATTATGACATCGTGTCTGGGAATACAGCCGGATTCATTGAGGTGTTTGAAAACCTGAGTGGAGCTGGAGTCGAGTCACCCCGTTGGGCCGCCCCGTTTCGGCTCGAGGCTGGCGGAGAAGTATTTCGCGTGTTGGCTGGAAAGAATGGAAGTATTCAGGGACCAGCAGAAGCTAAATGGGGATATACCACGCTCAGTATTGCTGACTGGGATCATGATGGGCTTCACGACATTCTCGTAAATGGAATTTGGGGCCGAATTGAACTGTTACGGAATATCGGAACTCGGCAATCCCCTAAATTCGCCACTCCCGCCAGGATCTCCGTTGCGTGGAAAGATAAGCCACTCAAGCCAAGATGGATGTGGTGGACACCAGAGCAAGATGAATTGGTGTCACAATGGAGGACAACACCTGTTGCCGTCGATTGGGATCAGGATGGTTTGACAGACTTAGTAATGTTGGATCACGAAGGCTATCTGTCTTGGTTCCGTCGCGTAAGACAAGATGGTGAGTTATCTTTGCTTGGGCCCGAACGCGTGTTTTATTCGCTCAATAATAGCGTCACTAATAGTGGACACGGTGTCATTGATAAGGGGCCTGGGGTTTTACGGCTGAATAACCGAGAGGCTGGGGGCAGTGGGCGACGCAAAATTTGGCTTACCGATTGGAATGGTGACGGGAAGCAGGATTTATTGGTGAATTCAACCAATGCAAATTTACTACTCCAGCGAAAAACAGAGTCGGGCAAATGGATATTCGAAGATGTTGGTCCGTTGGTTGAAAGGAACATTCGCGGACATACAACGAGCCCGACGGTCGTTGACTTTAACGGAGATGGAACCCCCGATTATTTGGGTGGCGCCGAAGATGGACGGATGTATTACGTCCGTCAATAAGAAGTTCGTTAACGACCCGGACTAGGATGCCGTTCTACGTTTGGCACGGATGTATTCCTGAATGTTAGGGATTTTGGGTTTGGCGTCTTTCTTGGAGTCACGTTCCTTTCGGTTAAACTCCTGTCGCCGACGGTGGTATCCCAAATACTCGTCTGTTACATCGGTTTCCACCAATAGACGATCATTTTCCTTTTGTTCAGGTGTCCTGTAAGTTGGGTCATCCGCAGGCATCGACTTAATGACTTCCTCATACCCCTCCACCTCAGGCCCAGCCCAGCTATAAATCCCATCAAAGTCGTCTGGGTATAACCTTACTTCCTCTTCCATCAGCTGTTGGTAATCCGCATTGGTCGTCGGGTCCGTTGAGATCCGGTCGATGTCCAGAGGTGTTTCCTGCACAATCATCATCTTCTGGTATTCTTTTTCATCGCCGTAAAATACGCCTGGATTAACAGTCGGGGCGATCGGTAGTTGGCGGCGATTCACTTCAGTGGCATTGTTGGATTGCCCAACTGAATTTGACAGTAATGCCAGCGATTGCGACAAATCCTGATGCGTTTCACTTTGTTGCGGCAGTGAAAGAGGTTGTTCAGGAATGTCTTCGAGAAAAACGACAGGTTCGACTTGAAGATTCTCGACGATAGCTGTCTCCGATTTGTCGTCGCAACCTATAGTGACGGGAAGAGCCGCACAAACAGCCCAAGCAATAATTCGAAATTGAAGATTCATCAATCAATTGTTCCTGATGAGTTCGATTGTCAATTCCCCTGCGACAATCGAGTCTCCTAAATTATACGTCTTGGTTTGTTTTCGAAAGCATTTTTTATTTTCCTAAATGCTTATCTGCCAGTCTCTGCCAGAAGTCTTTCCAGTAATTGTCGTAATAGTCATACGCCGCCGTTTCGATATGGGGTAGTAGAGACACCTTGGGAGCAGCCGAAGGATCGTAACCTTTAAGGTGTTTCTTGCCTGCACGGTCTCGTGGTGAGACAAATCTCCATTTACCATTTCCAAGTACTTCTTCACATAAGGCAGCAGCGGCAGGGTCATAAACTCGTAACTGTTCACGCGTATGGATGTGATTGTGATCGTGATCCATGGTGCGATTCGTGTTGTACCAGCATTGCAGGACTTCGGCCCAGTATTCGGCCTTGTTGCGTTGAGCGTAACAAATCTTAGGGCCACCAAATACGATTAAAACTTTATCTTCAACAGTGACCTGAGCCTTAGAGTCTGTGGGCTTTCCATTGACTAGGATGTCACCGCCATTGAGACATTTCTTGATTAGTTCAGGAGATTGATCTGGAAACGATTTGACCAATGCTTCTAGTAGGCTGACCGGTGTAACGCTTTTAACTCGTCGATATCGCTGAGCAGCTCGTCCATCATTCCAGATACCTGCCGCTTTGGCTCTGGCATGCGCGTCGGTTAACTTTTGAACTTGGGCTTCACTCATTCCGGCAAACTGAACCACATGCCCGAATTCGTGAATCAGGATGCTTTCGAGACGCATTCCGCCTTCGTATTCCATAACATCCTCTTCTGCAAACAATACAACGCTTCGGTCTCCCACCTTGGTCAGGAATCCACGACTACGCCAATTGTAAAAGTCTAGTTCCTTGCCCGTCTTGTCTGATTTGAACTGCGGAATTTGCGAGGTTAGTTCGTCATGGCCAACTAAGATACACAAAACTCGGCGATCACGAATACGTTGAGCCACTTCTTTATCGATCGACGACATAATTTGGTCATACAGGTATGCTGCTTCCAAATGAGCATAATCAGAGACCTTGTCTGACGTGGCGATGAGGATGTCTTGTACATACGTTGCTTTTTTATAGAACGATGTGTCAAGTTTATACTCCTCGGCGAGTTCTTTAGACAGAGGTTTCACTTCGTAAGGAGTCTTGGCCAAGACCGAAGAAGTTAGGAACAGCAAGACAATGTAGGAAAATCTAGTCAGTTTAGGCATGATGCTTATTTTCAGACAAAGGACGGGGAAGATTGCTTTATCCATCGTACCGCCATGGTGTATTTCTCTCAATTCCCTGCTCATCGTGCTAGAATTTGATTATGAAAACTATCACCTCAATATTCGCTCTGTTTTTACTGTCCATACCTTCCATCTGTTTCTCAATAGAAACGGATTTGCCTAATGGAGTACAAAACTCTCAAAATCCCGATGATGTTTCGCTGACACCTCAGCAATCTCTCGAACGGATTACAGTGCCCGATGGATTTAAGGTGTCTCTGTTTGCCGGCGAGCCCGATATCCGACGGCCGATCGCCTTTGATTTTGATGACCGAGGAAGATTATGGATCGTCGAAAACTACTCGCACCCGGAATATGATCCCGATAACCGCAGTGATCGTGTCATTATCCTTGAGGATTCGGATGGAGACGGACAATTCGATCGTCGCAAAACATTTTGGGAGGGAGGACGTTACGTCACCGCAATTGCGTTTGGCCATGGAGGTATCTGGCTGGGAAATACTCCGGAATTGATGTTTATTCCAGATCGTGATAGAGATGATATGCCTGATTCCGAACCGGTGGTCATTCTAGATGGCTTCGAGGTGAGCAGTAACAACGTATTGAATAATTTTCATTGGGGACCGGACGGCTGGTTGTATGGTGCCATCGGTCTAAATCCAACGAGTCTGGTCGGAAAGCCCGGCACGCCGAAGGAAGATCGAGTAGCGATTTCACGAGGAATGTGGAGAATGCATCCGATCACCCATAAGTTCGAACGTATCGCCGATGGAATGGTAAATCCGTGGGGAGCGGATTTTAATGCAGTCGGGGATTTGTTTACTGTTAATACCGTCATCGCTCACTTGTGGCACATTGTTCCGGGGATGTACTGCCAGCGACGGGCAAATGAAGGTAATAGTCCCTATGTCTATCAGAGAATTCAGTCGCACGCGGATCACTTACATTGGGGAGGTGGTACTTGGCAAAGTTCTCGGGAGACCACCGAGACACATAGTGTTGCGGGAGGCGGTCATGCTCATTGTGGCGCAATGATCTACATGGGAGATAATTGGCCGGACAAATATCGGGATAAACTTTTCACGCTGAATCTACACGGGGCTCGAGTGAATCAGGAAATGTTGCTCCCACACGACTCGTCGTATGTGGCCAAGCACGCCGATGACCTCTTTATGGCTAACGATGACTGGTTTCGTGGCCTAAGTATTAAATATGGGCCCGATGGTGGTGTCTATATTACCGATTGGCATGATTTTGGAGAGTGCCATGATAATGACGGTAGCCATCGAACCAGCGGTCGTATCTATAAGATGATATACGGTGAAATCAAACATGCACCATTCGATCTGCACGAACTGTTAGATTCACAGTTGGTTGAGTTGTTAACTCATAAGAACGAATGGTTTGTTCGTCATGCCAGACGCATTTTGCAGGAACGGTCTCTTCAGAAGTCACTCTCAATCGCGACCCATGAACAGATTCGAAATCGCTTCGAAAACGGTCGTCTTTCAGAAGTTCAAACGTTGCGATATTTATGGACTCTCTATGGAATGAATGCGTTATCCGCGAAGCAGCTGGAGGAACTAACCCATCATCGCTATGACCATGTCCGGAAATGGGCTGTCAAATTATTGTTCGATCAGGGCGAACCGGAAGGTTTTGGAGACATTGCCCTGGAAGGCGTAGTGCGTCTCGGACTGCAAGGTAGGCTTGTGGAATTGGCATACCGAGATACCTCCGACGCAGTTCGGCTGGAGATTGCCAGTGCGATGCAAAAAATGTCTTTGCAGAATCGCTGGATCTTGGCACAGACCATGGTGCGTCAATCATCGTTGATAGAAGACGAGATGCTTACATTAATGGTTTGGTATGCGATTGAACCACTTGAGACTGTCGATCGAGATCGATTCTTGCAGCTCGCCACGAATTCAGTGAGTCCGTTGTTGCAACGGTTTATAATGCGTCGAGCGTGTGAAGGTGAGACGCCTGAACTGGAAGATGTTATTCGTACCATCCATGGGTATGCTGGGCATCGTCAGGATATGTTCACCGGGGTATTGGAGGCTCTGGACGGAAGGGGATTGCAGGCCGAACCCAAGTCTTGGGGCTCACTCTATCGGGAACTGGTCAAGTCAGATGACGACCTCCTGCGTTCACAGATCATTCGCCTGGCAGGAATCTTCGGAGACGAAGGAGCGTTAGACAGCTTGCGAGGATTGCTGGGTGATGAATTTTTAGAACTTGACGAACGACAGCAGGCCATGAGAGCCCTGGCGGGGATCCCGGGTGGATTGACTACAGAGCTGTTGCATGAAATGGTATTCGGCGGAAGCGAATTGCGGAGTGAAGCTCTGAAACAGCTCGTCCGTTTAAGTAATGAGCAGACACCAGAGATGTTATTAGAGGTGTTTGGTGACTTTGATCAAAACCAACGCTCGGATGCAGTGACCGTGTTGGTTACGCAGCGGTCGTCAGCTTTACAAATGTTAGCTGCGATTGAATCCAGCGAGATTGATAAATCAGTCGTTAACGCTTTTTCCCTGGAGCAGTTGAGAGCTTTTAGTGATCCAGACATTGATAAGAAACTCGAGTCTATTTGGCCCGTTGGATCTCAACAGGATTTAAAGGCGAAAGAAATTAGTCGCCTGCGAGTTTTGTTAAGCTCAGAGTACCTCAGTCAGGGAGATATTTCGCAAGGCAGGCTGTTGTTTTACAAGACATGCTTCAAATGCCATCGGCTGTTTGGGGAAGGTGGCCGTGTCGGTCCAGACTTGACGGGCTCAGGTCGTAAAAAGGTCGATTATCTATTGAGCAATCTACTGGATCCGAGTGCAGAAATTGATGCTGCATACAAGTTGACAACAGTGATTACAACTTCGGGACGGCTATACAGTGGCTTTGTGACGCACCAAAACGATCGATTTTTGAAACTACAGACACAAAATGATGAAGTGCAGCTGCAAATGAATCAAGTGGATGAAATTATTCCTACGAATAAGTCAATGATGCCCGAAGGGATGTTGCTGGAGCTAAACGACGAACAGATCCGAGATTTGTTTTTGTACCTCTCCGGACCGAAACAAGTGCCTCTACCGCCGGCCGAGCAACGCTAAGGCTTCTCCTGGAAGAGGCTTGCTTGGAAGGAAATCTTTCCCAGAGTGCAATCGCTCGTGGTTGGAATCTGTAACGGTTAGTCTGATGGCTTGGGCAGTAATGGGGGCATTTCGCTTACAGTCGATTTAGCAATTCCGTCACTTTGGTCTCGAACAGCTCCTGCCATTCGGGATCTAAAATGCAGTCGCTGTCTTCCTGAGCACCTCCAACATTCTTAAGTTGCTCGGCCGTCGGACAGTAGTAGATGTAGCCATTGGTGTATCCCGCGACGAAAGTATTGGGGTGGGGTGATCGCTCCTTGATCCCGAGTCCAATAGGGACAGTTAACTCACCGGGAAAGGTGATCATCACGAAACTCCCGAGTCTCAGAGCCATGACTTCTACGTCTATCGTTCGTTTGCCAGCATCCACATTCTGTTGTTGATGCATTTTCAATAGGCGAAGATTGGCATTCACTCGCGTTAGTTCTTCCATGCGGTAAATGTTCTCTAAATAACTATTCATATTTTGACGGTTATTCGCGTCCATTAATTCGAGATATCGGTGTCCTAGCTTTTTGTCATGAAGATAACGACTGATGTGGTAGGAGGGAGCATCAGGGGAAAGATTGTGCTTGTTGGTTAGGTGAATAAATTGACGTAAATTCAGGGTTGTTCCTCGAAAGCTATTCACTAGAGTTTCACGATACAATTCCAGTTCGGAGATACGAGGGGCAAGGTTGGAACGTGGAAGGGAGAGGGTTTCATTGATAACAAGTAGTCGCTGGTCATCACTGGCCTTGGCCTTACGGATCCCTTTTAGCGTGCTTAGGCCCAGCAGATTTCCAAGTGTCTCGGCATTGCGAGGGTGGTCAACATCTTTGTAGGCAATTGGATTGATGTCTCCCCCACAACCCTGAACGAAAAGAGCGATCGTCCCTTCATCAAGATTGTCTTCAATGACCTGTGCTGCGTAACCCGTCATGTCCGAGGTGTCTCCTGCACTGACGGGGGTCCCTTGAATGGGATGGCAGGCGAAATTGAAGAGAACGGCCAGTGTGTCCCCGTTTTGTTTATCGACTCGCAAAATACCAATTTCAGGATCGATGGGGCCTGTGGAGAGAATCGCTTTATTGGGAGGCAGGGAGTAAGCATGACGGACATCGATTTCTCCTCCATTCTTTAACTGCATCCGGCGATTTTCCTGAATACGGTCTTCATGACCGCGTCCAGCTGAGAGCGTAACGGGGACGAGCTCACGATAAGCCTCTTGAATGACCTGAACGGTGAGGTCTTCTGATTTGGGACTAGGTGTCCCATGACAATGGCTTGCGTTGAACATGATGTTTTGAGTGGGAATTCCAAGCTTGTCGTTGATGCGGGCGCGAACATTGCTCTGGAAGTCATCCGGGATCGATCCAATTTCGCCAATGGAGACGACATCCATCGTAACGATCACAAGCGCCGTATCTTCGCTTTTAAGGACTAATGCCCGGGCGTGAAGCGGGATTTCTACCAGCTTCTTGGCTGGATGGGTGATGTCTATTTTCGCAGCACCTGCTGTTAGTTCCACAGCCTGACATAAAGTGGAGAATGTGAGAATGCTGAGTGTCAGCAGGGAGAGCTGCAAATGCCGCATCAGTTTATGCCTTTGTGTTGAAAGTGGATTCAGAGTTACCCGATATTTTAAACGACAAAATGGCATGATGCACATGTTCATCACGTGCCTAGCACTTTTACCAGGATTCGCTTCCGCCGGCGGCCATCAAATTCGTAGTAGAAGATATGCTCCCAGGGACCTAGATGCAGTTGCCCATTGGTGATTGCTACGACGACCTCACGACCCATGATTTGTCGTTTGTGGTGGGCATCCGCGTTGTCTTCGCCAGTACGATTGTGAAGATATCCTCCCTGTTGCGGGTCGGTTCCTGGATCAAATGGTACTAACTCTTCCAACCAGCGTTCGTAGTCGGCATGGAGTCCTGTTTCATTGTCATTGATAAAGACACTGGCGGTGATATGCATGGCATTGACTAAAACCAATCCGTCCTCGACTCCACTTTCCCGTACGATGCGTTCCACATCGCGATGAATAGAGACGATGGCTCTGCGTTCGGGTACATTGACCCATAACTCTTCAGTTTGAGTTTTCATAGTTTTACCGTGAACCTAAGAGGGATTAAAAAATGCCTCTCGGTCTCAGAGAATGCTGTGACGAGAGGCATTGAGTAGTCATTGGGTGGAATCGTTACTAGGTAGTAAAGATATCACCTTTGAGGTGTCCGTCACTGTCAGAGAAACGTTCTGTTTTTACGTCCACTGCATTCAGCATGCTTACGAACAAGTTGTTCATCGGAACAGAGTCATCGTAACGAGCGTAAGTACCATGGTTTACACCAAAGTTTTTCCCGCCAGCCAGCAATAACGGATAGTTACGGGCATTGTGCGTGGTGCTACAGGCACTACCGAAGAGCATTAAAGTGTTATCGAGTAATCGTCCATGCTCGTCGTTGATGTTTTTCATTTTGTCGATCATGTAACTGTAGTGACTGGCCAACCATGCGTCATAAGTACTCCAGTTTTCCCATTGCGACGAGTGACTAAGGCCATGATGGCCGGTGTTAATGCCGCAGGCCAAACGAGGGAAATGGTCGCCGAAACCGATCCCATCTTCACGAGCCATCATGTAAGTCATGACGCGAGTGACGTCTGTTTGGAATCCGAGTACCATGATGTCAATCATGCTACGGATGTAGTTGGTTGGATTCTTCGTGGCATCGACTTCGAAATTAATGTGATCAGCATTGAAGGGTTTCATTGGGGTGTCGAGCCAGGATTCGTTGCGATTAATTTGGTCTTCGACACTGCTGAGTGAAGTCAGGAATTCATCCAACTTAGCTTGGTCACGGCTGCCAAGTTTGCGATTGAGCCGTTTGCTGTCTTCAAGAATCAGGTCAACGATCTTTTTACCTCGGGCAATCTCTTTACGGCGTTCGGCTGTTGCCGCTCCACCGTTCGGTGAAAAGTATCGTTCGAAGATTTCACGGTGTCGATGTTCCGAGGGGATCGGTTTTCCTGCGTCATCAAAGGACAGCGTTGAAACTCGGGATTGATAACCAACACCACCATCAGCCGAAAGTACAAACGACTTGTAGCGAGTGTTTTGGCCAATCTGTTGAGCAGCGACCTGGTCGACAGAGATGTTGTTAGCGTAGTTGCTGGCTCCGACGTCACCGCCTGTCAGCCAAGAGTCTCCAGCAAGGTGACCAAGCAATTGACGTGAGCGTGGATGGCTTAAACCACCGATGACCGTGAGGTCGTCCCGATGTGGCTCCATGCAGGAAAGTGTGTTGGTGAAGGTGAAATCTTTACCTTCACCCATTGGGAACCAACTCCACTGTTTGTGTTCTTCAGGCGTCTTATCCTTATTTGGAATACCACAGCCGTTGGGGAAGTACATGTAGCATAATCGCTTAGGCACATCCGTAACCGAAGGAGCTGTTGTAGCCATTGCTTCAAGATAAGGAAGTGTCAAACTGACGCCAACTCCGGTCAGGAAGGAACGTCGGTCTAAGTGCCAGGATTTACGACTCATCGTTGTTCTTTCTTCTTAGGTTCTTTGAACTGTCCGTTAATCAGTTCTTCTCTATTATTAAGTTTACCTGCTAGTTACGCAGAAACATTGGGCTTGTAATAATTTCTTGTAATGTGGATTGGAAAGAGCCACCGTTTTTCATGGCAGCGACCACGATGGTGTGAATCTCTTCTTCATCAACATAAGACATGTCACGTCCTAGAGCGAACGTCATTAGGTGCTCGACCAGTGATGTGGCAAACTTCTCACGCTCGAATTCTAAAACGTATTTCTTCATTCCGGCAACACCAGTCACTTCGGACCCCGCAGGCAACTGAACGATGGTATTAGGGTTGGATCCAGGCGAAGTCGACAAAAGTCCTGCTCCATTATAGTCTTCGAACACTAAACCATAGGGGTCCAGCTTTTTATGGCAATTTCGACATGAGACATTGTCCCGGTGAAGAGCCAATTGCTCAGCGATGGGCAGTTTGTTTGTATTGGGATCTTTCGGGTCGAGATCTGGCACATTTGGCGGAGGCGGTGGAGGAGACTCACCAAGGATTCTCTCCATCATCCAGACGGCACGTTTAATCGGATGAGCTTGTGTTCCGTCCGAGTGTCCACTGAGGAATGAACCCTGAGTTAAGAGCCCACCACGATTGAGATCTGCCGAGACTGGGACTACACGGAATTCAGTTCCTTCCACATCTTCAATGCCATAAAACTCGGCCAGGTTTTGATTCACCACAACGAATTCACTGTCGATCATGTTGAAGATGCTGAGATCTTCCTGGAGAAGGTGGTTCATGAAGTGGTAGGTTTCCAGTTCCAGGTCCGACTTGATAAAACGAGTGAACTGAGGGTAGCGGCCAATGTCCACAGCCTGTTCATTGTGGCGATAAAGTTTGAGCCATTGGCTGGAAAAAGAGGTGATGAAATTCCAGGACCGAGGATCCTGAACCATCCGTGAGACTTCACTTTTGAGGCTGCTTCCTAATTTTCCATTGCTTGCCAGTTCGTAGAGATGTTGGTCCGGTGGGCCATTCCATAGGAAATAGGACAGCTTAGAGGCCAGTTCGTATTCCCGTTGTCGCTTGGACTTCTTCTCTGTATCTCCTTCGGCCAGGTAAATGAAATTGGGTGAGCATAAGACTGCTACCAGCGTTTCGCGAATACCACCTTCAAAGGTGGAATAATCTGACCGCACTGCTGACCAGAAATTGTAATACAGGTCTAACTCATCTTTAGTGACTGGCCGGCGGAAGGCACGAGTAATAAATCGTTCCAGCACTTCACGGGCGTAGAGTTCGTGATTGTTTTTGTTTGGCGAGTCGATGAAGATCTGGGTATGGCTTTGCGGAGGCCACTGAGAGAAGTAAGGAGCTTCAAATTCGACTTCTTTAACAATGATCGATGAGCCAGAGTTTGCTTTGTCTTTGATGAAGTCACCGTTCCAGACAGAGAGAACCAAAATGTTGGACAATGAAGTCATCTCATTTAGGTCAAGCTGTGGCGTAGGGAGGTTTTCTAGACGTCCGACAAATTGATAGGATTCGAACTCGCCGAGTGGAGTATTAATTTCCTGAATTCGATCGAAGGTCTTAGAATCCTGCCCGTCGTCGGTTCGATTGCCAAGAGATACTTGGAGTACGGCGGTTCGTTTTCGATTGACGAGTTTCAACGCCTCGACCTTGGCTACCTGTTCGGCTCGTTCTTGACGGATTTTGTGATTGGCCGCCAGTGGAGTGAATACAATTTCGTCGATTGAGACGAGGCCGTTCCAGCGGAAGTAGGCTTCGTTTTCTCCGTCTTCCAAAGCGACGATCCCCAGAGGGGTGCACATTCGTACGGCATCACGCGGTTCTCGCTCCAGTTTGAACTTTGTGTTGATTCGGTTGTCTCGGTTACCGAACTCCATATAGAGTTCCGTTTCAGTGTTCTCCTTAAGTGCACTGCGGACAATTTCCACGTGGTACAAGTCGGCTTTAGGAGGTCGGATCCGGAAACGGGCGGTACGGTTATTTCCCGGTTTCTGCCCTTCTTCGTTGATTAGTTTGCCATCTTCAAAAACAGATCGTTCAAGCTTGTAGGCATCACCACCGTTGACGGAAAACGCTCCCGACTGCTTCTCTGTTTTGGTATCGGTGACTTTGGTGATTTGGTCCTTGTTGCCATAAGTCCTTCGAAGTTGAGCGTTACGTCCTGAGGTTCTAGCAGCCGTGACTCGAAATGCGAAATTGCCTTGAACTGGGAAGTCACGACGGATTAACATTTTCAGGTTAGGTGATGGCGCGTGCCATGCGCCCGGTGCTCTTTCTACATGCTGAAATGCTGAGTCGAGATGCATGCCTTCGGCAACCACTGCATAACGACTACGATCCGAACCTCGCATCCCAATTCCTAGATTGTGCAAAATGTTGTTGTAAGGTGAAGGGCGGCTGGCAGGGTCAATAAAGATTGGTTCACCGGCTTCATTGAGTACGTCAGGGATGATGTGGCTATTACTTACCGGCTGTGAAACGTAACCTCCGAATTGGCCGGATTTCTTTTCTCCTGGTAGCTCTTTTCCAATATCCAGACCGACTTGGATTTTATAGCGGGTAATGTGGGGCTTCTCAGTGAAAATGGTCTGTGCCAAGGCCTCTCGGGCGACTTTTTGATAGTAGTCGAGATGGAGTGGGCTGATCTGTTGCACGTTCCCATTGTTGGTGAACCCTGACTTTGATTTGGCATCCTCAGGTAACGCATCGCCAAAATTAACATCAATGCCCAGCAGCTGCTGCAACGTATTGGTGTATTGTTCACGTGTCATACGCCGCATAACCACTCGATTAGAGTTTCGATGGGCCTTGATAGACTTCACTAACTCAATCTGAATCCAGTCGGTCAGTTTCTCGAGTGTCGCTTCATCAGGATGTTCTGCGTCTTCTGGAGGCATATCTCCCTGGTTGATCATGTCCAACGCATGGTGCCAGCGTTGGGCGTCCGGGCCCCCGACCAAATCTGGGTTTAAGTTGTCTAAACGCACTTTTCCTTCCTGTAATTCAGCGTTGTGGCAATCATAGCAATACGTACGCATGATCGGCTGGATATCCTTCACGAATACCTGCTGAGGAGATTGTGCATTGACCAGAGATGTAATGGATGCAGAAACGACGACTGCACAAGAAAATACTAAACTTCGGTTTAAGAGCATTAGAACTTAGCTAAGGAGGGGTTGTTGGTGGGAATAATGAGTTGAAAGCAATCGCCTTCTGGTTCCTATTATAGTACGCATCGAAGTTTATGAAAACGCTGACTTGGACTGTGGATTAGGCTTCGTACTACTCGCATTCCACCTCGGTACGGGGTACATTCAAGCTTTGCTACCGTTCGTTCATATATAGTTGGCAAATGACACTTTAATAAATTACTCTGGGCCTCACTTCGATAGGACTTCAACAGATGAGAGAATTCACCCGTTTAAGCGTTTGCTGGCTGCTATTGGCGCCACTCGTGACTACCACCCTCGTTGCGGATGACCTAGTGGATGAATACTCGGCAGCCACTTGGAAAAGTAAAGATGGAAATGTTTTGAACTATCGTCATCGTGCTCCAAGTGATGTCAAGGCCGATAAGAAGTACCCGTTGCTTCTATTTCTGCATGGAGCTGGAGGGCGAGGCGATGATAACCAAGGTGAGTTGACAGATGCGGGCGCGATCAAAGCCTTTGAAGCAGCTGGAATAACCTCTCGATTTGAATCGTACATTCTTGCCGGACAGGTTCCTCATGACGAACTGTGGGTCGATGTCCCCTGGTCGACAAAGTCACACAAGATGCCTCCTATCTCCAATTCGATGAAGTCACTTTTTGAGTTGCTAGATGCGTTTGTGGCTAAATCGTCCAATCAAATTGACTTGAATCGAATCTATGTCATGGGATTGTCAATGGGCGGTTACGGAGTGTGGGATGCGATTCAACGTCGTCCCAATTACTTCGCTGCAGCGATACCCATTTGTGGAGGAGCGGATAACACATTGGCGGCATCAATTGCCCATTTGCCGATTTGGACTTGGCATGGTGATCAAGATACTGCAATTACGGTGGAGCGTTCCCGTTCTATTGTCAAAGCATTGGGAAATGCCGGAGGGAATCCGAAATATTCAGAAATCAAAGGGCGAGGTCACGATAGCTGGAAAGATGCTTTTGCTTCGCAGGAATTATGGCAATGGGTCTACAGTCAGAACCGACGAGCCTCAGGCGTTAGATTTGATCCGGTTAAGATGGACTTGGAAGGCTGGACCGTACACGTGGATCCATCTTTGTTGGGGGGGCAGCACGCAGAATTAGGCAAAGATGCGATCAAGATGCTTGCGAATCATTTGCAACGTATCAAGATCTTCGTACCTGAAAAGCAGTTGAAGACGTTGCAGACTTTGGAAATTTGGCTGGAACGCCATCATCCCACTTTAGGCGCGATGCAATATCATCCGGGAGCCGGTTGGTTGCGTGACAACGGTCATGATCCGCGGTTGCATAAAAAAGTACACCTACCACGGGCTGCCTCTCTGTTGTCACGTCAGCAGATTTTGAAGCATCCAGCTGTGATCCTGCATGAATTGGCACATTCTTATCATGATCAGATCCTAGGGTTTGATCATCACGAGATTAAGAAGGCTTACGACCGGGCCATGGCGTCCGGAAAATATCAGAAGGTACTTCTGTATACCGGAGCAACCGTAAAGCACTATGGCACTACCAATGAGAAGGAGTTTTTTGCTGAGGCGACAGAGGCATATTTCTATCGCAATGACTTCTTTCCATTCGTAGCCGCAGAACTGGAGATTTACGATCCCTTCACATTCTCAGTGCTGGAAGAAGTTTGGGGGAAGCTCCGTTGAAAATTCCTCGTTTGCAAAAAGGGATTCATAACTTTACACGTTAAATCGGCGTGACTAAAATCACATTTTTACTATCCATCTATGTGATTATATTTTCCAACATTAGGTGATTGAAATGGCGGAATACGTATCGACCTCAGTAAGTGACGCGAATCAGGCAGAAGACGCTGGAACTCAGCAGCAAGCCATGATCGAAGCTGTTGGTCTAAGTAAATTCTACGGCCAATTTGCAGCTACACGTAACGTCTCATTCAGCGTGCCTCGCGGGCAGGTTTGTGGATTTCTAGGCCCCAACGGAGCTGGGAAATCCACGACAATGAAGATGCTCACGGGATTTCTTGCTCCCAGTGAAGGACGATCGCTTATAGGGGGCTTTGACGTTTCATATCAGCGTTTGCAGGCCGCAGAGATTTTAGGATACCTTCCTGAAAACGGTCCACTCTATGCTGAAATGACTCCACGGTCCTTCCTGAATTATGTAGGACGGACTCGGTTAATGCCTGCTGACGTCCTCACCGAACGAATGGAGTATGTACGTAGTACTTGCATGCTTTCCGACGTTTGGGAAAAAGCGATCGGCAAGCTGTCTCGAGGGTATCGTCAACGAGTTGGAATGGCTCAGGCACTCTTGCATGACCCTGATGTTCTTATTTTGGACGAGCCAACGAGTGGCTTGGATCCGAATCAGGTGCATGGGGTTCGCGAATTAATCACAACGCTTGGCGAAACAAAGACAGTCCTGCTATCGACCCATATTCTGCAGGAAGTACATGCTGTCTGTGATCGAGTCGTTCTCATTAATGATGGTGCGATTGTGTTCGATGGAGCTACCTCAGAATTGGGAACAGATGGATCTGCCATGGAAGAGCGTTTCCGAGACTTGACATCGTCTAATAGTTAACTCGCATCACCATTTTGATGCCGAAGGGTATAAGGACTAATCAATGAATATTCGACCTGGTGTAATCTGGCCGATTCTGATTCGTAATCTATCCAGCTACTTTTCAGGAGTACTTGGATACCTGTTTATAGTGGTATTTGTTGTGGCCGGCGGCGCCCTGGGGTTTGATGCTGAATTCTTTACAGCAAATGAGCCCGTATTAGATCAACTAACAGAGTGGTTCCCTCTGTTATTGTTATTCTTCGTTCCGTCGCTAACGATGGGTGTTTGGGCGGACGAGCGAAAAAGTGGTACGGATGAGCTGCTTTACACTCTACCTGCAACCAACCTGGAAATTTTACTAGGGAAGTACCTAAGCGTTTTAGCGGTCTATTCTTTAGCCTTACTTTCATCCATGACGCATGTCATTATTCTAATCTTCATCGGCGAACCCGATTTTGGCCTGCTGGCATCAACTTATTTTGGATATTGGTTGGCAGGTGGCGCTTTACTTGCTGCCGGTATGTTGGCATCGATGCTGACTACTAGCATGACCGTAGCTTTTGTACTAGGGATTGCATTCTGTGGAGTTCCAGTTTTCCTTGATACAGCAGCTGGTTTCTTAGGAGCAAGAGAGGCGATTGAATCGCTTAGCTTGGCTCGTAAATTTCAGGATTTTGGCATGGGAGTCGTGCCATTTGATGGAGTGCTTTATTTCGTTAGTCTGACCGCGGTTATGCTTTATCTAAATCTGGTCGTGATGTCCAAACGCTTATGGGCTTCAGGCAAACAGGCAGATATAGGGGTGCAGTACGGGATTCGGACGGTGTCTTTGGCTGTTGTGCTGGTTTGTGTGACAATTTGGGCTGGAGTAGCTGCAATTCGGGTCGATTTGACGGCCGAAAAGCTCTTTAGCCTTACCCCGGCAAGCCATATGATTTTGGACTCCATCGAATCCGATAGCAGAATTGAAATTCAGGCCTACCTCAGCCCGGAAGTCCCGCGAGAGTATACAGAGACACGTAAGCAACTTTCCGGATTACTGCGTCAATTCGAAGAGCTAAGTAGTGGAAAGCTTGACGTGAGAATCGTTGATGTGGAACCGTTTAGTGAAGCGGCGAATGAGGCTCGACACTTTGGAATTACGCCAATGCAACTGATGACCGAAGTGGATGGTCGGCAACAAGAGGCCGAAGTATTTCTCGGAGCGGTAGTCATTAGTAGTAATGACAAAGTGGTTATCCCGTTTTTTGGAAAAGGTATTCCCGTCGAGTACGAGTTAACTCGGTCGATACAGACCGTTGCACAGGAAGAACGTCAAACGGTTGGTGTGCTTAACACAGATGCGAATGTGATTAGTGGAAGTAACGAGTGGCAGATTGTGACGGAGCTCAAAAAACAATACGAAGTGGTGTCTGTATCTCCAGACGCTCCGATTGATAGTGAAGACTTTGATGTCTTACTGGCCGTTATGCCGTCGTCGTTGACTGATCCACAAATGGACAATCTGGTTACGCACGTCGGTGCTGGCAATCCAACCTTGATCTTTGATGACCCATTTCCGATGGCCATGGGGACTCAGTTTGGTGTCACCGGTGCGCCGCGACAACCTAAACCCTCACCCGGTGGACAGATGGGCATGATGGGAGGTGGAACACCTCCACAGCCTAAAGCTGATGGCGGACAGGCCACGCGTTTGTTGAATACATTGGGCATTCAATGGAAGTATGATCGGGTTGCGTTCGATGTAAGTAATCCGCATCCTCAATTTTCTGCCCTGCCGGCGGAGTATCTATTCCTAACGGCCAAAGGCGGGAATGAAGACGCTTTCAATCTGGTGGATGATGTAAGTTCCGGTTTGCAGGAATTGGTTGCAATCTATGCAGGTTCGATTGCAAAGGATTCGACCGTGTCCGGTGCCGAAGTGTCGGCCTTGGTTAGTACGGGACCCAACTCGGGACTATTGGAATGGGCCGAATTTGTGGATGACAGTCCATCGATGGCGATGATGATGGGCGGCGGTGCCGCTGCACGCCCCGCTCGTGACCCGGTTCGTCAGGTTGATACAGATATTCATATG
Source organism: Rhodopirellula sp. (assembly GCA_002701385.1). Taxonomy (GTDB): domain Bacteria; phylum Planctomycetota; class Planctomycetia; order Pirellulales; family Pirellulaceae; genus UBA721. Next base: position 19,300 of record NZVD01000036.1, on the reverse strand, counting down.
GTGGCAGCCAAGGTCAAGCGAGATGGCGAAGTGAAAGCGAATGCAATTTTTGTCGCCGACGTGGATATGATCTCAGACTTCTTCTTTCAGGAACGTACGTTTGGCAATTTGGATTTTGCCTTTGATAACGTTACTTTTGTGCTCAATGCTGTTGATTCATTAGCAGGTGAAAGTGATTTTATTGCTTTGCGATCTCGACGCCCTGCTCATCGAAGCCTGACCCGGGTTGAACTGGAAAAGAGTGAATTCCTTACTGTTTCAGAAGACAAGCGAAAGGAAGCGGATGCTGAGGCTGAAGCAGCACTGGAAAAGGCAGAAGAGCGACTTTCAGCTCGGGTCAAGGAAATCGAAGAAGATGAATCCTTGGATCCGCTTGCCAAGCGTCAAATGTTGCAACAGGCACAGCAGGATGAACAACAGAAGTTTTCGTTGGCTCAGGCTCAAATAGAGCAGGAGAAGAACGATGTCATTCGTCAAATTGAAATGGAAACAAACCGTGAAGTCGCATCGATTGAAGCGTTTTATCGCTTACTCGCCATTTGGGCGCCACCGATTCCGGCACTGTTAGCAGGAATCGTGATGCTGATCATCCGGGTTTCATCAGAAAAGAACAATGTTGTCGCGACAAGGCGACGCTAGGAAGCAGGAAAAGGTATTGATCATGAGTAATTCAAATCTTGCACAATCCGGCTGGAATGTAACCAACATCTTTGCCGGTGTGGCTGTCGGAGCATTGCTGCTCACATTTTTTGGTGGGCTTGGCGGAGGTTCGATTGAAATTGAAGAAATCGGTAAACGAGGTGAAAACTACTTTCAGGATTTTGACTCGACCATGGCTGTGTCTCTTCAGGTGACTGCTTTTGACGCTGAAAATGGTAGACCGATGGAATTTAAGGTGGAGCGTAATGCTGATCAACAGTGGGTCATTCCGTCGCATCATAATTATCCAGCAGATGCGCAGGATCGACTCGGGCGTACGGCGTCATCGGTCATGGGAATTAAACGTGGAGCAATGGTTACGCGTTGGAAAGAGGACCATGCTAACTATGGGGTGGTTGATCCTCGACAGGATACGCTGAGTGTGTCGGACATAGAAGGAGTCGGTAGTCGAGTTACCATTCTGCAGGATGGAGAAACTGAAGCAGCTGTGGACATCATTATTGGTGACAAAGTGGAAGGGCAACAGTCCGATTACTATGTGCGGTCACCGAGTGAAGATGAAGTCTACATCACCACGCTGTCGAATGTCGACCTTTCAGCTAGATTTAGTGACTGGATCAACACAGATCTGCTGGAAGTTCAGGGTACCAATATTGAGCGAATTTCAGTGTTTGACTATGAGGTGGATGAAAACGAGGGGACACTCTCAGAAACAGAATTGAGTGTGCTCAGTCGTGAAAGCTCTTCAGAAGACTGGCAGCTTGAAGGTTTGGAAGATGAGGCACTGGAGGTAGATGCTGATGCTTTGACGGACATCGTGTCTGCGTTGGATGATTTTGAGATCGCCGGAGTGCGGCCCAAACGAGCCGGGTTGACTGCTGATTTAGCATTGGACATGGAGCTGATTTTGGCACAGCCAGCTCCTCAGAGAAATCAATATGCCCAAAATCTGGTTCAGGGAATCAACCAGGATTTGTTGCGTGGAGGGTTTCGTTTGCAGCCGGGGCAGTCTGGCGCTCCGGATGATATATCTTTGTTAGCTTTGCAGGGTGAGCTGGAAGCAGGAACCAATGAAGGTGTCGTCTACCGACTTTATTTTGGTAGAGCCTTTGCCGGCTCTCAGGATGAGCTGGAGATTGGACTGACTCCAGAGGAAGAGCAGGCTAAAGAAACGGAAACCGAATCAGAGGAAAAGTCGGAAGATGAACCAGAAAACGTAGAAGAACTGGATACTCAAGTTGCTCTTGAGCCCAACGTGGATGATGCCCCTGAGGCCGAGGAAGCATTCGATCCAATGAATCAACCCGGAAGATATGTCTTTGTACGAGTATCTTTCGATGAATCTCTTTTAGGGGAGCGGCCTGAAGAGCCGGTTGAACCAGAAAAGCCTGAAGCATTACAGGATCCAGAAGGCCCTCAGGAAGAGTCGGGGAAAGATGAAACTGGTGAAGAAGACCCAGCCGCTGATTCATCAGACACACCTCCGGCTCCTGGATGCGATGATGACGAAACAAGTAATGGCGATGAAAATGTCGACGGTGCACCTGCGGCGGAAGAAGACGCCCCCGCTGAAGAAACCGGGGAGCCAGTCGAACAGGAAACTGACGACAAAGCATCTGCTGATGCTCCACCGCAAAATCCTACCGAAACTCCAGAAGATGCTCCGGAGAGTGAAGTAGTGGAAGAGGAAGAGAAAGATCCGGAGGCTGAGTTGGAAGCGTTGAAGCAGCAATATGAGCAAGATCTAAATGAGTTCAAAATCGCACAGCAAAGTTACGCGACCGAGTTGGCAAATTACGAACGCCAACTTGAAGAGGGGCAGGAAAAGGCCGCCGATTTAAATCGTCGTTTTGCACTTTGGTATTATGTCATCCCGGGGCCTCAATACGACAAACTGCGTCTTAATCGTGCTCAGCTGATTCGAGAAAAAACTGATGAGCCTGAGGCACCACCTGCAGGAGCTGGTGGTTTGCCGGGCGGCTTGCCGGGCGGATTAAACCTGCCGCCAGGACTCAATTTGCCTCAGTAATTGGGGTTTCAGCGGCATTGTGGTTAAAATGAACCGTCGATAGGAGAGACGGTTGGTTTATGGCATTTCCCGCGATTAGCTTTAAGAGTACATTACGTCCAAGCCAGTTGGAGGTTGTGAGCGTAGCTGAGACTCACCTTGCGCAGGCAGAACGCAAACTCTATATCAATGCTCCTCCTGGCTCCGGTAAAACGGTTACCGGTTTGTATCTGTGGGCCCAGTTGTTTAAGTGCCCAGCTGTCGTATTGAGCCCTAATTCAGCGATTCAATCACAGTGGCTTGCGCGGATGGATCTATTCGAACAGGATGGACAACCTATTGCGGATGAACTGCTCTCGTCCAACCCCAAACAGCCGGGACTCTTTACGTCACTGACCTATCAGTCTGTAACAATGCCGGCCCGAGGCGGTAATGATTTAAGTGACGAAGCATTACAGTTTTGGAAACAATCGTTACTGGAAAAAGAAAAGGCACATACGGAAGAGGAAGCCGAAGTTTGGATTCGAGATCTTCATGAACACAATCCAGATTATTTCCAGGAACGACTGGCATACTACACGAAGAAAATCCGGGAAGAGATTACTCGCGGTAATGATGCGTTGTCTGTGTTACACGCCAGTTCACTCGAAAACTTGCATCGTCTTCGCGAGGCTGGAGTTAAGTTAGTTATTCTGGATGAGTGTCATCATTTGGTGGGTCATTGGGGAAGGGTACTCAATGGAATTGCAGAGTATCTGGATGACCCGGTGGTGGTAGGTTTAACAGCGACTCCTCCGGATCCGGAAGAAGCGGATGCTCAAGACTGGTCGATTTACGAATCGCTATTAGATCAGATTGACTATGATGTGCCTGTCCCGGCAGTCATCAAAGATGGATTCTTAGCTCCCTATAAAGACCTGTGTTACTTTGTTCGGCCAACCGCTGATGAATTGGAGTATATCTCCAATACGAGCGAGCATATGCAGGAGTTATTGGATGTGTTACAGCATGTTGGCTCCGAAGAGGATCGGCTTTCATTAAATCAATGGGCCTACCAGACGCTTGAGAAGATGGAATTGCCGCTTCGCCCGGCACGCAATTGGGGAGAATATGAGAAACGGTTTGCCTCGTTTGCATGGGCGGCCAGAGTGTTATTGGCAAAAGACGATGTTGCACTTCCGAGAAATGCTCGCGAATTATCGCAAGAACAAGTTGATGAATGTGAAGATCTATTGGCGTATTGTGTGCCGGTGATTGATCCGTACGTCCGTTTGTATTTAATGAGGACCAATAACGCACAGAACCTTGAATTGGCCGGCCGGATTAAAAGGCACTTACGCCTTTTAGGAACGCAAATTACTGAAACTGGGAATCAAAGATGTGCGTCGCCTGTGAACCGGATACTGGCGTACTCTCAAAGCAAGGCGCAGGCGTTGATCCCAATTTTGCAACGGGAAAAGGAGATGTTGGGGGATTCGATTCGCGCGGTGGTCGTCTGTGATTATGAAAAAACCTCCGCAGTTGACCCTGAAGTCAGCCATATCCTAGACAGTGAAGTAGGGGGCGCGGTCGCTGCCTTCCGGACGCTTCTTCAGGATGAAGATACAGACCGGCTTGATCCAGTCCTGGTGACCGGGTCCACCGTGTTGGTGGATGATGATCTATATCTAGTCTTTCACGAATACGCATCACAGTGGTTGCAGGAAAAAGATTATGAGGTTGAATTGCGTTGGGGAGCTCAGGATGGCTACCGTCTGTTAAAGGCGCGAGGAGCAGATTGGGTACCCCGAGTTTACATTCAACTCATTACCGAGTTCTTTCAGGCTGGCTATACCAAGTGTCTGGTCGGAACACGTGGGCTTCTTGGTGAAGGATGGGATGCCAACAAGATTAATGTGCTTGTTGATTTGACCTCAGTCACAACATCGATGAGTGTTAATCAACTTAGGGGGCGTTCTATTCGGCTTGATTCAGATGCACCTCAGAAGCTTGCCCACAATTGGGATGTCGTTTGTTTGGCTCCCGAGTTTCTCAAAGGGCTTTCCGACTACAAGCGGTTTTGTAAGAAGCATACTCGGATTTACGGTGTGACCGATGATGGTGTGATTGAAAAGGGCGTTGGGCACGTGCATCCGGCATTTACTGAAATCAAGCCTAGGGGCGTCGAACGAGTCGCAACATTGATTTCAGAAGAAATGCTAAAGCGTGCAGGGAATCGAGCAAGGAATTACCAATTGTGGGGGATTGGAGAACCGTTTAAGGGACAGGCTGCTAAATCGATTCAAATTCCTATCGAGCGAGTGGGTACCAGTCTGGGATTTCCACCCTTTACAGGTGACACGACCGCCTGGACACCGGAGTCACTCACAAAAAGTGTATCAGAAGTGATTGTTGCCGCATTGCGTGATTCAGGACTGATCCAGTGGGAAGGTAGTACTGAATTACTGGATCATCTTTATGTGGGAGAGCAGGCAGGTGGCTACGTCCGTGTCTTTTTAAAGGAAGCGAATGAAGAAGAGGTCGCCATCTTTACTCAGGCCCTGAAAGATGTATTCTCGCCGCCGCTTGAGGCCCGTTACGTGATCGAACGCTTTGTTGATATGAAGGAGTTCTCAAGTCGTACGCGTTATCCATGGTTTGCGGGTATATTGCCTCAACTATTAAAAAAGTATTTTGCTGAAAAATACGAGCATATCGAAGTGGACCGTCAGCTGGTGATGTTACACGCCGTGCCGGAAGTACTGGCGAAAAATAAAGATCTGGCTGAATGTTTTCAGGAACATTGGAATCGATTAGTGAGTCCAGGGAATATCCACTTTACTCAGCGTGGTGAAGGGCGGGAATTTCTGCTGGACGCTGCAGGAAAAGGCCTGCTGGCCAACGAGCAGATCACGACCAAAGAGTTTTTTAGGTAAACGAGGCTATAATATCACTATGTTTGGACGCCTGATTTGCATAATGCTATTCTTTTCCGCGGCAACGGTTGGTGCTCAGCAGCAAGAGAGAATTCGGTTGCCGTTTCCTTATAACGGGATCTATGAAGGCGAATACCACTTTAAAATTGAAAAACCGGCACGAGTGCAGGGGATGGCACATTATGGTGAGCAATGGAGTCGGCATGCTCATTTGCTTTGGGATGGTAAACAGGGAGATGTGCTTCGTCTTCCGTTTCTGGTTAGGTTCGATAGTAAGTATGATATATCGCTTCGCCTAACCAAAGCTCCGGACTATGGCGTCTGTAACATCAATCTGGATGGTAGAAAAATATCGGCAGCAGTCGATTGCTACGCGGGCCAAGTTGAGATCGCACCATTACTGAAGCTTGGGGTACATCGGTTAACAAAGGGGGTTCATTACCTTGAATTGAATCTGGTTGGTGCTAATGCTCAGGCCAGGCCCTTTAAAGAAAAAGGGCGGTATCTGTTAGGGGTGGATTATCTAAAGGCAGTTGATTTGGAATCAGACAGGGCATCTCAGCCGGTTGCTTTAGACCTTGTCCACGTCGATTATCAGGAGCTTTATAAGACGATTAAAACGTACTGCTCAGATTGCCATCATGCTCAGCGGCGGGAAGGAAAGATTGACTTGGAGTCACTAACGACATCAGAATCATTCCTTGGGAATCTACCGGTGGCGCATAAAGTAATCCGGGCCCTTCAGGCAGGAGAAATGCCACCTGAAGGTGCTCTACAACCCTCGCTCAATGAGAAATCAAAGCTTGTTCTGGGGCTACAGAACTATGTTGACCAGCGTCTGGCAGCCAGGCAGGAATTGTCGCCGACAGTCATGCGACGATTAAATCGCCTTGAATACAATAATTCAGTTGTTGAACTACTGGGCCTTAAAGGTGATATCTACCCGTTGCCTGAAAAGGTTATTCGCAGTGACTACCCGTATTTTCAGCCTATTGCCGGTCTTATGCCGGATACGTTGCAACTGGGGAATCGTACGCTCGGTAAAAATGTGATCGAAAAGCCGATACTATCCGGCGTATTTCCATTTGCCGTGGATTTGCCAGCAGAATATGGCTTTAATAATCGTGGCGAAGAGTTAAGTGTATCCGCACTACAGTTGGAGACGTTTGTTAATTTAGCTCAGGCTATCGTCCATGCCCCTGAGTTTAATCGATATTGCGATAGCTATACCGCATTGTTTGTTCCAACCCAAAACGAATCGCAAACAGACACAGCCAGATCCCGATTAGAGAAAATTATGGAAAAGGCTTTTCGGATGCCGGTGGATGAGTCGTTACTGAAGAGGTATTTGCAGTTCTTTGAGTCGCGGTTGCTAGAAACGAATGATTTTGAGCTGGCCATGAAGGATGTCGTCGCGGCGGTCCTGTCGTCTCCGCGTTTTCTTTATCTTATTGAAAAAGCTCCTACTGGCAGCGGGCGGCAGAAGCTAACTGACTATGAGTTAGCGACACGGCTATCCATCTTTCTTTGGAATAGTATTCCGGATGACAAACTTCTGGCTTTGGCAAAGTCAGGGAAGTTGTCCGAACCTCAGGTCCTTGAACGTCAGGTGCGGGAAATGTTGCTGGACTCGAGAAGTCAGGCCTTAAGTCAGAATTTCGCACGGCAATGGTTGCGGCTGGATCAGTTAGTAACTGCCGTTCCTGACTCGAGGCGGTTTGCGAATTACTATTCCCGAATCGGGTGTGAGTACTGGAAGTTGGGATTGCAGTCGATGCTTGAGCCTTTGCTCTTGTTTGAAAGTATCATGATTGAAGACCGACCGGTAATGGAGTTGATTCATTCTGACTATACATATCGAAGTGATGAGTTGCAGCAGTGGTATCGGGCTGATGAGCCTTTTGCGGGAAAGGGTGAACGCAATCGCTTTCTTCCGAGTTATCAGCAATTCAATCGAATTGAATTGGATGACAAGCGTGAGGGTGGCGTGATCACGACTGCAGCTGTTTTAACGATGACAAGCTCCCCACTAAGGACCAACCCTATTACCCGCGGAGCATGGGTTGCGGGCGTTATCTTCAATCGGCCGCCACCTCCTCCACCGGATGTCGTACCTGAGATTGAAGAGGACGATGCCGTATTTGAAGCTAAGGGACTAACATTACGACAGGTATTAAAACAGCATCAGGTCAATCAGTCCTGTAAATCGTGTCATGCCCGGATCGACCCGTTAGGGTTTGTTCTGGAAAATTATGATGCTGTCGGGCGGTGGCGAGATAAGTACCGTAGCGGTTTGGAGATTGATGCCGGCGGAGAGTTGTTTGGTGAAGTGAAGTTTCAGGACATCATTTCCTTCAAAGAAGCCCTGCTCAGACGGCCGGAAGTGTTTACGCGGGCCTTTAGTGAACACATGTTGTCATATGCGTTGGGTCGGCAACTGGAAGTGTCTGATAAACTGGCTGTGGATACAATTGTGCGCAACGTTCTTGCCAATGACGGTCGCTTTTCATCAGTAGTGGTTGGTGTTGCTACGTCGTACCCTTTTAGACATAAGCAGGTAGTGAATCCCCGTGATGGGAATGCGGTACCAGAAGGAGATTGATCTGAGAATGAAAAGGCACACATTAGCGAGACGTACGTTCTTGCGAGGATGCGGTATCGCGATGAGCCTCCCCCTGCTTGAAGTTATGCACGGGCGGACTTGGGCAGACCAGCCTACCGCGCCAAAGCGGGCCGCCTTCTTTTATATTCCCAATGGCGTGGTGCAGGATAGATGGGGTGTCGATGGAGACGACAGCGAATTTAAGTTGAGTCCAACGCTCTCGCCGCTTCAGGACCTGAAGAACTATATTTCCGTCTATTCAAATTTGGATCGTGTAAAAGTGGCCGGTACAGATGGACATGCGCAGGCAAGCACTTGCTGGTTGTCTAGTGCGCACCCAACTGAGCTCTCTCCTGCAGGATATCCATTGAAACGTACGGTTGACCAGTTAATTGCGGATCAAACGGCTGCTCATACTCCGTTTAGATCTCTTGAACTCAGTTGCAATCCCTATACCGACAACAAAGAATCCGTCTATTTTGATAACATTTCGTGGTATGGGCACGGTCACGTAGCCAAGTCAATGCGTGACCCGGATAAAGTTTTTCGACGACTATTCGTTGTGGATGAAAATAAAGTCTCTGCAAGTATACTCGACCTTGTCATGGAAGACGCGAAAAGCCTACAGCGACAGTTGGGGAGACAGGATCTACGGAAACTGGATGAATATCTGGAATCGGTCAGAGCTGTTGAAAAACAGATTAAGAGAATTGAAGATAGAAAAGGAACGATTGAACAACTCCGTTTGGAGGCCCCTACCGTTCCGTGGCCCGAGCTCGAACGCCATGAATATATTCGATTGATGGGTGATTTGATGGTGCTTGCTCTGCAAACGGACCTGACTCGAGTTGCTTCACTTATGGTTGCGCCTGAACGATGGAGCACTCCGCAAAAAGTGCACGGTCTGTTCGAACAGCCAATTCTTCATCATTCCTGGACTCACCAACAGGGAGACGATCGTGTTCGGGCTGAGCTTGCTCGTCTGGATCAGTATCATGTTGAACAGTTCGCCTATGTGGTGAAAAAAATGCTTGCTGTGAAAGAGGGTGATTCGACACTACTGGATAATACGATGTTCCTGTTTGGCTCTGGGTTATCCAGCGGCAAAGACCACATCTACACCAACCTTCCACTCGTCATCGCTGGCAGTGCCGGTGGTGCCATTAGGACACACCGTCATGTTAAGTCTGATGCGGGGACGCCGGTCGCCAATCTATGGCTGGCGATGACTCAGGTGATGGGGGCAACTGCTGAATCTCTGGGCGATTCCACGAGAGCCTTGCAGCTTAAGTAGGTATCCGGTCAGTTGGATTTGAGTGATTGTAGGTAGGCGATTAAGTCGGCGAGTAGTTCAGGAGTCAGATTGTCCACAAGGCCTTTGGGCATCATCGAGCCTTCAGACTTTTTACGAACGTCAATATCCTCTTTCTTAAGTACCAGCGGCAGCCCGTTTGTTTGACGCACGTTGACTTCGTCCGCGCTTTCACTGGTTATAAAACCAGTAATGACTTTGCCGTCGACCGTGATGAACGCATAGGTGTCAAACCCCTGAGCGATTTTAGCCTCAGGCTTCAAGATAGATTCGATGAGCTCATGTTTCTTATAGCGCTTGCCTATATCAACCAGGTGAGGCCCCTTAGGCACTTGCCCATTAGCCGTGGTGTGGCAAGCGATACAGTTTTGACGTTTAAACAGCGGTTCACCTTTCTTGGGATTTCCTTTGAAGTCATTGGCTCGATAAGAGGAGATATCGAGTTCGAGATTGGCGATTAGGTCAGGATTATTAGGATCGGCTTTAGCAATCTTAATCGGTGCCATTTCAGCTCGCTTGTTGGCGTCTGCTACTAGTTGTTGTAAGCCATCAATTTCGACCTTATGTCTTGCTAGTTGTGAGCCTGCATTGGCTTGACCTGCGTCGTCTAGATCGGGAATGACCGTCTTAAGCACCTTGGCAATCGACTCACTATGCTCCCACGTCTGCCGATCATAATACGGACCGGTTAGATCGGGCCGAGTTCCCCACCAGCCACCTTCGTAATCTGCTTCGCGGTGGTATAGACGGATAAGAGTAGTAATCGTTTCTTGGCGAATTGCTTCGGTTTTGGTGGTGCTGAGAATCTTAATCAGCCCATCCACGGCCTTTTCATTGTGTAGATATTTCAATGCCCAAAAAGCGCCGGCCGAATAGGGGCCTTCAATAGCATTAAGACATGCGTCGGTCGCTTGGCAGTTTTCCAACGCTCGAACGGCCAGATGGGATAGGACTCGACCAGGATCCGCCTGCTTGTACAAAGGTTCGCCTATCGGTAGCGGGTAGTTTTCGTCCCGGAGCGTATGAGGAATGATCGCATCTCCGGCTGCCGGATTTCCAATTCGACCCAAACAAATAAGTGCCTGAGCACGGACACGTGGATTACTGTCATTGAGTGCATCAATAAACGGATCGAGACTAATGTCGACGAGGTTATGATCGCGATCGGTAAGTGCTCGTAAAGCGTGCTCGCGAACGTCAGCGAGTTTTGCCAGAGCCAGAAGGATGTCTCGGGCCTCTAATTCTGCGATTTGACTCAAGGTATAGATCGTCGCAACGCGTCCATGTAACGGCAGTTTCGAGTCTGCCGCCTGGTTCGCCAGAGCAGAAACTCGGGCTTCCGTTGGCCCTCGACGTAATAACTCACGTTGAGCATGTATTTGATACACGTGACTTGGTGAATTCAGATGTGCTAGTAGCTGCTCGTCGGATTGTTCTGGCATGATGGGAAACGGTTTGGGAACAAATCCGGTGGGAGTGATCATCGCAACAAAACCTACGTCTTCACCACTGTAAGCAAATTTCCCGTTTTTCCAACTGGCAACCACCATGCGACCACTCCCATCAACGTCCATGTCCGTTGGTCGAGGGATCTTCAGGAAGACTTCCTGATGTGTGTCAAAGGTAACTCCATTGGCCGGTAGGTTATGGCGATAAACTTCGCTACGGCCCCAATCACAAGTATAAAGAGCGTCTCCAAATGGAGAGGGCCACCGAAGGTCATGCAGGTACATCCCGCCACACCCGGACCCACCGCCGTAATCAGCCAGAGGTGGCAACCCTTCTTCGGTGAAATTGACATACAGAGAAGGGTACCCGTAGTTTCCAGATTGATGGATATGGCTCAGTCGGATATCCCAACCTCCACCATCATTCGTGTTGTCACGCGTATAGACATTCATAAGTGGGTCGATGCAAACGTCGAGGATGTTACGTTGTCCCCAGTTGTAGATCTCCATTTCGGTGCCGTCCGGACGTACGCGAAGAATTCCGCCGCCACGTTTGGCAAGTACGCGGCCATCGGCGCCTTTGGCGTTGGTGAATCCGAAATCCCCCACGGCAATATAGAGCCAACCGTCGATGCCCATTCGAATTCCATTCGTAGTGTGATCCGCTCCCCGACGTTCGACTTCGTCAGTACTAATGCCTGTGATGAGCTCTTCGTGTTTGTCTGCTGTGCCATCTCCGTCGGTGTCATGAAATACACTTAGCGTGGGAGGATGCAGGACCCAAAGTGAATCGTTATCGAAGAAGAGGCCACGAGGATGATCCATTCGGGCAAATTCGTTGAATTGATCAGCCTGGCCATCACCATCCGTATCGATACATCGAATGACCTTGCCTTGTCCGTCTTCCTTGCCAAGGGACCCCTGAGGGTCGACTCCTACGAATACTTCACCGGTGGGAGCTGATGCAATGCAAACAGGGTAGTTTACTTCTGGAGGTTTTCCGAACAGTGTGACATCAAATCCATCAGGGGCCTGAACATCAGCGATCGTTGCGTTAGTAGATGGCTTGGCAGATTGCGACTTAGGCAGTTCGGGCAGCTCTGGTGTGGCATAGGCCTCTACTTCCCAAAAACTTGCCCAATATCCCTTGGAGGCACCAAGGAAAGTAATCCGGAGAAACTTCGTTTTCGGTGAATCGACAGTATGGGGAGTGATTTGACCAATTTTTTGGTTACCAGATTGATCAATGATCTCGTCCCAGTTATCGCCGTCTGCTGATACATGAATCTTGTACTTGTAGGCGGCATCACTCTTTTCCCAGTGAATTCTAAGTGCCCGCAGGTGAGATTCCTTTTCGAATTCCACCTGCCATGACTGGCCGATTCCGCCACCGGCAGCACACCAACGAGTAGATAGATCACCATCCACGGCATTCTTGGCGAAATTCTGTTTTGAGGATTCCTCGGATTGCGCAGAAGTTGGACGCTTGAATGCCAGATTTCCAGCACCGCAGCATTCGATAGGCAGTTTATTAGGGTTTGTCTGTGGAGCTGCCGGAGCATTAACAAGTGCTTTGATTTCAGCATCAATTTCCGGTGTGCTAGGAGTAAAGTGCTCGGCAGGGTTCAGTCCGACAGACCACAAGAGTCCCTTGGTGAACATATCAAGCCATTTAGGCTCAGACATGGTTTCGTTGTAATGTCCGACCGTGGTGGCGAATACATTGCCCTTGCCATACTTGTTGGTCCAGATACAAACCTGTGGCTCCCCATCACTCATTCGTTTCGCATGGGCAAGCGGGGTAGCCGTGTCGAATAATTTAATAGAGTGATAGAGTTCACCCTTTGGGGCAACAAATGTCTTGCCAAAGCCCTGCATGGCTGGGTGATCATTTTTGATGTTTTCGACGGTGTACGAGTAATGTGGTCCATGTCCGGGAGATTGCATTCCGACAAATTCGAACCACGTGTCGTCGCCTGTGCGATAACTATGCATCGCACAGTGGATCAACATAGCTGGCAAGCCTTCGCTGTGAGGGCGGACGATGTTCTCGACCCATTCCTTTTTATTGGCGTGCGAAAAACACTCGTTGTGAATGACGATGTCAAAACCTTCGGACCAGTTTTTATCCCGGTATAGTGGGATATATGAATCCGTAGCGGTTCCACCCTGTTGGACGAGTGTCCAAACGACATTCGCTCGCGCCGATACACCTTTGGAGATAATCTGTTTTTGGCGTGTGTAATCGTGGCAACATCCGCCGCAGACCAGTAAGGCGCGAATAGGGCGTTGCTTCGTTCCCAGATTCTTAGGCTGAGCCGTTAAGGTTTGAACCGTGAAAAGAGTCAAAGCAATACAAAGGAGAACACGCTGCATAGCAAGAGTTCCATCAGTAAGAGATAGGAATAGTGATTGAAAATAGATTTTAGCCTGTATTCAGAGATGAATACAGATGCTGAAAAGGAACGCCCGTTAGAGTAGTGGGAGTGGTTCCCCTTCGCAGATCGGAATGGGCCGGCCAAGTTGGTCGTAGATTTCCGAATTATGATGAATGCCTAAGGCATTGAAGATGGTGGCGTGCAAGTCGCCAGGAGTGGCAGGGTTGTTACGTGGGTAAGCACCGTTGGTATCGCTGCTACCATAGATGTGTCCGCCTTTAATTCCTCCGCCCGCCAAAGCGACAGAATATACATTGGGATAGTGGTCACGTCCTGCGGCTCCATTGATCTTTGGAGTCCGTCCGAATTCAGTTAAGAAGACAACCAGAGTTTCTTCAAGCATCCCTCGGTCTTCTAAATCGGATAATAACGCGCTACAGCCCTGATCCCATACGGGCAAAAGATCACGTTTAAGGCGATTGAAGTTATCTCGGTGAGTGTCCCACATATCCCCGTTACCGCCATTAAGGTCGCCTGCACTACAGATGACCTGAGTGATCGGCACTCCTGCCTCGATTAGACGACGTGCCAGTAGTAAACTTTGACCACCAATATGGTCTCCATAGGCTTCACGGAGACTGGCAGGTTCCTTGTCAAGGTTGTAAGCATCACGAACCTTTCCACTAACCAACATGTCAGTCGCCAGATTGCGGAAGTGATCGAAGCTCGTAAAGGAGTCCTCCTGATTCAAAGGAGACTCCAGTTTTCCTAATAGTTCTGTACGACGTTGTAAAAGTGGGAGGTCTTTCTCTTCGCCCAGATCGAGAACTTCACTACCTAGTGTGCGCGAGACACCACCCCATTCCTTGCCTGCCGGAGTTCGTACCACAACAGGGTCGAAATTGATTCCTAAAAAGCCGCCGTATTCGCCGGCTTGTAATGTTCCGTTGTCGACCATCGGGTATGGCAAACGCACAGCTCGTGGCACCCCTCGCGGTGCATCACGAAACGAACTAACCATTGCCGCCAGAGAAGGCCAATCTTCACGCATCGGGGGGATGTTGCCGGCGCGAGGAGGTTTATGTCCGGTCATATTCCAGTACATACCGCGACCATGTGCCGAATCAGAATGGTGCATGGACCGAATAATGGCCAGCTTTTCGGTTTGCTGTGCCATCAATGGAATATGCTCGCCTACTCGATAACCCGGCGTTGCTGTTTGGATAGTACCAAACGAGCCTCTAATCTCAGCATGTGCTTCCATCTTCGGATCAAACGTCTCGTGGTGGCTCATGCCTCCCCAGCAGTAGACGACGATGCAGTTTTTTGCCTTGCCGCTGCCAGGTCGAGCTTTAAACGCTGAAGCCTGAGACTGTCGCTGCATCTGTAACCATAGAGGCAGAGAGCAGGATAACATCCCAGCGGATGTCTTCAGCAATTCTCGACGTGGCATTCTCATGAAAAAAACTCGCTTGGATCGGATGAAGAATTCTGCCCCTATTGTACTAAGAACTAGCGGGTTCGTGCCAATAGCAGAATTGTTCCAGTTAGACAGTGAGACATTTAACCAATTGGGCTCGCCTACGAACGGGTGATTTCAGGTTCAATTATCGAGCGATAGTTAGCTGTCTAAAATGTCATCGACTACTCGGCCGTGGACATCGGTCAGACGAAAGTCGCGACCGGCGTGACGATAGGTAAGGCGAGTGTGGTCGAGCCCCATTAAATGGAGAATGGTGGCATGATAGTCATGTACATGGACAGCATCGCTAACGACCCTGTTGCCAATATCGTCTGTCTCACCATATACCGTTCCTCCTTTTATGCCAGCCCCTGCTAACCAGCACGAAAATGCATGAGGGTGATGGGCGCGGCTCTTGGTGCCTTTGCCATCCTGAGCCCATGGCGTCCGCCCAAATTCGGTGCAGAATACAACTAAGACGTCATCCAGTAATCCACGCTGTTTAAGGTCCTTAATTAAGGCTGCAGCCGGTTGATCGACTCGTTTCGCGTACTTTTCATGCGAGGCAATATCTCGGTGTGCTGCATCCCAGTTGTCGCGGCAGGCCCCAATGGCATCAATGACTTCCACAAAACGTACTCCGGATTCAATCATCCTCCGAGCCATAATGACCTGAGCAGCATACGATGTCGGCTCATCCGGATTCGCTCCATAAAGTTCAAACGTCGCTTTCGATTCCCGCCGGAGATCCATAATCGTTGGGGCCTCTGCCTGCAAACCGTTGGCTGTTTCAAAGGAGCTTATGCGAGCTTTGAGAGAGATGTCAGAGTCGCGCTGTTTCAAATGACGTTGATTGAGGGTCCGGAGTAAGCCCAGCTCTAGAGACTGATTGGCTTTGGCGGAGGTGGGATTGAGGTTGGGAATAGGGTTTTCTCCCGGTGTGATCTGTATTCCGGCATGTTTGCCTGGTAGGAAGATCGAATCCCATATCTGGGGGCCTGCATAAGGGCGGTGTTCGGAAATGACGACGTGACCGGGCATCGCTGGGTTATCTGTGCCTAATCCATAACTCAGCCAAGAACCCAACGAAGGCATGGCAAAACCAGTGCTGCCGGTATGTAACTGTAGCGTGGCCTCTCCGTGGTCAATGTGATCGCAATTCATCGAGCGTATTAAGGCACATTCGTGCATCTGCTCGCGAATGTGTGGAAACAGGTCACTCACCTCAGTACCACAATGCTGGTTTGGGCGAAAACGCCAGTTGGATGCTTTTAGGTAGCGATCAAAGTTTTTCTTTCCAAACTCATAACCAATCGACGTATCATGCTCTGCCGCCAACCGAGGTTTGGGATCGAATGTGTCGACGTGTGAATACCCACCAGACATGTATAAAACAATTACCTGTTTGGCTCGTGGTTCAAAGTGGGGGCTTGGCAGGTCCTTGCCGAGGACGGCGGAACTTCCGGGCAGGGCTGCCAGAGCAGTTGCACCGGTAGCTCGTTGAATGGCTTCTCGTCGCGTTATGTTAGAAGTAAATATTGTCACGGAATTAGTCGATATAGAAGAACTCGTTGCTGGTCAAGAGAACGCGGCACAATGCTAGGTACTCGGGAAGGACAGTGGCGGAACTGACCGGTCCTGAGGTTGGTGTCTGTCGGTAACTCTTGAGGAATTGCATAATGGCGGTCAATTCGTCGGATTCGATGTCACGACTATATAGATGTTCGAATAGCCATCGGATCCTGGAGTCGTCATCGGGTCTTGCGTTCACTGTTCGCACGGCCAGAGCATGCGACTGGTTTTCAATAAACTTGGAATTCATCAGGAACAGCGCCTGGGCGGGCACATTTGATGAGTTTCGTGAGGCAGTACTACTGTTGGTGTCAGGACTGTCGAATAGACCTAGCAGTGAGTGGCGGAAGATTCGTTGCGTGATTAGATAGACACTGCGGTGGTTATGGTCATACTCTTTGTGGAACGGAGTGTTGAGGTTGTACCGTGTGTTGTACCACGGATCCAGTGGGTGCGCACCAGGCTGGGTTAAATCGAGCTGGCCACTAGTGAATAGGATGGAGTCACGAATGGATTCTGCATCTAGACGTTGACGTGAGAATCGCCACAGATAAACGTTGTCCGGATCTGTCAGTAGAGCCTCCTGAGACTCGTCCAGACTGCTTAATTGGTAGGTTTGTGACAACATAATCTGTCGATGCAGAGCTTTAATGGACCAACCATTGGTTACAAATGATTCAGTTAGCCAGTCCAGCAATTCAGGGTGAGTGGGCCGTTTTCCCTGTCGACCAAAGTTGTCCAAAGATTCGACGATGCCTCGGCCGAAATGCTGAGCCCAAATTCGGTTCACCACGACCCGTGGCGTGAGTGGGTGGTCGTCCCGAGTGAGCCAGGTGGCTAGCTGTAAGCGGCCGGAACCAGCAGTGATTTTAGTTTCTGCCACGGGAGTGATCGTACTTAAGAAATGTCTCGGGACGGTTTGCCCTGGATTTTCTGGATTGCCGCGTAGGTGAATCGGAGAATCGGCAGCATCGCCATCTCTAACACTAAAGACAAATTCGAAAGGAGGGTTCTTGCCTAATTGATCCTTTTCACTTCTGATCCATGCTAATCCATGGAGCATCAGTTCTCGGAAAGCTCCTGAACGGAAGTTAAGGTGATCGTCACGTTGTTGCTGTAATTCTTCAATGGCTGAACGTAATGCTGGGATTTCTTCTGAGTCTGGTGATGACTTCTCAAGTTCAGCCAATTCGGCTTGCCGCTGTTTAAATTCGGTGTCAGTTTTCTTAAAAGCGTCCAGCGTTGGCTTTAACCAAGGTCGATGATGGTTGTTGATTTGGTATTCGTAACGAGCGATTAATTCCCAGTAAGCTTTTCCCTCGCTGGTCGAACTACTGAGCGGATCGATCGGATTCAAATCGAACGGAGACTTTTCATCTGACATGCCCATCCACGGATAGACGGTACTCCGAAAAATTCCGTACATGCCGTAATAGTCGGCTGTGGGAATTGGGTCAAATTTGTGATCGTGGCATCGCGCACACCTGAGCGTAATGCCCATGACGCCTCGTCCGATCGTGTCTAACGTATCTTCGATCGTCATGTGTAAACTGTCGGCTTTGCGATTTCCGAATCGCCGACTCAGTGAAATAAACCCCGTGGCAACGTTCAAATCTTTAGCCTGTTCGCTATTGGAGGAATCAACTGCAAGCAGGTCCCCTGCGATCTGGGCTTGAATGAATGCGTTATACGGCATGTCCCGATTAAGTGCATTGATGACCCAGTTTCTATAGCGATACGCCGAATGGATCGGAATGTCGCCAACATCACCCTGAGTATCGGCATACCTGGCAATGTCCAGCCAAAGTCGCCCCTGGCGTTCGCCATACATGGGAGATTGCAGCAATCGATCAATCACTTTTGCAAATGCCACTTGTGTCTCCGTGTTGTCTGTTACAAAGGCATGGACTTCTTCTCTAGTCGGAGGAAGTCCGGTGAGATCAAGCGTAGCTCGGCGAATAAGCGTGTTTCTGGTGGCTCGTGGATTAAACGGAAGTTTTTTTGTTCGCCGTGCGGCATCAACAAATTGGTCGATCGGATTGGTGTTCCATTTGGGATCAGGGCTCAATGGGGGTTCGGTTACTTCTCGAGGGGAGAACGCCCAATCCAATTCCGGTGTGTATTGCACGCCGGTGGACTCATTATGTTCTTTAGCCGCGACAGGTGTATCCATGGAACCCGGCCAAACGGCTCCATCGTTAATCCAACGATAGAAATCCTGGATTTCTTTTCGAGTTAATTCGTCACCGTCGTCTGGCGGCATGCGGAGTTCTTTATGAGTCTTTTGAATCGCTGCGATTAGGAGACTGTCTTCGGCTCGAAATGGAATAACCGCGGGGCCGTATTCACCTCCGGTAAGTAGAGCATTGCGAGAATCCGTGGCTAGTGGGGAGTCTGCATCCGGCTCGCCAGTGTGGCAGGTGACGCATCTTTCTACGAGAACGGGACGGATGCGAGTTTCGAAGAATGCTTCTTTTTCTTCAGTAGAGGGATTGCGAGTGACCTCATGGGTGAGTGATTTCTTGCCGGCCTCATAGTGTTCCTGAATGCGATCTGCCTTGAGGACTTTGTCATAGATAGCGAATTCGTCTAGCCGTCCCTCCCAGGGGCTACTGAGTTGATGGTTGTTCCCGAAGAATAGGTCACCGGAATTATTGACAGTCGGACTGGCTGTAAACAAAGTCTGGTTGACTTGCTTGCCGTCAATGAATGCAGTGACTTTACCCGTGTTCTTTTCAGTCGAGCGTTTAACGGTAATAGCCAAATGGTGAAACGTACGAGAATTTTGCACCTGCAAGAGAGCAGGATTGTCGATTGCAATTCGAATTAATTCGTCGCTCCTCCCCTGCAAAGTAAACAATAGGTTCCCATCCTGACGTTTGCGGTAGAGCCAAATAGAGTTCCGAGTAAATCCTGATGCGTCAGCTTTATAAAAGATCGAGT
>NZVD01000035.1 GCA_002701385.1 Rhodopirellula sp. | reverse complement strand
GTAGGATGAAATTGAATTAATATTTACGATGATACCTTGAGGAAAGCTCTGATTTGAAAGCATTTGCTTCGCGGCTAACTGGGAGAGAAAGAAGGGACCTTTAAGGTTTGTATCAAAAACCATATCCCAGGATTCCTCTGTGGCTTCGAGCAGGTCACGTCTGCCTTGCGATGTAATGCCGGCATTGTTTACCAGCAAGTCGAGCCGGCCAAACGAATCATGTGTCTCCCCGATTATCCGTTCGCGGTCAACTCTTTTGCCGATATTCGCCTGACAGATGATAGCTTCTCCGCCACTGTTGACAATCGTGCTGCAAACTTGCTCCGCAGCCTCGACGTTATTTAAGTAGTTGACGACTACTCGATATCCGGACAGGGCTAACTCACGAGCGCACGCAGCGCCGATTCCGCGTGAGCTTCCCGTGATAATTGCGACTGGTGAAGGTTTGGTGGCCATAGAGTGATTGTGATGTAATACAAGAGAATCGCTTTGTTTTATTGTAGTCTCATGCAGAACGTCGTAAATGATGTAGATGTTCTGTGCGTTCGAGTAGCGAACCACCTGAGAGCAATTGAGATATCAGTGAATATTGAGATCCGTGAATTGATTCTAAAGAGGGGATGGTAATCGTAAAACCACCAGCGAGCGGTGGGAGCGGTGAAACACAGACTATTCCGTTGGCGCCATACTCATATGCTTCCGCTGCTTTGGAGAGTAACGAATTCAAACTTGCACAGTGAAGATAGGTGTCCCCCATTCGAATTGATTTAGAATCAAGGCTGATTCTGTTGATCAGGGTATCTTCACGATGAAGGGGTGGGATCTCCCCAAGTGTTAACTTACCGTTTAGTGCCACCGTTAGTGACTGGCAGGTGACTTCAAATGGTGAACGGTTGATTACCATGGTGACGCCTAGCTTTCCCTGTAATCGTCGATTCGAAATACATCTCTCCCATACTTCGCTACGGGGTTCTGAATTTCCTGGAGGCAGATTTTTACGATTTCTGCATCGTCGAAGTAGAAAACTTCACTTCCCATAACATGCGAAGTGTCTTCGCCCTTGCCACAGATCAGTACAGTGTCTTCTGGTTCTGCTTGAGTCAATGCCCAGACGATGGCTCGTTCTCTGCCGGGTATGACATAGGCGTCAGCTGAGCGTGTATAGCCGTCAAGCACATCGTGTGCTATTTCGAGTGGATTTTCATATTCAGGATTGTTTTCAGTAATGATCGAAACGTCTGCAAACTTTTCAGCCACCTGGCCCATTGCAACACGAACAGGTTTTGGTTGGGAGGCGGAAGGCCCGTAGACGACGATAAGCTTGCCGTTTGTCACCTGCCGTAGGGCGCGGATCGCCCGACTTAGTTGTTTTGCGGTGTCGGCACGATCCAGGAATACGTCAAACGGTTGACCGTGGGAGATGGGCATCAGTTGTCCGGGGGAATGGTCGTAGCTCTCAAGTGCCTCACATAGTTTAGTGAAATCCAGGTTGTCGAGCAGTCCGGTCGCGATGGTTTGCAGACAATTGTAGATGTGTTGATGACCTAAGATTGGGGTGAAAAGCTCGGCAGACGATTCGCCGGCGAAAATACGAAATTGCTGGCCGGAACGTCCTTGTTCAACGAGTTGGGCGGATACGTCAGCCTCATCGTTGTTTCCGACCGAAAGGAAGGGATGCTGAGTGGGTAGGAATTCGAATCGCGTGATCGGGTCAGCAAGATTAATGATGGCTACGCCGTTAGGTTTCAGTAACGAGTACGCTCGCCCTATGCTGTTTTCGTAGGCAGTGGGCGAACCATCGAATTCTTCGGCGATCGTGTCGACGCCAGTTAGCACGAGTCTGTCAAATTCCAGTCCATCGTAAATTCGGCTGGCAAGTTCTTCAGGGGTCAACTCTAAGATGACAGTGTCAGCTCCAGACTCCTGAAGGGTTTGTATTGCTCCGGTATAGTGGTCAGTCAAAGGGCCGTCCGGATGTTGAATCGTTGGGGCTATCACACCAGTTTGTATGCCGCAATGGTTGTACGCATGGGACAACAAGTGGGTAAATGACCGAGTAGCGGGAGTGCCGGTAACAGCAATGGTGCGTACGTTCGAAGTTGGATTGCCGTGAAGTGCTTGATTGAGCCTTGAGTAAGCTGTCCGAGTGTCCTGGACGAGGACCATTGGAATATTCGTAGGAAGTAGCCGCTCAGCCAAAATTCCTACAGCACCATTTTCAATAGCTACGTCAATTTGGTCATGCCCGTCACCCGCTGCGGAGACGATTGCGATAAATAGGTCACCGGGTTGACAATTTTGTGCATCCGTCGAAATGCGTGCAAACGTAATGTCTTCCGTGTTGAAAGGTTTGCCGGCAGGCAAGTAGTTGCTTAATTGGTAGTTTCGAAGAGCCGGATCCATGGCAATGCTATGTCAGGGTATGAGGGGGACTTGTTGACGATTCGCAACATCCTTGTTGCTTGGCCTTAACTTCCCATGATTTGTTGAATGGTGTCAACGCCGATTGTGGGAGGGAGCTTCGTGGCCCTGGGGGTGTGGTGATCGCTCTTCACGGATTCCATCTGAAATGGTTATAATCCCCTCAAATCTTTCATTTCATATTGCCGTTTAGCAAAGGGATCGGCGTTGGCCGGAAATCTAATACACGTTGGCGTTATCGATGAAGGTAAAGAAGACGCAGATGTTTCGCGGTTTCTACCTCAGGATATCCCTTTGTTAATTCACCCTCTCTCCTCCGAACTCGCGTATGGTTTGGAATTAGAGTCGATTGCTGCCGAAGTGTCGGTTGTCTTGATTCTCCAGTCACGACGAAAGATTTTATCCAACAGAAATATTCAAGATATTCGACGGCAATTTCCACTAGCGATCATCATCAGTATCGATGGTCGATGGAATGAGGGTTTGCGACGAAGCGGCGAAATATATCCTGGTGTCCTTCATTTGAGGGAGGGCGACGCGGAGTTTCGTGTGACAAGTCTGATTAATTGTCTTTGCCACGGTGCGCCGGTGGTGGCCCAATATCGTCCCCTGTTCAGTGCGAGAGAAGAACTGCAGTGGTGGTTGGCTTTGTCTGAGGCAAACGTTGGCTTTGAATCGTTCCGATCGCAGGGCGTATTGAATCTTTATGGAAATTCAGATGCCGTTGAGTCACTTGCATTTGGCGTAGCGGTACAATTTAACAGAATTCGAGTTCGACCTCTCAAGCAGCTTGAATTGCTTAATCATGAAAATGAGCCGGATTTCCACGTGGCAATTGCTAGCTGCCGAGCCGACGTCAAATACTTAGCGCAAATCAATGCTTTTGAAACTCTTGACTGCTTGATCGCAGACAGTATTACCAGCGATGAGAGAAATTGGATTCGTTCTTTTAATGGATGCCGGGTGCTTGATAAGCCCTTCCACAATGGCGATGTGATAAGCGGTTTGCTCGAATCCATTGCTGTAAGGGCTGCTTTCGCTGCGTGATGTTACCGGGATAGTGCATCGACTAGTAAATTACGGGGTAACTCGAGCGTTCGTTGCTCTTTAGGCACAAATACTCGAAGCCTTTTGACGTGATGGTCGAATTGGTCGGTGGCCAAAGCTTTGACGACAGGTGACGCCTCTGAAAGAGGCTGGCGTTGATCTTTCTTTTCGTCAATTACATCGATATCAAATTGTACTTCCAATTGCTGGGGTGCGGCGTCAATTAGCACGTGTTCTGAGTCGAGCCCTAGAGCATGAGCGAGTCGTTCTGATGCGAAGACTAGGTCCGTAAAGGAATGTGACGCGGCGAGGCGGTAGACTTCAGGGTCGGAAACGGCATTCGATTCAAAAATTGACTTGTATAAGCATCGCCGTGGCCCAAAGAGTGCCTCAGCAATTCCAGCTTCATCGTGCTTGGAAAGTAGCGCCTGGAAGGCAGGTTCGGTAGAACTGAAAAGTTGAGACGTGATTTCTGATTGTTCCCGTGAACGGTAGACCAGACGCTGGAGCATCGCAGTAGCGCTTCGCACAGTCCGGTGCCAATAGACTTCAGAGAACATGACGTATCTGGCAAAAACCATCATCTCGGCGGCGGTTAAAGCTTTGTTTGAAATTAAGAGTTCGTGCGAATCAGGGAGAAATCGGAGGCCATTGATAAGGCGATTGCTGTCGAAATTTCGTCCGTACGGTACACCGGCATGGAGGCTGTCGCGTTGCAGATAATCAAGTTTGTCTATGTCGATAGGACTTGATAAAAGCGATTGTAAGAACTGGATGGACGGCTCTTGGTGCTTACCTGAGAGGAACTGGATGATGTCAGTAGGTTCGAGATGCCAGTCTGTTCTTAGTAGGTTGCAGAGTTCTTCCGTATGCAATGCCTCGGAAGCAAAATCTTCGTGATGTGGGAATTGGGGTAACCCCATGTCCTCCATCGGGTGACAGTAGGGCCAGTGACCGATGTCATGAAGTAAAGCGGCAAGAATAAATAGTTCGATTTGCTCGCTGCTAAATGCGCTCGTAAATTCATCGCTTGCTTGAAAATGACGGATAAATCGTAGGGCTAAATGGTATACACCGAGAGAATGTTCGAATCGAGTGTGAGTGGCTGAAGGATAAACAGTTCGGACGAATCCAAGTTGAGGGATAGATTTGAGCCGTTGGAATGGGACGCTATCGACGAGTCTGAGGACTCGTGGCGTAACAGGGATATCCTGTTGAAAGGCGATGCGAATGAAGGAATTGCTTCCGTCCAGAGCTTTGAGTTCGGGTATCATTTTCCCTCACGGCGTTTAGCAGGCAATAAAGGCGATCTTTCCTGCGATTAAAGCGTAAATCGCGAGTGATGCGATGAATAAAAACACATGGACAAACCCTTGCACGTACTCGAGGTTAAAAACGAATGCAGGTACAAAGGAAGCAACACCAACGACAGCCAAGGCGAGGATAATAACTGCAGGCAGTATCACACCGTCTGATTCCGTTAAAATCTCAACGACTACATAGCCGAAAATGCGCCAAAGAATGCCATACGATACTCCGATAAGTATCCCCTTAAGTAAGGTCGTGCGGTTATTGGCGATTTCGGTGTCCTGTGGACGCAACACGATATAACCCAACAAGGACGTACCGGCTCCCAGTGCAATCCCGGCAAGCCAGGGAAGGAGACCGGAAGGAGTAGAGTTTTCGTCTGGAAGCGACGCGCGAACGATAAAGGCGAGGATGAGCCCACAAAGAATGCAACTGGTTGAAATAACCAACTCAAGTTTGCTTACCGTAGTTTGCTGACGCCTAATCGAATCAAGTTTTGCCGGAGCACCGGTGCTCGTTGTCTCCCGCTCGTGAACGACAACGACGTCCTCGAGCCGAGGAATCTCAATCATAGTTTTGCAGGCGGGGCATGGACCTTTTTGGCCCGCATACTGGTCGCTAACCTGAAAGCGTTTGTGACAACCAGTGCAAATGACATCAATGGCCATATAGCATTCCTCAGTTGTGATAATAGAAACGTCTGAGGCACTAGTGTAGCAGATGCTGCGAGAAATTCACTACCGAATCACTCTTTGATTATCGGTTGAGTTTCGCCGCCAATGAATTCCTGAAGAATGCTTTTGTTGTCGTAGTCGTTAATGATGATCATCACCATAACAATGGTGATAAAAATCGGAATGATGGGCCCCAGAGTGAACATTCTAAAGATCCAGGTGTTCCTATTGTTTTTGTCAGCAACGAGGCTGATTAAAGCACAGAAGGAACTCATGATTGAGGTCAGTAGGATTAGTATAGCCAGGTCGATTGGAAAGTACGCCAAATCCTTCGTGAAAGGGTATTTGAAAATCCCTGCTACGACGCTAACGAACTCGAGATCTTTATCTTGGAGCTGCGGATTATCAAAACTAGTCCCGATGAGCAAAACTAAGATCACACCCAAAAAAACCAAAGCAGCACAAATTGACCACTCGCCCGCCTGCGTTTTCGTAGCTTCGCGGATCTGTTCTTCAAGCTCAAGTTCAATGGAATCGTCGGCCATGTCTGGTCCAATCGTTCTTATTTGTAACTAAACACACTAATCAGTATTTCGGCTTAAAATAGCTCGGGAATTTAGTGAAATGTAGCCTCGGGACATTTAACTTAGGACTATTGATCGAAGAGTAGGTCGTCTTCGGTTATTAATTGAAATGAATTAGCTGCAAGAGTATCAACGGCGAGTTCGATGGTGTCTACCATGAGGGCAACCACCGGTCTTCCATGGGGGCGAGAGAAGAGCGGATAGGTTTGTGTAATATTGATTTCAGCTTGTAATAATGCAGTACAGACGGTTAGCAACGGCTGCCGAGTGTCGGGAAGTTCTAACGCAATCAGTTGGCTTTCGATGACTGGTAGGCCCGAGCGTTCGAGGATTTCCCGTCCAGTTTCAGGATTGCTTAGAAGAAAACGACCGAAAGCACATTCAGTAGAGTCGTTGATCGACAATGCCAGAATTTGCACATCACTTCCTTCAAATCGTCGGATCACCTCCATGAGTTGCCCCACCCGATTTTCCAGGAATATTGTAAATTGAGTTAGCGCAGGGTAATCGCGGCCCCGCATAGTTGTTAACTCGTTATATCCGTCTTCGCCAAAACTCATGTGTATCCCGTCGTCAGCATGCGTCGAATTAAGGTAGATTTATCATATCAACATAAACTCAAACCGATAAAAACCAAATATATAAAAACAACTTAGTAGGGGCTGACAGTGGATAGTCAATTTATTTCAATTCGTGTGCGGTATCAGGAAACGGACGCGCAAGGAATCGTTCATCATGCAAACTACTTAACCTACTTTGAGAAAGCCAGAATTGAGTATTTACGAGCATTAGGTATTAGCTATCGTGATGTTGAAGAGGCAGGTTTGATGCTAGTTGTGGCAAAAGCAGAAATGACCTATTTTCAGCCGGCCTATTTTGATGATGAATTGACCATTGAAACGCGAGTTGTTTCAACCAAAGGGGCCGCGATTGTACATGAATATTTGATTAAACGCGGAGAGGATGAAATAGTGCAGGGGACCACCAGAGTTGGTTGTCTTACGAAAGAAGGGAAGGTCACACGGGTACCAGCGTGGCTAGGAGGAAAAGGTGACTTTCCGCGACCTGCCTAGAGGTCCATGTCTTCAAACGCATCGAGCAGGGAGTCCAGCGGATCGTTCGTTGGCGTGTCAAGTTGTCGCTTAGGCATAGGCTTAAATGATGGGGTATCGAATGATTTTGCCGGAGATTGCGGGGCAGGGGATTTCGTAGAGTTTGTCGCTTTCTTAATCTCGGCCAGCGATTTCAAGATGACCCGGCGGGCATCGATTGGTCGGCCGAATTGACTCAAGTCGAGACATTCGATTCTACGTTGAAGCGGGTCATAATGCCCCGGTGCGGCAATCGGGAGTACTGCTGGCGGAGGAGAATCGTCAAAACGGCCGACAATGCCAGCGTCGTTAAGTAACTCTCCAGCTTCTTTGGGAGGGTACCATGACACAAACAGCATATCACCTCGTATGCCTTCGAGGCAGAGAGCATCGGTGCTTTCGGGCGTGATCGTCCTGATATCGCCGATGATGGATACTTCAAGACCGTCTTTCATCAAGAGAATAGCGACTAGCTCTTCTTCAAGATCACGATGGTTGGTTGAAGGGATTTCTGTTTGGGATAGTACAATAACCAAAATACAGCGCCTTAATATTGAATGTTCCTTGACATTCTATCGTATTGACTGAAATGGTGGTCCGATACCCTCTCGGTCAGTCAAATCCTAAGAATAGCAGACGTAACACCAGCATAGAAACCAATCAACGTTCCCGCGATATTGGCTGCTAAGTCAGTAATCTCGAAGATTCTTACAGACGTTAAAGGCTGAGCTAATTCGAGGAGACCTGCTATAGCAACGACGGCCAAAAGGCTAAATCGTTGGGCTTCCCAAGCCGAAGCTAGGGCCCCCCAAATGAAGAATACTGCGAGGTGAGTATAGAGATCTAAATCCAAGAGACAATTTGTAATTAGGTCCTGCGGCGTTCCGTCAGCAAAATCAGGGACAGCGGACAATAAGGCCAAAGATAGCATGCCCAGGTAGATCAATGATAGGAATCTGACTATTTGTATACGTCTCATGCATTCAGCACGTAAGCGTGAGCAAATGCTGAATTGTATAGGTCCGACCAGAAATTGTAAAACGATGGAAAAGCTGACAGCGGCGATATCTTGGCGCCGCAGTTCTTTAGTTCAGATCGTAAATTGCAGCTCTACTGTTTGTACGCTAACGCGTTCGTATCGATCGTAATATATTGAGCCAACCTGAGACGGCTGGGTGGTTGCTTAATTCGGCAACTGCTACGGGCGGTTATTTAGATTTCGCTTTGAAGGAGAAATGTCATCCCTGTTTACTGATGGCATTGCAATTCGCGAAGCTTCTGGAAACACTGTACGCAAAGGATGGGCGTCGAAAACAGCCGTCGCTTCCTGCTGGACCTCTTCCGACATAGGATTTCCGAATGCGTTAACAATGGGTAGTTGATCCACAACGAAGCTTGGGCCTGGTAGGATGTAAAAACGAAAATAATTTCCCTTAGCGAGGTCAAATGTCCTACCGCCTGCGTTAAAGCAGTGCTCACGCCCATCGAGGGAGTAGGCCAATTCATACATATTCCCGTCGATACGGTAGTCGCGGCTACCCCGCCAGCCGAACTTGTTCGGCACATTGCCGGAAGACACACGGTATTCGTTAGCGTTTATTTGAGGGGTAATAATGAATTCGAAGTGAGCAGCACGTCGAGGCGGTTCGTTCTGTCTAACGATCTCGGGGTTGGCCTGCACAATCGTATCCGTTCCACCGCCGATGACGAGGGGAGTATCGTTAAAGGGTTTGGGCTCGGTCTTAGCACGATTCTTTAGTATAAATTTTTCTTTGAACTGGCTCATCGGGATTTCTAGAGATCCGCGCCAAAAGCCGTCGCCGGTAAATTCCAGTCGCGTAATCTCCGAGTTCTCTCCGGTGATTGCTCCTTCCAGTTCCGACGATTTGCACTCGATGGTGACATAATTGGGGCCGTCATCAATAATCGCAAATCGATGACGCGCGATCTGCCCATCGATGACGGTCGTTCTTGTTTCACCTTGGTAGGTGATTTCTAAGTCTCCAAACCTGTCGTGAAACCGTGCAAGGGCGTCGGCGTCATAATGCCCGGTAGACGTCAGAAACGCCATGCTCGCTTCCCTATCTAAAAAATAGGTTCCTGCAAGTCGTTGAGCAGCCAATTGCTTGGTTGGGGATTTACCTTTATTTATGTCTAAACCGGTCTCACTTAGATTGTCAGTCGTGGGCGGGTCGCCGCAGCCAACAATGATCAGAAGCACGCATAGGTATTTTAGGGTTGCAATCTTCCGCATTAGATTATCCTCGGTGAGAACAACAGTCTGAATCTATTTCCGTATTAACCGGACTGCATGGATAACGGTATGTGCGTTGTTACAGGAGTATGGCACCCAATTTCGTACGGCGATACGATCCCTGTTTTGTTTTAAAAGCTGCAAGTAGGTTTGCAGTCCAAAATTGTATACCAACTGGAGTGCTTGCTGACCTGTTACGTCACGCCAGAACTAATGTGCGGGGTTGAGTGTTTCTTTGTTATCGCCTTCGCTCCCGCTTTCTTCCAACCTTTCGGCGTATTTGCGAACGTCCTCTGTGATTTTCATGGAACAGAACGTGGGGCCACACATTGAGCAGAAATGAGCCGTCTTGGCACCCTCGGCAGGCAACGTTTCGTCGTGGTATTCAATCGCTCGTGCGGGGTCGAGGCCGAGTGCAAATTGATCTCGCCAGCGGAACTCAAAGCGAGCTTTGGATAGTGCGTTATCCCGGATTTGAGCGGCTGGATGCCCTTTCGCAAGGTCGGCTGCATGGGCGGCGATTTTGTAGGTTACAACCCCTTCACGGACATCGTTTCGATCGGGAAGTCCGAGGTGTTCTTTCGGAGTCACATAGCATAGCATCGCACATCCATACCAACCAATTTGTGCAGCACCGATTCCCGAGGTGAAGTGATCGTATCCAGGCGCGATATCGGTTGTCAGCGGGCCCAGGGTATAAAATGGTGCCTCGTGACACCATTCTATTTGCTTCTGCATGTTCTCTTGAATCAGGTGCATGGGTACGTGACCGGGGCCCTCATTCATCACTTGGCATCCTTTGGCCCACGCACGCTTAGTCAACTCACCCTGAACTTCGAGTTCCGCAAGTTGGGCATAGTCATTCGCGTCCGCGATAGAGCCTGGTCTTAGGCCGTCGCCGATCGAAAAGCTTACGTCATAGGCTGCGCAAATGTCGCAAATTTCGTCCCAGTGCTCGTATAGAAAGTTTTCCTTCTCGTGGTGAAGGCACCATTTTGCCAGAATAGAACCGCCACGGGAGACAATTCCGGTCATCCGTTTTGTTGTATGGGGCACGAACGCCTTTAGGACAGCCGCATGAATCGTGAAATAATCAACGCCTTGCTCAGCTTGTTCTATCAGAGTATCGCGAAACAGTTCCCATGTGAGCGCCTCAATGCTTCCTCCAGTTTTTTCAAGGGCTTGGTAGATTGGGACGGTTCCAATCGGAACAGGACTGTTGCGAATGATCCACTCACGTGTAGCATGAATATTCTTTCCGGTTGAAAGATCCATTACGGTATCAGCGCCCCACTTCGTCGCCCACCGCATCTTCTCGACTTCTTCATCAATAGTTGAAGTGACTGCGGAGTTTCCGATATTGGCGTTAATCTTTACTAGAAAATTTCGGCCGATAATCATTGGCTCGCATTCTGGG
>NZVD01000034.1 GCA_002701385.1 Rhodopirellula sp. | reverse complement strand
TCGTCTGGCCAGGCAGCCCCTATACCGGCACATTCGTTCCCTTCGACGATCAAAATCCCGATTGCAAACCTACAGAACGTTTTAAAGCAGTCGGCGGAAACCACAAAGTCGGACTCCACCTCTTCACTTCACCAGATGCGATCCATTGGTCCAAGCGGGATAAGCCCATTTTCACCCAGGGGGCACTGGATTCCATGAACACCATTTTCTGGGATACCGAACGTAAGCAATACACCCTCTACTTCCGAACTGTTCGTGACAGATTACGAAGTATCGATGTGTCCTACTCGGCCGATCTTCTTAACTGGACAGAGCCTGTGCCATTGCAATACGGCAATTCTCCACCACAACAGATGTATACCAATGGAATTCTTCCGTATTACCGGGCACCACACATTCTCGTTGGATTCCCAACGCGATACACGGCGCGGCCGCTCTCACCGCGTCTCGCCAATTTACCGCCCCGCGAAATCCGCCAACAGCTTGGCGATGCTTATGCACGTGTCGCTTCCGATCTCAGCGATGGTCTCTTCATGTCTAGCCGTGACGGCTTGAACTTCAACCGCTGGGATGAGGCTTTCATCCGTCCAGCAGAAGAGAATCCCGACGCAGCACAAAACTGGATGTATGGAGACAATTATCAAAGCTATGGCTTATTTCCGACCACCAATAAGCAAGGCAAGAAGGAAATCTCGTTTCTAGTATCTCACGGATACTGGCAAGAATATAAATCACGAGTCGCTCGATACTCTCTTCGTCCTGATGGGTTCGTGTCACTCCACGCCAAATATGCTGGAGGAGAATGCATCACAAAGCCCTTTACGTTTGATGGCTCAAGGCTGAGCGTTAATTTCGCAACATCGGCCGCTGGGTCAATTCAGATTGAAATTCTAGATGCAGGCCTCCAAGCATTTCCGGGTTTTCAACTTAGTGAATTTCAAACTCTCATCGGAAATAACACCAACCAAATCGTACACTGGCATGATGCTTCTCTTGAGTCATTGGCCGGTCAAACCATCAGACTTCGTTTCATTCTTAAAGACGCGGATCTCTTTGCGTTCCAGTTTGTTAATTAGCGTCGAAAACGAACAACTTCTTTCAGGTAAATCACTTGACGTCTTGCGCGACTGATTCCTACCAAACCTCTCCCTTGCACATCCAAGGCAAATCCCTGGCCCGTGAAAGGAACGTTAATCACTCGCTCAAATCTTAATTCTGTTCCGTCTTTAGGAATTCGCAAACAATAGATCTCTTCCGCGTCGTGACCAGTGACAAGCAATCGGCCGTGATACCATACTCCACCTGACAGACTGTATGTCCCTAATTTCTCTATAACCTCGGGCGGATAATTCCAACGTTGCACTTCGGTAAACTCGTTATCAAATTCGACAAGAAACGTTTCAGAGTTAACGGCTCCGTATTTTGCGAAATTACAGAGCCAGTGATTACCACGACGAACAATCCATGTAAGGCTGCCACCGTAGTCTCCAAAATCTTTCCAAACGGTCAATTCCATCGACATAGGGTCGAGTACCATGACTTCACTACGCTCGGGCGTATTGGGGTAATTGGAATGTGCGCATAGGATTTTACCTTTCCATGCCAGACCGCTATTCAGATGAAATGCTTCCCCCTGACTAACGCCCACTTCCTGTTCAGTATCACGCCTATACTTCGAGACTTGCTTACTGTTAATCGCGTAAACAAATGGCCCCAGCGAAACAGCCGCTTGAACGGCATTGGCTGACTTAAATCGTCCAGTCTCCTCAAACGTCCTCAGTCCTCTTGGCTCTGCCTTTACGTCGTGATTGATCATCACAGCCAAAGCGACTCCCAACAATACAAAGCTATTTCGCATTAATCGGTCTACCTTTCTCGTATGCTTGGAAAGTTAATCTGATAAGTCGCCAACGCGATATCTGGTGTCGTAAAATCCACGACGACACAACCAAGTCTGCGATGCTTTGTCGCAGCAAGATACTGTAACAGTTTCTTATTGATAGGCGTACTAATCTCTGTAATGCTTGGAAGTCCCAATAGGTTTTTTACATATCCTGAACAGTAATTCAAATGTATACACCGATTGGAATCACTTTCACCGGCATGTTTCAACGATCGTTCTATGATCTTCCATTTCAAGGCTGCATTGGGCAATTCAAAACGGTCCTGGACAAACAACTGACGCCCTTGAAAGAATCCATCATGCCCCCAGTTTGTTGCATCAATCCCAAGGCTCTGGCTTGAGTTGAATCGGCGAAGTAATACGATCTTTCCTCTGACATCACCTAGGGTTGGTAAATCCTCACCCAACCCCCAAACACTATCGCCTTCTACAAGACTTCTAAAGGTGTCCTCAAACGAACGACTGTTATTTCGCGGACGGTGCTCTTCTTTCACACTCACCAAAAGCGTTTCACTAGGATTCCTGTTTAGAAATCGCTTCATCCTATCAACCACCCCCGTGAAGTCCTGCTTCTGGAAAACCGGACCATGGTAAATGGAAAACAGATCACCTTCATGCCTACACCGGACATCAAAA
Organism: Rhodopirellula sp.; assembly: GCA_002701385.1. GTDB lineage: Bacteria > Planctomycetota > Planctomycetia > Pirellulales > Pirellulaceae > UBA721. The sequence goes on along the minus strand of NZVD01000034.1, from coordinate 10,507 downwards.
AATCGAACTCCAGATTCCAATTGCTTTTCGATGCTCAAATGCTGGCAAGCCGCCGTTCCTTTGACGGGTTCGTAAAGTGCACAACTATTATGAGTGCCCGGAATGGTTAGGCTGGCGATCGCCTTAGTGTCAGGCAACGCTGACATCCATTTTGATGGGGCGGGGGTCATCGCCGGTTCGTTGCATATCGATAGGTTTGTAACCAATCCAAAGACCGATGCTGCATAAATGATCTGCTGAATCCTCATTTCTATCTCCCATTGCCTCGATCAACTAAGAGCAGTCCCAGGTAGAAATCTTTAACCCGCTACTCTATGGATAACAAACCGTTAGCCTCTTTGCACCCTCATTTTCTGCGTGAACCCATTAACTTTGGCTATAATTAACAGCTGAGCGTTCGCATCACTCTTACTACGTCAGGTTTCTCATGTTCCGCCTTTTGGCCACGATGCTCCTAGCCTTGCATCTCACCGATGCCGTCGCTGTAGCACAACGTGTGGATTATCAGAAGGACGTCAAACCCATCCTGCAGCATAAATGCTATGCCTGTCACGGCGTGCTAAAACAACAGGGTAACTTAAGGTTGGATACAGGAGCGTCATTAATCCGAGGCGGGGATTCCGGTAGTCCTATCGACCTTATTCAGCCTGAGGCGAGCTTACTTTACCAAGTAATCACTGGCGACGCTGGATTTCAAATGCCTCCGGAAAATGAAGGAGCACCACTCACCAAAGACCAACGAGACTTAGTCCTTCGTTGGATTCGCCAAGGTGCCAATTTCCCTACCGGCGAAGAACCGCAAAAGGATCCCCTGCAATGGTGGTCGTATCGCCCGATCACTCGCCCTACAATTCCTCAGCATGAGAATGAAGCATGGAATGACAATCCAATTGACGCATTAATTCATGCCAAACGGCTTGAATTGAAGCTACCCCACGTAAGCCCAGCTTCCAAGTCAACCTGGCTTCGTCGAGTATACATCGATCTGATTGGCCTTCCTCCTACGGTCACCGAGCTCAATTCGTTCTTAAACGACGACTCGTCGGCAGCGTACGAACGAGTTGTTGATGACCTTCTTAGTCGCCCACAGTATGGCGAACGCTGGGGACGCCATTGGATGGACATCTGGCGATACAGTGATTGGTACGGTAGTCGAGCAATTAATGAAATCCGCTATAGTCAGCGACACATCTGGCGTTGGAGAGATTGGATCGTCAATTCCTTGAATGACGACAAGGGTTACGATCGGATGATTCAAGAAATGCTTGCAGCCGATGAGTTGGCCGGACACGATAAAGACACCGTAGTTGCGACGGGATATCTCGGGCGGAATTGGTATAAGTTTGACCGCAATGTTAGCCTATTTGACACCGTCGAGCGAACCAGTGAGGCATTTCTTGGACTCACCTTTAAGTGTGCACGATGTCATGACCATAAATATGATCCAATTACGCAGGAGGAATATTATAGATTTCGAGCCTTCTTCGAACCTCATCACGTTCGTACAGATCCAATCTCTGCTACTACCGAGACCGAAAAGGATGCCACACTCGGGCAGGTCCTCTCCGACGGACTCCCAGTCGTTTTCGACAAAGAACCCGACCATCCCACCTACCGATTTGACCGTGGAGACGACCGATTTCCGGACGAAACGAAACCATTGACTCCCGGTGTTCCCAAGTCGCTAGGAGGAGCCGCATTATCAATTACACCGATCAACTTGCCAACCGAATCATGGTATCCCATCCTACGAGAAGGAGTAAGGGAAACGTTGATTGTGAAAGCTCGAAGAGAAGTCGAAGCCGCAGAAACACTCCTGCAACAAGCCAATGAAGAACTTAAGCACTGGGAGTCGAAACTGGCTGAGCGGTTATCAGGCAACGAGAAGACAGAGCAAAAGCCCACGCCATTCATCGACACCGACTTTTCCAAACCGAACCCCGAATTATGGGAAACATTGAAAGGCAACTGGGTTTATGAGAATGGCCATTTAGCACTAAAAGACGTGACTAGTTTCGCAACCATTGCCACGAAGGAAAATCATCCTCCGGACTTCTCGCTTCAGTTGAAATATAAAGCATTAGCCTCTGGAACCTTTCGTTCCGTAGGATTTAGCTACGATTTTATCGACACAGGCACGTCACAGGACGTCTATACAAGCACAAACGACAATCGCCAGACTGTTCAGGCGTTCCATCGTGTAAACGGAAAGCAAACCTATCCCTCCGAAGGGATTGTATACACCGAACTAAATGTAGGGGATATTGTCACACTAGATGTAACCGTAATGGGAACCTCCCTAACTGTAGATCTAGACGGACAACGCAAACTAGACTACGAACTACCAATCGATCGCCAAGATGGAAGGTTTTCACTGTGGGTACACAGCGGTGCAGCGGAATTTCATCACCTTACGTTGACTGCATTATTCGAGTCACAAGAAACCATCGAAAGGCGTATTGCAAGTGCAACAGAAGCGGTGGAATTGGCTAAAGTAGGCATTCTGGTTGCCCAGACCAATTTAGATTCCGTGCAAGCCCGCCTCAAAGCCGCGGTCTCAGAATTTCTCACACCTTCTGCTCAAACAGCGGACCTGAAACGAGCAGCGAATCAAGCAGAAAGCCGTCACAAACTCGAACAAGCCAGATATGATCTAATCCGTCTCGGCCAACAACCTCAAACTGACGAACAGAAAAAGGCAATTGAGGCCGCACAACTTCAACTGGAAAAAGCACAGAACACGCTGATTCATCCGACAACCGAATATACCGCCCTCGGCGAAACCCATGAACGCATAAGCACGGGACGCCGGGCTGCATTGGCTCACTGGATCACAAGTGAGACAAATCCTCGTACTGCCCGAGTCGCAGTCAATCATCTTTGGGGGAGACATTTCGGACAGCCCCTGGTAGCCACGACCGAGAATTTCGGTTTAAACGGCAAGACGCCAACCCATCCTGAACTCCTGGATTGGCTCGCCGCTGAACTGATACAGCAGCAGTGGAAAATGAAGCCTATTCACAAGATGATCGTACTGTCCAATGTCTACCGAATGGAAACCCATTCAATTCGGTCTGCTAAAAACAAAGACCCTAATAACAAGTTCTTGTGGCGTATGAATTCTAAAAGGATGGAGGCGGAGGTCATCCGAGACAGCATTCTATATCTATCCGGTACACTCGACCTCACGCGTGGGGGCCCGGAACTACCAGAGGACGAAGGCCAAAAGGTAGCCCGTCGCAGCATGTATTTTCGCAATACGCCCAATGAGAAAATGGCGATGCTGGAAGTTTTTGATGTGGCGGATCCAAATTCGTGTTATCTCCGTAAAGAGAGCGTGGTTCCACATCAGGCTTTGGCGTTAATGAATAGTGACTTGGCACAATCCAATGCTCGGATTATCGCACGTCAACTGTCTGGCACTGACACCGAATTTATAACCAACGCCTTTGAAACCGTGCTTTGTCGAAAGCCGTTATCTGAGGAACTCCGGCTTTGTCAGACGTTCTTAGATAATCACGCTAAGCTACTCAGCGACGATGTCTCACTCAAGTTTCCAGCCGCCTCGGAGCCTACCCAATCGCCCGCTGCTGATGTGACACTTAGAGCACGCGAAAACCTAATTCACGTTTTGCTACTGCACAACGATTTTGTGACAGTGAGGTAATTACCATGATGAACCAGCAAGCCAAGTACTCTCAAAACACAAGACGGGAATTCATTTCCGACTTGGGCCACGGTTTTACAGGCATCGCGCTTGCCTCTTTACTGGGTACAGCAGCAGAAGCATCGGATACAGTCAGATTGCCGCATGTCTCCCCCAAGGCGAAAAGTGTAATCTGGTTCTTCATGAATGGTGGGACGAGTCACCTTGAGTCCTTCGACCCTAAGCCAGCTCTCAATAAGTATGCAGGAAAGACCATAGACGAATCCCCTTACAAGAAACAGGTCTTGGACTCCCCCTTTTACCGAAAGAACGTCCGCGACTTTAGTGGCGTGCCTCGAGATCTCATGCCGAAACTCTATCCACTCCAAGTCGGATATAGAAAACGAGGCCAAAGCGGGATCGAAGTTAGTGATTGGTTTCCACACGTTGGAAGCTGCATTGATGACATTGCTGTTGTTCGCTCTATGTGGACAACAGATAACGACCACGCCGCACAGTTGCAATTCCATACGGGCAGACACATCTTCGATGGCTTCTATCCTTCCATCGGGTCCTGGGTTCACTATGGATTAGGTTCACTCAACGAAAACCTTCCCCAATTTGTTGTTATGGGCACGCCACCTGGTGATTGCTGTGGCGGAGTCGGCGCGCATGACGGTAGCTATCTGGGCCCAGAGCACTCAGGTGTCCGTATGACTATCAATCCAAACAATCCCCTCGTTTTCGGTAGTCCGGGCAATAAAGTTAGCCGTAAGGAACGCCGTGATCAACTAGACCTCTTACGAGGGCTCAATGAACTAACGGCTATCAAGTATCCCGACGATGCAAACCTCCGTGCTCGCATCAAATCCCACGAACTCGCCTTTCGAATGCAAATGTCTGTCCCCAACGTGGTGGATCTCAGTCAGGAGACACAGGCCACTCGTGACCTCTACGGCTTGGATGAAACCGCGACCGGTGGATTTGGCCAGCAAGCATTGGTTGCCCGTAGGCTCGTAGAGCAGGGCGTTCGCTTTGTGCAAATCTACGATAATGGATGGGACGCGCATAGCAAATTGAAAGATAGCCATAGTAAAACATGTAAACGAGTGGACAAACCGATAGCAGGATTACTGAAAGATCTTAAACAGCGCGGATTGCTCGATGAGACTTTGGTTGTTTGGGCCACGGAATTTGGACGCACTCCGGGAGCTGAGCGTTCAGATGGACGAGATCACCATCCTTATGGTTTTTCCGTTTGGCTCGCCGGAGGGGGAATTAAGGGTGGAATCGTACACGGAGCAACCGATGAGCTAGGATTCCATGCCGTGGAAAATCGTCATTATGTAACCGACGTACATGCCACCATCCTTCATCAATGTGGCTTGGATTCTCGCAAACTGGAGATTCCCGGCCAAAAACGATTGGATATTGACCACGGCAGTCCAATCAAAGACATTATCGCTTAGTCTTTAGGCTTCAATGGGTCGGCGATAAAGCAGACAAACTCTGTTAACTTTGAATCCTGTTTTCGCATCCTCATGCTTTCTTTCAGATACGTTGTTATGCAGTTATTACGAAATAATCCACCGCTGTTTATCCTCTTGCCCCTATTCTTTACAGCCAGCTTAACTCCGGCTGCTCAGGCTCAAATCACTCCACCAAACGTCATCTTCATTCTCGTCGATGATCAGGGGTACTACGATTTGGGATGTTACGGAGCAACAGAAGTCCAAACACCTCGTATCGACAAGATGGCTTCAGAAGGAATTCTATTCTCTGACTATTACGCTGCCGCTCCGATTTGTAGTGCCTCGAGAGCTGGCTTGTTGACAGGTTGCTATCCTCGACGAGTCGGAAATCACATTTGGGTACATCGTGCTGATTCTGACTACGGCATCCACGCCGATGAATTAACGATGGCAGAGCTATTTAAACAGTCTGGCTATCAGACAGCTTGTATTGGCAAGTGGCATTTGGGGTTTCAGGAACCTTTTCTCCCACACAATCAAGGATTTGATCACTATTACGGATTGCTTCATAATCTGGACCCCGTGGAGGTTGTTTATTTCGAAGAACAGGGTGGCGCCCCTCTCCTTCGTAACGGCAAAGAAATTAAGCGGCCTGCCGACCCCGCGGAACTTACTCGCCTATATACAGATGAAGCCATCGACTTCATCGAAAAGAACAAGTCAAAACCGTTCTTTCTATATCTTCCCCATACCATGCTTCACGTACCGCTGGGAGTTAGTAAAGAATTTCAAGAAACGTCGAAGTGGGGAGAATATGGAGATGCTATTCAAGAGATGGACCATCATGTTGGCCGTATATTCGACTCTCTTAAGGAGCTTAAACTAGATCAGAATACGATTGTCGTTTACGCATCGGATAATGGCCGACGCCCCGGCCGAAACCCACAACAACCGATTCGAGGCAATAAACTTACTACATGGGAGGGAGGAATTCGAGTACCGGCGATTGCTTGGGCACCTGGACTCAAATTGCAATCGGGTGTTCGCCTAAGCACTCCTATTCGTGCCATGGATTGGTATCCAACCTTAGCAACACTTGCAGGCATCAAAATACCAGACGGACCAGTCATCGACGGTCGTGACATCACTCCAGTTCTGCTTGGTGATAGTAAAGTAGTACCAGTCCCTGGATCAAAACTGTCTCTTAATGCCTCAGTACCGTTACGGCGGCGTTGGGACCCTGCTGGCGAGTGGGCTTCATTAATTACTCGACAAGAGTATAACGACGCCTTCTTCTACCACGGTAGTGAGGGGACATTGTCCGCTGTTCGATGGGAGAATTGGAAGCTATTTATAAATCCGAATCTTACACTCTATAACCTAGAAGAAGACCCCGGGGAAACGACACCTATTCGTAATGGTGCAATTATTCGGAAATTGCGTGGCATGGCCGTTCTGTTTCAGGAAGAGATGCGGCTTGATGCCCGGCAGGCTGGTTTGCAAACAACCGTTCCCGAAGCAGACGCATGGACTACTATCGCACCTGAAATTGAAAAAGCATTAATGGAGCATAAGGACGTGACGTATGCCTCCTACGGCGACCGGACGCTAGAAATGGATATCTATCGTCCTAGAGGCCAGTGGGGAACCTTGCCTGCCGTGGTTTGCATCCATGGCGGTGGCTGGGCAAAAGGGGATCGAACCAACCATGCCAAGCTCGCCAAGGCAATCGCTGCAAATGGATTCGTCACTGCGACAATTTCTTATCGTTTGAGCGGCGAGGCCGCATTCCCCGCGCAAATCAACGATTGCAAGGCAGCCGTTAGGTATTTACGGGCCAACGCAAAACAATATGGCTTAGACCCAGACAATATTGGTGCTATTGGCCTTTCCGCTGGTGGTCATCTGACAGCCTTATTGGCAACGAGCGCAGGCAGCGACGAGCTTGAGGGAGATGGGGGCAATCCAAAGGTCAGCAGCGCGATTCAGGCAGCAGTCCCTATGGGCGCTCAAACTGACTTTCTGTCTGCACGAGTTCGCGGCGTTGCAGAAATGGAAGAACGTGGTGCTATATGGAGACAATTTCTTGGGGGAACTCAACAGGAAGCACGGGAGACGTACCGACTAGCTTCCCCCATTGAACACCTAAGCAAATCCTCTCCGCCAGTTTGGTTTATATCTGGCGAAAAAGATGACCCAAGCACTCATGCAGAACGGTTCCGAAATAAGTTGACCTCCATCGACACCAAAACCGGGCTCACTATCATCAAAGGCGCCCCGCACGGTTTTTTAAATAGACAGGGTTGGTTCACCGAAGCAGTTGAAACCGCAACCGAGTTCTTTAAGAAGGAACTTTCCAACCCCACACGATAGTCGCTTGACGTTCTTGGAAGTTATCCAGTCACTACGTCGTGCAAGACGTTCCCATGCACGTCGGTCAGTCTAAAATCACGGCCTGCATGCCGATAGGTTAGCTGTTCATGATTCAAACCTAATTGGTGCAGGATCGTGGCGTGTAGATCATGAGTATGAGCCGAGTTTTCCTGCGCCATGATTCCATATTCATCAGAGGTCCCATACGCCAAGCCCCCCTTAACACCTCCCCCAGCCATCCAGGATGTGAAGCAGAAATTATGGTGCTCTCGTCCAGGATGATTTGCTGTCGCGTTGAAGGGCGTCCGTCCAAATTCCGTTGTCCAAACCACAAGCGTTCTTTCAAGCAGACCCCGCTGTTTCAGGTCACTCAGGAGTCCGGCCATCGGCTTATCTACATTTTTCGCAAGACGCTGGTGATCGGCCATGTTCCCATGAGAATCCCAGTTACTATTCGATCCAACATCGATTAATTCGATAAACCGAACACCTCGTTCAACGAGTCGTCGCGCCATTAGGCACTGCCACCCAAATCCCGTTCGGTCGTTTGAATTCATGCCGTACATGGAAAACGTTGATTCTGTCTCCTGCGATACGTCAAACGCTTCCGGTGCTGCCGATTGCATTCCAAACGCCGTTTCAAACGATCTAATGCGTGCATCCACAACTGCATCATTCTCGCGTTCCGCCTGTCGGCTCGAATTGAATTTGCGTAAGAGTTCTAACTCGAGTGACTGCAGCTCTCTTGATGCCACGCGAGGTTGAACGTTGGCAATCGGTTCCGCTCCAGGTATGACGTGTGTGCCTTGATGGCATCCCGGCAAGAAATCACTCGCCCACGTTTGAGCACCTGCGTACGGTGCAGCCGGAGCTAACACCATGAATGACGGTAGGTTCTGATTCACCGTTCCAAGACCATAGCTCACCCATGCTCCAATACTTGGACGAGCAAATTGAGCCGATCCAGTATGTGCGGCAAGCGTACCTTTGTCATGACCATCGCTATCACAGTGCATTCCATTTAAGACGCAGACGTCGTCGATGACTCCGGCAAGATTCGGGAATAGATCACTTACCCAAATACCATTTTCGCCATATTGCTTGAAGTCCCAGTGAGGCTTAATTAGGAATCTTTCATATTCACCCGTTTTATTCAACCAACGCGATGCCGTAATTGACTTGCCATGATCTTTGATAAGATCCGGTTTATAGTCAAACGTATCTATATGAGAGACTCCACCCGTCGCATAGATAAAAATAACACTGTCAGCTTTCGCATCAAAATGTGCTTGTTTGGCTGCTAACGGATCCTGTGCGCCCAGGGTGTCTGCACAAAGTCCTGTCAGGGCGGTCAGACCAAACCCACCAGATGCATGCTGAAGGAAATTCCGACGACTTTGTCTTTGATGATTCGTCAAATCCTACCTCACTCCACAAACAAGAAGTTATTACTAGTCATTAAAACCCGAGCGAACGCTGACCATGCTTGCAATTCACCGTCTGACTGTCCCGCAAGTGCAGTTCGATAAGATTGCATAAACGTCCTAGCTGAATCTAGGTCTTCCGCTGTCGGCTCAATCCCGTGCAGCATTGCTATGGCTAGCCGAATCCGAGCCTCCTGTTCACTGGCCCCTGCAAGAATCCGTTTGGCCACTCCGTGTGATTGCTCATGCACAAATTTGGAATTGAGCAAATACAATGCTTGGGTCGGCGTAACAGTCTGCTGACGTTTACCAATACTGACATTCGGATCTGCTGAATCAAACAGTTCCAAGTAGGGATGCCTGCGATTACGCTGCTGCATCAGATAAATACTACGATGATTCGAATCATAGATTGCATGGAACGGATGGTGAATCGTATAGGACCATGTGTTAACATCAGGAAACGGATGTGGGCCAGAAGTGGATTGATCGAGATTCCCACTTACAAACAACATTGCGTCTCGCATCGATTCCGCATCAAGCGGACGCCTTGCATATCGCCACAAAAAGGTATTGTCTGGATCCTGTGCCAATCCGACATCCGAATCAGAACTGGCTAGCTGATAGACTTTCGAATTCATGATCAGGCGATGCATGGACTTAATTGACCAATCGTTCTCGATAAATTCAGCTGCCAGCCAATCGAGCAATTTGGGATGAGAGGGTTTGGCACCACGAAACCCGAAATCGCTCGGTGTCGTAACCAAACCTTTGCCGAAGTGCCAACGCCAAATTCGATTTACCATGACGCGGGCGGTTAATGGGTTAGTCGCATCTGTAATCCACTCTGCAAGTTCCTTACGGCCGCTACCTTGATAGTCCGGCGGCAACGTCTGGCCACCTAACACCTCAAGAAACCGTCGAGGCACTTCCGATCCAAGTTTCTCCGGCTCACCTCGCAGTTGAAGAAGCGCGTTCATCGGCGTTCCTTCACTGACGCCATAAGCGACTTCGTATACCGGTTTACCAGCTAACGTTTTTTGCTCTGCTTCTACTTCAGATACATCTGATGCTATCTCTTCAAGTCGCTGCTTATCATCGTCATTAAGTTCCGCTTCAACTAATTGGAAATCCAAAGGCTTTAGTGAAGAAGCGGTAAGAGCCACATTATCAATATCGCGTTCCATGACAACGGAGTCGCCCGGCGCAAAACCGTCACTGATGAAACAGTCAGCGATCCCATTCCATCCCGTAGCCACATTCTTTTTAGGAATCTCCGTTACATCGTTCTTGGTCCCCACATACCCCGAATAGGTACCACTGGCAGAATCGATGTTTAGTTGAAGGGAATACCAGGTACCGGCGTCGACCTTACGCAAAATATCCCAGTCATTACCATTCCTGATCGAAATAGTTTCTGGAGTAACACTTACTTCAATCGCTATGGATTGAATAACACCTTGGCCAAGATAGAGTCGGAATGCGCCGCCTAAATTGGTTTCTCGAGGCCTAAAGTCCACATTGAAAGAAATCATCTTTGCTGAAGCCGTCTTGAGGCCAGGCTCGAATACATATCGCATTCCGTCTGTCTT
>NZVD01000033.1 GCA_002701385.1 Rhodopirellula sp. | reverse complement strand
TGTAGGGCAGGCTTACGCCGTTCTGCAGGTAACTCTGGATAACGCTGTCGACGTTCCGCTCGGATTGTCCTACCAAACGGTTGATGTAGGGTCAGCTACAGACCAGACCACGCTGTTTAATGGCGACAACGATTATGAATATACGACAGGCGTACTCAATTTCGCTGGTGGTGCCGGTGAAGTTGTTGAGATTAAAGTGCCAGTCAATGGCGATAAAGTAGTGGAGCTCGATGAAGTCTTTGAAATCCACTTGTCTGATATCGCAGCAGGTCGTCGTGATGTCACCTTTAGTGATGCTGAAGCTGAAGTCACGATCCTCAACGACGATTCGGCAACAGTCAAAATCGTCGATGGTGCTGCCGAAGAAGGAGACAGTGGTACTTTGACTATCTCTAGTATGGTGGTGTTGAGTAATCCTGTCGATGTGGCGGTCAGCACACCGTTTACAACGCAAGACGGTTCTGCTATCGCAGGGGAAGACTATACAGCCAACGCTGGTACGGTCTCCTTTGGGAATCTTAAAACAGATGCTCGTACGTTTAATGTAGATATTAGCGTCTTGGGAGATGTTGAATTTGAACGTCATGAAGATTTGACGGTTGAGTTAGGTGTGCTCGATGCCGGAGGGCGGGATGTTACCTATCTGGATACCGATGATACTCCGACGGTTGAAGCTAGGATCGATATTGTAAATGATGACAGAAACGACCGAAACTTTGTCGGTGTTTGTAATATTATCGCTGAGCCTGGGGATGTCGATCTAAGTGGTGGGCTACGCTATGCCGCATGGCAATTCAGTGTGGAAAGTGATGGAGTGCCACTTGATATTCAGTTCACGGCTGCGACGGCAGTAGGAGAAAATTTGGAGATTGGCGTTCCGCAGGTAGTCAACGCTGACGGCGATGTAGTCTCTCCACTGAAAGTTAATCATGTTACGTCGACTGACGCTACCAGTTCCTATGGTGTATTCCAGTTGGACGAGGGTGACTATTTGGTGGTTGTTCCTTCTGCGAATGATACAGATGGATTGATCGAATTGGCAGTCAGTATGCCAGGGGTGTTGTCCGCAACTGACCGAACTGTGACCCTTGAGGCATTCCAGCAAACAGCTGCCGGAGTGTTGCAGACGCAGCTTGGTTATCGTGGAGTCATGCCTGAGATCTTTAATGATCTCATGGGGATCGATCTGGCAGTTGACCAGTACGACGCGTGTCTGGATAGTGATTTGAATGGCTTCCTTACCGGGTTTGATTTGCGATCAGTTGATAATAACGTAGGTTCTTCGGTCCCGGGAGTCAGTCTAATTGAAGACCGATTTACCGCTGCTCAGATTCTGGATGTTAATCCTCTTGGGCAGGCAGAATTGTCAGTCGCTGAACTGTTTGGATTTTCGCTTTATCAAAACCCAGAAAATGCCTTGGATGTAAATGGTGATGGTCACATTAGCCCCATCGATGCTCTGGTTACGATCAACAGTCTTAATGATGAAGGCTCCAGATCAGTGCTTGTACTTGGGGATGATGACGGAGAATTAGGTGAATTCCTGAATAGTGACAAGTATCTATACGATACAAATGGTGACTTCGCTATTACGCCTATTGATGTGCTTCAAGTTGTTAACGCGTTGAATGCCGAGAGTGCCTCGGAAGGAGAGCAGGCTGAAGGCGAACGAGTCGTAGATGATTTCTACGCTCGATTCAGTTCTGCCACAGTCAGCAAAGATCTCGGTGATGCTGTCTTGAAGTCAGTGGCAGCCGAAGTTGCTGACACACAACAGTATGGACAAGAGTACTATACGACCCCGGCTCAACAGAATTGGACAGAATCCGTGGATAGTGCAATGGAAGAATTGCAATCCGATGACGACTCGGGGGAAGACGAGGAGTTATCTATCGACGCTTTGTTGGGTAACTAATCAGCACGGCTAGGAATTGATCTGATTCTGGAAGGATCACCAAAGGCTTTGACATAGCACGTTGCACTATGTTGAAGCCTTTTTTTGTGTAATCGGCTTCTAAAGTCGGTCATGAAAATTGGCGATACGCTCGAAAAAAACTACCCCGCTGATCTAAAGAAACCCCTTAGAATAAAGGGTTTACGCTTTTTTTGCGTTACTAAACCCCAGGTGGAACAGCGAAACAACGATAAAAAACGCAAGCTGTTATAACGAATATTCCGATAATACCGCTAAGACCTATTGTAACGTCCTGCAATTCGCGGAAGTAACTGCGTATGTGGACGTGCTAAAATAAATTTAAGGGGATTGGGCGATGGTTTATCGTCGTTTTACTAAATGCAGTTTAGCTTTGGCGGCCGTACTTGCTATCACTAGCAATCTTAAGGCGCAAACCAATCGGTTTTATGTTGCCGACTCTTCTTATACGACCAAGGTTGCTTCTGAGTATCGCCCTGAATTAGATATGAACTGGGATACCCCTTCGCCGGCGTTTTATCCTGTTTCATATAAAATCGCCGACAAACTACAGAATCGCGCGGCTGTCAGACGAGAGAAAAATGATGCGTGGTTTACGCCTTCCGGTTGGGTGGAAATGGGATATGCCTGGAATTCATCCAAACCGGCTAGTGGTAGAAACACGCCACTTGGTTTTGTCGACCAGCACCAAGAGTTGCAACTAAATCAGTTATATTTGGTTTTAGAAGGTGGCACAGGTAAAGATGACAACGAATCCTGGAGCCTGGATGCCCGAGTAGATCTGATGTTCGGAACCGACCATGGATTCACTACGGCCTCAGGATTGGAAGTAAGAAGAGATGGCTCACAGCGTTGGAATAGCACACCAGACCCTGCAACAGACGATTATCGAGGGACCGCTGGTAATCCTCGGCCCTATTATGGCCTAGCCATGCCCCAGATTTATTTAGACGTCCATACGCCATGGCTACAGGGAATGGATTTGCGTATGGGCCACTTCTATACAAATGTTGGTTATGAATCCGTGATGCCTCTGGAAAATTTCTTCTATACGCACACCATGAGCATGATGTACGGACAACCATTTACGCATACTGGCATGATGGCCTCTACCAAACTTTTCGACGCTATGGATATCAGCTTCGGTTTTACCCGAGGATGGGATAATTGGGAAGATGACGCTGAAGGCGATATTTCAATTGCTGGAGGAATTGGTTTCAATCTGGAAGATAATGCGTTCTCGGTTAATTTCCATAGCGGTGATGATTTCATAGGTTTGGACAATGACGGAAATACGGTGATTGGTAATGTTACGATTATTACCCTGAACTACACACGAAACCTTACCGACAATCTGACTTATGCATTGACAGCGGATGTCGGGCATGGAGACGGAATGCAACTACATACTTCGTCTGCTAGTGTATCCGGTGCTCGATGGTACGGTATTACTAATTACCTAACCTACGACGTGGGTGAAAAACTATCTACAGGCTTGCGTGTAGAGTGGTTTCGCGACCAAGACAATTCGCGAATTATGCCAGGAGCATTTTCAGATCATGTAAGTGGTGGGAATTATGTCAACGTTTCACTCGGACTAAATTACCGTCACAACGATCGCTGGACATTCCGCCCTGAAGCAAGATGGGATTGGTCTGATACGAAGAGTGCGGATCTCAGTGTCCCAGGCGTCTTCGGAGACTTCCAGGAAAACGACACATTCACATTGTCGATGGATGCAATATTTACATATTAGTCGGACAACCAATTAGGTTCTTAACGACATCACGCGAGAGGAGTTCTGTTTGGGAACTCCTCTCTTTTTATCGCTCTAACAGGTATTTAACCAAGTCAGCAGTTTGCTGTGGCGTAAGTAAGCGATCGAATGCGGGCATCGCGGAGACTTTTTGGGAAAATCTTTCATCAATTTTGTCTCTCGAAATTGTTACCGACTTTTCATTAGGTTGATTGAGGGTGAGGGATTCGCCCGTTTCCTGTTTAAGAATGCCGGTAATAGTACGACCGTCACTTGTGATAATCACCTGAGTAGCGAATCCTTCTTTGATCTCGGAACTCGGCGTTAGCAACGACTTAATAATATGGTTGGGATTTCGCTGTTCCTTGAGAAACGACAGATTAGGACCGAAACCGGTTGGCGTATCGGCTGGCTTGGCATCATGGCATTTGAAGCACCCAGCACCACCTGTTGCAAAAAACAGAGCCTTGCCCCGTTGAGCATCAGCAGTTGGGATTGCTGCAGTGACAGCCTCTTGTGTTGTAGCGTCAGCTAGTTGCTTTAAATTTCCTGGCTGTAAAAAGATTAGGTATTGGCTGGCACTACCTTGAGTGTCTGGCCGGTTAGGCCCCAGAGTCAATTTGCCAGCTGGTATGGTCTTCTGAAATAGTTCAAAGGTGGTATCGTTGGTGGTCAATTGTCCCTTAGTCTTCTGCCAGTCAGATAGCCAGGCAGGTTGAGCAATCCGCGTGTCATGTGCGATGGTAATCGTGGAAGGAATTACGAGCTCAATGGTGACCAGCGTGTCGCGAGATTCTTCGGAATCATCATTAGGTGTTTGTATAAAGACGGTATTTTCTAGGGTTTCAGGTAC
The DNA here is from genome assembly GCA_002701385.1 of Rhodopirellula sp. GTDB lineage: Bacteria > Planctomycetota > Planctomycetia > Pirellulales > Pirellulaceae > UBA721. Next base: position 11,138 of record NZVD01000033.1, on the reverse strand, counting down.
GTGGGTAAGGATGTAGTCGCGATCCGTGTACGCCTTGGTACCCTTTTGAGGGCCTTGTCGAGATACTCTGTATAGCCGGTTGGTTTCAGAAAGGATACTTAAGATTCCTTGCCTTTCTGCAGTTGCTTGAGCAGTAAGCCTCTCGTATTGGTATTCGGCAATTGGGCCGATTCGTTTGTCCCCGGAATATACAGCGAATTTGAGAATGCAACTGCGTGTAATGTTCAAACTGCCAGGCCAACGCGGGCTCTCATTACTCGGATTAGTACCATCCAGGGTGTAGTAGATTTGGGAGGGTTTTAAATAACTCAGCAATGAGACGCTGATTGCATCGGTGAATTCGCCTCCGGGGTTATTGATATAGAACATTGAATTACCACTCTTTCGAGTAGCATAAAGTGCGGCTGTGTTACGCAAGCGTTCGGAATCACTTTGGATTATTTGAGGGATAAGTTCAGTAATAGTTTCTCGGCGTTCTGCAGCAGCTAATAGAGCAGCAAGTTGCAGGCTCGGATCATCATTCAATAGCAACGCTTTGAGTTTTGTACTTGAGTAATGCTGTTTGAGAACGTGCCAACCTGCATAAAAACAGATGGAGTCGGTTTCAACCTTCAACGCTTCGAGCAAGGAGGGGTGTATTTTGGGAGGTAGGTGGTCAATTTGGGTGATGAACTGATATGCCTCAAACCGTAAGCGTGCGTTTTTGTCGGAGAGTGCAGTTTCAAGGATTTCTAGTGTGCCAGAATCCAAGGCGATTTGGCCGTTTGAGATATTGGTAATGCTGTCTGTGTGTTGACGTAAGGCTCGCATCGCCTGAATGCGAATATGGATTGGGCCATGCAAACATAGATTCTTAAATTGACGTCCTTGCTCCTTTTGGGTGTAAGGATTTCTTATGAAAGCCCAGATGGCCCATGTAGCCTGCTGGATGGACATGTCATGCGACTCGTCTGATTCGTCTTGGAAGGCTAGAAGGATCTCGCTGGGACCGTCCTTACGCAAGATAAGAGCTTCCTGAGCTGCTATTCTCCGGACGGCTAAGATATCGTCGAGACCGCTAATCAGTTCTTTGGTTGTCCAATCGCTAAGTGGCTTTTGCCAACGTTGATGTTTGGCTAATAACTCTCCTTTTGCTTTATTGTGTCGCCAGCGAACTTCAAATACCCGGCCTTCATTGACTTGTTCCTGTTTGTCATTCCACTGCACACCATACTCGCGTCCCCACCCTAGGATGTATAGAGAACCATTGGGACCAACTTCCAGGTCTGTTGGTTTAAATAATGAATCACCTCCTGATACTAACACGTCATATTCTTTGGCCGCGGTTGTGAGGTGTGCTCCTTTCCATCGTGGCTTGAAAAAATGTGTTCTCCTTTGCAGCCAGTCATTGAACATCCATACGCCGCGAAATGCGGGCGGAAATGCCGGTGAATCGAAATAGGTAATACCTGTGCCGGATCCCCCAAACAGCGGGCCAGCTAGTTCGGGGGTTGGGAGGTGATTTTCGCAGGTCCAGTGCGCGCTCCAATTGTGTCCCCAGCCGTAATGGGCTCCGTAAAACGAATGAAACAATCGATCACCCTGATTTTGGTCATTGTCGGTTCCGAGGAAGTTGAACTCATGATCAAAGGCAATGTCCCATGGATTACGGTATCCCCGTGATTCAATACGGAGATCTTCTCCGGTTTCCAGGCAGGATAGCACTCCGCCCTCACGTCCCCAGTCATCTGCAGGGTCATGATAAGTCTTTACATAGTTGGCTGCATCGGAAACAACAGGCTTCGGGAAGATCGAAGTTCCTGAAGGTGCTGCGACACCGGATAGGTCTCGAAATGGTAATGGAGCGTAGTGTTTAGGGCCGTTGTGTCCCTTAGAATTGCCTTTCGACATATACATGCGGCCGTCGGGACCCCATGTTAATCCATGGAGACCATGTTCAAGGTTTCCTAAGTCCGTGTAAAGCCGGATATATTCGTCTGCTACATCATCGTTGTCCGTATCTCTGACGATCGTTAAGTCGGGGGCATTGGCGATCCAAAGGTCATCTCCATGCCAACAGAGTCCCTGAATATTGTTGAAGCCAGAAGCAAACGGATGTTTCTTGTCGAAAACACCGTCGTTGTCCGAGTCGATCATTAGATAGACGGAATCGCCAGGGGTGTTTGGTGAGGGACTTCGATACTGTGGTCCCATGCCAATAAAGAGTCTTCCGTGGACGTCAAATGCCATTGCGCAAGGATTCCGAGTAAGCGGTTCCTTTGCGACGAACCGTATTTCAAATTCTTCAGCTACATCCGGTAAGGCGTCTAGGTCCCCGTTTGATGTGTTTTGCCCGTAAGTTGCCGCCGGAAGGGCTGTGAAGAGAATGACAAAAGGGAGATGTCGAAGGAATTGAATGAGCATAAGGCTAAAGTAGATATGAAGGGAAGGGGGGAGTTTAGAGGAGAGGCTCTAAAGGTTTGCCATGTTCCAATAGATTATAAACTCTTCCTTCTGTATCGGTGGCAGTTAGGTCATTGATACCCATCGCTTTATAGACAGTCGCGGTTACGTCGGCTGGAGAACATTCGAGATCCGCGGGGAATTCACCAAGACGATCAGTCGCTCCATATGCTTGTCCCCCTCGGATACCGCCGCCGGCCAATACGTCCGTGAGGCAGTAGGTCCAGTGGTCTCGTCCCTGGCCGGATTCTCCACCGCTTCTAGGATCGCCGATCTTAGGCTTACGTCCCATTTCGCTCGTAACCATCACCAGAGTTTGGTCAAGCATGCCGCGTTGTTCCAAATCTTCAATAAGTGCAGAGTATCCTTGGTCAAACATGGGGAGGAGGTCGTCTTTAAGACAGCCGAAATTATTCCCGTGTGTGTCCCAGCTACCCCCACTCTTACATTTGTCGGCCAGCTTCTTTTCGCCTTTCCAGAACACGGTTATAAAAGGTACTCCAACCTCGACGAGCCGCCGCGCCATCAAAAGTGACATGCCATTCACGTTCTTTCCATAACGCTCGATAGTTGCTTCCGATTCACCCTCGAGACTGAAAGCATTAGCGGTGCCGGCTGAAAGCAGTAACTCCAAGGCACGGGCTTGCTGCTTTTTCCAAACCTGAGTAGACGCGTACTGTTCCAAGGCCTGTCGATCACGATCTAGGAGTTTAAGAAGGCCATTTCTGCTACTAATCCGTTCGGCAGTGACGTCGCCCTGAAGCGTCAGTGCTGGGGCCGTAAACTCGAGTGGTTGTTCGGTGTTGCCGTTAAGGTAAAGCGGGTCATATTCGGTACCGATCCTAGCGGCAAATTGTCCGGGGCGAGTATATGGTTTCCGACTAGGCATATGGGGCAGGGTAATTGCGTTGGGTAATGAACCGGCCTGATTTCGTTTCATCCCAATGACGGTTCCCATGTAAGGCCAGTCATCTGGGAATGGTGTTCGATTATTCCCTAAGCGTTTGAAGGACTCGTCAGGGACATGGCCGGTGAGGTTGTGATAGTAACCGGCATGATGGTCGTTCGTATTGACCGTTCCGTCTATGGAGCGAATGACTGCAAGATGATGCCCTAGTTTTGCAGTCATAGGGAGGTGCTCAGAAACGAGAAGTCCAGGGGCTGATGTTTGCAGTACATCAAAAGGACCGCGATATTCCGCAGGGGCATTTGGTTTCGGGTCGAACGTATCGATGTGCGAATGGCCACCACAAAGGAAAAATAAAATCGTGGATTTGGCTTTGCCAGGCGTCGCAGCCGTTGTTGTTTGATCGAATGAAGTGACGGCGCCAGGCATGAACGTCATGCCAGAAAAAGCGGCAGCCGAAGCTTGTATAAATGTACGACGTGTATTTAAGTGCATTTTGATGGGGGACCTTAGCAAAGGGATTCCTTACACAATTCTAACGCATACCTCGGTCTCTATCCGTGATTTCTTATTCAAGAAGATGAATTGGGGGCTTAGCCCTTAAAGGCTCAAGCCTATAATTCAAAGAGAATCTACTTTAAATGGAGGTGAATCATGCCACGTGCCTTGTCGGTTGTTTTGTTGGTAATTGTTTCTTTGGGTCAGCTTGCCGCTCAGGATGGAGAATCTAATGCGTTAGATTTGCGTACCCGAAAAGCGATCCAGGTGTTTGTCAAAGACGCGATGGAAATTGCTATTGAGTATGAGCAAAATGGCGATCTGCAGAAGGCGAAGAATATGTACGAGCAAATCCAACGTCTGGATAGCCGTATTGCCGGTGTGGGGCAGAAGATCGAGCACCTCAATGAAAAGTTGGTTGCCGCTAATCAACAGGTTCATATGTTGGACACTTCAAAGGGGTGGATGCCCATAGGGATGGCCTATCAGGGACGCGAATTTCGAGTGCTGACAGCGGGGAGTTATAATATGACGCTTGCCGAAGAACCTACAGCGAAAGGTTTCGACCACGGCGATGTAAAGAAGAATGGAATGAATCCGGAGTTTCCATTAGGTGCATTAATCGGCGTCTATTTTACAAACAAGAAGCCGGGCAAACCTTTTCTGATCGGTAAGGAAGCCTCATTAAAACCGGAGAAGAACAGTGTTCTATACCTCAAAGTAAATGTTCCTCCTTCGATCGTTTGTGAAGGTATTATCAACGTTGGCACTAGCGGTTGGTTTAATTTACCTCCTAATAGCGCACCTAAATGATTGATGCCGTCTGTAATAACAAGATTAAAATCCAGATAAGAATAACAAACATGACTCCAGAAGAAAAACTAGCCTCACTGAATGTCGGATTACCGGAAGCGCCTTTAGCAGTGGCCAATTATGTGCCATGTCTTCAAACGGGGAATCTCGTGATGACCGCCGGTCAACTTCCTATTGCAGAAGGGCAGGTGCAGTTTACCGGTAAAGTCGGAGCGGAACTGTCTGCAGAACAAGGTGCTCAAGCCGCTCGTTTGACTGTTCTCAATGGCTTAGCTCAGATCAAATCCTGTATCGGAGAGTTGTCACGAGTGACACGTGTCGTGCGACTAGAAGGATTTGTGCAAAGTGCCGAGGGATTTCAGCAACAGTCGGTTGTTATGAACGGCGCCAGTGACTTTATCGCTGAGATATTTGGAGAAGCGGGGAGGCATACTAGAACAGCTGTTGGAGTTTCGGAATTGCCATTGAATGCAGCCTGTCAGATTAGCGTGTTTGTAGAAGTGTCCGACTAATCGAGAGAGCGTTTTTTTGGCGCGAACTTTCCAGCCGCTTTGGTGTGAGCAGCTTTCGAATTAATATCATCCATCGTGATGACTCTCGATCGCCGTTTCTTTTTCTTCTTTTTCTTCTTCTTTTTCCCTTTAACCCAGCCGGATTGCTCTGGTTCTTCGCGATCAAGTGGGGCCGAGTCTCCATTTGCTTCCAGAGGCTTCCGCGTTTTCTTGCGTTTTTGATGGGCGCGTTCAAGTTGAGGGAAGTTTCCAAAGTCGTCAAAGTTCCATTGCTTGACCCTTAGGGTGATTCCGGCCAGTGCTTCAATTTGTTGTAAGTGGTATCGTTCGTGGGAGGCGCAGAGTGAGATTGCTTCTCCCTTGGCTCCGGCGCGTCCCGTGCGTCCAACACGATGGATGTAGAATTCGGGGTATTCGGGTAACGAGTAATTAATGACGTGAGAAATGTTTTCGAAGTCGAGCCCCCGGGCAGCAACATCGGTTGCCACCAGAATCGGCGGTTCATTGGATTTAAATGCGTCTATCGCTTTCCGTCGACGGCCCTGGCTCTTGTTGCCATGCAGAGGAAGCGCATCCAGATTGACGAGGTTAATGTTCTTGGCAACTCGTTCTGCATCTTTCTTGGTTCGTACAAAGATCAATGTGCGTGCTCGAGGTGTTGCAAAAAGATACTGTATCAATAACAGGTCTTTATTAATGTTTTCGACGTAGATGACGCTTTGCTTAATTAAATGAATAGGGATCGCATCGGGTACAACGTTGACTGTTTTGGGAGTGTTTAGCCACTGATCGGCGACCGACAAGATTTCTTCTGGTAGCGTGGCTGAAAATAGTAGCGTCTGTTTACGATTGTTCGCACTATTTACGATCTTGGAGACATCATCGATAAAGCCCATGTCCAACATCATGTCGGCTTCATCGACAACAAGCAATTGTACGTCATCAAGATGAACATGCCCCTGAGCGAGTAAGTCTAATAGACGCCCGGGAGTTGCCACGACAATGTCCATGCCTTTACGTAGGCGTTGAATTTGTGGCATCGCTCCCACGCCACCGTGGATGACAGTTTGGCGAACATTGGTATGCCGCGAGTATGCTTCGAAGCACTCATTGATTTGTACTGCTAATTCGCGGGTGGGGGCGAGTACAAGTACACGCAGACTATGGGATGCGTCGTCTTCTTTGGCGAGCAGTTGTTGAATTGCCGGTAGAGCGAAGGCAGCGGTCTTTCCAGTTCCAGTTTGTGCACAGCCGAGCACGTCTTTTCCATTAAGAATCAGAGGGATTGAATCCACTTGAATCCGGGTAGGTGTCGTATAACCTCTTGATTCGATGGCTCGCAAAATTGGTCGCGCTAGACCGAATGAATCAAAACTACTGTCCATTAGATCCCTCATCAGAGGTAGTCGGATAATTGGGTAGTTGTTGTTTCCACTCCAACAATTTGTCCTTTAGCGACTGGGCAATTTCGGGATGCGAAGAAGCGACGTTCATGGATTCGTCGGGCGACTTTGCCAGATTGTAAAGTTGAAGATCACTACCGTCTGCATTCATGAGCAGTTTCCAGTCACCCTCCCGGATTGCAAGAACTGGACTTCGATCTTTGGGCTCTGCCGGACGTAAATAACTCGCATTCCTTCCGTATTCCCAATACATGGGTTTAGATCGAGTAATAGGGCCGTCGAGCAAGGATTTCGAAAAGTCAATCCCATCCCATTCTACCTGTGGCGATGTTAACTCGGCCAGCGTGCAAAATGTGGGGAAAAAGTCGACGGCATTGATGACACTCGATTTATCCACTTGGCCGGCCTTGATCTTGCCGGGCCAGCGGATGATTAGTGGTTCACGAATACCACCTTCATAAAGGCTCCACTTTCGACCACGCAGTCCTCCGGTCCAGCCTGGGGCATCGAAACCTTCACGTTTGTATCTTGGCCAAGCGGTCGGTCCGTTGTCCGCACATACTATGATGATGGTATTCTTCTCCAGTCCGGATTCGTCTATGTGATCAAATAGACGGCCTAATTGTTGATCCATCTCATCCATGACTGCGTAGTATTGTTGCAAATATTTGTTCTTGGAAAACCTACTGTACTTATCCAGTTGGAGTTGGGTCGGCTTAAACGGATCGTGAACGTCATTGAGCCAGAGATGTAGGTAGAATGGTTCGCGTTGGTGGCGTGAGATGAAATCGATACTTCGATTGACATAAGTCTCAGTGTTCTTGTGTTTTTCTACATAGGTGATTTTTCCGTGTCCGAGTTTGGCGCTTTGAGCTGAAAGACCATGGTTATTGGGTTGCAGGATCCGATCCCCTAATCCTTCGAAAGAGACCAAAGATTCTTGGAATCCGTATGCTTGCGGAAGAGGTGCGTCGTCCACGTCACGGCCGCCACCCATATGCCATTTGCCAAAATGGGCTGTGGCATATCCTGCCGATTGGAAATGTCGAGCCACGGCTGGGATGGACGGGTCTAAGAAATTCACCATGCCTCGAGCAGCATTTTTAGCTCGGGAGTTAAGATACGAATTGATTTTATGACGGGCTGGAAATTGTCCCGTCGTGACAGCAACTCTGGAAGGGCTGCAGATTGGTGAGGCAACATAGAATTGTTCAAAACGTATGCCCTCAGCAGCCAATGTATCAATGTTGGGGGTCTTTATGTCTGGGTTGCCGTAGCATCCAAGGTCGCCCCAGCCCATGTCATCAATAAATATCATCATGATGTTTGGAGGGCGCGAGTTCGAGGTCTCACCCTTTGAGTGACCGGGGGTAAGAAAAAATAGGACGCCGGCTGATAGTATTGCCAGAGTACGAATCCATTGAAGACTCAAGAGGCTTTGCCTTTGAAATGAGTAATGAGAATTATCTGACTCAAGTATACCTCAGGATTATTGTTTGGCAGGATCATTGTTTGAAGCCCTTCGTCGTAAGGCAAAACGAATTGCTACTGGCACAATGGCAAGTAGCGTGAATCCAAGGAGAATCGGCGGGGTCAGGAGCGTTGGAATACCGTTTTCAATTAATTCGCTGAGCGGAGGTAATTTACTACCTAAATAGAGATTCACGAGTGTGCCAGGGAGCATGCCTAGTTGGCTGGCAATCCAATAGTCTTTGACTTTTATACGAGTGAGTCCCATTAATAGGTTAATGGAAAAAAAAGGTACGTACGGTGCTAGACGCATACTGTATAGATACCAGATCCCGTCACGCTCCCAGATTTCTTCAAATTGAAGGAAACGGCCCCCAAACCAACTTTGGACCATGTCTCGGAAAAGATAGCGGCTCATCAACATGGCTACCGTTGCTCCCAAAGTGGAGGCAAAACTGACGGTAAAAACGCTGGCCCAGTAAGGAAGAATGGTGGCGGAGACGATGGAAAGGGCGGTTGAACCAGGGAATCCAGAGGCTGTGACAATTACGTAAACGCAAAAGGCAATGCCAATGGCTTGCCAAAGATTGGACGATGTGAAGTTGATCGCGTCCTGTTGCCGCACGGCAAGCCACTCTAGTAGAGCCTGCCGGTCGACAACGAACAGCACGGCGGTAACGCATGCAATTGCAAATGCTAACGCCAGATATCCGCGGTGCGTTTTGAGGATTCGCGAAGACATGGCCGGGGATTACAAATTGCCAGCTGGTGTGTCTGTAGCCAACGCAGCGATCATGTCCCGGGTTGCTGAATCGACAGCATCCTGCCAACGAGCATCTCCGAATTTGTCGGCGTAGGGTTCTCGTGAATGGGCGAAAATAATACCTCGGGAACTATTGATGATTGCGCCGAGACCCGATTCATCGAAACCGCCGGCCACGTCGCTTGCGCCACCGCCTTGAGCTCCAAATCCGGGAACAAGAAATAGCGTATTTGGCATGGCGGCCCGAAGCTCTTCTAATTGTTCGGGATAAGTGGCTCCGACGACTGCTCCGACGGAACCGTAAGGGTGATGTTCAGAGCCACGAGTTTTGCTGGCCAGGTCGTTCACCAGAGCAGCTACATGTCGATACACTGGTAAGCCATCGGCGATCAGATCTTGAAATCGTCCCCCGCCGGGATTGGAAGTCTTCACGAGGACGAAAAGGCCGTTTCCATTGGCATGAGCGACATCCACAAATGGTTCGAGACTATCTTCTCCAAGGTAAGGGCTGACGGTCAGACAATCGGAGGTGAATTGTGTGCTGCCGTCTGGACCGAGGAATCCGTGGGCATACGCGGTGGCAGTACTGCCGATATCATTGCGTTTGCCATCCATGATGACTAACAGCCCTTGAGTACGTGCATATTGCGTGATTTCTCCAAGTGCTTGCATACCACAAGGCCCAAGCTGTTCAAAAAAAGCAGCCTGAGGTTTTACGGCAGGTACTAGAGATGCGACAACATCGATAATGCCTTTGCCAAAGGTGAGATAGGCACTGGCAACTTCTTCTGGTGAAGGGTTGTTGCTGTCGGGCTGTAGGCAATGGGGCAGGCTGTTGAGGCGTGGGTCAATGCCTACGAGTGTCGGCGTTTTACAACGCCTGATAGCGGAAACTAATCGATCTGCAAAATTGGTCACAATGAATCCCTCCTTGGTGCTTACGATAATACCGGTTTTTCTCTGTGGTTTCTAGTAGCACAGTGGCTTCAGTGTAGTTGCAGGATTCAAATGGGTATTTAGAATAATGAGAGTTATCGACGGGATGTAGCGCAGCCTGGTTAGCGCGTTTGACTGGGGGTCAAAAGGTCGGAGGTTCAAATCCTCTCATCCCGACTTTAAACCAATAAGAAAGCCTTTCGACGACGATGTCGAAGGGCTTTTTTTTGTTGTGCTAAGGATGACTCGATCAAGCCACAACAAAAAAACACTCCGTTACCAAATTAGCGCGAATTGGAAACGGAGTGTTAGCTTGTGAATAGTATTGAGTAATTGAATTACTCGTCAGCAGCCTTGAGCCAAGGAGTCAAGGTCGGTTCGTTAGGGCAGAGTTCGGCCGGGTCAAAATACAAGTTCATTTCCCGCTCAGCCGCCTCTGGACCATCTGAAGCATGTACCAGATTCATCTGGCGGCTAGCGCTGTAATCGCCTCGGACTGTGCCCGGTGCGGCATTTCGACCATTCGTCGCACCTAACATGTCACGCACGACCTGAATGACATCGATACCTTCAACACACAAGGCGACGATAGGGCCACCTGTAATAAAGGCTTCGAGCCCTGGGTAAAATGGCTTTTCAACATGTTCAGCGTAGTGCTGCTTGGCCATGTCAGGAGTCACCTGTAACATCTTCATGCCAATGATGTTTAGCCCTTTGTTTTCGAAGCGAGTAATAATCTCACCCATAAGACGGCGTTGTACACAATCCGGTTTCAATAAGACCAGTGATCGTTCCATGTTCAGTTCTCTCTGTGTGTTTATTTGGGAATCTACATTACGTAAATTGGTATCTAACCATGTTCTATTCTTGTCGGTCCGATAGCAACCGAGGTGCACTCAGTTAACGGATATTTCTCCAAAACTTCTGCGATGTCATTTTCAGTGACCTGCTGGAATCTGGCGATAGACTCTTGAACAGAAGCGTACTGTCCTCGTTGTACCCAGTTATTACCGATTCCAAACATCCGACTCGCCGCCCGTTCGGCGCGTAAGACGATATGCGAGCATACTTTACTTTTCGCTAATTCAAGCTCTTGAGCAGTAACCCCATTTTGCTGAATGTCGCGTGCCAGTCTTTGGTAGGTCTCCATCACTTCGTTGGCATTGTCCGGTTGGCAACAAAGGTAGGATAGGAATATACCCGTACCCTGATATTCAGAGGGTTCAAGCACGGCGTATTCAGCTTTCCCTGTATCAATGAGCTCCCAGAATAAACGACTATTGCTTTCATCTCCGAAGATTAACCCTAACAAACGGCTAGCGTATCGATTGTCATCTTCCGCAGCCGGACCATTGCAGATTTGAAGGATATATTGCTGATGGGCTGATGTTTTG
>NZVD01000032.1 GCA_002701385.1 Rhodopirellula sp. | reverse complement strand
CGCGAGGTACTGCATAAACTGACGCCGTTCTATCCCGTATCGTTTCATTTGAGAATCCTTGCGATGTTATTTCACTAGTAGATGTCCGTCTGACGCTAGCTTACCAATTCTAGCTTACCAATTCTAGAAAGGGTAAATACACTACTTTTATGCAATCGATCACTACAGCAGATTGCTAGAAATGTATTACCCATTGATTAACCTCTAGAACTTTCGTTTCCTGATTTTAAGTAAGGCAGCAGACCGGATTCAAACGACTGGTATCTGCTTGGGGGCTTTGAATACCGAAGAACGCTCTGTTTTGAAGTTTTTGTTAGCGTGAAAGAGTTTGAATTCAAATTTATCGCCGCTCGGAATGTAATCAGCGAAAATTAAGCGCCCTGAAGGTCCCGTTGTTGCATCAATAAGAATAGTTAGCCTTATACATTTGTTTTATTGCAGGGATTTCATGAGCAACCCCTATTCCCCCCCAGAAAACTCAAGCGGTTTATCAGACTCAAAAATTAATAACACGCAACCTGTATTAGAACTATGGAATCCGGAAGCTGCTGCCTGCTGGTCTTTAGTATTTACGCCTATTTTCGGTTCTCTCATCATTTCGAAAAATTGGCGGAGGATAGGAAATGTTGAAGAGGCCGCATATGCTAAAAACTGGGTTTACATCAGTCTGATAGCCGTGCTTGGATTAATTGTTTTCCCATTTGCTTCTTTAATAGGTTCTGTCGGTCAATTTTTACCGATCGCTTTTTTACTTCTTTGGTATTTCAGCAGCGTCAAACGACAAGCGAAGTATTTAAAAAATGAACTTGTCGTTTACCAAAAGAAAGGCTGGCTTAGACCGCTTGCCATATCCAGCCCAATACTATTCGCCGGTTTCTTATTAACGACAATATCGATTCCTGTTAATCTTCCTAACGATCTGGCTTATCCAGGTCTCGAAGACAAGGTCAAAGAGTTAGTTAACCAAATCATCCAAGAGCAATTCAAACAAACAACAACCTGCACAGATATGGAAATAGAAAGGATTGCAGAGGGGCGGTTTTATGGCACTGCAACGCTGAATGATGGCAGCAAGTTCAATGTAAATGTAACCCAGATGAGTACACAGATTTTGGTGGAACTCTCTCCCGATGCTAGGCAGCTTTTTTTCGAGAAGGCCATCTGCACAACGGCGGTTGAATTAGTCAACAAAATCCGGCTCAAATCCCTGCAACTTGATCCTCTCTGCATTTCAGTTCAAGATCTAGAGAAACTTAATGAAACCAATTACCATGCTGTTGCAGTAATGTCAGATCAGACCGAATTACCGATTTCTATCGATGTTGACGGCGTACAAATGTTTGTACAGATTGTCGAGTCCGAATAATTGATGATTTTTCAAAAGTACAGCCCGTATGGTGTCAAATGTGATGCCCGATATGACGGTATTGCCCCATCTTTTGCCCCTCGAGGAAACTGAGGCAAAAGATTGGCCGCAGACCGGATTCAAACGACTGGCGACACTCCAGTTACCGCCGTAACGCCAAACGTTTGAACGCGGCATGCGGCCATGCTAAAAATGGGTAATCTAACCACACCTCTGACATCTTAAGGCGCCAATATTGAAGACCGTTTGCTTTCTTGCGTTATCCATTCTGCTTTTATTCTGTCAGGATGTCCGATCGAATGACTTCATCGCGAAGGAGTTAGTAGTCCAAACCACGTCCGGTGCCGTTCGTGGTACATCGGTCGACGACCATGCCTGGGCCTGGCTGGGGATTCCCTATGGTCGTCCGCCATTCGGACCTCATCGTTGGAAAGCGCCCGAAGATCCCACGCCGTGGGACGGAATTCGCCTGTGTGATACCCCTGCCCGAGGAAGCCGAGAGCGCGGAGGTGTTGAGGATCGGTTGTATCTGAACGTCTGGAGACCACAGACAAATGAACGCCTGCTCCCCGTGCTTGTTGATGTGCACGGCGGAGGCAACATTGCCTATGACGGGATGGCCAATGTCATGCATACAGTTGCCATGAATGCGAACTGCATCGTGGTGACAATGAATTATCGAATCGGAGCATTGGGTTGGTTCACTCATCCCGCGCTTCGAACCGGGGATCCTGGAGATGAATTCAACGACTCAGGTAATTTCGGATTACTAGACATCGTTCATGCTCTTAGGTGGGTTCAAAAGAATATTGAAAGCTTCGGTGGTGACCGAACAAACGTCACGTTGTCCGGCGAGTCATCAGGCGCATCAAATGTTGCCCTTTTGCTACATTCAAAGCTAGCCGAGCCTTACTTTCACAAAGCCTTCCTCGCGAGCGCGTATCCATTCGCGGCTCCGCATTCTCGAGGTGACAAAGCCAGCCGGCTTGCGATGATCAACATGCTCGTAGATGCTGAGATGGCGGAGTCTCACGATGTCGCTGGATCAAAACTGGACGGCATGAGCGATAGTGAAATTGTCGAGTTTCTAAGGAGTCGAACACCGGCACAACTCAATCGCGGCTATCGACGTCCAAACGGCAAAGGCTCGATGGACTGGGGCGATTTGGACCAGCCGAACATTCCCACAAAGTATCGCAGAAAAGGAAAGCCTGAATTTGTCTACGGATTTGCGGATGGACACTTGGTGTCGAAGGATGTGGATTTCGGTGAGGGAAACTGGTTTCCCAAGCCAGTCATGATCGGTACGGATCACGACGAGAATAAGTACTTTCATTATGGCCATTTCAAGTCGGCATTCGACAATGCGATGAAGGGGGACGTGTCACTCGATAAAGCGATCGAGGACGGGCTGGGTGGGCAGTCACGCGTCAGTTTCGAATCGGTCGCGGAATTCAAGACAGGCTGGAACTTTATTAACCGCATGACTACCGGTCTGTTTACCTGGTACGGTGCCCAGAATCCGGCAAGGGCCATGGTTCATTCGAAATCGGCCTCTCCCGTCTATGTCTTTCGATTCGATTACGGAGCGGGAAATTACGATCTCAAATATCCCAACCAGGAATCGCATCGATTCTTTCTTGGGGCCTCCCACAGTTTCGAACTGCCTTTCTTTTTTGACTGGATGGACGTAGAGCCACCGAAGTGGATGCGTTGGCAGAAGCACCAATGGAATGACCGAAATTATCCGGGGAGAAAGTCGCTCGTGCGAGCAATGACAGCTTATCTGCGTGCATTTTTACATTCCCCTGACGGTGTAATTCGGAAGGACGCTGATATGCCAATTGAATGGCAGGCATGGACGGCTGACAAAGAGCGATTCATTACCTTTGATGCTGACGCCGAGTCAGCACAAATCCGGATGAATAGCACGGATTTGGTTCCGTCGCCGGATGACGTACGACGCGAACTCGATGCCTGGAACCATTCACCAACAATTGATTACATCAAGTACTTCATCATTTACTCGTACCAGCACAACTGGTACTAAGCCTGTATTCTGTTCAGGCCTGAAGACTTCTTCCGAAGAGATACTATGCAATTTCTACCTTTAACGCTGCTTTTAATCTGCATTTCTCAGCAGGTCGCACTCGCAAGTACCCCTAACGTTCTGTTTATTCTTGTCGACGATTGGGGATGGCGCGACGCTGGAGTCCAGGGGAGTGATTTCTACGAGACTCCCAATATCGATCAGTTCGCCAGGACTTCGCTTCGCTTTACGCAAGCTTACGCAGCCTCGCCTGTCTGTTCGCCAACGCGAGCAGCTATCATGACCGGCAAACATCCAGCTCGTCTGGACATGACGATATGGCATGAAGGTGCTATTGCAGGAGGGCCAAAGAATCGGAGGCTGTTGAACGCGGTCGCCAATCCCGATCTTCCGCGCACGGAGGTTACCATTGCCGAGCTCTTCAAACAGCAGAGTTATTTTACGGCTCACATTGGTAAGTGGCATCTCGGTCGGGCGGCGTACTATCCTGAGAATCATGGATTTGACATCAACATCGGCGGGACATACTGGGGTGCTCCCAGCACATTTTTCTATCCGTATCGTGGAGCCTGGTCGAAGTCCGATCCGGAATTGCGATATGTCCCCGTCGGCACAGGAAAGCCAGGCGACTATTTGACAGATAAACTGACCGATCACGCGATCCAGTTAATCAAGGAGCGGAAGGAACGCCCCTTCTTTGTAAGTTTGTGGTACCACACGGTTCATACACCGATTGAGGCGAAGCAGGAAGTCATTGCCCACTTTAAAGACAAGCAACCCGGAGTGATTCATAAGCACGCCGTCTACGCGGCCATGCTGACCAGTCTTGACGAGAATGTCGGTCGCCTTCTCGACACTCTACGGCAATTGGAACTTGACCGTGACACAATTGTGATCCTCACCAGCGATAATGGCGGAGTAGACTTTCCGTCGGGAAAATCCGCTGGAGCTCCTCCAACCAGCAATAGCCCGTGGCGTTCCGGTAAGGGAACCCTTTACGAAGGAGGCATTCGCGTACCCCTGATGATTCATTGGCCTGGCATTACTCAATCCGGAAGCGTCTGCAATGAGCCGGTGCTGTCGCAGGACTTCTATTCCACACTAGCCAGCGAGATTGGAGTACAGGGTGCTGACATCCCAGAGAACGATGGTGTCAACCTGCTCCCTCTGATAAAGGGTGAACAGCAGAAATTGCCGTCCAGAGCACTGTTTTGGCACTATCCCCATTACTATCCACGTATGACGCCAGCTAGTGCCGTCCGTGACGGGAACTGGAAGCTGATCCACTATTACGAAGATGATCGCGTCGAACTATTCGATCTCGAAAATGACAGAAGTGAACGTACGAATCTCGCGACGACATACCCCACGCGAGCCAAAGAGCTGAAACAGCAGCTGGACCAATGGAGAGAGTCCATTGGCGCGAATGCCCCAAAACCAAATCCCGATTGGCACGGAAAATGAACGACCGAAATTCAGTCCATGCCCCGAAATCCGAAGGGTACCACGTTAGCATTAAACCGAAGTTGTTTGTCGCTATAGCGATGTCCCTGCACGTATGCATCTTTATCCTCAGTGCCTCAGTCTCATTCGCGGTCGAGAGACCGAATGTCCTGTTTATTGCCGCCGACGATATGAACTGTGATCTCGGAGCGTACGGGCATCCCCTGGTCAAGACGCCAAATCTGGATCGGCTGTGCAGAATGGGAGTAAGGTTTGACGCGGCTTACTGCCAACAGCCCCTGTGTGGACCTAGTCGTGCCAGCATTATGACGGGTCTGCGGCCGGACACACTCGACATGCATACGCTGAAGCATGAATTGCGGGAGAAGAACCCTGAGGTTGTCACACTGGGGCAGTTGTTTCGAAACAACGGGTACTACTCCGCTCGCGCAGGAAAGATTTATCACTACGGCAATCCAAGTATGATTGGAACTGACGGCAACGATGACATGGCAACATGGGATGAGCGTCACAATCCGATCGGCATCGATCGATCGCAGCAGGAAAAGATTACTCGTTACGGTGCTGGCCAGGAAAATAACAGAAACCTTGGTGTCAGTATGGCCTGGTGGGATCCGGTAAGCCGCGATGACGAACACACAGATGGCATGGTCGCCTCCGAGATTGTCGAGCTGATCGGGCAGAATAAGAACAAGCCGTTCTTCCTTGCCGCAGGGTTCTTTAACCCGCACTGCCCCTATGTGGCTCCGAAGAAATACTTCGACCTTTACCCGCTTGATCGAATCAATATGCCCGATCTTGAGGCTGCTAAACGCGACCTGGAAGATGTTCCGGCGATGGCGGTTTGGCGCGACATGAAGAACTGGCCATACCATTTCAAAGATGTAAGCGTCGATGAGGCTCGCAAGTGCAAACAGGCCTACTATGCAACCATCTCGTTCGTGGATGCTCAAGTCGGTCGCCTGTTGGATGCGTTGGAGGAACACGGCCTCCTGAAGAACACAATTATCGTATTTTGGTCAGACCACGGGTACTTTCTGGGTGAAAAAGGCTTGTGGTACAAGCGTAAAGCATTCGAACGTTCGGCTCGTATGCCCCTGATCATTGCGGCTCCCGGTTTGAGTCAGGGAAAGAGCTCGCTGAAGCCTGTTGAGCTGCTTGACGTGTACCCCACGCTCGCTGATTTGTGTGGGCTCAAGCCGCCCGAAAACCTTGAAGGAAAGTCACTTCGCACACTCCTGACTGATCCAAACAGCGAAGACTGGACGAAGCCAGCCGTCACACAGGTGTGGTATGGCCGAAAGGCCTGGGGCTATTCGATTCGCACCGAACGCTATCGCTACACCGAATGGCTGGAAGGTAAGGCCGGCCGTGAGCTCTACGATCACTCGAACGACTCAAACGAAGTCGCCAATCTTGCTGGCGATCCACAATATTCTGAAGTATGGACGGCACTGTCTGGTCAACTGAAAAAGTACGTGCAGTTGCAGCCTCACAAACGATGACGATGCCTAGAGATTGATAGAATTAGATACTCAATTGACCATGTTCACGTGGCTCTTAAAACCGGCATCCTTTGCGAGCGGGGCTCGGGTTTACGCCAGTTTCGACGGCTAGCCAATGACTCATTCACAATTCATGTCAGATCAGGAGGCCCAGTGGGTATCACTGGGGTGGGGTGTTCAAGACATCCGGATTAACAATATTTCTGGCAGGTGGGGAGGATCCAGATAACACGGCAATCAGGTTCTCTATTCCACCGAAACTAACGTCCCGGCTGGATTCCTTTGAAAAGGCTGCGGTATGAGGGGTAATTACAACGTTTGGAAGGCTGAGCAGAGCGTGATCCGGAGGATGGGAATGGCCCGCGTGAACATCCACCACCTGAAATGTATCCAGGCCAGCCGCTGCTAAATGCCCTTCCCGTAATACATTTGCTAAAGCGTTCTCATCGACGATGCCACCTCGAGCCGTATTAATTAAGATACAGCCGGGCTTCATGGAGAGCAGTCTGGAGCGGTTGAATAGGTGATGTGTGGTATTGTTGAGCGGTAGGTGTAGTGAGACGATGTCACAATGATGAAGCAACTCGTCGAGCGAGACTATGTCTATCTTGAGTTGGCTTGCAAACGCATCTTGCTTCGAAAGGTCGTTTCTGGTTGCCAGTATTTTCATACCAAACCCGTTTGCACGGCGAGCCATGGCCTTAGCTGAACCTCCAAATCCAACAAGGCCAAGTTTTAGCTCGGACATTCTACGTAAGGGCCGGCAGATATCTCGGGCTTTATTGTAGTGTCCCTTCAAAAACAGAGGACGTTGCTGGAATAGCTTGCGAGTGCAGGCAAGCAGCAGGGCGAAAGCATGATCTGCCTGCTCCTCCACGCAGAAATCCGGGACATTTGAAACAAGGATGCCACGACCTGTGGCGGCTTCGATGTCAATTTTATCAGTACCGGCTCCCAGACGGGAAATGACCTGGCAACGTTTCATGTTATTAATGAGTAATGCCGGAATTGGCTGTGCAACAACAAGAACGGCCGCCGCATCTTCAACCAACGACAATGCATCTTCAATCGTTTCGCATTCCACTTCCAGTGGGGTTAGGTTGTACTCCCGATACTTCTGACGTTCGAACTCTGACGGCGGGAAAGACTTGCAATTAAAACGTACGATTTTGAACTCACTAAAATCCATGATGGGGACGTTCTGCGTGGGGATAAGGTGTGCTTACATATTCTGGTGATTTTAATGTCTGTGATCTGAACTGGCATGAGTTGTTGAGAATGTTATGCCAAATAGCCCCAGCTATAGGGGGGCATGTTTTTATTGTAGAGGTACGGTGACAGGGAAGCTAATCGGCATAGGTCACCTGACTAAGGGCACGTCATACGTCGTGCTGGGGATTTTTTCAGATAGGCCAAGGCTTAAATTGTTAAACTATGAGTTAATGATGGCGTAGCTATCAATGGTTGAGGTGGGTTAGGCGGTTACGTAGCGAGAGCAGAAACCGAATAAGTTCTCTACGAAAGCAAACTTCAGTAGTTAGAACGGGAGTATTTTATGCCGAAGATTTCATTTGCTAACTATCCGCTAGCGACAGTCGCTTGTTTTGATGCGACCTCCGGAGAATTACCGCGACGTGTTCTTGATGTCCAACGAAATAATCGGTTCCTGAAGAAACTAGCGGAGAACAATGTGGCAGCCGTGTTAATCGGTGCTTCTACTGGTCAGGGACATGTTCGCACACCGGAAGAACTCGATCAATGGTTTCTATCCACGAAAGAGGTCGAATTGGGTAATACGATTAAAATTGCCCTGCTGCGTCCCGAAGACGGTTCTGATTGGCATCATCGCCATGTGGCAACATTAGTCGACGCCGATTTTGATATCGCGTTTGTACGCCCTGGAACGGATCTAAATTCCGCAGCAACTTCTCAGGAGATCAGTTTGAATATGCAATCGGCATGTCAGGCCGTGGTAGACGCGGATCTGGCATTGGGGGTTTACTCTATCCCGGATGTAAGCGGAGTTGCACTGGGGACCGATTCAGTTGCAGATATCCAGCAGCGTTTTGGCCAGCATCTGGTGGCGGTGAAGGTTACTGAGGCCGACTATCAAAGCAGCACGAAACAGTTTCTGGAGGATCAGCGTTTGCAGAATCTCAGAATTGTCCAGGGCTGGGATCCTTTTTTAGCGAATGCCTTGCAGGACGATCCGAGACGGTGTGGTGTCACATCCGGTCCAATGTCATTTGCCGTCTTTCAATATCTGCATATTCTGGAGGCAGCTCGGAATAATGACTGGCAAGAAGTTCAGCACGCACAGTTGGCTGTCACAACATTGTTTCAGTCGATGCAGGATGACCCAGCGAAGTTCGCGGACCTCCAGCGGGCAAAATATATTATGGGGCTTGGGAATCCTTTGCTGGATACGATTTCTCAACAGCAGATTGAACGAGTCTTTTCGGCACTGGAGCACTTACCAAGACGGGCTGACAGAAAGCGTCTTAGTGAAAGTCTAAATCTTATGCAGGATGGTCCCTATCGGGAGAGATTACTTGAGGTGGGAAGTTCTCAGTAGGCTTTTGAGGGCAAAGAAAAATTCGCCAACTTCCTCCACGACACCGGTTATAGTGAGTGAGCTAACTCTGCTCCAATTTCTGCAGTGTCTATTCAGGAAAGGCTGCTTGTGCGTCAGTGATTGTTCCAATTCCAGTCGTGTTCAACTGCTGCAGGATCTCCTCTGGTGTTTGCTCCCTACATCCAGCAAGTACTAGCACAATTAATATCAGAAATCGTTTCATTTGTTTCGCACCTGCGAAATATCACCTGAGCTCATCAAGCTCTCAATATGAAAGATGCAAAAAGAAAATAAGAGGGCGCTAATTCCCATCAGTTAGCTAGGAGGGGGGCCCTATTCAACTAGACAGGCTGGCTATCTACATTCTCTACTGCGCCCCAATGTGCTGGCAAGGAATGCATAAACAGCGTCTGATATGTGTCGTATAGGTAAGCTGCTCTTTCGGTATTATATGTGTGGTAAGCAGGTGACGGCTTGGTGCGTATGAAACTCATTTAGTTGTTTTGGGGAACGGTTTGACGCCACTCGCTAAGTAGAGTTTGTAATCGAGATTTTTAAACCATATATAGCTTCGTAGTTTGAACTCCAGACTAATTACCGTTACGTTGTCTTACTGGACCATTCGCATCGCTGGTTCTTCGGAGAATGAGATCCCATGTTGCTTTCGTCTAATGGCCAGAGATGATTTTTCGATGCCCCACACCAGTACAACAATAATTGAGTAATCCAATGGCCATCGAT
>NZVD01000031.1 GCA_002701385.1 Rhodopirellula sp. | reverse complement strand
GCTAACCCTGGGCGGAATTGCCTTCCCCAGGAAACCTTAGGCTTTCGGCGAGCAGGATTCTCACCTGCTTTATCGTTACTCATTCCGGCATAATCACCTGTACATCCCGTCACCGCTCCTTTCGGTACGGCTTGCTGACGTACAGCGCTCTTCTACCACTGCAATAAATTGCAATCCACTGCTTCGGTGTAGTACTTACTCCCGTTCATTATCGGCGCAGAAATGCTCGACCAGTAAGCTGTTACGCACTTTTTAAATGGTGGCTGCTTCTAAGCCAACATCCTGGCTGTCTCAGCAAATCAACTTCCTTAGTGACTGAGTACTACTTAGGGACCTTAGCAGATGGTCTGGGTTGTTTCCCTCTCGACCGCGAAGCTTATCCCCCGCGGACTGACTCCTGAGATACATAAATCGGTATTCGGAGTTTGGTTTAGTGGGGTACCCCGGGAAGGGCCCCCATCTAATTCAGTCTCTCTACCCCCGATTCATAGTGGCTCAAGGCTAGCCCTCAAGCTATTTCGAAGAGAACGAGCTATCTCTGAGTTTGATTAGACTTTCACTCCTCTCCACAAGTCATCCCCTCGGTTTTCAACCCAAGTGGGTTCGGTCCTCCACGCAGTATAACCCGCGCTTCAACCTGCTCATGGATAGATCACTCAGTTTCGCGTCTACTACCAACGACTATGCGCCCTATTAAGACTCGGTTTCCCT
Organism: Rhodopirellula sp.; assembly: GCA_002701385.1. GTDB lineage: Bacteria > Planctomycetota > Planctomycetia > Pirellulales > Pirellulaceae > UBA721. Next base: position 14,381 of record NZVD01000031.1, on the reverse strand, counting down.
GAGGCTGTGGTCCGTAAGACCTTCGCCGTGCCGCAGACAGTAACTCGCCGGATCATTATGCAAAAGGCACGCTGTCACACATCCCATAAATGGTATAGTGCTCCAACCGCTTGTAAGTATATGGTTTCAGATTCTATTTCACTCCCCTAACAGGGGTTCTTTTCACCTTTCAGTCACCCTACTGAGTACACTATCGGTCATTAGAGAGTATTTAGCCTTACGGGATGGTCCCCGTAGATTCAGTCAGGGTTTCACGTGACCCGACCTACTCAGGAGCACCGCTAGCGTTGAATCGCGTTTCGTGTACGGGACTGTCACCCTCTACGGTTAAACTTTCCAGTTTATTCTACTACGCTATCAACTACATATTGCGGGTCCTACAACCCCGAGAGGGAAACCCTCTCGGTTTGGGCTATTCCTGTTTCGCTCGCCGCTACTAAAGGAATGGATTTTTCTTTCTCTTCCTCTGGTTACTTAGATGTTTCAGTTCACCAGGTTTACGTTAGAATCCCGGGTTCTTAGGTTGTTTGTCACCTCCCCCAGGCTTTTCGCAGACTTCCACGCCAACAGCTTCTAATGCCAAGGCATCCCCCATATACCCTTAATAACTTGACCACATATATTCAAAGCTTCCACTCCCCTGCAAGCCAGTAAACCGACTCGCAAAAAAAGCATTCACCTGAACTAAATGTCCAAACTATTAAACGCAACGATCCAATTTATATAAGATTTCTCGTATACATTATTTGGAAACAACAAGTTAACCAATTAAGGTTCTTGTTGCGATAAATGGTTCATCAAGTCTTGTAGTCAACCAGGAATCTGCATGATCACTCTGGATGAAACTTGATCGCCATTCGCCTTCACTTTGTTCTGACAACAAAGACAGTATTTGTCTTGTTGACTCAAAACGCTCGCAAAGATGCCATCTACCTTTGCTAAACCAAATTGTCAAATATCAATGACTCGTCACTTAAATAAGCTCCGAGCCGCCTGCTGGGGGTTTTTCTTCTCTATAGAGAAGAATATTGCCACTCAACAGATTTACAAGTCTATGGTCGGCCTCTGAGACTGTCAACGCTCTGAATGAGTTATTGCCAAGAAAAAGTGTTTTTTATTTTGGCACTGTAATAACAGTCTAAAATGCCCATCCTGGACCTGTTTTTGCCTCTTGCGAAACAAAAAGTGGAGGTAGACGGACTCGAACCGACGACCCTCGGCTTGCAAAGCCGATGCTCTCCCAACTGAGCTATACCCCCGTTGTGATCTCCCTTCAAACCACCAAGCCAATTTAACGAGCTTGACTAAGTTAAACTACAGGTCAAGCTATACGCCAAATTGGTACGCACTTGCTATACGTACTTTGGCAGCCAAGGCTAAGTATTCTATACCGGAAACCGCCCCCGTCAACCGCCCTGACCAAAAAGCCAATTGCGTTGCTGGAATCGCTTTCCCCGAGCGTTTTCTATCAAGACCTAGGCACTGACCTGCGGAACTTGTAGAAAATGCTAAGTGGGCGTACCAAGATTCGAACTTGGGACCTCATCGTTATCAGCGATGCGCTCTAACCAACTGAGCTATACGCCCGGACACTCTGCTTTGACACTTGCATTCCCTTGGTGGCTCTCCCCTCTCTACTAAGAAGCATGCCAGAAAACAAGCATCAAGTCAGTTTTTCCTCATTCGTGAGTAACTATCTATCGGAACGACTTTGCGTGAACTTTGCACAGAATAACAAAAATAAACGCCAACTAGTCGCCAATTAAGATTAGCGCCCCCGTGAATGCTGATTTCCCCGAATAACCGGAAAAACCTCGGCGGAAACAGGTATTCTAAGCCCGTATGCCGACCTCATAAAGGGGGGGCTTTGAAAAAGTTGGAAAAAGTGGATTGCTGTAATCGGTGCTCCACATCCACGGGGCAATCGATTAAGCCTCCCGAACACAAAACCCTACAATTTCCCGCCCGTTTGACTGTATGGGGTACTGTTCAGCCAATTGGCATTACGGTGGGAAATCTCGGTTTACATCGACTCTTATAACTTGTTATTAAGATTGCTACTGCATTGCAAAGACTGTTTAAGTACACTCCCAATTCCAAATTATCCTCCATGATTAATCAGGTGGTCGATTTGTTGAGAACAAGCTCCCTGTTAACCCCAAAGGTTTGATTACTTTATTCATAGAAGTGAAATTTCGATGAAACGCATGAAGACTAAATCCATTTCGTTTGCTGTTGTTCTGGCGATGACCGCTACCAGCCTGCTACCCCTTCATGCGGCTCCGACTGCGCGGGAAACATTGTCGAGGTTTAAGCCGATTCAGTCCGGAGTCGACTACGATCAGCCCACCGCCGCTCAGGCTGCGGAGGCAATGATTGAGTCTATAAAGGTTGGGGATTCAGTAGGCTATCAGGTCTCCAGTGCCAATGGAGAGATTCTAAGACAATTCATGGATACCAACGGTGACCAAAGTGTGGATCGTTGGTCCTACTTCAAGTCGGGCGTGGAAGTCTATCGTGATATCGATCTGGATTACAACGGCCGAGCGGAGAATTTTCGCTGGCTCGGCCCTGCAGGCATACGCTGGGGGGTGGATTCAGATGATGATCGTCAAATAGATTCATGGAAATTTATCTCGGCTCAGGAGGTCACTCAGGAATTTGTGGCAGCCGCTAAGTCTAGGGATGTCGCGCGGTTTGCCAGGTTGTTTGCCAGTGATAGTGAATTGGCTCGCTCGGGTTTTGGGGGTGCCAAGGTGGCGTCCATGAAGGAAGCTCGGGATGATGCTGTTCAAGCTTTTGCAAATGCTGTGACGCAGAAAACATTGCTTCCAAGCGGTGTGCAGTGGGTACATTTTAGCGGCATGTATGGCGTATTGCCGCAGGGAGCAGGTGGCAGATCGCAGGATGTGTTTGTTTACGATAATGTCATTGCGATTGTTGAAGATGGAGCGAATCATCGACAGTTAGTTGTCGGGGCAATGCTCGAGTCTGGGAAAGCATGGCGGTTAGTGCAGTTTCCCCCCGCCCTGCAGGGTGCTGAGGATTCGGTGGCGGCGTCAGGGTACTTCTTCAATAGTCCGGTTGTAAACGCCGGTGGTGTCGGTACGGCTCCCATGCAAGGCGTAAGTGAAGCTGCGCAAAAAATGTTGGGTGAGTTGGAGCGGATTGATAAGGAGCTTGCTCAGGCAGCGACACCAGCTCGAATTGCCGAGTTGAATGACTTGCGAGCTGCTGTGTTGTTGCGGCTTGTTGGAGCGGCTTCCACTGCGGATGATCGCAGTCAGTGGGTTCGTCAGTTTGCTGATACGGTTAGTGCGGCAGTGCAGTCTGGTGAGTTTCCTGCCGGGATGGCTCGTCTGGAATCGGTAGTTGCTGCTTCGGCTGATTATGGAGCCGCCGACCGTGCTTATGTGAAGTTTCGCCTGCTGACAGCCGGTTACTCAAAGGCCTTGTCTGTTCCGGAAGCTGATTTTGATAAGGTTCAGGAAAAATGGCTCGCCGACTTGTCGGGATTCGTGAATCAATTCCCTGCTAGCTCGGATGCACCGGAGGCGTTGTTTCAGTTGGGGATCGCTGAGGAATTTGCAGGGAACGAGGCTCAGGCTATTAAGTACTATGCCGAAATAGGGGCTCGATATGGAGATTCTCCCAATGCGGCTAAGGCAGAGGGGGCAAAGCGGCGACTGGAGCTTAAGGGGCGTCCCTTGGCGTTAGTTGCTAAAACGCTTGGTGGAAAAACTCTGGATACCCGTTCTCTGGAGGGCAAGGTGGTTGTTCTGCATTATTGGGCGAGTTGGAGCGAGCCTAGTGTGAAGGATATGTCGCAACTACGGGATCTACAGGCGAAATTCGGTAATCGCCTGTCTTTGGTAGGGGTCAATGTCGATGTTGACTCGGCGGATGCACAACGCGTGGTACAGCAAAATCGATATAGTTGGTCGCACTTGTACTCTAAGGGCGGTATGGAAAGCCAGTTGGCAAATCAGTTAGGTGTGGTCAGTGTGCCGATGATGATCGTTGTTGATGCGACTGGCAAAGTGGTAAAGACCGGGGTTCATTCAGCGGAATTGAGTGGGATATTGAACGGGCTGATTAAATAACGACCGCTTTATTCGCTTACCCCTAGGCTTCTATTCGGACGCAAGATGCTGGAAAAAAACAGTGTTTTGTGTCCGTTTTGTGTTGATCCGGCTCTTTCCAGATAATCGTTGTACGTGCAAAGACCGCTAAAATCAAAATAAACTAACATTTTGGCTCTCTACTGACCGAAAACTAATACATAGCCGCATCCTTGTGGTGTAGGTCTAGTTATGTTAGCCGGAAACATCAGATTCTGGTGACGTTACAAATTCGCATGATAGTTTGCCAGGGAGGAGACCAATGCGACGCTTAGTATTCGGATTGGCAGTTTTAGGTGCTCTTTTAGTAGTGCCGGCAGTACAGGCTGATGATCAGGCTGTTGGACAACGGGTTGTTCAAGCACTGCAACAGCAAAAAATGCAGGGACTACTAAAAGACTTTAGTATTGACCTGCAAGTGGAAAATGGAATTGTTTGGCTAAAAGGGGAGGTAGTCAATCAACAACAGCGTGATCTAGTTCTTGGGGCTGTATCGGGCCTTGAAGGAGTAGAGGATGTTGTGAATGATCTGCGATTACCGCAGGTTGCAGCAGAGACTCCCAAGCAAGAAAGTGCTTATGACGCATTTTCTAAGGGAGTTAAGGAAGGTGTCGGTAATGTAGCTGGCCTCTTTGGCTTGGGTGGAAGTGATGAGAAGGAAGAGGTTGTGGCTCAACCAGTCGCGGCAAAGCCTGCTTCACGAGTGCCTGTCGCTCCACGGCGTCTTCAGGGCCAAGCGACGGCTCGGGTTATGCAGGCTCGGCCTGACATGCCAGTTGTGGATGATAATGCCATTGCTCAAGCAATTGGAAAGTCTTTGACTGTCAAGAAGGACTCCGGCGAGCTGAAGGCATTCAATGTTAATCTTAGCGTCAGTGGTGGTACGGTTTGGATGAAGGGATATGCTGCTGATGAAGCTCAGCGAGCATTGATTCTCGAGTCCGCTAGCCATATCGATGGTGTTGTTCAGGTTGTTAATGATATCGCGGTTCAGGCACCTGCAGTGATCCAAATTGCATCCGCACCGCAATTGGAAACGCCTGCAGTCTCGCAACCAATTCGCCAGGTAAGTCAGCAGCCACAGTCTGTTGCTCCTGCTGCAGCTGTTCAGGCCCCTGCAGCAGCTCCTGTGCAAATGATGCAAAGTGCTCAGGGAATGGCTCGGGCACGCTATGAACAGCCAAATATGCCAAATTATGCTTGGCCTACTTACGCGTCGTACCCTAACTACAGTCAGGTTACCTATCCGCGACAGTACTCGCCTTCGGCTTGGCCTTACATTGGTCCGTTCTATCCATACCCACAAGTTCCGCTAGGGTGGCGTAAGGTTTCCCTGGAATGGGATGATGGCTGGTGGTTCCTGGATTTCGAAAGTAACTAGCAATTTGAAATAAAGCTGTTTTGCCTCGCTAGGCAAGCTATTAAGTGCGAGCCCTGTGGATCACTGGATCCACAGGGTTTTTTTGCTTTTAAAACATTGGTGGTTTTTTCGTTATAGGCGGAAAAGGCCGCAAGATCGTCAAGGTTTAACACGATACATAGAAGTAGAACGAAAGGGTTATGTGCGTACTGGCTGTATGGAAGGAGAGATAGCTGGTGGGTACCGAGGCAATACAAAAGGGAAATGAAATGTTGAAAACCAATTTACACAAACGAGCGATTGCCTGTCTGATGGCAATTGCAGCTGTGGCTAGTGCAGGTTGCCTGGCTACACATGGAGTGAGCATGGGGATCCTTTCCGTGCCCATTCCAGTCAGTCCGTATCATCAAACGAAAGCTGAAGACGATAACTGGGTTAAGGAGCGATATAGCAAGGTTCCAATTTTGGGCCCTATTGCAGCCGGTGGACCGCAAGCTGCATTGGATCCACCTAGTGACGATGAAGTGATGCGAGCCTTCCTGAAGGCTCATCCACTCAAGACCGGGATCCCCTTCCTCTACGACGTTCAGAGAAACGACGTCCGAATCGTGAAAGAGAAGATCGCCGATTACATCGATCCCCCACGGTTCTATCCACTAATTGGGCCTGCTCAACTGCACCACGCTCACTACAAGTGCACCGTGTACTATAGCGAAGTTATCTATGTCGGTTGGCCAATCCCGCATTCATTAGTCGATGAAGAGTCGGTCGAAGTGTTATATATCGACCATAACCACTTACACATGGTGGGTAATGTTGACGGTGGGAATGACACTCCGTATTAACGGAAGAGGGTGAGCTTCACCGTCATACTCAACGGCTAACCGTCTAGCCCGTACCATATCATACATTTTGAAACACTACGTATTGCCCCGTTGTGTGACCCTTGAAGGAGCTTAGCAGCTTGTGCCGCTAAGCTCCTTCATTCGTTTCCATTTAACCGGTTAGCCATTTGGGCATTGGGACAATTGGCAGGTCAATAATCAGGCAAATAGGCTTTCGATAGCCCGGCCTTCGCCATCTCGTGTTACATAAAACGGCCGATTCTCAATCTCGTAAGCCAATTTAGGGCTGATTCCCAAAGCGCGATAAATGGTTGCGTGAAGATCTTCGATAATCACTCGGTCTTTAATCGTCGTACAAGGTCGCTCATCGGCCGTTACGCCGTGAAGGTGCCCGCCCTTCAAACCTCCACCAAACATCAAGACGCTCCCTGCCCCTGTGAAGTGGCGGTGCATACCGTAAAACTTCATCTCCTCAATTCGGTTTGGTACTTTGACCTGATCTTTGACTTTCTTTTCAGGGCGGCCTTCCATCATCATGTCTCGGCTGAATTCACTGGCTAGAACAATCATTGTGCGGTCGAGTAGCCCTCGTTCCTCCAAATCGAGTACAAGCTGCGCAATAGGTCCATCAATCGCCTGCTTCAATTGAGCGAGCCTTGTGTGACCATTGTCGTGGGTATCCCAGTGAAGGAACGGCACGTATTCGGTGGTAACTTCAATGAATCTCGCTCCGGCTTCTACGAGTCGTCTTGCCAGGAGGCACCCGCGTCCAAAGCGGCCAGTGTCATACTTCTCTAGAGACGCCTTCGGTTCCAGTGATAGGTCAAATGCTTTCGCTGCGGGAGAACTTAGTAAGCGATACGCATTTTCAAGGCTTCGGTGGAGAGATTCTTTTTGATAATCGCTTCCGTGTTGACCAAGTGCACTCGAATTGGCAATATCCTGAAAAGCTTTGTAACGCCGTTTGAATCGCTCAAGTGTCATTCCTGCAGGAGGTTGTACGGCCTGAGTTGCCTGACTTGGGAATGGAATTAGAAAAGGGCCGTACTCACTACCTAGAAAACCCGCGGTGTGAAAGGCCTTTAATTCCTCACGCTCACCAAGGGTGAATCGCTGGCCAATGTCGATGAATGCTGGAACGGCAGGGTCCTTAGGTCCCAGAGTTCTTGCAATGACCGAGCCGATATGAGGGGCAGCCACTGTTAGTGGGGGGGCATATCCCGTATGCCAGTGATACTGATGCCGAGAATGCAGGATATGTCCAAGGTCACCAGCTGTATAGGAACGAATGAGTGTCGCTCGGTCCATAACCGAAGCGACCTTTTCAAGTCCTTCAGAGATCTTAATATGGTCACAAACCGTGTCGATCGCCGGGAATGTACTCAGTACCGGTGTCGGGTCCATCCCTTTTTCGTAAGGAACAAAACGCTTGGGGTCAAACGTTTCAGTGGAGGCCATGCCCCCTCCCATCCAAAGCAAGATAACGCTGTCGGCTGTCGCCTCGGGGCCAGATTCCGCTGCTTGGATAGCGCGGGGGCTCCCAGCGGCTAATGCACCAAGGGTCGCGGCTCCCGCTGTTTGAAGGAATTCACGTCTATCAGAATTTATTATGTTGAATCGCTTGAACATGAGATTGATTCGATGGTAGTTACAGTGATGGGTGATTTAGTAAATAAGTTGAAATTCTGGAAGCATCGTCAAGATCCAGAGGATATCTTCGATACCCTGTTCTTTAGTACCGCCACCTGCCAACAGCGACAAGGCAACTTTTTCCTCTTGCTGCGTCGCCTGGCGAGAGAGGCCGGTTAGGAAGATTGTCTGAATTAGCTGGTTGTCATTATTCATCGGTTGATTGAGCCAATAGCGAGCCCCTGCTTTAAGGGCGTCATCTAGAGTGTCCCCATTGGTCAATTCGATAGCCTGGAGTGTGGTGGCGACGTTGTTTCTCCGAGTGATAACCTGCTCGCGATTTGGCCGCCCGAGCGCGCGGGTAAGGACGTCATCGTTGAGCAGAGAGGTTCTGACAAATGAGTGCCCGGACAATTCCGTTCCAGCAAGAAGGGCTGCTTGGAATCCAACGGCCGCATTCCATGGGCCAGCATTTAAACTCCCGATGACGGCAGCTGACTGCCACTCGTTATCATCGAAGCCAACAGTTTCCCAGCCTTTGACCGTCTCTCGTTTCCATTTCCAATGTTGGTCGGTTTTGATTTCTGACCAGGTGGATTCTTTTGAGTTTTCTACGGGCCGTTCAATAGCCAGAGAGGCTAGCAGGCCGGCAGCATTGGCCCCACTGAAATTTAGGCCCTTCCCTGTCACTTTGTCTGGGAAATTATAAGCGTGGATAGCGATGGTGTTTTTGCCGTGCTTTAGGTGTTTTGTAATATCCACGACTTTCGGCTTGGACCAGTCGTCGGATTCGGTCAGCTTGTATCCATTTACATACAGGCGAAAGCCATTGTCGCAGGTCACTGCGATGACTGCTTTGGAAAATGATTCGGTTAGCTCAAAGCTATGCCGGAAATAGACTGTACCGCCCGTATCCTTACTCTTGGCATCCGGTTTATCCCAGATCCAACTGGCAGTGACCTTTAGGTCGTGCTTTTGCTCAGCGTCTTTGGCTGTGATAGGAGGGAGTTTAATAGCTGGCGCATCGGCCCATGTTTGAGTGACAGCATTAACCGCATCGACAAACTGCTCGGCTGTCATGCGTTTGACAATCGGGCCGTGGAAGACAAAGTCGGTTTCGTCAGGAGCGGGGGCCCCTACGGCCTCGCGTTGATAGGCTTGACTTGTCACGATCTGTTTTAAGGTGTGTTTTAAATCGTAATTGTGATCGACAAGGTCAACGGCGAGCCAGTCCAGTAAATCCTGATTCCAGGCCGGTTGGTCCATGTCATCGATTGGTTCAATGATCCCACGTCCCATTAGGTGAGCCCAGAGGCGGTTGACGATCGTACGGGCAAACCGACCATTGTTAGGGTTGATCATCAATTCCGCTAATTGCTTCATGCGTTCTTCACGAGGGGCCTCTGGATTGATGTCACCAAGCTCCGAATAAATAAACTTCGGTGTGGCAAATTCGCCGATGGGCTTGTTGCATTTGTGAATCTCTAAAGGTTCGTTAGCAAAGATTGCTGCCAGACCATAGGCATCAGATAGCTTCCAGTGATTGATATAGCTGTCATGACAGCTGGCGCATTTTAGATTGGTGCCAAGAAAGACCTGCGAAACATTTTGCGCCGCCTGCATTTCTCGCTTCTGGCTTGCGTTGACCACTCCACGCCAGACAATTCCTCGAACGAATCCTTCGGACTCCGGAGTAGGATTGAGTAGTTCATGTGCAAATTGGTCGTAAGGTGTATTGTTGTATAAAGCCTGGTAGAGCCAGTTTGTAATGGACTTGCGTCCTCCGTCGATGTAGCCAGTTCCGATGTAAGCGTTTCGAAGGATATCATTCCAAAATGTAAGCCAGTGTTCGGTGTACTCTTTGTTTCGCTCTAGCAAGCTGTTGACTAACAAAGCACGTTTGTTATTGTCATTAGACTTTAAGAACGCCTCGACTTCTTCAGTGGTCGGAAGTGTGCCAATCAGATCCAGATGGGCTCGGCGTATAAATCGTGTGTCGTCGATTGTCGTTGGTTGGTTGATCCCGTGTTCTTGGTCGTACACACTGAGAATTCTGTCGATCGGGTTAACATGTTTTGATGCTGGTAAGGCTGGGCGACGAGGCTTTAAGGCTGCCTGCTGAAGCCCTTTGAGTACGACCCCCGTGTCCCACGTTGCTCCCGAATTGATCCATTTCTTTAGTAACGTAAGTTGTGCTTCGGTAAGACGAGGGCCATTGGCAGGCATGATTCTATCTTCGTCCTGGCCTGCGGCTAGTTGATAAACCAAGCTGTCTTCGGCCTGTCCTGTGATGATCGCGTCGCCGCTGACTCCTCCAGCAAGAAGCCCATCTTTGGTTGTTAGGTCGAGTTCCCCTTCCGGTTCTGCTCCGCTATGGCACTTCACGCAACTGTTAGTGAGGATCGGGACGATATCACGCCGAAAAGATACCTCTTCATCCGCATGCAGAATCAGAGGGAGTAGAAGTAGAAACGCTGTTTTAAAAGGTGGTATTTGCATTGGGTGTGATGAAGGGATTGGATGGGAGGTTGAGGGTTTATTATACAAGCTAGGGAAAGTTTAGCCATTTAACCATTGGGCAAATGATGAAATGGAAACTGCCCAATGATACTTGACTAAATGGTTAAATGGTTAAATGGTTAAATTCCGATACCCATTAAGAGATATCTTGTCTAATTCTAGGCATTTCAGGGAAGAAGTGTGAGTTTAGGCAGTTTAGCGCGGGTTTAATGCCCGGGGATCGGTCCTCAATGGTGCGCGATAGAAAAAAAATAGTCAGTTTAGTATTGTGTATGCTGCTGATAGCTTCGAATTCTGTATGGGCACAGGAACCGGCAGCAGAAGGGACATCGCTGCTGTCGATTCTCAGTGCTGGGGGATTATTGATGGTCCCCATCGCATTGTGTTCGCTAATCCTCTGCATGTTCTCTCTTGAACGCGCGATGAGCCTACGACGTGCTCGAATTATTCCACGTCCTTTTGTGAAGCGTATCCTCGAACAACTGAAATCGGGAGAGTTGGAGAAACGTGAGGCATATCGTATTTGCAAAGAAAACAAGAGTCCTATCGCGTTAGTGCTTGCCGCTGGAATTCGTCGGTGGGGGAAGCCTGCTCAGGAAGTGGAAAAAGCCATCGTTGACGCAGGTGAGCGACTGGGTAACAAACTGCGCAAGTACCTGAAGTTGTTTAACGGTATCTCTACCATCACTCCGTTACTTGGTTTGTTAGGCACGGTGATCGGTATGATTCAGTCGTTCAATGCAATCGTGGTAACAGGTGCCATGGGAAAACCTGAATTGCTCGCCGCCGGAATTAGCCAAGCGTTGGTGACGACCGCTGCAGGGCTGACAGTTGCGATTCCGGCATTAATCGCCCACATCTATTTCTCGAGTCGGGTGGACAAATTGTTGATGGAGGTTGACGAGCACGGCCAACAAATAGTTCAAGCCGTGTGTGGAGAACGAGTGAATCGCCTCAAGCGCCGACAGACGAGTCAAGAATCGATACGGCGGGCGGCTTAAAGATGCCTATTAAAATCAATCAGAACGAAAAGCCGGCAATTAACCTGACGCCGATGATCGACATCGTATTCTTGTTGGTCATCTTCTTTATGGTGGGCACCAAGTTTTCGGAAGTCGAGCAGCAGCTGGAATTGACCGTGCCTGAAGTGAGCAGTGAGGCTTCCGCAAGCCCTTTCATTCATCGTCATGTGGTGGCGGTGTTTAAGGACGGCACGGTTTCGCTCGACGATGAATTAATGGATTTGCAGCAATTGGAATCACAATTGGCAGCAGAGCAGGAAAAGGGCGATGTGACGAAAGTGATCATCCGTGGCGACGCCGAAGGCGCTTTTCAAAATGTGGCAACTGTTCTAAGTGTCTGTCGCAAAGCCGGTGTGAGTGACCTCGGGGTATCTGTGAGAATGGCCTCGGCACAGGAGTAAGGCGATGAATCGATTCATACTCCTGATAGCTGAACAGGCAATTCCAACCACCGCTGTTAATCGTACGGTGGGGCTGATCGTCTGGATTGGGCTGCTAGTGCTGACCGTCGCATTTCTAGCACTCTCTTGGACTCGGTTAGGGGCGGCTCGGCCTCTTGCTAAATGCCTGACGCTCAGTGTGTTTGCACATATCTTGTTGGCTATATTCTTTTATGGCACACAGATGCTTGGCCTGGAAATGGAGTTGGGAGGTGAGCAGCCAGTAACGATTTCTCTCATCACGGAGACCATTAAGCCCGCAGATGAAATTGAGCCGGACACTCTCGCCGAGGATTTCGTTGAGGATCAACAGCCGGAAATTTTCGACCAGTTTCCAGTAGAACAATCTGAATCCAAGCCTCCAACGGAGCTTGCCGATTTGGTGGAAGAAGTAATTTCTCCAGTTGCAGAAGAGTCTCCGGCAGAAGAGGTTGAGGCAATTGATCCAGGTGAGTTGACGACCAATGATCCTGCAGACAAGATACTCCAAGAGCAGCAGTCGGAGCCCGATAGCCTCGAGCAACCTGAATCGGGAGAGGTCGCAAGTGTTGAGGTTGAAGAGTCTATTGCAACGCCTGCCGAGCAGATCTCTGGCGAAACCACACCACCTACAGCGTCGCCAATAGCTGAGGGAGTTGCATCCGATCCGCCGGAGGAGGATGTGCAGCAAGCAACGGCTGTTGAGCAGACCTCTGTAGTGTCGGATTCTACTCCGGAAACCCTGTCCAATGCCGATCGGCCTGTGCAGATTCCCAGTAAGCTTGATGGCAGTGCCTTACCCGATCTATATCAGGCTCGTTTTGGTCCGCCTCTTACGACTGTAGTAGGGACTAGCGAAGTGCGTGGGGCTGCCTTTGGCGCTACGCTGGAAAGTGAAGCTGCTGTGCAAGCTGGTATTGAGTGGTTGGTACGTAGTCAGCAAGAAAGTGGTCGTTGGAATGCATCTGAGTTCGGCGCGGGAGTGGATCGTGAGGTTGATGGTCAGCAGCGGGGAGCCACCGGAGCTAATGCAGATACCGGCGTTTCTGGGTTAGCTCTGTTGGCTTTGATGGGAGATGGACATACTCATCTGTCTGGTACGCATCGCGTTTCGGTGCAACATGGTCTGGAGTATATTTTGAGCCAGCAAGGGAGTGATGGAAGTTTGGCTGGTTCAGCCAGTTTGTTCGCTCGCATGTACTGCCACGCGATGGCCACGATAGCAGTTTGTGAAGCCTATGCGATGACAGGAGATGGGAGATTGAGGGATTACGCCGAACGTGCAATTGGTTACACGATACGCTCTCAAGATCGTCAGACCGGTGGTTGGCGTTATCAGCCTGCAGACTCTGGAGATATGAGTCAATTTGGCTGGCAGGTATTGGCATTGCGTAGTGCTCAGCAGTCTGGTCTCATCGTGCCAGGTAACACTCGCGACTTAATGGGGCGTTTCCTGGCATCGTGTAATACTGGTGCTCGAGGTGGTCTGGCGGCGTATCGACCGGGGTTTGGTGCCACACGTACGATGACGGCCGAGTCTCTGGCCTGTCGCATGTGGTTGGATGTTCATCGCAGTCCGGAGCAAATCAAAGAGGCAGCGGACTATATAGTTTTGCAATTGCCGAATCGAGCACGTCCCGATCTCTACTATTGGTATTACGGAAGTTTGTCCTTACGTCAGGTCGGTGGTCCAGCTTGGGAATCCTGGAGTGGAGCATTGAAGCAAGTGGTGCCTTCCCTGCAATTGTCTGATGGTAGCTGGGCGGCCGATACGAAATGGGGCGGGTATGGTGGCAAGGTGTACAGTACAGCGATGGCCGTGCTTTGTCTTGAAAGTTTCTATCGCTATCAATAATCAGAGAGGCTTGTTGTGTTTCGTAGTGTTCTGATTCCATTCCTAGGAGTTGTGGTGGCGATGGTAGGCGTGGCACTGGTTCAGGGAGTCGGGCATCAACTCTACGGGACAGCGCCGATTAATGAAGAGATGACACCCGAACAAGTCGACGCTGCTGTTCGGGTTTATCTCGAGACGGCACCGCTTGGAGCCTTAGCCTTCCCCTTACTGGCCTGGCTGACGGGGACATTTGTCGGGACGTTTTTTGTATCTCAGTTTTGCCACGAAATGCCAGGAGCCCATTCGGCTCCGGTTTTGTGTGTCATGCTGTTGTGCACGATCCTAATGCTAACGATGTTGCCGCATCCGATCTGGATGTACATTGGCCCGTTTTTGGTCGTGGGCGGTTGGTGGAACGGCCTGAAGGTAGGAAGCTGGCGAGTGAAACGGGCGAACAGGTAGACATTTAACCACTTAACCAGTTAACCGGTTGGACATTGGGACAATTAGACAGTTAAACAATTGTCAGTCTGCAATTGGGATCACCTTCTAAATGTGCTTCGGCGAGCTGCGCCGCCTCCGCAGAGAATTCTTGAAGCCTTGGCCCGACTTCGTCCTGCGGACTACGACG
>NZVD01000030.1 GCA_002701385.1 Rhodopirellula sp. | reverse complement strand
GAGCGGATATCGCAGATGGTGATATCTTCACTCTGACCGATGGAATGCAAAGTATTAACTTTGAATTCAATGATGAAATTAACAGTGACGGAGTAACTCCAGGGAACTTCGAAGTACCCTTCAATTCAGAAATGCTGAGTTGGGAAGTTGCCATCTCGATTCGAGATGTGATTAACCGCTCAGAAGTACGAGCCGTACTTGATGTGACGGCTGCCCTGAGTGATGGTACGGACGGGACACGCTTTCCGGACGACGGCGATGGTGATGATCGTGATGATCTTCGCTTCGATTCAGACCCGTTTGATAACAACACAATTCTGTCGTCCAATATTGTAGACCTGCACGGCGATGCTTACATTCTCGGTGACGTGAGTCTGCGGACCTTTAATCCGGTCTTCCAACCCGCCGCCGAACCAAACGATATACTTGTACAGGCCGTCGAAACCGGTATCAATGGCACACAGTCTAATACTTTCAAGGCTACAGGTAGTATTGGAGACAATCAGGATCTGAATGATACTCCTGGTAAAGATGCTGATCTTTTCCGAGTGCAACTCAACACCGGTGATACCATCGACATCCAGGTGTCTGCAGCAACAGGCAGCTTCCTTGATCCGGTTGTTAGTTTCTATGACGCAACTGGCAATGAAATTGGCGGAGCTCGCGTTGATATCACAACTGGTGGAGGTGTCGAAACTACAACCTTTACCGCGCCAACCGGTGGTACTTTCTATATCGGTGTATCTGGATTTCCAGAGAGTGAATCAAAACCACTCGGAGCCGCTGTGACATTGATCGATACAGATGATGGTGTCGATACGGCTGTCTCCGCTGAAACCGGGTTCTACAGTATTGAAATTTCCACCGGTGCATTATCCATAGATGCCGGAGCGGAAGTCTTTCAGTTTGTGGAATTTGCTGACGGAACACTCAATACAGCGAGTACAACACGCGGTGACTCCAACCTGCCCCGTCAACAAGGTCAAATCCTGTTGCTTGGAAACCGAATAGCAAATTCCCAAACCTACGGTATTCATATCGAAGGTGGAGACCGAGTCGCGCTTGATGGCTTCGCCCCACATCAGGGTTCAGTACGTCAGCTAGATGAACTAAATGATGAAGGGTTAGTACCTGGTGTAACCGTTACCAATAACTTGATTACTTATAGTGGTTTAGGTGGGATCCGATTTAGTGGCGATAACAATGGAGCAGGACTGCCGACTGCACCGGTTCCGTTCGGGAGAATAATCAATAATACGATCGTGGGTATCGGCGGTACGATTATGACCGACATTGGTGGGAATGATGTCGGGATTCAGGTCGACCAAAATGCCAGCCCAACCTTGTTGAATAATATCATTGCCAATACGGCTCAAGGGATTAATGTAGACCCGTCGTCAAATACAACGGTAATCGGTGGAACACTTTATAAAGGCAACCTGTCCAATACGAACTATAGCGGTGAAGATTTTGCTATCTCATTAGCCGATACGGATCCACTATTCGTTGATCCTCGTCTTGGAGTTAATAACTTCTATCTGGAGCCAGGTTCACAGGTAAATCCTAATCGGGCGATTGATAGTTCGGTCAGTTCACTTGGAGAACGGTTCGAATTTAACTTAGTGAAAGAGCCGATTGGAATAGCTCCTTCACCTATCATTGCTCCGATTCGTGATGTCACAGGGCAGTTGCGTGTCGATGATCCTTCAGTCGAGCCTCCAAATGGTCTTGGTACGAATGTCTTCATCGACCGTGGTGCCTTGGACCGGGCAGATTTCTCAGGTCCAACGGCAGCCTTGATCAATCCTAAAGACAATGATGCGGATGGTGTTGATGAAAACTCAGGCCATACCGTCGTAAACCTTTCTTCCAATGCCGTAGTTTCCAGCTTTGAAATCCGTTTGAATGACGGTCTAGAACCAGCTGATCCTAATGAAGGGGTTGGAGTCGCAGATAACACAGTGACGACAGAAACTGTTGTCCTGCGACGCAACGGCGAAATCCTCTATGACGGTATTGACTATTCGTTTAGCTACAACGAAACAAGTGATACGATCCGTCTGACACCATTATCGGGGATTTGGACACCGGACCGGATTTACACCATAGAACTGGCCAACACGGATCATTGGAAATTGGTATCCGAAGCCGGGAGTAATATCAATGATGGCGATACCTTCAAGATTTTTGATCTCGAAGGGAATGAAGCTGATTTTGAATTCGAAAGAGGTTATTCGTTAGCGGTTCCACAAACTTTGGAATTACAGATTCCTGAAGAAGCCGGTGGATTAGGCGGAATCGTCGATGGCGAAGTCTTCTCACTTCGTGTCGGTACAAACGCTCCAGTTGTATTCGAATTTGATCGCGATGGCGATGTGACAGTTGGCCGCACACCAATTCTGTATACCGTCAACAGTACGATGGATGAAATCGCTGATGCGATTGTCGCAGCTATTACGAATGCTGGATTGGGAGCCAACTCGGTAAATCTGGGCGAAGGCCGCATTCATGTTGGGTCGAATGTAAACCATGTCCTTGATACTAGTTTGACCAGCCTCACACAAACAGGCTTGGCCGGGGGTATTGCCGACGGCGACTACTTTACGATCGATGATGGATCTAAAGTGATTACGTTTGAATTTGAAAATACCGAAGTCGGAGATGGACCGTTGGTCGCAGATCCACTCGTCGGTGATGTAGTGATCAATTTTACGACGGCGAAGACTCATATCGAGCTGGCACAGATTATTTCGGATGCAATCAACGCGGAAGATCTAGATTTGGAAACGGCTACGCTTTCCGGTGGTATTATCCATGTCGGTGGCACGATGAATCACCTGCTCAACGCTGCTAACAGCAATCTGTTGCAACAGGGATCTCCTGGTGTTCGTCCAGAGTTTGGTTTGCGAATCCCAACGGCCGCCGGACAGATTGCTGGTTTGGATGACGGTCAGACATTCGTCGTTCAATATGGTGCCGGAGCACCTGTTACGTTCGAGTTAAATAATCTGGATGTTGATCCATCCGTTACACTGGGTAACACGCGTCTTGACTTTAATAACTCAACGACTGTGAACCAATTGGCTCAGGAGATTATCGTTGCCCTGAAGGGATCGGGACTCAATTTAGACCCGAAACTCGTCACCGGCACATCAATCATCTCCTTCGGTGCTCGACCGCAACATACAATTGACACATCGAATACTGCCCTGATTAAAGTAGGCGATCCCTCCAAGTCGGCTGCGATTCCAGTGAATATTTTGCCACTTGATAACTTTGATGGAACGCAAACGGCGGTACAGATTATCAAGGCGATCAATAGTCAGGATCAGCTTGATGGCGTGATTGCCCAACCGCAAGGTGCTGATGAATTAAGGGTTACCGGAGCACTGAACGTTTCGACCTTCAGCAACGCTTTCCTCGTCGATGACTGGGACGTCCAGACTCCTCGGAAAATTGAAGAAATCGAGGACCTGGCAACGAATCCACTCAAGGCAAATCAACTGTCCGGCGAGACGATGTACACCATCCAGTTGGGATTAGTTGACTACGATATGGGAGACGCACCGGATGGCAATGGAATAGCACCACAGAATGCTTATCCAACTATCAGTGGGCACAACCCAGCGATTCACATGTCCGGTTCCACTATTTCTCTAGGGGAACGTGTTGACCGTGATAATGACGGCCAACCGATCGTAAGTGATGATCTGGACGGTGAAGGCTATCAAATCGATACGGCCGCCGCTGCAGGAATCACCTCCGATGATCTCCAGACTTCAACCAATTTAGTTGTGTCTAACATCGACATCCTATCAGTCACCATTGACGGAGCTGGATTTACGGATGCTGATCTGGTTGAAGTTGGTGGTATTACATTTGAATACGATACATCGGGTATTCCACCAACCAACGGCAACGTTGTCATTGACGTGCTAGGTAGCGATACGACCGCTGATATTGCCGCCAAGACTGCCACTGCTATTACAGGCCAGGGTATCTTGGGTGTCACAGCAATTGCCAATGGATCGGATGTGCTAATTACTTCCACGGAAGGCACAACCGTTAACGCTGATAATGCGGTCGGCGTTGATGCTGCGGATCAACGAGCCCACGTTGCCGATGGTGAAACGTTCACAATCACAGGTGATGGTGATACCTACACTGTTGAACTGGATAGTGACGATTCATTCGTCAATGGCAATATTCAAGTTAGCTTCACAGCGACTGATGGTGCTGATACCGTCGCCGCAAATATTACACAGGCACTCATTGATGCCAATATTCGCCTGAATCTAAACCCGATCGCTCGAGCTAACGGTCGAGTGGAAATTACAGGTGACGATGCCGATGGTGTTACGGGGCCAAATGGAGCGGCGATTGGATTCTTCAATCCTTATGTCTTCACAGAATTAGTTGTTACTGCTTCAGAAGATGCTCTGCTCGATGCATGGATTGACTACAACCGAGATGGCGACTGGGATGATGCTAATGAGCAAATTGCTGCGAGTATGCAATTGACGGCTGGAGCGAATGAATTGAGCATTAAAGCACCACTGGAACCAGATTCCGTACCTGGCCAGACGTACGCTCGATTCCGTATCAGTGATGTCGGGGGATTGCGACCAACCGGTCTAACGACCAGTGGCGAAATCGAAGATTATCAAATCGAAATCGTTGATGGACGTCCACCGGAAGCAATTCACGACCCATCTCTGCCTACAGCAGGATACGCAACTACAGAAGACGCCGCTCTGCCGGTTACAGCACCGGGACCAAGCCTTCTTGCGAACGATACCGACGCCAATAACAACGATATTCGTGTTGACGAATTTGATGTTGTTAGTGCCATGGGAGCTATTGTGGATGTAAATCAGGATTGGTCCAATCCGGTTACTCCGAATACTAACAGTGGTGTCTTTACATATGACCCAACCACAGCAGTAGACATTCAGGCTCTGCATGTTGGCGAAGTTGTCACCGATACGTTTACCTATACACTGATCGAAGATACGACGACTCCGAATAGCTTTGGCTTCAAGTCTCAGACAGCTGCCACCGTTAGTATTACATTGACAGGAGTCAATGACGCGCCTGTTTCTCAGGATCTGCCGGTCGCGGCAGTGGAAGACGGCACGGCTGTAACAGCAAGCTTTATCGCATCAGATGTTGATAACGATGACGATGTGGATAGCCTTACTTATTCCATCGTGCAGAACCTGGCGTCTGGTGAAGGGACGGTCGCGAATAATGGCGATGGAACCTTTACTTTCGTACCTGGTTCAGACTTCCAGGAGTTAGCTCAGGATCAAACCATCGATGTAACGTTTACCTATAAAGCCACTGACCAACACGGTGAAGATAGTAACGTATCCACGGTAACGATTACGGTTACCGGAGTGAATGACGATCCGACGGCGGTTGCCGATGCCTTGACTGTCGATCAGGACGTTGTCACAAATCAGGCCGCCGCAGGCGTTCTGGCAAATGATATCGAACTAGATACTAATGACACCAAGGTAGTTACCAAACTAAATGGTACTGATTTGGATGGTGTGACAAATAGTCTAACCGTAAATTCAGCCAGAGGGGCTGAATTTACACTGCATGCCGATGGATCGTTTACCTATGACCCGACGACATCAGCCGAATTAATGGCGCTGGATCCCGGTGATAACGCTGACGATCAGTTCACCTATACCATGAGTGACCCTCACGGACAGACATCACAGACCACAATCACGTTTACGGTCAATGGTGTGAATGATGTCCCAACGGCAGCGGATGATGAATATGCGACCGGACAAACTCAGGTTCTGGATGTGGATCCCGCCGGCGTATTGGGTAATGACTCAGACGCAGATGCGGATGACTCCATTACGGTGACTGAGCTAAATGGTAGCACGACATTGACCGGCAGCAGTTCGGAAGGTGCCACAGTTGCTATTCAGGCCGACGGTTCATTTAGCTATGACCCAACGACATCGGCAACCTTGGCGGCTTTGCTACGTGGAGACACCTTGAATGATACCTTTACCTATACGGTAGAGGATTCTCATGGTGCTATATCAACCGCGACGGTGACTGTCGTTGTTACAGGTGAAAATAAAGCACCTGTCGCGGTGGATGATGACTTCCTGGGTATCAATGGTGTAGACGAAGATTCTACGCTGGTTGACGCCGCAGGTGTACTGGCAAACGATACGGATGCAGATGATCCCGCTTCAGCTCTATTCGTTTCAGGTATCAATGGTACCGGCCAGCTGACTGGTCAAAGCACTAGTGGTGCTTCAATCACGATGAACGCAGATGGTTCATTCTTCTACGATCCTAGAAATGCCGATACACTTCAGGCATTAGCGGATGGTGCGAATGCAACTGACACCTTCACCTACACAGTAAGTGATGGTCAGGGTGGTACCAGCCAAGGCACGGTGACCATTGAGGTTACTGGTGTGAACGATGCTCCTGTCGCGAATCCTGATAGTGCTCTTGGGCCAAGGAATAACCCACTCGTAATCGATGTGATTAAGGCGAGTGATGATACCGATCCGGGGCATGATTACGATGTGGATGATGCCATCGTGGAAGTGATCATCACCGAAAATCCAGATGTGGCGACCGGTAACGCATCGGTTAATCCTTTGGATAACCAAGTCACGTTTACTCCTGCCGTTGATTACAGCGGAGTGACGACCTTTAAGTATCAGTTGAAGGATGCCTTTGGGGCTTTCTCCAATGAAGTCACTGTAACTGTTGAAATCAATGATGCACCATTCGCTGAAGATGATTCCACAGATGCTTATCAGGATGTCTTTAACACTGCAACGGTAATCTCAGTTCTGGATAATGACTCGGATTCCGATGGCACTTTGGATCCGGCCACGGTTACGATTCAATCCGGACCTTCCAATGGTAACGCTACAGTTGCTGCCGATGGTTCGATTATCTATCAGCCGAATATTGTGCCCGATGTTTATCTCGGACCCGACTCGCTCACTTACACGGTGGCCGATGACGACGGAGCTATCTCCAATGTCGCGACGGTCTCTATCACCGTGATGTTAGATCCGTACCCATGGCACAATCGAAGTAATGGTATGGACGTCAACAACGACGGATTCATTTCACCATTGGATGCACTGTTGATCATTTCCGAACTGAACGAATCGGGATCGTATCTGCTGCCAGTAACCGGAGCTACACCTCCTCCGTTCTATGATGTGGATGCAGATGGCTATATTGCTCCGAGTGATGCCGTTCAGGTGATTAATCATCTGAATGATAACGCCAATGGTGAAGGCGAAGGTGAATTCGTCCCATCATCAGGCATGGATATTGCAGCAGTCGCCGAACAGGCCATTCAGGCTCTCGCAGGTCCAGTCAACAATGGATTCAAACTTGCTAACCAACAGACGACTGGGTTATCGCAGGTTCGCAGTGAAGTTATGGAAGACCTGATTGCAGATATTGTCGAAGAAGTAAGCGAAGAGTTGGCGGAAGAAAATTCTTTGGATGACTTCTTCGGACAATTCTAAAACTTGAAAATAAGTCTCTGATGAAGTGGTGTGGAAGGCCTTGCTTTCCCGCCACTTCGTCTTTTGAGAGGAGATTGCCTTGTTTTGCATCAAAAGCCCCAAACCGTTATTCTGAATTTTTAGGGATTTAGCGCCCACTCTCTCAGACGACAGCATCAATTGAATATATAGGGTGAGAATGAACAACGATACGAACAGCGCTTTACTCAAGCGTGCCAAAGGCGGGGATCGGGATGCTTTAGGCAACCTCTTGAATCGTTACAGGCCTTATCTGCGAATTCTTGCTCTCCGCTACCTAGATTCAGGAGTAAGGTCACGTGTTGATCCTTCCGATGTCATCCAACAGACCTGTTTAGATATTCACAGGGATATTGATGGATTTCGGGGGGCTCACGAGGCTGAATGGATTGGTTGGGTACGAAAAATACTTGAAAACAATGTCAATCAGGTAATTCGTCGGCACATCCAGACTCAAAAGCGATCGATACGTAAGGAAGCAATTGTTGATCAATCATCAAGAGCTCATCGTATTCGAAATGCTGGTCCGGTATCGAATGAATCGTCTCCTAGTCAACGAGTGATGCGAGGCGAGCAAGCAGTCCGGCTTGCAATGTTGTTGGGCAAACTGCCGCAAGATCAACGAGAAGCGTTACGCCTGCGATATTTAGAGGGAAAGACCTTGCTGGAAATCGCTGAACGCCTCGATCGATCTGAAATGGCAGTAGCAGGTCTTCTTAAACGAGGACTTCGCAGTTTGCGAGACCTGGGCGGTACTGAAAGTCGATTTTAAATCCTTAGTCATGTTACTTTTACCGAGTAACTAGTCGGAATGACTATGTCTGAAAAACCTATTGATAATTATGATGCTGCTGATGAACCATCAGATCGCGAACTGCGCATCAGTCAGTTGCTAGCCGAATTTCTCAAGCAGGAAGATGAAGGAACGGCTGTTAGTCGCGATGAGTTTCTTGCTGCCAATGAAGACGTTGCCGACGACCTGAATGTACTGCTCGAAATGGCAAACATGATACAGAAGATGGCTGGTCCGCCATCTGGGGATGAATTTCCCGTATCGATGGCGGGCGAAGACGCCACGCCTAAAGGGCCTGTAAATCTGGATGATACAGATCCAGATAATAACGACAGTCTGGATTTCTATCTCTCCAGTGGTGCAGTTCCTCCGATAGGAACAACGTCCAGTATGCCGGAGGGTTTTGCCTTTGGTGACTATCAATTGCTTGAAGTCGTAGGGCAGGGCGGTATGGGGATCGTCTATCGGGCTCGGCAGGCGGGGATAAACCGCGAAGTCGCCGTTAAGATGATTCGCTCAGATCGATTTCGATTCGATCGAGACGTGGCTCGCTTCTACAAAGAAGCTCAAACCGCCGGTTCCACGCAGCATCCCAATATTGTCACCGTGTTTGACATTGGTGAAGTTGGTGGCCGTCATTATTACTCAATGCAATATGTCGAAGGTACGGATTTGGCTTCTCTGAATCGGGAAAGCCATCTGAGCAGTCGGCGAATGGCTGAAATCCTGAAGGATGTAGCGGATGGAGTTCATGCCGCCCATGAGCATGGCATACTGCATCGTGATCTCAAGCCAGCAAATGTTCTTATACGTAACTCCGACGGCAAAGCTATTGTGACTGACTTTGGCCTGGCCAAGCAGATTGACAATGAATTGGATCTCACTCGCAGTGGCGATACGGTCGGTACACCAAGTTATATGTCGCCGGAACAGGCCCGAGCTGATGAAGGCCGTATGGGAGCCCATTCCGATGTTTACTCGATCGGAGCGATACTCTACGAGTTGATCACCGGCGTACCACCATTCAAGTCAGACTCAGCAGCTAGCACGGTGGTCGAAGTGCTCCACCGGGAGGTCGTCCCTCCATCAGATATGTCCAGCAATGTGAATCGTCAATTGGAGGCGATTTGTCTTAAGTGTCTTGCGAAGAATCCTCTGAGTCGATATTCGTCAGCCAAAGAGCTTGCTGGGGATTTTGCACGCATGCTTGATGGTCGTCCGGTCAATGCTGTGCCCATTAGTAAACTTGGGAAGTCGATTCGCTGGTTGAATAATGTTCCGTTCATTGCACGATTATCGGGGAATCACTTTCCGAATGTGAGTCAGACGCACAAGGTGGTAAATCACCTATTGTGGGTCTTACCGCTGCTGATTCTCTGTTCTTTCGTTCTTTGGCAGAATGTACGACAAAGTTACGTTCCTGACTCGATTAACATTGGGACAGGAATGAGTGACCAGTTTTACCATCAGGTTGGGACCAGTCTGAAAGATGAGTTAGCGAACAACTACAACCAACCCACGAATATTCTGAATACTTCAGGTTCCATAGAAAACGTGAAGTTACTCAAGTCAGGGCAGGTCCACATTGCCATCGCTCAATTGGAAGTACTAGCCAATGATAACGACATCGCGAAACTAACGCCCTTATATGCTGATAAAGTGCATATTGTGATTCGCAAAGGGCAGGGAATTCAATCTTTGAAGGACCTGGAAGATCGTGTTGTGTCTTTAGGTCCGAGAGATTCGGGGATGAGAATTACTTCGGAGCGAGTTTTATCCACCTTGAATATTGATCACACGAAACTTCAGCAATCTTATAAGCCATTCCAGGCCATGCTGACAGATCCTGCCATCGAAGCAGGGATCGTGACCACTCGTACAGAGAATGCTGTATTGCGGGAATTACTGAATGACAATCGCTTTGAATTGATTGGATTAACACCTCAGCAAATCAATGACCTTACGCAGATCGGATATCATCGTGATCGCATTTCAGGGAAAGGCCTGAGTCAAGTGGAAGCTGAATTGACTCCAACGGTTGCCACGATGGCGTTCCTTGTTAGTAATGCGAATGCAGGTGAAGCTTTGGTGAAGCGAATGCTGACTGCTATCTTTGTACCTGGTGAGAGCGGCAGTATTGCAGGACGGCTCAATTTGCTTTCTCGTACTGCAGCCAGTCAACATCCGGTAGATTTTCATCCCGCGGCACTCGAATTCTTTGCGAACTCAGAATTATAAATATAAGATTATTGTCGTCAGAGTCGCAAAAAATGCGCCCTGCTCATCTTTGGTTTCGCATCTTTCAAACTAGCCAGTCAGTTTTACATTAGCAACAATTCTCCGGAGTGAATCGGGTACATGTCAAAAGAAGGAAAAAAGGGTCACGGCAACCTAACTCTCTATATCATTATCTCGATCGTGCTCGCGATCCTCACCGCACTGATCTTGCCGGCTGTGATGGGTGCTGAGAAAGAACAGACGACGCTCAGTATTTTTGAAGGAATCGGAATCGGTGGGGAAGTTTTCCTGCGGGCATTGATGATGATGGTTGTTCCCTTGGTGGTTGCTTCCGTCATGAACGGGATTTTAGGCCTTGGTGATGTGCGGAAACTTGGAAAACCTGGTGCGACTGCTGTGGGATACTATCTGGCTACCACTGTTTTGGCCGTGACCATAGGGTTGATCGTCGTCAATATTTTCAATCCCGGAGCTTCTAATGGTAGCCCCGCTGCACCAGAACAGGTCGTAGCTCAAGATACCTCGGAAAAAGATCATGAAAGCGCAACAGGACACGCAGGACTTGAGACCGAAGAAGCTGCAGAGCATGGTGGTGAAGTTGTTGTTACCAGAAAAGATGTTCAAAAAGTGCTGGGGATTTTACATGTTCAAACAGGTCTTAGTGAGGGAGAGTTAGCCAAAATCTTCCCAGGCTTGAGTGCCGGCTTGGAAGAAGAAGAGCCTGGGATAGGGATGATCCTTGGGAATCTGATTTTGATGCTGTTTGCCGACAATCTGTTTGAAGCAGCGGCCACAATGAATTTACTGCCGTTGATTGTCTTTGCAATTATTTTTGCAGGGATGCTCACAACGATGGGCGAAAAGGTGGAAGCCATTACGGAAATGGTGGGCCAAATCAACGATGCCATGATGAGCTTTGTGATGTTGTTGATGAATATTGCTCCGATCGGGATTTTTTGCCTTATCGCAGCCAACTTTGGAGAGGCCAACGCCAAAGGGGAGCTAGGGCAGGTGATCGCTCAGAGCGGTATGTTCGTACTCACGGTATTAGTAGGACTAGGATTCCATGCCTTTGTTACTCTTGCGCTTATCTACTGGTTAGTCACGAAGAAGAATCCGTATGTGTATATGAAGCAGATGTCTGAGGCGTTGCTAACGGCCTTTTCGACCGCGTCCAGTTCAGCAACCTTGCCATTAACCATGGAATGCGCCAACAAGGCCGGAGTGTCCAAAAAATCAACCAATTTCGTCTTGCCTTTAGGTGCAACGATCAACATGGACGGTACTGCCCTTTACGAAGCAGCGGCTGCAATCTTTATTGCAAATATTGCCGTCGCTTCCGGTAGCTTTGATGTGGCACCACTGACATTCACTGATCAGTTGATTGTGGCGGTGACAGCGACCTTGGCAGCAATTGGCGCTGCAGGAATTCCTGAAGCCGGATTGGTGACCATGATGATTGTCTTAAATGCTGTCAATCTTCCTGTGGAGTTGATTTCGTCAGTACTGGCGATTGACTGGTTGCTAGACCGATTTAGAACGGCAACCAATACATTTGGGGATTCTATTGGGGCTGCTATAGTGGATATACAGTTTCAACAAAGCGAGACGGGCTCAGAAGATGCACCACCACCTTCCGTGGAATCAACTGCCGAACCTGCTGCGTCATAGGTTCGAGCACTTTTGAGATTGAAGCGACACCTGGGATACTAAAGACACGAATCGAGCAGAACACGATGAAAACAGAACAAATTGATGAACTCTTGAAACGTACTTTGGATGATGCCAGAGTCTCTCGAGGTGAGAAAAAAATTCTTAACGGAATCGTACGGGAACACGGCTCGGCGGATCATCAACTTGCGTTTTTACGTCACCGAGCTTTTGAAATTGCCCGTGAAGAACTTATTAGTCCGGAAGCCAAAGGAGTCTTGGAATGGCTGGAAGACGTCATTAAGTCGTTTCAGAAACAAGATGCAGCTGATGGTAAGGACTCACATGTCTTCTTCAGCCCTGGAGATGATTGTCCAAAGGTAATCTGTAATCTGTTCGAGAGAGCTAGACAAACGGTGGACATTTGCGTCTTCACGATTACGGATGATCGGATTACACAGGCCGTTCGGGATGCATATGTGCGTGGGGTAAACATTCGAGTGATTACTGATAACGATAAAGCATTTGACCCAGGTTCTGATGTAGACCGGATGAATAATTTAGGGATCCCACTTCGAGTGGATCAGTCACCTCATCATATGCATCACAAATACGCTATCTTTGACAAGACTTCAACATTGACCGGCAGTTACAACTGGACACGTAGTGCCGACCATCATAATGAAGAGAATTTTCTTGTTACTGATGACCCGACAATTACTCGGCCGTTTATCGGCCACTTCGAGAAATTGTGGGACTCACTCGATTAACCCAAGATGGCTGAGCAGCGGCTCCGGTCAAATTGGAGTATTTCGAGTTATATGAAGGAAGCTAGTTTTGTGCTATTGAGGCACGAAACGGCTAGGAATGTAAGCTAAACCACGATTACTTTATGTCGTAAGACGTGATTCATGCGTGGTACCAAGTAGCCTTTGGGCTGCTTTCTGGACAAGGAAACCATCTACCTGAACCGGGTAGTTGGATCGAGTTCCTTTCAAGCTCGGCAAACTGGGCAAACTCGAATTGCACAGGATGCTCAGTTACACACTGGGAATGAAATCAGGTGAGACACCGGAAATTTCGGTGAAATGCCTTTGGTTTAACACCAATAAAACCCTGTGACAAACGAATACCTGAATGTAGTTGATGCGGAGAGATCCATGCGGGCTGAATCATGTCTTGCCGGAATAACCCGCAAAACCGTTACAGCTTGGCTGTGTTTCCTGTTTTTTCTAGTCATTAGAGAGAACGTAATGATGCAGCTTTAATGCTGTCGGCGATACTTGGAATGTACTTTTCCGTTATTGGTTAATACGAATAGTCATGAATGATCAGTTAACACAAACCGTAGATTACTTATTCAGTGCTCCCCTGATTGTATCAACAGGGTTGGTTCTATTTGTAGTTGCCTACTGGCTCATCTCGGTATTGACCGGTCTGGGATTGGATGTGATTGACTTCGATTTGGACTTTGATACGGATGCAGATGTTGGTGGTATAGACGGATTCATGGGAATCGGCCTGATGCCGCTTAAATGGCTAAATATTGGAACCATTCCATTGATGTTATGGTTTTCAATTTTTTCAATCTGTTTCTTTTTTGCCTCAATAGGGGTGGATAAATATAAGCCACTTTCAGAAGAGGTTGCGTCAGGTGTTATCGCCTTTCGTCTGTTTTGGGTAGCTGGAATCGGTGCGATTGCCACGAAATCCGTCACCCAACCAATGCGAAATTGGTTTAAGGAAAACACATTGGACCGGGCTTCCTTTGTTGGACGCCAGGCCACGACAAGAATTACAACCCACTCGACTCGCGGGAAGATTTTTATCGCTCGCAAAGAGGGGGATTTGATAAGTGAAGCCAGGACGGCTGGAGAAGAAATCCCGAATGGAACTCGGGTAACCGTCGTGAGCTATGACAATGCTCAGAAGGTGTACATTGTTGCGGAATCGCGTTCGACGGGCGAGGAAACAACGGACAACAACGAGGAAACTGAAAATGTATAGCGAGTTCCTAATCGCAGCAGGCGAACTAAGCGGTATAGCTATTACCGGTATCGCCATTGGTGGAGGGCTGTTCTTACTGCTGATTGTGGCAGTGGCCCTTAATAAATTCTATGTCAAAGTCGGTCCTGATGAGGCTGTGATTCGTACTGGTGTGGGTGGCGTCAGAGCTGCTTCAGGCTCCGGGATGTTTGTCATTCCGCTGGCTCATCAGGCAGAGCGTATGGACTTGTCCGTCAAGCGGATTGAGATCAAACGTCAGGGATCTGAAGGATTAGTTTGTAAAGATAATATCCGAGCGGATATTGAAGTTGCTTTCTATCTGCGAATCTCTGCTGACAATATGGAAATGGTTGCTGCCAAACTGGGTGCGAAACGAGCTTCGAGCCGAGATGCGTTGATCGAATTATTTGACGCTCAGTTTTCAGAGGCCTTGAAAACGATCGGAAAGAAATTTGATTTCGTCGATCTGTATACAGAACGAGATCAATTCAAAGTGGCTATTACCGAAGTTCTGGGTGACGCAGAGGACTTGCAAGGTTACGAATTAGTTAGTACTGCGATTGATTATCTGGAACAAACGCCAGTTGAAGCGTTGAATCCTAAGAACATTCTTGATGCGGAAGGTATTAAGAAGATTACGGATCTGACTGCTCGTGAAGCGATTCAGGCCAACGATATTGAGCGTGAAAAAGAAAAGGCGATTACCAAGCAGGACGTGGAAGCTAGGGAAGCAATCCTGGCTCTGGAGCGTCAGCAGGTAGAAGCTGAAGAGCGTCAACGTCGTGAAATTGAAGAAGTGACCGCGCGTGAACAGGCTCAGGCCGCTGTCGTTCGCGAAGAAGAACGCTTACGTGCCGAAGGTCGCCGAATTCAAACGGAAGAGGAACTTCAGGTGGCTGAAGAGAACAAAGATCGTCAGATCATTGTGGCTCGTAAGAACAAAGAACGTACGGATGCGGTTGAAACCGAACGTGTCGAACGTGACCGAGGGTTGGAAGCAACTGATCGTGAACGTGTGATTGCCTTGGCAGACATCGATAAAGACAAAGCGATCGAAGTCGAAAAGCGAAATATTCAGGAAGTCATTCGTGAACGAGTCATCGTTGAACGTGGAGTCGTCGAAGAACAGGAACGTATCAAAGATACCGAACAATTCGCGACTGCCGACCGACTCAAACGAGTTACCGTCACCAAAGCTGAAATGACAGCAGAAGAATCCTTGGTGAAAGAAGTCAAAGCAGCCGATGCTGAGAAACAAGCTGCCGAACGTCACGCCGAACAAATCGTGATCGAAGCAGAAGCTCACCGTCAGCGAGCGGAAAAAGAAACTCAGGCTACCAAGATGTTAGCCGAAGCGAAAACCGCTGATGAAGCAGCCAGTGGGTTAGCGGAAGCAAACGTCATTACGGCGAAGGCAGATGCGAAAGAAAAAGATGGTTATGCAGAAGCTGCTGTGATCCAGCGTAAAGCCGAAGCGGAAGCTAAAGGCCAGGAAGCGAAAGCTGTCGCGACCGAGAAACAAGGAACTGCAGAAGCAGTAGTTGTTCAACGTCACGCCGAAGCGGAAGCAACCGGAATGGTCGCCAAGGCAGAAGGTATCTCGAAAGAAGGTACAGCCGAAGCAGAAGTCATGAAGCTGAAATATAGTTCAGAAGCTCAAGGTATCGAAGAGAAAGCGAATGCGATGAAGCTCTTCGACGATGTGGGTAAAGAACACGAAGAATACAAACTCCAGCTTAATAAAGATAAAGAAATCGAAATTGCTGCGATCGATGCTCAACGTCAAATCGCAGAAGCTCAGTCGAACATTATGGGTGAAGCACTGAAGAGTGCTCGCATCGATATCGTCGGCGGTGAATCAACCTTCTTCGACCAGGTGGTCAACGCTGTGAAGGGCGGTAAGGTTGTCGATCGATTTGTAAATAACAGTGAAGTAGTCAGCGATGTTAAAGACACGTTCTTTAACGGAGACCCTGAGTACTTCCAGGCTCGAATCCTTGGTATGGTTGATCAGTTCAACCTCAGCACGGACGATGTGAAAGATCTTTCGATCGCCGCTCTGATTGCCAAGATGATCGGTCTGGCTCGAACGGACTCGATCCGAAATGAGCTGCAAGGTCTGTTAGGAATGGCAAAGAGTACCGGGATCGCCGGGAATCAGGCCAGCTCCATCGTGACAGCCAAGGCTGCTCAGGGTGATGCATAAGGCATCAGTTACTTAGTACACCTTCGGAATGTGGCAGGCCAGCCTCCAACTCTCGGATGCTGAAGGTTGGTCTGCCTCTCCTTTCCTTGGGTGTACTCCCTAAACTTACTTCGGATAACTATTCCTTGTTGGGATAATCATTAGAGAGTTCGTACCATGGCTCAAGAAGAACAGCAGCCAGACAACACGCAGACTCCCGAGGAGAATTCGCCACAGCTAGAGAGCGGTACGTATGAGATCATACGAAACCGACTCAAGAGCTTCGCCGGCGAGTTACGAGATCGGCTTACCAGCCTGAACGGAGCGCGGAAGGATGTCTTTGGAGCAATTGAAACCACGCTTTTAGGAACAGAGCGTGTAACCACTGAACACAATTGTGTCGCTCGCGATATGATTGCCATCGGTGAGCAATTCATTTTTGGCTACAACATCCACTTTGGTTTGCGTCAAACCACGCACCCCGCTGACGTCTTCGCGGTTTACACCTTCCGCGACGGCTCATTTCATGGTGAAGAGTCCACGCTCTTAAGTGATCCTCAGTTTGAGCGTGACTTCCAGGAAATCTACAAATACTATAAAGACTCGGAATTTGCCAAGTTCTTCGTTATTGGTCCATTCCTTTATATGACTTTCCGAGTTGGTAAAGGCGCTAATGACTACAAGAGTCTGAAATGGAAGCTTGATGGCGATAAACTGACCTACGTGGACAACCGTAGTGATCACGAAGTGAAGTTTCCGTCCCAGCATGATTTCCCGTGGCGACGAGCGACTCGCGATCAATTTGAAGAAGGCCGTCACCCGCATATCAGTATCGACGATCGGTTATTTGTCGAATCGACCGGTGGCGACCTGACCATCAAAATCGAGAATAATACCGAGACAGGCGAAGGGATTTACTCTGAACCTGTTGAGAATGTTGATCAGACGCTTGATGACTCTGAAGTCCTATACGCGGTTAACGGAAGTTTGATCCTGGTCAAAATCCGTCCCTACCAGGAAGAGAATTACCGCTACTTTATCTACAATGACAAAATTAAAAGAGTTTGGCGTTGTGATTCCATTGAAGAATCCTGTGTGCTGCTTCCCGATGATCACGGGGTGATTTTTGCCAATGGGTATGCATTGGCCACGGGCGAGTTCAAGGTCTTTGACACTGAACTGCAGCACATGAAGTTTGATCGCCGTATGGATGCTCCTAACGGCGAAGACTACCTCTATATCTTCTACTGTGAAGATACCGGCACCTATGTTCTTTTGAGATACAACCTAATCCAACAACAGGTTGATACTCCTGTTATCTGTAATGGAACATCCTTCTTCCATGCCGGGGAAATGGTCTGCTTCCGTGCTCAGGAAGAACCTCAAAAACATCACGCTTTGCAGATTTGGCAAACTCCGTATGTTTCAGATGATTATGTACCCGAGACGAATACAGACTCCTTCCTCTATAAAATTGGAAACAAGGATCTGGTCCGTGGGATGGCCGAATGCTATGAAGTTATCTCCTTAATCGAAAAAGATGATAGCTACTCCGGCCTTTACAGCGATTTGTCCAAAGCTGCCGGCGATGTGGTGGATGCTTATTTTTGGTCTACCAATGAAGAGTGTTTCAAAGTTTCGGAACCGCTTCTGGAAATTCGACAGGCTGCAGAATCTGCGATCGACGAATTCGAAAAGGTAGTTCGCGTTAAGCAAAATACGTTGGAACAGTCACGTCGCGTTGAAGAGAGAGTGACAGAGATTCTGCGAGTTGTACAAAACAGTCGTTTCGAAAACATCGATGAGTTTGTCCAGGCATTGGCAGAGCTACGAGCCGTACGTGGTGAGATTATTTCGCTACGTGAGTTGCGTTACAACGACGGTGCGTTGATTAATGAACTCGAACAACAGGTGGCTGAAAGCAATGACCGCTTAAGTCAGCGTTGTGTTGAGTTTCTATTACGTGATGATGCTTTAGCACCGTATGCCAAGCGTGTGGATGGTCAGGCTGATTCAATTCCGGATTTAGCCAAGGTGACCGATGCTAAAGTATTGGAAGAAGAGATTTCCGCAAGTGCTACCGAACTCGAGATGCTGATCGATATTGTCAGTAATCTTGATATCGAAGATGCAACTCAGCGAACACGGATCATCGAGAATATCTCGGCTATCTTTGGCAAAGTGAATACTGCCCGAGCATCACTCAAAGGTAAAGTTAAAGACCTGATGAGTGTAGAAGGGGTGGCTGAATTTAATTCGCAGATGAAGTTGCTCAACCAGGCCGTTGTGAACTACCTCGATATTTGTGACTCTCCATTGAAGTGTGAAGAATTCCTCACGAAGATGATGATCCAGTTAGAAGAGCTGGAAGGTCGATTTGCCGAATTTGATGAATTCGTTGTTCAATTGACGGACAAACGAGAGGAAATATACAACGCCTTTGAAACGAGAAAAGTAGGGCTTGTTGAAGAGCGTAATAAGCGTGCCAATGCATTAATGAATGCAGCCGACCGAATTCTTAAAGGGGTTAAGTCGCGAGTAGATAGTCTCGAATCGGTAAACGAGATTAATGCGTATTTTGCTTCTGACTTGATGATCGAGAAAATTCGTGACCTTGTCGATCAGCTGAAAGAACTGGACGACAGTGTCAAAGTAGATGACATCCAAAGTCGTATGAAAACGGTACGAGAAGATGCCGTACGTCAGCTGAAGGATCGTCAGGATTTGTACGTCGATGGCGAAAATGTCATCAAGTTTGGTAATCATAATTTCTCAGTGAACATCCAGTCACTCGATTTAACTTCTGTTCTACGTGACGGGGAAATGTTCTATCACCTCACGGGTACCGACTTCTTTGAACAGATTACAGATGAACGTCTGTTGGCAACGCGAGATGTCTGGCAGCAGGAAGTCATCTCGGAAAACATGGAAGTGTATCGAGGTGAATACCTGGCTTATAAGATGTTTGAAGAATTGCATGCCAATGCAGAAATGTCTTTGGAAGCATTTTCAACGCTCGACGATGAACAACGTGTCACCGAACTTCAGAAGTTTATGGGGCCACGCTACACCGAAGCCTACGCAAAAGGGGTCCATGATCTTGATGCGGCCAAGATTGTGAAGACTCTGGCAGAGATGGAATTATCCATTGGGTTGTTGCGGTACCATACCAAGTCCCGGGCATTAGCCAGACTGTACTGGCAACACTTTGGAGATACAGCTCAAAAGGCATTGCTTCAATCCCGATTGAGCGGGGTGGGGACTATTTCGCTACTGTTCCCAAGTAGTGCTGAACAACAACAGTATGTTGCGGTGATTGAGCCGTTGCTTGCAGAGTTTGCTCAGCAAACGGGAGTTATTTCAGAGGATTATGTTAGTCAGGCTGCGAATTATCTTTTCGAAGAATTAACCGTAAGTAATCAGTTTGTGATTAGTCGTAAGGCAGCCGAATTGTATGAAGCCTTTGAACGACATCTAAAACAAAACAGCTTTGTGGATAAATTTAAGTCCAGTGTGACTAAGTTAGCAAAGAGCCCACTGGAACGATTCATCCTCTTACGTGACTGGCTCGAAGCCTTTCTGGGTGAAACATCCCAGGATGCAACGGCGGAAGACTATGTCGATGAACTTGCCGTTATGCTCATGAAAGGGGCAGTGAATAAAAAGAAAGTCGTCGACGGTACGGTCGAACGAGTTATCAATGACATGATTGGTAATCATGCCGTGATTGAAGATAAATCGTATCCTTTCAACTACAACGAGTTCATCACGAAGATGGAGCGATTCGAACGCGTCGTCGTGCCCAAGTATCGTGACTACATTGAGGTTAAGAAGGATGTTATCGATCAGGCTAAGGACGATCTGCGCCTGGATGAATATCGCCCTCGTGTTCTCACCTCGTTTGTACGAAGCCGCCTAATCGATGAAGTGTACCTGCCATTGGTCGGTGATAATCTAGCCAAGCAAATTGGAGTCGTCGGTGACCAGAAACGTACGGACTTGATGGGCTTGCTCTTGCTGATCTCTCCTCCCGGGTATGGTAAGACGACGTTGATGGAATACATCGCTAATCGTCTTGGAATTATCTTCATGAAGATCAATGGCCCAGCTATTGGCCACGCAGTGACGTCCCTGGATCCGGAAGAAGCTCCAAATGCCGGAGCTCGGGAAGAAGTTGAAAAACTCAACCTGTCACTCGAAATGGGTGACAATGTGATGATATATCTAGATGATATTCAGCACTGTAACCCTGAGTTTCTACAAAAATTCATCTCACTTTGTGATGCTCAGCGAAAAATCGAAGGGGTCTATAAAGGCCAAACCAAGACATACGATCTACGCGGACGTAAAGTTTGTGTGATTATGGCAGGGAACCCATATACGGAAAGTGGAGATAAATTCCAGATTCCGGACATGCTGGCAAACCGTGCCGATATTTACAATCTCGGTGAAATCATTGGCGACACCAAAGACGCGTTTGAGATGAGTTATCTCGAAAACTGTCTGACTTCCAATCCCGTACTCAATAAATTAGCAAGTCGTAGCCAACAGGACGTATACAGCGTGATCCGTATTGCCGAAACGGGCTCACAGGAAGGCATCGAATTCGAGGCGAACTACTCGATGGAAGAAGTCAGCGAGATGGTGAATACGATGAAGAAGCTGATGCGAGTCCGGGATGTTGTATTGATGGTTAATCGTGAATATATCAACTCTGCCGCTCAGGCTGATGAGTATCGAACGGAACCTCCATTCAAGCTTCAGGGATCCTATCGAAATATGAATCGTATCGCCGAAAAAGTACTCCCGATCATGAATGACGATGAATTGGAGACTTTGATTAAGGGAAGTTATGAAAATGACGCTCAGACTCTAACCAGTGATGCCGAAGCTAACTTGTTGAAACTGTACGAAATGTGTGGCTGGATTGATGAAGAACAGCAAGCGCGCTGGGACGACATCAAAAAAGCCTTCGTAAAGAATATGAAGCTAAAAGGTGTGGGGTCCGACGATCAATTTGGTCAAGTCGTTCTACAAATGCAGGGCTTCAGTGATGGACTGGAAGAGATTCGCGATACCATTAGTGATGGCGTAAAGAGTCTGGCGACTATTCAGCCTGAAGCTACTCAGGAAGCTACTGCTACCGCAGAACCCACAGTGGGTGGTGAAACGGCAGATGCACTCATGAGTTTGGCTGAAGAGCTCCGGGCTTATACAACCGGCGCAATTACTGTCGATGAATCCAAAGGGGTTCAGCGTGTCGCCGTAATGCACAAGGTCCCCAAATCCATTCTGACCGTACTGGAAAATCAGTTTCAGGTTATGAACGAGTGGATGCGGCCAATGATGGAATCGCAGGTGGCAAGTACACAGTCCGTTGAGAAATTGAGCCAATCGGTCACTCAATGTCTGGAATCGTACGATACGTTAATCAGTGCTCTGAAAAACGATAAAGAAGATCTCAATCCAGAAGAATAATTCGTGGCTATATGGTCAACCAGCGATCTCGACTTGAAACTACCCAGTTATCGGTAACTTCTTCGTTTTCAATGACATAAGCGGACTTGTGAAGTGCGCTGGTTGGACAAATATGACCTGGGACGGCGAGCAACTCGTCACCAGGAATGTAATCTCCGGCATGCTGTGTCCTGAGGACAAGATGCTCTTCATTTTGCAGAATAGGATCTGCATCTGGTAAGTCAGGAAATACGACACGCTTTTTAACGTCGGGGTCCGAGGCACATGCTTTGTACCCAAGGTCAACGGTGAGCGTATCTTCAGTGGGACGACTAATCACTCGCGTCAAAATTCTGGCCGCTGGTGTGTACTGAAGGTCAGGAAACATCAGGCCATAGTTGTTATCGAAAAAGGTATTTGTCCCTGGACTCAATTCCAAGGCGGGATCTGAAATCGAAGCGTAGACTGGAAAACTTCCTGTCCCACCGGCGACAATGCGTGGTACGCTCAGTCCGTCCGCTTCAAGCGTGTCTCTGAAATCTGATGCCAGTTGCCAGCATGCCATGACTGCCTGACGTCGTTCCTCTAATTCAGTCTGATGATTTTGACCATCATATAAGTGGATTCCGCCGGGTA
Source organism: Rhodopirellula sp. (assembly GCA_002701385.1). GTDB lineage: Bacteria > Planctomycetota > Planctomycetia > Pirellulales > Pirellulaceae > UBA721. The sequence goes on along the minus strand of NZVD01000030.1, from coordinate 16,514 downwards.
CGATTCCCGGAAGTTCTTCAAACAAACGATAGAGTTGGTGGGCTGCATCTCCGGGGGCAATGCCTGTGCGATGTTGCCCCGAGTCCAGATCGATCAGTAATTCAATCGATTGTCCGCTGGCTTGCATCGCTGCTGATAAAGATCGAACCGGCGATTCATGATCTGCGGTGGCTATGAACTGAACGTCGTTATATTGTTGGACGAATTCGACTGCGCGTTGAATATTAGGTCCAACAAGATTGTAACCAAGCAGGATGTCCTTCACGCCGGCAGACGCTAACATTTCCGCTTCAGCAAAAGTAGCACATTTATGCTTAGTGATTCCTAAATCTAACTGAATCTTAGTAACCGATGCCATCTTATGCGTTTTACAGTGTGGACGTAATCTGGAGAGGTCTCCGGCTTCGCGTAGCATCTCTTTTAGATTGGCATCCATGACATCACGAAATACCACTAGGCCTGGTGAAACGATGGAGGACGTGTCTTTGATTTTAAAACTACAGGCAGTCATTTGTCATTCTCGGGAACTGGGACAGGTGAACATAGTGCATTTTAGTGAGATTCCTGCCGGTTTACCAAATAGATTCCGCTAGCCACTAAAACCAGCGAAACGAACAGCCAGGGAGAAAGTGGGTCTTCCCGGAATATGGCGGCAGCTGAGATACCAAACAAAGGAGTTAAAAAGCTGAAGACAGATATTCGAGTGGCGGAGTATTTTTGTAGCAGTGTGGTTTGGATCGCAAAGCACATCCCGCCCACGATGATTCCCTGATAAGCCAGACCGCCTAGTACGGATTTATCTACGTATTCCATTGAAATTTGAGAACGCTCAAAAAGAAGGGCGACTGGAATAAACCATAGGACGCCGATCAGATCATGCCAGAGAATAATGGTTCCGGATGGTACCAGTTTAAGACTGGACTTGATAAACAGAATCTTGATTGCCAGTATTAGAGCACTCACTAGCATAATGAAATCTCCCAGCATACTGGCTTGGTCAGCTGAGGAAATGGACTCAGTAGCATTCGATTTGATTACCAAGGTGACAATCGCACTTGCTCCAGCAAGCAAACATCCGAATAGCTGTATTTGGGTAATTCGATGATTGCCGGTGAAGAAGTGCTCGAATACCAGCACCCAGATGATGAATGTGTTGATAAGAATCGTCGTGTGGGTGGAGTTGGAGAGATGGACTCCAATGGTGAAGGTGGCAATTTGAGCAAAGAGCAAGGTGCCAGCAAGGAAGCAAGGTAGGATTTGCTTACGTGTTAGTTTGATTGATGAACGTGAAACCAGACACCAAATGACCATAAAGACAGTCGCCATCGCAAAGCGTAATCCACTCACGGTTAGCGGTGGCAGCCCCAGATTCGTATCTGTGGAGAAGAGACTATATTTTGCGGCAACGGGATTACCACCCCAGCAGGCAGCGGTAAGTACGACTAAAGCGACTGCCTTGAAATTGAGAGCAGGGCTGCTGGAGCCTTGGGACGTCGGCTGAACTGGAGTAAACTTACCGGTATCGTTCATTGCTTTGAAGTATGAGCGGAAAGTTGCATCGTAAACCACCATCTATACTAAAGCCACACCTATGTCCGATAGACTTGCCTGAAAAAGCGTAGTTCGTGGTTAACCTTTGATTAAGCGAGACGTGATGTATTACAAATACTTTTTGGCTTTCATTATTCTGCAGAGTTCTAGTTTTTTCCCAAGTTCTGTTTTTGCAACCCAGAGACCGAACGTGGTTTACATCATGGCTGATGAACTTGGTTATTTTGAACCATCTTTTATGGGAAGTAAGACAATTCAGACGCCACGTATTGACGAGTTGGCGCGGCAGGGTGTGTGGTTTACTCAGGGCTTAGCAGGATCTTCAGTTTGCGCTCCAACACGTTGTTGTTTTTTGACAGGAAAACACTCCGGTCATACCTCCGTTAGGGTGAACGGGGGTGGGACACCACTTCGAAGTGAGGAAGTCACGATTGGAACCATCCTGAAGAAAAGAGGGTACACTACCGGAGGTTTTGGGAAATGGGGGTGTGGTGGTCGCGGCTCCACAGGAGTCCCTGAGCAGCATGGTTTTGACTTGTTTGTTGGTTATTATGATCAGGTTCATGCCCACAGTTATTATCCTCCCTATCTCATCCAAAATAGTCAGGAGTTGAGGTTGCCTGGAAACCTTGGAGGCGATCAGGGCGAGACATATTCGCACTACGTGATTATGGATCGTGCAAAACAGTTTATTCGTGAAAATCAGACAGGGCCGTTTTTTTGTTATTTACCTATTACTCCACCTCATGGGATGTTCAATATCCCGGATCAGGATCCGGCCTGGGAAAAGTATCGTGAAAAGGATTGGCCTGAATCTGCCAGACGTTATGCAGCTATGGTTACCATGGTCGATCGTCAGGTTGGCGAGATTATTGATCTGCTACGGGAATTAGATCTGGCAGAAAACACGATTGTATTTTTCAGTGGTGATAATGGTGGTAATGACTATTTCAAATCGGATGAGTACCCGCGTGGACTACATGGAGCGAATGTTAATCCGGAAACCGGTGAGGAGTTTCGGGGTACGAAAGGAACATTGTATGAAGGGGGACTGAGAATTCCAGCTTTGGCCTACTGGCCCGGAAGAATCGAAGGAGGACGTGTTAGTGATCACCTCTGGTATTTTCCTGATATCCTTCCTACTCTTGCAGACATCACAGGAGCAAAACCACCAAAGGATATCGATGGAATTTCTTTCTGGCCGGAGCTACAGGGAAAATATTCGCGCAGAAAACAGGCTCAGCATGAATATTTGTACTGGGAAATTGGAGGGCAGAGGGCTTTGCGAGTTAAAGAGATGAAGGCCATCCAGCCCGGTACACAGCGTGATTGGGAACTGTATGATCTGTCAGATGATATCAGTGAATCGATTAATGTGGCTGAACAGCAGCCGGAATTGCTTGATATGATGAAAATTCTTGCAGATTCCGCTCATATTGATGCAAGAGAGGGAACGTTTGCCGACCGCGCTAATCATGAAAAAGACCGGCAGGCAAAATGGGGTTCGACGCGAATGCCTTCATCACCGCAGCACGTCTCGAAATTGGATACGATGGGGCTGATTCCGCAAAGCGAATGTAAAATTGTAGATTTCAGCAGCCAGAGCATGGCTGGGAATCGATTGGCTCAATATGTATTGGATGGGAATCCTCGTACGCATTGGCATACGCAATATGTTCCGGAGTTACGGAAACAACCTCATCACTTAATTATCGATTTGGGAAAGCCGCGTTCAGTGACGGGGATTCGGTATCTTGCCAGACAGGATGGTGGCTACAACGGTGCCATCGCCCGCTTTGAAGTCTATGTAAGTCAGGATGGTATGAAATTTGAAACAGCGGTGGCAACCGGTACGTTCCAACGTAAACGGAGTAATCAGCAACAGACTTTCAGTGAGGTTTCTGCAAGGTTTATAAAAATTGTTTGTCTTACCGAAGTTAACGGCGGTCCCTGGGCGTCAGCAGCCGAGATTGGGGTCATTGGGAAGTGATGAATTTACGATTGAAGTTGATAGCATTGGTTTTTGGCTGCCTGATATCCGCCATGGATGTAAGCGAAGCAGTGGAGTTGGTACGCTGTGATGGCATTTATCCTCATCATTTACAAGGTGTTTGTCAGGATCCAGCGGGAAATCTGTACTGGTCCTACACGACGACGCTCGTCAAAACAGATTCTCAAGGCAAGCTATTAAAAAAAGTAGACGTTGAGAATCACCATGGAGACCTATGTTATGTAGAAGGGCAATTGTTTGTCGCGGTGAACTACGGGCAATTCAATAATCCCTTAGGGAACGCGGACAATGAAATTCTGGCCTATCATGCCGACACGCTGCAGCTCAAGGCTCGGCATAAAGTACCTCAAGTTAAACATGGTGCCGGCGGTATCGCCCATCATCAAGGTAAATTCATTGTTGTGGGTGGATTACCAGAGGGAATCACAGAGAACTACTTATATGAATACGACGATTCCTTTCGATTTCAGAAACGACATGTGCTCAAGAGTGGTTGGACTCGTCTAGGTATCCAGACGGCTGCTTTTGCCGATGGGGTCTGGTGGTTTGGTTGTTATGGAAATTCTCTACTTAAAGCATCTACTGACTTTGAATTACTGGGGCGTTATCGATTCGACTGCGGTTATGGAATTGCACAGGCTCCGGGCGGAGGTTTGTTAACCGCGGGTGGCAATTGTAGTGCCGACGAAGGATGTTCGGGTTGGATCACCAAACGCCAAACGCAGAAACTCGTCTCGAGCCAGTTCCAGCAGCCGATAACACGAATCGGATTTGGTTCCTGCGTTAAACAGCAAAATCCTGCCCCTCTGTTCTCCAATATCTTGGATTACCAGTCTGAGTTGTTTCTTTTCATGGGAGATAACATTTATGGTGATTCAGAAGACATGTCAGTCCTCAAAGCCAAATACAAGGTCTTAGGCGAAAAGAACGGATTTAAGAAATTGAGGGAACGCGCTGTGATCATGGCCACCTGGGATGATCACGATTATGGATTGAATGATGGAGGTGCCGGATTTGTTAAGCGTGAAGCCTCTCAACAAGTGTTTTCAGAATTCTGGAACGATGTACCGGACTCGCCACGTCGTGCACGGCCCGGTGTCTATGATGCTCACGTCTTTGGCCCAAAAGGAAAACGTGTGCAGGTGATTCTACTAGACACAAGATTCTTCCGTTCCGACCTTAAAACAGGCCCACGGCGGGTCGGAGGACCCTATTACCCCGACAATAATCCGGACCTAACCATGTTGGGGTCGGCACAATGGCTATGGCTGGAAAAGCAATTGCAACAGCCGGCAGAAATCAGGATTGTTGTCTCCAGTATCCAATTCGCCCCTACCGCTGCTGGACAAGAAACCTGGGCAAACCTGCCTCAGGAAAAACAGAGGTTTCTGGATTTGCTGACAAAGACAAATGCATCGGGAGTGATGATTGTTTCCGGAGATCGACATTGGTCCGAGTTCTCGCGAATCACAGAAGAACTTGCCTATCCTCTATACGACTTTACATCCAGCAGCATCAATCAACTCCACTCGCGGGGAACGCCGACAGACAATCCTCATCGTTTTCTGGAAAAGACATTCCATAAAGAAAATTTTGGAACGATCGATATTGATTGGGATCAAGACGATCCTGTCATCCGAGTCGGGATCGTGGATCTAACCGGTAAGGTACAACTTTCGCACTCGGTCAACCTTAGTGCACTGCAGTTCGACGCTCAGTCAACCAAACCGAATTAGAATTCGATAGTGTTCCAGAGGAATGCGAATCATGACGACATTTGAACTAACACCTCAGCTTATCGATGACTTTCATCAAGACGGCTATCTCATTGTGAGAGAGTTATTTGATCCGCAGGAAATTGCTGGTTTACTGAGTTTTGCAAAGGCTGACGCAGCGCTTGCTGACGAAGCGTATGTGCGACGGGACTCCGGAGGTGGTGAAACCCGACTGGCACTCAGGAATGATCTAGACGACACAGTGCCGTACACCGCAGTGGTTCGTAGTCAGCGAATCGTGCAAGCTATGCAGATTCTGCTTGGCGATGAAGTATATCACTACCATCACAAGATGATGATTAAACAGCCACGGATTGGCGGAGCCTGGGAATGGCATCAGGATTATGGCTATTGGTATAACTTTGGGTGTCTCTTCCCGGATATGGGAAGTTGTATGGTGGCAGTCGATCAAGCGACGACGGAAAATGGCTGCCTGCAAGTGTTGAAGGGGTCTCACAAACTGGGACGTGTGGATCATGTCAGGATTGGAGAGCAGGTAGGAGCAGATCCGGAGCGAGTTGAAGCGGCAAGACAAAGATTTGAATTGGTGGCAGTGGAACTGGAGCCGGGCGATGGTCTGTTCTTTCACGGAAATCTTTTGCACTGCTCGGATCAGAATCACAGTGAGCACCCACGGTGGTCATTGATCAATTGCTACAATACTCGTCACAATGATCCATACATCCAGGATGGCCGGCATCCCAATTACTCGCCTTTGGAAATCTGGCCGGATGATAAAGTCCGCGACGTTTTAATTACTTAGCGGCATTTAAATGCCGGCTGAATATCACAGCTCACTAATTAAAATAGAACTTACTATGTTTTGTCGACCTTCCCGGAATTGCGTCTTATTATTACTCTGGTTACCGTTTGTTGTTGTAGCACAGGAAGAGGAAGTGTCGCAGGGGATTTACTCTGCCACGCCCGAAGAATCGATCAAGCACTTTGATATTCCTACGGGTCTCGAAATTGAGCTGGTTGCCTCGGAGCCGCAGGTGGTCGATCCCGTTGCCATTCGTTTTGATGCCGTAGGCCGAATGTGGGTCGTGGAAATGAACGACTATCCGTCTGGTAACGGAACATCTCGGGTTAAATTGTTGGAAGACCTGGATAGTGATGGCACGTTCGAGACAGCTCATGTATTTGCCGACAATCTGGTGTTTGCTACCGGCATTCAACCCTGGAAACAGGGGGTGATCGTGACGCTCGCCGGTAAGGTGGTCTATCTAAAAGACACCGATCGAGATAATCGGGCGGATGTTCATGAAGTGTGGTATACGGGATTTTCGGAAGACAATCAGCAACTCAGAGCAAATCATCCACGGTTGGGGCTGGATCAGAAAATCTACGTCGCAAACGGTTTACGAGGTGGTTTAGTAAAAAATAGCCGGGATACAGAAAGTAAGCCGCTCAACATTAGTGGCATGGATTTTATGTTTGATCCGGTGACTGGTGAATATCAAACCGTTACGGGAAATGGTCAGTTTGGCCTCACGTTTGATGATGTTGGTAACCGCTATGTTTGCAGTAATCGAAACCCTGCGATGCAGATTATGATTGAAGATCGCTACCTCAGGAAATATCCATCTGTAGCTGTTTCCTCAGTTAAAAAAGATGTGGTTAAAGCAGGACAGGATTCGGCGATCTACCCACTAACAAATTTTTGGACAACGTCCAACTTGCATGAAGGCCAGTTTACGGCGGCCTGTGGTGTTATGGTATACCGAGGAAATCAACTGGCGTGGTTGAAGGATGCCATTCTTACTTGCGACCCGACTGGAAACCTGGTCCATGCTGAGAAAGTGCAATCCACTTCGTCAGAGAATTCACATTATAACTATTATGGACCATTCTATTACGGTACACCCACGCCGGAACGTGAGTTTCTGGCATCACGAGATCATTGGTTTCGCGCTGTGAGTCTGCGTACGGGTCCGGATGGCTGTCTCTATGTAGTTGATATGCATCGTGCTGTAATCGAGCATCCCCAGTGGGTGCCTGAAGAATTGAAAGATCGTAAGGACGCACGTAGTGGTGATGACAAAGGGAGAATCTACCGGGTTAAACCGATTAACGCTCGGTTAGAGCCCAAGTGGAACTGGAGCATCGCCAATCATTCCACCGAAGAGTTGGTGCTGTTGCTCGAGCATCCGAATTCCTGGCAACGAGACACCGCCTTCCGACTGTTGACAGAACAACGTCCAGAGGAAGCGGTGATGCTACTCGGGAGACTCTTGAATTACTCTCGTGAACCGGTAGCCCGGGTTTTAGCACTGAGGCTATTGCATGGTTGGGAAAAACTGGAGGTCGCGCAGGTTACCACAGTTGCCAATCATTATGATCGTCGTGTACGTGTCCATGCATGTATTGTGCTGGAAGATACTTGGAAAGATACGACCGAACAGCAAACTCTCGCTCGTAAACTTTTGACAGATCGGGAGAGTGCAGTTCGCCTTCAAGCAATCCTGTCCCTGGGGGATAAAGTGAAGCATGATAGCGCGACCTGGACAGCATTGGCCAGAACGGTGCTTAAAGATGAATATACAACTCAGGCTTTTCTGATGGCCTCGGGAGACGATATCGGTACGGTCTTAGCTGCCACTCTGGTAAACAAAGCATCGACAGAAATTACCGATTCGGGACAAGCTGAAAATACTTACCGACTATTTCATAGTGCAGCGAAGAAGATGACTGCCGAGCAACAGGCGATTGCCCTGGAGTGGATTGCAGAGTTACCCAAGTGGGTGAATGAAAAGGTAGTGAGCCTTGGGGATGTTCGATCTGTGCGAGCAATCCTGGAGTCGTTTGAATCTCTGCAAGTTGACTGGCGAGGCCAGGTAGCGGGCTTGCCTGAAGATCAAAGAGTCCAGTTTGATGTGATCTGGATGCTAGCTCGGGAATGGATAAATCACATAGACACGTCGGAAACAATGAAGCGAGAGGCATTGGCATTACTTGCATTCGCTCGGGATTCCAAGACGCTAAGAGAGCTTTTAAGTAACCCGGAATTTACTCACTTTCATAGTGACATCCTTGGACTGCTTCATTTCGAAAAAGACGTTTCCATTTGGCAGGATATTATTAGTCGTTTTCCGTCGATGGCCCCAAGTGTTAAACGCGCTCTAATCGACGTGGTTTTGCGAGACTCCCTGCGTGTGAAGATCTTACTTGATGAGTTGGAAGCGAACACGATTTCAGTGAATGAAATCGATGCTGTTCGAATGAAGCGACTGACCTCTTCAGGAGATCCAGATATTGTTCAGCGTTCCAAAGCACTCCAAGCTAAAACCGTGAATGCCGATCGACAGGCGATTTTGGAAGAATATAAGTCCGTGTTGGAATTGAAAGGCATTCCGAAGGAAGGGGAAAAGGTGTTTCGTCAGAATTGTGCCACTTGTCACCGGATCGGAGAGATCGGGAGTCAGGTCGCGCCGGATATTTCCGACTCACGAACACGTCAGCCTCTCCAGCTACTGACCGATATTTTGCAACCTAATAAGGCGATTGATAATAACTATATGCACTACTCCGTCGTCACTAAGGATGGTCGGATTTTAGATGGCATTATTACGGAAGAAACGTCGAACCAGATTACTTTGATGCAACCAGAAAGAAAGGTTGCCACTGTTTTGAGGTCGGAAATAGACGAAGTTCAGTCCCGTGGTGTGTCCTTAATGCCTGAAGGACTAGAAAAGAAAATCACTCAGCAGCAGATGGCAGATTTGATTTCGTTTATTAAAAATTGGCGTTATCTTGATGGCCGAACGCCTCTGGCAAAACCTCTCAACGAATAATTCAGCATTTATGGACAACTCTCAAACGCAGGCCACGCCTACTCGGCCCCCGAAAATATCGTTGACTCGTAAAATTGTGTTTGCAACGATGTCGCTTATTCTGTTCGTAGGCGTTTGTGAATTTACATTTAAGGCCATCGGATTTGATTTCAGTAAGTTAGGACGAGACCTAGAAGCGACGCCGATCTTCTATCGCATTCCTACAGAGCCGTTTGGAAGGGCCCACTATAAGCGCCCCGGAGACCAACAATGGACGGGCAGGGTAGTATCCGCTCAGATGCAGAAAATTGGTTATGACGCCAAGTGGTTACCTCAGGAAGAGGTGATAACCTTGAGCTACGATGCGGATGGATTTCGTAACCCAGCAGATCTTAAATCCTGGCGTGTTGTGATGCTTGGAGATTCGTTTACTGAGTTGGGTAACTTATCCGATGAAGAATTGGTTTCTACAAAGCTTGGTAAACTACTGGGCCAGACAGTTAAGAATCTAGGGGTTTCCCATACCGGTTTGGTGAACCAAACGGAATATTTACGTGAGTTTGGTATTTCGCCGGAGACCAAAGAAGTGGTTTGGGTTTTCTTCGAGGGGAATGATATCCAGGATTACATCATGGAGTCAGATCGTGTAGCATCGATTCAAACAGGGGCAACGCAGCATGTTGATTTATTGAAGACCCATGTTCCTCAGACGTCATTGATTGAAGCAATCCAGCGTAAACTGTTTTCCAAATCTCGACTGGAGATCTATGGTCCCGCCGTCAATGCGACGCTGGCCGATGGAACGACTCAGTTTAAGATCGACTATGCTCCACCGGGACAAGATGATATTTCCCCCTATTTGCTTCGGGTTGAATCTGGGATCGTTACGTTGGCGGAACTTTGCAAGGCGAATGAATTACAACTGACTTGTGTCTATATGCCTTGCAAGCGTCGAGCGTTCAGTGGGCACCAGTATACAGTTGCTGATGATGCTCCTGCCTACTTAAGAAATAAGTGGATCCCCAGTGACTTACCAGACTGGTTACAAACGGTATGTCGTAAAAATGGCATGCGATTTGTCGATGTGACAGCGGCATTACTGGAGTTGAATGAATCAAAACTTTTATCCCATAACCTCCATTTTGATACTCATTTGACCGCGGAAGGTGCAACGGTCGTGTCTCAAACGATCGCGATTTCTCTCCAACCTCCGGCCGGCAGCCCTCCCTGAGATCAGACTGATTTACTTGTATCTTCTTTTTGCCTCGGTTTGAACTTAGCTCTGCCAGTCTTTATATAGATTGAAAAATAGGGTGGACAGCTAGTTTGGGAAAGGCATTCTGTCAGTTTCTGACAGAGAAACTGGCCATTTGATAGGCCGATTCTTTCAGGCATCCATAATCGAAAGTATTCAAATAATTCCGATTCCTAAACTCTGGGGCTAGCGATGGGAACGGCACAAAAGGACTTGCTGAAATTCAATCAGGAATCCGTTAGGTCATTACGTCAATCAACTGATTTGGATCAGGGCGACCATCGTCGACTCGAAGAACTTCTAACTTCAGGGGATCTGGATCAAAAGGTCGACGAGCTGCTTGAAAACCTATTTCCGGATGCTCCGGCGGCTGCTAAACAACAGATCGCATCAGTGCCCGAGTTGGCGGGCTATTTCGATCGGTTTGAACTACTCGAAGAGATTGGGCAGGGGACGTTTTCCCGAGTCTTCAAGGCAATGGATAAGGCATTAGGAAATCGCCTTGTCGTCTTAAAGACTGGTAAGTTGGCCTGTTGGGGAGAGCAGGGAATCCAAGAAGCAGCGACGTCTGGTCGACTGAATCACAAACATATAATGCCCGTCCATTCCTGTATGACAGACGAATTAGGGATCACCACGATCTGTATGCCGTATTTAGGGCGATTTACTTTGGCGGATAAATTGAAGGCACTTGATTATCGCTTTCATGCTTCCAACCGCGTATCCCGAAGACCCATGATTCATGGTAGATCGGTATCTCAATTTCCAGTGCATTGGAAAACTCAACCCGAGTTTCCAGTTTTGCTTTCTGTTTTGGGGCAAGTCTGTCAGGCGCTTGAATACGCACATGATCAGTGCGTTCTGCATTTAGACCTGAAGCCTTCGAATATCCTTATAGGGTTTTGCGGAAACGCACTTCTGCTGGATTTCAATCTTGCCCGTGATACTCTTCTTGGCAAACAAACTTCCGGCGGTACGTTGTCGTACATGTCTCCAGAACAACTTCACAGCTGCATCCTTCACGAGGAGAGGGAGTTAGATGAACGTTCCGACATTTACTCGTTCGGAGTGATGCTCTATGAGGTGTTCTATGGATATCGTCCCTTTGATGCGGCGGGCCCGGCCATGCGTCCCAAACTGTTGGCACAGCTCGTACTTGAAAGGCAACGCCGAGCTCCCAAACTGTTTGAGACGAAAATCCCAGAAATGCCTAAGAGACTGCTAAAGCTCATCCGCCGATGTCTGAGATTCAATCGGGCTGAGCGATATTCCTCGATGTCACAAATTCAACGCGAGATAAATGCGATCAGAAGACGCTATACATGAGTAACTCGCGAGATTAGCGTTGATTAATAGCTTCATGATCTGCCGGTTTCTTATGAATGACTGCAAAGCGTCCACTCCCATTTACCGGGAGGCCAACTCCCCATTGATAGATCCATTTCAAGAAGCTATCCGTATATCCAGATGAGAATTCCGGAAGTTGGTTTAGGATAAATACCTGAATATCATGCTCCAGTATCAACTCTTTCAATTCGGCCTCTAATGCTTCCTGACTACCAAGCTGATGGGCTCTGAAGAGATCATAGCATTGCGGAGTGGGATTCCGGCGGCCGGATAAAAAGTAAAACTGTGGGCAGTCTGGGCCTGCCAGGATATAGTCGTCAGGTTTTGAGTGATTCCCAATCTGCTGCAGGATGGAATTATATTCCAACTGTTCGGTGGACATTATATAGAGTCCGGAGCGGGCGGTGTTTAGTTCGAATTGATTATCAAGTTGTTGTACGAGCGTACCAATTCGTCTGGGATTCTTAAAATTTAGGTGCAAGACACCAAATAATACCAGCACCAATGAAAAGCTGGCCCACAAGGGTTTATCATATTTGATCGTTCGACCGACCACGGCCGTTAGGGTCAGGCCAGCTAAAGGAGCACAGTAACAAAAATAGATTCCTGAACTATACGGATACTGGGTAAGCCCGATTGAAGCAGCTACGATTGCCACGATCACCACAGAGACGTCAGCATTGTCCCGTTTGGAATGAAACCATACCAGTATGCATATGACAGACAGTGAGGACTGGACCGTGAGAAAGGCAGCCTGATATATGATTGGTGTGGAAGACAGGATGACGATAGATGCTCCTGCTAAGGCAACAGTCACAGTTAACGGAAGTGACATAGACTGGGGCAGCCGGCCACTAAACAAGACCAGAGCGATTAGAGGAATACTTCCCAAAGCCCAGATTCCCAACGGTGGTAGTGCTGCGGCTTGATCCAGCCGTGGGCTTGGTAACTCGAACAACCCATGCCAGAGTAAGTCCAGTTGTCCCTGGAGGCCATACGGTAACGCGAATATGGTAAGCGGCAGACTAAGAGACAACAGGAATATTGTACAGTCGTGAATACTCGTGGTTAATTTCGTGATTGATCGTTGGTAGATAGTGATGACGGCACCCATGGCGCAAGCAATGGGAAGTACAAAATAGATCGCCGTAGAAAACGACAGATGCTTACCAATCAGGATACAAGCCAGCAGGATAAAAACTGCCGCCAGAGCCATCGTCAATAACACAGCCTGCTTGTTGGGATTGTTAGGTGCATCAGAATTTGTTCGTTCATCGGAATGGTAGGTCAATCGGCCGATCCAAATAGCAAATAGCGAGGCTGCCACAAGGTAAAGCCCAACGATTTTAAAGAGTAATGATAATCCACTGAGGACTCCGGCCAGTAACAAATACCGCCGTGCTTTGCTTTCGTGGAATTTAAGCAATGCCCACAACGCCCAGCTAGCAAGCATCAAAATGTACCATGAGGGCAGGGCGGCGAAGTAATTCGGGAAACTCCAGACTAGGCAGGCCAACGTTGCACAACTTGCTAATACCGGTTCTACAAATCGTAGAGCAATCCAATACCAGACGACCGCGGTAAAGGTCGCACCGATCAGCAACGGGATTCGGAGGCTGGCTAAACTCATCCCCAAAAGTCGGAATGTAATTGCATTGAGATGGCTTAAAAGCCCTGTATAGACGTCCTGAAATTGCACATGCGGAATTTCGCCTTTGAGCGTTCGTTCAGCGGTATGCCCAATCAGTCCTTCGTCGTGAGCAATCCAGCCATTAGCAAATTGCCACCCTAAGTAGACTAGCGTAACAAGTCCGACTCCGATCCCACCAAGACTGACGGCACGACGTGAAGGTAATTTGAGATTCGCCGGTGGATGACTATCCATCACTTCCCTTCCGAAGGCTGACCACAAGTGAGCTTCCAAATGGTGGTCGAAGTTGGGTCAATGTGCATTGTTCGAAGCAGCATAAAGACCGGAGTATCGCATTTGGAATCTTAGCCGGCAGACTGGCTGGAGTTGGCACGCGATTGGTCAGCATCTCTTTAAGGCGAACAAGTAATTTTGCTGGGAATGTCCAATGAAAAAGATAATGCTGTTTTTCGACAATGAATCTTGTCTGGTTGGCTTGCTTTATCATTAGCTTTTTGGTGTATCTTGTGACGTGGTGATTGTAATCATCATGTGTCGTCCACAGCAGATTAAACGCAGGGACAGTCAGCAGCATACGTCCACCAGGTTGAAGTAAATGATAGGCTTTCTTGAGTGCTTCGACAGCATCGGGGATATGTTCAAGTACATCGAGCATTACGATCCAATTGAATTGCTGATCAGGCTGATAGGTGTCATCAAAGAGTCCAACATGGATTCGATGAAAGTAGTCTCCGGAGGGGTCTACGATCCGATCGTCGGCTTCGACGCCGTGGACTTCACCGAATCGACTGAGGTCTGGAAAGAACAAACCGTCACCACATCCGACGTCAAGGATTTGACGGGATTCCAAACTACGTTCCTGTTGCTGCCAGCGTCGAAGCAAGCTCAGGATGTAGGTTCGTCGGCTTTGCCACCACCAGTGTTGGTGGTAGAGTTGCCGGTATGTGTTGGCATATTGGGCGTCCACTTGGCTCTATTTCTAATGACTTGATCCACAATGTAGGAAGGGCGTCCTTTGACTTCTTCAAATACGCGACCGACATATTCTCCAACCACTCCCAAAAACATTAGTTGAACTCCAGCAAAAAAGGAGATGGCAACCATTAATGCCGTGAACCCTGGAGGTATCTCTTGCATGAACTGAGGTAATTGGTCCACAGGAGTAAATTTGGCATAGACGGCGAAGATCGCTAGCAAGAGAGCAACTAGCACAGACAAACTGCCAATTAACGTTGCTAATCTCAAGGGAATCAATGAAAAGGAAAAGATCCCATCACAGGCGAGTTTAAATAGTTTTTTGAGCGTATACTTTGTCGCTCCAGCACTTCGTTCATCCCGTTCGATTTCCAATCCAACTTGTTTAAATCCCACCCAGCTTCGAATACCTCGTAGGTACCTGTGGCGGTCAGCGTCGGCTGCAAGTAGTTGAGCCACTCGTCGGCTGACCATTGAGAAATCACCACTATCGCGAGGGAGTGGAGTTGAGGATAAACGTTGGATCATTCGATAGAAAACGTTGTAGCACAATCGCTTGATAACGTTTTCCTTACGATTGACTCTGATGGCATAAACGACATCATAGCCGTCGTTGAATTTTTCCAGTAAGGCTTTGATCTGTTCTGGCGGATCTTGAAGATCACCATCCATTAAGACCACGGCGTCTCCATCGGCATATTCAAGGGCGGCAGCATAGGCAGGCTGTTGCCCAAAATTACGTGAGAACGAAACGATCACCAATCGGTCGTCCGCTAGCGCGGCTTCCTGCAGGAGAGCAAGCGAGTCATCACTACTTCCATCATCCACTAAGACGACTTGATGCGGACCACCGGGCAATTCATCCAACGCCTCCGAAACGCGTTTCAGCAGTTCCGGAATGACAGCCTGTTCGTTGAAGACAGGAATCGCGACAGATATCTTAGGGTGGTGGGTCATCGTTTTATCAGGTCTTCCTTTTTCCCTTGAAGTAAACCATTTTCCAAAACGGAATACCTATTCTTTTCAAATCGAATGGTTCAAACAGGACAGGAGTAAAGTGGTTACTGAAAAGTGTGTTCCAATGTTCCACTGGGCGGGGGTAATCACCGCGATCCATCCGGGCCAAAAATCGCGGAAGACCAATGGAGTCAGGAAGTACTAAATCCAAAATGTGGATACAGCCATCCTCTGAAATTACGTCATGCAGACGATCCAAGATCTGGTTCGTATTCTCATCGTCGATGTGATGAAGAAACGAATTGAGCAACACAAAGTCAGCTCGCTCGGATTCCTCCGGATGATACTGACACACGTCCTGAACACGAAACTCACACGAGGCTCCATGGTTTTTGGAAAACCGTCGTGATGCGTTTTCGATGTAACGAGGGTTGATGTCGAGTCCTAGATAATCGCGTTTTTTGAAAAAACGTGCATTAGTGCCCGGACCACACCCTACATCTAACACACGTTGAATGTTAGATAAATCGTTATGTTTGAGTACGGACGCCATTTTGCGCTGCGCAAAAGGAGCCTGCCATAACTGATAGACTTTAGGGAAGGACAAAATGTCACGAATTCCACTCATATACGCAGTATAGCTTCGGGTTTTTCAAGGCTTCTGCGGGGAGTCTTGCCGCGAGTAAAAAGCTACCTGTCCAGTGTCAGTCGTAGCGAATACACGGATCATAACGAGGTGAATTGATTCGGCGTGAGAGGCATTACCCCGGAGGCCATTTCAAATTTCGGCCACCCATTAAGTGATAGTGCAAGTGGAAGACCGTTTGCCCACCACCTTCGCCGCAATTACAGATGACACGATATCCGTTTTCCGCAAGTCCTTGTTCCCTGGCGATCTGTTGGATCACCAAGAATAGATGGCCAACAAGTTGTTCGTCTTCCGCTGACAGATCGTCGATGGAAGCAATTTCTTTTTTAGGGATTACCAAAATGTGGACGGGCGCCTGAGGGGCTACGTCATGAAATGCCAGACACTGTTCGTCTTCGTAAACGACATTGGCGGGGATTTCTCCATTAATGATACGCTTAAATATCGTCGGTTCACTCATCGCTCGTTCCTTTGGTTAATTGCTCTAGCGGAATCGCATCATCAGGATTCATGTCGGGAATGCCCTGATAGACGGGCATCAGCAGAGAGCCATCTTCATTGATAAGTCCG
>NZVD01000029.1 GCA_002701385.1 Rhodopirellula sp. | reverse complement strand
TGGCCAGTGGACATTGGAACAGTTAGACAATGGTCAATTGTTGCATTTGGGTTTAATGGTTCTTGGAATGGTAAATTACTATATTGGCTTCGGCCATTCGGCCTACGCAGTTTGCTCTGAGTTTACCCGTCGTAGTCCGACGAAGGAGGACGAAGTCGGGTCAAGATGCCTACCCACCCCTTTGCGTAGGCCGCACGGCCGAAGCCGCAAACGTTTAGTCAATTAACTACTTAGCCATTTAGCAAGTACACCATTTGACCAATCTACATTCAGGCAATTAGACAGTTAAAGAATTGGCAATTGAAACAATTGGGCTCATGTGAGTCCCTGGGGCGAAGTCGGGGTTAATTGTTTAACTCTTGAATCCATTGGCGGATGACACTAACTGCTTCTTCGTCCACCTTATGCGTTGCAATGATGGGCATTTGTCCCGAGCCTCGAGTTGTCATACGCTTGAGGAGCACTGAGGCGTCTGGTTTGCCAGGAGTAATGAGCATCCCCTCAGGGACTCCTTTGTTGCCATGTAATGGTTGTTTGTTCACCACATTCATCTCAGAAAGAGATCGCGTCCACTCGAAGTGCATTTGAGAATTTCCTCCACCGGCACCCACATGGCATTGAGCACAGTTGGAATAGATGTAAGAGCGCGCTCGGGATTCAATAGACGCGGATTTGTCAGAGACGTTTGCGAGCTTAGGAATACCTTGCTCTCCTGAGGCGAAATATCCATCATTGGCCATCGGTCGTTGATCGGGAGCGGATTTGACTTGCTTGGCAATTTCCTGCGATCTTGTTTTATCAAACGAGGTCAGGAATTCCCGATGTTCTGCAAACTTGGCATGTTGGCCAGCAGTATTAATAGTAAGGTGACCTGTCCGCTGTAGGTAGGAAAGTTGGTTTTCCTCGTGGGATCCATAGTCGAACGTGCGGTTGAGCTGAGTCGTTTGCAGTCCCAGTACATATTTAGCCGCTCGAGCGTGACACATCATACACTCGCTGCGACTTGGGTAATTCCAGACCTGAGTTGTTACTCCCGCGTTGGTATGGATTCTAAACTTTTCTTGCCGCCCTTCACTTTCCACTAAAAAGGCATCGGTTTGTGATTTGTTCCAGCGATAAGAATACCCAACCCACTCGTTGTCTTGTTTGGTAAGGAATCGTGTTTCAATCAACTTGCGACTTTCAGGGACTCCTTCTTTCATTTCAAGTGAGAAGGATTTAACTAATACGGTTCTTTCGGGGAATGACCAAGCTCCGACGTCAGACGCAACGATTTTATCCTCTGCATCGGTGAGAACAATGTGGCGTGTTTTCAGAGCGCCGTCGGACCAAAGTGGCGAATTAACATCATAGGGAATTGCTCCGTCGGCAAGTTGATAATCAGCCACATTGGAAAATATTCCCGAGTCACTGAGTTTGCGAGGGAATGTCTTCGAGTAATCCTGCTGATCATTGGGGACCAGTTTATATATTTCGCCACCGTTTTGATAATCCAGGATTAACAGGTCACCGTCGGAATCTTCGACAAAACAAGCTATTGCCATTTGGGAATCGGCAATCTCGTCGTGCCAAGTGATACGTTTTCCATCGTGCCGCCCTGCCCAGATCTTTCCGGTGGAATAGTCGCCGTATATGTAGGCTCCCTGAAGTTGAGGATGTTCGTCGCCGTAGTATACGATCCCACCTGTAAGCGATCGGGCTTCCTGATGGTGGTGTTCAAAGGTTGGTTTGGTGTGAGGGTCAGGTCCCAATTGGCGTTCGAGGTAAAACGGGTGACTCCCTTCATAGACACTCCAGCCCCAATTTGCTTTGGGCTTTGCAAGATAGACTTGTTCCCAGAGATCCTGGCCATTATTGCCGATCCAGATTTGTCCGGTTTTAGAGTCTGTGGTCATTCTCCATGGGTTTCGGAGTCCATACGCATAGGTTTCAGGTGCTGTTCCTTCTCGTCCGATAAATGGATTGTCTTTGGGAACTACGTACCCCTGCTCTTCAGTGGCTGAATCAACGTCGAGTCGTAAAAGTTTGGCGAGGAGGTGGTCGAGTTGTTGTCCGGCAAGATTGTCGTCTGAATCGGAGGTGCCGTCTCCGGTCGTGACATAAAGCATTCCGTCATGTCCAAACGTGACCGCCGCTCCATTATGTCCGTTAGAGGGCCACTGAATAATGAGTTTTTGAGAGTTCGCATCAGCGATACCCTCCTTGACGGTAACTCGGTGCACATAACCCTGAGACTCCGGGCCCGAAGCATCATTGGATCCGACAAAGATGTAGCCGTTTTGTAAGTAATCGGGATGAAAACAGAGGTTGTAGGCAAGTGCCTTGAACTTTACCACTTCCGTAACGTCACCGGATTCTCGGTCGACGCGTACTAAGCGCGACTTACCTTCGGGATTGTCTTGTGTGATCGCCAGAAGAGCATTGGTTCCGGGTTCAATGGCTAAAAAGATAGGGGTTCCCAACTTAATGTGTTCATACTTCCGGACGGCCTTAAAGGCTGGTGGTGGAGTGGGGGCACCGATTACTCGGCTGTTATCAACGTGGAATTTCGTATCGAGTGTTGGAGGAGCCAGGAATATAATCTCGGAATAGTCTTCTCGGAGGTGGAAGTTGGCTTGGCTCAGGGGGGCGGAGCTAGTCAGTTCCGGCTTTTCGTCTGTTAGATAATCGTATCGACACAATGCAAATGTCCACGTTTCATCTGCTTGGGGGCGGCCACCGGTATGGTGCAAATCACTCCAGCGAATCCGTCCTTCCGCTATCCACTTGGATTGTTCTTCGAGCACTCGTGTGGCAACATCAAATTGAAAATCATCTGCCTTTAGTTGTTTTGAGAAAGTCGTTTGTCTTTCTTCCGCGTTCGGCCAGAAGATGTCAAAGGTGGTGCCCCGTGGGCTGGTTTGGAATTCGTAATAGCCTTCATGCTTTATAGAGGGACGCAGAAAGAGTTCAAACACATCTTCGAGCCAAAGTGGAGAGTCGTGTTCTTGGTAGGTTGCAAGGACCTCTTTGTCGCTCATTTCGGCGTAGAAATAGAAATAGTCGAGGTCCCAAGCCAGCTTGACCTTCGTTCCTGCTATTGGAGCGGCGCCTGAATTAGGTATTAGGAAAGGGGTAACCAGGTTGGCTTGCTTCCAACTATCGTCGTTGTCAAAACCATCAACCTGGACGGGTGAGATTGTAAAGACACATTCATAGGCTGGTGCTTTAGGCTCGCTTGCTAAAACAAGCTTGGGGAATATCAGGGCTGCAGCTAGAAGCGTGAGTTGAAATTTATGAGACGGCATGGGAGAGTCACTATTGAACATTGAGCTGACAAGTTGGATTACTATTTTAGCATTGATCAGTTTGGCATATGAAAAGAATATTTCTGCTGGTTGATTGGAGACAATATTAAGCTCTTTAAGTCGGCAATTGCGAAGCGACTCTAGTAGAATGTGATAGCGAGGGTAAGTTGGCAGACTGGAGTAGTGTTCTGAAAGAGAAATACGCTCCGTGGTAGTTTGGGCTTACGTTGCTTAAATAGGTTTAAACAGGATTGTCGGGGCCAAATATGGATATCAATCTTACAGTCATGCAGTCATTGGCGTTGGCAATTGCAGGGATGTGTCATGCTTTGATTGGGAGCGTTAAGGTACCACTTGCGAAGCAACTGGATATTCCAGAATCTCGTGTCGGCCAATTGGTAAGCGTGTTTGGGTTTACGTTGATACCAATGGCATTTGCTGCTGGGTATTTTGCGGATAACGTAGGACGCAATCCGGTTGTGGAGGCAGGTTTTGTCTTAGTGATTTTTAGCGTTGTCGTTTTGGCAACGTTAAAGAGTTATAAGATGGCCTTGGTTTCAATTCTGTTGTTAGGGACAGGATGGTCGGCATTGGTGAATGTGCTTAATGCGTTACAGGGTCCCGCATTTCTGTCTGCTGAAGAAGCGAGTTCAGACCGGCTTCCGTTTGCCATGAATCTGGGCGATTTCATTTTCGGAATGGGCGCATTCGTGATGCCGATTGTTGTCACCTTTATGATTCGAAAGGTGGGGCTTCGTAAGACGTTTTTCTCGTTTGCATTATTGGTTGCTGTACCCTTGGGATTATGTTTTTCGATTGACTTAGATCAATACGTCAATGACTTCGGAGCTTTGAAGGAAGCAAATGATTCTGAGCAGGTGTCGGCAGTGGAAGAGGTGGAGGAGGTAGAGGAGGTAATTCCAGAGGTAACGGAGTCCTCAGATCAGCCAGAATTGGGATTTGCGGATCTCATGGGTGATGGGATTGTGATGCTATGCTGCTTAGCCTTCTTCTTTCACGTGCCAGTGGAGGCATGTGTGGGCGCCTGGGCGACGACCTTATCAATGGACCGAGGTACAAGTGAAGGGAAGGCGACGGGTTTGTTGTCGGTATTCTGGCTGACGTTCACCGTATCTCGTTTAATCGCAGCCTTGGTTCTACCACACGGAAGCCATGAAGTCGCGGTGATTGGGTTCGCGGTGGTTATGCTTTTGGTTGTTATTGGCTTGATTAAGAGCCAGAAGGCTGAAGGGACAAATGCCCTATTGATTGTCGCTGGTTTGATTCTCGGACCTATCTTCCCAATCCTGATCGCCCTGTTGGTAGGGCATGTCGATGTCGCTTTGCAGGGTCGAGCTATAGGTTTATTCTTCTGCATTGGAGGAATAGGTTGGGCTCTGATTCCCTATTTAGTAGGTCGCCAGGCAGATAAAAGTGGTTTGCAGAAGAGCTTCTACATTGTGGCAGCCAGTGCCGCCGGCTTAATTATTTCAACGACTGTATTGGTAAGCCAACTGTGAGCGTAAAGGCTCAGTCAAAAGCGGTTCCTCCGAGTTGTCGACTTAAGCATCTAACAAATTGGGGCCGGACTTACTACTGCTTCCCAAACGTTTCCTCAGGAATTAAATTATTACTGTAGTTGGAACGAAGATAAAACCTCCCTTAAAAGAACGCGAGATCCATGAAACGAGTTATTACCTTTCTTTTGCTTTTCGTAACCAGCATCCTGATGTCTTCCCAAGTCGCGGCACAGGAATTCCAGACATTATTTAATGGAAAAGATCTCAGCGGCTGGAAAGGCAAGTCCGAATTCTGGACGGTTAAAGATGGAGCCATCTTCGGACAGACGACCAAGGATAAGCCAACCAAGGGGAATACGTTTCTGGTTTGGCAGGGCGGAGATGTAGCTGATTTTGTATTCAAAGCGAAGGTTCGTTTCCAAGGTAATAATTCCGGTGTTCAGTATCGAAGCGAATTGGTCGGTAAACCAGAAGACTTCGTCGTCAAAGGGTATCAAGCCGACTTGCATCCTAAGCCGGAATATTTTGGAATGCTGTACGCTGAAAAATGGCGTGGTATTGTAGCCCAACGGTTTCAACGCGTAATTGTCGGAACCGATGGTAAATCTCAAGTCGTAGGTGAAGTCGGGGATAAGAATCAAAAACTGGTTGATACCGAGTGGAATGAACTGACAGTGATTGCCGTGGGCAACCGTCAAATTCATCAGGTTAATGGGATTACCACGATGGACCTGACGGACAACCATCCGGAAGCAAAACGCAAAGGAATCCTTGCTTTGCAATTACATGCGGGGGCTCCTATGACCGTCGAATTCAAAGACGTCCAATTAAAGCGACTAAACGGACCTGCCGGGAAGGCAGCGATCAATGCCGTCTCAGCGAAGACAGGCAATACGGCGACACCCATTGATCGTGTAAAGGCGGCCGACGGGTTTCAGGTAGAGTTGCTTTACTCAGTCCCGGCAGAAGTTCATGGTTCATGGGTCAACATGTGTGAAGACAATAAGGGACGTCTGTTGGTCAGTGATCAGTTTGGAAAACTCTATCGGATCACTCCGCCTGCTCCCGGCGAGACTTTAAGTCAAGACGATATTATCCCCGTGCCCGTCGATATCCGAGCGGTCAACGGTATGGCGTGGGCCTTCGACGCACTCTATGTTGGCGTCAATGATTACGAGCGGAAGATTCCTTCGGGCCTTTATCGCATAACGGATTCGGACGGTGACGATGAATTAGATAAGGTGGAAATGCTCAGAGCTATGGAAGCTCGAGGTGACCATGGTGTGCACGCGGTTGTTCCGAGTCCGGATGGTAAATCACTGTTTCTGATCACGGGTAATAGCACCAAACCAGTCGAATTCGCCGACAATTCACAAGTCCCGCAAATCTGGGGCGAGGATCATCTTTTGCCGAGTTTCCCGGATGGTCGGGGGCACAATCGAGGCGTGCTGGCCCCAGGCGGCATCATTTACAAAGTTGACCCTGATGGAAAAAACTTCGAAGCCTATGCGAACGGATTTCGCAATATATTTGACGCAGCGTTTAATCGTGATGGTGAATTGTTTACCTATGATGCCGACATGGAGTATGACTTTAATGTGCCATGGTATCGTCCTACTCGGATTTGTCAGGTAACAAGTGGTGCTGAGTTCGGCTGGCGAAATGGTGCGGGTAAACGACCTGTGTTCTATCCGGATAATCTTCCTGGAGTGCTGGATATCGGTCCGGGGTCGCCTACGGGAATGACCTTTGGTTATGGTGCCAAGTTCCCAGCGAAATACCAAAATGCTTTGTACGCCTTGGATTGGAGTTGGGGTAAGCTTTACGCTGTTCACATGAAACTTGATGCCAATGGTTCAACTTACACGGCTACCAAGGAGGAATTTGTTACAGGAGCTCCCTTGCCCATTACCGATGCGATTATTCACCAGGGCGACGGTGCGATGTATTTTGCGATCGGCGGTCGACGCGTTCAGTCGGGGCTTTATCGAGTGACCTATGTTGGAGACGAATCAACCAAACTCGTCACGACTCCACCTCAGACGACGGATGCATTAAAACTTCGTCGTTCGCTGGAATACTTTCATGGCCGGCAGGATGAGAACGCAATTGCGGCCGCATGGAGCGAATTAGACAATGAAGAACGATTCGTGCGTTATGCAGCCCGTAAAGCGATCGAACATCAACCTGTCGACACCTGGGCCGATAAAGCACTGAACGAAAAGAACCCTGCGGTCCAAGCCGAAGCGTTGCTTGCATTGGCTCGAGTAACGGGGGTTTGCCCTCAGCACCGTAATGATACAACTCCTCCGGTCGATACCGAGATGCGTGCTAAGTTACTTGATGCGATTCTGGCCGTGGACATGACTGAGCTCGATGAGACCACTCAGATTACAATTCAGCGTACACTTCAGATCGTCTTAAATCGATTCGGTCGGCCGGACGACTCTACTGTTCAGAAACTGATCACGAAAGTGGATCCGCTTTTCCCATCTGAGTCAGCAGACATCAATTGGTTATTGTGTGAAACCTTGGCTTACTTGCAGGCGCCCACTGTCGCCGCCAAAACAATGGCATTGATAGACTCGGCCCCGACTCAGGAAGAGCAGGTTCAATATGCTCGTTCTATTCGCTTGCTAAAAACTGGCTGGACTCCGGCGTTGCAAACGCAGTATTTCGAGTGGTTCCTAAAAGCAGCGAATTATCGCGGTGGCGCGAGCTTTGCGAAATTCATCGAGTTCATTCGCAACGACGCCGTGGCCACACTCACCGATAGCCAAAAAGAATCATTGAAGGAAGTACTTGCTAAGAAACCAGAACAAAAATCCGCTCTGGAGAATCTCGGCGCTATCTTTGAAGGCCGTGAGGAGAAGCAATGGAGTTTGGCCGAACTTGTTAGTATTGCCAACTCGGAACTAAAAGGTCGAGATTTTTCCAATGGTCGTAAGATGTTCGGTGCGGCTGGATGTTATGCTTGCCACCGTTTCCAAAATCAGGGTGGAATGACCGGTCCTGATTTAACCACAGCAGGTAGACGATATTCAGTTAAGGACTTACTCGATCAAGTGGTTAACCCAAGTAAGGTGATTAACGATCAGTTCTCTGCTGTGATGGTCATTACCGATGAAGGGCTTGTGCACAGTGGCGTGGTGGTCAATCTGAATAATGACGGCCTGACACTAAACACTGATTTAACGGATCCTAACAAACGAGTGACGATCAACCGTAATACTATCGATGAAATGTTGGTGTCGAAAACTTCTCCGATGCCTGCGGGGTTGTTTAATCGAATGACCAAAGAGGAAATTCTGGATCTGGTTGCCTACCTGATTAGCGGTGGTGATCGGAGTCATCAATTTTTCAATAATTAACTCTTGTCTAGTCCACGATTTACACAGTCTATTAATTCTCTGTTGTACGGTTGGCAAACTCGATAATTAGATAGCTGTTCATTCTGATAGAGTTTGGGCAAGTGCAAATTGCTTTTTTGCGTTGGCCTGCGAATAATAGACCTATCGTGAACAGGGGCTGTGTACGAAATTTAAGAGGTAGATTGTGGGCGGATATACGCATGGTTTCCTAGCAAAACTTAAGCACTTTCTTCGACCGGATCACAACCCTCGGTCTGAGCGACGTCGCTCGTTTCTTAGGCCGCTTCAATTGGATCGTCTCGAACCAAGGCGAGTCCTTGCGACTTTTGGATTCACGCCTCAGTTTGCTGTCGAGGTCGAGTCAGATATCGTATATCGCGATGACGCTAAGGTTGGCCACGGAACTGCCCAGGGTATTCAGGACAAAGAGCTCAAACTGGATCTTTATAAACCGTTGGGAGACAATCTCCCGACTTTACTTCCAGGAGCGATTGTTATCCACGGAGGTGGCTTTGTTGGCGGGGACAAAGCAGCAAGTCATTTTGTCGCTTTGAGTAATGATTTCGCTAGCCGAGGGTATGTGACCGTTTCGATTAACTATCGCTTGTTCGGAGATAATCCTCCACCCGCGAAGGAAACACCCTTCTCAGATCTTGATGAGCGATATGATACTTTTGTTGCCGGGGTTGAGGACGCATTTCACGCAGTCAAATGGATGAAAGATAATGCAGCATCATACGGAATTGATCCCGAACGTATTGTGTTGGGAGGCCACTCTGCTGGCGGTTTCTTGTCGTTAGCGACGGGTATGTTTGACGCAACTGACGTTAGTACGTTTTCCGATATGGATCTCGATGTATCTCAGCTTGACGTTGCTGCAGTTCTCGACGGGGCAGGCAGCCTTATGGGAACCGAATATACGATTGATGCGAATGACCCGCCGACATTCGTTCTTCACTCAGAAGATGATAGTATAGTTGTTTATCAGAATGCTCTAGACGTTGTGGCTGAATTAGAGAACGACAACGTGCCTTACGAGTTTCCATACATAGTGTCAGCAGGCCATGGGCTAGACTCCAAACTTGATACCGTGATCGATGACGTATTGGTTTCAGATCAAATGTTTGATTTCTTCCGCCGGCAACTCAATCTTACTCAACTCGAGGAGATGACCTGGTCGATCACTGCTTCCTCATTGCATATAGAAGAGCATAACGACAGTGAGACAATTACTATTCGGCTTGACGGGACAGTTCCGGCAAATGATTCAGTATCGGTGCGAGTTACTTCCGAGGACATCACAACGTCAGGAGAAGACTATAAGGCGCCGCAAGCAGCAGTCATTGACGCTGTTGAAGCATATGATGGCCCGGGCTCTTTGGTGTATTCGGCAGAAAACAGTACTCTCACGTACACTGGTGGTCAGAATGGTACTGAAATGTCAGATCTGATCATTGCTGCCAAGCCGGTAGATGATCAATTATTTGAGCAAACTGAGTCGTTGAGAATAGGTTTGGCTAACCCTTCTAGTTCCACCGGCAATAGCGTCGCTGTTTCCGATTCACTCAACGGAGTCATTCTTAATATTCTCGACAACGATGGTACCGCTCTCGATACTTATATTGCCAAGCCTGATGCTACCTATCAGTACTCACTCGAGTCGACGCTGTCAGGTGACGGTTATACAACGTATGTCATAGATATGACTTCTCAGACATGGCGTTCTTCTGAGGAAGTTGATAAACCAATTTGGAAACATTGGGTCGAAATTGTGGTGCCTGAGGGTGCGACTTCGGATACAGCAATTCTTCATATTGGTGGTGGCTTTTCATCGGATGCACCAAGTGCAACCGACCAGAGTGCGTTGCAGTTAGCACTTTCCACAAACCAAATCACCGTTTCCGTTCCAACCGTCCCGAATCAACGCTTGCTATTTGCCGGTGAAAATGCGGCAAGGCAGGAAGATGCGATCATAGCTTACTCCTTCGATAAGTACCTTGACGGCGGTGATGACGAGTGGCCGGTGTTATTACCGATGGTCAAAAGTGCCGTGCGTGCGATGGATACAGCTCAGGAATTCCTGCAAACGACTGAAAATTATGTCGTGTCGGATTTTTATGTAACCGGCGGGTCTAAACGCGGATGGACCACCTGGCTGACCGCAGCATCGGATCCTCGTGTTTCCGCAATTGCTCCGGTAGTATTCGATTATCTGAATGCCAATGCGAGCGTGGAATTTCATGAACGGGTCTATGCGGACGTCGAGGAGGGCGTAATCGGTGGATATGCAGAGGCTGTCTTTGACTATTACCAAATGGGTGTGTTTGCCAGAATGGGCACACCCAGGTCAGACCTGTTGGTGGAAATAGTTGATCCATATTCTTACCGTGATCGCCTTACTATGCCCAAGTACGCGATTAACTCCTCCGGTGATCAGTTTATGCCCATGGCTTCACAATTTTATATTCAGGATATGCTGGGGCCGACCTATGTTAGATATATGCCCAATACGGGGCACTCTGCAGGCCGAGTTGAAGGGGCGGACTTCTTTACAGTGTTGGAGGCAAATGGTGAACTGCCGCAATTCTCATGGCAGTTCGAAGGTGTTCAGGAAAATACGATTCGACTTAACGTCGTTGATAACCCGATCTCCATCAAAAAGTGGCAGGCTACAAATACGGATAATTTAGATTTTCGTATCGACTATTTCGGTGCGAACTGGAATAGCACTGTTGTAGAACCCAACGCATCGGGTGAGTACTTAGAGTCAGTCGAAATTCCCGTGACAGGTGGTACAGCCTTCTTCCTTGAGCTTGAGTACGAGGTCGCCGGTGAAACCCTGATCTTTACGACAGACGCTACAATTGTTGAAGCATTAACCAATAATCTTACATTTCAAATTTCCAAAACAACCGTCAGTGAAAATGATGGGGCTCAAGCCGCTAGCGGTACCGTATCCCGTGACGGGGATACAGATGACGCATTGGTCGTTCATCTAACATCGGATGATTTGACAGAATTAACGGTGCCGACATCTATCACGATTGCCGCTGGAGAGGAAGTGTCGGCTCCATTTTCAATTACCGCTTTAAACGACAGTATTCAAGATGGAACTCAGGCAGTCGCCATCACTGCGGAGGCAAACCAGTATAACAATGCCTCGGTGTCGATCGATGTGGAAGACGATGAGGCTGAATTAACCTATCATTGGCATAATGAAGTCCTACCGGAGGATGTGAATAACGACGGATCCGTCTCGCCATTAGATGTATTGTTCATCATTAATGAGCTTAATCAATCCGGCTCATATGAGCTCCCGCAGAGCAAGCCGGAGTCTAGTCCGTTCTTTGATGTAAATCGCGATGGGTGGATAAGCCCGGCGGATGCGATTCAGGTGATAAACGATATTAATGGCACCGCCTATTCAGTAAAGGTCGGTATCTCACTGACGGACGGTAATGGTGAGGCGATTAGTTCGGTGCAGGTCAATGAGATCTTTTATGTGAATCTTACGGTTGAGGATTTGACGGAAGACGCGGCTGGTGTCTTCGCCATCTATGCAGATCTGTATCTACAAACAACCGATCTGCAATATGCAGGCTCACCAACGTATACAGGGCCCTATATAAATGGGAAGTCAGGTTCAACTGACGAACAAGGTGAATTGGATGAATGGGGTGCGTTTGCTGGTCTCAATAGACTGGGAGCTGGAGAAATTCTGGTCTCCTCGATTCCTGTTAAGGCCTTAAAAGCAGGCTCGACTCAAATACTGTTAGAGGGAGCGGATGAATCTCCCTTACACGATGTGCTGCTTTATGATCGTGAAACAGCCCTTGGCCAAAGTGAAATTCATTATGAAGCGTTAATTCTGGAAATACTCGATCACGGCGAAGGGGAAGCAATCGAGATTCAAGGAGAATATAGCTCGGAATCCTATGCCGATCGCGTCGACGAGTTATTCGCGGTTTCGGGATAGGATCCGATCCTGCGACCTAAAGCCGTACAACTGAGATCATTTAGGGTTAGATGCGGGAGACGGTTTGGGAAATTTGAAGTCCCAGCGTTGTAAAGCCTTTTCACTTTTCGAGCCAAATTCGATCCAGTTGATTTTGGTTGTGCCTTTCCCGGCGACCGTATAGAGACGTAAATGTATGATCCGGCCGTCAGTGGGGATGGTTGCGTTTAGTTCCATCCAGGCGTTCTTTTTCACGTCGATAGAGATTCGCTGGCCCTCCTTTGGAAATGTGTCCTGCCCTTCTTCTCGCCATTGCAGAACGACGGCACCATCGGAATGAGATTGCATTCGAATCCGCAACACGGCAGGCCCATCTGTCTCCACTTTGGAGTTGGCGATAAATGCCTGGCGGCCCACCGGAGCGATTTGGAGGTAATCGTTGAGGACAGAGTTTGTTCCATTTCTGACAGTCCAACCCAGGAGAAATCGAGGTGGCGTCATGGAGGACTTTGCTGGCGGGGCGCCTTTAGAATCTGACGGCTTGGACTTTCCCGACATTTTTAGGCCACCGGCTTGCACTCCTATGCGTGACGCATCAAACGTTGAGATGTCGAAGTTTGGATTGGGAGCAGGGATGGCAATCTCAGTCTCGTTGAGATATTGATCAATGAGAGTGTCCAGGTCCTCAACGATTTCTGGATTGGTCATGGCAAGATTTTGAGATTCGCTAATATCGGTGCGCAAATTGTAGAGACGATAGTCATGAGATTGTTCGTCACCATAGTGGAAGATC
>NZVD01000028.1 GCA_002701385.1 Rhodopirellula sp. | reverse complement strand
TGAATCCATCTGAACATTCAGGAAGTTGGGCAAAAGACCGATTTCAGAGAGCGAAATCAAAAAGAAAAATACGCTCGACATGGTTGCGATAACAAACGCACCCCGACGATAGAGAATGATTGCAGCATTTACGATTGTCAGTGAGAAGAGAAATGTAAAAACACTTTCTGTTCCCTGTAAGTGATCACTGCATCAGTTTCACGCATGAAATCTGCTCCAAAGATTGCTCCGTAAGCTTTTGCGCCTCCGCCGAGCCTTTTGAAAAGATCTACTGACAGTAGTTGACGATTTTCAAATTTTGCGTTCCCCATCGTTAGGCTTGGAACTTGTGTTATTGCGGCAGGAGCTTTACCACCAATCCCATAGACGACTTGATCCATTGGGCCCACTTGGCAGCCTGTATCTTTAGCCCAGTTGACATCAAGTACAGATGACCCTGCTCCAGTATCAATCATGAATCGGGTGTCTTTTTTATTTAACTTTCCATCAACGAAAATATGATTACCCAGTCTTTTATATTCAAAGCTTTGATATTTTCTTAACTCTAATATGTCCTGCACAGTGAGTCCTCTACATTGTCTTAAAAATATTTCTCTTTGAGGGCTCCAATCAGTGGCATACTTTTGGTCTTCGTCAGTTAATCTTCCCAAAGGCAAAGTTAAGTTTTTATTTTGACCTTCAATCGCAAGCTCAATAGATGTTGCATTCTTCTTGGCGATTTTTCCTTTAAATGTTTTTCTATCTTTAGTTTTAAAGAAACGATATTCAGGAACGTCTGGTACTTCTATTTCATCGTCATTATCAATAAGGTCAGGTCGGAAAAATATTCTACCTTCTTTGTAGGAAATAACCGCTCTCATTTTGCTCATAAATTCTGCACCCAAAATCGCATCATATTCTTTTCTGGCATTAGGAATATCTTTGAACATATCCGCAGAAAGAAGTACTTGGTCTTCAATGAACGCTTGCCCGAGTCTGATTTCGGGAACTTCAGTCAATGCCGCTGGAGCTTCTCCTCCAATACCAAAAATCACTTGATCTAATGGACCTACCTTACACCCTTTTTCTTTTGCGGCCTCTATGTGGAGAACAGTCGATCCAGCCCCAGTATCAATCATGAATTGAGATTTGTTTCCATTGAGTTCACCTTCAACGAAAATATGGTTACCTTTGATTGTGAATTTAAAACTTTCATAGCCTCGGATTTCAAGAAGTTCTCTAATGGTTAATGTCTTGCATTGGGTGAGGAAGAGTTCTTTTTCCTTGTCCCATTTTCTAACGTACTCCTGATCCTCTTTGCTCAGCTTCTCGTATGAGAGGGTTGCCGATTTACCGTTTGGTAATTTCAGAGTCAATGTATCTTCAGTCTTATCAATCAGAAGCGCTTTAATGGTCTTGCCGTTGGCGCTCGTAAAGTCACGGTATTCTGGTTTGTCACTATTTCTTGGTATGAGTTGGCCGTGACTTGATCCAAGTAAAAATATAAAACTGAAGAACAATGCTAAATTGTATAGGGTTTCCTTTTTCATCTTTTTTACCTATAAATTATAATTGTCCTTTGGTCAGCCAAAAATACATCGATAGTTAATTAAAATATTTCAATATATTAGAATAGTTAATTTAACTAAATTTCTAAGTAAATCATTGAATTCGAGTGATATACATTTTCTTTAATTTAATTAATGTAAATATAGGAATTCTGATATTGTTTGAAAGATTCGCGTTTTTATAGCGTTTTTATAACATCCATCAAAGTATTGTTCTTTTGATCATTTCTTTGCGATGGCGGTAAAACAAATTATACTATATCCAATAATATTTAGAGATATGAAAAAAATGAACTTCTACTCCTTCACGTTGATGTGCTTAGGGATGATATTTTTTATTGGCTGCACACAAGATCCAGGGTCTAATCCCAATGCTTTCCGTCTAGAAGATGGTCCTAATGGAATAGCTGGTGGTGCAAGATATGGCTACCTTGGTGCAGATCAAGTTAAGGAAATTCCTAATCAAAATACCAATACCTTGCAAAACGGAACGGTGTTCCTTGATCCATCTAATACTGGAGGTTCTTCAAATGACAACAAAGTTGTACCAAAATATCCAGCTAACGATGGTAATGATACGAATACCAATAAAATAGTATCTAACGAACCTGCCAAAGATAAGCCTGATCCTGAAAATTCTAAACAACCCTCTGGTAATAAGCCCTATGCTAATCCGGTTCCTGGAAAAGTTGGGCATGTCTACAGTCCATTTGCTAATGGTAGAGAAGTTGATGTTACAGGGTTCCCGCCAGGCACTGAGGTAAGGTGTCCATATACGAAAATGATTTTCAGAGTTCCTTAATTGAATTTCATTGATTTACTTTGATTAGCTAGAGGAATTGGAATAAATCTGATTCTGTGAATAATATTTCAATTATTGGCCCTGGTCTTTTAGGCGGATCAGTTGCTCTTGCCTCTAAAAAATTTGAATTAGCCGATAGGATTTCTCTCTGGGTTCGTAGACCAGCTGCAGTTGAGGAATTAATGGATGCTAATATTGCAGAAATTGTAAGTAATGATTTTAATGAAGTTATTCCGGATTCTGATTTAATTGTATTAGCTACGCCAGTGGGTGCAGTTGGTGAAATCCTTTCCAAAATTATTCCTATTGCAAAGTCTAACGCCATTATCACTGATCTATGTAGTGTCAAGAAGTGTGTAGTAGCCTTAGTAGATAAATTATTAAGTAACTCAAATAGAGAAGATTTAAATTTTGTTGGAGCTCACCCGATGGCGGGAGCTGAAGTTGGAGGTTTTATTAATGCTAGATCTGATTTGTTTTCTGGATCGGTATGTGCAATTACCCCTGGAATTACCTCTAGTGAAAATTCGGAGGCAGTAGTTTATAAGTTTTGGGAGGAACTAGGTTGTCGATGCATAAAAATAGACGCCTCTATGCATGACGAAATGGTAGCCAAGGTTAGTCATTTGCCACATCTAATCTCATCTGCTTTAGCTATTACCTCTCTTGATGATAAAAGTGATGATGTTAAGTTGGCGGGACCAGGTATTAAAGGAATGACTCGAGTTGCACTCGGATCTCCAGATATGTGGGCAGAGATCCTATTGCAGAATAAAGATAGTGTTGAAAAGGTTTTGTCGGAGCATATTGATTCAATTAGTGAAGTATTGAATCATCTGAAAGATGGTCAACATGAAGAAATATTGAAATTTCTTAATAAGGCTAGAGAAAACAGAATTAACTGTTTTCCTTCGGATTAATTTTAGTAATAAATTTATAAAAATCACAATGAGTCGTAAAACAGACGTTCTTCGGATAAAAAAAGCGAAGAGTTTTGGTGGCGAAATATCGGTGCCTGGTGATAAAAGTATTTCCCACCGAGCTGTGATGTTGGCCGCAATTTCCAATGGACCCTGTCGTGTGGATGGTTTCCTGCCAAGTAATGATTGTTTGTCTACAGTTGGAGCTATAAGAGCTCTAGGTATTCAAGTTGATATATTAGATGAAGATAAGTATGGGCCCTATCGATTAATGGTTCATGGTCGTGGAGGAAAGTTTACCCCTCCTAAAGAAGATATTGATTGTGGTATTTCAGGAACTACAATGAGGTTGTTATCTGGTATATTGGCTGGTCAAAAGTTCATATCGGCTTTGGTTGGAGATGAGTCATTGTCACAAAGGCCAATGCAAAGAATTATTGAGCCGCTCAAGCTAATGGGCTGTGAAATTATTGCATCTGGTAAAAACAATAGTGCCCCTTTAACGATTCATGGGGCTGATCTCGAATCGGTCAGGTATGAACTTCCCATTGCTAGCGCTCAGGTGAAGAGTGCAATAATACTTGCAGGTCTGTTTGCGAAAGGTAAAACAACCGTTGTTGAACCTTTACAGACCAGAGATCATACGGAAAAAATGTTAGATTTTTTCCAAGTAAAAACAATTCGTACCAATGATGAAATTAGTATAGATGGCGGGCAAGTTCTTGAATCTCGAGATATTATTGTTCCAGGTGATATTTCAAGTGCAGCATTTTGGTTTGTATCTGCAGCAGCATTTAGTGGGTCAAAGCTAACAGTCAAAAACGTTGGTCTGAACCCTTCAAGAAATGGAATATTAAAAATTCTCACAAGAATGGGTGCTAATGTCTCCGAATCTATTGATACTAGTGGCAACGGTGAAGAGATAGGAAATGTTTCAATAGAGGGTGTTGGATTAAAAGGCATAGAGATTGATGGTGATATTGTGCCGAATATCATAGATGAGATTCCAATTATTGCTGTTGCGGGTGCTCTTGCTGAAGGTAAAACAGTCATAAAAGATGCTGCTGAACTTAGGGTAAAAGAAAGTGATAGAATATCAGCGGTAGCTGGTAATTTGAGAGCAATGGGTGCAGATGTTAAAGAGACTGATGACGGCATGGTAATAAACGGGGGGAAACCACTTGTTGGGGCTAATATTGATAGTTATGGAGATCATCGAATAGCAATGGCATTTTCTGTGGCTGGACTTTTTGCTGAGGGAGAAACAGTCATTAATAATCCTGAGTGTATTGCGGTGTCATATCCAAATTTCGAGGTTCATCTTAAAGAGTTGTTATCTCCAAATAAAAGAGGACTGGACGAGCCTATTACAGTGATAAGATCACTATCGGTGGAGGACGATAAAAATTGATTTTGGTAAAATACTTCTCAAATTAATACACAATGGTGCCTTCCAATAAAGTTATTGCAATTGATGGTCCAGCAGCATCTGGTAAAAGTAGTGTTGCAACTAGAGTGTCAAAGAAAACAGGTTTTCTGCATGTTAATTCGGGCCTGATGTACAGAGCTTTAACTTGGAGTGCTTTAAGAGCCGATATAGATACTAATAACGAATCAAAGGTCATTGATCATTTAAATTCCATTGAGATGGAATGCATAAAATCAAACGATTCGTTGTTATTACATATAAATGGAAATGATCCGGGTGAAGAATTAAAATCAGAGGAGGTTAACCGTTCTGTTTCTGTTGTGGCGGCTATTAAAGAAGTAAGAAGTGAACTTGTAAAAAGGCAGAGAGAGTATCTCTTAGTTTCAGATATTGTTATGGAGGGTCGGGATATCGGATCTGTGGTATTTCCAGAAACTCCATTCAAATTTTATATCGATGCTTCGCCTGAGGTTAGAGCATTACGACGTCGAGGAGAGGGAGGCGTAGATGATCTTATAGAGAGAGATAAACTTGACTCATCAAGAAAAGTTTCACCTCTAGTAATTCCTGAAGATGCTTTCGTGATAGATACCTCAGAAATGAATTTAGATGAAGTTGTAGAGAAAGTGCTCTCAGAATTAAATCAAAAAGGATTAATTACATAATTAGAAACTATTATTATGTGGTACTGGATTGGGTTTACTTTATCGTTATTAATTTTCCGCTGTTTTTTTCTTTTAAAGATAGTTGGTAAAAATAAAATTCGAGATTCATGGAAAGTGGGGGGTGTTCTGTTAGTGGCGAATCACACCAGCTTTTTTGACCCTCCAATTGTTGGTGTTTCTTATGGTAAAAAAACAGCTTTTTTGGCAAGAAAAACTCTATTTAAAAAGGGTTTTTTTGGTTGGTTATATCCAAAATTAAACGCTATTCCTGTTGATCAGGAGGGTGCTGATATGGGTAGTTTAAAAAGAATTATAAAAGAGCTTAAAAATGGAAACCCAGTTCTAATTTTTCCCGAGGGGCAAAGAAGTACAGATGGAGAAATACTACCAGGTGAGGCAGGTGTGGGGCTAGTGATTGCAAAATCAAAGGCTCCGGTTTTACCAATTCGAATATTTGGTGCTTATGAGGCTTTTCCCAGAGGATCAAAATTCCCAAAATTGTTTACAAGGATAACCGTCAATGTTGGTGATATGATAAAGTTTGAGGAGAATGAATTAAAAACAAAGACTCGAGACGGTTATCAATCTTTATCTGATCGTGTAATGGATTCGATTAAGGTAATTAAAAAGCCCTGATTCTAATAAGATCTACTCATTTGATTTTTCGGTCATAGAATTGATCTCCTTTTGGTGGTCTTATTGGCATATTTAACCCATTGGAAAGTTCAAGTTCATTGAATAATTGATTGCGTAAGTTTTCTATTTTTTTCTTGTACTGAGGTATTTGGATTAGGTTGTGTCTTTCATGTGGGTCATTTTCAAGATCGTAAAATCCATTTCGATCCCAGATTCCATGATAATAGATGTACTTATAACGGTTTGTTCTAATTGCTAGACAAGTTGGGGTTGCGGGAAAGTTCCATTCCCAATGATATTCATAAAGGATATGATTCCTACGATTGATTTGATCTTTTCCCCTGATCAATGGAGCAAAAGAAATGCCATCCATCTCGGGTGATATGGATTTTGGATCCTTGCCAGCTAGAGATAATATTGTAGGTGCAATGTCGATGTTTTGAATCATATCTTCAACGACTAGTCCTGCAGGTATATTTCCTGGAGCATAAGCTAACATTGGTATTCTGATTGATTCCTCAAAAGCATCTCTCTTGTCATAAAAACCATGCTCACCAAGTGCAAATCCATTGTCTCCCATATAGAATAGGTATGTATCTTTTGAAGATGAGTTTACCGCTTTGATTAATCGGCCTATATTTTCATCAAGGCCATGAATAGTCTCACAAAATTTCCAGTATAAATTATCGAAGGAAGGAACTGGATCTTTATCAAATGCACCAGTCTCCATATGATCAATGCCGTGAATTCCAAATCTTCTTTCTTTTATCCATTTAGATTGGGAATAATAATTTTCCTCAGTTCTAGCCATTGTTTCAGGATATGGGATCGGTTTATCTTTATATCTGCCCTGATGTCTTGGGGCAGGAGTAAATGGGTAATGTACTGCTTTGAACGAAAGATATAGGAGGAAGGGTTTGTCGGTTGGCTTAACATCTTTGTACCATTTAATTGCATGATCAGTTAAAATGTCTGTCATGTATCCGTCATGTTTGATTCTTTTTCCGTTCACATTTAATGTTGGATCAAAGTATTCTCCTTGACCAATAAAGCTGACCCAGTGGTCGAATCCAGGTCTTGGAGTGTCATCTTCATGACCCATATGCCATTTACCAATAAAAGAGGTGTGATAGCCTAATTTTTGTAAATGTTGTGGAAAAAAAGTAGTTCCTTTAGGTACCGCTCTTTGATTGTCGACAACCTTGTGGCGATGCATGTACATGCCCGTTAAAATGCTAGCTCTGCTGGGAGAACACAAAGATGTAGAGACAAATGCATTTTTAATGTGGGCTCCTTTTTCTGCAAGATAGTCCATATTTGGAGTCTCTAGCCACTCTGGGGACTTCTCATGGAAACCCATGAAGTCGTGGCGGTGATCATCGCTTAGAATTAATATTATGTTAGGCTTTTCTGATGCTAAAGCTGGTTTTGAGAGAATGAAAACGAGAATAAATAGTAACAAATTTTTCATAGTACTTATTTAGTTTCGACAATTTTTCCCAAAACTAAAAGCATTAATCTTATTGCTTTTGTAATTTAAAAAAAATGTTAAGATATCCTTCCTCAAAAAACCTATGAAAATTAATAAGGCATTTTTTTATCTACTTCTTGCTGTTTCACCATTAATGGGTGGAGAAGATGTAAGTGAAAATAAAAGATTAAATCTATCAGGATTTAGTATTGAATTCGGATACTCTGCTAGATCTTTTGATGGGCTTATGTTATCAGTCGATTCTTTTTCCCGTAATTATAATTCAACTAAATTGACAGGGGAAATTATCTCCGTAGATCCAAGTGCTGGTAGTTTTGAGGGCTTGCTAGATAGAAGTTATGATAATGGCTTTGTGAGAAAAGACGGCACTGGATCAATTGGAGAAGTTACATGGTTTTGGGGATACGACGATATATCCCAAGTAGATCAAGATGTGATTGTTTTTACAGACACCTCAGGTAAGGACGTTGATCATCAGTATTCTCAAATTACTGACCTTTATTCTGAAGAGGGTTCAGAGAGGGGTAATGGACCAATGTTTAGTTTATCCTACCAATTTAAAGGTTCAGAGTCTTTATCTTATTCAGCTGGTCTTAATATATCAAATGTCCGATTTGATAATTCATGGAGCTTATCGAATTTTTCGGCTGTTCGAAATACTGAAGTTACCCAATATGTTATTGAAGATTCTTATAATTTATTAGGTACAGTTCCTCCTGAGCCACCGTACACTGGAAAATTTTCAGAACCTGGAGCCTTAATTGAGGCCGTTCCAAGTGAAAGAAATGAATCCTTTAAGAATTCTCCTACTAAAAGATTTCAATTTAATAATCAAATAGATAATAATTTTGAATTTTCTATGACTTCTTTTTCTCCTGCTTTGACATTATCATATGGATTAAAGAATTTTTTCTTAGACTTTGGTTTTGGACCAACTGTTAATGTAATTGATTGGAAATCTAATTATTCAGAAAACCTCAAGAGTTCCGATCAAAATGGAGAATCTAATATTCTTGAAAATTGGAGTGATCAATCTTCAGGAGACGACGTTGTTCTGGGCGCTTTTTTACAGGTGTCTGCAGGATTGAATATTAATAATAATTGGAGCCTTAAAGCCTTTACCAGAAAGGATTGGGCTAAAGATTTTGAAAATGAAGTCGGTGCTTCAAGAATCAATTTTGATCTAGGTGGAATGAGTGCAGGTATGAGTGCAACTTTTTCCTTCTAAATATTTTTAAACCTATTCAGCTTTAGGCTCTGGGGCAGGTTCTTCAGCTTTAGGTTATGGGGCAGGTTCTTCAGCTT
>NZVD01000027.1 GCA_002701385.1 Rhodopirellula sp. | reverse complement strand
CTCCATTGGTCAGTGACGCTGTAATATCAAGCGTGCTTTGGACTGCTGGGCTATTGATTAGATCTCGGATGCGACGAGCCAAATCAACACTGGATTCAGAAGCATTAAATTCAACCGCAAGATTCCCTGGCGTGACGCCACCACCACTGACCGTAATGTCGTCGTATTCAAATGTAACGGTATTGATTCCGTCTGAAATATCAAACGTTTGGCCATCGACAATACGATGACCGGCTAAGGAAGCAAGATTAATCTGCTGACCTAAACGGTCATTAGTATCATACGAGTCTATTAGAAAGGCATTACCATCGACGTCATAATCGACGTATTGAGTCCCTCGACGCACCTCGAGCTGATACTCACCATTGTCAATCCCAGTTGCATCGGCTTCTAGATTGGCTATGTAGGCAGTGTTTGCGGCTGCTCCCGTGGCCATTTCACCACGCTCGGCAAATCCAATGATAATATCATCAACATAGACACCTTCGACCAGGTTATTTTGGCCACGGACGTTACTATTAAAGGCACCGTAGGCATCTCCAGTCAAAGACGTAGTCAAGCCAAACGGACCACTGTCCTCTACATCATGCCCAATAACACGAACCATTCCCTGATGGGTCTTGAA
Organism: Rhodopirellula sp.; assembly: GCA_002701385.1. Classification (GTDB taxonomy): domain Bacteria; phylum Planctomycetota; class Planctomycetia; order Pirellulales; family Pirellulaceae; genus UBA721. The sequence goes on along the minus strand of NZVD01000027.1, from coordinate 38,243 downwards.
GACGTCGGCATTTCCACCGGCAAACAGTTTATTCAAGGCCCGAGCCGATTCTCCAGCAACTTGCTCTGCAGACATCCCAGCATGCAACAAAATGGCTGTCGCATCGCCTGAAACCCCAGCGGCACCTTCCACGGTCAACCCTGTACCAGCATCAACGACACTGACGGCACCTGGCAAGTTAACACGATTGTTCACTCGTTGAACGATACCGGCAGCTGTACTTATGCTGATTTCGATATCATAGGAACCAACACTTCCAGCCACTCCACTCTCAGCTACTGTCGGGTCATAGAAGAAGTTACCAGAACCACTGACACCCACGTAGTAGTTACCATCAGCCGGAGCTGTAAATTCCAGATAGGAATCGGTACTTGGATCTTCCCCAGGTGCAGGAGCATTTTCATTGCTGGCTAATTCGATGCCAGCGTCATCGAAGATTCGAAGGTATGTGTTTACCGCGGTGGCATAGGCATCCGAGTCAGTATCCACCGTAATGGTATCACCGGCCGAAAGACTCAATGCAAACAAATCAACATCAAGATCAGCGTCTACTAACAGATTGGGATTATCTGAAATCCTTCCCTGATTACCGACAAACGTTCCTGGCAATCCATTCAGATTGACGGGAATCGCTGTAGTCAAATCATCATTCGACTCCAAAGCAGAAGAAATTGTGGTGACGACATTTGGTAGAGCCGTTCCAGTTCGAACTGTCGATTCGATTTCAATGGCAACCTCTTCTGCCGTCATATTGTCATTCACCGAAATGACTGAACCGCCAAGAGATGCTCCGTCTTTGTCGATTTCGAACGTCCCATTAACGCCCGCACCATAATCAACCGAGAATGTCATCCCATCGACCATCGAGGAACCAGTTGGGGCAACTAAGGTATAGCCCAAGTCCAACTCTAGGGTTTTCCCATCAACCACAACTTGCAGACCGTCGACCAACTCACGTCCAGGCAGAGTGCGCAGCTCATCTCCCGTTGTCAACGAATCACCGACATTCATCGATCCGGCCGTACTGAAGTCGAACCTCAGTTTGAGATGATCTCGCCCTGCGAATTCAGACAGGTCAACGCGAACTTGTCGCCAGTTTCCGGTGTTATCAAAACCAACCTGTGTTCCTTGACCGTTATCGATTTCGTCAAAATCGTGAGTCGGATCGTCGGTTTCGTTATTGGTGCTCAACAGCATCCACTGGCCGGAGTCGTCTCCAACGAATACACGGAATGTGTCTAACGCTGGTGAGGTCACATTCCCAGCGGCATCCGTCACTGCGGATGTATCTTCGGTAGCCAAGAAATACGTGTAGTACAACATGGGCTGATCTTCGGGCGAATATCCAATCAAACTGAATTCATTGGATTCCACCGTACCGTGGGCTCCACCCGGGTGATCAATATTCCCAGTCGTTCCGGATCCGAAGTGTAAACTGGCCGACCCCGGAGTAGGGACTGATCGTGTCAGGTCGTAGGTGGAGTTGATACCATGGCCTACATCGTCTCCACGGCTTAGAGTAATATCCCAAGGATTTTCCTCCAATGTTCCAAAGTGAATCCCTTCGATGCTGCTAGCGCCAGTCTGTATACTGCTGACTCCATCGAGCAAGACAGGCTGCAAAACACCGTCGGTATCAAAAGCGTAAAGAACGCCAGCCTGATCGACACCAAATAGCATATCCCGATAGCGACCATCTTCCGTGGCGACGGGACCTGCAGTCAAGCCTGCGAAATTGATGCCTTGTAAGGCCGCAGCTGAGGTTCCAATGTATTCGAGTTGAGCGTTCGCTGACATCGGAGCAATCACTCGGTAGAATCCACCAGCATCACTGACTGCGTACATCTGAGACCCGATAAATGCCAAACCGGTAATATCTCCCCCAGGGCCACCACCACCAACTCTCAGAGGAGTCTGTGCTCCGGCGAATAACGCATTACCAGTTGGGTCCATTTCCACGATTCCGCCTGATGCGGTGACTGTGAACCCAGCAGTGGCGATGGCATTCATCGCCTTCTGAGCAATATCATCTGCCGTGTCTTCTGCCAGGAAGGAAACTGACACTGCCGTCGGATCTACGATATTTCCATCAGACCCTTGATCAGCGAAGACACCTCGTGATACCAATTCTGAGAAGTCCGCAACGGTCGCACCTGAGAAGTTGATACGCTGACCATCAATTCCTGGTGTAATGGTGGCAATATTCATAAAGGCAGAACGCAGCTGAGCGGCAAATTCACTCATCGTGCTGTTTTCTTCAACAGCGATCAGACTGCCTCCACCGACGCTTCCAATATCCCCATCCACAGACAAGCCTACTCCGGAAATCGACGCTCCTGTTAGGGAGTGGGTATTCCTCAGACTGATACGATTGCTACCCGTGGTCAGTACGGACGCATTCATATTAAACGCGGCGTCATTAATCGCCGTCACCAGTGCCAACGCCAGCTCTTCCTGATCGTTTCCATTAACGATATCCACGGAAATATTCGAGCCAGCGACACTACCATTCTTGTCAAACTCGAACGTTAACGTTGTTCCAGCATCGTCGGTCAGGCTGACGGTTAGCCCATCATCGATTGCATTACCATTGGCTGCATCAACAACCAATACTTCACCGGTATCAAACTCATAAGATGTACCATCAAGCAGGATCGTATCTCCGTCCCGGACATAGATTCCAGCAGCAGGATCGACTGTATAGAACACTTCCGGCCCTGAATTAAATTCAAATACCGTATCTGCTGTTAAAGGATTTCCGTCGTCGATACTGAACTGGGCACCATCGAGCAGGTTACTAGTGGTTAATCCTGTAATAACATCCACAGTAGTCGCTTCGGACCCCAACAGCCATTTACCTGCCAAGCCATTGTCGTCGACAGAGGTATCCAAGATTCCACGCTCGACCTTATCAGTGTTAGCTCCTACAAGCTGACCATTTCCAGTCCGGTCTCCCTGTGGTGCACTGGTCACTTCACCAGTCAGTGGATTAAAGCGATAGAGGATATTTCGCTGACTCGCTGCATCCGGAGTTGCTCCTGGGAACGGAACATTAGGCCGATGCCCAACCACGAATCCTTGCAAGGCTCCCTGCAGCGTCCCATAAGTCATAGCATCGTAGTGTATACCATGATCAGAGGCTTGATTTGCACCAGCGGCATCAGACTGACGAGTTTCCACATCATCATCACCTACATTGACGACAGAGCCATCGCCGGTATCAATCTGGATATAGTTACCGGCGGTATCATCATCAAGGGCGCCACCTTCACCTTGAGTCGTAAAGGCAAACATGTTGCCATCAGGTCGAATCGCCATGTCACCGGTTTCGAATGGAACGGCAACATTGTGAACCGTCGTTTCACGAACTCCCGTAAATGCATCGATGGTATAAACGCCGGTTTGGTTAAGACCATCATCGGTCGTGACAAATAAGGCGACATCACCGAGGTGATAGGGAACCATGCTTTCGCTGTCGATCAGGACAGGCACAATCGGAGCATCGGCTGTGGAAAATACTGACGAATCAATATGGTCTTCAGCGATTCGAACAACCGAATTGACTGGCTCAAGACGAAGCGTGGGATTGTCCGCGGCGGGATCGAAGAATTGCTCGAGTTCTTCCGGCACCTGTGTATTGGCCGAGATTGCAATACTATAAGATCCGGTTTCATCGACAGGCAACTCAATCGTTCCAATAAAGGCGTCGAGTGGACCAACAGACCCTCGATTTAGATCATCAAGATCCGTTCCTTCTAACGGAGCAGGGCGGTCATCGGCGATATTTGAGTCACGCCCTACAAGAATAAGATTACCTGCCGAATCAAATACACTAACGGTGGTGTTCGCACGCGCTAACCCATCTGCATAATCAACGTCCAGCATAGCAGCCACCCCGGTACCTTGAGACTGAACTGAATCGTAGGCGATATCAAGCGTATAGAAGTCCACATCGGTCCCTCCACTGACGTCACCAGCCACACTGATTGTGGCTCGATCCGAGGTCAGTAGATTGCCCAGTGCCTGAGCACTTACGGCAGTATCATTCGTCGTTGACGACTCCCCAACCTCACCCGCCAGAGGAGAATGTGCCGGTGAACCACTAACAGTTAATCCCGTTGTCCCGTAACTGATACTAGAATGTCGCAAAGTTGAGCCTGGAACCTCGTCCATTTCCCGCAGACGAATCTGTAATTCGTAATTCCCCCGACTAGCTGCATTGGCACTGGCCACCTGAATATGATACCTAACAGGCATTCCTGGTATCCCAGGCAGGATCACTCGCATCCCCGCATCCTTCACGTTGGTCGTGAAGTGATCATGGATCTCATACTGGGATTTATCCAGCGGATTGACATGTTCGGCTGGAATCGAATCACTAATCAATAACGATGGATTTTCAGATTCTTGAGCACTATTATCAGACTGTGCTATCACTGAACCAGAGGAATCAACTAATCGCAATAAAGAGTCGAGTGAAGCCGAGGTATTATCTATATCCAACCAAACTTCTGTCCCCGCAATCCCTGTAAAACTATACGTGTCGACGTCCGCAGAATCCTCCAACAACCCATGAATTTCAAAGCCAAGCCGCAGATTATCATCACCACTATATTCCGATGGAGCAAGCGCGCCTAAATACTGTGAACGATTGATCGTGTCATTGGTGACATTACCAACGGACCCGTTGGTGACTTCCGATTCAACAGCAACATCCACATTGCGGTCATGGCTATTAGTTTCAAGTACCACTCCATTCCAATCACCTGGGGATGGGTTAAGCGTACCAAACCCGAAGCTACCGCTACCAATTCCAATTGTAATATTCTTGTCATCAGCCGTATCTGGAATTAGATCCCCCCCGGTATCCTTAACAAACACTTCCAACCCGTTAAACCCTTGCGGTCCTATAAACGAGTTGTGGTAAGGAACCCCATTGGACAATTCCACGTCTGATATCGTAAAGCCTGCCGCAATTCCTTCTGGAGTTTTACGAAGCGGTAATGTGTCAAATGTGGATTCAATCTCAAATGGCAACGGTAATTCCAACCATGCATAGGGCGTCAGCGTCCCGTCTCCGGTCAAAGCAACATGGCTCCCACCGCTATTGACATAGCTCTGGATTTCGAGCTTTCGAGCAGCAAGCAGATCGACATCTGCCTGTGAAATACCCCCGCCAACATTAAAACCGGCGCTAGGCACATAGAACATTTTATAGTCCTCCAGATTGACTGAAGAAATCTGAGCACCTGTTACGTAGGTGATGTTGTAGCCATTTACCACAGCGGCTGATTCCAGCGCATCTGCAGCCCATGTGCCTTGAGTCATACCGACTGCAAGAATATCGTTAGGAGCGTTATTCCGAGCCCCACCTATGGCAAATTCTAGCAATTGCTGTATGAACAACCAGCCATCCTGATTAATGTCATCCGCCGTTCCGGCCTGCCCGTCCGGCCCCGCAAGTGCCTGACCATGATCGTCACGGTCACCACCATCAAGAACAACCGCACCCGAATTTCCAGTTGGCGCGGTCTTATTTCTAATGTAGCAGTCGATGGTCTCAACCTGATGGAATCCATCGGTGGCATACCCAGCTCCGACACTGCAGTCGTTTAGCGAGGTCAGATGAACCGGATACTTCGGCTGCCCGACAATTTGAATCGCTCCACCAATACGATCATCAATATCCAGCGGACGTCCTGTGGCCGTAAACCCGGCATCCTGCCCCATGAGTTTGACTACCAGACTTTCGGTCGGACTACTCTCAAGTCTCAGCCCACCGTTGCTATGGAAGTCGGCAACATAAACAGTGTCCAATACGACATGGACAATATCCGTATCATCCCAAACACCTTCATTGGTTAACGTGCCGCCTCGCACGACCATACCATTCACGGCATTGTAATCGACAAAGTTTCCTCGAATGAGCGCACCTTGATTGCCAAGCCCCAATCCTGAATGCATCTCCCCTTGAGTCTGTCGACCACCATCCTCCACGTATTTGGCATTGAGTGAATCTGCATCGATGTTAATCGCATTAGCCTCACTGTTGATAATCATATTCGAGATTACCACGGCTTCCGATCCACGGATGAAGATCACTGCATCATCATTCGTTCCACGTCCAACTCGATCTCCGGCAACTCCGATTCCATTCGCATTCTGCTCAAAGACCGAATTGGCTATTCGAGCTTCCGCCTGTTGAACTTCTATCACGTTGAAGCTAGCAAAGCCGCCTTCAACTTTACTGTCACCGCCACCAAAGGCCACTCGAACATGATCTAGACTCAATTCACTCGTGGCTTCCGCAAATACGCCGGCCCAATCACCTGCTTGCGGCCCAAAGGCTTCTCCCTGCAAACTCGTATCGAAGGATCCACCGGCACCAAAACGACTATCCCTGATGGAGGTAAAAATCACCTCCTGTCCGTTGTGCCCCTCTGCAATTAACTGAGCCCCCAAACCTACATCAATACGGGCTCCATCTAACTTCACAATCACACTCGGGTCCACAACCAACGATGCATCTAGTCGAGGACGTTGAGCTGGATCCGTTTCGCGTAAGATATTCCCACGGGATGAACCATCATCTTCAAAGGATGTCGTGGTCGTATTAATTTCGGCGACGAGTGTGTACGGAGCTGTTCCAGCATTAGAACTTCGATAAATTCGTCGAGCAACATATTCTGCTGGTGACTGTGGCAGATTCACCAATGTCACTGAACCATTTGCTCCGGTCGTGACTGCATCTGCCGTTGGAATGGACGCCGTACTTTCATTTCCAGCGGCATCCACATAAACCAATCGATAGTTATAGGTACCAGCAAACAACGATCCTGCGTTACCGGTTGATAATGTAACCAAATTGACCGGTGGTGATACCGCGTCGACAACATGCCCCCCCGGAGTTCCGGCAATCACGAGGTTTTCTGCAACGACGTGGACAATGTCATTATCATCCCAACGCGAGGATACTGTAACTTCCTCTAGACTGTCTCCAGCAGGAGTGGCAACACTTACAAACAAACCATTGATTGAGTTTTCGGAAACTGTATTCCCATGGATCGCAGGACCAACGCGGTCGTAGTCGATTGTAAAGGGAGTTGCCTGATACAAGGACGCATTGAAGTTCGTCTCTTCAAAGCTGTCAGGGGTCGCCGTAATGGCAGCCTGCGCACTCTGCATGATGACATTATTTGCGATCGTTGGTCTAGCATCACGCAAACTGATCGGCCCGACAGTCTCCACAACGCCATCAACCAATACACTGCCACCACCGTAGAGAATCTTAGCCTGACCGATATGATTAAGAAATATCCCTTCATTCTCCTGAAGAAATCTATCATCACGGTCCTGATCGATATCATTACGAATATCGATTCCGCCCCAATCCCCTCGAGCAGGCTCAGGTACAAAAACGTCCGAAGTCTCTGAAACACCATGCTCATCATCATGCAGTGACGTAAAGACAACCATCCCAGAAACTGGATTACCCGCTTCGTCAAGCATAAGATTGCCGTCAGCATCCACCACTCGTGGCACACCAAGAACCTGCAATGCACTATCACTATTATCGATCAGAGGAGAAGAACTCCCAACTGCGACTCGGCCCCGCCTAGATTTGACAACCACACCAGAATCCACCATTAGGGTGACCCCCTGTGGAACTACAATGGCCGATCCATCTGCAAGTTCAGCTCCGGAAATACGATCAAACCCCACTTGATAAGCTAAGTTGTCCTCGACAGTCCCTAAGTCACCATCTGCTCCTCCATTGGCGACAACGCGAACAATATCCCCTGAATTTGCGGCAGCTAACGCCTGATCGATTTCTGCAAACGGATTCGCTAGAGTACCATCCGCCATAGCCGCATCTGCAACTTTATCCACAAAGATCGTACGGGACTCACCTACGCCTGCCACATCCGCAGGCAGATTAACATTAAACCAGAAGTTGTAGGACCCACCAGCCAATCCGTCACTATCGCCGTCTAATGCATTTCCTGTCGCGTCCATAATGCCTTCGGACCGTCCAACCTTACTGAAACTCAATCGGAGATCATAGGCCCCCTCAGTCGTACCGTTTGCACCACTATCGGCAACATTAGGATCATAGGAATCATTCCCTGTCGAACTCACACCTATGTAGTAATGCCCCGATTCGACATCTAACTTCAGGTGAGAATCTTCGCTAAAATAATCATCGTTACGTGCTACCAACTCACGACGGACAACATCACCATCCTGCACATCACGATAGACCGTAATAACCGAATCTAACGTACTCGGCTGACCTAACCGTTCAGCCAATATCTCGATACTTAGAACGCCGGACTCAATAATATCCAGTTCGTAGATATCGATATCATTGCTTTCCGGCTGATGCAGAAACTGCCCATGGACTAGGTCGTGACCACCAACAAATACCTGTTCGGCAGCTTGGCCAAAATACAACGCAGGTTCATCGTTCATTATGGTATACGGGCCTAATTCATCCGTATGTCCTAAGCCAAGCATGTGCCCAACTTCATGAATCGCCGTCTGGAACCAAGCGCCACCATAAACGTCATCCCCGGCACTATCAAAGTCCTGCAGGTCCATGATAGCCATACTGTGGGATGCGACTCCCAACACACCACCTGGGCCGATTGGAATAGTCGGATCAAGTGCTCGCATGTCCCCTGTAACAACCTGAAGCCCCAGATTATCCGTCTCCATAAACTGAACACCAAGATGTGCACTATAGAGTTCGAAAATTTCCCGAGCTCGCTGCTTTTGTTTCTCGGTAATCGCATTCAATAGCGTATTACCAGACGGATCCTGCCCGTACTGAACCGGAAAACTATAATAAAGCGTTGGAACACCATCCACCGAGTCGGCTCCATGATGCAAGTGCTCCTGAACCCGAATATCACGATGACCTGGTTCATCACCACCACCTATTGATCGAAGCGATGCCTTCTGTGGATCAATTACACCACCGAGAATCATCGAATCCAGTCCAACTACCTCGATATCCGCCGACAATTGGAATACGCTAGACAATTGAACCGGAAGAGAAATCGTGATGTGAGGTATGGCAATGCGACTATGCCCAAGGGAAATCCTGGCTCCATCCGCCTCAGCAGTAATCTCTGATCCAGAAGCATTCACACCGGCACTGATCGCGGCAGCCACCTGAGCCGGTGTCGCTACCGCTGAAACGATAACAGGAACAGCAACATTCCCGCTTGTAACACCACTTTCACCTTCTGACGTTAGTGAAGGAGCACCAGACAGGTCGATCGAGTAATCCCCGTCAAGGTCAACCGCCACTTTACCATTACCGATCGCCTGAGGCGACAAGTCGCCGAATTCACTGTCAATTGCATTAACAATCCCAACGTCGTAGCCGGAACCGACAAATACGGGAATATGAGCCGCATCTGAAATCCCCGACATGATCTCAACTTCAAAGGTCTTCGTCACGCCACCTGAGGTCACTGTAAATGTGTCACCATCCTTAGGCGAACCACTTGCATCAATAACCACGCCGGTGTCAATTTCCAAATTAACGACTTGGCCATCTCCATCATCTACGGTGATAACATCTCCATCACTGATAACAGACACATCCCCCACGACCGTGATATTCGTATTACGAACAACATTGGCACCTGCGACGGCGATTCGATTTCCGTGCCTCTGCATTTCCACGCCAGCATCAACCGACTCTACTGCCGCCACAATCGCGGCGGCGACATCATTCGATGTGAAAGCCACCTCCGGACGATACCCCACTGCAATCGCCCCAGGATTAGAAACTCCGGGCGAACCATATGAGACTAGGTCGATCGTACTGGCCGTATCGGCCGAAGTAGAGTTATCCCCACCTAAATGAATAAGGCCACCGCCCATATCTGTTGGAAACAACCCCATATCGGCAGCGTGGATAGCAAGCGTGATTTTACCCGCTAATGCATCTACATCGTCCGAGGGATCCAGAGCTATCGCAATATTCCCAGACCCGACCGTCGCGTCACCATCGAACTCAAACGTCGAGGCCCCTGAACCGTGATGTAGCGTAAAGTGATTTCCATCAGCTGCATTCACAGAATCTAACTGCAGCAACAATCCCGCATCAAACTCCAAAACCAGCGACTGGCCAGACTCGGCAACTAATTCCAACGATTGACCATCTTCAAGCAACTCGCCGTTCGTATTCACTTCAAGATTCTTGCCAATCGACAATGCCTCAGCAAAGGTCGAAGCGGCTTCGGCATTCAACCCTATCGCCAATGGAGCTTCTGGCAACAATGATGCATCACCCACTCGCAAGCGATAGGCACCGTGGCCAGAAAGCTGATCTAACGGCTGAGCAAACGACAAAACAGCACGATCTGTCGCCGCATCATACTCAACTGTTGTTGGGTTATGAATAACATCATCACTATTCACCAGCGTGTCATTGGTGAAGATCAATTGATAAAATCCCGGGTTAGCTGCCGACTCAGAATTAAGGTCATCCTCATTGAAGTAAACATGAACTTGATCGCGTTGCTGCGTCAAAATCCCTGCTTCATCCCGCGTTACAGGTTGCGGTACGACAGCAACAACCTGAGGGCCACGGTCAATAGTAAACTCGATGACTTCATCTGCCTGACCACCTAGGAACGGAACCCCATCGATATCCCGTAACGGCTGAGCCCCCCCACCATTAACAACAAGCCGATAAAGATCATCCTGGAGACTTTCACGGAAGCGGAAAATCACATCCCGCCCACGGGCCTCTACCCCTAAATAACCAGCCTCTACAATTTCGTCGTCCGAACCTTCAACGAGAACGGGAGAGTAATCCGTAGCATTTCCCGATACATCTGTTTCAGGATCACCATCGACCAACTCAACCAGCAAGAGAGACTGCACCTCTGGTGACGCGGATAGCTCACCCACAATCTGCTCAACTGTTGTAGGGTTTTCTTCATTCGTATTGAGGTCTAGAGTAATCGTTGCCAACAGACCATCCCCATGATCATGAGCATGCCCGGTATGATCCTCGACATTTAGGTATGGACCGCTTCCATTACCATGGTCACTCCGAGTGAAGACCAACTGAATTCCGTTACCCGATTCCCCCGGAAGCTGCGAGGTAAAAGACACCTCAACCGCGCCGTTTGTCCCAAAGTCCGTCGTTGCCGTCGCAGAGCCAAAAACTCCATCCCCACCGGGACGCAACAAATTAATCGCCGTCAATGTCGCAGGATCAATCTCGACCCCCTGCCCAAAGTGCAGGGTGATATCCCGTGGTGCCTGCTCTAAACGATCCCCATTGGATAACAAGAACCCACTATCAACCTGAGCACCGGCCAATTCGAATCCAGCCACCTCTTCTGTAGTGTCACCGGCTTCCGCACCGGGTACAGGCACATGCTGGCCGCCTCCGTGCAACAGTCGACGATCTTCCAGATTTTCCAGAAACAACTGGCGACGTTCGCGTTGTTGCCCAGCCTGGGACGACTTAGAAGACCGACGAGGATTTGAATCATGTTTGCTATTACGACGAATAACCATACGAAACTCTTTCAATGCTTATGCAGCAGATTACCAACAAACCCTTAAATGCAATTAACCCTTGAATCGCTTACTTACATCTCTGTATTTAAGGGAATATGAAACCCAATTTCACATTCTAGCCATCCATAAATGTACGGCAATTAAATTGCGTATTTACGCTATCTTGCCATTACTTCCGGCTTAATCACCTCATTTTCAACGTGCGCAATACGAGCGCACGCCCTTGCAACAAGGCTTATTCTGTTTATTCGGATTAAACCGAGGTCGACATAAACCGAATAATACGATTGTGACAGAAGTACCGAAAAACATCCCTCTAAAAGGGGGGGGTGGGTGTACGAAAAAGCTCAAAGGTAAACAATGCCTCCCCAACACCGGTCATGATGCGGCTTGAACACCTGAAATCAACGCTCAAGCATTGAGAATCCTTCCTTCAATCCAAATAGCTTCTCGACCAGGCTATATAAATCCTGGCTTTAATCGTGTCAGCTATTGTCATTTTGATCTTTTTCCCATTTTCCAGGGCGCCTTTCAGGGAATTAACGCAACTAGGTAGGTGAAGGCCTACGTTCGACGGCCTTCCCACCCCATTACTGAAGGAACGCCCTTATGAAATTATTCTCAAAATTTAGCCAGTCCATTGGCCCACTATTTAACACTTCGCTCACTTGTAAGAGCACTCATTCGTCCACTGATATTAATTCTCTGGTACAGCGACGGAATCTGACCATAGAAATGCTTCAATCCCGCGAACTCTTTTATGCCCCTCTTTTGACTCCAACAGACACGCCCGAGCCCCCCACTTCAGATACCGCACCACCCGAAAATACTGAACACACCGAAAACCAATCAGCGACCGAATCGCAAAACAGCAACTCCGACACCTTGATTCCCCCTCTCTTCCCCCAAGGAGTTCCGTTTCAAGGCTCTCGTTATTCCCCAACCCCTCAGGGGCTATTTCCTGACGGTTCCGTGCGAACCATCTCACCAGAGATCTCCCCACGGGTCTTTTCACAAATGACGCAACACGGTACAGCTCCCATCCCCTCAACCTTACACCGCACCGGCGTCGGATATGGCGCTCCTTCTTCCACATTGGCTGGGATGGATCCCAAACTCCGAGAACTTACAACTATGAAGGAGAACTGGGACAAGGCCTACGGGGCACTCACTCAATGCACTCAAAAAATTGAAATCGCTCCGGAAAATGCCGACGTGGACATCGATACGATCTACAGCTGGATGGAAAACTTTCGACTTTTCAATGAGGGAAATATCGCCACGGTGGAAGTCTATAAACCAGGCCCTTTTGAATTTCCATTGCCACAAGGTGAAAGCTACGCGGTTTTCACGGTTAACACACTCGACCTTAGCGGCGGGGAAGATCCCTATTGGGAAATGCTCAACTCCCTACAGCTACTGATTAATGACAGGGATATTGCCGTGAAACTATATAGCAATCCTGAGCAGCATCAACTCGCTGCGGTCACCCTTGAAAACCACATGTTGGTAGGAGTACGCGTTTGGCGTGTCTACGAATCAACAACAGGTTGGATCTGCATCGAAACGGAAACAAAAGAGCAGAGAAACGGTTACCTCAACAATCTGGCGGCTCAGATGGCCGCACGCAGCGCGATGGAGGAAGTGTGGCATCGATATCTGGATAATTTGGGACATGCCGCCACTGGAGGAACCGGACGATATGCACACCTGCCATCTCGATGGATTCAATATTCAGAGGGAACTGCAAACCCCTGGAAGGACGTCACCCAAATCCCGGGCCCGACACTCCCATCCAATGAGGGATTCCCCATCCTGGAAACCACTCGGTAACTCATAAAGGAATATGACGATGATTGCCCCCATTACTTTTGGCTGCCTATCCGGCATCCTGTCAGGAACTATGTTTGCCCTAGGATTCTCCTGGCAGTATCTTCAGACTCAAGAGCATGCCCCCGGCTTATTCACATCGATACTGTGGATCGTACCAGTCATCTATGGATCTCTGTTTTCAATCTTCTACGCTTTGACGGCGTCTTGCGCAGTGGCAATCACTCTAAAACTGCCATTTCCAACGTTTTTCAGGATTCACACGGGGCATGCATTAACCCCGGTAATCATTTGCTGCGTTGCCTATCATTTGTGGCAAAGCCCAACTCCTTCCTACGCCACGATGATTGAGATGGGAAGTTTCAAGCACTGCTGCTTTCTTACGGCAGGATTCGTAACTCAGGCCACTTGCTGGTCCAACCGAAGACCAACTGGCGAGTTAAAAACTTTCCCGGTAAGTACCTGAACTTACTGCAACGCATGCAAAGAGCCTTCCGGGATTCCCGCCTCGGAAGGCTCTTCTTTCTTTGAGCGGAAGGCACGGGACTCGAACCCGCAGCCCGTTAAACGGGTACATCATTTCCAATGATGCTGCTAACCAATTCGCTTACCTTCCAAATCTAACTCTTAGCTAACACGATAGTATCGACATGCTCAAGTGGGCACTTCGAAGATTTTGAGGAATCCGGTCAGGAACTCAAAAACTCGCGACAGAATTAATCCACAGATCCGCGGGCATTGGAGATCAAATCAATAAACTCACCGTTCGATTGAAAGCCGCCAAGCTTGCGTGTCAATTGCTCCATGGCATCCACGTGGTGCATGGAAGACAGAGACCGACGCAGCATAGTAATAGCATCGAACGATTCCTCTGGGAGTAATAACTCTTCTCGTCGCGTACCAGACTGATTAATATCGATCGCCGGCCAGACACGTCGATCTGCTAACTTGCGATCGAGAACCAATTCCATATTCCCGGTTCCTTTGAATTCCTGAAAAATCAGTTCATCCATTCGGCTTCCCGTGTCGATCAAGGCCGTTCCTACCACGGTCAAAGATCCCCCTTCATCAAATGCTCGGGCGGTTGCAAAGAGCTTTTTGGGAATATCCATCGCCTTAATGTCCACACCTCCGGACATAGTCCTTCCGGTGTTGCCAACCCATTTATTAAAGGCTCTGGCAAGCCGTGTAATCGAATCCATTAATAGAAAGACGTCCTGTCCCATTTCCGCCAGACGACGGCAACGCTTGACCACCAGTTGAGATAAACGTACGTGGCTTTCAACATCTTCATCCAGACTACTGGCAACGACTTCGCCATCGATATTACGACGCATGTCCGTGACTTCTTCCGGTCGTTCGTCAATCAAAAGCACAATCAACTTCAACTCGGGATAATTTGCCGCAATCCCCTGACTGATATGTTGCAGCATAACTGTCTTACCACTTCTTGGAGGAGCGACAATTAAGGCCCGCTGGCCTTTTCCAAGGGGAGTCAAAAGGTCCATAACCCGAGTGGTCAGAGGCTTCGGACCAGTCTCCATCGACAACCACTGTTCCGGGTTGATCGGAGTTAGTTCATCAAAGGGAGTGACCTTGGAGTAATCTTCCGGAGCCAGACCGTCGACATCCACAATCTCCTTGATGCGTGGCCCTTGAGATTTACGTGCGTGCTGAACCAATCCCCGGATCATCACCCCTTCACGTAATCCGTACTTTTCGATCATCGTTCCAGGAACAAACGGATCACTTCGCTCACGTGTATAGTTTGCCTTCGGGCTTCGCAAGAATCCATATCCGTTAGGGTGCAATTCCAGCAAACCATAGCCTGGCTCGATTAACCCTGTGCCACTATCCGGCATCGAATTATCTGAAGGCCGATTGCGATAACCACCGCGACCGCGACCTCGACGACGCCCGCGACCTCGACGACCGCGTCCGCGACCACCACCGCCGCCTCCACCTTCGGAACGATTGTAACGATTTCTGCTCATACTTTACTCAGTCAATCTATTCTCTGAATCAATCTACCTGGAAAACACCAATGCTCGTTCCCATTCCAATCATCAACTATCCGAAAGGGGTTGATGCATTCGAATGACCGCTATTAGGTGTCCTTTGTCCCCAAATGCAAATTGGATTTGCTGTATCATAGGGAACCTCGTTGGTTCGCCCGCACCACACCATTAATCCATGCGAGCATTCAATCGCATTGGCTTACCCCTGACCAGTGCTTCAATTGGACTGAGGCAGGCAAATCGTGTGTAAGGGCAGGGCACTTTCCCTAACTATCTCAGGGAGTCCCTTAGGAATTACCACAACACTGTGGTGGCTCGAAATGTCCACACAAAACAAACAACATCTAGACTTTTGTATCCGTTGGGTGGAGTAAAAATCAATTGAATTCGGACTTTTCCAAGTCAAAACCCGGACGATTCTTTCACCTATCCGTGGCACTCTGAACCTTTCGGTTCTGCTGATCCTTTTGGAAGAATGAAACCAGAGCACTAGCGAATAATCAAAGCGATGTCACTAAGAGGACAACTCGGAGTTCCAAAACCTAATAGGTTCTAAAAGAGAACCGGCTCAAAACTCATTAGCTATACGTCTCAATCTAACTAATACGCTGAGTGTGTCAACAACACGGAAGAATCATTTAACCATTTAGCGATGTGGCCGCTGGACAGTTTGTCGGTTTCTACAATTGGGGCTGACTTCGACTGGCTAAATCCTCCGGAAAATTGGCGAATCGCCAAAATCGCTAAAATCGACATTTTTCATACATTTTAACATTCCCCATTCCCGATACCCCTTAATAGCCGTACCTCAGGAAAGGTACGCCTTGAAAACTTCCACAACCCTCTAATTAATCACTGATCACCATTCGTTAATGAATAGAGCATCAGAAGGAATGATCATGTCGGTAAAAGTCTGCTTTCTAGCCTTACTCTCAATGGTAACGGTCAGCACCTCGTTTGGACAAACCAACGAACCCACTTTGCAGTCCACCTACCAAAGTCCCATTAAGCCTTCGATCAGGACCGTGGCCTATCAACAACCGAATCAAGTCGCAGATATTCAAGCCACACCTCAGAGCATCCTTTGGCTCGGTGATTTAGAACATGCCACCGAATTGTCTCTCAAAACCGGTAGGCCGATCCTACTGCACTTTGAACAACCCAATTGTCGAGGAAGCCAGCAGGCCACCCAGATCACATTCAAAAATCCGGAATTTATCCAAACGGTGTACGACCAATTTATCCCTGTTCGGATCAATGTCCTAGCAAAACCCGAACTCGGTCAACGTTTTGAAATCACCCAAACACCGACAGATATCGTCTTGGATGCCGAAGGTGAGTTGATTTACCGAGGAGTCACTGAAACTAACGCCGCCAGCTATGCCACTAAACTCGCCACTTACACCTCTGCCAGCAGTGATCAGGAATCGGCACTTGCCATTGACGTTGGTTTTGAAGTTGACAACGTAGACTTCAGTCAACCACAAGCTACTCCAGCTTTAGCATCTCAGGTCAGCCCAGCCAACTACCCGCAGCAGGTACCAATCAACACTCAAACAACTGCCCCTGGAACTCAATATCCTGCCTACAATCCTGTGCCTCAGGCAAATCGCACGTACCAGAATTCTCAACCGCAACAAAACATTGCTCCTCGGCAAACTCAGCAGATAGGACTGCCGCAGCAGAATTTACCACCCGCCTATCCGCAGGTGGCAGCAGCACCCCAGCAGCCACTTCAAACACAACCGCCACGACCAATACACCAGCCTCCTCTAGAAAACCAGTTACAACCGCCTAATGTGCAAACACCAACTGCTCGGGCTGATCAAACTAAAATAGGACTCGATGGCTACTGCCCAGTGTCGCTCTCAGATCTCAATGCAGACGGCGCCAAATGGGTTAAGGGAGATCCCAAACACGGGATCATCCATCGCGGCCGACTATATTTCTTCGCCGGTTCTCATGAACTGGAGGTATTCCGCAAATTTCCAGAACGATTAGCGCCGGTCATTTCCGGATACGATCCGGTGATGTTTACGGACCAACAGCAGCTTGTAGACGGCATTCGTGAACTGGGCGTGTCCTACAAAGGTCAGGTTTTCCTATTCCACAATAAACGGTCGCTACAACAATTCTGGACTGCACCGGATCACTACGCTGCCACTGCTAACGCAGCCATGCAAAGAACGCGGTAACGCTAACAATTCACTTAATCGCCAACGCCAGCCTCAACTGGGCTGTTCTGCAGAATTGTCGACGGACCTAAATTGTCGACGAATCATCGTTCCGGGTTATTTCTGCCAGTCGCGTCCATGTATACAGCCCAGTATCGTGCCCGTCCGTCCAGCTGATTTTGATCGCATAATTCCCTCTAAGCTCCAGCTTCTCAATCGCGACATCCAAGGGGACTGTGTCTGGATCAAGCAAGGGCTTACCCGTCCATTCGTCGACACAGTGGGCACAGTGACATTCCAATCGCACCTGACGATAAGAGACCATCACGTCCAGACCATCCGGCCACACCACCTGTAATTGTTTAATGTCATCATGTCGGTTAATTGCACTGGGTGTCATTGTCGTTCCTTCAATCCTATCTAAGGACAATGCCATAATTTACTCGGCCCAAGCAAGTGACCGAGAAACGGCCTTATGCCAGCGTCTCAATCGATCGTTTCGTGCTTCCGACTGACAGGTCGAAGTAAATTCCTGATCCAGCACCCAATTAGCGGCAATATCTTCCAGACTGCCCCAGACTCCAACAGCAAGGCCTGCTAAGTAAGCCGCTCCTAAAGCAGTCGTTTCAGCCACTACCGGCCGACGCACCACGACGTCGAGCATATCGGCTTGAAATTGCATCAGTGCATTGTTGACACTTGCGCCGCCATCGACCTTCAACGTACCTAAGCCATGCCCCAGATCTTTCGCCATTGCAGTAACAACATCACACGTCTGCAGTGCCATTGCATCTAATGCGGCACGTGCAATATGAGCTTTCGTCGTTCCTCTGGTGATACCAATAATCGTCCCGCGGGCATCCGGATCCCAGTGGGGTGCTCCCAATCCAACAAACGCTGGTACCAATTCCACGCCACCGGAATCTTCCACCTCCGACGTCAACACTTCCACGTCCGCTGAATTCTCAATTAACCGTAACCCATCCCTCAACCACTGGACCACAGCACCGGCGATGAAGACCGCACCCTCCAGGCAATAAGTCACCTTTCCATCGATTCCCCAACCAATGGTCGTCAGTAGATTATTTTTGCTTTGAACCGGCGTCGCCCCAGTATTCATCAAAATAAAACTACCGGTCCCGTAAGTGTTCTTTACGTCACCTACCTGAAAGCAGGCCTGCCCAAACGTCGCTGCCTGTTGATCTCCCGCAATTCCAGAAATCGGAATCGATACGCCAAACAGACTAGCATCCGAATGTCCCACGACACCGCTCGAATCAACAACTTCAGGTAACATCGAAGCAGGAACGTCAAAGAGTTCAAGAAGCTCCGAATCCCAAGTCAATTCATGGATATTGAAGAGCAGGGTGCGCGAAGCATTGGAGTAATCAGTAACATGTCTCTCGCCACCCGTAAGTTTCCAGATTAAAAAGCTATCGATGGTGCCAAAGCACAATTCTCCAGCTTCCGCTCGACGACGCAGGCTTTCGTCCTGATCCAATACATACTTAATTTTGCTGGCAGAGAAGTACGCATCCAGCAACAAACCCGTTTTCTCTCGGATAGTTTGAACATGGCCCTGATCTGCGATTTCCTGACACAGTTCACTGGTAATCCGACTCTGCCAAACAATGGCGTTCTGTACAGGCTGTCCGGTTCGCCGGTCCCAAATTACCGTTGTTTCCCGCTGATTCGTGATCCCAATTGCCTTAACATCTGCGAGTTCGACTCCACTGGACTGTAGGACTTCACGGGCAGTCCTCAATTGAGTTTCCCAGATTTCATCAGGATCATGCTCGACATGACCTGGCGACGGCAAAATCTGTTCAAACTCCTGTTGTGCCCGAGCAATTGCAACTCCATCCTCTCTAAAGAGAATGGACCGGCACGACGTGGTGCCTTGATCGAGTGCCAATACATGTTGTGCCATTGCCCATCTCCACGAAAAGAAACGCTTGCAGGGAAGCCAGTTAGTTACGAATCCAATTCTTGTAAATCAGAAGAGTCCGTGTTGCCGGAATGAAAGCGAGTAATCATTGCGTCGTACAATACAACTCCAGCAATCCCTCCCAACACCGGTCCAGCAATTGGCACCAAATACCAATAATTGTCGGGCACCAGAAAGACCTGCGATCCCCAGCCTCCGAGATAACTAAACAGGCGAGGACCAAAGTCACGTGCTGGATTCACGGCGTACCCACAATTAGCTCCAAACCCCATGCCAATGACCATGACAATCGCCCCGATGGCAATAGGAGCCAAACTAAAATCAGGGCCAATATTTCGTTTATCAACCACTGCGCAAATAACCAAAAGAAGCAACGCCGTACCTACAAACTGATCGATCAGTCCGGTCCAGTTGGTAACTCGAAGCTGTTCATCGAATTCTCTTGGGTAAGTTGCAAAGATGCCCGCGGTCGCCATCGTCCGCCGGCCCTCGACTACTTTGACTCGAAATTGCATCCCGGCATCCGTTTCTACTGGCAATGCCTGAGCGTTATTGATGGCTTGAAGCTGCGTTTGCTGCTCTACAAATTCAATCTGCTCGAAGTAGACCAAATAGACGATGCCCGAAGCGACGATGGCTGCAATCACCTGAGCAGCCACATAGCCTGGTACTTTCGCCCACCCCAGTTTCTTACGACATGCCATCGCCACCGTAACAGCGGGGTTAAGGTGAGCGCCCGTCGCACCTCCGGCTACGTAGACGCCCATCATTACGGCGAGCCCCCAGCCCAAATTGAGCGTTAAATAATCACCATAAGCATAGGTTGAGACACTTCCGTCCCCAACTTGTGTCGAAATTTCACCCACTGTGACCTGAGCATTTACAGCTAAGCCAAACAGCATCAGCACAAGCGTCCCCAGAAACTCCGAGCAGATTTCCTTCATTGTGGCTCTGGAAGCTGATGCCTCTGCTGTCATCACGTGGTTCCTGGTTTACAAAGTATTAGGCTATGCCCTGTTCACAGCACCAATTCCGCTGCTTCGCTGTTCGTAATATAACATATAACAAACACGACTCTTTGGATTTACCTTCTGCGGAGAGCTACTGCAGATTTAACACTTTCTTGACAGCGTACTGTTGCAATTGCCCGATCAGCAACTTGTAGGCTTCGCGATGAGGTTCCGGAGCTCGGTCTGCCCAAACCGCCAGATTCCCCATCAGTTTTAGCATTTGCGCCTGCCCACCAAGCCCGGCACCACCATTCTCCGCGACAAGGATCGACTCCAACTGCCAGCCCTGAACGGTTTCCAATTGCTTATCTAGATATCGCTCACGCTCGGCGGAAGGTAATTCAACAAATTCCACTGAACGGTTCAACAACCAGACTTCCACCAAGGCAAAAGCATTCGATTGAAGCTGGGTGTAATGCTGTTCCTCTAAGGCCAGCGAATCGGCACTATCCCCCGCGCCATCTCCCAGTGCTTCTGCAATCCGTTCGGCTAATTCCCTCCGTGTTTCGAGCGAGAGTGCACTAACTTGATTGGTACTCAGCCAGTACAACACACTGTGATGAATCCCACGTCGCAACATCGGTTGCGAGGACTCCGTTGCCTGCTCAACCCAAAGATCCAATTTATCAAATAGCTCAAAGGCATTTTGCTCGGACGCATCCTTGCCGTGATTATGCACCTGGCTGTACACGTCAGCCCAAAACAAAACCGCCTCAACCTGAGGGGCCACAAACGCCAAACGCGCCGACGCTTCATTTACTTCTACATATTGCTCGCAACGATAGTAGAACCAGTCACGCGTTAGCAACTCTATATTCGATGCAATCTGGTCACGATACGCTTCCAAGTCGACTGACCCGGTAGCATCTTCCGATTTGAGCGGACTCCAACCTCCAGCTAATTCCCGCTGAAAGCGATCGACCAATGACCGACGTAATTCAGAAGGTTGCTCGTCCAACTGAACCAAGGCCAGCCAGTACCCCAACCTATCCAATTCTGTATCAGCGACAGTTGGATAAACGCCAATCAACCATCGCCATTGTCCAAAGGTTGCAAAACTGGAGGCCAACAAGACCCCCACCGCCAATATCGTCATCAAAGCTCTTCGTTTTTTCAGCATTTCAAATTCAACCTAGAAAATCAGCCACAAGGAATCGCTCTAACTGGATTGTTCCTAGAACAACATAACGCTTTTACTGCAAACCCCCAATAACAAACTGCGTATACTTATAGTGCTGACACTGTTAATCTCTGATTAACAGAGAAAATGCTAAGGTCGCTTTTATTTACAGTATCTGTTAAACATTCATCTAGGTGAGCAGTTTCGATAATTCCCACTTCACCAAACAACATCTTCAATTGAAAGGCCAATATTTATGCCTGGTTTCTTAACCGCGGTTGATCACTCACTAGGGCAGAGCGAAGCCCAAACTCGTGTCAGTTCTTTTCTTGACCAGGTACAAAATCAGTATCAGGACATGGTGTCGTCCTGGACCGGTGAATGGGACGAAAACAAGCTGAATTTCGAACTCACGGCCATGAATATGAAAATCACTGGTGTCCTGGAAGTATTAGAAGATGCAGTCCTTGTCGGTGGAAACATACCCTTTGCCATGTTGATGGTCAAAGGTCGGATAGAAAAAACCATGCGTGAAGAACTTGAAAAGCTATTGGCATGAATTCTGTACGATGTCACATCAGCAAGCCCCTGGGCACTCTTGGTGGTATTCTGGCCACCGCAACAATGCTAACTTGCACTATCATTCAGACGGTTCAGGCACAGACCACACCTCAAGACCGAGATTTCCTAACCGGAGCCGCATTCCAACAGCGACTTCAAGGACCTGTGACCTCACAGTGGAAACTACCACTACGAGACTTGGTCTATTCACTGCAATCCAATTTCCAAATCTGCATCTTTCTGGATCGCCGAATCGACCCTCAGCAGACGATCTCATTACAGGTAGAAGACACGAGTCTGGAACAAACTCTACGTCGTCTCGCACTCACCGCTAAAGCTGATCTGTGCTTTGTCCGTGATGTCGTTTACCTGGGACCTACTCCGACCTGCCACTTGCTTGCCACTGTTGCTGAAATCCATGCACAAAATCTGCGAGCTACGGCCGCAACTGGTAGTCGTGCCGTATTAACGAAACCAGTTTCGCTTCAATGGCAACGACTTGCACAACCTCGAACCATTCTCACGCAGGAAGCAACCAGAGCTCAACTCGCCTTCAGCAACCCTGAGGCCATTCCTTACGATCTTTGGAATGCCGGATCGTTGGCTCAACTTCCCTTCGCACATCGAACCACGATCCTACTTGCCGGATTCAATAAGACGTTTCAGTTCATTGACGACCAAACCATGATGGTAATTGAATTCCCATCACAAGCCAGTCTTCAGAAAATCATTCAAAGAAAAATCTCTCCTGCGAATTTGGCCAAAGTGAAGACTCAATTTCCCAAGCTTGAAATTCAGGTGCGACCGGAAGGCATCTCAGTCCAGGGTCGATGGGAGGACATTGCCGAATTTGAGAAGCTCTTGGCTGGCGGCAAGTCCACGATAACCAAACCTGCAACGACTGGGATGCAAGTCTACACGCTTACCGTAGAGAATCAGTCCACTCAGGCCATTCTACAAGCCGTTGCTCAACAATCCGATCTAAAAATACAAGCGACAACTGCCGCTAAAGCAAGGTGGACCAAGCTGATTTCGATCGACGCCAAGCAGCTAACACTGGAGCAACTCCTAACTCAGATTGTCGCACCTGCCATGCTCGCCTACGAAATCA
The DNA here is from genome assembly GCA_002701385.1 of Rhodopirellula sp. Lineage (GTDB taxonomy): Bacteria > Planctomycetota > Planctomycetia > Pirellulales > Pirellulaceae > UBA721. The sequence continues at coordinate 14,918 of NZVD01000027.1, read as the reverse complement.
AAGACAGCATCTTAACCGTCGACATCGCCAATCAATAGAGATTCGCTGTGCAGCAAATCATTAGTCCGGAATCTTTTTAGAATCGTCATAGCTATAACGATCTTCGGGATGCCAGAGAGGCAACCCAGCTTTGATTCGCTCTGACAAAACAGCCAATTTCTCATCCGAACCCGGCAAGGAACTTGTCGGCTCGTAATCTTCTCCGCGAGTAGCATCCTGATCTTCCGGGTCAAAATCCCAGATCCCCAATTTAATTGCATCAAGAATAGAACTTGGCACGAAGGCACTCCTATGGAAGTAAATTCTGAATGATGAGATTGAAAGAAAAGCTGTTGAAACTCGCATGCCAAAGGGAGACCATCAACATATAAAGCGAGCTCATTATCGAATAATCAATTTTGATTAGCCAATGATGATTCAACCAATATCCGACCGGCGGTGAGTGAAGTCAACAAGCGAGATTTGATTTTTCAACAATTCGCAAGTCTATTTTCAAACTTATCAATCTCTGTTGAGCTACGTGTCTGAGTGCCTTGGTTTTGTCGTCTTCATTGCGGCTCTATCTCAAGCCGTCTTTGTGTGATAAATTGATTTTTCTAAGGCGTCTCAAAATCTGTTCTTCGATCAACCCCAGAGTTAATTCCAGCCCTCCCTGTATGAATTCCCCCAAGGGGACAAGCATTGTCAAACAAAGTCACGTCGAACAAGCGAGAAATCTGGATCCGCGGTAATCGGCGGGCCTTTACAGCCGTCTTGCTCCCAGTGCTGTTAGTATTTGCAGTCTCGGGATTTGTCCTTACGCCGTGGGCAGGTGAATTACATCTGGCCTGGCGACTGGCTGCAGGCGTCATTGCAGGATTCAGCCTGGTCGTGATTTCATCCTTGCTTTACTGGATTTTCCGCCCCTTACTGGCCTATCAGAACGGCGAACTTCTGGTTTATCTCAACCCTCCTCATGTCATTAAGATTCCAATCGAGTTGGTAGAAGTGTTTTTTGCCGGGCAAAGCGATAGTTTTATGCCCAACCCCAGGGCCCATCACGCCGAAGACCAGCTCTCGGAATCTCGCAATATCGTGATTCGTTTAGCCGAGCGAGCCACGGAGTATCACCAACGCAAAGTAAAACCAATTTTTGGACAATGGGAAGATGGCTACATAGTCGTGCGGGGCACCTGGATAGAGCCGATCAGCAAAGAAACGTTTCGATTTCTAAATCGATCCTTAGTCGCTGCCCATCGAAGCCAATCAGAAGAAGAGGACAACCTGGATTCTCAATCCGATTCGCAAGTCGACGAGGACCGAGAATAGAAATGACCGGCTTACTTATCAGTGTCCGTAGTGAAGATGAAGCCGAAAGTGTGCTAACAGCCTGCCCGGATCTCGACATCCTCGACATCAAAGAGCCAGAAGGGGGAGCACTAGGAGCGGCTTCACCCGCCATCTGGGCCAAGGTCGCTAACCTTGACCTTCATAACACCTGTCTCAGCGTTGCACTCGGAGATCTCGAACACGTCCAGGTCAATGACTTAAGTGCTCTGCCGGCAAATACCGCTTTTGCCAAAGTTGGATTAGCCGATCAACACGACCAAAACTGGATCCAAGCCTGGCGTGCAATCCGAGTTCTGATTGCTGACTCGATAGAGTTGGTGGGAGTCATTTATGCCGACCATCAGGCTGCCCAAGCTCCCGCTCCCGAAGACATCATCCGGCTGCTATCTCAGGAAGGCTGTCAAACGTTTCTAATAGACACCTATCGAAAAACCAACGGTGGTCTGTTTGACCATCTCCCCCCTCTTCAACTAAAGAGGTTGTTCGAATTAGCTCCGGCAGCAACTTTCGTACTTGCCGGTTCGCTGTCCGAATCAACCATCCTAGATGCTAAGATGTTAGAAGTGGATTATGTTGGAGTCCGCGGAGCAGCCTGTAGTGGCCCGCGGGAACAACAAATCTGTCCCGAGAAATCCAAACACTTGCTCACCCTCGTCAAAGCATCCTGAGAAAGAGTCGCCCGTTGTCCTACGAAATGATCACCACCGCGGAACGACTACATGAATACCTCGAGGATCATCGCGAATGCCCGTTGGTAGGGTTTGATACAGAGTTCGTATCCGAAGATACCTACCGTCCCGAATTGAGTCTGATTCAGGTCATTGCTGATCAGGAAATCGCTCTGATTGATCCCTACGCAATTGAGGACTTGTCGGATTTTTGGAATTGGTTAACTGCGGATCAACGAACCGTGGTCGTACATGCCTGTCGCGAGGAATTGCGATTCATCTATCAGGCGACTCGTCAAATCCCCAAGGATCTCTTTGACATCCAAATTGCGGCCGGTTTTTTAGGGATAGAGTATCCGGCAAGCTATGGCAATTTGGTCAATCGACTGATGGGAGTCTCACTCCAAAAAGGAGAAACTCGTACAAACTGGCGGCATCGTCCGCTGACCAAAGGTCAAAGCCAATACGCCGCTCAGGATGTTGAATTCCTGCTAGCCATCTACGAAATAATGGTGGATCGATTACGTTCTTTAGAACGGTATCAATGGGTATTACAGGAAATCCAACGCCAACAGAATTACATTATCGAGCAGGAAACCTCGCCTCGCTGGCGGTCACTCTCAGGAATCGGATCACTACAACCAAGAGAACTGGAAATTGCTCGACAGCTCTGGCATTGGCGAGATGGTCTGGCAAAGAAGGAAAACCGTCCTCCCAGACGAGTGATTCGCGATGATATGATTTGTGAATTAGCTCAACGTAAGTCTGCCAAGCCTGATCACCTCCGAATGATCAGGGGAGTTCAGCATCGACGCATTCAGAAGCACTTTGATTCCATCGTGAGTGTAATCAGTGACGCCCTTAACGTCCCCGACAGTGAATGTCCTCAACGCAACCGCAACAAGAAACCTCCTCAACGGTCGACCTTGGCTCAATTTATCTACACGGCTATCTCCGATTACTGTCAACGGAACCAGATGGCCCCTAATCTGGTCGCCACGATGTCAGACATACGAGAGTACTTGGAACTCAAGCTCGGTAGCAGACGTAAAGGCAAAAAGTCTCGCCATCAGCAACGACATAAAAAAAACCAGCCACTCATGACAAGTGGCTGGCGAGGCGAGTTCATTCTTCAACTAGTTGAAGATGTATTAAACGGAAAGCTGGTGGCCCACGTTGCTAACCCCACGTCAGATCAACCGTTGTCTTTTGTCCCCCACTCAGCGATCAACCCCTCTTCCAACTCGAGTGACTCCTCTCAATAATCGCATCCCCCACGAATTTGCAGATGCGAGCATTGCTGATGACGAGTAGCCTTTCTTTTTGAAAGAGATGCGTCCCGGACGACCAGCCATTCCGTGTTAATTCATAAAACTCTCCTAAAATTGCACTCTCTACGGCTTACTGACCGGCACCATCGGCCGTGAGAATCACCGGGCCATCTGCAGACTCGTCTGTCTGATCTGCGTCATGGAACCAAGTCATTTCTTCCTGAACCAGTGAAGTCTCTGGATTATTGCTCTTAACGACTGCTCGGAACTTGTGCCGTCCAGCCTTACTTGCTTTGCCATATACCTTGAGGACAACTTCCTGTCCGGGTGCCAAAGAGTCGATTGGATTAAACACAGCTTGTCCTGGAATCAGCTCAGCTCGTCGACCTTCGGTTTTAACAGGTTCGATACCGTAACCAAATTGCCCGACCACTTCGATGTTCGTGGCTGTTTTAGTACCTCGATTCACCACCTTGATTTCGTAGACGGCGAGTTCATCAAGCATCTTCGGCCCCGGCGGGTCGTTGACCAAAAGCTTCAGGTCAGCAACTCCAATCACCTGAGTATTAAACTGTCCGGTTCGACTTTCAGCTGCTGCCGCTTCAATTCGAACGGACAATTGATTTTGGCCATCCTGCATCAAGACACAACTAAACTCGAAAGCTCGTGTTGAAGCCGCTTCCACGGTTCCAATTTTCCACGACAGGTTACGTTTACCGGCCTGTAGTTCATCGGCGTTATTTTTATACTGAGCACCCACTGGCAATACTGCAGAAACCACCACGTCTTTCGCCGCTGTGTCACCTGTATTGGCAATCTCAATTCGATAGGTGACCGGATTACCGGCAAACTTCTTCGACGGCCCAGCAACTGCGATCTTTAGTTCCGGACGCCGGATTTGAATTTCAAGAGATTGTTCGTCATGCTGTTTACCGGCAACGGCAACCGATGCATCGATTTCCATGAAGCCTGGCTGTTCGGCAGTAAGCTCTAACTCAACAACTTTGCTTGCACCAACCGGTAAGGCACCGATACTCTGTCCACGCTCAATTCCTGGATTAATCTTCAAGACCACATCTTCAGCATCTCCATTACCGGTGTTAGAAACCCGAACTTCGACAATCTTGGTGTCGCCGTAGGTCATTACTTCGGGGCCATCGAGTGATAACTGAATGTCTGGCTGGATGACTTCAATTGGATTCACAATTGTCTGAGGTTGAATCGTCCACTTGATATCCATCGCGAATGGACGGTTCTTCTCTGGAGCTAACTTAACCCTCCATGTTGCAGTTTCACCCGCACCAAGGACACCGACTAACCACTGCAACTGAACGCCTTCGGCCGAGGGCAGTTGGTCCACTTCACCAAAGTCACTCGAGGTTGCCGAAATCGCCACCCATTCCGGTAAATGCGTAACCAAAAACAGATCTTCGGCTGGCGTCGTCCCACTATTGGTAGCGGTGATAAGATATTCACCAATTTCTCCAGCCCGAATCACTTTGGGACCTTTAGAAGCAATCGATATCTGAGGAGCTTGCACAACGCTGGCCTGAATTCCGTTATCAATTACTTCCTCAGCCGGGTCAAAAACCGGTTGGACTGGTTCCGAAATTACGGGAGACTGAGTCGCAAGCGTAGTACCATCATCCGAAGTTATCTGAAACTCCAGTCCTTCGCTTTCAGGAGTAACGATCGGAGCTTGTGCCTCCAACGCATCTACGGTATCGGAGGTGGGTTGAGTAGCTGGCCCGGAGACCAATGGAAATTCGTCACTGCTGTTATCTGGTGAATCGAGAGTCAATGCTTCCGCATCCTGCGTCTCTTTAATTGTTAATTCTGCCGGAGGTGCGAACAGAGTAGGTTCAGCAGGTTGTTCTGGCAAACTTGCACCTGGCTGTATGATGAAAGTATCGCTTTCGGAATCTGATGTTTTCACTGTTAAAACGGATGTCGTTTCATCTTCTACGACATCCGGCTCAGCCTGCTCCTTTTTTGTAAGTACAATAGGTACGGCTGACTGAGGGATTGTGATTTCTGCTGGTGCAGGCGCCGATGAGGAGACATCGTCTGCACTACCGAAAGTTGCTAGCAAACCGACCATCACCAGAATGGCGCCGCTAATCGTGAGTTTCCGAGTCATGATAAACACCTATAATGTTTGATTGTGGGGGATTTGGTTGGAATCTAAGCCAACCTGATTCTGGGGGAATCGTAACGTGCAATCGTCGGCAACTCTCAGTTTCGCCACCCTAAATTGAAAAAATTCCTAACTTGATAAAGCAGGCAAAATAGCCCCATGACCGAAAACACGAGAAGACAGCAAATCGAAGCGATGCTGGCAGAGGAACCTGACGACACGTTTCTCCAATATGCATTGGCGATGGAACTGGAGAAAGACAGTGAACATGAAGCCAGTCTGGCTCAGTTAAATCAGCTTACGCAAGCCACTCCGCCTTATGTTCCCGCCTTCTTCATGGCTGGCCAGCAACTCACTCGACTTGACCGCATTGATGAGGCACGCGATTGGTTAACACGAGGAATTCAAGAGGCTCAAGCACAGGGGAACCTGCATGCAGCAGGGGAGATGAATGAGTTTCTGATGTCGCTACCGGATTAGAACAGGCGGGCCGCCGAGATTACCGCCTGTACACTGCGTCCAATAAACTGAACACACAATGGATAACCATCCTGCGAGAGCGATTTAGGAACAGACAAAGCAGGCAATCCAAGAAAACTCCAAGGGGAATTAAATAAAGGACTACCGGTTGTCGTCATGTCAGGTGGCGGTGAAGTCGTTGCCGGCAGGATCAGTACTTCGGTGGGAGACAGCCACTGTTCGACCACGGACCGCTGCCGGCTTTGATATTCCAATGCAGCTTGGTAGTCGCCTTCTGATTGCTGCTGACCAGTCTCAATCTGTCTGGCCATATGATAAGCGTATCCGTCTCCATTCTCTGCAAACTCATCAGCATGGACTCTTGCTGCATCTCCTGCCATCAGACGCTGATGCATCAAAGTGAGTTCATCGAAGTCAATCGGGCAGGAGGCCACCGGTTTATCCCCTGCCAGTGATGCCACTAAAGAATTCAATTCATCATCACCACTTGCAAAAAACCCCTCGAGCCGCTGAATCTCGACTTCGATAGAAGGCATTCGCCCCGAAGCCGTCCCCAACAATGCCTGATAGCAAATCACGGCATCGTCCACGGTATTTGTAATGGGCCCTATATGATCAAGATTCGGACTCAAAGGAACGACGCCTTTGGTCGATACTTCTCCAAAACCTGGCTTGAGCCCCACGACACCACAGTAGCTCGCTGGTCGATTGATCGATCCACCAGTCTGACTTCCAATAGCTGCGATGCACATTCCTGCTGCCACGGCGGCTGCAGAACCACTGCTCGAACCACCAGGGGTTCTCCCCGGAGCCGCTGGATTACGAGTCACCGAGGGGTCAAATCCGGCGAATTGCGTCGTGACTGTTTTTCCCAATACGATCGCCCCGGCTTCCAGTAGATTCTGCACTAAAGGAGCTGATTGCTGGCAGGCCTCAGCCCGCCAGGTTGTGCCCGCTCTGGTAGCAAAACCACTGACATCTATAATATCTTTTATCCCCAACGGGATACCATGCAACAGGCCACGATCGACACCCGAGTCCAGTTCAAGTTGTAGGCGAGCCGCTTCAGAGAGTGCTCTATCACGATCGACTTCAACCCATGCCTGAATTTCTAACTCAACTTCTTCGATGCGATCTAGACAAATCTGCACAAGATCCGCAATGGTCAATTGGTTGGAGCGAAGGCGTACGGCAAGCTCTGCGATACTAGGCACTTTCATTTAGAGTGCTTTCATTAAGACTTAAAGTTTTAAGAATCCATTAATGACAGGCTTTTGCCAGAGCACAGGTAGAGCAACCGCCTTCTCCACAGTTGCCTGCAGCCGATTCGGTTCCACAGTCGGGCCCACAGCCTGCGATTACCGCTTCGGCAAATTGAGAAAACTGCACCTGTGAGTCGTACCGAACAGCCAATGCTGAAGTCAGTGCCTCCAACTCATCAGAGACATCACCTAAGAAGTAGAAGTACAGCGAACTTCCATCAAACAGTTGTTCTACATCGAGTAAAACGTTTTCGATCTGGCGTTCTTCTAATAACTCGCAACAAGCCTGAAAGGCGGCATCCCGGTTTTTCTCGAGACGAGCCAGTAGCAGGTCATCTTCAACTGCAACCTGACGTAGTAATTCTCCATCACAATCTGATGACTGAACCGCGTCAACCCGAGCCAGTACTTCCCCGACTTCCAAACCTCGAACCGTCCTGCAAATCACTCGGCAGTGCCGAGTGAACTGGACTGGTTCCACAGCCCGAAATCGACCTACATTCCCCATTGCGCCAACTCGGACTAGATATTGAGGGAAGGGTAGCATTTTCATACCAGAGGAGGGGGGGGAGTGGTTTGTAAGTGTTTATAATACCATTATCCACAATCCTTGTTGAAACCTTGCAACAGGGGCTTGCGACAATTGTTGGAAACCATCATTATTTCTAGGTTAACTCAAAGTACATTCATTGACGATATTTTTCCTATGGCCACAACTGACATCCCATCATCCGTCAACACATCCTCCTGGCATGAACTAGCCGAGTCCGTACTAAACGGGCATCAGGTAACTAAGGAGGAAGCCGAGGCAATCCTCCGCAGCCATGACGATGAACTTCTGGACCTTATGGCTGCAGCCTTTAAGATCCGCAGGAAACACTTTGGCAAGACCGTTCAACTTTACTTCTTAATGAACGCTAAGAGCGGACTCTGCCCTGAAGACTGTTCCTACTGTTCTCAGTCCAAAGTTTCAGATGCCGAAATTCCAAAGTACAACATCCTTAGCCGAGCCAACCTGATGGAAGGCGCTAAAATCGCGGCAGAAAAGAATGCCAAAACTTACTGCATCGTCATTTCAGCTCGAGGCCCCAGTGAACGTGAAATGAAGGCCGTCGAAACGATTGTTCCGGAGATTAAAGCCGAGCACGACCTAAAAATCTGTGCCTGCCTGGGATTACTTGATGATGAACAAGCCGCCCGCCTTAAAGCCGCAGGCGTGGACCGTGTAAATCACAACCTGAACACCAGCGAATCTCATTACGGTGAAATCTGTTCGACCCACACTTACAAAGATCGCATGGATACACTTCATAGCATCCGCAATGCAGGAATGGAAATCTGTAGTGGTGGAATCATCGGAATGGGGGAACAGGACTCAGACGTAGTCGACATGGCTTTGTCGCTACGTGAAGTGCAGGCAGAATCGATTCCTCTCAACTTTCTCAACGCTATCGATGGCACACCACTCGAAGGCATCGACACACTGACTCCTCAATACTGCCTCAAGGCATTGGCTATGTATCGCTTTGTCAATCCTGATAAAGAACTTCGTATTGCCGGAGGACGCGAAATCCATCTGGGAAGTCTACAGGCCTTAGGTCTCTATGCAGCCAACTCGCTCTTTGTCGGCGACTACCTGACCACTCAAGGCCAAGCTCCCGAAGAAGACTACAGGATGATTGAAGAACTGGGATTCGAAGTCACTCGAAACATCGACTAACCTCTGATTCTCAACCAACCAACAAAACATCTGCACAAAAAAAACCTCGCAACGAATTTCGTCGCGAGGTTTTTTTAATATTTGAGCAGGTTTAGAGGTTCGAGATCTTCAGCAATTTCCCTGAAGCTCCTTCGCCCGAACCAATCACTGTCACGTAAACATTTCCTTCAGCGTCGACAGCAATGGCAGTTGGCTTATCCAAACCAGTTACTTTCGTTACTTCAATACTCTGCTTCTTCTTGGTGTATTTCGCAGCGATCTGAAAAAGTCCACCTTCACTTGTGTCAGCCCAGGCAAAATCGGTAGCCAACAATTTCCCTTTGGGGGCATATGCCAGTCCAGTGATGTCGCTAAGACCTGTTTCAAAGTTAGCTAGCTTAGCCCCATCTTTGGGATCATAGAAAGTCAGCAGGCCGTCTCCGGGTAGAGAGATTTCTCCCATTTGGCCAACAGCCAGAGACCCATCAGGAGCCACGGTGATGGCGACTGGAGCGTCTACTTCTGTCAATTCCTTTGTAGCGATGGCTCGCATAAATGGCCCTACTTTAGCTCCTTTGACGCCAGCACGAGAGATCCAGCCTTTAGTGTCGTCACCATTACAGGTTACGAATAACGCATCACCGGTAAAGGCAACGCCATAGAAGTTACCTTCTCCGGCTAATTTATCCGTCGCTGGGATCTCCAAAGCAGCAGCGTCATCTTCGTCTGCGTTAAGAGCATCTCCGCCAGTTGCAGGGATGTTGTAGACTCGCAGTTTATCTTTGGCATCAGGATAGCCACCGCCACCAACGGCCAGAACTTTTTCATCAATAAATGCTAGTCCCAGAGGGCCAATCGGGTAGGTCGGTCCCTTACCATATTTATCGATAGGGAAATCAACGATTACATTTTCAATTTTCCCATCGACGATTCGTACAACGCGACCTGCCGCACTATCAGCAACGAATACGTGACCGGTTCCCGGTTGAATCGCTACTCCACAAGGCACACTCAATCCTTCGACAACCGTTTCCACTTTAGGCTCAGCCTGCACGATGGTGGACATCGCTAATAACGCAAACACGCTTGTTATAACTCTAATTTTTTTCATTCTCTCTCTCCTGATATCTTTCCCGGCTCATAATCGAGCCGACTGTCTGTTGTTACCCGAAGTATCCTGTCGCGTTCCAGTCTGGAGACCAGGATACCTCTAATAGCATTTTGGTTAGGGAAGCTCTGGTGGGTCGACGTGAGGATAATTCTTACTCTTCAACCCTTCCTTCATGAAAATTACGATGTCCGCAATTTCTTCTTCCGTAAGTTTCAATGGTTTCATTTCTTCATCGAGTTGCGGATTTTTGATTCCACCTTTGTTATAAAACTCAACGACCTCTTTAAGAGTCTTCACACTTCCGTCGTGCATAAACGGAGCAGATGTATGGATATCTCGTAAAGGAGGTGTCTTGAAGCGACCTCGGTCACCCTCCTGATTCGTTACGGCAAATCGCCCCGGATCTGGATTATCTTTGTCGTAGCCAACACCAATATTGTGAAATGCCAAGTCGGTAAAGCTGTGACCTTTGTGACAGGCACTACACTTAGCTTTATTGAAAAACAAATCCATGCCACGTTTTGCTGCCGGGGACAATGCCGATTCATCCCCAGCTTTAAAACGATCATAAGGAGCGTCTCCAGACAGAACCGTACGCTCGAACGAGGCAATGGCCTTCGCAATACCGTCTGCTGTCACATCAGACTTGAAGACCTTTTTGAATTGCTTTCGATACCCAGGGATCTCACTCAGTTTCTCCACGGCTTTATCAATCGGTAGATTCATTTCAATCGGATTTGCAATCGGGCCCAGAGCCTGACCTTCCAACCCTTTAGCGCGTCCATCCCAAAACTGGAGCGGGAAGTAGGCTGAGTTAATAATGGTGGGAGCACTGCGACCGCCCATCTGGCCATCGACTCCCGTAGCGAATGCTTCGTCATTGGACCAACCCTTGTTTGGATCATGGCAAGACGCACAACTTACCGTATTATCACTGGACAATCGCTTATCAAAATAAAGCTGTTTCCCCAATTCGATCTTGGCCTTTGTCAAAGGGTTATCAGCGGGAACCTTGAACGGTTCCAATCCCAATGGCAATTCCACAACCTGTTTTTCTTTCGCGAACAAATTTGTTCCTTCAGAAACAAACACCAATCCGGCAACCAGTCCTGCGATAACGAAAGCCAATTGGTGAATTGATAGCTTTTTCATGATCCGTTTTCTCCTTAGATGTAATGCTTCTCTGCAACGATCTCGAACCGTTAGCCCTATTTGACAGCCCACAAAATGCGTAGTCAAGCAATTCAGATGCTGGGCAGTGCTAACAGGGGGGAGGGTAAATCAGGCGTTTTCCCGAGCCAGTTCGAAGGCTGTGATTTTGTCCTCGTGCTCCAGCGACAAAGCAATATCGTCCAGGCCATTGAGTAAACAATGTCGCCGAAAACTGTCCACTTCGAACGGGATTTCCAATCCTTCTTCCCCTCGAATGACTTGATTTTCCAGGTCGATGGTCAATTCGGTTCGTCCACCAGCTTGAGTTCTACTGAATAGTTGCTCGACCGTTTCTTCCGGCAGGACAATCGGTAACATCCCGTTCTTAAAGCTGTTGTTATAGAAAATATCAGCAAAGCTGGGAGCAATCACACATCGGAATCCAAAATCAGTGAGTGCCCAAACGGCATGCTCTCGTGACGACCCGCTACCAAAGTTTCTCTTAGCCAGCAGGATACTTGCACCTTGGACTTCAGATTGATTCAATTCGAATTCCGCATTCTCTGAACCATCATCATGAAATCTCCAGTCATAAAACAGAAACTGCCCGAATCCGGTACGTTCTATGCGTTTAAGGAATTGTTTTGGAATGATCTGGTCGGTATCGACGTTGGCTCGATCCATTGCTCCAACCACGCCGGTATGTACTGTGAAAGCGTCCATCAAATGGCAACCTTTATAATTTTCTAAATCCTGACTTACGTAGATTATTGCAGGTAATGATTTATTGTTTGAAGTCCCAGTCGCGGACGTCGACAAACGTGCCTCGTACTGCGGCAGCGGCGGCCATCGCAGGGGAAACAAGATGGGTTCGACCGCCCTTACCCTGTCTTCCTTCGAAGTTGCGATTACTGGTAGAAGCACAGCGTTGCCCTGGGTCCAATTTATCTGGATTCATCGCCAGACACATACTGCAGCCAGCTTCCCGCCATTCAAATCCAGCTTCGGTAAAGATGCGATCGAGTCCTTCCTCTTCGGCCTGACGCTTTACAACTCCACTACCAGGAACGACCATCGCGTTGACATCGCTGGAGACCTTATGCCCTTTGGCAACAGCCGCAGCCGCTCGTAAATCTTCGATACGAGAGTTGGTACAGGAACCGATGAAGACTCGATCCACGTCGAAATCGGAAAGCTGCTTTCCGGCTTCCAAGCCCATGTACTCAAGAGCCCGAGCGGTTGTCTTTTGTTCCACTTCATCTTCGAAGTCGCCAGGGGAGGGGATCGGAGCAGTAACAGAAATAACCTGACCGGGGTTAGTACCCCATGTCACCTGAGGCTGAATATCTGCGCCGTCATAGACTTTACTGACGTCATACTGAGCTCCTTCGTCGGACGGGAGCTGATGCCATTTCGCGACCGCTGCATCAAAGTCCTGGGGAGCATATTTACGACCGCGAATGTATTCAAATGTCTTTTCATCCGGAGCAATCAGACCTGCTCGAGCGCCGGCTTCAATGGACATATTACAAACGGTCATCCGTTCTTCCATCGAAAGGTTGCGAACGGCCTGACCTGTATACTCAAGCACATAGCCAGTTCCACCTGCCGTTGTCAGATCACCGATGAGGTACAGTACTAAGTCCTTCGCTGTCACTCCCGGCTTTAATTCGCCATCCACACGCAATTCCATCGTTTTTGGTTTGTACTGAGGAAGGGTCTGCGTCGCCATGACGTGTTCGACTTCACTGGTACCAATTCCAAATGCCAAAGCACCAAAGGCTCCGTGAGTTGCCGTGTGACTATCGCCACAAACAATGGTCATCCCTGGCTGGGTATAACCAAGTTCTGGACCGATGACATGTACAATCCCCTGATTTTCGGAATCGATATCGTAGAGCGTGACGCCGAATTCCTTACAGTTATTACGTAAAGTTTCCACCTGGATTGCAGCTATGGGGTCGGCGATCGGCAGGCTACGATCGGTCGTGGGGACATTATGATCGGGAGTCGCCACGGTTCGTTCCGGTCGTCGAATTTTACGACCTGCAATCCGTAATCCTTCAAATGCTTGTGCACTGGTCACTTCGTGAACCAAATGAAGGTCTATATACAACAGGGTCTGCTTACCATCTTCTGCATGGACGACATGCTGATCCCAGATTTTTTCAAACATTGTACGAGGAGCATTGCCCCCGGCATTTGTATCAATGCTCATGATTTCTCGAGTCTCTTGATTTGATTTTGACAAAGAAGGACGAAAGGTAGGCTACCTCCCGTCAGCTACGGCGCGTGCATTTAGTATAGTTATCACTCCAGCATCTAAAAACCGCCCTAACAGCACATCAACAGAGATTCCCGCCAATTCCAAGAGGATTTATTCAACGTCAGACGGCAGCACCACCTTGCTTGCCAACAACTGTCGAGAGTGAGACCACTATGCCTTAACCACTCTGGCCTTAGCATCATCGGTTTGAGCCATGGCATTACGCGTATCGATCACCAGACCAGCATGATCCGCGATGAGTTGATAATCAAATACCGTGTGGTCAGTCGAGATAAGCACGGCATCCAGAGAAGCGAGATACTCAGCAGTCAATTGCTCCGTCTGTAAATCCGGAACCTCGAAACTTCTCATGTCGGGTAACACTGGAATATGAGGATCGACGTAACTCAATTCCGCTTTCAAAGCCCCCAGCAGCTCCATTAGCCGAAACGACGGGCTTTCTCGTGGGTCGTCTACATCCCGCTTATAAGCAATCCCCAGGATACCGATTCGAGAACCGTTGACCGGCTTGCCGTCCATATTTAGCGCCTCGGTCAGTTTTTGCACGACATATGCAGGCATCGAAGCATTCACTTCTCCGGCCAATTCGATAAACCGAGTTTCCATATCGTTTTGCCTTGCCAACCAACTCAGATAAAAGGGATCAATGGGAATACAGTGCCCTCCTAAACCTGGCCCCGGATAAAACGGCTGAAATCCAAACGGTTTCGTCTTCGCTGCTTCCACCACTTCCCAAACATCGATCTCAAGTCGATCGAACAAAATTTTGAGCTCATTGATCATGGCGATATTTACACTGCGATACGTATTCTCAAGAATCTTACAGGCTTCCGCGACTTCGCAACTTGATACCGGTACAACTTCAACCACGGCACTCGAATAAAGCGACACTGCCAGCAGCTCACTAGACTGACTTGCTCCTCCCACAACTTTGGGAATCTGACGGGCAGTGAAGCTGACATTGCCAGGGTCTTCTCGTTCCGGACTGTATGCCAGAAAGAAATCGGTATCCAAACGCTTCCCGGTTTGTTCTAAAAGAGGCAACATCACATCACGTGTTGTCCCCGGATAGGTCGTGCTTTCGAGAACCACCAACTGGGCCCCATGCAAGAACTTGGCGATCGTCTCGGTGGTCTTTACCACGTACTGCAAGTCCGGATCCCGTTCACCGGTCAACGGCGTGGGAACACAAATCAAAATAACGTCCACCTCTGACAAACGACTCATGTCCGAAGTCGGTTGAAAAGACTGATTATCAATACAATCAGCGATCCACTCCGAAGATAAATGGCTGATGTAACTTTCACCCTGTTGCAGTTTTTCAACTTTCGATTGATCAACATCAAAGCCCAGAGTGCGAAACCCTGCCGAGACAAATGCGTGAATCAACGGCAAGCCAACATACCCCAATCCAATGACCCCCACTTTGGCTTGACGGGATTCAATGGCAGCCTGCAAAGAAGATTGAGTAAGATTCGACATGTTTGGCCAATGGTTAGACGAAGACGGTTATCTGATTCTG
>NZVD01000026.1 GCA_002701385.1 Rhodopirellula sp. | reverse complement strand
TCGCAAACGAAATTGTGACCTCCGCCAAAAGCAGGGAATTCGCTGTCAGCGAGTTCATTCATGCACTCGTTCAGAGCGCGGCCTTCCGGACAAAATGACATCATGCTGCGGGCTGGATTTCCCCGGAATTGTCTAACTAGCCAACTGGTTAAACGGTCAAATGTTTAAGTCGATAAATATCAAAACGTCTTTCCTTGCATGTTTTCCCGGCACTCTTTGCGATTCTGGTCAAATCGCTCCAACTGCTCCTGCAGCCATTTATCCGCTTCTGCGATAAGTTGTTTATCTCCAGCGGCTCGCTCGATACGCTTTTTATGCTGCTCAATTGCTCCTGCTTCGAATCGATCCAGCTCAGCAAACCGGGCCTTATAAACATCTTGCACGTCCTCTGCATCAATCTCTTCAAGATATTTATCCATGACGGCTTTGAGTTCTGCGGCCTTAGCGGGTAAGTCCCCAATCAGATTTTGTTGCTCATAGTAATCCGTGCCGACGTTAAAAAGCTTTTGTTCACCAGTCAGGTGATGCTCCATCAACTTATAGTCACCCAGTCGGATCACGGTCACTGGTGGCGCGAAGTAGCAGGGGTAGTGATAAACAAATCCTTCGACCGGTCGCTCCACTTTGGCATTATTCCCAAATTCAAACACGGGTCGCAGACTTCCACCATCTAGATCTTCCGGGAGAGCTTGTTCGTTACCTGCATAATCATGAAACGTCGGTAAGAGGTCCCATTGATTGATTGCGACATCACATTGCACTCCGGATCGAACGCCGGGACCTGCCACAACAAAAGGAACTCGCAAACCACCTTCGTACAGATTTGCTTTGCCACCACGCAGAGTCCCGTTGGGATTAAGACCGCCACCATTATCGGATGTAAAGATGATGAAGGTATTATCCTGCTGTCCTGTTTTCTTCACGGCAGCCATAATCGCTCCCAAACCCTGGTCCACCTCGTCCAACATCGCCGCATACTGCAGTCGCCAGTGGCTGATCTTGCGTGATTCTGAAATCTGATCCTCTGGTAAGTAGTCGTCATCCTCGAGATATTTCCCACGAGGTAATTTACGATACTTTTCGATCAGGTCTGGACGAGCTGCATGAGGAACATGGACTGCATAATGAGAAACCATCATGAAAAAGGGACGCTTGCCACCATACTCGTTAATAAACTCCAACGAACTCTTTTCCAGCGACGCCATGCGTTTCGGATTATCTGACGGCAATGACTCACGATTCTTCAAGCTAAGATACTCACCGTGGAAATTACCATTTGTTGAATTTCCATCCACTTCATCGGTTACGTCATAACCAATCGTATCCATCCTGTCTCCGCCCATGCCCTTACCAAAGTGAGCGGTAACATAGTCTGAATCTGCTGCTTTAACGACATCTGCCAGTGACAATTCGTCTTCCCACGACAGTTCCTTCTGCAGTGCCAATACATCATGAACAAAGGTGTATCCCAGTCGACCCGGCGTCTTACCAAATTGGATACTCTTTCGGGAAGGCGTGCAGGTCGGGGCCGGAGCATAAGCGTTCGAGAAAACCATGCCCCGCTGAGCAAGTTTCTCTAGATGAGGTGTTTGATTAAAATCGCTCGCCGAATCCGGATCACTGATCATCATTGGCACGGACGTATCCGCCCAACCGAGATCATCTATATAGACAATGATGAAATTTGGTCGGTCTTCCGCCTGAACGATAGGTGTTCCGAAAACAAAGAGAGTTGATATCAAAGTAAGGATAGATTTCATGATTCTCATCAAACGTATTTTAAATCCGTGCAAGCAAATTAGGTAAGTAAATCTGTGGTCACTCGTCCCGGTGACAGAGCGAATGGCCGACCAGTCCTATCATAAACATGAGTCTGCGGAGTGATACCCAACAGATGAAACATCGTCGCAGACAAATCCCAGGGCGCGATGGGATCGGATTGTGGAAATGCGGCATGCTGATCACTGGCCCCCACGACCACGCCCCGTTTGAATCCACCGCCTGCAACCAAAACAGAATAGACATCGGGCCAATGATCTCGCCCTGCATCTTTATTGATACGAGGGGTTCTTCCAAATTCCCCCAGCGCGATCACCATGGTGGAATCTAACATTCCACGGTTATCCAGATCGTTGATAAAAGCAGAAAGTCCCTGATCAAAGGGAGGCAGTAATTTATCTTTCATGGTGGGATAGTTCTTAGAGTGAGTATCCCATTCCTGTTGATTGGAGCGAGCCCAGTTGACGGTTACTAATGGAATTTCCGCTTCGACCAATCGCCGAGCCAGTAACATCGTTTGTCCAAACTTATGACGGCCGTATTGATCCCGAAGAGTACTCGACTCGCGTGCCAAGTCGAATGCCTGACGACTTCTACCTGAACCTAACAATCCAAATGCGCGCTGCTTCAAGTCCGACATTCCCTGAATCTCACCGCGACGATCCACCGCAGGTAATCGAGGCTCCAGCTTTGACAGCAGTTTGAATCGCTGGTCAAATCTGACTCCATTTACTTCTTGTGGGAGGGCGAGTTCATCCACTGCGAACTCTTCGCCGTTCGGATCCTGAGCAACTCGAAACGGTTCAAAGGCATGCCCTAAAAATCCTGCATTCTGACCTGCCATCGGCGGCCGATTCCCTTGATGCATCACAGGCCCCAGAACGGCGGCGCTGGGTACAGGACGATCGGTAGGTTTGAGATGAGCGACGGCGGCTCCGTATGTTGGAAAGTCCTCTCGCCGAGCCGGAGTATTTGTTCCAGGTAAGGGATGAGGGTGCCCGGTCAGTGCCGTATAGGAAGCAGAACCATGTTCGAAATCCGCATGAGACATGCTACGGATAATCGTGACTTTATCCATCGTCTTACTAAGATGCGGAAGATGTTCACAGATCTGAGTCCCGACGACATTGGTGGCAATCGGGGAAAACTCACCGCGGATTTCCGCAGGTGCATTTGGCTTCAGATCGTAAGTATCCTGTTGCCCTTGCCCACCAAAGAGAAATACCACAACACAGGACTTAGCCGTACCGAAATTGCGAGGCCGGTCACCATGCTCTACTCCTTGAGCCCAATGCGTAAGTGCACCACCTCCAAAGAAACTCAAAGCTCCTGCAGTTATCCAATCTCGGCGATGGCTTGTGACACTCATAGTCATCTTTAAATTGACGATTCGTTCTAAGTCCCCAAAAGGAAAGTCTGTTTTTATTGTGAGCGAATCTTAATGTTCCATCAATAAAATAACGTTCCATCCAGACTCCCGTCCGAAGAGCAATGCTATTTTGTGATCTTCGTATTTGGCAGAGCTTCACTAAGTCGACGCAGCCCCATGCTGTCCAGCCTTGAGTACTGCAGTTGTAGCTGATCAAGATTCTTCAATCCACTCAGCGTATCCACGCTCGTCGCAGTCACCTTGGCTCCCACCAAACTCAAATGCCTTAATTTTTGAAAGGTCCCAATCGTCTCCACGCATTGATCAGTCAGTAAAGGCCCCGCAAAGCCTGTGTTATATAGCAGGTATAGCTCTTCAAGGTTCTCTAGTGGTGCTAACGCATTCACCCCGTCATCGGTAATACCGACCAAACTCAGATCTAATACTTTCAAATTCCGCAGGCTGGCGATACTTTTCATTCCCGCATCGGACACTCGATTTCCGTATAAACTCAAAACTTCCAGGTTTTGAAGCTTAGGTAAGTGAGCTATTCCCAGATCTGTAATTTTCAGTTTTTCAAAAGCTGTTTTCTTGAGGACTAAACATCGCAATTGTGAGAAACCAGAAATTACAGGCAATGCTTGATCAGAAATCGACTCACAGACTTCCAGATCTAAAGACTGGAGATTCTTCAAGTCCGACAAGGCAGCGATCGATTCATCTGAGATATCCGTACCAACCAGGCGTATTGTTTTTAGGTTTCCAATCGAACTTATGGTTGCAAGTGTTTCGGGTGTGATGCCGGTGCAAAACTGCAACTCTAACCCAAGAAGGCGGGGCAACAGAGAAAGCTGTTGAAACTGAAACCCAGCTACATTCTCACTGGAAAAGTCGAGTACAAAGTCTTGCTCCGCAGCTTGTAGCAACGTCAATTGAGCACTATCGAACTGACCTTGTTCATCGGTTCGCAATCGAACCACTGGGATTTGCTCAATCGCTGAGTCTTCTGTCTGGGATCTTCCGAAGCGATAGAATTGCTGAGCGTCAAAGGCACTGGTATCAGCGTGTAATCGTCCGATCGTTGAATGTCTGACTCCATGTAAATTCAACGCCTGTCTCATTTCCTGACTAAAGGCACTCGCCAATTGAGGTTTGGTTTCTTGATTTGTCGCCGCCGTGCCTCGCACGTCATACACATAAATGGAATTCTGTTCACGTAGCATCAAACGCCCATTGGCGATGACTGGATGCGACCAGCTATCCCCTCCGGCTCCCGGAATCTGAAGCTTACCCTCAATAGTGAATCCTGCATGATCGGCATCAAGTAGAGCAACCACTCCATTTTGATACCGAAAGACAAAACGACCATCGGCATGAATGACGGAGGCGGAGCCAATTCCGGGGCCACGACGCTTCCAAAGGATATCGCCTGTTTCTAAATCAACACAAGTTGGCAAACCATTGTTGCTACCATGCCCACCGATAACAGCGGTCCCCAGTGCAATGACTCCTCCATGATGATTCTGAAATTGATTCCCCTGTAATCGATATACCTCCTTCGCGTCAATTTCTTGCTCGCCGGTTGGCACGAGTTTAAGTAGGACACTTCCTGCGTTGTATCCATTAGCGGAAAACACTAAGTCGCCCTGTACGACGGGCGTGGGAATATTGACGATATCGGCGCTAATATCGTTGTAGCTCCATAGCAATCGTCCGCTGGAACATTCAACGCCAACCAACCCGCGGCCCACCAACTGGACATACATCGCCACATCCTGAACCTGAGTTTTTACAATAGAAGAAAAGGCCGCACCGTCCTTTCCTTTGGCACCCAAGTTAGAGGCCGCTGTCTTCCAGACGACTTCACCAGTCGCTTTATTAAGAGCCACTATGAGAGCCTCATCACCACCTGGCGTACAGATAAGATTCTCACCATCGATTAAAGGTGATTCACCGTACCCACGACCCGACTGGAGTTTTCCACCAAAGTCACTTATAAAATCGATCTGCCATTGAATCTCACCCGACGTCACCAATAGACAGCTCAACACACCGTCGGGATCGAGGGCATAAAGAAACTCGCCATCGACCGTAGGAGTAGACATCGCATGCCGACTAGACTCACCTATTTTGGTCTTCCAGAGGATCTCCCCATTTGTCTCTTTCAACCCGTAAGCATAGATCACACCTGATTCGTTACCGATCGTATGAATCTGCCTATTAGCCACTACAAGGCTGGCATAGCCTTCACCGAGATTAGAGACACTCCAATCAAGTGGCGGGCCATCGGCTGGCCATGACTTGAGTAACCCTGATTCCTGAGACTTTGCATCTCGATTTGGCCCTCTCCACTGAGACCAATCGTCACCTGAGACTTGTGAACTACCGATCAACGTACCGATACACAGGCTAATTAGACACAAGGATTTCGAGTACTGGGCAAACGAAGAGGACATGATCATTGAAAGGCCTTGAGGACGTACTAAGGAACACTTTCAATTTACCACAACAGGCCGATCAACTGATAAGCTGACTCACCGCCGCTGAAACAATAAGACGGTCTTGGCCCGGAGCAACACAACTCTTTCCTATAAACAGCTAGATCACTCAGGTATATTAAAAAGAGTCGAGCCATCAAACAAATTGAGAAAGTCAGACTATTGCAACGGACCAATTCGCTTAATCTCACGATTCTGTTCTTGATGGTTGGCATTGGCATGCCCGTTCTCATGCATACTGGCTTAAACGCTCAGGAGCTCCCTGTATCATCCTCAGATGAACTTAAGAAGAGTCAGGCGACCTTTCCACCAGCGGCGACTCGGAAGATTTCGTTCTCCAAAGATATTTACCCTCTATTAAAGCAACATTGCTTAGGCTGTCACGAAGGATCAAATCCGGAATCAGGGGTTCGCCTTGATTATCATGCGAAACTTCTTGGTGAATCGGATGGTGTCCCTTTGGTTCTGAGAGGAAGCAGTAAGACCAGCCGATTGATTCATGTCGTTGCAGGACTCGATCCTGACAAACAGATGCCTCCGCCAGACTTAGGCGAGGCGTTATCCAGCCAGGAGATTGGTATCCTTCGTGCCTGGATTGATCAGGGAGCCAAATGGGATGAGACTGTCCTACCGAATCCTCATCGCATCATCGCCAAAAAGCATTGGGCATTTCAGCCGATCCAACGTCCCCCTGTGCCTGCAAACAAATTCCGAGTCACTCCATCCACAACCGAAAACGATCCGTTAACTACAACGGTCAACTCCATCGACTCCTTCATTGCTCAAGGCCATGAATCGGAGCAATTACTGGCCAGTCCAACTGCGGACCGTGCCACATTGGTCCGTCGTTTGTATCTCATTCTTCACGGCATGCCTCCCACACCCCAGGAATTGGAGCAACATACGGCAGAAGATCGTGCCTGGAGTGATGTTGTACAGGACGTTTTGAATTCGCCGCATTATGGTGAGCGGATGGGGCGTCACTGGCTGGACTCAGCACGTTGGGCTGAATCCGAGGGCTACGCGCAAAACAACGCCCGGCCACATGCCTGGCGTTATCGAGATTACGTGACCGAGAGTTTCAATCGCGATGTAAGCTATGCTCGATTCATTAAGCAGCAAATCGCCGGTGATGAAATGGAGCCGTATAGCGATGAGAATCTGATTGCAACTGGTTTTCTGGCGGCCGCTAGGATCAGCGCCGATGATTTGCATTTCTATCGAGCAGAAAACGATATGTATACCGACATTGTCAGTACTCTTTCGCGATCCGTATTAGGGCTCACCATTGGTTGTGCTCGTTGCCACGACCATAAATTTGATCCGATCACCCAGCGTGACTTTTATCGCCTGAAGGCATTCTTCACCAAAGGTTTTCCCGGCAATCTGGTCCTCAAGGATACCGAACACCCGGAGGCTATTGATCAGATTTCCAAGGACCTGCTTGCATTCGACCTCAAAGTCCGTAAGCGAGTTCTCAGTACAGGATTTGAAGAAGAACCTGAGTCGATCCGTCATCTGCTAAATTCGCGGGAGTCCGAACGAACGCTCGAACAAGAACGTGAATTCCGTCCTCACCGGACACGCATGAATATTCAAATCGCAGGTTGTAACGCCTTCCGCATTCAGGAGGACGAGCAAGAACGGCTGGATGTTCTTCGCAGCGAGTTAGACAAAGTCATCAATGATACCGCTCAAACGTGGGCGTTCTATTCTCCGATCACCAGTCCCCACGAACTCAATACTCTGCCTATGGCTGGTAACTTTCCACTCATGCATGATAAGGATCGATTTCTAGACCAACGTGATTACCTATTAGCTCGTGGACAGATTTTTGAAACAGTGGCGACCGTGACACCTGGCTGGCCGGAAGCATTTGGGAATTCCCCCGACATTGATGTCCATGACAAGTCTCGTACTCTTTTAGCGAATTGGATTACTTCCAAACAGAATCCACTCACTGCCCGTGTATGGGTAAATCGGATTTGGCAGTTTCACTTTGGTACAGGATTGGTCAGCACACCCGGCAATTTCGGAATCCAAGGTGCTCAGCCCAGCCATCCAGCTCTACTAGACTGGCTGGCAAGTGAATTGATCGAGAACAACTGGAGCACCAAACATATCCATCGCCTAATCACCACTTCCCAAACATGGAAGCAAAGGATCGTAACTTACGAACAAGGTCGTACACCTGTAGAACCTACCTTGTTAACCGGTTGGCCTCGGAGACGTTTGGAAGCAGAAGCTATTAGAGATTCCTTGCTGGTCGTTAGTGGAGAGCTGGACCGGAGCATTGGTGGGATTTCAATTCCTGTAACTGAGGAAACACAAAGCACTCGGCGTGGCATGTACCTTTTCCAGGAACGGGATAAACCACCTCAATTGCAATCACTCTTCGATGGCCCTACTGCACTATCGGAAGCTTGTCTGCAACGGCAAGTCTCCACTTCGCCTCTACAGTCGCTCTACCTATTAAACAATCGCTTTGCACAAGACCGTTCTTTGGCGTTGGCCGCACGAATACAATCTACCGCTGGTGAGGACAAGCACAAACAAATTCAACTTGCATTCCAACTCGCCTTTGGAAGATCGCCCGATCAGCAGGAATTTGAAACCAGCTTAAAGTTCTTAAATCACTTCGATTCGATGGAGGC
Source organism: Rhodopirellula sp. (assembly GCA_002701385.1). Taxonomy (GTDB): domain Bacteria; phylum Planctomycetota; class Planctomycetia; order Pirellulales; family Pirellulaceae; genus UBA721. The sequence continues at coordinate 23,516 of NZVD01000026.1, read as the reverse complement.
TAATAGCACACCCCAGCAAAAGCCCACATTCAAGGACAGTTCGAATTCTCTTACTCTGTGGCTTAAATCTGATGTGGGCGTAAAGAATGCTGCGGGAGAAACTCCGACGAACAACGAATCGGTTACTCATTGGCAAGATCAAGCCATCGGCGAAAACCAGCCTCAGGAAATCCTCGGACAGGAGGCTCCAGCCCTGCAGCCACAATTCCTATCCAAGCGACTTGATGGAATGGGTGGACTGCCTGTCATTCGATTCCGCGGAGGAGATTTTGGAGAGGCTGATCACGTACTAGAAGCTCCGGATCACGATTCTTTACATCTCACCAATGGATTTACCATCGGTGCAGTTGTGCGGTTTCGGGGCAAGGGCAATCGTAATGAACCGATCATTCTGAAAGCTCGGAATGGCGGCAACGACATAGCTGCCGTGTCATTGCTGCGTATGGCGTCTGATGGCAAATTGGCCATTAGTCAGAACATTAACGGCCAATGGGGCGACCGCCTGAAAACGGATACGGCCATCCCCGATGATGTACCCCTCGTAATTCTCGTTCGCTGGAAAGACGAGTTACTTGAATTGAAAGTAATCACAGCAGACGAAAATTTGGCGGAACATAAGGTGACACTGGCTGGGCAAATTGACTCCGGTGTTGGAGGCCCCATTAGTATTGGTGGATATTCTCAAGCATTCTCCGATGAAGGGGAACGCATGAACGGTGACATTGGCGAGGTAATGTACTTCACTCAAGGCATTGATGACAAGCAATTCTCCGAACTGGAAAAGTATCTCACCATTCGTTGGCTAAATAACTCCAGTAATGAAATGACAGCTCTGGAACTATTCAGCCAGGCGTTAATTAACCTCAACGAATTTGTGTATATCGAGTAATCTCGGCTTAGGAACTTTATCACTTTCATCCAACCATGCTACGGTTCTAAAATGGGAGTACTGAAGAGAGTAATGAGACAATCATGAAAAGACATCATTCCAATTTTTCATTTCCGTGCGGACGAACAGCTCCCGCAGCGTTGTCACGCCGGCAAATGCTTCAGGAAAGTGCTCTTAGCTTTGGCTGGTTGGCTGCCGCCGGATTGATGGCCGAGCAAGCAACAGGAGTCGAGCCAAAATTATCCTCACATTCGCCAACTGCCAAAAGCGTTGTGTTCTTATTTATGGCAGGCGGACCAAGTCATATTGATACCTATGACCCTAAACCCGAATTGACTCGTTTAGACGGACAGGAAACTCCGGAGAGTATCCGCAAGAATTTCAAAGCGACGGCCATGTTTGGTAATGGCACTCGCAAGTTAATGGCAAGCCCCTTTTCATTCCGAAATTATGGCGAATGCGGTCTGCCCGCTTCCAGTTTAGTAAGCCATACAGCGTCTCAAATGGACGAACTCTGCTTAATCAAGAGTATTCAACATGATACGGTGATTCATGTTCCGGGCGAATACATGATGACCACCGGATCAATCGCAGGAGATCGCCCCAGTCTAGGTGCTTGGATTAATTATGGACTGGGAACAGAGAACGAGAATCTGCCTGGGTTTGTTGTACTTGGTGGAGGGCCTCGACCAACCTACGCTCCATCATTCCTACCCTCGGAATTTCAAGGTACTGCTATCAATGCTGCCGAAGGGATTCCCAACTTGAAGCTGCCACGTGCAATGAGCCAAGCTCAGCGTCAAGGACAACTGGGACTCATTAAAAACCTGAATCAACGACATCTGGCCAGAACCGGAGAGGACAGCGAGTTAGAGGCTCGCTTACGTAGTTATGAGTTGGCCTTCCGAATGCAGATGGCAGCCCCTGCTGTATTTGATTATTCGAAGGAGACCGAAGCGACGCACAAACTCTACGGTATGGATAATAACGCCACACGGGAGGTCGGAATTCAATGTTTGTTGACGCGTCGTCTGATCGAAAATGGAGTGCGGTTTATCCAACTCCGAGTAGATGGCTGGGATTCGCATGATGATCTTATAGACGGGCATGGCAAAGCTTCTGGTAAATCTGACAAACCGATTGCTGGTCTCATCGCTGACTTAAAGCAGCGAGGGTTGCTGGATTCGACGCTGCTGGTTTGGGGTGGTGAATTTGGCCGTACACCAGGTGTGGAAAAGAAAGGTGGCAGGGATCATTCTCCCGGTGGCTTCACTATGTGGATGGCTGGGGGTGGCATCAAAGGTGGCCAAGCCATCGGTCGTACCGACGAAGTTGGATACACGGCTGTCGAACGTACTCTGTCCCCCGCGGATGTCCATGCAACGATCTTGCATGCTTTGGGAATTGACCAATACGCCAACTTCTATAAGCATCAGGGGCGCCGCGAAATTGCCACCTTCAACGGTGGAGAAGTAATCAAGGAAGCATTTGCCTAAACTGCTGTCAGGTAAATCAGCACACTAATCTTCCCGATGTAATTTAATCATCGCATCGCCCAAGGCTTCTCCAACCAGCATGTACGTCTCAGCGTTTTGGTTGTAATGGAATCCCTGATTACGTGGTGAGATACTCGCCTCCCGCCAAAATCCCCGAGTCTCCACGGTGCGAACGTTACCTTTGAATTCCGGGTAGTTTCCATTTTCCCCACTAACAGCAAGCTGTGCCTTGGCCACGGTAAGTGCATTGCCTTCCATTTCGAAACCGTCAAATCCTATCGTGGCAATCGTGAAAGGAGCTTTAGGAGCTTTGAATTCATTGCGAAGAGTTTTGATGAGATGAACCAGATTTTGTTCATAACGAGCCGCGTGCACAGGGCTACCCTGATCTTTGTGTCCCTGCCACCAAACAAACCCGGCAATTTCAAATCCTCTTCCTTCCCAGTGAGGAAAGTGTTTGTCAAAATTGTCGAGTACTTCGTGTGCCGCCTCGAAACAATCATCGTATTGTTTCCCCGCATACCAATTGATTGGTTCCGGGGTTACTCCGATCTCCCATCGAGCAGGTGAATCTTTATAACCTGCGTAAACAAAGCCATCTTCTTCATAGCGTTTACTTCCCGGTGGCAAGAAATCCCAGGCAAGAGACCGGTTACCTTGAGAGGCTTTTAATATCAGGACCGGCTCGTCATGGAAATCACCCAATTTGTGACCAAAGCCAAGTTCCGGCCCAATCGAATTAGCCGAAGCTCCACAACCGACGCTAAGCCATTTATTAGCACCGGCCGTGACAACACCTTTGTACCAAACGTCATCCCGCGAAATCCAACTGCCATCAGCGTCTATCAGATAGGGAAATCTTCCATCACTGCGAACAAGCGTGGACAGTGTTCCGGGAATATCGACGCGAGCGATCCACCCTAAACCGTTTGGCTGAGAATTCAGATAGGTGATTTTGAATGGGACTTTCTTCCCACCAGTGAGTTTAATCGGCGTGAATTTTGAATCCCCCTCCGGCTCTTTGCGGTGTACTTCCATCCCATCCACTTCCATGATGTTGACGGTCGACCCCCCATAACCGGGTCTGAATTCGTAGACACCTGTTTCCTTGACTTGAACAAATCCTCGGGTCACATGCGTTCCCCCACCAGGATAAGGACTTGGCTTGACCCCTCCAAAACTCTCAAGTTTCAAAGTCGTCAGTGGTTTGAGCGAGTCATAATCCAGCTTGCTGTCATACCCCCCTGAATACACCGACACCTCCGGTTCAATAAACTGATCTCCCCATCGAGATCCACCGCCCGTTACCTGTCCAATTCCAACCATATTGGATTGTCCGGAGAGGATATAAACTTGAACGGGTTTGTCCGAAGCCTTTACAAAGCAAGGCAACATTAATAGTGCGGCGAATACAGTCAGTTTATAACTCATACTCATTAACTCTCCTTTAACACATTCTTGTATCGCAACCGGAATTCAGAATCCCATTGGATTGAGTTATCTGGTAGTTGGAATATTCGCAGTAAATGAAACGACATTGTCTTTATTCGTGGCGATCTTGCGGAGCAGCTGAAAGATTTCATAGATGACGGCGTCCGTTTCTGTGCTGACTAGTTTACTGTCACGGAATTCACACTTCATCTCAATCAACTCACCGTCCAGACGTCCGGATACAGAGATCAGGCAATCCGCGTCTTTGGCGGCAGAAAGAATCAGATGCAACCTATGGTGGATTCCTCGTTTCTGAGCTAGGAGCGAATCAATCGTAAGAGTACGCCCAACGACATCTGGAGTTTCAGTGGGAAACCTCAGTAGGAACTCCTGAAGTGCCTGCTTGTCCTTCTCTGTAATCTTTTGAAAACGGTGCGAATTGTCTAAGAATTCAACCAACGACTTTTTAGAGCCATCAGCGCCAAATCCAAATCCACTGACACGGGTACCATTCGCATCAAACACAAGTCGTTCATTTAGTCCTCTTAACTGCGCCGCCTTAGTAGGTTGTTCAATCAAGCCGGTAAATCCCGTTGAGCCTGCTCCGCTGGGGCGTTTATGACAGTCAACGCAGCGGAATTGGTTTTTTCCTTCACGAGCAATACCGAGACGAGTCTTAAAAATAGCTTCTCCCTGAATTGCCAATTCAGTCATGGGTCGTGGATTGGAACCAAAACGAATACTTTGCATGTAATCAGCAAATAGCTGCATGTCTTCCTCTGAAAGTTTCTCGCCTCCCATTAGATTCGGAAAGGTGCCGTTGAATGAGGCTAACCCTGGACGATCTGCTCGCCAATGGAATATTCGCTCTCCGCTGAGGCCTCGCAGTGTTTGAGTCATTAATGCCCCCTTCATGGGATGCAGTGGGTTCGCACTACCGTTATTAAATAACTCACCTCCGGGGTCTCCGAGGTCCCATGCCAGCCCATCTCTGTCTCCGTCGATATGACAAGAAGCACAAGAGACCGTGCCATTGCCTGACAACTTGGCGTCATAAAGATATCCACGGCCTTCTCGAATGTAGTCGGGGGTCGGGTCGGTCATCCAGAGTTCGGACAGGGAATTCGATTTTTCTACATCGACGATCGAAATGCTATTGGTCAACCGATTTAGTACATAGAGTACGGACTCTGGGGAATGCAAAGCCAATGCCCGAGGGCCCCGTTTATTTCTAGTATTCAATTCACCGCCTTCACTATCGCCAATTTCGATTCTGGCAAGGACGTTGCCAGCAGCGTCTAGGACTCCCACTCGATCCGTTCCAAACGACGTCACAAAAGCCCGAGAACCTGCGCGGTCAAATAGAATATCGGTGGGTTGTGCGATCGCTTGTTTCAAGGCGATGGGGTTGGGGATGAGTGAGTAATCCAGTCCGGGGTTCAAATCAACAATCTGAGTGTCTGCTTTGGTCGATTGTAGAATTGTGATTTGATTGTCTACAACATGCCCACGTAATGCGGGTTCGAATCGAACAAGATTGCGTGCATCGGTGTTAGCAATCCAAAGGTCACCGTTCGCTGGATTTTCAGCCAAGTTAAATAGTATCGTCCCAATATGATTGAACGCTCGAGTTACTTTGAGTTCAGCAACATTGATTTCGAATACATCTTCGTCTGTTGGCACGGCACCTACAAACTCCTTCCAATCCCCGTCGGTCGTACTAACAATGATTCCCTGATCAGGTGGCAGCGGCAATTCGATATTCGAAGGCTGAGGAGGCTTGGGGGCAGCATCGTGCGGAATAACCGTAGTTTGATTCCCCGAACGGTGAACAGCGACCCAGACTTTATCACCGTCCCGACTTGCCAGTAAACTTCTTGGGTCATTACCCGCAATCGAAATAGTCTTGATGATTGCATTCTTTTCAGTATCAATCACCTCAATGGAACGCTCTGTCATTGACGAAACAAATGCCCTGACCGGATCACCGGCAAAAACAAGATCTCCGGGACGATCCCCTACCTGAATGGTTGCGGTGACGACGGCTCGGTCTAAGTCGACCACACTAATGGAATCCGAGACATGGTTTACAACCCAAAGCTGGCCAGTCGCATTTAGCTCTGCCACAGACACTGGTTCTAGCCCTACTGGGATTTCGGAAACCAACGCTGGATTGAATGGATCTTTGAGAGAATACACCGCAAGGGAATTTGCGGGCGTATTCACCGCGACTAAGTGAGCGCCGTCTGTGGTAATTAGGATTGAGTGGGAGTGCGGGCTTTCAAAGTTAGCATAGGTTGCTTCTGCGCCTTCACTAACGGGAACGCTGTCAAAAAAAGTGAGAAGCAAAAGGAGAAAACAAGAGGCTGTTTTCATAGCCAGTTCAACCTATAAGAAGTGAATAGGGATCTTTGTAACGCAGCCTCTATCTGGATTTCCCAACTACCTTAGATGGGCGGAAGTCCCAGTTTAAGTAAGGCATTCCTTTCGCGGATGAAGTCCAGACAGACTGCCCGCCTGCGGTATACGATACGACGGCTTCCACACGCGGGGCCCGATAAATTCCTTTAGGTTTTTCAGCGAGTCTCCAGCCACCAGCTTCCGGCATGGAATCCAGAAAGACTTCAAATCCATAAGGAAGGTCACCTTCCCACTTTCGGCCGTCTTCAGTCTCCCCACCATTAAAGGTGAATTCGATAAAGATCGCATCCTTCCCGTTGTATGCAAACGGCTCATCGAATTGAAAGTTAAGGCAATTCTGAGGGCCACCCCATTCTGCTGGCTTTAAAGCAGGGTACCCTTTGAGTGTAGGAAAACTCCATGCTTTATTGAATACAACGGTAGGTTCACTTCCCAGCTCGTACTCTCTAGAGGAGTTGTACTTGATGGAACTACAATTGCCATGGGCGACTTTGATTGTGATATTGTCCCAAGTCCGACCAATGGTGTTGTGTTCTCGATAATCTAATCGAAATGAGAGTCCGTGGATCAGGCGAGGTTCTCCCTTATGACTGTTATCCATAAAACGGTGAGTCGCTTCGGCAGCCCATCCAAAGAAACCACATGCAACCGGGCCCTCTTTATCATCACCCGTCGAAGTCATTGGCAATAGTTTTTGTAACCGCTTCTGTTCTTCAAGCGAGTCGATCTTGTAGTCCTTACCATTGACACCAGGCTTTGCAAAACCAGATTTCTGTTTCACAACAGAGTTATAAAGAATAGTCGCTTCTGCTTTGGTTAGTTTCCCGGATTCAACTAACTCAGCCAGCTTCTCGATAAAATCAGCATAGGCCTGTTTAGTGAAATCCTCTTTGCCATTGCCTTCAGGTTTCGCAATTGGTTTCCCTGGCTTGGCGTCTTTGGCGAAGAGAGCCTTATATTTTTGCTGAGCCTCTTGTTCAGTAATCTTACCAGCTTTCACGGCGGCTTCGATTTGAGCTTTGATTTTGTCCAGATCGTAATCTGCTTTGCTCTGTTTAGTTACGATAGTTTTGGATGCGACATTCTTAGCGGTCGATTTCTCTTTGAGTGGTGAATCCTGACCTTGAGCCGAGGAACAGAAAGCGACGCTTAGATATGCAGCAAAGGTCATCCATACAATGATGCCCAACTTGGAAAGACGCAAATTCATATTTAATCCCATACATTCGACTTAAACTTGTACCACCCGTTTACTAATAAGATACCCTCTGTCCCACGTACAACAACCTCGATTGGGTAGAAGCCTGTTTTTTAAAACGGCAATCTGAAGAGTCGTTACCCCAATAACCAATAAGTTGCTTCTGATACACTCCCTTAAGTTCTTATATCAATTCGACCGGAATTAATTCACAATGGATTGATAATAGAGTGCAAACGATTAGGCACACAGAATTTAATCGACTTACTTCTATAGGCAACCTCACTCACAAAGTCTTCTCAATTTCTAATAGTCACGACATTGCTTAATGCCATCTCCTTTGCAAACACAATCTTGGGGCACTCGAATACTCCTCAATTACAATCCGGTTTCCTCGAACGAATCGACTTTATTCTATCGTCTCCGAAATTATCTCAGCAGATCATTGAAGCAGCCGTAAAACGCAACGAGCTCGTTCTGGAAATCATCAGCGATCACTACAGTGTTTTAACCAAATTCAAATTAACGTCTCCTTAAAACTCGCCCATGCCTGACAACCACGACATCGAATTCTTTCAACGCGAAATAGATCCGTTCCTACCGGACAGGATCTATGATGCTCATACACACGTGTGGAAACCTAAGTTCTATCCCTTTACCGATGAAGCAGTGGATTGGAGTCGTTACCAACAAGCGATGAAGCAAATTCATGGTGATCGTCCTACCAATGCCATGTTCATTCCCTTTGTAGGCAAGGAACAACTTGAGTATCAGTTACAGGCAAATGAATGGGCTGCAGAGCAAGTAAAGGCTCATCCGAACAATCGCGGGAATTTCTTTGTTACACCAAATGACGATCCGGACTGGATTCTCGAACATGCAAACCGACTGGGGCTTACAGGTCTGAAATGTTACCATACCATGTCAAACGTGACTCCGACCTGGGAAGCAGACATTCAGGCATTTCTACCCGAAGACCAGGTCAGGCTGTGCCACGAACAGGGTTGGTTTATCACGCTTCATATTGTGAAACAACGAGCGCTAGCCGATCCTGCCAATATCGAATGTATTCGCTATTACTGTGAGAAATACCCGGACATGCAACTCATACTCGCGCATTCTGCACGAGCATTCCAACCCAGCCATAACCTGGAAGGGCTTCCAAAACTACTCGGATTACAAAACCTCTGGTTCGACAGCAGTGCCAATTGCGAACCGATGGCGCATCTGGCCATTTTGAGACTTATGGGACATGAGCGCTTTATGTATGGGTGTGACTATCCAGTTAGCCATATGAGAGGCCGCAGTCTAGGAGTATCTGACTCGTTCCTCTGGCTCTATGAAGACACTCCGGTCTGGGGAGAAAAACACCTCAAGATAGATCCAGTTTTGGTGGGTCTGGAACACCTACGCTCTCTCAAATGGGCATGTTGGGCAGAACGACTCAATGACAATCAGGTCGAGGACATATTCTGGAATAATGCGGCCAGATTATTTCATGTCGACTAAGCGTTGAAGACTTTTTGTAATTCGAGAGGGGCTATTCTTTATACGCCTCTTTCAAAAGCTGACCCCATGCCACGAATTTATTGTCCTTGTCGCGTATGATCTCGTCCTGACTTGTCTCAGGAAATTCAAAAAATCCCTGTCCTGTTTTTAATCCCAGATTTCCACTGTCTACCATCTCGTCAAGGACTTGCGGCAACTCAGAATCACTACGAATTTCCGGAGCCAAAACCTGATAGACTTTGGCCAAAATATCCCAACCACCAAAGTCACCGACTCGCATAGGTCCCACGGCAGCCCATCGCAATCCCAGGCTTCCCCTTACGGCAACGTCTAAATCTTCTGCAGAAATAACTCCTCTTCCAACGAGATCAAGCATTTCACGGAACAACGCCACCTGGAGCCGATTCATGACAAACCCTGGTAGTTCCTGATGAATTCGCACTGGCTGTTTTCCAATGGATTGGAGCAGGGACATGGCTTGTTCAATCGTTTGCTCAGACGTTTGCTGTCCTGGAATCACTTCAACCACGGGAATCACATGAGGTGGATTAAACCAGTGAGTGTTGATAGCTCGCTCTGGATACTCCAACTGGCTTGCAATTTCTGTCATCGGGAAGCTGGAAGTATTACTTGCTAACAGTGTGTCCGGAGCGACTAACTCTTCACAGCGCGCAAAAAACTCTTGCTTTATTTGCAGGTCTTCAGCAATCGCTTCAGTAATGAATTGGGAATCGATTAGAACCTCGGACTCAGTCGTACAGCATTGGATTCTTGAAAGTAGGGCATCGATATTCACTTGATCGATGACACCTAGGTCCTGCATCGTTGCTACATTCGCCGCGATGCGTTGATGCAGTTGAAGTACTGCCTGAGAGTTTTCATCAAATGCTTTGACTTGATAACCAGCTAAAGCAAATGTCTGAACTATTCCATGGCCCATGGTGCCAAGGCCGATTACACTGACCGCATTTTTTGATGAATCTATTGTCATGGAAGGTCATTACCTTAGTTGCATTATGGCATCATCGTATCACGAGCAGGCACTGCAATCATATCCATTAAGAATCGCTGCCTTTGTGAACCAATGATAGGAACTGTCGCCTTCGAGGCAGCTGGCGGACGTTTTGGATTATATACCTTTGGGCGATACTGTCCTAAACTCGAACTGATTTCGCCATCAGTTACATAATAGGTCGCCTTGACGAGATATTGTGAAGAGGACTCGACCAATGCCAGCGTGTTTTCAAGCAAACCGAAAGTATCAACAACGTGTTGGTTCGCATCAGCGTTAAATGCCGACAGGCCGGACAGATAAATAGATTTGCCATGATTAATTCTGCAAACACGACTAAACACTGGTGATGCACTTAGGTTGGGTGGCGTCAAATACTCAACGACCTCTTGCTGTTGGTCTGCTGCACCGCCCCAACCAATTAGCTCAATTTCCACCGGCACGGACTTAGAGGACTGCCACTGGACAAATACGACTGGTGGCTCGTTTCCTCGGCCAAATATCTCCGTCACTGCCTGCTGTACGTATTCTCCGTCGTGCATCTTCGTTAGGAACACTTTGATCGCAACCACATCCTCTGCTTCACGATTCAGGAATTTCAAAGTGTCGAGTAAACCTTCGAGCGTCTTTTGGGTAGCGTTTCGCAGGTTTTCGTCTCGGGCTGCCTGTCCAGAAATATAAATCCGTTTACCTTCTGGAAGAATCCTCGCAACATCCTTATCTGCCCTAATTACCTTAACACCTCTTTTGACATCTGATGATGTCGTTTTACCGGCGGCCACAAAATCCAATGCCACCTCAGTACGATTTGGAAGTGGCGTGACAACTGCACACACAGCAGGACGACGGGTATCTGGGAATCTCTCCAGAATGTCTGCTTCAAATACCGCCAATCGTTCGGAACTAGTTGCGTAAAGATTTAGCTTTACGATCAATGATGTATCAGAACGACTCTTTTTCAACAAAGCCTGAACACGCTGCCACAATTGCTCAGTATCAGTACTCCACATCTGGGATGAATGGAGCAAAGGGCAATCGTCAATGGCTACCGCTGAGACTGAGGCTGCTCCTCCCGCTACGAATTTTGGGCTTTGTGCAATACTAACTGAATGGCTTGCAAGCAGAAGTATAAACAGCAGTATCAGTCCGGGGAAAAGTTGACGCATGCAAACACCATTTCGACTATTTTGGATAATGCATGAGATCGCAATGACAGTCGTTCGGAGTTCTCTCCATGACATCCAACAACATCTACTCCTCTATTAAAAGCGATGTACCGGGTGTCTTCCAGTCATAAAGTCGATGCCTAACCAAACACCGTGCAATTCTCCACTATGTTCTGCATCCAGATGCTAAGCATGGTCGTAGTTGTATTGCAGTCGGACACGTGTAAAGTGCGATAGAATCCACAATACCATTGGAGATAATCGCCTACGACGATCGCGTGTTGGATCGAGTGAATTGGACATCGATTCGAAGTAATCATCCAGACTGTCACCACGAACGTTGACATGTTCATACCGAACTCCAAAAGCCCAGCTAGACTTATACAACCACATTTGGAAAGGGCGTGATGACTAGGTAGCAAACAGCTGCGATGGATCTTTGAAGGCCTTAAACTCTAGAGCATTTCCACTGGGGTCCAGAAAGAACATGGTTGCCTGTTCTCCAACCTGTCCTTCAAATCTAATACAAGGTTCAATGACAAATTCAATCTGATGCTGTTTCAGACGATCAGCAAAGTCATGCCATTGCTGCCACTCTAAGACGACGCCGAAGTGTGGAATGGGTACATCATGCCCATCGACAGGATTGGTACTGCGTTCTATTTGCAAACCATCCTTTTGGTGAATGACGAATTGGTGGCCAAACAGATCAAAGTCGACCCAACGCGTATCCGATCGTCCTTCCGTACAGCCGATCACTTCCTTATAAAATTGTCGGGCGACGGTAACGTCATGTACGGGAACAGCTAGATGGAAAGGTTGCATGGGAAGAACTCGTCAAGGAGTGCTATAAGGCCAATGATTCGCTAGAGTCTATTTTACGGAGAATAAGACTCGTGTGGACTTAAGTTAACGCGGGGAGACCCACTTTAATTTGGAGCCAGATTGCTGGCTTGTACTGGCTGGAGCCACACTTGTCACTCTCGAAGAAGTTGTGGAATGGTTGGAAGCCTGCAAGATGACGGGCTGAGGTTGATTCACTGCTCGTGGGCGACTGACCTCCGTCTTCCCATTGTCGTCCTGATGAATAACACGTGAGAAGCTCGCCAAATTGGGGGTGCCGTTACGTTGTACATTCGCTGATAGGTTCCGACTTTTATGCCTGGAAGTCCACCCATCTCCGAGCTGAGTTCTTGAGTTTGTAGATGCTTGCTCAGCATTGACCACCTGTAGATTGCCAGTCTGAGGATTGCTAGATGCCTGCTTAAGCTCCGGCTGATATCCGATAGGCACAAGTTTTTCATCGTTAACTGTAGTGTTACTCACCAATGACTCGGATGTTCTCGGATTCGTTGACACAATTACCTGATTGAGCTCAGTGTCTGTTTGGAAGGGAGCAATACTAGGACTTCCTTTTCCAACCCATGCTACCCAATTTTTTTGCAGGTCGGAGGCATTGTCGAATGGATAATACTCATCGATGGCCGCATCCCAATCGCCATCGTGCATCGCTCGTTCCAGAAACTTAATAAAGGTCTTCTTGCCTCGATATGCGATCAGATACTGGCTGACAGAGAAACCCTGAGAATACAGAGTCATAATGTCCCGAGGATATTCTTTCATCCGCAACATCTGATTGAATGGAATACCACGATTTGATGTTAGGTAACGAATCAGAAGTGAATGTTGCTTTTTCTTTTCCGAAGTGTGCTCGACGGTTGTGCACGCTCCTTCATCTGCCCAACGTGGAAGTGGCCGGCCGAAGTGTGTTGCGAACACTGCATGACTGATTTCATGGGGCAGCACAGAGTCTAGGATTCGCTGGCGTGTGCCCTGTAGGGTCATCTGCCACTGTTGCGGAATATTGTCGACGAACACGAAGCTTGTCACGCCACCTGCCCCCAGATGTCCTGCCGCATGCACACGAATAGGAATAGGAAGTTGCCAGGGTTGCAATTGATACCCCAGCCATTCATCCGCAAGTTGCTTCCTAAAATGTTCAGCGGCCACAGCGACTTCGCGAGCCATCGTCGGATTCGCCGCTGTCACAATGAAATTCTGAGTTCTATAACTTGCTCCCATTACAGAACAAGCAAGCACTGCTATAGCGAGTGCTATTGGACGCGCATCCATGCCTAACCCCTTACGCTTCCCTGCGTCTTTTGTCTGCGCCTGACTTAGTGATACATCCTGTATCTCAGGCTTTGGCCATTAGACCTCGGAATTCGGTTTTGAACCTATACCAATTTGGGGGATTCCGGACGCAGAGGGAAAAAATAGCGTACTTAGATTAAGTACGGATCAGCACTAACCCAGATTCAAAAGAGGGGCTTGGGGGTAGTCTGGTTAGCTAAAGTTGCGAGAATTTCGGCATTACCTTCGGGAAACGCGTATTCAGCCAACAATTCTCGTTCAATCCATCGGAATTCGTTTTGCAGCTCAGATTCCCCCGCCGGCACGCAAGCAATAAAGTTTAATTCCACACTGACATGATCATAATGATGGATTGTCATCGGATAGAACCCAACGGCGCGGACTTCGATCCCAGCCTCTTCGTTACATTCTCGAATTGCAGCGGCGACAACGGTTTCACCTGGCTCAACTTTCCCACCAGGAAATTCATTTAAGCCGTTCAGAGGATCGTCAGAACATCGGGGCCCAACAAGAAAGCGACCGTTGTCTTCAACGACAGCGATCGCAATCTTTTTAATCTCACTCATGATTAGCCTGATTCAGCCAACGTGTTAGGTGAATACTCTGCTAGTTACCACTTTGCAGTTCACGGACTTTATCGAGCAATCGTCCGGGAGAGCCCATGGCGTTGTATCCACCATCAATATGAAGGACTTCACCTGTAATTCCATCGGAGAAGTCTGAGAGCAGGAAGGCGCCACTTCGCCCTACTTCGTCGTGAGTAATATTTCGACAAAGTGGAGCGATATCCTGATACATGGTCAGCATCTCACCTACGCCAGCAGCACTTCCAGCAAGTGTTTTGAGTGGGCCTGCACTCAACGCATTCACTCGAATCCCTCGGGGTCCAAAGTCGTATGCGAGGTATCGAACTGCTGCTTCGAGCGCTGCTTTACAGATGCCCATGACGTTATACCCGGGCACGCACTTTTCACCACCGAAATAGGTCATCGTGGCGATAGCTCCATTATCCTTTAGGATTCCTTTAGCGGCATTCGCAACGGCGATCAGACTGTAAGCACTGATTTCCATCGCCATTTTGAATCCTTCTCGGCTAGTTTCGACCGTATCTCGATTCAAGTCATCACGATCGGCGAAGGCAATCGAATGTAAAACAAAGTCGATTTCGCCGAATTCCTGCTTCGCTGTTTCCATGACCGAGGCAATGTCCTGATCATCCTGGACATTCATTGGCACGACGAATTTTGTTTGTTCCGGATATTGATCTGTGCACTTTGTGACGCGACGACGATTCTTTTGTTTTTCATCATCTGGACGATCCGGTAGATGAGTAAAACCTACTTCTCCGCCTTCTTCCATAACAGTTTTGGCAATAGCCCAGGCAATGGATCGGTCATTTGCGACACCAAGTACTAGACCTTTCTTACCGTCGAACAATCCCATGAAAAACGTCCTCTATATGAATTATGATTTGATAGCTTATTTGAATCTTGATGTTTAGGATACTCGGAATTCCATAAACGTGTAACCCAGATAACCGTCGGCACTCACTACCCCTGATAGGGATTATGTGAAAAATATCTCGATGACAAAATAAAACACCGGTGCAGCAAAACAGAGTGAATCGATGCGATCCAAAATTCCGGCATGCCCTTGAATCAAAGTGCCAAAATCCTTCACTCCGCGATCGCGTTTAATCGCTGACATCGTAATCCCGCCGGCAAATCCACAAATCGAAATGACGACAGCGATCACTGCAGCTTGCCAAAACGCAAACGGTGTCACCCAGGAAAACAATGCCCCCAACAACGCGGAACTCGCTGCTGCGCCGATGACTCCTTCCAGCGTACGACTGGTGTTAATCCGGTCAGCGATTACATTGCGACCAATTAACTTACCCCATCCAAACTGAAGTACATCATTTAACTGTGTGATCAACACGAAAAAGAACAATAGCCCTTTCTCTTTGTTGTTGTTGTCATTCCAAAGTTCTTCACTGCCATCAACGAATGTCTTAATATCCAAATACAGCAAAGCAGGAGCGAAGCTAAGCGCGTAAACACAAATTAGGATACCGATCAGGATCTTTGCCGACCGCTCCAAGTACCTTTTTTCATCATTGGCTAATGCAATGCGAGTGGGAACAAACAATGCAGCTAGCAGCGGCAGAATCACCTTAAACAACTGATGGTCATCATGAATCCCTACCAATACAAACTGTAGCGGAGTAAACACGACCAGTACCCAAAACAACGCGCGATGGTCTCCGCGTCGCGTCGGCGTCATCGTAATGAATTCGCGTAAGGCCCAAAATGCAATGAGCCCAAACAGTACGACTGTTCCGGTTTTCCCGATCACTAATCCAGCGATCAAAATGGCACACATAAGCCACCAGGAACGAATGCGTTGATTAAAAGAACGGACGATCGCTGAGTTGAATCTCTCTTCAGAACTTCGTTCCAGCAACTTCCCAATAAACGAACCAATGATCAGCAAGACCATCACCGCCGCGATCAGCCACGCGGTGGGTTCGTCAAACGGCAATATGAAATCCCTCGTTTGTTCCAGAAAACCAAACACAAAGGGAGACAGAATCTTTAGCAGCATTACTCTTCGTCATCCCTCAATTTGATGATGGCCTCACGGGCCCGGCTCAGAAACTGTTGTTTCGATTCCCCGTGCTCCAACCAAATGGGTGCACCAATCGTGATGTTACTCAAAAGCGGCACGGGTAAAACCTCCCCTCTGGGAAGAATACGATTCATATTATCTAAATAAACCGGTACCAACTCGAGATCCGGACGCTTCTTTGCTAAATAATAGAGACCACTTTTGAATTTGTTCATTTCCTCTTTGGTATTACGACTGCCTTCCGGGAAAATAATCAGGCTGTATTTATCATCCATTTCACGGATCATGAGATCCACCGGACTTTGATGAACTTTGACTTCACGACGATCGATTAACAAGGCATTAAATGCGCTGGCCACATGACGACGCAACCAACCTTTTTCCCAATAGTCTTTGGCTGCTACTGGCCGAGTCAACTGCCGCACGTGATTTGGTAGGCCAGCCCAGAGTACCAAACCGTCCAAGTGGCTGGTATGGTTGGCAAAATAAATCCGCTGACACGTATCCGGAGTCGAGTCTTTCCAACGCACGGTGTATCCGCTAATGACCTTGGCGGCTGCTACAAGCAGTTTACTGGTAAGTTGCATAATCTACTGATCCGGTCGTTCGAGTATTCAATTATTCTAATAGAACGTGTAAAAACAAGTACTATAGAACAGGCACGAATCTTCACAATCCGCATGGTTTCCAGCAACCTTTTCCTATGACCAAAGCTATTGTTATTACCATTGACCAGCTGGGAGCCCGCTTCCTTTCCCTTTATGGAAACACCTGGAATCCCACACCGGCCTTCGATCGACTAGCAGCTCGTGGACTTACCACGGAATTTTGCCTGAGCAGTTCCACGAGACTGGAGACCGGTATGGGAAGTCTGTTTTCAGGAAAACACCCTTTGGCAACATCGCATCCTACAAACTTGTTGGCAATGTTGGAGCAACAGGGACGCACCAGCCTTCTTATTCAGGAAGGCGATTCACTTTCAGCCATATCCGACTGCCAAAATTTCACCGAAATTCAAAGCTTGCCATTTGGAAGCACGGATCAGGTCGCTGAGTCGCTTGAACAGACCTCGATAGCTCAGTTTTTCGGGCTCACATTGGAGGCTCTGGAACAGCAACCGGACCATGACTTGATTTGGATCCATCACGCCGGACTGGGAATCACATGGGACGCGCCCATGGAGTATCGTGAGCAGTTCTTTGCGGAGGAGGATCCTGACGTATTAGAAATCACGTCACCACCATTTGGTCCGCTTGTGGATGCAACCGATCCAGATGAAGTCATGCAAATCGTTCATGCCTATGCAGCTCAGGTCAGTGTACTGGATACCTGTCTAGGGCTCTTAATCGATCAGCTTGAAGCACTTACCGCTCAAACTGGTGAGGAGACATTACTGATTCTTACGTCACCTCGAGCATTACCACTTGGGCATCATGGCGGAGTCGGATATGCTGCCTCTCGCCCAGCCACCGATCAATTACATGTCCCTTGTCTGGTATCCCGGCTTGATCTGCAGCCTTCAGCAATCGCTCCTGTTCGCATGATCGAACTACGTCAAACTGAAGCTGTCTTTGCAACACTGGTGGAGTGGCTGACAGAGAATCACTCGCCAAATCCGATAGCACAGCGTTCCCTTTTGTCTAACCTACTGGCACCAGATCAGATCACCCCTGAACCTCAGGACCAAATCACCATCTCGATCTTCGAAGACGAGTCTCTTGGCATTCATACGCCAGCTTGGTTTGCCATTGCATATCCTGATACATCCTATGAGCTCTATGTAAAGCCAGATGACCGTTGGGAATCTAATCCAATCGCCAATCGCCGAAAGGACATTCTGGAGGAGTTTAAAGAGTTATTCCCTCGTGCCGCCGAGATTGCCAGCGAGCCTGTAAAAACAGGGGAAACTCTGCAAAATCAACTCAATCGCTAAGACAGATTGGACTATTCTCTTAAGTCCCTAAATAGCTATAATCCCGCATTCACATCGCAATGATTTTCACTTCCGAACTGAAGTGTTTTTTTCGTGAGAAGCAGGGAGGCTAGCACAACGTGCAATTTCGTCGGAAATTCTTTCTGATCACAATGCTGTTGTTATGTTTCATAACAACGCTTCCGGCAACTGCGCAATCCACTCCACTCACCCCGCCTGCTTTGTCTCCAATGCAAAATGCTGCGGGATTCCCCAACGGTATGATCTCGCCGACCGATGGCAATGTCGCACTCGCTGGACTACGGTCACCCCGTTCGAGTTCGCACACTATCAATACACGTCTACGTATCGCCTGGGGAGGAGGTACAGCAGTGCGATGGACTGGAACAATCGAAGTCTCCGAAGGACATTTTCAACTCTTAACAAATTATGGCTTAGAGCTCAGACCATCGAGCACCATCACTAGATCACAGAACCAGGGTGAAATCAGCACGCTTCAAAACCGCATCGAGGTCAATCAATCGACGCCCCAAAGTTACGACGCGTTAGATGTCACTCTAACAACCTCTCGAAACGCACGGCTCAAAGTCAATCTCGTTTCCGCTGACAATCCAGACTTGACTTTTGAGGTCGATCGCCCGATTGAGCAATTCCTCAATCGTTCACTCGACATGGATCTGGATCAGCAGGGTAATCGCGGGCAGATTCGTCGGGCGCCCGGCGACATACTTCGAATCCAGCATCAACGTCAAACGTTAGTGTTTCAACCAAACGAAGTGTTCGACTTAACACTCATTCCTCATCTGCTGGGACGGGAGCGATTTGGTTCGTTCTTATACACGGCCAATGTCCTAACCTCTGACAATCAACAGATAATTCACCAGCAACAGCATGCGGTGGAGATCGAACAGACCGGCGAATTTCCATTATGGAAGAATCTGAAGATTCCAGTACCTTCGAGGCCTGGCGTCTATAGCATCGTCTTTCGTGTGGAATCCAAAAAGTTCACCGACACGCTCGTGCGAGCGGCGCCTTTAGCGACTCGTCGTGTTCAATTTGTCGTTGTAGGAGGTGTCAATCGACCGCCATCTGATCAAGCTCGTTGGAAAGAAATCGTCAGCTTCAATCCGGCAGATCCGGCTTGGTGGAAAAGATTATTGTCTATCAATCCAACGGATCAAATCAAGTATCTGACTGGATCTTCTCCCAGTGATCTGGGCTTCCAACCATTTGGGAATGGGAAAGTTCAGGAATTTAAACATCTGGAAAAGCCGTATAGCAAATTAACCGAAGGTGGATGGCAAGCCTATCCACTCACGGTTGAACATGTTAACCGTCCTCATCTACTAGAAATCGATTACCCAGCCGATATACAACAGACGTTAGGAATTAGCATCCTCGAACCAAACGCCTTAGGAAAAATAATTCCACTCGGCATCGATTCCGGATTCTACCACCACCAGCCGGAATGGTCTTCGGATCAATCTCCCTTAAAGCATAAGTTGCTATTTTGGCCCAAAACGAATCACCCCATGTTGGTGTTGCGTAATCAATTTGGTACGCGGGATGCCATTTACGGACAAATCAAGGTATCCGAGCTCCAAGGAAATTTACGAGAGCTCTATCAGGATCGATTCCCCACAGATCCGAATGAGCCACGGGAGTTGGCTGATACTCGCAAAGTTCTAACCTATTACAACAAACCACTGTTCGCTGAAAATTTCGGAGCTCAAGAAGCAAGAACGACAGACAATGCGACGACGCTAGATGACTGGCAAACGTTTTATCAGGGTGGCATGCGTCTGGCTGACTACCTCCAGTTCTCTGGAAATGCAGGAACGATGTTGAACGTGCTCAGTGAAGGCAGCAGTCTATTTCCCAGTAATCATTTTGAATCATTACCGAAGTACGACAGTGGAGCCTTCTTTTCGAACGGACAAGATCCACTGAAAAAAGATGTCTTGGAGATGCTCCTTCGGATCTTCAATGAACGCCAATTAAAACTAGTTCCGACACTTCAGCTTTCCATGTGTTTAAGGGAATTGGAAGCCATCGGCGAACAGGATAAAAGCATTTATCTTCAAATTGCACCAACTGGCATGGAGAATAATGAGTTGTACCCCCGGTACAATCCGCTCGACCCCCGTGTACAACGAGCCATTCGAAATTTCGTGCTCTCGATAGTATCCCGATACAAACACCACTCGAGTTTTGCTGGTATCTGCCTTGAGTTATCCCCGAATACGTACACTCATCTACCTGGGACTGCATGGACGCCGGATACCATAACACTCAGTAGGTTTTTTGAAACGCAGCAGCTAAGCCCTAGTGATTCGCATGAGGAAAACCTTCAGGCAATTCGTCAGCGATATCGCAAGCAATGGCAGTTATGGGTACAGGCGGAATTGATGCAACTTTATGTCCAATTAGCCGACGACTTAAAGCAACAGAGTGATTCTTCGACCAAACTATACCTAGCAACCGGCGCTCTTTATGACACTCCGCAAGCAAGACAATTAGCCCGTCCGATTATTCCTCCTCAAAACCGCCTTACCAGTTTCCTGACTTCGCTGGGCTTGGATCCGACTGCGACAAAATCGCTAGAACAGGTAGTTTGGCTACATCCTCAAAGATCCAATCCCATTCTCGATCCTGTCCGTCAGCATGTCGAGTTAGAAGTCAATCGATCCAATGAGTTAATCAAACTGCATAGTCAGGGGAGGTCCACCGGAGTTCTATTTGAACACACGCCACACGTCGCTAAGCTGACGGATCTCGAGGCACAATCTCCGTGGGGACAGGAGAACACGAACACCTGGTTTGCCAATACACTCACTCCTTCTAGTCAATTCAATCGTCAGCGGTTTATATCTGCGTTAGCTAAGTCGGATCATCGAGTGCTGGTTGATGGGGGTTGGATGCTCACCATGGGCCAGGAGGATACCACCCGTGCAATCTTCCATTGTTACCAAAGCCTACCAGACGTGCCATTTGAAACCGTGAAGGTCGTTAATGGGGCTACGGTCACACAACCGTTGGTTATCCGTAGACACATTTCAACCGCTGGAAATCAACCGACAACCTACCTCTACGTCCTTAATAATGCTCCCTGGGCCACAACAGCTCAGGTGGAATTGCTCTTACCTCCCAACGGTCACCCAGTCGCCTTGGGACAAAAGGCCAAGTCAAGTTTTCGTTGGCACCCCAAAGGAGCGACGTGGCAATTAGTAATGGAGCCTTTTGATTTCATTGCCGTTCGAATTGATCATGCAGAAGCGGATGTGATTGGTGCCAACGTCCAATTCAATCAGGAAGTCATCACTCGACTACACAACAGTATTTTGAAGGTGAATCAGCGACTGGGCCCACTACAGCAACCGAGCAGTCGTACACCGCTTAAAAATGCCGATTTTGAGGCACCGGCGGTTAATCAGGTTACACCCGGCTGGCTATATAACAGTCAGGCAGGAAACCGAATCGAAGTTGTCCGAGAATCGGCACAGAATGGTAACCAACATTTATCGATTCACCGTCCAGATTCTTCCCGACAGGTACTCTGGGTACGCAGTGAACCGTTTAATGTACCTCCGACCGGACGGGTTGCCTTTACTGTATGGATGCGAACATCCACACCGAATCGCCAACCATCCATTCGGCTTTCTATCGAAGGTCGTCTCCAAGGTAAAGTCTACTATCGTCCTCGTACCATCGGACGCCCTGAGTCCGGTATCACCACCACGAGTCACGTGAATCCATTGTCTGCCAACTGGAATCGCTACGTTCTCATTGTCGATGACCTACCCACTCAGGGCTTAACTGATTTGCGTGTTGGCTTCGACTTAATGACTCCCGGTCATGTGGAAATCGACAATCTTCAGGTTTACGACCTGTGGTTTCAGCAACGAGAATACCGCGAATTAATGAAAGACATTTCGGTTGCCTACTCGCATCCCGGTCAGGGACGTGTTTCAGACTGTTTCGAATACTTAAATAGCTACTGGCCTCAGTATCTAGCCAAATACGCCACCCCGAATCGGGACCAGATTGCCCGTCAGGCACGTCTTCCGGAATCCGAAAAAGAGGACTCCCCAGCATCTGTCTGGCCTAAATTACCGAACGTGATCGAACAATTCAAAGAAT
The DNA here is from genome assembly GCA_002701385.1 of Rhodopirellula sp. Lineage (GTDB taxonomy): Bacteria > Planctomycetota > Planctomycetia > Pirellulales > Pirellulaceae > UBA721. The sequence goes on along the minus strand of NZVD01000026.1, from coordinate 1,536 downwards.
TGCCGACTAAACTTTTCCCTTTCCAAGGGAATGAGTGACAGGCACAATCGAACTGAAGACTTACACCTGGACATCCGAAGTAATAGGATGGCAGCTTTTGTCGATTCGTTCGAGCGTTCTATACTTCCGCATCTTCACGAAGTTGAACCTGTAAGGCACTCAATACCTGATTAGCCCGCTCGTTCTTATCGCGAACATTGAGCACATTATCGAGAATGTATTCATTCTTCTCATTGGTTGGGCGTATATAGAGGCGGCCGGCCTTGAATGGCCACAGATGTTCGAAAATATCGTTGACCTCCATTTCAAACCGCATATGGTGAGCAGAGTATCTTTTGCTGTGCTGAGGAAGCCCATGGTAGTGGATCGCTTCATTGGGCTTAATCACCCAGTAATCGAGTTTTCGAGCAAAGAACATAATCAGGAACAGGATCCCCAACATAATGCTCATAGTCCAGAAGAATGCACCATTCGCAGCAGGTTTGATACTTGAAATGAAGTCACTAAGACCACCCATCAATTCCGGGTTCTTCTCACTCAGAATCCAAAGTCCCGCCATTGCCAAGAACACAAAAGCGATGAGTGCCAAAAAACGATTCGAAGGAAAATCAAACGCCATCACGACCAGGTTGAGCGTAAACACGAACATAAAGATGATGGTCACAGTGGCTTCAGGCGTGTTACTTTCTACGACTTCCTTAGTAACCTCAGTATTTTCCGACGATTCCGTAGTGGCTTCGACAGTCTGAGCTTGTGTCGAAGTCGGTGAGCCATCGGTTCCCGCTAACTCCAGATAGCAGGCAGCGAGTACGCAATAGATCAGAGTAGGAAGCAGGAAGATGATTTTCGGATAAAAGTAAATCCGGACTTCATCCGTAATACGCTCTGCTCTTTTAGGATCATCAATGGCTGCTTCAGAGTTTGATTCGTTGGTAGCTTCGGTGTTCATTACATTCACTCAAATCTTCATTTCTACCCGGGCCTGCATCAGATGCGTCATTATAGAAGCGTAGTGTGTTTCAAATCATGACGCAAATAGTTTTCACCAATTCATGGCGCATTAAAAAGCGGAAGGCACGGGACTCGAACCCGCAACCGGTTGCCCGGCCCCTGATTTCGAATCAGGTCGCTCACCAATTCGCATACCTTCCGTATAACTTACTACTGTTTTAGCCTATTGCAGAGTGATGACAAGACGGTAGAGCGAGTGCAATTGGGATGACCAGCATAACCGGACAATGCTGGAGCATGTCTTGGCTGCTACATCCGGACTATTCGGCACGTCGAAAACCTTCTGATGAAAACCAGGTGTGGATTGTATCGCTCATACCGCTGATTGCTGTTGTTAGGGATGCTCTAAATGAACCCATGATATCGTCAAACAGAATATTTCTCGTTTTTGCTAAAGCACTTCGACGATATCAACAGCATCGAGAGGAATCCTCTCAGTCAACTTATTCCACTGACTTCTGGGATAAGCTGACAAACTAAAACGGGAACAACCAGTCTCCCTCACGACCTGTTAGGTGATGTAAT
>NZVD01000025.1 GCA_002701385.1 Rhodopirellula sp. | reverse complement strand
CTGCGAAGAGACGCGTTGTTTGTGAAGAACCCGAGGTACCTGAGGAGCTGCCCACGGAGGCATTTTCGCTTGCTGCCGCAGTCCGTGAAATGGGTTTGATTTTGAACGATCTGAGTAATTTAATTCGTGATGCCCAAAAACGCAAAGACGAAGGTCGTTCTAGCAAACATAAAATGATTCCAGTAGTGTTATAAACAGATGGACGTTGTCGGTCGTACTATAGATCTTGGAGATCTTAGTATAAGCGAGCTAATTATTGAAAAAGGCCAGTCGTCTATAGGAATTAGTTAAGCTATTAGATGAACTAAGGCAGAAGGGGATTAAATTCACCCATTTTCGTGTAGTAAGTAACCACGAACAATCTCCCAGGCATTAGTTGGCTGCGATATAGAGTTCCCACGATTTGCCAAGTTGATGGATATCCACAGTGGTGCAAACAGTTTCTGAAACTGGAGTGATTAAAGATATGACCGGAGTGAACGGTAAGAACTTACATTTCTGCGAAAGCGTCAGTCGGCGACAACTATTACGAGTTGGATTTGTTGGTGGAGTCTACCTGTCGTTTCTAGGTGGCCTACAATTTCAAGCTCATTCTTTTGCGTTCAGCAATAAAGTCGTGAACTCTCTTCAATTCGGCAAACCAGCCCAGGCTGTGCCGTTTAAACAAGCAGGTGTGATTACCACCTGGGAAAAATATAAAGGCGTACTCAACTTTGGTAAAAATCAAACACTCGCTCTCGTCGATGATGGATGTGACCTCTCCAAATCAGAATGGGCAAGCGATCGAAACAGTGACTATCCCAAAGTGCTCGTCACTTACGATGCCGTCGATGGTGACACCGACCCAAAACATGAAGGCCGCGGATATCACGGAACCACCATTGGTATTCCCTCAAGCATAAATCATAACGGTCTACTCGGTGTTGCTTTCAATAACCAACTCGCCGTGATCCGCTCACTCGAATGCTGCCACTGCAAAACCACCGATTCAAAGACGCTCGCCAAAGCACTCGCCTGGGTCGCTAAGAATCACCAAAAATACGATATCACTACAGTCAACCTCGCCCCAGTAGACGATCTCGCACATGACCAACCCGTACCCACAGAGATTGACTCGCAGCTAACAAAACTAAGACAACTTGGCATTTGGGTGAGCGCCCCAACAGGTAATCACAATTTCACCAACGGAATTTCATGGCCCTCCAGTCAGCCAAATTGTTTTGCCATCGGTGCTGTGAAGCCAGGTTCGGATACTGTCTATCTTGATCGCCATTCAAAAGTCGATCTGGTCGTGCCCGCCGCCGCAACCTCCTCGTCTAACGCCATCCTCTGTGGTGCAGCGATGATCCTAAGAGAAGCGATCGAAGTATCCGGTTTCCAATGGAAAGAGGTGGAGCCCAATCTACCAGTAGCCATGATGACGATTTTCCAGCAAACCGGAGTTGAAGTACAGGATCCGGCCACCAAACTAGAATTCAAAAGGCTAGACCTGCTCGCGGCCGTCGACTTTGTATTTGAGTCCTCGAGAACGCCTCGCTCTTCTCGATAGGCGGATTTCCAAAATCGTATTTGCCGGGATTGCTGGACACCGTCGATGTTGTTGCGTCCTCTGCCCTTGTTTACAATTAGCCAGTAACCATGCAATACTCGCATCAATTAAAGAAAGCTTAGGTCGGTGCCGCTTCAGAAATCTAATTATTGTCTAGAAGTGCTCAAGACCCGTATTGTGCAATCAACCACAGTTCTCCTGCTGGCATTTCTCTCTATGAAAACCGCTGGGGCAGCAGAAGAATTCACCGAGACGATCAAGCCGTTTCTTGCTAAGCACTGCGTTGAATGCCATCAGGGAGAGAGTCCGGAAGGCGATTTTACTTTAGAAAAAATCAGCAGTGATTTTCGAACAGAGGGCACATCAAGTCACTGGTTAATGATCCTGGATCAACTGGTATTCAGGAACATGCCGCCTGGAGAGCAGGAACAACCTGAGCCAGATGAGATTGCCAAGGTGACTCAGTGGATCAATCAAGAACTGATTGCTGCCGGTAAAGGTGACATTTACCGTAAGAAACTACTCGCTCCGGAATACGGCAATTGGGTAAACCATGAGCAGTTGTTTTCCGGATCAATTCAGACTCCGCCCTACTCCCCTTCTCGTCTATGGCGTTTCAGTCCCGAAATATTTCTTGGCAAGGGATTAGGGAATGCCAAGAGTCCTTATTCCTATGTGACTTCAGCTCGCGGAATTCGTGATTATGCGGCCACCTCTGCAGTGGACCAAAGCACCGTACAGATGATGTTAATGGTTGCTAATACGTTTCTGACAGAGCGTGAACGGCGCGGCGAGTTTAAGGACTTGTCCGATGAAGATTCGGTGTTAGACCTGCCGGCCCGCAAGAATCTGGTTGGACGGGAGTTTCAGCGAATCATTGGCAGGTTGCCGACGGAAACTGAGTCTGAAAGATATGTGCAATTTTTCGGGCAAAACATCGAGGCCGGCGGTGTACTCGATGGTTTCAAAACGACAGTCAAAGCAGTCTTTCTCAGCCCTGAGTCTATGTACCGCATGGAGTTTGGATTGGGTGAAGTGGATGAATTCGGGCGGCGGCATCTGTCGCCAAATGAATTAGCACACTCAATCGCTTATGCGTTAACCGATCATGTGCCCAGTCGCAGTGAGGCGATAAGGGATGCGTTGGCTGCTGGTGAATTGAATACAAAGGAAGACGTCGCCAAGGTCGTGCGTCGAATGCTAGATGAAAAGCTCACCCACGGACATTGGTGGCGGAAAGATCTACCTCGTGTCATGCGATTCTTCGATGAATACTTTGGATTCCATCGAGCCGGAACGGTCTTCAAAGACACCTCTCGCCAACGGGAGGAAAAAATACCGCAGTGGAACACCACCATGTTGGTCCACGACGCTCGGATGCTAATCGAATATACATTGGTCAGGGACGAAGACGTCATCAGTGAATTGCTTACGACGAATAAGTATTTTATTGCTCACCCAGGAGACAATGAATACGCTCGTACTTTTTATGAGGAGCGTATCAAAGAGATTACAGGCCCCGAATATGTCGAAGCTCAAGTTGAAAAACGCCGAGGCCAGATCGCTCGGGACTTTAACTTCGAGAACATGCCTGAAAAAGCAGAGCGGGCGTTGAAGGACGCCCGACGAGATGCAGAAGAGACCGTGTCGCTCTATCAGCTTGCGTTAGACAACGGAATGACTCGACATCCCAATTTTCCGTTCTCACGCGAGAGCCATGGAATTGCAGATTTGATCTACATCGAACCTTACAATCTTCCCAGTAACAACCGTCGGCAGGAGCAAGCCTGGGATTGGCCTGTCGAACAGCCGCTTGCCATGCCGGTAGAACAACGTGCCGGTTTGTTAACGCATCCGGCTTGGTTAGCAGCGTACTCCCTAAATGAAGGCAATGATCCGATCCATCGTGGCATCTGGGTGTATGAGAAGTTGCTAGCCGGAGTTCTTGGCGATGTGCCTCCGGACGTCGATGCGAATGTGCCGACCGATCCTCATAAGACTCTTAGAGAACGAATGGAACCGCTTCGGTCTGAGAGCTGCTGGAAGTGTCATCGCAAAATCAATCCATTAGGTGAACCCTTCGAGGTGTTTGATGATTGGGGGCGTTATCGAACTCAGCACTACTTCGATGAAAATGGTGAGTTATACATGCGGCGTGACGGTGATTTCGACCGAAAAATGAAAGAGGGGAAACTCACTACGCGAAATGTAGATGCTCGTGGTGCGATTTCGTTCTCAGGAGATTCGGACGTTGACGGTGAAGTCAAGGATGGAATTGAAATGATGCAGCGATTGGGGAATTCCGACAGAGCCAGGCAAACCTTTATTCGGTACCTATTCCGGTACTTTATGGGCAGGAATGAGATGCTGAGTGATTCAATGACATTAGTTGAAGCCGAGAGAGCTTACTTGGATAACGGAGGCAGCTTTAAGGCCCTCGTGGTATCATTATTAAGTTCCGACTCTTTTCTATACAGACGATAATGTTCGGAGCATGGAGCTAAAGGTTAGATGAGCAGTAATAAGGTAGTGCGTAATATGTTGAGCTATAGACGACGAGAATTTCTCCAAGGCCTTTCGTTGGGCGGCGGTGCGTTGGCCATGGCTCCTTTCCTAAGCTCGTTACGAGCTCAGGCTGCTGGTGATTCAGATGCGTTGCCGAAACGGTTCGTATTTGTTGTAAAGTCCTCCGGCGTCGATAAATATAATCTGGTTCCGGAAGGCCTGACTAACAACTTTGTTGATGAGTCGAGTGGAGCGAAACTTGGTAATCGAGGTCGCCGTGAGGGTGGACTAGTTGACGCCTCCTTGTCGGATCATCAGCTACCTCAAAAGCTCCAAATGTTGGAGGGATTTAAGGATCGTCTAACGATCATCCAGAGTCTCTCCGGAGTCGGTTTTCGAGGTAATCACACGAAGGGCTTTGGCACACTTTCACTTCATGATTCTGAAACCGTTGCCGTCGCACCAACTCTGGATTGCATGCTGGGTATGCATCTTTCGCAGGGGCCATACCCAATGTATGGAATGGCTATGAATGGCCGCTTGCTGGAGTCGGATAACTGGCCGGAAGATAATTACTGCTATCCAAATCTTTCTGCTTACGGTGCAGCCAAACCCGTCGCGTACCAGGCCTCTCCACGCAAGGCATATCTGGAGTTGTTTGGTGCGGCCGTTGCTAGTCCGGAACAGCTAAAGAAGAAGCTCGCATTAGGTGGTAATCTATTGGACTTTTTGACCGACGATGCACGGCGAGTCGAAAAACAGCTTAGTGGTGACGATAAAGATCGTTTTGCTCTGTATCTCGAATCATTTGAATCACTGCGGAAGATTGAAGAAAAGAAAGCGGCTCTGACCGAGCGTATTCAGGAAGCTGCTCCTGAGTTGACCGATCGCTATGATTCGCGTGCCCCCTCAGCTCGGATAGAATCGCATTTTGAAATGGCATCATCGGCATTGATTGCAGGCCTCACGAATGTGATTACATTACGTCCAGATACTCTGGGCGTGAAATACTCAGAGCTTAATCTTTCCAATTCGGTGCATGCCATTGGGCACTTGCAGGATAACAAAGCTTCCAATGGCTGGACCGGTCACCAGGCGAGAGTCGAGATTGAGAAGCTACAGTTAAGACAAATCGCCAAGATGGCGAAGAGGCTGGAATCCATCCCGGAAGGCGATGGTACGATGTTGGACAACACCTTGATCGTATACATGTCCTGTTCATCGGGTGACCATCATTGCGGTGGCCATGACTGGCCATTTATTCTGCTCGGTGGACTGGGAGGCAAACTGAGATCCGGCCGATATTTGGAATATCCAAAGTATGGAGACACGGGGCATCGGACTACCGGTAACCTCTATTTGTCATTGATGCAGGCAGCGGGCATGCAAACTCCGGAGACCTTTGGTCAGCCAGATGCGAATCTCAAAGATTTGGATCTAAAAGGGCCGCTTGAAGAGCTGATGGTCTAACCCGGCTGTTGGACGAGTCGTTCGCTTTCTTCGTAATCACTCGCTGGGCTGGTCATGTCGTTCGCATATCTCCGGACTCGAGGCTATGTGTTTAGACCGGGCTTGCCATGCTTGCAATAAGACCAAATATAGTCGCAGTAGCAGTTGTCAGTGTTGCGGTGGTCGCTAAATGCAGGGTTTTTAAGTTGCGATTGCTTGCAAATTGTCCCCACGAGTACAGGCTAAATAGTCCCCCTGCGACGATAACCCAGAAATATAATGTCAGCAGCAGCCCGTAGTTGCTTACATGAGACGGGCGAAAACACATGACCAGGGATGGGAATGCCAGGAGAAAGGTCAATGCAAGTGAAGCCTTCCATGGATATTGATTTGCTTTCGAGTCGTCTTGCTGGCGAAAGTTTTGATTCGAGGTGACTGCATCCAAAATAACCCAAAGGAAAGCAGTGGCCAGTTGGTGGAAGAAAACAACGGCTAGATTGAATATTAAGATTTCGGGACTTATCATCGCTTCCTTTCTCTTTGTTCTGTAACACTAGTCCTATTTTAGTTAATCGCCTTTCGATTGTGTGTCGTGCAATTAACTACAGAACGCCAGATTGTAGCGAAAAATGCAGTTGTATGTCCGCCTTAAAGCATGGTCAAATGTGCCAAAGGAAACTCCTTTTCCTAATTCTTCTGAAGGCAGTGACTGATTCAAAGGAATCTACCATGAATTCATTATTAAGAAGCAGCGCCAAAAGACTGTTGCTCCCGATTCTATCTTTCGCCATTGTCATTGGAGTCCTCCTGCCCGACGGGATATCTGCGGAACCCCAGGGGCAATATTATCGAATCGATTTCACTGAGCTCAAATATGAGAATGAAAGCTTCGAAGCAGTTCGGGAGGTGTATCTCAAAAACGCAAAAGAATTTGCATTCGATGAAGAGGTATACGCACTACCTTCTATCAGGCTGGCCGACGGTGGAGAATACTTCCCGGTGAACACAGAATTGTCGAATGAAGACTACTGGCTTCGTCTGGAATTCATAGTCCGATTACCAGCCAATGCTGATACGAAAGGGAGCATTCGCCTAAAGGTGGGAAACCACCAAGCCAAGAGGCTTGAGTTTAAGCTTAAGCCAGCGGATGCAGATCCGGAGCTCCGTGACCTGTTTTGGATAAAACGTGCCGAGTACTATCGCGGCCTATCATTTGACAATAGATCCAATGCCGGTGCGGCATGGTTTAGGTATCAATACCGCAAGAGTATTGCACAGTTGTCAGATTCTACGGAATCCGAGTCGCTTAGAGAGCAATTCCTTCAATTGCAACGGTTTAATAACAGGTTCAATGACGAACGCACTTATGCCCTAGTGACAGGTGGTCGGGCAATCAGTGAAAACCTTCAGTTGCATGATCCTCTATTCGTAAGAGCGGAACAGGAACCTACGATACCGATTGATTCTCTGGAAGGCATTACAGTCAGGGAATTTGACTGGGAAAAACTAACTCAAGGTTTAACCCCCTCAAAGGATGTTCTGGCAAGTGCGGTTCCCTACGATCAGCATGGCGTTTTCTTTCGGGATTTCCGAGGCGTGGTGGAACTTGTAGATCAACTGAAATCTCAGGGGAGCGACTTCGTTGTATTAGCGAATGCCGGTGCTCAGGATGCTGAAACACGAAAGTGTTATGAACGCCAACTCTGTCTATCGCTAGACAATGCAACGCGTTTATTGGGGGCTCAGTTGATCAAGAGCCTAGCAATGACCGGCGGAGATCTCTACCTAAGGACAGGAACCGATATTGCCTTACTTTTAGAGCCAACTCCAGCCGGAGAAAAAACGCTGCTTCCTTTGCTCGCGACGCAAATCGCTGCACGAGCCTCGAAAAATCCGGAAGCCAAACAAGTATCGGGGCGTCTAGGGGATATTGCCTACACCGGTTTTCGGTCCGAAGATCGCCGCATCTCTACTTACCTGGCAACCATCGGCGGGAATGTTGTCGTTACCAACTCCTTGGCTCAATTAGAGCGGCTGCGCGGGGTAGCTGAACGGAAGGTCGATTCACTGGCTAGCCTGGATGAGTTTACATTCTTTCGTCATCGATACTCACTTGAGAGTGAGCATGAAACTGCTTTTGTCTTCATTTCGGATGCGACTATTCGCCGTTGGTGCGGTCCGCAGTGGAGAATTACATCCGCGCGTCGCACGCGAGCAGTAGCGAAAATGGCCGAACTCCAGGCTGCAAATATGAACGACTTGGTGCACCAACGTATCAAAACTAAGGCTGTGGATGATGCAGGAATTGAGCAGATTAATGCTGGACTATTGCAGGTTACTCCTAGTGGCGTGCAATCCGATGTATATGGAAGCCTTGAATTCCAAACGCCGATTGGAGAATTGGACGTCACGAAAGTTTCCAAAGCTGAGGCGGATGGTTATGGACGTTGGCGTGCGGGGTACCAGAGTCGTTGGCGTAACTTCTTCGATCCCATTGGAATTCAACTTTCCTTGCGTGAGGGCGTCATCGAAAGTGATGTAACGGTCATGCCATTGATCGCGGGCACAGACTATAGCGAATTGATTGACGTGTCAGAAGGTTCGGCGCTTACTGCTACGTCCGGTGATCCTCATGCCGAGACGGTCATGCACTTCGTCTTATCGCTTAACCATGAATCGGAAATGCTGTCCGATCTCAATCGAAACATTGGGAATTTCATTCCAGGTATTCAAGTCGATCTTTTCAGCTGGATCGGAGACTCGTTCTCAATCTACGCAGATCAATCGTCATTCTGGGATGAATGGCTCAAAGTTGCTGAAGCGGCAGATAGTGGTCGTGGCTTTGAGAGTCGTGAAGCGACCGAGTTCCTTCAGGCTAATCTCAATAGACTGCCGGTTGCTGTGAGGTTAGAGATCTCGAGCGGTTTGCGTTTAGGATTATTTCTCGCGGCAATCAGGGGATTTGCTGAATCAGCAGCCCCTGGGCTTTTACAGTGGGAAACACTCAAGCATAACGAACAACCCTTCGTCAGCATCGCTTCGCCAATGCTTTCGGAGGAAGGAGAATTACCGGATGACCTTCGGATCTACTACCTGGCAACCGGTCAGCAGTTATTAATATCGCTAGATAAAGATATGATTACACGGGCCATTGATCGTGAGAAAGCACGTAAAGACGGAAAGGAACTTCCAGCGGGAAAGCAAACGTGGATTGGTAGTAACTTGGGAGTCAAGATGACCGAACAGATGACTCGTCTCTATATGCCGCTTATAGAAGAAGCCACTTCCAGAGATATGCAGCGACTCTCGTGGGGGAATTTGGCCATTCTAAATGAATGGAAAAAACGCTATCCCAATCAGGATCCTGTCGAAGTTCATCGGAAGTTTTGGCAACGGAGGTTGTTGTGTCCTGGAGGCGGAGAGTATGTTTGGAACGAAGTACTTCAGCAGATGGAATCTTCTGTATTTGGCAGTCGAGCCAATCCTAAAATGCCAGCACAGACTCCTGTTCCCAAGCTTCTGAGAGAACTAAAGTCAGGAGAGTTTGGAGTGTCTTTTGAGGATGGCGGAGTACGAGCTCGAGTACAGTTGAACTTGAAGTAGAAGGCATCTCAGAATCAAGAGTATGCATGCGTCCTGCCGACGTTGAACCATTCTATTTCCATTGGACTGGCTGAACAGCCAACAGAATAAGCATACGCATCTCTGGATATGACAAGCGTGAGTTACGGTCTGTCAAGCACGCAGATTTGGTTGGTTATTTAATCGGAGTGCTGCCGTATCCTTTCCAGACCCACTCAATGGCGTGCGGCATGAACTGCGCTTTAGCGTTGCGAATGCCGTGACCCGAATTGCGACAGAATAGGTACTGGTATTCATAGCCTTTCGCTTTTAGCACTTTGGCCATTTGGTGATTTGCTTCCACCCAGTCGTGCATGTCGTCTCGCATGACGTTTGGATTGAGTAGGTCACGGTCGCCGACAGAAATAAACAGACGAATAGGTTTTTTCGGACTGTTAGGGATGATGGTTTTATGGAATCCCCAGGCGCCATCGGGATACTTCGGGTCAAAGGGCCATGCCTGATTTACAAACGTGCCAGAAGTGGTGAGTACTCGGCGATATAGATCTGTGCGGAACCATGCCATGATTAATGAGGCTGAACCACCGGAGCTGGAACCCATCACGGCGCGGCCTTCCGGATCTTTGGTTAATTTCAGTTGATAGGTCTTTTCGACTCGAGGAAGAACTTCGGTTTCGATGTATTCGGCAAACAAGCCTGACATGTTGTCGTACTCGCGTCCACGTTGGTGTCCTTGAGCATCACCGCCACCATTTGCAATTTGGATCAAAACGATAGGCGGTATGCGTTTTTGGGCAATTAGGTTGTCCAGGATCCGGGGCAACGTCATATTTGGTTTCCCTTTGGGGCCGTCGTGACAGACCATGAAGGGAGCTTCGGTACCGGCTTTTAGTTGTTTGGGGATATAGACAGTGATTTGTCGTACGTAGTCAATTTCGTGGGTATCCACGATCAGCGTTTTTGGGTTGTTTGGATCCACCGTGCCGAATTTCATCCGAGCGATCCCCGGGTTGAAAATCTTAGTCTCTTTGGAGTCGATCGTGAATTGTTGAACACTACCTTGTGGTACACCTTCAACAAGCTTGGATTCAGGAGCAGGGATATATTCGGGGCCAATAACGAAGTTTTCATAGGCATCTAATGGCGGGCTTTGGCCTGGTTTTAGCAACTTAAATGGTGGAGCGTTCGCGGCATCGAATTCACGCACAGGCGGTGCTGCGTCGGATGTTGCCGTTAATAGTAAAGTGAATAGTAGAGCAATCGCCGGCAGCTTTGACATGGTAGATACTCGTATGAAATGTAATTGGATATTCGATGTAGTAGTTTAAGACACCCAGATGGTTGATCCCGAGTAAAGCTGGTTGCAAATCAGGACTGACGTTATTGTCGGATATGACATAGGCCGGGTAAAGTGGGGAGGTGATAAGGTTCCACTGAAGTCAGCAGGCAGTGATTTGCCGAGTGGTATCTTCGTATTTGAAATAAGTTAGACTACAATGTAAATCGAGCTGTGCGTTTTTTTGCTGTTTTCAATCCCATGCCTTTATGGAATTTCGCTTGCGACTTAAGCCTTGGTGCTGTTTGGTCATTGCCACTATTGGTGTTGTTCAATTTTCAATGCCGGCAACAGACCGCTTATCTGATCAGAGATGTCCAGATGCTAATCCAGTAGCATTTGTCGGTCGAACTGGTATTCGATCACTATCTAAGCTAAAACGTGCTGAAATACGTCAGGTGCTTGGCGTCATAGGTAAGTTGCTAGTTGCCAATAATCCAACGGATCTCGAAGATCCTGGAGAATTTGGCGATCTGGCCAGGCAAGTTGCGGAAGTGAAGACACGCAAAGAACTTCAGGCACTGCTTGTGCCTTATGTACTATTGCAGGTAAAGATCAACCCAGAGTCCCGAGTGAAAATAAGCCCTTCTGGATCAGAGGTAATGCGAGACAAAGTGAAGTTGGAGAAAGATGTTGCCAATCGATTTCTACTGCAAGTAGATAATCATGCGGGAGTGACCTCCACCTTGAACATCAGCGCCATAGATCTTTCTCTACAACCTCCGCAAACAGCGGATTGGATAACCGCTATCGTCGTAAATGAAGATGGAATCTCCAGTAAAATGTCCGGGCAAAAGATAGAGTATTTGGTCGTTGAACTTCTTGCTAAAGAAAGTGGGTTAAAAGAAGTTAGGTTGGTCGGCGATGCGGGACAGGGAACTCAGGATCTAGGCTTTCGCGCAACGGCCGATTTGTTGATTGATGTTAAATAGAGAAAAGGCTCACGCCGATGGAAAATATCAACTCGCTGCACCTAATCCGGTGTCTAATTATTTCGCTGCTCATGAGTCTATGCAATCACGCATTGCAATCTCAAGAACCAGGTAAGGCGGAAGAGCCTTTAGCCGTTCCGGTTCAGCCACTGTTGTCTCATGTTCACCGGCTTAGTGAAGCAATGGAAATCGTCGGTCGTCCTTTGACCGAGAAGGCGATGCAACAAATTGCCGAGATCAAGAAGGTAGACAATCCTGGACAAGTTCTAATGGAAGTACAGAATTTGTTTGATCCTTTCTGCATAGCCATCGTAGACGTAGCACAAACCGGAGCTCCGAAGGTGAGTCGGGGGCCGGCATCCCCGAAACTTCTTGAACAAGGATGGCGTACTTTTTTGGTCAAGGTCATCAACCGCCACGGTCGCACCGGCCGACTGTTTGTGGAAAGTCCTAATGCTCAGCCGCTTCCAAATGCACCTGTATCTGAAGTGGATAAGCGTTGGATGCAAATTAGCTCGTATGATGGTCAACCCCTGCGGCCGAATTTGAGCGGCCTGGCCGTTGAATACCGTATCGTGCAAATTTTTAGTCGTGACGCAGGTTCCAAAGAAGCGGTGCTTGAATTTACAGTCAGTGGCGATGCCAATGGTGACGATGCCTTAATTCGCGAATGGCGGTTCGACGAGGATGAGGATGGTTGGAATGCAATGAATCAGATTAAGGTCGATGCTAAGGATGGTTCGCTACAAATCGAATCGACCGGAGACGATCCTTTTATGGGTGCAGAGGTCGTTTCCCGAGGGGGTGGTTTTGTATTGCGATTCTGGGCCAAAACGGATGTGGTTGGTATTGGGCAATTGTTTTGGTGGACGAAGGACATTCCGTATGCAACCGGTAACAGACAAACGAATTTTATTCTTGAACCGAACAAAGAGCACTTATACGAGGTGCCGTTTCATGTGGAAGGTGAATTGGCAGGAGTACGGCTTGACCCTCTCGTTAAGCCAGGGAAGATGAGGATCGATTGGATCGACTTGCATTCGCAACAAAGAAATGAAAATTGGGCCCAGCTTGAAACAGAGTTTCAGTGTGAAGCTAGTACTCCGGTGACATTCCGAGTGTTTGATGAAAAGGGCCTTCCGGCATTTGCTAAGTTCGAAGTGCGAGATAGCGAAGGTCGGATCTACCCGGCCCAGTCGAAGCGACTTGCTCCGGACTTCTTCTTCCAAAGGCATATATATAGAGGTGATGGTGAAGTGCTTTCGTTGCCACCTGGTCAATATACCATTACGTGTTCGCGAGGGCCGGAAACCCTGCCTGAAGTCCAGTCGTTAACGGTCGGCGCCGAGCCGAAGGAATTGCTTTATCGAGTTAGACGTTGGATAGACCCCTCCAAGGCAGGTTGGTGGTCCGGAGATCATCATATCCATGGTGCGGGTTGTTTACATTACAACAATCCAACCGAAGGCGTGAGTCCCGAAGATATGATGCGGCATATCATGGGCGAGGATTTAAAGGTGGGGTGTAGTCTTACCTGGGGTCCGTGCTTTGATTTTCAAAAACAGTTTTTCACTGGGGATGTGGCTCCGGAATCCCAGTACCCATATCTCTTGCGTTACGACATTGAAGTTTCTGGTTTTGGCTCGCATATGTCGGGGCATCTGAATTTGTTGAATCTTAAGAACCAAATCTATCCGGGAGGAGACTCGAAAGACCATTGGCCAACATTGGGTCTGAGTACGTTGAAGTGGGCCAAACGCCAGGGTGCGGTTTGCGGCCCAGCTCATTCTTCGATAGGCCTTACGAGTTTTATCGGGCGTTTGCCTGATACGGAAGGAAAGGACGGTGACAACCTGTTGCCGAACTTCCAGATCCCGGCCTATGACGGAATTGGAGCCAATGAGTTTATTGTCGATGTGACGCATAGAGTGCCAGGGGCGGACGGCAAGTTAGTTTCGGCCGTAGATTTCATTTCAACGATGAATTCAGATCGGATTGCGGAATGGAATATGTGGTATCACGTCCTTAATGCCGGCTTGCGAGTGGCAGCAAGTGGCGAGACAGACTTCCCTTGCATGAGTGGTGAACGAGTCGGGATCGGACGCGTATACGCTCATGTTGACGGTCGCCTGACGTTTGATAAGTGGGTTCAATCGATTGCTGACGGTCGCAGTTATGTGAGCGACGGGTTCACTCATTTAATTGATTATCGAGCATCCGCTGCGGATGGCAAACAGGTGGTTGATGTCGGCGTAAATGGCAGTGAGTTAAAGTTAGAACAACCCAAGCGTGTCCGTTTTTCGGCAAAGGTTGCAGCTTTGTATGGTAGGCAGGAGTCTGATTCGCCCGTGCATCAGAAAGTTGAGTTAATTGTAAATGGCTACCCTGTTCAATCGGTGGATGTGAATTGTGATGGCTCGTTGAAGGATGTCACTTTTGAAATTCCATTGGTGAAAAGCTGCTGGGTGGCGGTTCGTGCCTTCCCCAATGCCCATACCAATCCGATTTACGTTGTGATTGATGAAGAGCCAATTATTGGTTCGGTTGATAGCGTACGTTGGTGTTTGGCTGGAGTCGAACAATGTTGGAAGGCTAAGGAACCGTTTTATGCAAAATCTGAGCTGAATGAAGCGCGTGCAGCTTATCGTCATGCTCGATTGTTCTACCAGCGACTTTTAGATGAGCATGCCCGGTAGTCGATTGCTCGGCGTTACGTCGAACTGAGAACGTTATGTTGATGCACTACATATAGAAGCTACGCATTGACACGAGATGGGCGGCTCGCCCGATATTCCACTATTCTGATTTCGGCTATGGCAACTCTTGTATGTTTGCAGGTGTCTGAACTGGTTAGACTTGGTAAGTGTAAGTGAATATCGAATTCCACGGCTGAAGAAGTGATTGGTTGAACAAAGATGCGTAAGAGAATATTGAATTACGTGCCGTGGAGTCTTATGGTGCTTTGTCTGGGCACGTCTCCGGTAGCCCATTCCGTGGCGATGGCCGCAGAGCAAGTGATCGACGCCATTGAGCAGCGTAATGCCGAGTTGTATGGGGGGATCAAACGGCCTAGAAATACAAGAGTCATCACGACCAGTCGGCCTGTGGTTTCCGAGAAAGTGTCCAGGGCCCTGCTAGCTCCGTATGAAGAGTCTGGTCAGATCCTGCGATTCTCGGATTTTCATGTCTCATCGGTTGATGTGATAAACCATCGCGTGGACACAAATCCCGGTTATTTCAAGAAATGCTCCACAACCGTTACGGTGACCGATGGCCGACTAACGTTGATGTTAGGCACTCCTAAAGGTGGCAGCAATACCGTGATTAATTGGCTGATTATTGAGCAGGTGGATTGAGATAGTCGTCCTTTGGCTATTTAAGTTTCTTTGCATAGCGGAGGCAACGTATAAGTTCTTCCGTATAGGGTACAACGGCCCAAATTAACATGAACGAAGCATACCACTTCATGTAATTGTCCGGTCCTACTGGGTCGTCACGAAATCCAATGCTCATACTGCCAGCCCACTTAAATTGAACGAGATCTAAAAAGATGGGCCAGTTATAGGCAATCACCAACGTCAGTAAAAAGAATGGAATTGTACCCAGATAGCCGTGTAAGTGTTGCTCCCAAACAGTAATCTTGCGTTGTCCTTCCGCGTAGACCAGGTCTCTGTGAGCGGTAATCTCGTGCCAAATAAAGAAGCCGAGGCACAGCATTAATACGAGAACCGTCATTTCCAGATAGATAATCATAAACATCGGAACGCCAACCTGAATCCCCATGAGGCAATGCTGCACCGATTCTTTCACACCGCTGTTTTCTTCGATTTTAGTCTTGCGATGGCACCAGTAATCGAATCCGCCGCAGAGGATCCATAAAGGCAGAAACAGGAAGAGAATCATGTTGTAGACAAGTTCTTCAACTGTCGGCATCGGAATTTACCATTAATCGAGAGCAGGTTGACTGGTGTTTGCTTCAGCCTGCTTCTTCGCCCTAACTAAAAATGCATGTAGTGATTCTGCTGCTAAGCCATGAAGCATTAGTCGATGTCCGGCGCTGAGACAGGACTCCGGAATGATCGGATGCCGGTTATTGACGAGTCCTAGAAATCGGTGGTCTTTGACTAATGTGGTGACATAAAGCGCAATGGTCTCATCCAGTTGAAGTGAATGACACGCTCGCCAGAAGTCACTGTCGGTTAACAGTAACTGATACATCGGAGTATAGATTTCAATAGCTGCTTCCAGGTCAATGAAGTTCAGCCATCGGTTTGGCATGTCGTCGAATTCGAAATCCTCACTAATTGCACTGAAGTCCAGTTCGCCCTTTGCTTCAAGACCAATGTCCTTTTCATTTAGCTGACGATTCATTTCAATAATGAAATTGTAAATATTCAAGTCATGCTGGAGAAAAACATCGTCCGCTAAATCTCTTAACTTTTGCGGCCGCAAGGGGTGCAGTTCCATTTCGACATTCTTGGCGTTGTCGGCGACGAATTGTAATAACTCTGAGCCGATATGAAAGTGCCTCATGACCAGATAATTAGCATTAGGTGACACAAACCATTTGAGTCCCCAGTAAATGGAGTGGTGTAATAACCATGAGGACTTTATGAAATTAGGTACGAATGTTTTAAGGATCTTAATAAGACAAATCATCAATCGGCAAAATGGTCGGATTAGTGGCATCAGAAATTGTCTGGACCATGACGATACGTCCACGAGGAAATTGGCTTTCGCCTTCGGGTGAAACGGAACACTGCTATCTACATAGAGAGCCATCCAAGGGTTGGGATCCCCGACGTTGTGTTTGATTTCCTCAATGCGATCGATTGCCTGATGTTCATTCATCAGAAATTCCCTATTTCTTCAAGTTGTAGTACATACAAACGTGCGACAACCTTGGCTGTCTTGACAATGTCATCCACGAGCTCGTCGGTCAGAATGCCAGATTGCACGGCCTTATCCAATCGTTCGAAGTGAATGTCATCACTTTCAGAATGATACAGTAAAAACTTGATCTGAGCCTCTTCGAGCACCAACTGTTCTTTGATTCGTTCACCCCAGCGTCGAGCGACCTGTCGCCCCAGACCTTCGATGATAAACATCGCGCCGATCAAATTGAACGGGTTTTCACGGCTTGCCTGACCTAGGATATACTCTGACAGCGCTTCACTACCAATGTTCTTCGTCCCGTTTCGTATGACATCCAGGTCTCCGCCGACGGAAGCGTAATCACTTTCAAGCATTTCAAAGTCACGATGTTCGTCGCTAGAGTGCCCGATGAATGCTGACCGTATTTCGAAGTGCTTGCGTGTTACGTTGGAGGCGGCGCGGGAAATCCAGCGAGAACCATCAATCACTTGTTGTCGCAGGTTATAAAGTAGATTTTGATAATCCTCGATGGTGAGTCTATGCTCATTCATCTTTTGTATAACAGGGACGCTATTGAGGCGATTTTCGAAGTCCGACCAGACGCCTGCAAGCCTGCGTACTAAGCTCTCTTCAATTTCAGAACCGCTGGTTTTGATGTCTGGTGCGACAATTTCGTCGTTTTTAACAGCTATTGGTGTCGAAGCCTTGGGTGATGCTGATTCCTGACCAACGACTTTAAGAATAACGTATCCAAATAAGAAGCGGCCACTTTCCGGCACGATACATAGAAGCTTTTGCCCAGGTTGAAGTTTCCCTTGATTGAACATCTCTTCAAGCATCAGATAGAACGAAGCGGATCCCATATTTCCGCGCGAATACAGATTGGTAAATATCCGGTCCTGGTCTATGGTGATCCCACCTCGGACGAGTAACTCGTATGCCTGCTCTCTGAAAATGTGTGAGGAATAATGGGTCACCCACCAATCAATTTCGTTTGGATCCAGTATTCCCTCTTCCACCAATTCAAACACTCCGTTGATACAGACGCGGATAACGTCATCGAGCATGTTAACGGTTTGGTGTAAATTGATTGCACCAGCCGATGCTGCTTCAATGTAACCGGGGTAGTCAAGCCAGCCGTACACATCGTCGGCGGTAACTCGATCCTTCGTACCTACGAACATACAGGGTGCGAATTGGTTAGCATACGACTTTATGTGTATCGACTCGACTTCCAGCGATATGCCTGTATCTGAGGGTTGGTCAGACATGAGCAGTGCGCCCGCTCCATCGGATAGCATCCAACGAAGGAATTCGGTTTCAAATGAGAGGCGTTTGTCTTTGCCATACCCCTGCTCTTCAAATCTACGTGCTTTGAGCAAACGACTGGCGAGTTCACTGGCCACGACTGTTGCCTGTGTAACCTCTCCAGCTTTTACTGCGGAGGTAGCATGTCGCAAAGCTAGAACGCTACTCGCGCAGATGCCGTGGAGTGAGGCGATTTCACAGGATTTGTTCTTTAGCTCGCCATGAACCATGCTGGCAAAGCCAGGTAAAGGCAGGTCGCCCTGGCAAGTGGCCGTGACTAGCAACTGAATATCATCAAGCGTGAGCTTGGAACGGCCGACCGCGTCTCGGACAGCCTCGGCTGCCATGTTTGCATTGGAATACGTTGTGTTTTGGTTTTTATCTAGAGCGTAGTAACGAGTTTCAATCTTGTTTTGCTTAAGGACTTTTTGACGGACGCGGGAGGGAACGCCGTCTATCATTCCCAAATAAAGTTCCATTTCTTCATTGGTTACTGGTTTGCCCGGAAGGAATTTTCCTATTTGATTGATGTAGCATTTCTTAACCATTCTGTGGTCTCCTCTGGCGGTCTAAGCAAAGCATTCTATATGGCTCGGCGTAAATTGGGACTTTAGCGTTCGGCGACATCGAGCCATCCAAAGATGGTCGTAAAGTTAGTTTGCAACTTAGATGTTCTCCAATATCAAAGTCTCGATTGGCTCTCTTTTCGTACTATCGAGAAAATCCCTCGAGGCGACTAGTGTAAGAATCGCTACACAGAGCAACCGTTGTACATAGTCTCGCTACAGTATCGCACCACAGTCTATATATAAAATATTGGCCATCAATTACGGGCTCCGAGAGAAGGATTGATATGATTTGCGTCATAGTCGAATAGGTGAGTATTTTTATAGGTGAAAATTGTAGCTAGATGTACAGGCCTGATATTAGAGTTCGACGACTTTATGGGTGCGTTGCGACTGATCGGCAGCAAATACAATCCGCAGACTAGTCATGACCCGATCCTGATGGCTTGTCATATCTTTGTCATTTCGAATGCTTTCGATAAATTCCTGTTGCTCAAGTAATGCCAGCCCGTCGTGGTCAGGTTCGTCAATTTTGATGATTTTGTCTTCGTGAACAAACTCCTTATCAACCTGTTCTGAGAAGTGGCGGATAATTGTGTTGGCCTCCACGTGGTGATCCTTGTCGTCGGAACGGCCTTTCTCGGGACAAATGCTGGCTGAACCGTCTGGTCCAACTACATCCTTTACGAAATAGGCAACTTCGCTCATCATGGGCCCCCACCCTGCTTCATACCAACCAACCGATCCGTCTTCAAATTCAACCTGAAGCTGGCCGTAATTGTTAATGTGCTCAGGTACCTTGTCCCAATTACGGCATCCAATGGCGTGAACTCGCACCGGCTTACTCTGGGCCATTTGGTACATGATGTCGACGTAATGAACACCACAGTCTACGATCGGAGATTGCACTTGCATAATGTTATGTAGAGTGTCGTAAAAGTCACCTTTAGCTTGCTGATTCAGGTTCATACGCATTGCAAGAGGCTTGCCAAGATCGTGAGCGACTTCAATGAACCGATTCCAGGATGGGTGAGTCATCAGGATATAGCCAACATAGAGTTTTTTATTGACTCGATTTGCCAAGTCAAATAGCTCCTGGCATTCTTCTATCGTCTCTGCGAGCGGTTTTTCGACAAAGACGTCGAGGCCTTTGTTAAGAGCCGTGGATACATAGTGATAATGCGAATCGGTATACGTGCTAATGGCAACGGCCGTCGGTTGGGTTTTTTCGAGAGCTTCCTCGAAATTGGTGAATCGTGGAATGTCATCACCCAATGATTGAGCAAGAGCTTCGGAACTGCTGAGATTGCGAGTCACTATGCCGACGTTTTGTACGCCATCAATCTGAGCATATGCCTTAGCATGCAAGGAGCCCATAAATCCCGCGCCTACAATTAATACTCGTATGTCGTCACTCATCCGTTTCGCCCCTAATTGAGAAGATTTGATTGTTATGGAAATAGACAGACCAGAAGTTCACACAAGAACATCCTTGATGTAACTCATGATGATTTCTATTCGATGGAACTACAACAAAAAAACGAATTGCAAATAGGTTGAGCCGTCACGGAGTATTACAAGTCTCACCCTAAACCGTCCATCGATCAAAGGAGCTTATTAGATTTAGTGATATCAACCGGGCAAATTACTTATAATCTACGAGTGTCTACAACAACTAAGTGTTAACCCAATAGATCTAAAGCGAGTAAATGCACGATGAGCATAACTGCATCAATATTCCGATCAGGTCGATTGAGAAAATTCGTTTTCACCACACTCCGTGCCGGTGCGGTTCTCATATGTCTATTGGTGGCAGCAGATAGAATTGTGGTTGGGGACGAGGTAACTGAAAAGGAAGAGCACTTTGAGAAAAGTGTAAGGCCGTTGCTGATCCAAAAGTGCTATAAGTGCCATGCCGGAAATAATCGGAAAGGCGGCTTAAGACTTGATTCACTGCAAGCCGCATTAAAAGGGGGAGAGTCTGGCCCCGCAGTGATTATAAGTAAACCAGACGATAGCCTATTACTTCAGGCGGTCCGTCAGGAAAATGGACTCGAAATGCCGCCGGAAGGAAAACTGGACCAGTCACAAATCGACGCACTCGCCAAGTGGATACGTGAAGGAGCCGTCTGGCCGGGAGATGAGCCAACAGCACCGGTGGCAACCGCGGAAAACGACCTGGAAGGCCTTGGTGTTCTAATGCCAAATAGCGAGGAGCTCGTAAAGACACTCCAGCTTTGGTTGCGGGCAGAGTCTTTAGATTTATCCGATGGTGAAGCAGTTTATGTGTGGCCAGATGCTAGTGGCCACGGTCGAGATTTATCCGCGACCAAAGGAGTTAGAGTTGGTGGGGTCGGCAGGCCAGGCACATATGTCCTTAAGAGTAATCTCAATGGCCGGCCGGGAATCCGCTTTTCACCCGAAACGGGTCTGGCATCCTCACCGGATAATCCAGTGGAAATACATGGCGACGCTTC
Organism: Rhodopirellula sp.; assembly: GCA_002701385.1. Lineage (GTDB taxonomy): Bacteria > Planctomycetota > Planctomycetia > Pirellulales > Pirellulaceae > UBA721. The sequence goes on along the minus strand of NZVD01000025.1, from coordinate 4,583 downwards.
ACTTACGATTACCCTAGTGTTGAACCTAGAGGAGTTCGAAGGCCAGCCATCGCACTCAGCTGTGTTTCATCTCGGAAACGCGGCACACGCGGGTAATCCAGGGAAACCGCTGGCAGCGTTAATAGAAATTGATCAGGCTCAAGGAGGTTCGCTAGATTTTGCTGGTGGCCATGGGCACGATGCAATTTTAGGGCAAAACTCGTACAAGCCACTTTATGACAAGACGTCAATCATCACGATTGTCAAAACTCCCGGTCCGATTAATCAGACCACTCGCTTCTATATCAACGGTAAGCTAGCTGGCCCATTGCCGGGGAATACTCTAGAAGGACGTGATACCATTCCGGACATCCAACACCGTGAGGATGTTGGAGTGTTTCTTGGCAAAGCACTTGGTTGGAGCGGGGCCATTCAGGGAGATGTTGGTGAAGTCCTGCTATATAACTCGGCACTGCCTGATGCGCAACGCCTTGCTGTGGAAGCTTATTTGGGGCAGAAGTATGGTCTTTGGATCGATAAGGACCGGATGGTCGTCAAAAGATCGGTCTATACGGATGAAGAGAAGAAACACTGGGCCTACCAACCGTTGAAAACTATTCTTCCGCCGAATGTCGACGATGAGTCATGGGTTAAGACTCCAGTCGATCGCTTCACCCTGACAGCATTCAATTCGCACTCCGTAAAACCGGCGACGACCATGGGGAAACGAGAATACTTGCGGCGGGTCACCTTCGATCTGACCGGCCTGCCACCTTCTCCGGAGCAAGTCGAGTCATTCCTTAAAGATGAATCGCCTACAGCTTATGAGACTGTAGTCGATCGGTTATTGAATTCTGAGGCTTATGGCGAGCGTTGGGGGCGACACTGGTTGGATCTAGTGCGATATGCGGAAACAACGGCCAATGATGCGAATGCTGTGATGCGATATGCGTGGCGGTATCGTAATTATGTCATCGATGCTTTTAATAATGACCTGCCGTATGACCAGTTTTTGCTTGAACAGCTCGCCGGTGACTTGTTACCAGCAACGGACTCGGTTGAATTGAATACGCGCAGGGTGATTGCGACTGGCTATCTCATGATTGGGCCTAAGGCGTTGGCCGAAACAGATAAAGAGCAGTCGAGACTGGATATCGTGGATGATCAAATCGATGTCACCGGTCGAGCCATGTTGGGTTTGACTATTTCTTGTGCTCGTTGTCATGACCATAAGTTCGATGCCATTCGAACCAATGACTACTACGCTTTGGCAGGCATCTTTCGTAGTACCGAACCGTTTCAGAATGAAAATCGCAATGCAACGATGTGGTGGGAATACCCCGTTACTCAAGGAGAAGGTGCCGAGCCACTGATGGTAATGGCCCCCAAAGAGACGATGGCTCGCAACCTCCGAGTGCACATTCGTGGGAACCGATTTACCTTAGGTAAGATCGTTCCTCGAGGAATGCCTGGCGTGGTCGATGCGGTGGTAGCATCGCAAGGGGACGAGGAAGAACTGCCGTCCAATCATGCCGTAGATCCGCACCAACAATCGAGTGGCCGCCTAGAATTGGCGCGTTGGATCAGTAGTCCGACGAATCCGCTTACCCCTCGGGTTCTGGTGAATCGTGTGTGGCAATTGCACTTTGGCCAGGGGATTGTATCAACGCCTGACAACTTCGGAATTCGTGGCGGTTTGCCTGCCCAACCCGCCTTGCTCGATTGGTTAACGGGAGAGTTCGTTAACAATGGTTGGAGTGTTAAGGCATTGCACCGGCTGATTGTCCTTTCCAATACTTATCGGCAGAGCAACACAACGGCGTTTGCTTCGGAAGAATTGGCAGCGTTGGCTCCATTAGTCGTGCAACGTCGGCGACTCTCGGCTGAGGAGCTACGTGATGCCATGCTCGCAGTGAGCGGAGAATTAGATGGTGAGCCAGGCACATCGGAGAGTGGTGATTTCCTTTTTGGGGCAGCAGAAGACATTTCTGCAATGATCCGGCCCAATCGAGTTGCCGCCGATGATGATTATTACACCACGTTTAAGAAACGATCGGTCTATCTCCCAGTTGTTCGGAATATGCTCCCGGATGTGTTGTCTCTATTTGATGCGGCAGACCCCAATGGGGTAACCGCCATTCGTAACGAGACTACAGTCGCGTCACAGGGATTGTTTCTTTTAAATCACCCTATTGTGCGTGATCAGGCTCGCGCGATGGCTAAACGTCTATTGGCAGTGGAGGCGTCCGCATTAGGGCCCCAGAATGCCAGGGTTGAATTGGCTCATCAATTGGCTTTTGCAAGATCGGCAACCGCCCTTGAGATAGAAGACACCAACGCCTTTCTAAAGGCATATATCCAGACAGCTAAATTAGATGGTGTGCCGGAGTCTGACGGCGTGTTAAAAGCCTGGCAGGCTTTTTGCCAATCACTGTTGTGTAGCAATGAGTTTTTATATGTTGAGTAACGATCGATGACAAACTATCTATCAAGAAGACAGTTGCTGCAACAATCTGCCTGTGGATTCGGAGCCTTGGCGATGCAAGGGCTATTGGCTAGTGAATCACAAGGCGCAGCAGAGGTTGTCGGCAAGGCCGGGCCACTTGTGCCAAAGCGTCCACATTTCGCCGCGTCAGCAAAAAGAGTCATCTTCCTCTTTATGCATGGGGGAGTGTCTCATGTCGATTCGTTTGACCCCAAGCCCAGCTTGACCGAACGCAATGGAGAGCCGCTACCGTTTGCTAAACCGAAATTTGAATTCGCTCCGACCGGTAATCTCCTTGCGTCTCCCTGGAAATTTCGGCCTTATGGAGAGAGTGGTATTGAAGTAAGCGACCTCTTTCCAAACATTGGTAAATGTATTGACGACATTACCGTGATTCGGTCGATGAACGGCGGAGATCAGGTGTCACACGGCCCGGCTCTGTTGAATATTAATACTGGGAGCGGAGTGTTTGCTCGGCCCTGTCTTGGCGCATGGACACTCTATGGACTAGGAAGTCCGAACCAAAATCTTCCAGGTTTTATCAGTCTAAGTCCGTCGCTTTACCATGGTGGTTCACAAAACTATGGCTCAGCTTTTCTCCCTGCAACTTATCAAGGCACTCGATTAGGAGATGGTGGTACAGACTTTAAGGAAGCCAAGCTTTCAAGTCTCACCCCCGGCGACGCTCCAGCTTTACAGCGGCTGCAATTAGATCTTTTGAAACGAAGGAATGAACGTCACTTTGAGTCTGTGGAAGCTAGTTCGGCCCTACAAGCGAGAATGGAGTCATTTGAGATGGCATTTCGAATGCAGGCAGAAGCCCCCGTTGTCATGGATATTGGTCGTGAAACTAAAGCAACTCACGCGGCTTATGGGGTGGGAGTTGAACCGACGGATGAATTCGCAAGGCAATGTCTGATGGCCCGTCGTCTGGCAGAAGCTGGTGTTAGATTCGTGCAGGTAAATTTTAGCTATCCAAGGAATTACTGGGATGCTCATGGTGGCTTGCGCCAAAATCATTCAACCAATGCGGCAAAAGTTGACTTGCCTATTTCTGCTTTACTCAAAGATCTGAAATCGAGAGGGCTCTTATCTGATACTCTGGTTGTCTTTGCTACAGAGTTTGGACGGACTCCGGCGGCTCAGGGAACCGATGGCCGGGATCATCACCCACATGCCTTTAGCTTTTGGCTGGCTGGTGGTGGTGTAAAGGGCGGGACCACTTATGGTGCGACAGATGAGTTTGGTTATTATGTCGCAGAAAATAAAGTCACCGTGCCTGACTTCCACGCCACGGTGTTACATCTATTGGGGATCGATCATGAACGCCTGACGTTCCGCCATGCCGGCCGAGATCACCGTTTGACCGATGTGCACGGGAACGTTGTGAAAGAAATTGTAGACACTTAATTATTTAGCCCGTTAGACAATTGGGCAGCGGTACATTTAGGCAATTGAGTTGTTAAGCCGGGTTTAGTGAGATGAGTGGCGAATCTAAAAATGTGACTTCGGTGGAAGAGCTTCGGACGATGTACAAAGAGCCTTCAGTCGTTGCTCAACAAAAAGTACTGGCAGAGCTGGACGAACATTGCCAGAAGATGATCACCTTGTCACCGTTTGTCTGTTTGGCGACAACAACAGCCGACGGATCGCTGGATATTTCACCGCGTGGCGATCCACCAGGCTCGATTAAAATATTGAATTCCAGTGAATTGTTGATCGCAGATCGTTATGGAAATAACCGGCTAGATACCCTTACTAACCTGACCTTGAATCCTGAAATTGCATTAATCTTCCTCGTTCCTGGGATGATAGAAACATTGCGTGTGAGTGGCCGTGCGGAAATTATTTCCGACGACGAGCGTTTGGAAACCTGTGTGATCGACGGCAAACGCCCACCGACAGGAATTCTAGTGCACGTGCATCGGGCATTCCTGCAATGTGGTAAAGCTCTCAAGCGTTCTGCTCTATGGGAAGGCACCTATCAGATTGAACGTACTGAATTGGCTTCTTTTGGCACCATCCTAAAAGACCAAACGAATTCGCAATTGTCAGCCGATGAGCTCGATTGTTCTATCGACGATGCCTATCGGAACAAACTCTACTAATATTTAACCAT
>NZVD01000024.1 GCA_002701385.1 Rhodopirellula sp. | reverse complement strand
TAACGTCGCTCTCACCGCGGATTTCTATCATGCAGATGGGCAGCCCAAATACAAAGACTTTGGTTTGGATGTGTTTGAGCAGTCGAGTCAGATTATTCATCGTCCGTTTGCGTTTCACGAGCCGACGATTGTGGCTCAGCAACTCGAAGGAGTTAATGGCGTTTTAGTTTTGACGCCTCGGGTAGACATTGATTCCCTTGCGAATACTGGAGAATTATTAGTCGTTAGCCGTTTTGGCGTTGGTTATGACTCGGTGGATGTCGACGCTTGTACTGAGCGAGATGTGTTAGTGACCATAACGACGGGAGCCGTGGATCGTCCAGTCGCAGAGGCGACGATCGCCTGGATGTTAGCGTTAAATCACAACGTAATGCAAAAAGACCAATTGGTCAGGACAGGACAGTGGGACGCTCGCAGTGGATTTATGGGCTCTGAGTTGCGGGATAAAACACTCGGCATTGTCGGGCTAGGTGGAATTGGCCAGCAGCTTGTTGCGTTAATAGGTGGTTTTGGAATGGCGCAGCCGCTCGCCTGCGATCCGTATGCTCCAGATAGTGTTTTTGCAGAGCTTGGTGTGCGTCGTGTTGAGCTTGATGAGCTATTGGAAGATTCTGACTTTGTCTCTCTTCATTGCCCATTGACTGATGGTACGAAAGACCTAATTGGTGCTAGGGAATTGGAATTGATGAAGCCGACGGCATTTTTACTCAATCTAGCGCGAGGAGGAGTAGTTGACGAGGACGCACTTCTTTACGCACTCTCGAACGATATCATTGCAGGTGCCGCATTGGATTGTTTCGAAACGGAACCGGTCACTGAACCGCACCGGTTTGGTGAATTAGATAATGTAATCCTAGCGCCACACAGCATAGCCTGGACGAATGAGCTGTTCCGAGATATCGGTCGGATGGCCTGTCAAAGCATCGTGGACGTTGCTTCAGGGACGCGACCTCACGGCGTCGTCAACCCCGATGTTTTGGAGAAGCCCTCGTTTGTAGAGAAATGGCATCGGATCATTGAACAGAAGTAATTCGGTTATAAGGCTCCGCTTTGTATAAAATGAAATTATGCGTTGCGTAAACATCCTAATATTGTTTGTCCTCTTCCCGAGCATCTCTACTTCTGCTGAAGAGGTAGATTATATCGAACATATCAAACCGGTATTACGCGCTCGGTGTTATGCCTGCCACGGGGCTTTAAAGCAAGAAGCTGAATTGCGGCTAGACACGGCGGAATCGATTCGCGCGTCTGGGATCGTAGACAATGGTGCTCTTTTAGAGCGTCTTGGCGCGGAAGATCCTGCAGTCCGGATGCCGCCGGAAGGGGAGGCACTCAAGCCAATCGAACTCATGCGGTTCAGGCGGTGGATTTCTTCGGGAGCCAAGGCGCCAGAAGGAGAAATACCCGAGTCGGATCCGAACGAGCATTGGGCATTCCAACCAATTGTCAAGCCAACCATCCCCCATTCAACGTATAAGAATCCTATTGACGCATTTTTACATGCGAAACGCGCAGACTATAAAGTGACGCCTCTTGAACGAGCGTCGGCTGATGAGATCACTCGGCGGTTGTATATGAATCTGATTGGTATGCCACCACTGGGAGATGAATTGCGATTGGAAGACGACGCGTCGGTGAATACCCAACTACCTGTTTTGGTGGACCAACTATTGGCCGACTCGAGGCATGGTGAACGATGGGGACGGCATTGGATGGATGTATGGCGGTATAGCGATTGGTGGGGATTAGGAGCACAGCACCGCAACAGTCATAAATTCATATGGCATTGGCGAGACTGGATCGTAGAGTCGCTAAACTCTGATCTTGGCTATGACGAGATGGTACGACAAATGTTGGCCGGTGATGAACTGTACCCTAATGATTTAGATAAGCTTCGTGGGAGCGGGTATTTGGTAAGAAATTGGTTTCTATTCAATCGGAATCAATGGATGGATGAAACGGTTGAGCATGTAGCAAAGGGGTTTCTTGGTTTGACATTGAATTGCGCGAAGTGCCATGACCATAAGTTTGACCCCGTTGGGCAGCATGAGTACTACCAATTTCGAGCATTTTTCGAACCCTACCATGTGCGAGTCGATATGCTTCCAGGGGAGACTGATCTTAGCCAAGACGGAATTCCACGACCATACGACGCCGCTCCTGAGGCACCCACCTATTTGTTCCAACGCGGAAACGATCAAGATCCAGATCTTTCAACCGCATTGGCACCGGATATTCCTCAGGTCCTCAAACTACCATTGCCGGAAATCAAACAAGTAACGTTGCCCGTCGATGCATGGAAACCAGGCCTGCGGCCGGACGTCTTAGCCAGCTATATCCAGCATGCAACGCAAGAGATATCAGAAAGGCAAATGGCTTTAACTAATCGAGAGATGGAATTGTTAAACGCCAAAGAAAGGTATGAAGCCTCAGAAAACCGCCCCGCCGCCGAAGATGTCACGCCTTCGGCTGAGTCATATGTAGACGATTTCTCTGAATTGGATGATCAGGCGTGGAAAGTGTACGGCGGGGAATGGAAATTGCAGGATGATGGTCTTGCTCAATTGAAGGATGGAGCACAAAGAAGTGTCCTGCGGTTACGACAGCCTGTGCCGGACGACTTTGAAGCGACCTTGAAATTTGTCACGACAGGCGGTAGTAGATGGCGAAGTATCGGAATTGAGTTTGATGCGGTTGTCGCGGACCCAACGTCAACGTTGAAGGCAGGTGAGAGCGCTAACAATATCTACATCAGTGGATACCAACAGGGCCCGAAAATTCAGGCCTCTTATGCTAAGGAAGGCCCATATCAATATCCGTCGAACGGTTTGCGACAAATTCAATTTGAAACTAATCGTGAATATGAGTTCATGATCCGTGTTCGTGACAATCTGGTGAATGCATATTTGAATGGTGAACTGATGCTAGCCTGGCGTAGCCCGCTTGCGAGACGTAAAGGCGCACTGCAATTGTCAGCCTTTGATGTACTGGCCGTCTTCAAGTCGTTTAAGCTTCGTGAATTACCAGATGCTATTAAATTAGAAGAAGCTGGGGCGAATCCAGATAAGACAATCGCGTCCGGGATTAATCCCAAGGAAGCCTATGCACAGGCGAAAGTGAATGTTGAAGTAGCGAAGCAGGAGCTGGAGATTGCCAATACGCGGCTCAAAGGATTGGAACGCAGTGTTGTATGGTTCACCTCCGTTCGTGAGGGGGCCGAGGATGCCTCAAGCGAAGCTCGGCTAGAGGCAATACAATATTCCCGCGAAGTTGCGACGCTAGAAGCGAAGCGTGACTTGACCATCGCAAGTGCGGCACTTGAAAAGGGGAAAGGCGATGGGGCTAAATTGAAAAAGGAATTCGAGACGGCTCAGGAAAAGGTCGCACAATACGAACTTGCTATGTCGACAGAGATCCCTGAAGATGCAGAAGTCGAGTTGCTTGTAGGAGCGAAGTGGACGCCGACTCGATTTGCAAGCTCCGGCAGTGACGATCCAACAAAACCATTTTTGCCCCACAGTACCGGACGGCGTACGGCGTTAGCTGCTTGGATCGCGAATTCACAGAACCCTCTAACAGCACGCGTTGCTGTCAATCATGTATGGTTGCGACATATGGGACAGCCACTTGTGCGGACCGTATTTGATTTTGGAAGGAATGGACACCAACCCGAGAATCAAGAGCTACTAGATTGGTTAGCGTCGGAGTTTATGCAATCGGGTTGGAGTTTCAAACATCTTCACCGGTTAATCTTGAGCTCAGAGGCGTATTTGATGAGCTCTCGTATCAAGGCGAACGCACCCCAGTTGGTTTTGGATGCTGAAAATGATTCCTGGTGGAGGCGAGTGCCGATGCGATTGGAGTCGCAAGCGGTTAGAGACAGTATTTTGAGATTGGGTGACCAACTGGATCTGCATATGGGGGGGCCGCCGATTGAATCTGGCGAACAGACAAAGTCTAAGCGGAGAAGCCTGTATTTCTTCCACTCGAACAATAGTCGCAACCTGTTTCTTACTATGTTTGATGAAGCATTGGTTACTGATTGTTATCAACGGGAAACGAGTATCGTTCCACAACAGGCACTGGCGATGGCCAATAGTACAATGGTGCTAAATGAAACCAGACCCATTGCCGCCTATATTGCTTCAAAGACGCAGGATGATAATGCGTTTATTGAATATTCGTTCCAACATATTCTTGGTGTAGAAGCTACTGCTGAAGAGTTAGAGGTGATGTCTTTAGCATGGAGACGTTGGGAGACGATAGACGGTGAGTCGAAAGTCGATCGACAACAGCATCTTGTTTGGGTGTTATTAAATCACAATGACTTTTTGGTAGTGAGGTAATTGGTGATGAATCAAATGCAAGATAACAGGCGGGCGATGCTTCGAACGTCGATACACGGATTAGCTGGAGTAGCACTGAGCTCTTTACTGAGTAAAGAGGGATATGGTAACCCAGAAGATTGGGGGGCTCCTACGGGTAATCCGCATTTTGCTCCAAAAGCCAAAAGTGTGATTTGGCTTTTCATGAATGGTGGTGTTAGCCAGGTTGAGAGTTTTGACCCAAAGCCCATGCTAAATAAGTATGCCGGCAAAACTATAGCAGAAACCCCGTTTGCCGATGTGCAGAATCCAGACCGACTAGCGATTGAACGTCTGGTTGTCCCCGATGGCAACGGGAATCAGCGTAATAAGCTATATCCATTGCAAGTTGGATTCAGGCAACACGGCGAGAACGGAATTGCGATTAGCGATTGGTTTCCCCACATTGCTAGAAACGTTGATAAGTTGGCGATCATAAGGTCGATGTGGACCACAGATAGTAATCACGGAGCACAAACTCAGTTTCACTCGGGCCGCCACCGTAATGACGGCGATTTCCCGACCCTTGGAGCTTGGGTGGATTATGGGCTCGGCTCACTTAATGAAAACCTACCGCAATTCGTTAACTTCGGTAATCGGGAGTATTGGAATAATCGGGATGGCCATTATCTAGGTCCTGCCTATGATGCAGTCCCCTTACGTGTAAATCCCGGAAACCCGTTGGATTACAGTAAGCCTGCAATTACGGTAAATCCGGATTCCCGAGCAATCGGCAAGGAATTGTTGGAACAACTAAACGGTTTGCGGGCTGAAGATTATCCTGTCGACAAGAATCTTCAGGCGAGAGTGGCATCGTATGATCTTGCATTTCGTATGCAAAAATCGATTCCGGAAGTTGTGGACTTTTCGAGAGAGACTGAAGAGACCAAATCCCTTTATGGAATTGATCAAGCGCACAGTAAAGACTTTGGGATGACGCTACTTGCCGCACGCCGTATGGTGGAACGGGGAGTACGGTTTGTGCAAGTTCAGCACGGAGCTGGTGGTGCGGGACGATGGGACGCTCATGGAGGCCTTCAAGCTAACCATAGTAAAAATGCGCTAGCAGTTGACAAGCCGGTCGGTGGGTTGCTGGAGGATCTAGAGCGCCGTGGATTGTTGGATGAAACGATTGTCGTGTTTGCTAGTGAATTCGGCAGGACCCCTGGGTCGCAAGGTGGCACGGGACGGGATCATCATATATTCGGATTTTCCGTCTGGATGGCAGGTGGTGGGATTCGTGGTGGGATTGCGCATGGTGCGACGGATGAGATTGGCTTTCATGCGGTTGAGGATAGGCACTACGTCACCGATGTGCATGCGACGATTATGCACCAGCTGGGACTTGATACGCGAAAACTGGAACTCCCAGGGCGTAAACGGCTTGATATTGACCATGGTCACGTAATTAAGAAGATACTGGCCTAATGTACTCATTGAGTGATAAGGTGTTTCCTCTAGGGGGCCTTCGCTTGCCTGAGGTACCCAGCAGGCGTCAATTCGTGTTGCGAGTTAAGTGACACCCATGCAATCTACCGTATCCATTAATACACTATTTTCTTAACGGTAGTTTAAGCGTAGGGATGTATGCATCACGCCCTTCAATTCCAGGCCTGGGGGCAAGTGTTTTAGCGTTTGGATAGAGTCCGACTGGACGGGCATTGTCCGTGACTTCAGCTGCAAACTTAGAAAGCAAATCGTCTAACCTAGCGACCACAGCAGGATGTTCAGCAGCGACATTACTCTTTTCCCCAAGATCAGTTTGCAAATTGTATAGCTCCCCATTGGTGAATAACTTCCAGTTGCCAGATCGTACCGCCGCTAACTTCCCACCTTGTTGATAGAAAAACTGTTTGTAAGGTGTTTTGGCGTCAGGTTTTCCTAATAACACATTCGTATTGATATGACCGTCAATGATTCGATCGGCTGGGGCCGCCGTACCTGCCAGTTTCGCAAAAGTCGGATGTATATCGAGCGCAGTGATAATCTCGTCGGTGGAAGAATTGGCAGGAATCGTTCCGGGCCACCAGGCGACGGTTGGTTCGCGGTGTCCTCCTTCATAGGCCGATCCTTTACGACCACGTAGAGGTCCTGCGGATAAACCTCCAGCTGGCCCGTTGTCCGAAGTGAAGAGGACAAGCGTATTGTGATCTAAGCCTTCGTTACGCAATGTGTCTAGAATTTGGCCTACGCTCCAATCCACCTCTTCAACCTGAGCCTCTTCTACTGTTTGGGCCTTTTGCATGAACTTAGGAGAAGCGAGACGTGGGCCATGGACGAATGCGTGAGGTAAATAGACGAAAAATGGCTCGTCCTTATGACTCTTAATGAAGTCGATGGCTTGTTGCGTAAAGCGGCGGCAAAGGGTTGCCTGATCGTCCATGTCTTCGACAATATCTACCACCTTGTCGTTTTCCAAAAGGGGGAGTAATGGGCATTGGAAACGGCGTAGGTGAGGCCACATGTCGTTCGAGTATGGGATCCCGAAATATCGATCGAAACCTTGTGCAGTGGGTAAGAAGGGTGGTTGGTCCCCCAAATGCCACTTACCAAAACATCCCGTGGCGTATCCGTGCTTGTTCAGCGTCTCTGCAATAGTGATTTCATCGGGATGGAGTCCGTGATGGTCTCCGGGAAACAGGACTATGTGGCCGGAACCTCGTTCCAGTCCAACTCGTTGTGGGTAACAGCCAGTCATAAGCGACGCTCGCGAAGGTGTGCAAACGGGAGATGCAACGTAGAACGACGTTAGCTTGTGCCCTTCTCTGGCCATTCGGTCGAGGTTGGGAGTGCTATTTTGACTCGAGCCAAAGGGGCCGATATCACCGTACCCCATGTCATCAATGAAAATCACAACGAAATTCGGTCTGGTGGGAGATGTGTTTTCGGCGATAACCTCATCGGACAAGCAAGAGAACAGGAGACCGCTAGCTAGCAAGGCGACGATTGGAAAGTACTTGTTTAGTGGTGATAGCATGGCAGCGAATCTGTGAAACCGGTATAGCGTTTTGATAATAGGTTAATTGTTCGGCGTTTTAATTTTGAGGACTTCGTAGTCACCGGTCGATTGGTGAGGAGTGAGAGGCCAGGAATCGGTGCGAAACGGATAAGCTGGAATTTCTTTACCATTCATAAGCGTGCCGTGAGGAAGATTACTGAATCCATAACGAACAGTGACTGGGGCATTTAGACTATCATGCCATACGGTCAACTGCTGTTTATTAGTGTCAACCCGGGCCTGAGCATTGAGGAACTCACCATCTTCACCGGCGATGTAAAATCCCGCCACAACGTCTTTATCGAGCCTTAGACCTTTTGCAGTATCGTCTGCAAATGAAATGACGAATTTGTTGCCCTCAATGACATGTGATTTGTAGACAGGTCCTCTCCAGGCGACTTCGATTTGGATTTGACCGCTATAAACTTCAGACAATGCCCATCGAGCGAGTCTTTCACCAACTGGGCGTTTATGACCTGGGTGGATACTTCCATTCGAATTTGTGTCATAGGTAGGTATAAGTCCTACATTATCGAATTGTTCCCAAGTGAGATGCTGGATTTCGCGTACGACATTGGTGTGATGATTCATATCGTAAGTCATGCTGCGGCGATTACTCCAGCCAGCTATTTGAACAATACCGAAAGGCAGTTCTGGGAAAGAAAAGACTTGGCGCCAGTCACTGATGACTGCCGGAAATGTTGCATAAAACGGCTTCCAGCTAACACCAAACGAGTTGTTTTCTCCCTGATAGAAGAGTACTCCTTTGACTGTTAGATTTGAAATTGGCTTGATCATACCATTCATCATTCCGGCAGGGTGTCGTTTGTGACCGGGGTTAATGTAATCGTTCCTGTTCGGCCGACGGGGCGCGCGTTCACCGCGATCGATTGCTTGCTTGTTTGCTACTTCCCATTCCTTTACATCGTTCTCAAATCGAATAATCGCACCTGCTTCACCACCCCCGTCATTCCACGCCTTTAACGCGGCTTCGAATTCTTGGTGATATGGTTGCATTTCAGGGATTTCGGATAGAGTCTCATCGGTAACCCAGTGCTGGGCCATGGTCCCACCCCAGGATACATCGATAAGTCCGACTGGCGTTTTGAGAAGGCGACTAATCCGTTGAGCGAAGTAGTATCCAACTGCCGTGCAATTATCGACCTGCTCTGTGATGGCCTTTCTCCAGTTACCCTCTCGGGCCGTATGGGAGTCTACGGGGAAATCGGATTGAGGATTGTTTCGAGCGATTAGTGGCATTCGCATGAATCGTATGTGATCTGCATTGGCCGAGGCTATTTCCAAATCCCCGTCTCTAGATCCATTCATCGTCCATGCCATATTGCTTTGCCCTCCGCAGATCCACACTTCGCCGACAAGGACATCTTTAAAGGTGACTTGTTCCGTCCCTGCTTCGACAGTTAACGATTGAGCGTCGAATGATTTCTCTCTTTTGGGTAATTGGACTTTCCATTCCCCCTGTTTCGAGGCTGTTGTAGATACAGAGTCGTCACCGAATCGGACGGTTACAGTCGCACCTTTTGCAGCTCTGCCCCAAACGGTATTTGGTTTGTCCGCTTGTAATACCATTGAATCCCCAAAAATATTGGGAAGGATTAGTGTCTTATCATCGGCAGATACTGAGGTTGTATAAACAAATAATAATAAAGCGATTGAAGCAAGGGATTTTAGATGGTTCATTTCACAAGTCATTTGATTAATTGTCGAATAGGGATGTTCGGATCCGAGGTTAAGGAGGGTAAGGGCGCGTGCGGATAATCGATTGGTTTGTATTGTATCGATAACTCGGGAGTATAGATGCGTTTGCCCTTTTCATGCCAAGATCGAATGGCACGATCTAGGATACCACTTGTAAGAACGGCACGCTCAACCGGGTAAGCAGGTTTTCCAGTGTGCATCATGCGTTCAATGGCCTTAGTTAAGTAGGCAAAGTGAGGATGGCGAGGTTCGGTTCGTTCTTCGAATTGAGTGGCGACAGGCGTCCTTTGTCCCTCAAGTTTTACAGCAACGGATGTGCGATTCACCGACTGAAGCATGAATTGAGCTCCTAGAAATCCATCCTCACACTCAAATAGGATCACAGATCGTTGTGGGGCGATTACAGGCGAAATATTTCCCTGAACCTTTGGTACTACCTCAAGCGCCGCTGTAAATAACTCGTAGGATACGAGTCCTTCGCTAAAGACTCGGTCAACCGCATCTCCTTCCAGTAATTGCACCCACCGAACTCCAGTCTTAGCTCGGCGGCGTCGTTCAATGATTGACTGCAGAGAGTCAAGCGCGTGGCTGCCATAGATATCCAGGCCGTCGTAGCCAATTCCGACAGCCGCTTCGAGTTTTGCATTCAGCGGTACAGGCATCGCAGGAGTCCGATAGCTAACAGGTAATGACGACCCTGCCATGAAAGGGAGCTTTAGTTGTTTTGCGCGTTCATACATCCAGAGGCTGTCCTCCCATTCCGGGCCGGGATGCTTGTCATTAAAAACAGGAATTCCCGCAACATGACGTTCTAAGACGTCGGTGATTTCCTGGAAGAATCGTCGCCGCGGATAAAGATGTTGAGCTCGCTGATTCCATGGATAGTCTCCATGCTCGGCAATGCTAATGACGCCGTCGACAGGAACCCTGTCTGTCCCACATGTAACGGTTTGTTCGATACTGTCAAACATGGGGATGCCATACCGCTCGCACAAGTCCTTTGAAAGATCGTCATCTCCAATTTGTTCAACATAAAGTGATGCCAATTCCAAGGCAGGGCCAGGGCCGGAGTCCTGCTTCCAACCTTCGAGGATCTTTCCAAGAATTACATCGGCGTGCGAGCCCCTTCGATAAACGGTCGCGACTGCGGCGACCTTCTTAGGGGCGACCGTTGGTGTATTTGTCCCGACAAGCGAGCCAGGACTAAGGGCTGCGGCCGATACGGTCGCAGCCTGGAGGAAATGCCGCCGATCAATCGATTTATTTTTGCTCATGCCAAAATCCTTTGAGTCGATTTTAGCACGATGCACAGACGCTAAATGGATTCAGTAGAATACAGGGGAAGAAAATCCTTGTATGTATATTGGTACCTGCACCTCATGATGATCAATCGTTTTACGCCATTGTTCCTGTTGTTCTCATTCACTGCGAGTGCAATTGCGGCCGAGCGTCCGAACATTCTATTTTGTATTTCTGACGATCAATCCTACGCTCACACTGGTGCAAATGGGGACCCCGTGGTTCAAACCCCCGCTTTTGATCGAATAGCGAGAGAGGGTCTGCGGTTTACTCGTGCTTTTTGTGACGCACCGACTTGTGGGCCTTCCCGAAGTGCTATCCTTACCGGCCAGGAGATCTGGCGCCTTGAGGAAGCTGGCAATATACATAGTACCTTGCCAGCTAAGTTTGCTACCTATACGGAGTTACTAGCAGCATCGGGATATGCAGTCGGTTTTACTGGAAAGGGTTGGAGTCCTGGACGGCTTGATGCTGGCGGTCGTGATCTTAATCCCGCCGGCATTGAGTATCGTACTGAAAGCCTTAATCCCGATGCAAAATTTGTTTCCAATCGTGACTATGCCAAGAACTTTGAGAGCTTCCTAGAGGATGTAGACAAAGACCAGCCTTTCTGCTTTTGGTTAGGAACCTATGAGCCGCACCGTCCGTTTGAATCCGGAGTTGGAATGCGTAAAGGCAAAGACGCGAGTAAGGTCAAAGTCCCGCCAATTTTTCCAGACAATGAGATTGTACGGAACGACCTATTGGACTACTTGACTGAAGTTGAACATTTCGACTCGATGGTATTAAAAGCTATTGAGAGTTTGGACGCCGCTGGAGTGTTAGATAACACCATCGTCGTGATAACAAGTGATCATGGGATGCCGTTCCCAAGAGCGAAAGCGTCACTTTATGATGACGGCAGTCAAGTGCCATTAGCCATTAGATGGCCCAAAGGCATACGTGAGCCAGGGCGAGTGGTTGGTGAACCCGTAAATCTGAGCGATCTGGCCCCGACATTTCTAAAAGCAGCAGGTTTGGACGTTCCAAATGAAATGACAGCTGAGAGTTTGCTGGCTTTCTTTGGGCCTGACCAAACAAATGCTCGGAAGGCCGCCTATATTGCGATGGAACGTCATGATGGCTGTCGGGCAGGTGGTAAGGGATATCCTTGTCGTGCGATACGTACGAAAGATCATTTGTTAATCTATAATTTCGAGCCTACAAGATGGCCTGCTGGTTCACCTGATGCAAGTGTTTGTGCGCGTAGTATTCCTTTTGGGGAAGTAGATCGTTCGCCGACAAAAACATTTATGATGGAGTACTCGTTACGGGATGATGTCGCTAAGTTGGCGGGATTAGCTTTTGGTTTGCGTCCTAGAATCGAGCTTTACGATATCAATGCAGACCCTCATCAAATGAATAATTTGGCGGGTTTGCCTGCATGGCGTGAGACAGAAACAAGCTTGAAGGATGACTTGTTCGATTATTTGAGGGAGACGAATGATCCTCGTGTAGTTGGCGGTCCGGTTTTATGGGATTACTATCCATATTATGGAGCTATTTCAACTAAAGGTTGGAAAGTGGATCCGCGCCCTTAATTGATACGACAGAATACCCAATGCCGTCATCATGTCGGCACCATGAAAGTAAGTGAATGATTCCCACGCTGGAAAACCTCGAAGAACTACAAGAGTCTAATGATATTCTCGGCGATTCGTCCGCCTTGCAGTCACGAATGGAAGAGTATGGTTATCTGTTCTTTCGCCGGTTGCAGGACGTTGAGATGCTTAAGGAATTAAGACGCCAAATGCTGACAACAATGCAGGAATGTGGTTGGATTAAGCAAGGGACTGACCCAGTTGATGGAATCGCGGAGCCTGGTGTTCAATGCACCGAAGGGGACCTGGAATATACGGACGTCTATCATCAAATATATCGTAATCAACTCTTTCACACGTCTGCGCATTCTGAAGTGATGTTAAAAACGGTCAGGGACATAACAGGAAGGCCCATGACCCCGCAACCGCAGAAGGTAGCACGGTTGTGGTTTCCGAACTACACGGCACATACGACACCAATTCATCAAGATTATGTCCACTTTCAAGGTACGTATGAGAATCTGACTTGTTGGGCGCCGGTCGGAGATTGCCCAATTGAATTGGGTGGTTTGGCCGTGTTAAAAGGCTCTCACAAGGTCGGAAAGGTTCTTGAGCATCATTTTTCTCTGGGTGCTGGTAGCCTAATGATTGAATCGGAAGACTATGAAGCATTGGGGCTTCAGTGGCAAACGACTAATTACGGAATTGGAGATACGCTAATATTTCCCGCGTTGACAATCCACATGGCGCTTCCAAATGTGACGGAAGACCGGTTGAGAGTTTCATTGGATAATCGTTATCAGGCGATCGAAGATCCAATTGCAGAACATATGACCGAACCGCATCTTGCTAGCATGAGTCCATTTGGTTGGGAAGAAACTTATGCGGATTGGGACTCAGACGAATATAAGTACTATTGGAAGGATCTCCGGCTAAAGGTCATACCTAAGGACTGGTCTTTCTCGAATAAAGGATTTGAGGAAGCTTGCGAATTGGCACGGAACGGAAATGAGGAAGCTGCACACCACTTAGCAAGGCAAGTAAAGCGTGCGCCTAACACCGAGCAGGCTAGGATAGCACGAAAGATTTTGGCTCAATAATCAATCCGAATACTCTGGTCG
>NZVD01000023.1 GCA_002701385.1 Rhodopirellula sp. | reverse complement strand
TGTAAGCAAGGTGAATTCCGACTCATTCGCCTACCTGACAATCGCACATTGCTCGAAGGAAGCACCTGGTATGAGTTCAAGATGTATCCTCAGGGATACTGGACCTTATGGAGCGACACCAGCATCCACCGCATTCACCAACGCGTGCTCCAGCACATCAAAAAACTGTCTGAGAAGTAATCGTTTGATTAGCAAACTGCATTTCAAACGCCAGGCATGATAAACCGGGGACGCTCGAATACGGAGACCATCCTGCCAGCAATATAATCCGCCGATATAATAGAGCCTCACCTCGCATCGTTCGCTTATCACACGCTTAAGAGAATCCAGCTATCCTATGCTTTCGACATACCGCCAGATATTTACACTGTTTTTGCTCTGCACAACCACTATCACATCGGCCAATGCTCAACAACTCTCGGATGTCTTACCTGTAGACGACTCGTTCAAATTCGAAGTCAGATCCGAATTTCGCACAGGCATTTGCGATGCTCAAGTAGTGCGTCTCACCTCGCAAACATGGCAAAAGCAGGACTGGAAACACTGGCTTACCATTCTTGTCCCTGACAATGCCAAGCTGAATGATGCAGCAATATTGTTTATCTCAGGAGGTTCATCACGCAGTCGGCAACCTGATGCCGGGACGAGCGAAGTTGAACAATTCTCCCTCATCGCGGCTGCTTGTGAAGTCCCTGTCGCGATCCTCAATCAGGTACCTAACCAACCATTGCAAGGAGACAAATTCGAGGATGACTTGATTGCGTTCACCTTTGACAAATACATGAACGGTCAGGGAACAGACTGGCCATTATTGCTCCCTATGGTGGAAAGTGCTGTTCGTGCAATGGATGCAACTTCCGCACTTTTAGAAAAACAAACAGGCAAGTCTATAAATCGCTTTTCAGTAGCCGGTGCTTCGAAACGAGGTTGGACAACCTGGCTGACAAGCGCTGTCGATAAACGTGTCGTGTCCATCGCTCCGATGGTCATCGATGTCTTAAACATGCCCGTGCAAATGAAACAACAATTTCAATCCTATGGACGCTACAGCCACATGATCACTCCATATTTGAAGTATGATTTCCCAACACGGATGCTAAAGGGTGAAGGTAAAAAACTGACGATCCTCGTAGATCCATTTAGTTACCGAAAACGGATCACCATCCCTAAGCTCATTGTGTTAGGCACCAATGACCCTTATTGGACGGTCGATGCCAGCAGCCTCTACTTCCCTAAGTTGGTCGGCCCCAAAAACCTCTACTACCTAGCCAACGCTGGGCATGGCTTAGGGCCTCAGGTACTTCCAACCATGGCTACGTTTTTCAAGAAGACGCTAAATAACCAAACCTTAGAAAACATGACTTGGAAGCTCGACACAGAAAATCAATTCCGGGTTCAGTGGACAGGAAATCCTCGACAGGTCACTCTTTGGAAGGCAACGAGTTTGACCAGGGATTTCAGAGAAGTTCAGTGGACGAGCGAACGACTTGACGAATCAAAGAACGAAGCACGTCAGACTCTGGAATCCCCGAAGCAAGGGTACGCAGCCTACTACGTTGACGTAGAATTCCCAGGCGTGGGCGTTTTCAATTACAACATCGCAACCGAAATCCAGGTTTTACCAAAAGGGTTTCCGTTCGATCCACCACAGGTAAACCCGGACTCTAATTAGCCCAGATCCTCAACTGCATATTCCTGCAACTGTTCCAGATCTACGAACTCAAGTGCCGAGATGTGGGTCGCCTGAAGATTCACTTTAGGCGCAGCGTTGTGATACAACGCTTCTTTCCAACGTTCGACGCACAGACACCAGCGTTCGCCCGGCTGTACTCCTGGAAATCCCCATTGAGGAACCGGAGTGGACAGGTCATTGCCGGCTGCTTTTGAGAAGGCAAGAAACTCGGCGGTAGCTTCAATGCAAACCAGATGAAGCCCCATGTCTTCTGCACCGGTGTTACAACAACCGTCTCGATAAAAACCGGTAAGAGGATCGGTTGAACAAGTCTGCAAGTCAGTACCTAAAACATTTTTGGCTGGCATGAATTCACTTTCTACAGCATCGCTTTAATCGTCTGAGGGATTTATTTGTTCATTCTAAACAACCCACTAAAAGAGTGCGGGGTAGGAAGTGAGAATTTGATAACCAAAGTGTGTAAAATGGAAAAAACTATATGAACTGCCATCCGTTTTTAAGGAATCCACCGTGACTCTTGATCGTCGAACGTTTCTCAAGTCCTCCCTAGCTACGACTGCAGGTGCCAGTGCAACCCTCACCTCCATTGACGCTAACGCAGTCAGCAAAAAGCCGTCGACCTCTTCCAATCCAATCGCTGTGAGTACTTATTCATACTGGCGTTATCGCAAGGACACCAAGCTTCCTATTGAAGACTGCATTGATTTAGCTGCGGAAGCCGGTTTTGACGCCGTTGAGATATTACATGTTCAAATGACGCGTGAAGACAACGCCTACTTGCAAATGCTCAAGCAACGGGCCTTTGTGAATGGTCTCGATCTCTGTGGCTTTTCCACTCATCAGGGGTTCGTCTCTCCTGATCCGGACTACCGTAAACGCAATATTGACCATACTCTTAAATGCATCGAACTGGCTTACAAATTGGGCATACCGACCATCAGAGTGAATACCGGTCGTTGGGGAACCATCAAAAGTTTTGATGACCTAATGAAAGCCAAAGGGATTGAACCACGTCTGGAGGGTTACACTGACGAAGAAGGATTCAAGTGGGTCATCGACAGCCTTGAAAAATGCCTCCCTAAGGCCGAAGAGTGTGGAGTGACATTGGGATTGGAAAACCACTGGGGGCTAGGGCGTACTGCCGAGGGTGTGTTAAAGATCGTAGATGCCATCGACTCACCTTGGCTTCAGGTAACAGCAGACACCGGCAACTTCTTTGAACGACAATACGAGCAATTTGAAATGATGGCTCCGAGGACTGTTTACGTTCAAGCGAAAACATACTTTGGCGGAGGAACCTGGTACACACTCGATATCGACTATGATCGTGTTGCCGGGATCCTAAAGAATGCCGGCTACCAAGGTTACATATCCCTCGAATTCGAAGGGCAGGAATCTCACAAAACAGCCATTCCTAAAAGTCTCAAACTGTTAAGGAAAGCATTCGCATAACTCAAATCAGCCTAACTGCGACGCAAGTCTGCCAGCTCACCGGTGCTGTCAGCAAAGCCTGCGTGAGGGATGCCCATTGCTTCGAGCATGGTAACAAATACATTGCTCAATGGAACATTGGCACCGGGGCGTAGAAACTGGTTATGTTTAAAACCCATTGATTTCCCACCAGCAAGAATGAGCGGATAATTGGTGTTGTTGTGAGTCTTGCTATTACTACTGCCATAAAACACAAGCGTGTTATCCAGCATAGAACCGGACTGTTCTGGTGTTTCTTTGAGCCGTTGCAGGAATCGACTAAGTTGTTGCGCAAGCAATTGGTCGAACCGTCCCAATTTTTCAGCACCGTCTCCTTTACCGGCACCGTGGGCTAACCCATGCCAATTTCCCTGTAATCCCAGACAGGCAGGAAACGCATTGGCAATCGTCGTTGCACCGGCGACCTGCCCCAACATATATGTTGCCACGCGAGTGGAATCGGTTTGGAATGCCAGAAAGATAAGGTCATACATAGCTTGCATATATTCCACCGGGAGACTTTGATCGACCGCCAGATCAACCGCATCTTCCGCGACATCCGGTTTAGGGATGTCCAACCAAGCCGTTGAGCGTTTCACGCGTTCTTCAATATCTCGTACACTGGCCAAATAGTCATCCAACTTGCGTTGATCCTGGCGACCAAGCCGATGCTTCATGGAACGGCTGTTTTCTAGTACCAAATCGAGCATCGAGCTTGTGTTCTGCAATTTTCGACGCTGAGCTTTGGAGGATGCATCGCCGACGCCAAATAATCGATCAAAAATCTGTCGTGGGCTGGACAATGCGGGAACAGGACGTCCCTGTGAAGTAAAAGAAAGAGTCGTAGCACGTGTGGGTTCACCAACCCCTCCATCACTAGACATTACCAGTGAACCAAATCGAGTTTCTTCTCCGACGTGAGAGGCAATATACTGGTCTAGCGAAATCGCATTACGATAATCCGTCCCCTTGAAACTGGCACCTGTCAGAAAAATGTCTCCGGTATCGTGGCCGCCCATTTTCCGCCCTGCCGGATGGGACATACTTCCCAAAACGGTCACATTTTCCCGCAATGACTCCAGTGACTCCAGCGACTTACGAAAGCGAAACGAATTCTCTGTGACTTCAGGAAACCAATTCCACTCCTGGAATTCAGATTTATCATTAGGCAAACTTACACCGAAAGGGAAGTAAACCGAGGCAAGTCTTTTGGGCGTCTGCGACGCCGACAAGTCCGCCGCCATACATTCCATCCACGGCAATGCTAAGGCAACGCCACTGCCACGTAAAAAAGTACGCCGATCTAGATTCCAGGATTTCTTCATTTCTCGTTCTCGTATGACGTAAAGACAATCAACTTGCTTTACTATTTTGACCGAAACAACTCGGACTGCACAATTCTAACCATTAGTTTTCTCATATTGTAATCATCGGCAATAAATTGCTTCGTTAACTCAGAAATTGCTTCTTCATCCGTAAACTCAATCGTTCGACCTAGTGCATAGGTTGTCACTTTTTTCACCAACGCTCTGGCAAATCGCTCCGACTCATTTTCAATTAAGTATTTTTGAAATTCAGCCACACCGGATACTTCTTCCCCAGAGGGCAAAACCGAACTGGAATCCAATTCAGCCTGCACGTTTTTATCTCTCACCACTCTCAGTCCGGTGTCCCGCCATTTCCCAATGGCATCAAAGTGTTCAAAAGGAATTCCCCAGCCATCAATTCCTTGATGACAACTGTTGCAACTCGACTTTTCCCGATGCAATTCCAGCTGGCGTTTAATGGATAGCGAGGCGAGATCTGCCTTTTCGGAATCCAGTTCTGGAACATCCGGAGGCGGAGGGGCCGGAGGGTCATCTAACAATCGATCAAGAATCCAAACAGCTCGTTTGATCGGGTGCGAATCTTCACCATTGGAGTTTATAAGCAGGAAACTACCTTGGGTTAGCAGGCCTCCTCGATTCTCATTCCCCAACAATTCAACTCGAGCAAATTCGCTGCCCGATGGCCCGGGCAGACCATAGTGTTGCGCTAAAGACTGATTGATCACTACAAAATCACTTTGAAGCAGATTCATTGCGCTAAGATCGTGATACAAGATCTCCCCGACAAATCGAATAGTCTCCTCGGCCATCTGTTCCTTCAGGCGATCATTGAAGTCTTTGTAATACTGCGGATTTACTGCAATACGCTGCAGACCTGATAGGTCTAACCACTGCGAAGTAAAGTTTTGTACAAACTGCCAGCTTCGTTCGTCCTCAAGCATCCGGTCAACCTGTTGTTGTAATACCTTAGCTTTGGACAATTGGCGGTTATCTGCCAGTGCAAATAACTCTTCATCGGGCATGGAGCTCCACAAAAAGTATGAAAGCCGAACCGCCAGCTGATCATCTGTGAGTTTTGCCACTTGCTGTTCTTCCTCCACTGGTTCGACCAGATAAAGGAACTCCGGCGAAATCAGGATCAAGGCAAACGTCTCACGTATAGCCTCTTCAAATGAGTCGCTCGTCGCAGCAATCGAGTGATAAAATCCAGTC
This sequence comes from Rhodopirellula sp., assembly GCA_002701385.1. GTDB lineage: Bacteria > Planctomycetota > Planctomycetia > Pirellulales > Pirellulaceae > UBA721. The sequence continues at coordinate 18,667 of NZVD01000023.1, read as the reverse complement.
ACTTTAGCTAGTTCCGACTTCGTGACTGGACGACGATACGCTCTCCGCATGAAATTCTCAATCGCCGCCTCAACGTATCCTTGTTGCCCCTGGCCTTCCAACGGTAACAATCGAGTATGATGTTCCGGAGGCCAACTGTCATAGAGCGGTCCCTCAAACGTGACGCTCTGAATGTAAATCAACGGTTCCGTCGAAGGTGGGGCCGGTTCTCCTTTCTTAGGAGCGGGTTCCGGCTGAGCCGTCAAATTTTTCAATCGGATTTGGATTCCGGGGAATTTTGGATTCTTGCCAGGAAGTGGGAACGATTCAATTCGCCCTTCAAGAACCAACCTCTGAGGTTGCAGCTCTGTCCCATGAACTTCGCGTACACCAAGCTCGGCACTCGGAGACAACGTATCACTACGGATCCCAATATTCACCTGCAGCTCTGGAGTGGCTTTACCTTCTGGTACTTCCGCATATGCCTGAACTGTGATTCGAACCTTCCCATTGCGTGGGAATTTTGTGATACCGGCTAGAAACTGCTGTCGCCCGTCCAAACGCTGGCCATTGACGTTATTATCTCGCGCACCTTTAATACTTTTTTCTACCACCTGTGTGTGAACTTCAGGTTGCTCACCGGTGACAATTGCCTTGGACATCGCAGAGCGTGCAGCGGCCAGATAGTATTCCATTTGTAAAGGCGATATTCCCAACACTTGTCCGTTGTTTAGGAAACCATCTACAGACTTAGACTCCGGTGGTAAATTCCCTGCGTAATCAAACTGAATCCCCAGAAGATCTCTAAGGGTATTGTTGTATTCATAATTTGTCAGCCGGCGAAAAACTACTTTACCGCCGGTGCTACGTTTTGCGACTGTGGCTCCTTCAATTTCCCCGGTCAACCAGGCTACTAACTGGTCACGTTTTGACTCGGGCAAGGGTTCAGCAGTTTTGGGGGGCATCTTCCCTTCATTGACTCGATTTAGCGCATCATGCCAGCTTTCACCATCCACACCGTTATACAAATCGGGGTCCAATAACGTTAACCGCGGGCTGGCCTCTCCATCCGGACCATGGCATTCGTAACAGTATTGTTTAAGGATAGGTTCAACTGTTGACTTGAATGTTCTCAAGTCCGGTTCGGTTGCATGACACGGAGCCACAACAACAACCAACTGGGAAAGCAGTAGCAACAAGGGCAGAAGCGTTCGGTGGGTAGGTAAGGACAATACTCTATTCATACGTCTATTTTACCATTCTGGCGTCTAGTTGTAATGCTGCTTTAGCCAGACTGAGAGTGGCGACTTCATGGATTGCGGGTTCGTTGCAGCACTAATCTCCGGAGGATTAAATACTAAATGCAACCAGTAACGTAAATGAATGTATTTACTTGCTCCTAGCCGCTCCCGCCTGACCGGAGTCCGCTGAATCTGCACTCGGCCATCGGCTCCCAGTTTAAGTGAATCATGAGAATCCTGACCTGGCAGTGGTGGCCCGACAGCGATTCGTCACATGGGTAATACCTGCCAAAGGTATTGATTGATCGACTCGAGTGTCTATATCTGAGTTCTCTCTAGTCCTACTGGCTGCGAAACGTCATCTCTGCTGCCAGCAACTCGTTGGCGGCGTCGGCTATTTCACCAGCCTCTGAAGCACTCACAGGGGACATCATCGGCAATAGTGGTCCGGTTTCTGCAATCCCGGCACCTGCAACTGCTGAATGAAGAACGCGTACCGGATTAATACCATTCCTCAGATCTTCAAGAGTTTTGAATATCTCTCGCACCTGATCTGCAGCTTCATACTCACCGGCCTGAATCAACCGCAGCATGTGCATTGATAAGGCTGGAGCAACACAAACGCAACCCGACGTATATGCTGTCACGTCAAAGGTTTGCATATGAGGCAAAGCGGGCTGTTCACCAATGCCACTAACAATCAATTCGGTGCCGACAGCATCTACCAGTCGAGTCAAATATTCATCGACTGCAGGATCATCTTTGACAATCGCATATTTGATCCACGAAACCGCCCCACTTTCCACCAATCTCTTAACATTTTCAACTTCGATATAGCCTAACTGCTTGATGTAGACCACAGCTGGCTTTCCGGCGGCTTGAACAAAATCACCAATTGCTCGCTCCACGCCTTCAGAGGTCACGACGTTAGGCTGAGGCAAGACCATGGCTGTTGGATACGCAGTATTACACAGTACTTTGGCCTGATCCATCATCATGCCGTACGAAGATCCCACCGAGGGGATTACCAGAGTGTCTTCCGCTGCCCAGGCCTCAAGCTGTCCCAACAAATCGGCATACTGGCTAGGTGCTATATGATAGAGCAGTGCGTTACCACCATAGAGCAAAGTGGAAACTCCACCACTTTCCAAATGTCCAATAAGTTTTTGGTTTTCCTCAGCGTTAAGTGACAGATCGTCATTACGGGCTAATGGTGGTACGGAAACCACACTGCGAGCAAGATCATCGCGGGTAATTGGAGTCGTTTGCATGAAAGCAACCTCAATGAAATGGTGATTCTAAGGGTCTATAGAGGACTGGGCATTGAACTCATATTCTACCACGACAGCACGATGATCTGATGGCCAAGGCTTTAAGACGATCTCCGCCGACTTTGCAGCCTCTCCTACTACCGCAGCACTTTTCACTGATTTTGGTTTCAGGCTGCTGAATACGAAATCAATTCGATCGTGTCGATCCCTTGGGTCCGTTGGCTGTGTCGTCGGAGTCCAGGTCCAACCGGGGCTTTTGACCGGATCGGGATAGCCCACACGGTAACCGTCTAGCATTCCTGCATCCACAATGGCTTTCGTCGCAGGGTACTCCACCTTGAGGGGAATCCTACCTGTCGCAGCAACAGACTTCGTCCAATCTTGAAAGGAAGGTTCATTAAAATCCCCCGTGAGGAAACATGGAATTCTCGCTTCTAAACTAGGACGCAATTCAGCTAGCAATCGATCCTTTTGTGCACCACGAGCTCGCACGGCCCAGGTAATCGCTTCCTGCTCGGTTTTAATAAATGGAAAATCACCATAGGGAATCTCTGCTAATTGATAAGGCTGATAGGGAATGTAATGCAAATGAGCATTAAATACATGCACGATCAATCCGGAGGAAAGCTTTAGGTGCACCCCCCATTTCCCTGGCGTGTTGCCCACTATAGGAAAGCGTGAAATCACAGCCGTGCGGCCGCCTTGTGCAAAATGATGCCACCCCAGGCGTTCGGCAATTTGTTCGGCATTGTCCACAGAACCAGCATGCGATTCCTGAATCCCGACTATATCGGCCCGTGCCGCCTTAATAGCCTTAACTGACTGAGAGAGAGGTTGCCCCAGCCGCACCCCTCCATGATACAAATTGAAAGTCATCACCCGTAACGTGACTTTTTCGCCATGGCACTGAGCCTGCATACCACAACAGATCAACAACCCGGCGAAGGTGGCCAGAATCCTACTCATAGTATCTCCTCCAGCGGAACTGGCATGCCGGTATCGACCGACTGTTGAGCAGCAATACACATTGCAACGCTCCACCGTCCGTCTTCTCCGGTTGCATGTAATGGCTCACCGTGCCGTACAGCATTCACCATCATGGCCATCTGATCCTGCAGTTCAAACACTTCTCCTGTAATTTTCTCCGGTGTAAGGTCAAGCACTTGGTCCTGTTCCGCATTGTAGACCTTGAGTTGGAATTCAGGATGCAGAGTGCGATCTTGAGCTCCGCTCCAACGCGCCCAAATAGCTCCAGCCGTCCCGGAAACCTTGGCCGCTTGATGGTGTTCAAAGGCACTCAGAGTTTGAGTAACCACCGCATAGGCACCGCTTTCGAAGTTCATGATTGCACTGAAGTTATCCTGCAGTTCGGGGTGTCCCGACTGACGGGAATTCGCTCGAGCAAACACTGAGGTTGGAGTTCCGGCTTTCTCAAGATACCAACGGGCCAAATCAAAGAAGTGTATCGGCTCTTCCAGAATCCAGTTACCGACTCTTTCGATATCAAATCGCCAGCCGTCTGCCCCATGTCTGTAAGGCTTCCGAGACAACTCGACAAGGCAATACTGAGGTTCACCAATAAACCCTTCCTGGATTAAGTCCCTGACTTTTTTCCACATGGAGGAAAGTCGCAATTCGTGCCCGACACTTAACAGCCTGCCATTAGCTTTGGCTGCATCTACAATCGCATTACAATCCTCCAGCGTAATGGCCATCGGCTTTTCTAGCAGCACATGTTTCCCAGCTTCCAAGGCGGCAATCGCAACCTCTCGATGGAGAAAACTTGGCACAACCACATCCACCACATCGACGTCTTCACGCTTTACTAACTCCCGGTAATCTGCCGTAACAAATGCATCCGGGAATTGGCTTAGAGCAGAATCGCAGGATGCCCGCGATTTTGCGGCTACCGCACTAACCACAGCGCCATCCGTTGCTGTGATTGCGCCGGCATGACAATTTCCCCAAGCCCCAAAACCGACCAACCCAAACCGGATCGGTTCATGTGCTGTATTCACCAATGATTCTCCTTCATCAATCACAACTACTCGTCTTCCGCAAACGTCATAAGTGTTTTGAGTTTCAAAACCGACAGCGCCACATCTTCTTTATTAACACTATGAACAACAAAAAACTTGTTCTTCCACAGATAGCCATGGGGATACTGCCAGCCATTCATTTTATGTTGACCATCAAATCGTTTCTCTGCCGGCTCATCTCTCAACACAAAGACTCGGCTAAATGATTCACCCTGGTCGGTACTCAACGAAATCAGCAGCGCTCGTCGGTCAAATTTTTCATGAAGCGCATTACTAACAATATATCGCACTCCTCCTGGAAGACTGCCAGTCGCAAAGCGGGCCGTACTATCAGGAATCCGAGAATCCGAAAGCGGTTCCCAACTCTGTCCGCGATCTTTACTCCGAGACACCAACAACTTCCCAGTATAATTCCGGAACAACGCTACCACGTCATGCTGCCTGTCAATGAAGTTCGGTTCGGCATAACCGATTCGAGATATATCTCCTTCGTCGATTTCGGCCACAGACCACCCCACTCTCAGGGATTGTCCGTCATGATAAATCAATTTACTACGACGAGTCTCTCGGTCAGATTCCGCAACAAGTTCTCCGCCCAGCAGTAGCCGCCCTCCATTGACGACGACAGGCGGATTAATAAAAAAACCATCTGTAATCCGAAAGGGATCCGTCCAATTTTCACCATCACTCGACTCACTAAAATACAAGGCGGTGTCTTCATGGAAATTCTTCCCCGGTGTGATTGTATAGAAAGCAACTAGTTTGTCTTCTCTGACTAACAACCCAGTCGCCACAAACACATGTTGATCGAATTGTTCGAGCTGCTCTAGATTCAACAAGGGCTTTACGGAAGACCATTGCCGCCCATTGGCGCTCACCGAAACAGCCAATCGCTGCCCGACTTCATCCTCTCCGACTTTCCCATTAGACCAAATACAAAAAAGTTGATCGCGGAATGCAATCAAACAGGGATGATGGCAAAATTTATATTCCTCATCTGAACCCCGATAGATGTATTGCAAGCGACTCGGAACCTTTCTGGCCTGCGGTGTAACTCCATCCTCGCTGACTTGATAGAGTTTGGGCGTCACCTCTATAACGGGCTCCACCGCTGAGACCGTACCGGCTAATGCTAAAACTAACATGAAGTACAAGCATTTTTTCATAGGACTATCCCTCTGCATTATTGCAACGTCTAGGCATTGCATTCCTGAGCTACAGTCTCAAGTGTCTCTGGAGCATAAACCAGCACGATCAATGCCAGCAAATACAATCCGGACAGATAAAGACCGATCTCATTTTGTGTTAAATCCATCGTACTTTGAAGCCAGCCGGTGAGAATCAAAATCGGCGCCGCAATGATCCTCCCTGCATTAAAGCAAAACCCAGCACCCGTTCCTCGAATTCTTGTCGGAAACAATTCCGGAAAATAGATCGCGTATCCCGCATGCATTCCAACGGTAAAAAAACCAAACACCGGCAAAGCTAGGTAGAGCAACGCCATGGGAATTGGAAACTGAAACAACATGATGGACACAATGACGGCCATCAAATGATAAATCCTAAACGCTCGGCGCCGACCAACACGCTGACAAATTGGTCCAAACGCAAGTAAACCAAGCCCCGCTCCCGTCGTGGCGAAGAAGATCCCCATCATTTCATAAAACTTCAAATCATTTACATCCACTTTGGGTAGATACGATTCAAGCTCTCCACCCCCCGACGGATCCGCCTGTAGTATTTCTGTTGCTAGTTGCAAGCGAGCGGCTTCTTTCATGACATCTTTCCCATAAATATGCACTCCCCAAAAGGTCGCCATACCAATGGCAGCCAAAGAAACCCCGACTAACGTCCGAGATAAGAATTCACTGCGGAACAAATCGCCAATTCTACCTAGTTGCTTTCCTTCCCCTGCCTGAGCTTCCTTTTGAGCCTGCTTCCAACTATCCGGTTCCTTAAGACTCATTCGTATCCAGATGATCAACACAGCCGGGACAACCCCCAACACAAAACCCAGTCGCCATGGAATCGTCGATTTTTCAACAACGTCGACCTCCAGCCCTTCGGCCCACTGCTGTACGGATTCGTTACCGATCAAAAAGATCCCCGCCATGACAGCCAAGTAGGTCCCCAGCACACTTGAGGCATGAAACAGTCCGCCAACGTGAGCCCGAGACCGCTTCGGGAACACTTCGTTTACCATAGCACTGGCAATAGCCCACTCTCCCCCCACTCCCATAGCCACCAGAAAACGGAAACCCGCCATGTGCCACCATTCTTGAGAAAATGCGGACACACATGTGAACAACGAATAGAAGAGGATCGTAATTGACATCGTTTTGGTTCGACCGATTCGATCACTTAACATGCCAAACAAAATGCCACCAACAGCGCCGCCGAGCAGAAATGCGCCAAACGCGATGTTGTTATAGATGGGAATATTGTCTTGATCTTCCTGTGACACGAGCGAAGGCATCGCCTCGTTCATACTGGCAACAAAAATCTGTCCTTCAAAGACATCAAACACCCAACCAAGTGATGCAATAATTAGCACGACCCATTGATAGCGACTGATTCCCTGATACCACTTCAGTTCTTGTTCGGTTCCATCTTCAATATTCATCATCTAGCTAATGGTACTTTCGAATCTTCCTAAGTGTTTAAGCGATGAGCGACGCGAGTATGCTTCGAGGGCCTTCAAAAGAGCGACGCCCATGCATGGCAATTAAATTATCCACTATTGCGACATCGCCTTGGCTCCAGGGGATATCAAAAGATAATTCCTCAGCAATTTCACAGGCAGTCCGAACTGCCGATTCCGGCAAAGGGCGTCCGTTACCAAAACGAATTGCAGCATCCGGACTCTGCCCGCGACTGGCAAATCCCGAATAGGCCGCAATCAGTTGATTAAAGAACACTTGACGGCCATCCCTTAGTTCTTTCACCGCGGGTAATACTGGCGTAACCACGGTCAAGCTGCCATCTTCGTGCCAGGTTCCCGAATACTCGAGTGCTGCCATCCTGCCCTTACACTCCTCTACCGTCTCAGCACGAAAAGTACTCCTCCAACTTCTCCCCATTCCTGACTGAGCATCATTTTGGCATGGCATGGTGTGCGAATACCGCAGCCCATGCTCCAGGCAGTCATGAACGAACTCTCGCTCAACTCTGATCAGTCGTTTCACCAGTTCATCCGACCGGCAGATGGGCGTTTCCCCTCCACGCCTAGCAGGGTGTTCGCAGAAGAAAAGTAATTTAGACGGATAAATCGGTGTCTGTGCCATTTCATGATGCAAATAAATCCTGGCATTGGAAGGAGCTTCATTAGCGGTAAAGACACGTTCTGTTTTGTTTTTCCGAACCGCATTAGACAGCGATTGTTCGTAGGGGAAATTCGGGAGACCAAAGGACCTGACAATCGCATCAAAATCCTCGGCGGAGACAGCCGAAGTATTTTTCAAAAGGACGGCGCCATGCAGGTGAGCCTGTGCGAGAAGATCACCACCAAACTGTTTCAACAGGCAGAGGCATTCCTGCAATCCCCCAATTGCGGCAACATCATAGGTGACGGGAAACTTGTCATCGCCAAAATCAAACTGTCCTTCGACCGCTGATCGAAACTGTTCAACCTCCCACTCTGTACTTCTCGTCATTAGGTCAAACCGAATGGTCCACGGTACTCTTTGGTAAGCAACGCATTGGCTTCGTCATTCCCAACGAATTGCTCAGCTTTCGGATCAAAATCCAGACGGCCTTGAGTGCGATAGGCAATTTCGCCGAGGTGTACTAACGCACAACTGTAGTGTGCTGTTTGAGCATTCGCTTTGGTTCCTGTTCCTTTACGAATCGCCGTTTGAAACTCGTGCATATGCTCTGCATATCCTCGGGAACCACGAATCTCCTGACCTTCTGTCGGCCCCGGCTTATTCTTCGGACCTAGAAATACACTGAAGGCCCCTCGGCGTGAAAAGATCATATACCCCTCTGTACCGTAAAAGACGTTTCCATTATCGAATCCGTGTATTCCGTAGGCCGTAAATGGGTAATTTTCGTAGATCAGCAATCGCCCATCATCGTATTCATAGGCCACATTCATATTGTCCGGATATTCACTCGCATGCCCGTGAAGCATCATCCGGCTTCCTCGTGCCGTAATCTGACTGGGCAACCGATCAACTCCCAATCCCCATGCGGCCATATCCAGGTCATGGATACCATCATCTCCAATTTCGCCATTGCCATAATCCTGGAACATTCGCCATGTACTGTGAAATCGCTGACGATTAAATGATCGCTTAGGAGCCGGACCCAACCAGCGATCATAATCAACACCAGCCGGAATGGCAGTATCCGCAACCGGCTTACTAACGCTTCGAGTTTCCGCCGTCCAGGCACGAGCCACCTTAATATCACCGAGTATGCCTTCTTTCAGTAATTTCTCGGCCTTTGCAGTCACCGGACTGTTACGCATCTGGCTACCCTGTTGCACAACACAGCCATACTCTTTCGCCGCTTTGATAATGGCGTGCCCTTCATTGTAGACATGGGAGATCGGTTTTTCGATGTAGACGTGTTTCCCTTCCCGCATAGCGGCAAGGGCTATGGGAGCATGCCAATGATGAGGTGTGGCAATCACAATCGCGTCGACATTCTTGTCCTGAATTACTTCTTCATATCGACGAGTACGTTTCGGAGCCTGGGGTTGAAATTCCTGCCTAATGAAACGGCTCATCCGTTCCGTTTGCGCGTCATCCACATCACACAACCAGGCGATTTCCACGTCATCATGGCGGTTCACAAGTCCCTGCACATGCAGACTCATAATCCCGCCACAGCCAACAATCCCAAAGACTAATTTCGCTTGCGGTTCTTCGGCCTGTGTATGGACGGCTTTAAGCGTGGCGGCCGCCACGGTCGTAGCCAATGGAGCTTGTTGCGTCAAGAACTGGCGACGTGTGGAATCCGATGAGTTATGATTCATGGTCATTGCAGCTTTCATTGTTAGAGTCGACTTTAACAATTTCATTGTAAGAGACCCACAACGTGTCTGCTAATCATTAATCAAACTTAGCTTTCTTACTAAGCCATTCTTCGACAGGCATGGTCATGCGTTCTTCCAAATCAACACCTAATCCGTCAGCGATTCGGTTGATGTAGTTGAAATACCCGATCACCTGAGCAGCAATCGTAATCTGTTCATCCGAAAACCCGGCTTCTCTCAGCAGCTGGACATCCTGTCCTACCATCCGATGGGGGTGCATCGTTAATTTAATGGCGTACTCGCATAACGCAAGATCAGCCTCCGAAAGCCCCGCATTTCGATAATCAAAGACCACTGCTTCCGCGGCTAGTTCATCACCGGACTCCAGACCGAAGTCGCGTGCATGCGAAAGAGTTCAGTAGTAACAATCGTTGGCACAACTCACGACTGCAGCAAGCAGTTCCTTGCGCGCCGAAGACAAGGCATTGGGTGTCTTCATTAGCTTGAGATAAAATTGCATCGAGCCTTCAAGCGAGTTGGCATCAAGACTCATTAATCGAATGATATTTGCGACACGATCTGCACGTCCTCTGGCCGCTTTATAGACGCGATCCAATTGTGGCCCTGCGTCCGTTTCCGCAATTTGTCGAATATAGGCCATCTACTTCACCTTGGTCACAATGATCTGATAGGGCCCCCGACTCTTATCGCCTTGAGTCAAAGTTGCCTGAACCTTTTGAGGACCAGGTACTAGCTGTACATTTTCAAACACCAGTTCGTCCGCGCCTGCTGATGACTCGTCTTCTATAACAGACCTACCAAATTCCAGTTTGACAGACTCGTCGGTTTTAGCCGCATCGTAAACCAGTTTCACATTATAAGCTCCGGCAGAATCGACACTCACTAACCAGTGCCCATTGGCTGCAGATGCCCACGTTCCATCACGCCAGTCCTGACGTGTTAGGACGCCAATTGGATCATGCTGACTTCCCAATACAATTCGGGGAGGAGCGTAGTTGTCTTTCCGAGTCGAGGAAACATCGTCAAACCATTGTTCGTACAGGTCGGCTAGCTGACGGGCAAGCTTAGGCTCTTTCCCAATAAGATTATTGGATTCAGAAGGATCCTTCACAACGTTATACAACTCAAACTGAGGCTCACCTTCAAAACTCTCCTTACCAAATCCCGAGGGGTGCACTAGTTTGTAATCCCCTTTACGAATAAGGAAGTTATGAAATCGAGTCGGTTGATTCCCGCGATGAGATTGAATCACCAACGTCCGTTCAACAGTTCGCCGTTGTTCACCTGTCAGAGCCGTCAAAAGACTCATACCGTCTACCTCATGCCCCTTCGCCAGTTTGACACCACAGGCTTCAGCAATCGTTGGCAACAGATCGATATGAGCCCCTACTTGATTACTTGCAGTCCCAGGCTTAATACTCGAGGGCCATTGCACAATTAAAGGCGAACGAACGCCACCCTCCAGAACTGTAGCTTTACTGCCTCGATGCCCATTGACATAACGTGCACTGTTAGGCCCGTTGTCATTCAGGTACACAATCATCGTGTTATCCAATTGTCCGGCAGACTTCAGAGCTTTTATTAAACGCCCAATGTTCTGGTCGACGTTGGTGATCATCGCAAAGATGCGGGCCAGCTTGTCATTCTCAGCCTGCCTTTGTTTCTCGTTCAGATCTCGCACCATGATGGAAGAGAAATCCTTCTGTTTGTAATGCTCATACAATTCCTGAGGCACATCATGAAACGGTCCATGCGGAGCGTTTGTCGGAATATAGGCAAAAAACGGATCCCCATCGGCACTCGCTTTATTGGCAAACTCGATCGCAGCGTCAAAATATACGTCGGTACAGTAGCCCTTGGATTGGACCTGATTACCGTTGTGAAAGAGGATGGCATCGGTATATCGTCGGCCATTCTCGCGAGGTTCTGATGGCTGTGCCAACCCGCCCCCTTTGTGAATTAATGACTCCTCGAAACCTTGGTCCACAGCGCGTAATGGATAGTTATCACCCAAATGCCACTTGCCAAAGATACCAGTTCGATACCCCGCCGCACCCAGCACCTCTGCAATGGTGATTTCATTGGTGTCCATCATGCTACGTCCTAAATAGGTATCGATACACCGAGTACGATAGTTATAGCGGCCAGTCATCAGGCAAGCCCGAGTAGGAGAACAAACCGGGCTGACATAAAACTGCTCTAAATGCACACCACCTTCGTATAAAGCATCCAGGTTCGGCGTCTCAGCCAGAGAATTATTAGCAAAACCAAAGTCACCAATTCCCTGGTCGTCCGTCATGATAACAATGATATTAGGCCGCTTGGCCCAGACTGAATTCACACTGACGAGCGAATTAACAGCAAACAAAATGAACAATAAAGTATTCTTCATGACAGACTTTCAATAAACAAAGTAAGTTATGCGTACCGGAAAGAAACTTGCACGTCAGCAATTATTAAAAAGTGGCAATTGAATTCATTTCCAAAAGGGGATCGCACATCCTGCAGCAACGAATACAACACACTGTGTAAAACGCAGCAGTTAAGATTCTATTTGTTAGGTGGATTTAGGTATTCCAGACGACGCTGCACCAACGGTTCCTCTGCTGCCTTAATCATCGAGGCATCAATCTTAAAGTCATAACCATGGTGGTCACGCAGGAAGACGATTGCATTCATTGCTGCTGCAGCTACAGCATTGGACTCGGAGCTGGCAAGGACCTCATAAAGTGTTTTTTGAGGTTCACAGGACTTAATGATCGCAAGTACTTCGACCGTTCTGATTTGCACCTGAGGATCGCTATCCTGTAACAGCTCACGAAGTCTGGGCAATAGTGGTTTGATGTCGCTCCCAAAGGCAGCACAAGCTGTAACTCCCCAGTATCGAACCCGAGCGTTGTCGGAGTTTAAGGCCCGAGTTAGTTTTTCACGAGCTTCACTCCAAGGTAACAATGCCAAATCGACGACGTCCAATAAATCTTCAATTTCTCCGTGCTTCTTTTTTCCGAAAGCAATGCTATTCTGCAATGCATGATCGATCATTTGATTTTCCGGAAACAGGCTAAGGTCATTGATCGATTTCATTTTCACTTGAAGCCGGCTACGCAGATCCTCCAGAACAGATTTATAATTGGGATCCGCAGCAAGGTTCTTCACTTCGTGTGGATCTGCCTCAACATCAAACAACAATTCCACCGGCTTTGATTCGAAAAACAACGACTGGGCTGCATTTAATTCACCCTGGCGATGCAGATCTCGCCACTGCGAAAAAGCGAGCATGCGATAACGATAGTTATTTTGCAGGGAATCCGGATAGAAATGCTCGTATGCCCGAATGTACTTATAGGTGCCAACTCTAAGGCTTCGCGCAAACTCGTACCGTTCATCAAAACGGTCAGCATAACCAAACGCCTCGTCTCGCTTACCCATGTCATCCGAAGTGACTCCTTTACCAGCAAACGGTTGCCCGTCCATACTCGCAGGAACTTTTACTCCCGCCAAATTGAGTACGGTGGGACTGAAGTCAATGAACGAAACAAATCCGTTTTCTTTCGAGTTCTGGCTTGCTGGGAAAAGGTGCTTATACTTTTCCGGAAACCGAACAACTAACGGGACATGCAACCCACCTTCATAGATATATCCTTTACTACGAGGCAACACGCCACCATGATCTCCAAAGTAAAAGATGATTGTGTTTTCGTAGACTCCATCTTCTTTAAGCTGCTCAATCACCGCCCCGATTTGAGAATCAACCAACGTCATTCGATCGTGATAAAAAGCCTGCGTGTATCGAAACAATGGTGTATCTGGAAAGTAGGGAGCCAATTCGACATCACCTGGTGGTGTGGACAATGCATCCCGGTCAATTTGATTCCATTTAAAGTGCAGCGAACTTTCGTGCGAACTGCCAAAGCTCTGCATATGAAAGAACGGTTGAGATTTATCAGTTCGTCGTCGCCAAGTCGCAGATCGTGAGGATTCATCCCACACCTTTTGGGTGACGATGTTGTAGTCCTCCTTTTGGCGATTTGAGCAGTAATAACCGGCTGCTCGTAGATAAACCGGCATCATACTTACGCCCTTCGGCAGATTAGCGGGAACCATCTTCCGATGGTAATGAAATCCACCTCGAGGACCTAGAATTCCTGTCATTAACGTAGTTCTGGCGACAGAACAAACTGGGCTATTCGAAAACGCGTGCTGGTAGGTAATTCCCTCTTTAGCCAATTCAGAGATAACGGGAGTCGGGCCGTTGGGGCTACCATAATGCTGCAAATAATGTTTGGAATTGTCCTCCGAAAGCAGCCACACGATATTTGGACGGTCAGCGGCCAGAGCAACTTGCCCAGTCAGCCACACCAAGAACAATACAAGACAACGACTTTTCAAAACGAAACCCTCTCCATTCACCGAAATTCTTAAAATTCCTTGAAGGTCATTATTACCCCCCAAAGGTGGAGGGACAATCACCTACTGTCGATAGAAGGTGCTTTCCCGACTGGGTTTATAGGTAACAGCAAGGTGAGGAGTCTCGATCTTACGTTGGCCTAAATGCAATGACTGCAATGCCGATTGCACCATGCCTGAGGTCAACAACGTGCGTTCAATTGGGTAAGGGGCATTGCCCGTCATGAACATTTTTTCTGCATTGTTCATGAGTGCTGCGGAGTACACCACATTCGGATTCGGAGGTAGGTAGAAACATGTCGACAGCAATTCCTTCCGGCCTTTAAGACGAGCGGCAAAATTAAAATCACGAACCAGACCATTCATTAACATCATGGTCGCTCGCGTACCGTCATTGTATTCCAATTGATAGCAGATAGGAGTTTCGACCAGCTGTTTCATTAACTCCATCGACGGATAACGATGGCTAAACTCCTCTGTTTGACTTAGCGTCTGACTGCGGGACAAACAGGCTTCAAATAGTTCGGGGGACCAAGTCTTTTCGACAAGGTGTTTCCAAACGGCCTCGCCTTCCAAAGCGTGAATACTCTTCACACCCGATTCGCCCCCCTTTCGTCGCTCCATCATGCACTGCAGCGTTTCTAACGCATGAAAATCGTATATATCCTTGGGGCCGTACGCCACAACCATCGCCTCTTCAATCTCGGCTCCCAGAGGTAATTCCACAGCCGGCATTCTCCAGGTCACAGGCAAAGAACTTCCTGCAAGCATTGGGAAATCTAGGGCTTTGCTTTGAGCGACCATATCCGCTGCCCATTCGAAATTCCAACTTAGATGTTTGTCATTAAATACTGGGACGCTAAGACCATCCTCCTTAAAGACCTCTGTAATTCCATTGAAGAGCCGATAGCGAGGATATAGTTTTTGACCGATCTCATTAATCTCGTAATCACCATGCTCACCGATCAACAGGACACAATCCACATCCAGTTTGTCGGTTCCGTTTCGCAATGCCTCCGCGATGGTGGGATATACGGTAAACCCAAACTCTTTGCCGCGTCGTTGGCTGAGATCATTGTCCTTTATTTGATCGACATAGGCTGAGACAACTTCGATATCGGGATGATGCCATTTCCCGTTAAGTGGGTAGCCAACAAGAAAACGAGTGGCCATGTGCCACGCGTGAGAACCGTACCACCAGGTGGTTGTCACAATCGCCATCCGGCGTTTCTTCCGGGCACGCCCAGCAATCGACTCAGGCGTCCCAAGCAATGTCAGAGGTAAACCAACGGCTCCGGCTTGTAGAAATCTTCGTCGATCAAACATATATCACCTATTGTCTTTATCACGGAATTCCTTGTGGATTCAATCACTGTCTTTTATTGTAGTCCTTTTCTGGAACGGGTGAGAATTAAACGTCTTTGCGTGCTTCGCTTAGTTCTACAGTTGCAATTCGGTTTGAATGAGGGATGATGGTTTAGGAATAAGTTTCTCACCCTCTAATAAGCAAATCCCATGCGACGCGTAGCCCTGCCATTGCTCATCATTTCGTTCTTCCTTGGATCACAATCGGTTCCCACTCAGGCTCATGAAGGACCAGATCCGCTTAGTCACTGGTACGTGCAATCTCGGTACATCAAAGACAAAGTCCTTGAATCCCGACTTGGCCCCAATGGGCAAGTAATTCACACGCCGCGGTTTGTGCCGGACTCCAGCGGAGACTCCCTGATCTTTGAAGGAAGAAATGCACAGACCATTTTGGCAAAAAATAAACAGGAGGCCCTCCCGTTTCTCCCCAAGCGTGCCATGACCATCTCTGCCTGGTTTAGTATCGACACACCTCAGGATTGGGGCGGCATTCTGGGTTTTCTTCAGGACAATGGAGATCACGAAAAGGGCTGGACGCTTGGCTATGACCAATCCAATTTTTACTTCGCTCTGGCAACCACAGGCGTCGACGACGGGGATGGGTTTATGACTTATTTCAAATCCAAGACGAAGTACGAAGTTGGCAAACTTTACCACGTGGTCGCCGTGTTTGATGGGAAGACAACCGAGCTATACGTTAATGGCATTCACGATTTCAGCAGTGATGCACAACACGGTGACATCCTCTACCCAGACGAAGCGATTTACACGCTGGGCGCCTATCAGGACACCAATGAATTCTACCCTCACCACGGGCGGATTCGAGAAGTCAAAGTATATGATCATGCAGCGAAAGCTGAGTGGGTAGCGCAGGAATTCGCTCATCACCGCATGTTGGCAAGTGAAGAAGCAAATCCTCAGGAGCCCTTCTTTGAATTACTCGTCGCCCCTTATCTTCAGTATGCCACCAAAACATCGATGACGGTCATGTGGGATACCAGCGCCACAGCAACAAGTGTGGTGCACTATGGAGAAACCGATGCATGTAGCAAGTCGGTGGAAAGAAATCCAAGTCGCATTCATGAAGTTGCCATTCAGGACTTAAAACCGAACACTCAGTACTTCTATCGCGTCGAATCGGAAACGCCTAGGGGCAAACGCTACGAAAGCGAAACGGCCACCTTCCGAACAGCGGTCGACGAAAACACTCCCTATGCCTTTGCCGTGATCAGTGACACGCAAGGCAATCCGGACGTCTCTGGGCAGATTGCCAATCTGGCCTGGCAACAACGCCCAAGTTTTGTCGTACACTCAGGCGATTTAGTCTCTACCGGAAGTGACCACAACCATTGGCTATCACACTTTTTCCCAGGCATGCGACCGCTCATCAATCACGTTCCCTTCTATCCCGTCCTGGGAAACCATGAACAAAACGCTGATCACTACTACAACTACGTATCTCTTCCTGCCCCAGAGTATTACTACACATTCCGATATGGAAACTGTCAGTTCTTCATGCTCGACACGAATCAAAAGGTGGCTCCGGAGAGCGAACAATATCTTTGGTTGGACAACGCATTAGCAAACTCAACAGCGAAATGGAAATTTGTATGCCACCATCACCCACCGTACTCTTCCGACGAAAACGACTATGGAAAACTTTGGAAGACGAATCAGGGAACTCACGGTGACCTGCGTGCCCGGCAGTTAGTCCCTCTTTATGAAAAACACGGTGTCGACATAGTCTGGAATGGGCACATTCACTCCTACGAACGCACTTGGAGAATTCGCAAAGGCCGTGCTGTCGAAGAAGGAGCTCCGTTTTACATGATTACCGGAGGAGGAGGTGGAGGTCTCGAAACGCCGGCACCAACTCGTCCATTCTTCCAAAACAACGTCCGCCGAGGCCATCACTACGTCATGGTGCACATCAATGGCGGCACACTTGAATTGAAGTCATATACACTGAATGATCGCCTCTTCGACCACCTTAAAATCAAAAAGTAACCCTATGAAACCTCTCTTAATAACACTTTGGGCAACCCTGATTACAGCTACCCTACATGCCAATCAAATCATGTATGTGGCATCGATCACCGATAAAACAATCGTGTCATTCGAACTCGACCAGGACACCGGAAAGCTACAACAGCTACAGAGTACAACTCTTCCGATATCCCCTGGACCACTCTGTTTTTCGCCATCTGGTGAATACCTATACGCCGCCATGTCCGGCAAAAACGACCGAGACTTAACAGTCAATGCAATCGCCTCACTGAAAGTCCTACCTGAAGGGCGATTGGAATTGATTGACTACGCAAAAATCAAGGTTCGAACGCCATACCTACGGATCTCTCCCTGTGGAAACTTTGCTTTGACTGCACACTATTCCACCGGCGAAATCAACGTTTACCGGATAATGGACAATCTTGTCACCAGCACAAACCTCGATCATCACGTTACGGAACGAACGGCACATTGCATCGAGTTTGATCGCAGTGGCAAGTATGTCTACGTGCCTCACACCGCTCCTAACAAAGTCTATCAATACAAATTTGACTCCAGCACCGGAAAACTCACTCATCTCACCCCCCCTTGGGTGATGGGGCCTGATGAAGAACATCAATATCACCAACCTCGACACATTGCATTTCACCCGACACTTGATATGGCCTACACGTCCAATGAACGAGGAGGAGGCATTAGTGGCTATCACTTGAATGTCCGTACCGGCCAACTAACTCGAAAGCAAACATTATCCAGTCTCCCAAAAGGTTATACCGGCAGTAGCGCAGCGGCGGATATCAAAATCACACCTAATGGCAAATTTGTATTTATCTCCAATCGCGACTCGGAGAAACGAGAACAGCATGCCGACTCCATCGCCGCCTTTGCAATCGATAATCGAGGTGAGTTAACCCGTGTGGGTACTTATCCGACGGTTTGGTTTCCTCGTAGTATTTCAATAGACCGGACCGGCACGTTTCTCATCGCGGCTGGCCAACGAAGTGGTACCATGGCAGCCTACCGCATCAACCCAACCACCGGTTCCCTTACACATCTCAAGACGTATGACGTGGGCGACGGTACGATTTGGACAACATGGAAATAGCACCTTACTGTTTTCGCAAAAGAAAAACCGCGTCACCTAATTGGTTATCCAGCAGAAGCGGATCTTCCAGGTCATAGTAAAAATCGAAGACGTCGATCAGTTCCAAAGCGGGTACTTTGGCAAACAGGGATTTCACCTGCTTTGCTGTGTAAATCCGCATGGAATAGTCGGTGGTGAATTCCTTAACGGATTTCCCTCCACGGACCTGCATCTTAAAACGTAGCGTCTCCAGACGAGTCTTACGGCTT
>NZVD01000022.1 GCA_002701385.1 Rhodopirellula sp. | reverse complement strand
CCCCTGATTCCAGTGGACCTGGTCATTGACCATTCGGTTCAAGTAGATCGATTCGGTACTGAAGATGCTTTGGTCGATAACGTTGAATTGGAATTCAAACGTAATAACGAACGCTACGAGTTTCTACGCTGGGGACAAAAAGCATTTGATAATTTTCGAGTGGTTCCTCCGAATGTTGGAATTGTCCATCAGGTTAACTTGGAATTTCTGGCTGGTGGCGTCTTTAAACGAGACGATCAGCAAGGTGCCGTGGCCATTCCGGACACACTTGTTGGAACGGATAGTCATACGACGATGATCAACGGCCTGGGGGTTGTTGGTTGGGGTGTCGGAGGAATCGAGGCTGAAGGTGTCATGCTCGGACAACCTATCTACATGCTGATGCCGGAAGTGGTTGGCTTCGAACTGACCGGCGAACTTCCAGCAGGTGCGACGGCTACAGACC
The DNA here is from genome assembly GCA_002701385.1 of Rhodopirellula sp. Lineage (GTDB taxonomy): Bacteria > Planctomycetota > Planctomycetia > Pirellulales > Pirellulaceae > UBA721. Next base: position 28,833 of record NZVD01000022.1, on the reverse strand, counting down.
TCGTACTAATGGTGGTTGAAATCCTCCGACAGGAAGGTGTGGTAGGTAAATTCGTTGAATTTTATGGAAGTGGCGTTGCCAATATGTCACTGGCAGACCGAGCGACAATTGCTAATATGGCTCCTGAATATGGTGCCACAATGGGCTTCTTCCCCGTTGATGGCGAAACGCTGAATTACCTGAGGAAAACAGGGCGAAGCGATGAAGAAGTTGCTCTGGTTGAAAATTACACCAAAGAACAAGGGTTGTTCTTGACTGCGGATGCTCCCACGCCGACCTATTCCAGCTATGTAAGTTTGGATTTGTCGACCGTTGTCCCATCATTGGCCGGGCCTAAACGTCCTCAGGACCGAGTCTCTCTGGTTGATATGAAACCTGCGTTTGAAACTACGCTACGTGGAGCTGTGAGCGAACGGGGATTTGCATTAGAAGGAGAAGCTCTTGACGCGAAGGCTACCGCTCACCTCGACTCCGGTGATGTTGATATTACTCACGGTTCGGTGGTAATCGCTGCGATCACCTCGTGTACCAATACAAGTAACCCGTCGGTTATGCTGGCGGCTGGGTTGTTAGCACAGAAGGCCGCTGAGAAAGGGCTGAGTGTTAAGCCTTATGTGAAAACGAGTCTGGCGCCGGGGTCCCGAGTGGTTAGTGATTATTTGGATAAAGCAGGTCTAACAGAGTCACTGAAGCAGCTCGGATTTCATGTCGTTGGCTATGGATGTACGACTTGTATTGGGAATAGTGGCCCGTTACCGCCACCGGTTTCTGCTGCAATTCATGAAGCAGATCTCGTGGCCTGTTCTGTGCTTTCAGGAAATCGAAACTTTGAAGGTCGCGTGAGTCAGGACGTCAAAGCAAACTACCTTGCCAGCCCGCCTCTGGTCGTCGCCTATGCATTGGCTGGAACCACGTTGATTGATTTTGAAACGCAGGCCTTGGGGCAGGATACTGATGGTAACGATGTGTATCTGAAAGACATTTGGCCTTCCCGGGACGAAGTTGCAGAAGTTCTGAATAGCGCAATTGATAGTGAGATGTTCACTGAACGCTATGGAAATGCGTTCGATTCCAATCAAAAGTGGAATGAAATTGCTGTGGATTCAGGGGATATTTACTCCTGGAATGACGCATCAACTTATATTCAGGAACCTCCCTTTATGGTTGATCTGCCTGTGGAAGTGCCACCAGTACAGCCCTTAACAGGAGCTAAAGCTTTAGCAATGTTAGGTGACAGTACCACGACAGACCATATCTCTCCTGCTGGCGCCATTGCTAAAGACAGTCCAGCAGGATTGTTCCTGCAGAACAAAGGTGTCGAGCCGATTGACTTTAATAGCTATGGTTCACGACGTGGTAATGACCGAGTTATGTTGCGTGGTACGTTTGCTAATATTCGAATCCGCAATCAACTTGCACCAGGAACTGAAGGCGGCGTGACGCGTTACCTGCCAACTGGTGAAGTGATGTCGATATATGATGCGGCAATGAAGTACAAGCAGGATGGGACTCCCTTGGTGATTTTGGCCGGAGCGGAGTACGGTACCGGAAGTAGTCGAGACTGGGCCGCCAAAGGAACGCAGTTGATGGGGGTGCGAGCGGTAATCGCTGCCAGCTATGAACGAATTCATCGTAGTAATCTTGTGATGATGGGCGTCCTGCCATTGGAATTAGCAGATGGCCAAACCGTTGGGTCGCTTGGATTGACCGGAGAAGAGTCCTTTGATGTACTTGGACTGGACGACTCGCTGGAGCCACTTTCTACACTGACGGTTAAGGCGACCGCTGCGGATGGTGCCGTTATCGAGTTCGAGGCGAAGGTGAGAATCGACACGCCGGTTGAAATGGACTACTACCGTAACGGTGGAATCCTGCAAACCGTATTGCGAAAATTGCTCTGATTCAATTCGAGTAGAGAAAATAAAAAAACTCTGTGGCATTCATTGAGGCCACAGAGTTTTTTTCGTCTTACAAACCTGTCTGATCTATTCCGGATCAGTCGTCCATCGATGCTCCCAGACCTATCCGCGTAGTCCGGCTAGGTAGTAAGCAAGCGATTAGTCAACCATCCAGTCTTTCAGTCTCGAGGGTAGCCGTTAGGCTGCTGCTAAGGCGAGTCCTGATTCGACTCGTACCTCGTCCAGGAATTCCTCAATAATTCGGAAGTCCATGGCGGTAGCAGACGGAGCTTCCGGGTGGAATTGAGTGCCCATCGCGACCCAACCGTCTTCGTTGTACTCAATGGCTTCGATGACACCATCGGGACAGCGAGCTGTTACGATGAAACCAGGGGCTGGTTCGTCAATCGCCATGTGGTGATTGGAATTAACGCGGATTTCACCGTCTCCATAAATACGTTCCAGGATGGAACCCTCGGTGATTTCGAGTCCGTGTCGATGTGATGGATCCTGAGGATCACGGTGAGGCACTGCATTCGGAAGTGCTTCCGGGATATGGAGGTGTAGGTTGCCGCCGGCTGTGATATTTAAGAGCTGCATTCCGACTCCGATACCAAAGACAGGGAGCTTGCGTTGGAAAATCAAGCGAGCCAGTTGGCGATCAAAGATTTCGCGGCGTGAGCTCATTAGACGACACGAAGTGTGACGCATAAAACCATCCCGGTGAGGATCCAGGTCCAAGCCACCTACCAAAATGAAACCATCTAGTGTGTCAAGTACGGCTTCAATGTCATCCTCTTCGTCCATGATCGGAACCATGACGGGAATTCCGCCAGCTCGCAATACACAGTCCGAATAACCAGCAGCTAGATAAAAGTAGGCTGCTGTATCCTTCGTTTCACTCTTGTAATCAATGTTAATACCAATCAGTGGTTTCTTCTGCATCTGTAATCCCTTTCAGATACTCAGAGTGCCTCTATTCAAAAAAGCGCTCTAAAACTAAGACGAAAAGAACCCAGAACGGCTCCCGGACTGATAAAGATTCATGCAAGATCGAATAGGTAGTCGGTGACTACGAGTATCCAGAAACTGAAAGAATACCGAAAGAGAATGCTAACTTAATCAATTCCTTTTGAATGATTAGCAACCGATTCAGATTGTGCTCAGAACAAAATTCACTGCGACCGTTGTGTGAGCCGACGTGACTTGATAGAACGCTCCAGTTTCGCCCCCCTTGCAATAATGTCTGTAATCAGACCCGAGAAGTGAAATCCATAGATGGATACCGTTCTGTGTTCTCCTTAAACAGGTGCAAAATCTGAGTGAATCTTGTGGGAAGCAAGAAGTCAAGATTGTTACAGCTTGACCGTTTTTTTTCAAACGCTTCCGGGCATTTTGTGGTGAAAAAAAAGGCGACCACAAGATGTAGTGCTTGCTGCTGTCGTGTTACACAATATGTCGAAAAGTTTTTTTGGGAATAGGTGACTTAAAACTAACGAATTGAGTCGTTCGAAAGTGATTTGTAACCAATCAAGTCGTCGGACGTCCTACTTGAGCTTCGTGTTAGGGAGAAAAGTCAGGCATCAGTACATCGGAAGAAACGGTGGTTATCAGTCCGAGAGCCATGAGATAGAATCGGAGCATGCGTTATCAACATGTTGCTATAGAATCACTCGGCTATACGCTGCCTTCCGAAGTTGTTTCCACTGCTCAATTGGAACAGCAACTAGAACCTGCTTATCAGAGAATGAGGTTGCCAGAAGGGCGTTTGGAGCTGATGACGGGAATCCGGCAGAGGAGATTTTGGGATCCGGGAACTCTTCCGGGAGATAAATCGATTGAATCCGGTGAACAGGCCATTCAGGTGGCTGATATTGACCGGCAGAAAATAGGTATGCTGATCCATGGATCGGTTTGCCGCGATCACTTGGAGCCTGCGACGGCCTGTCGGGTACATCATGGATTGGGACTTCGTTCAGATTGCATGATCTATGACTTATCCAATGCCTGCCTGGGACAACTCAATGGAATTGCCTTAGCGGCTAATGCGATTGAGCTGGGGCAGATAGAAGCGGCGTTGGTGGTAGGTACCGAAGATAGCCGGCATTTAGTCGAAAATACGGTTCGTTCACTTAATGAAGATACATCCTGGACTCGTAAAACCGTGAAAATGGCTGTCGCCTCGTTAACCATCGGTTCAGCCAGTTCGGCGATTTTGCTGACTCACCGTTCCCTGAGCCAAACCGATAATGCTTTGCACGCGGTTGCCGCACATGCCAATACTCAGTTTCACGAACTCTGCCATAGTGGCAAGGATGAAGCGGTTGCTGATGACATGCGTCCTTTGATGCACACGGATTCTGAGCGATTAATGGCCGAGGGGATTGCTACTGGTGTTGCCACATTTGAGCAGTTTCTAGAGGACACTCAATGGCAACGAGCGGATGTCCATCGGTCATTTTGTCATCAGGTAGGTGCAGCTCACCGAAAACTCATGCTTGAATCGCTAGGTCTTCCAGAAGCTAACGACTTCACGACGTTTGAATGGTTAGGTAATACGGGGTCCGCGGCCCTACCTGTGACATTGGCAGTCGGATTGGAACAAAGGCGGGTTTCAAAGGGCGAAAACATAGGGTTGCTCGGCATCGGCTCAGGTATTAACTGTTTAATGGTAGGCGCCACTTGGAATGAAAGCCGGGTAGGAACGCAGACTCCCAGCTAACGCGCGGGTCGCCGCAATGGTTATTTGCTACAATGGGATTTTTGTCTTAATCCTTTGATTGGAGGAGTGCCCGATGGTGGAGCCTCAATACTCATTGAATCGACGTGAGTTTTCGAAAGCGTCAGCGTTCGCCGCAGTGGCCGCGTCTTCAGCAGCCACATCATCACTGATCGGTGCTAGCAAATTAGAAGAGGGTAAATCAGAAGAGGACAAAACGACAGGGTATATCGATGCCCATGTGCATGTGTGGACTCCTGAACTTCAGCAGTATCCTCTGCATGAGTCCTTCAAAAAGGAAGATATGCAGCCGTCGAGTTTCACTCCGGAGCAGCTTTTCGCACATTGCCATCCAAGTAAGGTGGAGCGGATTGTTCTCATCCAAATGAGTTTCTATCGGTTTGATAATAGCTACATGCTGGACATGATGGATAAACACCAGGGCGTGTTCAGTGGTGTCGCTGTCATTGATGAAAATGATCGGCCAGCACGTGAGATGGTAAAGTTGGCGAAACAGGGAGTACGTGGCTTCCGAATTCGCCCTCATGATAAAACTCCAGATCAGTGGTTGGCAGGAGACGGAATGCAGGCGATGTGGAAGGCCGGAGCTAAACACGGCCTGGCCATGTGTCATCTGATTGACGCAAAACATCTAGGTTCCGTAGATAAGATGTGTGAGCAAAATCCGGATACTCCAGTGGTCATCGATCATTTTGCTAGGATTGGTGTCGATGGGAAGATTCGTGAACAGGATCTCGCGGCACTCTGTCATCTGGCCAGACATGAAAATGTGTCGGTGAAGATTTCAGCCTATTATGCACTGGGGAAGAAACAGGCTCCTTATACAGACCTGTTGCCGATGATCAAACGATGTATCGATGCCTATGGAGTCGAGCGTTTAATGTGGGCCAGTGACGGTCCCTTTCAGGTGGTGGATGGGCATGAATATGCTCCCTCCTTTAACCTCATTAAGAATGCGGACTTTTTGTCCGCAGGCGACAAAGACTGGCTGCTGCGTCGAACCGCAGAACGCGTGTTCTTCTCATAATCTGTTTCCTGCAATTACTGGTATCGAATGCCCAACGACTCAACATCTAAGTTGACAACCCATATGCTGATTCGCGATGGTGTTTGGCTGGCTGTGCTGATCGCGATGATCTGGTACTCCATGGACAGTGGTTCGAACGATTCTAATTCAGCATATCCAAATCGGCCAATCACTTTGATTGTTCCCTTTGGCCCGGGCGGCGAAAGCGACACGTTTGCTCGGATGATCCAGCGAACCATCGCTGAAAACCAGTTTCTTGATCAGGAAGTTGTGGTTAAGAATGTAGGCGGAGCCGGGGCGACGATTGGAAGTGGACAGGCACGTAAAGCTGATCCTGACGGTTACACGATGCTTATTCTGCATGAGGCACTGATCACGGCGCAGGTGTCAGGGAAAGTTTCGTACGGGCCTGAGTCCTTTGAGCCGATTGCAGCCTCTGGCAAGACAAATATGGTGATCGCTGTCGCTGAGGATTCCCCGTACCAGACACTTCAGGAGCTTATGCAGGCTGCCAAGGAAACCCCAAATGAACTAGTCTTTGCAGCAAACCTGGGTGCTCCCGTTCACTATGCAGGTTTGATCCTTGAAAAGGAGCTTCCAGGAGCTCACTTCGTCTATACGCAAAAGGGAGGTGGTGCTTCTCGGTTTGAAGCAGTGATCGGTGGGCACGTGGATGTATCGGCATTCTCATTAGGGGAATACGTTTCTTTTAAGGACGGAGGGCTTCGGGCAATAGCGATTAGTTCGGAAGTTCGTCACCCGGAAGCGATGGAGATTCCGACCGCCAAAGAACAAGGTTTCAATTTTGTTCATGCCAATATGCACTTTTGGTGGTTTCCGAAAGAAACGGAGCAATCAAAGATTGATTTCATGGCAGACGTGATCCGAAAGTGTATGGCGACTCCTCAGGTACACTCTCAATTAGCAACACGGCTTTCTGAACCGTTCATAGAGACCGGGCAGCCTATGAAGGATGTCCTCAAAGATCGGATTGGGAAAATTCAGAGTGTGGATGCCAGTTCTCCGGATGTCCTCCCTAACATTCCTCTCTGGGTGTCTGTGGCGACAGTCGTAAGCTTTGTGTACTGGCTGTTGTCAAAAAACCGAGCAGCAGATTCATCCGGAACCATTAAAAAAACTGAAGAAAATGACGGTATGTCGGGCAGATATTTACAGACGGCAGGGGTGTTTGTGGGAGTGACTTCGCTTTACCTATTGGCATTAGAGTACCTGCCAATCGATTTTAGGATTCTTACGTCGATTTATATGTTTGATGTTGCTGTGTTGTGCTACGGTCTTTCTCGAAAGCAATTTAAGAGATTGATTTTGGATAGCTATGTTCCTGACATGGTGATCCTCTTCCCATTGGTTGTGTTCTTTGTGTTTCAGTCCTTTTTCAGCATCCAGCTGCCTTAAGGAGTGACACACCATGGATGATGTAATCTATAATCTGACGATTGGCGATCCGGTAAACTTGTTCTGGGTCGGATTAGGGACCATGCTTGGTATTCTCGTGGGCGCGATTCCGGGCTTAACAGGTGCTATGTTGATCGCCTTGACCTTGCCGCTCACCTATGCCATGCAACCTACCGAAGCCATGGTGCTGCTCGTGTCGATGTATGTCGGTTCCATCTCCGGTGGGCTGATTACAGCCACATTATTGCGAATGCCTGGTACGCCAGCTTCGGTGATAACGACCTTGGATGGTTACCCCATGGCACGCGATGGGAAGCCAGGTCGCGCGCTCGGATTGGGGATTATGTCGTCCTTTGTGGGAGGATTAATCTCGTGGGGCTTTCTTATCCTTTTGGCAAAACCAATTTCTCACATTTCGACCGAGTTGGGTGACTTTGATTACTTTGCTTTGGTTTTGGTCGCTTTGGTGCTCATTGCCTCGGTTTCGGGGAAATCTCTAGCTGCCGGAATCTTCTCGGGACTCTTCGGAATTCTAGTCACAATACCTGGCGAATCACCGGCCACGGGCGTGACTCGCGCGACACTGGGGATTGAGCAACTTAACGGTGGGTTCGACTTGCTTCCAGTACTGATAGGTTTGTTCGCTGTGAGTCAGGTGATTCATGAAGTGGCACAAAAGGGAGGTGCTGTTGAGCAGGTGAGCAAGGTCAAGCCGGAAGGGATTTTATTGGGGGCCAAGGATTGGGTCGCTCATTTGGTAAATATGGTGCGCAGCAGTGTCATCGGCACATGGGTTGGCATTCTTCCGGGCATCGGAGCAAATGTCGGAAGCGTGATGGCTTACTCCGCGGCCAAATCAATGAGTAAGGAACCGGAAGCATTTGGTACAGGCAGCGAAGAAGGAGTGGTCGCCAGTGAGGCAGCCAATAATGCAACGATTGGCGGAGCATTAATTCCCTTGGTTGCCATGGGGATCCCGGGGAGCGTCATCGATGCCATTCTATTAGGAGCTCTGATTCTACATGGGCTGCAACCAGGCGTGTTGCTATTTCAGAACAATCCCGATGTTGTTTACACGATTATCTTCACCATGTTAATTGCCAACATCGCTATGTTCGGGATGATGGTCCTGAGTGCAAAGTGGATCTCCCGACTGGCGACGATTCCTCGTCATTACCTCTTGCCGGTCGTGATTGTCTTTTGTGTGGTCGGGTCGTACGCCTTGAATAACAGAATGTTTGATGTGTGGGTGATGCTGGCCTTTGGAGTGGTCGGGTTCATCATGGAACGAAACAAGATCCCGTTAGCTCCTTTTGTGATTGGTTTTGTATTGGCACCAATTGCAGAGGAGAAATTGGGAGCCGGTTTACAGGCAAGCAGCGGTAGTTATTTAGAACTAGTCCAGCGTCCTGTTGCATTGACCTTTGTGTTAATTTCCATCGTCTTAGTAGTCTGGCCGATCTATAAATCGTTGATTAAATCCCGTTCGATTAGAGACGACGGCGATGGCCAAGCCGAACAAAAGGAAAAATCATGACGCACTATGCCACCAATTTAGAGGCGATTCGCGAGGCTTACGAGCGTATTAGTCATGTAGTGCATCGCACGCCGATCCAAACTAGTACTCAGCTCGATCAGGTCGCTGATACAAAGATTTGGTTCAAATGTGAGCATCTACAGAAGGTGGGGGCCTTCAAGTTCCGTGGGGCTAGCAACGTTGTTCTCGGGTTAAGTGAGCAGCAGGCTGCGGCCGGCGTGGTAACTCATTCCAGTGGCAACCATGCTCAAGCATTGGCATTGGCAGCGAAACAACGGGGAATTCCAGCCTACATAGTTATGCCGTCGAATGCTCCTCAGGTGAAACAGGATGCTGTAGAAAGCTACGGTGCAACCATTACCCTTTGTGAACCGACGTTGGAGGCACGTGAATCCACGGCCAACCAAGTAATGGAAGAGACTGGTGCGACCTTCATTCATCCGTATGACCACCCCGGCATCATGGCAGGACAGGGGACTGTGGCGTTAGAACTGCTAGAGCAGGTGCCGGAATTGGATGTTATCATCGCACCGGTCGGTGGCGGGGGGCTCTTGAGTGGAATAGCCATTGCCGCCAAAGCATTAAAGCCAACGATTCGAGTTGTCGGCGCGGAACCTGCCGGAGCTGATGATGCCTATCAAAGCAAAGTCAATAATGAATTCGTACCTCAGACAAGTCCGAACACCATTGCAGACGGCCTGCTTACCAGTTTGGGGGAGTTAACCTGGCCTGTCGTACGCGATTTAGTAGACGAGATTGTGGTCGTGAACGATGCTCAGATCGCCTATGCGATGCGGCTTATGATGGAGCGTGGCAAGTTATTGGTGGAGCCGTCTGGGGCAGTTTCCTATGCTGCGGCTGTAAAAATGCGATTCGAAGAACCACACCCTCGTGTAGGCTGTGTAATCTCCGGTGGCAATATTAATCTGACTCGGATCTCTGAACTACTGGACCTGGCTTAGGTAGGTGGACACTCAAACTGACCGGCAAGGCTAGACACAGCTAGACAAAGTTAGACCATGCAATTCAAACCTCTTGGAAACACCGGCTTAAACGTCTCGCGAATTGCGTTTGGATGCGGCCCTCTTTCAGGTAATTTGACGGGCACAGATTTTTCGAATCAGTTGGATTCTGTGCGTAGGGCCATCGAACTTGGAATTAACTGGTTCGACACCGCTAGAACTTATGGGGCCGGCAAGAGTGAAGAAAATCTGGGATGTTGTTTTGCTGAGCTTGGCGTGACGAATCAAGCTGCGGTCGCCACGAAAGTTCGAGTGTTAGCTGAAGAGTTGGTAGACATTTCAGGGGCAGTTCGAAGGAGCGTCAATTTATCTCTCGAGGCGTTGCAGAGAGAACAACTCGAACTTGTGCAAATCCACAACGCGATCACAATTCAACGCGGTAGTCAGCCGACTTCTTTGACTCCCGCGGATGTGCTTGGTGAAGGTGGTGTCTTGGAAACGCTCGAGACTTTACGTAGTGAAGGCGTGATCCAACACATCGGAATAACCGGGACTGGGGATCGTGTTGCGGTGGCAGAGGTGCTGGATTCGCGTCGTGTGGAGACCCTTCAAGTTCCTTTTAGTGCGTCGAATATTTCAGCCGGGTATCAGGTGCCTGAAGATCAGGGCCCGTATCATTACGGCACGGTGATGAAATATCGAGAAATGTCGGGCGTTGGAGTGTTTGCAATTCGTGTCTTTGCCGGTGGAGCATTGCTGCTACGTAAACCATCACCTTATACGTTTACAACCAAGTTCTTTCCGCTTGAATTGTATGATCGTGATTTAGAAATTGCCGGTCGATTGGCAACGATCTTCCCAGAGACTCCGCTGGCAGAATTGTGTACTCGGTTTGTGTTGTCCCATGCTTTGGTCGATAGCGCCATAATCGGCTTTGCCAATCAGCAGCAGGTGGAACAGGCGGTAGCAGCAATGGAATTGGGAGACTTGCTAAGAGCCGAAATGCGGCTAATCGAAGATAACGCGTTAGCTGTTCTGGAATAGACCTAATATGGTGATTCCCATCCCGAGTATGGTGAGCCACATAATGAGTGTTTTCCAGGATACTTCACGAGAAGGGCCGTAAACCGTAAAGGGGTCTGCATCAAATGCCACTTTAAGCCGACTGAGCTCCGCCTGATATCTTTGCTCGTCCTCTTCCCAATCCAGCTTGAGCTCAGACATCACGCCTTGAATGGTACGTGCGTTAAACGGTCTTTCCTGGGGGGATTTGGCGAGTTGTTGTAATACGAGTTTCTGTAGAGAGTCAGGGGTCTCCGGAGCATTTAGATGGAGAGGAGTTGGTGATTCCTTAAGATGCTGTTCGAAAATGACAGGAAATGTAGTGCCTTGAAACGGAGGATTTCCCGTAAGCATTTCATAAAAGAGACACCCTAATGAATAAAGGTCAGCCTGCCCGGTGATTCTGTCGTCTCCACGGATTTGTTCGGGAGACATATAAAGCCAGGAGCCGACTGTCATACCACTGGCCGTCAGGTCCGATTCGCCAGCGTCCAAGGCGATTCCGAAGTCCCCCAGTTTTAACTGGCCTTCATAGGTGAGAAATAGATTGGCTGGCTTTAGATCGCGATGAATAATGGAATGATTATGGGCGTGTTGCAGTGCCGAGCAAATTTGAATGCCATAGTTAATCGTTTCATGCCAGGAAAGTTTGTTGTGCGACCGGAGAACCTGTTTCAGCGTGCCTCCCTCGACTAATTCCATCACGTAAAACAGGCGTCCATCGTCAGTACGGCCGCCACCATAATAACTGACAATATTAGGATGGTTGAGCTTGGATAGGATCAGCATTTCACGTTCAAAGCGGGAGACAATATTTTGATCCTGCGAGACTCCATGTTGTAGTACTTTGACTGCGCGGACTTCCCCCTGTGACAGATCCGTAGCTCGGTAAATCGAGCCCACCGTACCTGTGCCGATGATATCTCCGAGTTCAAACTCTTCAAACTGTCGTTTCATGCAATCAGTTGCGATAAGTCAATGAATCGTAAACTTGCTGACTTATATATCTTATGGAAAATGTCGTAACGAGTTGACTGTTATTTGGTATATAGTACGGGTATGTATCGTTCTGATTCAAGCAAGATCTACGGTGGAATTTCCTGCCAGGGCCCAGTCAATCGCCGACAGTGGTTGCAATTAGGGGCGTTGAGTATGGGGGCATTGTGCTCGGGATTGACTCCCGGTGATGCTCTGCTTTCTGCTGCCACAGAGCAGGACGGTGACGTTGGTGGTGGTGCTTTGCCTAAATTGAACGACGATTTCTCAGTGATCTTGTTCTGGGCCAACGGAGGCCCGAGCCACCTTGACCTGTTTGATATGAAGCCCGATGCTCCGGTTGAATATCGTGGGCCTTTTCGTCCGATTCAAACCAATGTGAATGGCATCCAGATTTGTGAGCTTATGCCGCAGTTGTCACGACTGGCCGATAAATTCACTTTGATCCGTAGTTTGCATCATGAACGGGCCGAACATTCTGGTGGGACAAACCGGTTTTTGACTGGCTATCCTTCCATTGCCGCGAATCTTGCTAGATCAGAGTTTCCTGACCTCGGAAGCGTTCTAGCGAAACACTCGGAAACTACACCGTCTCCACTGCCGTTTTATGTGGCCAATACTCCTAGCTACGGAGCCGGTGCTGCTTATTTAGGTCCATCCTGTGAGGCTTATATGCCGTCGCCAAATATGGAGACGGCCAGTGGGGCCAATCGTTACGATCCGGTTCCGATTTATCAGACGGGTGACAATACGGGAGACCTATCCATTTCTCCCGGAGGTGTTGTCGACCTGAGCCGCCGCCGTCAGGTCTTGCGACAGTTGGACCGTCTGTCCCGCGACATTGACAACTCACGGATGATGTCCGCGATGGATCTGTTTCAGCAGCGTGCTGCCGCGATGCTCTCAAGTAATCGTGCCAAACAGGCCTTTGACTTATCGTTGGAGCGACCGAGGACTCTCCAACGGTATGGTGATACGCACTGGGGTAAGAGTTTATTGACCTGTCGTAGATTGGTGGAAGCAGGTGTGCGTTTTGTTCAGTGTCAGGCAACGTTTCGGCTTAAGCCTGAAACCGGTCGCACATCCACTTGGGATGACCATAGTGTGAACGCTCATATTTTCAAATCCTATGAAGAGAAAGTACCGGTGTTAGATCAGGCTGTTTCGGCTTTAGTGGAAGATCTGTACTCACGCGGTTTGGATAAAAAAGTATTGTTCGTTTTCTGTGGTGAATTTGGTCGTACTCCTTTGATTCGGAACCAGGACGCCAGTGGTCGACCTGGTCGAGATCACTGGCCACAGGCCATGAGTATTTTCCTTGCTGGTGGAGGAATGCCGATGGGGCAAGTGATTGGAGCCACTAGCAAGCGTGCGGAGGAGCCGGTCGAGCGAATAATGAACAGTAACTGCCTACTGGCCACAATTTATCGAAAATTTGGTGTCGATTATCATCGCTCGTTTCTCAATAACGCAGGACGCCCGATTCCCATTCTCACCGATGGCGAACCGATTGCCGAATTGCTCTAAAGAGCGAGGGATTTATCCATCACAAGCTCATTACCTCCGATAACATCTTTGCCGGTTATTTATCTTGCCGAAGGCCGAGAACTTCCTCGGTATTGGTGTGACAGGTTATAATGAAGAGTTGTTGTATAAACCGCCACGCCATCCTGAATGTATAGGAAGCGTGGCAGCCCTCGCTAGCTTTACTAAACGGAATGCAATGTCACGATTCCAAATTGTAATCACGTCTCTCCTGTTAACGGCTTTTGCCCCACTGACCCTGTTAGTCCAGGCCGACGATCAGTCCCTTTCGACGGTTGAGTTAAATAAAGTACGGAAAATTCTCTCGAACCGATGTTTTACTTGCCACGGTCCGGATGAAGCAGAGCGGAAAGCAGATCTGAGGCTCGATACCTTTGGACAGGCAACATTAGATCGCGATGGAATGTTTGCAATCAAACCGGGGGATGTGGAAGCCAGTCAAGTCGTCGCCCGGATTTCCACGGACGACGAATTTACCAGAATGCCGCCTGGGGAAAATGCTGTTCCATTAACCAGTGAAGAGATTGCATTGATTAAGCGTTGGATTGCTCAGGGAGCAAAGTATGGTGAGCATTGGGCCTATGTCGCACCACAGAAACCGGCCATTCCGGCGGTGGAAAATAACCAATGGGGGCGGAATGATATCGATGCTTTCATTCTCGCGGAAATCGAAAAACAAGGTCTCAATCCAAATGCACAGGCAACTCGGGAAGCTCTAATTCGCCGTTTGTCGTTTGACCTAACCGGCCTGCCGCCAACCATCGAGCAAGTTAATGCATTTGTTGAGGATGGGAGTGATGACGCCTATGAGAATTTGGTTGACCTCTTGCTGGGACAACCAACGTACGGCGAGCGATGGGCGACCATGTGGCTCGACCTGGCTCGCTATGCAGACTCAGCCGGATACGCTAATGATCCAGGACGCACCATCTGGCTCTATCGAGATTGGGTTATCAATGCGTTTAACAATAATGTGCCGTTTGATCAGTTCACCATCGAACAGCTTGCAGGCGACTTGCTGGAGGACCCTAGTCAACAGCAATTAGTGGCCACTGCGTTTCATCGAAATACACTGACCCAAAGTGAAGGCGGTACGAATGATGAAGAATTCCGAAACGTTGCTGTTGTGGATCGAGTGAATACAACAATGCAGGTTTGGATGGGAACCACGATTCGATGTGCCCAATGTCATACCCATAAATACGATCCCATTACTCAGGAGGAATATTTCAAGTTCTTCGCATTCTTCAATAACACAGAGGACGCAGATCGAGCAGATGAACAACCACTGTTGAGTATCCTCACACCGGAAAAACAGCAGCATAAGTCAGATTTGGAACTTGAAATCAAAGAGCTTGAAACGCAATTGACACCGACCGTTGAGACGCTTACCAGCCAAATTGAACGGTGGAAGCAGCAGCTCGAACATCAGGTCGCCTGGGAAGTCGTTAAGGAATTGGAAGCGACTGCATCAAGCGGTGCGACATTTAGCGTCGGCGATGACGGAGTTATTACCGTGAGTGGTGAAGCTGGTGAAACGGAAGTTTATGAACTTAGTTTTGCCACGGCATTGAAGGACGTAAAAGCACTGCGTCTGGAAGTGCTTTCTGACGATGCTTTGCCAGGTAAAGGGCCGGGCCGCGCAAATAATGGAAATTTTGTTCTTTCGGAAATTGCGGGTAGTTTCGGTGGGGCTCGAAGTGAATCACCACAAGGTCAAATCGTTCGGATTGACCTGCCCGGCCAAGGCAAGATGATTCACATCGCCGAGTTGGAAATATTCAGTGGAGGAAGAAATATCGCGTTAGATGGACAGGCTAAACAGTCGTCGACCGATTTCGGAGGCGATGTTAAGCGAGCGAACGACGGGAACACGGACGGTATTTATACAAATAACTCAGTGACACATACTGCCGTAGAAGCAAATCCATGGATTGAAATCGATCTTGGAAAAGTCGCGCCCATCGATCTGATTAATATCTGGCCGCGGACCGATGCGGATCTTTATGCACGAATGAATGGGTTTGTGTTGAGTGTGCTGGATGCAGAACGAAATCTGGTATGGAAGCAAGAAGTCGCTCAGGCTCCAAAAGGCGTGCATGAAGCGACCCTCGATGGTCTGCTGCCGATCGAATTTTCGGCAGCCTCTGCCACGTTCGAACAGCGTGAAGGAGATGTGATTAACAATTTCGGTGTGAATAAGGCAGTTGATGGAGATGCGAAGAGTACAGCAAGCGGTTGGGCTGTGGGGGGGCAGATAGGGCAAGATAACACTGCAGTGTTTGAGATCGGAAATCGAGTAGGGACAGCTGAGAAAACCGAGATCAAGCTGATCCTCACGCAAAACTACAATGCGCATCCGCTTGGAAAGTTCAGAATTTCACTGACGACAGAAACCGAGTCCGTCGCGGTTTTGCCGAACAATGTAGTTGAGATTCTTAATGCAGGATTCGATCCGGCAGAAGAAAGTCAGGTTAAAACCCTTCGTGACCACCACCTTCGTGTTGTTCCACCACCGAAAGAACTAACTGACAAGATAGCGGCAGTTAAAAAACAGATGGATGGAATTAAACCGGTTACGGTTCCCATCATGCGGGAATTAATGGGAGAACGAAGGCGGAAAACTCACATTCAGGTTCGTGGAAACTTTGAGGCCTTGGAAGGGGAAGTAACCGAAGGGACACCCGCCGTGCTTCATCAGTTCCCGGAAGACGCTCCTGTAAACCGACTCGGCTTGGCTCAATGGCTGGTAAGCTCCGAAAACCCGTTGACCTCAAGAGTGATTGTAAATCGCTATTGGGAACAATTGTTCGGTCAGGGAATCGTTCGGACTAGCGAGGAGTTTGGAGCCCAGGGAGACTTTCCATCCCATCCCGAGTTGTTGGACTACTTGGCCGTTACATTCCAACAGGATCTAAATTGGGACATGAAACAACTTTTGAAGTTGATAGTGATGTCTTCAACTTATCGCCAAAGTTCTCATGTTACCGCTGAGCATAAGCAAATCGATCCCTACAACTACTATCTGGCTCGTGGACCGCGTTTCCGTTTGAATGCCGAAATGATTCGGGATCAGGCACTGGCGGTCAGTGGATTATTAGACCAGAAGATGCTGGGGCCGTCCGTTAATCCACCTCGCCCCAAGCTGGGGTTGAGTGCAGCTTTTGGTAGTTCGACGGATTGGACGACTTCGCCTGGCGGTGATAAGTGGCGTCGAGGCCTGTATACGCAATGGCGTCGCAGCTTACCCTATCCATCGATGGCGACCTTCGACGCACCTAGTCGCAATGTTTGCACGATTCGTCGAGTTAATACAAATACACCCTTGCAGGCGTTGGTGACATTGAATGATCCGGTTTATATTGAAGCAGCACAGGCTTTTGGCCGCCGCTTGATCGCCGAAGGTGGGGCAGGTGTTGAGGACAAAGTAACCTTTGGTTTCCGGCTTGCTTTATCGCGTTCTCCTTATGAAATCGAACGTCAGCGACTGATAAAACTATATGAAACTGTATTGGCTGATTATCAAGCCGACAGGGAAAGTGCAATGCAAATCGCAACGATGCCCTTGGGGGCCTTGCCTGACGAAGTGGATGTCGCGGAAGCGGCTGCTTGGACGATAGTTGGCAATGTACTACTTAATCTAGATGAAACTTTGGCAAAGAGGTAATGAGATGAATCCCTTCCTCGAAAATGCAACGAATAAAACGCGACGTCACTTCCTAAAAGGTTGTGGTGTTGGCTTAGGCGCGATGGCAATGGCCTCGCTCGATAAGAGCAATGCGGCTTTTGCAGAAGTCGTTAATCCGTTGGCCCCACGCCAACCTCACTTCGCGGCGAAAGCCAAGCGAGTGATCTACTTGCACATGGCCGGTTCACCTCCGCATCTGGATTTGTTCGATTACAAGCCGGAGTTAGTGAAGCGTACCGACGAACCATGTCCCGATGAGTTTTATGAAGGGAAACGATTTGCCTTCACCAGCGGTCGTCCTCTGCTGTTGGGTACGCCGCAGGAATTCAAGCAGCATGGTGAGAGTGGCCAGTGGATGTCGGCTGCATTGCCGAAATTGGCGGAAGTGGCAGATGATCTTACGATTGTTAAATCCATTAATACCGAGCAGTTTAACCATGCTCCTGCACAGCTTTTGATTTACACCGGATCGCCTCGGCAAGGTAGGCCGTCCATGGGAGCTTGGGCAACCTACGGGTTAGGCTCTGAAAATCAAGACCTCCCAGGGTTTGTCGTATTAATCTCAGGCGGGGTGTCGCCCAGCGGTGGTAAAGATAACTGGGGATCCGGATTCCTGCCCTCGATTTATCAGGGAGTACAGTGTCGTAGTAAAGGCGACCCGGTTCTTTACGTTTCCAATCCCAAGGGGATGGATCGAGCGATGCGGCGTAAGACACTAGATGCTCTGAATGATCTCAATCAATTGCAGGCAAACGAGTTAGGCAATCCAGAGACATTAACCCGAATGGCACAGTATGAGCTCGCATTTCGTATGCAAATGTCGGTTCCCGGAGTCATGGATATTTCCAAGGAAACCCAAGGCACGTTGGATGCTTACGGGGCGAAGCCTGGTGAAGCAAGCTTTGCCAACAACTGCCTTCTGGCTCGACGCTTAGCAGAAGATGGAGTCCGGTTTATTCAGTTATTTGATTGGGGGTGGGACTTCCATGGTACAGGAGCCTCTACAGGAATTCGGGATGGACTCACCAATCGGTGTAAACCGATGGATCAGGCCGTTTCCGCTCTAATTAAAGATCTCAAAGATCGCGGTATGTTTGAAGAAACATTAATTGTCTGGGGTGGCGAATTTGGCCGAACTCCATTCAGAGAAGGGCGGACTGCAAAGAGTAAAGTGTTGGGACGAGACCACTTCCCGGACGTCTACACGATGTTTATGGCAGGGGGCGGAATGAAACCGGGGATCTCGTATGGTTCAAGTGATGAACTTGGATTTACCGTAGCAGAGAATAAAGTGCACATTCATGACCTGCAGGCAACTATTCTGCATTGTATGGGGATGGATCACACGCGACTGACCCACCGCTTCCAAGGTAGGGATTACCGATTAACTGACGTCCACGGCAATGTGGTTAACGAAATCGTGAACAGTTAACCATTCAGCCAGTCGACAGTTAAACAATTGTAAGTTTTTACAATTGGGCTCAAACGTTATTCAATTAACGAGCGATGCCTAAATGTTTTATCCAATCAATCGCTTGTTCCTGCCATTTGTCCCAGCTAGAGCCTTTATATCCGTTCAGGCCATGTCCGCCGTCAGGAAGCTCGAGATATACAGCCGGTACGCTATGTTTCTTACATGCTTCGTAGAATAGCTGGCTGTTGATCGGTGGGACTGGTTCGTCATCAATGGCGTGAGCCAAAAAGGTTGGAGGGGTGTCGGCTGTGACGCGCAGTTCGTTTGAAAATCGCTTAATCAGCTCGGCTGACGGCTTGGCGCCTAGAAGGTTCATTTTGCTTCCGCCGTGAGTATGCTTGCCCATCGTGATGACCGGGTAAATGAGGATGCAAAAGTCGGGACGAAGCTTATCAGAAGGTGCATGCGTGGCGAGTGTTGAAGCTAGGTGACCGCCAGCTGAAAAACCCATCACTCCGACTCGCTTACCATCGAGTCCCAATCCTTTGGAATGTTCACGTATATATTTAAGAGCTGCCTGAGCATCGTTAAGAGGAACGTCATGCCGTCCATGTGGAAGTCGGTATTGCAAGACGACTCCGGTAATCCCGTGCTCTCTCAGCCAAACGGCTATCTGGTTGCCTTCAGGGCCGGCGACAACTCCACCATAGCCTCCTCCGGGGCAGATGATGATTGACATTCCGTTTGGTTTGGCGGGCATGTGAATCGTGATGTGGGCCTGCTGTTTCGTTTCGTCAGGTTTCCCGAGCATGACACGAATTGGCTGATAGGCGTGCAATGGTGTAACCAGAAAAGATGCTAGGATGAGTGTCAAAGCGAATCGCATAAAATATCCCCAGTCGTTAATTGGATAAGTAGGATTTATCATAACAAGTCTGAAGTTTGCTTTTACGAATATCAAGGGAGGAAGTGATGAAGTTGTTCGAGAATCCAGAGCGAGGCTTTTCTTTTCTAGAAGGAATTTACCCTTATAGTTCCGGCGTTGTTGCTGAGCCTGATTTTGAAATTGTTCATGTGAACTTAGCCGAGTGGTTACCCTGGCAGCAAGGGATGCAGGAAGCACGTAATTATGTGGAGTCTCGAGGACTGGTAGTCACACAGCTTTGCGGCTTTGAATTGCGTTGTCCTAAGCCTCATTCCATGGGAGGATTCATAGGATTTAATGAGGACTACCGTGGAGTGCTGGAGGCCTGGGATCTAATTGTTGATGGGCAGAATCCGATTGCCAGAACCAATGTCGCTCCGGTCGAAAATCCACCTGCTGAAACAATGTTGCATGCTTTCAGCTATGTTCGTCCTGCCAGTCACAACCACCGCACGCTAGTGGTTGCCGGAGGAGGGGAGTTGCTTGGCCCCTTGGCAGTAGAAAATATTATCCGGTGTGGTGACGTTAGTTTCGATGCTTTGCAGGAAAAAGCATCGGTCGTTATGAATTTAATGCTGCAGCGTCTAAGCGGATTGGGAGGCTTGCCGGCTGATCTCACGACGATTGATGTCTACACGGCTCACGACGCTCCCGCTTTAATTGCCCATGCGGTGACTCCTGAGCTAGCTGATTCTCCCGCAGAAGTGGTGTGGTACAACACTCGTCCTCCGATCGTCGACATCGAATTTGAAATGGACATGCGAGCCACGGCCGAAGAACATTTAACCATTTAACCAGTCGACAGTGGGACAGTTAAACAGTTGAAAAATTGTCATTTTTTAAATTGGGTGCAAACGTTATTCAATTAACGAGCGATGGCTAAATGGCAAAGGACTTCGATCATGGCGCGGCAGAAATCTGGAAGGTCGTCTGGCTTGCGACTTGTCACATGATGCCCATCAACGACGACGGACGCGTCTTCCCAGTGAGCTCCGGCATTTACCAAATCATCTTTAATCCCTAAGCTACCAGTGACTCGGACTTCTCGGTATACGCCAGCAGAGATGGGAATCCACCCGCCATGGCAAATGGCTGCCACGAGTTTCTGGTTTTCGTGGAAGTGGCGAACGATGTTGAGCACCAATTCGTCACGTCGCAGTTTGTCTGGCATAAAGCCTCCCGGTACGACTAATCCATCGAAGGACGAGGGATCAACTTCGGCTAATGCGGCATCTGATCTACAAGGGTAGCCGTTTTTACCTGCGTAGACGGTTTCGGCGTCGGGACCTGCCACAACGACTTCAGCACCGGCTTCGATCAGTCGTAACTTGGGATACCAAAGTTCCAAATCTTCATAAATGTCACCCACGATGATTAGGATGCGTTTTTCGGCGAGGGGCAATGTCATAGTAGGTGCCTTGTCAAATGCTATAATGGTTTCAAGAAAGTTATTTCGTTCTTTAGGATAAAACCGGTGAGTTATAAGAGCAATACGCAGCGTCTAGGTGGTTGGCTGATTCTTGGATTGAGTTGGTTGTTGGTGGGAACTCAATTGAGTGCTGACCAGCCCAATATTGTTTTGATCATGGCGGACGATTTGGGATACAGGGAACTCGGTTCCTACGGTCAGCAATTAATTCAAACGCCGTATTTAGATCAGCTTGCCAAAGAAGGCATGCGGTTCACAAGAAACTATTCAGGCAACGCCGTCTGTGCTCCTTCTCGTTGTGTCCTGATGACAGGCCAGCATCCGGGGCATGCTTACATTCGAAACAACAGTGAAGTTAAACCGGAAGGGCAGGGGCCGATCCCCGCTAGTACGGTAACGCTAGCAGAGGTCCTTGGTGAATTAGGGTACGTGACAGGAGCATTTGGGAAATGGGGTTTAGGAGCTCCTGGTTCCGAAGGGGACCCAATGGTACAAGGGTTTGATCGGTTCTTTGGCTATAACTGTCAACGGCATGCCCACAGTTACTATCCCGACTATTTATGGAGTAATACCAAACGTGTCCAACTTGACAACAATCCTCCCGTGCCCGGTCATGCAGGATTTTCCAAGGGAGCCGATCCACTGAACCCAAAGAGCTACGAGAAATTTAAAGGGAAGGACTACGCACCGGACCGGATTAATGAACAGGCCGTGGAATTCATCAAGCAAAACAAAGAACAGCCGTTTTTCCTGTACTATCCGACAGTGATACCGCACGTTGCATTGCATGTGCCGGACGAAGAATTAAAGCCGTATTTGAAATTGAATTGGAATGACCCGCCGTTTGTTCGAGATGGGGGCTATGGATACACCCCTCACTTTACTCCCCGAGCAGCCTATGCATCCATGATTACCCGGATGGATCGCTATATCGGTAATGTTCTTCAAACGCTTGAGGAGCTTGGGCTGAGTGAGAACACGATTGTGATCTTTACGTCAGACAACGGCACCACCCACTTAAAGAAAGAGGTGGACTATGATTTCTTCAAGAGTGTCGGGGAACTGCGAGGTTTGAAAGGGTCTCTGTTTGAAGGAGGGATTCGTGTGCCGTTGATTGTGAAGTGGCCGGAGAAGATTCAATATGGAACCACGTCTGATGTGGTAACGGGACTAGAGGATTGGCTCCCCACCTTACTGGACCTGCTCGGAGCGTCCAAGGAAATTCCCAAGGGAGTGGACGGAATTAGTATTGCTCCGGCTCTGCTCCAAGGGGAAGAAATAGAGCGTGAGTTTCTGTACCGAGAATTTTCAGGCTATGGCGGACAGCAGGCTGTCTGGTTGAAGGACTGGAAAGGGATTCGCCCGCGAATTCTCCGGAAGAATAATCAACCTCTAAAGATTGAACTTTATAATCTCAGAGAGGATCCTTCTGAGTCCGAGGATATTGCGGCCAAGCATCCTGAGATCGTTGCTGAAATCAGAGCGATTATGTTGCGGGAGCATGTTCCCAGTCAACAGTTTCCGATCGCTCCACTTGATAAACTCGCTGAATCCAATAATTAAAAGCCGCGGATAAATTAAGACGTTGTGGTTGCGTTGAGGAGCTGTTCGATGATTTTAGTAAGAAGTTTCTGTTTGATTTGGATACTGTCAGCCATGACGCAGGCAGCGGAATTTCCAGGAGTGGAATCTGAATGGCATGGTTTTACGCGACACGATTTTCAAGTAGCAGGAAAGCCGGTTGTCGTAGTTAAACCACCAACGGTCGCCCAAGGAGTACCCTGGGTGTGGCATGGGGAGTTCTTCGGACATAAACCAAATCCTGATATCGCACTGCTCAAGAAAGGCTACCACATTGTTTATATGCGAGTGCCAGGTTTGTTGGGCTCTCCACAGGCCGTCAGCCATTGGGATGACTTCTATACCGAACTAACGACGAAGTATGGTTTCGCGCGTAAGGCAGCATTGGTTGGGTTGAGCCGAGGAGGGCTGTATTGCATGAATTGGGCGATTGCGAATCCGGATAAAGTGTCTTGCATCTATAACGATGCAGCCGTGTGTGACTTTAAAAGTTGGCCAGGAGGTAAGGGAAAAGGGAAAGGCTCGGACTCAGAATGGCAGCGAGTCATAAAAGTATATGGATTTGAATCGGAGGCTCAGGCGATGGCATATCAAGGGAATCCGGTTGATAATCTAAAGCCTTTGGCAGAAGCCAAGATTCCTTTGCTGCATGTGTTTGGTGATGCGGATCAGGTAGTTCCCTGGGATGAGAACACAGGAGTTGTTGCTGAGCGGTACAAAGAACTTGGCGGCAACATAAAACTCATTCGGAAAGCTGGAGTCGATCATCATCCCCATGGACTGGAAGACTCGACTCCCATTGTCAAATTCATTCTGAATGCATCGTTTAAGTAAAGGCTAGGCACTTTTGCGAGTGAACAGCCATTCGTTTTCTGTGGAGATTTCTGGGGTGAAGCGATAGCCATCCACATCAAACGTCTTAATCATTTCCGGGTTGTCTAATGCGTTCTCAATAATGAATCGAGTCATCTGGCCACGGGCAATCTTGGCGTAAAAGGTAATCATCTTGTATCCCCCCTCACGTTCTTCTTTGAAGTTTGGGGTGATGATTCGGGCTTGAACCTCTTTCTTCTTGACAGCCTTGAAATATTCATTGGATGCCAAATTGATCAACGTGTCGTACCCCAGAGTGTTCAAATCCTGATTTATTTGCTCGGTGATTTTGCTGCCCCAGAAGTCATACAGGTTCTTGCTTCCTGCGATACCTACTTTCGTGCCCATTTCGAGACGATAGGCCTGCATTAAATCAAGCGGACGCAGAATGCCGTATAGTCCGGATAAGATTCTCAGATAACGTTGTGAGGCCTTGAGGTCTTGCCTGGAGAGTTCCCAAGCTTTGAGTCCATCATAAACTTGGCCTTTGAAGGCAAGGATGGCTTGTTTTGCGTTGTCGTTGGTAAATGGGGTCTTCCACTGCTTAAATCGTTTGACGTTTTGTTCGGCTAATTGAGTACTGATGCCCATCAAGTTTTCCAAACCGGCCACATCAAATGCGCGCATCTCCTTGATTATTTTACGGGACTCCTTTAGTAATTCCGGAGTTGTTTGTTCTTCTGTGATGGCCTGAGGTTCAAAATTGAGAGTCTTAGCAGGCGAAAGTGTAATCAGCATTGCAGTTGGGCGTATTTCAAGAAAAAGAGATAGAAAGTATCGTTATTGCTTAGGAAACCACACAATAATGGCTAGGGAACACTGGATATTGTATCCGACAACTGCATCCATAATACAGGAGTTCTTAAAGTGAGTAAGCACAGGAATGTGAAAAGTTTTCTTGTCTTTTGTTGTATTTCAATGCTGACCATCACGTGTATTGCTGAGGAAAATGAGCGTACCCTTGAAGGGCGATGGTTCGGCAAACTGCAAGCCGGCTCATTAAGTCTTCGTACAGGATTAGAGATTAGGTATGAAGAGAATGCCTACCATGTAGATTTTTATAGTTTGGATCAAACAGACGCGGCCATTCCGATGGAAAACGTGACGTTCGTTGAAGGAATTCTAAGT
Organism: Rhodopirellula sp.; assembly: GCA_002701385.1. Classification (GTDB taxonomy): domain Bacteria; phylum Planctomycetota; class Planctomycetia; order Pirellulales; family Pirellulaceae; genus UBA721. The sequence continues at coordinate 4,612 of NZVD01000022.1, read as the reverse complement.
TTTGAGAAACCCGGTTTGCGACTCAGTTACAGCGGTACGATGATCGAAGATGGAGCCAAACTGAAAGGGATTGCCGTTCAAGGGCTACCTCGTCCTCTGATTCTGGAAAGGGTGGTGTCGTTCCCTGAATTAGTGCGGCCGCAGACCCCGCAACCGCCATTCGACTACGCAACAGTAGAGGTGGATTACTTAAATGTTGAACTTGAGAATCGGCTGGCAGGAACTCTTACCATTCCACACGAGCGGAAGAAGTTTACTGCGGCGATTTTGATAACAGGTTCCGGACTCCAGGATCGTGATGAGACCATTTTGGGGCATAAGCCTTTTTGGGTGATCGCAGATTTTTTGACACGCAACGGAATAGCTGTATTGCGAGTGGATGATCGTGGAGTTGGTGGGAGTGAAGCTGGTGACGGGAGTGAGACGTCGGTGGACTTTGCCTCCGATGTAGCTGCAGGTGTTGCATTTTTGAGAGCACATCCACGAATCAATAAGAAAAAAATTTGGTTGATCGGGCATAGTGAAGGGGGCTACATCGCTCCTATGGTTGCAGCGAAGGATAAAAAGATTGAGGGAATCGTCTCCTTGGCTGGTACGGCGGTAACAGGCAAAGAAATACTAATGGTTCAGAATCGTCTGATTCGCGCAAGCCAGGGGGTGCCCGAAGAAACATTGGATTGGTTTATGCCACTTTATGAGGAGTTGACGGAAATCGCCGTGGCGGAATCCGATCTTGAACAAGCTCGGCTTAAGAGCAAGGCGGCCTTAGAACGAAGACTCGGCATGGCCCCCTGGGCTCTTAGGTTGGCCGGTTCTGTCTTAGCTATCGAAGTTGACGCTATTGCCCAACAGCTTCAAACGGCCTGGATGAAATACTTCCTTGTTCACGATCCGGCGAAAGACTGGCAAATGACGCGTTGTCACGTGCTCGCAGTATTTGGTGAAAAGGATCTACAGGTATCCTCGCGTCAAAATGCTCCTGTACTAGCAGAGTTGTTGTCGGGACGAGCTCGCGGAAGTTATGCCATAATCGAGGATGATTCTTTGAATCATCTGATGCAGCATGCAGAAACCGGAGCAATTGCTGAATACGGTACGATCGAAGAGACAATTGCGGAGGATGTCCTCAATGAGATGCTGTTGTTCATTCTCGGTGAATCTCGCTGACCCTTTGCCGGACTCACCTTTTCGAGGTGATACAAGAACCTCTGGATCCTATATAATGCTTCTTAATAAGTTAACGCTCCGTTACTGAGTTTGGCGGTCAATTCGAGTCCCGTTTTTTTAGCTTTCCCGCGAAGAGAATTTCTATGAGTCGTACAATCCTTCTATCTTTGTTTATCGCGTTCTTGTTCAGTTCCGTGACTATCGCAGGCGACATCTTTCCGGAATGGCGTGGGGTTAATGGACAGGGGCATGCCGATGCAGTTGATTTACCGGTTGAATTCACTGAGTCCGATGCGGCATGGAAACATAAAGTGCCCGGGTTGGGGTGGTCTACGCCCGTAGTTGTTGATGGGAAAGTCTGGGTTACCACGGGGATCGACGTGGAAGCTTCTGAGGACCGAAAGGTAGCAGTGAAGAAGACGACTACCAGCTCACAGCCTTTAATTATTTCTTCGCACGTGAGCCTGCGAGTTCAATGTCTTGATTTAGGGACCGGAAAAGTCCTGAAAGATATAGAAATGTTATCTGAAGAAAACCCTCAATTTATCCATCAAGTAAACTCTTATGCGACTCCGACCCCGATCGTGGATGGGGATAAACTTTATTGCCACTACGGTCCGATGGGCATCGCTTGTCTTGATATGAGGACGGATAAAGTACTGTGGAGCAACCGCACATTACGAGTGAAACATGAAAATGGTCCTGGTAGTTCCCCGATACTCTGGAACGACAGACTCATCATTCATTGTGATGGTATCGATTTGCAATATATCGTCGCGATAGATAAGAACACCGGTGAGATTCTGTGGAAGACTCAGCGGAGTGGTAAATTGCGGGACGAGCCTCAGTTGAGAAAGGCCTATGCCACTTCGATCATCGTGGAGGTCGAAGGGAAGGATCAAATCGTCTCACCGGCAGCTGACTGGATCTTCGGATATGATCCGGAAACTGGGGAGGAGCTGTGGAAGACTAGTTATGGTGTACTGGGATTCTCCAATGCAGGTCGACCGGTCGCGGCCCATGGCATGGTGTATATCAATACGGGATATATGAAGAGTGAATTGTTAGCCTTGAAGATTGAAGAGCAGGACGGTAAGTTTGCGGGGAAAATTCAATGGCGCTTCGACAGGCAGGTTCCCAACGTTTCCAGTATGGTCATCGTAGGAGATGAAATGTATTTTGCTTCGGATAACGGTATTGCGACGTGTCTCGATGCGAAAACAGGAGAGGTGAATTGGGTCCATCGTATGGGGTCGCGTTATTGGGCGTCTCCGTTATTTGCAGATGGAAAGATTTATTTTTTTGAGCGAGACTCAAAGATCACGGTGGTTGAACCAGGCAAAGAATACAAAGAGCTTGCAGAGAATCAACTGAGCGGGACGTTATTTGCCAGTCCTTCAGCGGTAGATGGCCATTTACTCATTCGCACGGATGAAGCGCTTTACTGTATTAAGAAGTAATTCCACAGAACTTTAGATGCTGGAAACGTTATGGACGACAAAAAACGAGGGAGTAGGAAGCTTCCACTTGTCATCGGCTTGCCCGTGTTAGCCATACTTGCGTGGTGGGGAGCCAACTCTTACTTTGGAGGTTCCGGTCTAGCTCGCCAGGAACTGCTCGCCTTAAAAAACAGTGGATTGGCCTCGGTTGAAAATATACCTAACAAACTGAGGAACGACGGTACGGAGAGTATGAAGCTCTTTACGCAGTTAGTCAAAGCAGCTCCCGATGTCATGTTGGGTATTCGTAATCTGGCCATTGCGGGTATTCTGGCTGTCGAGAAGCAACACGCAAATCGAGACGAGTCCCCGGAAAAGTATGCATTGACTCTCAAGCTGGCTCGCGAGGCTTTGGTGGAATTGCGTGAAAAGGATCCCGATTCCGGGATTGTGGATATACTGGAAGCGAAGCTCCATGTGACACTGGAGGAAGAAGCTGAGGCAGCAAAACTCTTTCGCGCTGCCTACGATAAAAATCCGGACGATTCGATCGCCCTGATGGAGTTGTTTGTATTGTTGCGTAACGGCCAGGGAGAAGAACGTGATGAAGTGGTACGTCAGGCAGCCACGGTAAATGCGAACAACCTTATAGTGCTGGAGCAAATTGTCCGATTACAGGCAGAGTCTGAAGATAAAGCCATTGTCAGTACTTTAAACAATGCCATCGAGGTGCTGGCACCTTACAAGGCAATTCTGGCACAGCAGAAAATCGAAGTTGCAACTGAATTGCCACAGTTCGTGCAGGCAATTGAAGCCGGAGATGATGCAGTTTGGAATAAAGTCAAGATTCGGATGATTCAGGTCTTCAATGTTGTGAAGCAGGATTTTGGCTATCACACGGATATGGTGCAGTTGCAACGGCATCCGCTGGAATACCTGATTCATGAATTTCCGAAGGGCTACTTTGACGCGTCGGATTTGCCTGATGTAGGTTCGGGGGGGATTGAAGTGTCTTTTCTGGAAAGAGACTCATTTGCAACTCTTCATGAATTGGAAGGCGTGCTCGATGCTATTATTTGCGACTTCAATTTAGATCGTCAGTTAGATCTTATCGTGTTGCAGAGCGGAAAGTTGTCAGTGTTTGAATTGGACGATCAAGCAGATCAATGGAGTAGCACTCATTCGGTGGAGATAGCGGCCGACCTGCAACATGTAATTGCAGTCGATCTGGATCGTGATGCGACCACGACGACACCTGAAGCCTACTCTGTTTCTGACTTCGATTTCCTCCTTTACGGTGCAGGCGGAGTGCAGGTTGTGGAGAATGTATTGCCTAAAGATACCCAGCAACGCTCGTTAATCGTATCTGATAAAGCATTTGCCAATGCGGATATTAGTGATGTGGCTTTCGTGTCGATTGCAGACATTGAAAATGATGGTGATCTAGATTTAGTGCTGGCTTGTCAGGGTGGGTTGCAATTGTGGAAAAACCACGAGAATTGGCTGTTCTCTGATGTCACGTCGAACGCACTTCCGGAGGCGGCAAAGTCATTGAATACTCAGGTGCTTGCTACCGCTGATTTCAATCGCTCACTGCAGCAGGATATCTACGTTTCAGGCGGTGTCTTTGAGAATATTCGCCATGGTCGGCTACGATTCAACGAGGCGTCCAGGGATTTACTACCCGACGAAAGGCTGTCTTCATTAGCCGTGTTTGATGTGGATAATAACGGCACCGCTGACTTGGTTTTCGGTGTAGGTCAGGGCTTGTCAGGGGCACTCACCGGTAATACTCCTGGAGGGAAAGTGTGGAAGCAAGCGGAGTTTCAAGTAACCTCCGATTCACCTCGTGGAATGCGGCCTATAGACTTCGATAACGATGGGTGGCGGGATTTGGTTGCGTGGTCAGATGAAGGCCTGCAGTTCTACCGAAATAATGGCAATGCCGGGCTGGAAATTGCCGAAGTGGATGTGCCCAATCTGCAGAACGTTAGCAAGGTAGATGT
>NZVD01000021.1 GCA_002701385.1 Rhodopirellula sp. | reverse complement strand
AATGCTGGAATACCGTCCCTACATTGTATTTGCTTGCATTCTGGTCTACATGGTGATGTGTATTGTCGTCGGCTTGTGGGCCATGCGACGGACTAAGAACACGAGTGACTTCTTTATGGCAGGCAGGCACTTGGGAGTGTTTGTAACAAGTGCCGCAGTTTTCGCCAGCACCATGAGTGGCTTTGGATTCGTTGGGGGCCCTGGTATTGCCTACAAAAATGGCACCAGTTCGTTTTGGATGATGGTAAGTATCTCCATCGGTATGTGCATCATGTTCTTCCTGCTGGGGAAACGCCTGCGTTTGTTAGCCGGCTTGACGGATTCTTTGTCGGTGCCGGAAGTTGTTGCTTCTCGATATAAATCCAATCGAACCGGGGGCTTGATGGCGATTGCGCTTCTACCAGGAGTACTGATTTATTTGGCAGTTCAGATCAAAGCGATGGCGGTGGTGCTATTTGACTTGTTACAGGATTTGAGTTGGGCCAGTAATGTTTCGATTGAGTGGTGTTTCGTTCTTTGTTGTTCGGTGTTGGTTTTCTATTGTGTAACTGGCGGCATGGTTGCTTCGGTTTACACGGATTTCATACAGGGTATTATCATGGTTGGAGCCGCTCTTCTCGTGTTCTACGCCGCGATGACAACTTTAGACGGCGGCTTCACAGAAATGGCCCAGATCATTACGCAAGATGACCCGGAATCCATGCAGCCTTGGGGTACTCTGGGAATGATTTCCTGTCTGTCGATTTACTTCATTATGGCGTTGGGCGTTTGCGGTCAGCCTCATGTGATTAGTAAATTGATGATGACCAAAAAGCCGGAGGACAGCCGCCATCTTCTTCCGCTTTCATTGGCCGGCTTTATGCTCTCGGCGATCTTATGGGTTTCGATTGGAATTACCATGCGAGCGATGGTGGTGGGGGACTATCATCAGCCACTCGTTAATGCCGATGAAGCCAGTTCAGCCTTCTTAACGCAGTATGCTCATCCCTTATTGGCAGGAGTCGTGTTTGCGGGCTTGTTTGCGGCGATTATGTCCACGGCGGATAGTTTCCTGAACATTGGCGCGGCAGCCATCGTTAATGACGTACCCAAACTACTGTTTAAGCGTCAGCTAAACAATGAGTTGTTGTGGGCTCGTATCATGACGGTTCTCATCGCGGTGGGTGCTGCCTTGATTGCCTACTTTGCTGAAGATACGGTTGCGATGTTAGGCGTTATGGGCTGGAGTGCCTTTGCAATTGCTTTTGTACCAACCGTGGCATTGGGGTTGAATTGGCGGCGAGCGAATCGATTGGGAGCGGAATTATCAGTGTCAGCAGGATTTGTTGTTTATGGGATTCTATTTTTCAAGGAAATCGCTTTGCCGTTTAATTTTCATCCCGGGGCATTTTCATTATTGGTAACCGTTACCGTGTTCTTTTTGGTATCGATTGCAACACCGCCGGATGTCATTGATCGCGATGTGGAAGAGTTACTTGAACTGTAGGTGGTTAAGCCCATCTATCCAGTTCGGTTGTTTGAGAGTTACTTTAACATCTAGGCCAAAATGTCGTGCAGGACGTTGCCATGAACATCCGTCAGTCGCATATCCCGTCCCCCAAAGCGATAAGTTAGATCCATGTGATTCACCCCCATGAGGTGCAGGGCGGTGGCCCACATGTCCCATACCGTTGCTTTGTTTTCGACAACATGATATCCGAATTCATCGGTCTTGCCGTATTCCACTCCGCCTTTAACACCGCCTCCAGCCATAAAGATACTAAATCCGTAGGGATCGTGGTCCCGTCCATCACTTCCCTGGGCAAACGGTGTACGTCCGAATTCTCCGGCAAAAACAATCAGCGTTTCTTTCAGGAGATCGCGTTGTTTAAGGTCTTTAATCAATGCGGCGATTGGTTGATCTACCTGATGGCCCATGCGTCCATGTCCCACTTTGATACCACCGTGGTTATCCCAGGGGTTGGCTGCACCACCTCCACCGATACCGGATTGCAGGCAGGACAGTTCAATGAAGCGGACTCCCTTTTCCACCAATTTTCGGGCCAAAATGCATTGACGAGCATAGTGACCCTTTTTGACATCCTGATCATGAACGCCGTACATATTCAGCGTCGCTTCTGTTTCATCGGACATGTCCACTACTTCAGGTACAGCGGCCTGCATTTTGTAGGCCATTTCATAGTTGCGGATTGCCGATTCGACGTCCGCATCATTGGCTGTGGTGCGGAGGAATCGATTGTCCAGATTGTTGATGAAATCAAGCCGTTTGCGTTGCCGTCGATCGGCTTCTTGAGGCACGATGTTGGATACAGGGGGTTTGCGATCCAGAGTAATGCTCGAGGCCTGATGAATCGCAGGTAAGTATCCATTACTGAAGAGACCGACGCCACCGTGCGGAGGTACACTGCCTCCGCTATGCAGGACCACGAATCCGGGAAGATTTTCATTTTCACTGCCCAGTCCATAGGTCATCCACGCACCAGCACTGGGGTGTCCGCGAAATGGGAAGCCTGTGTGCATGAAATAATTTGCCTGAGCATGTTCACTGAATTCCGCCGTCATGGATTTGACGATCGCCAAATCATCCGCACAGGTTGCCAGATGGGGAAAGAGTTCACTAATCTCAAGTCCGCTCTCACCTCGGCGTTTGAATTCCCAGTGCGAGGGCATCATCGTCCCTTTGTTATTAAACTGCGTACGCTCCGTCTTGAAGGGAATCGGCTTCCCCGCTTCGGCCTGAAGGCGTGGCTTATGGTCGAAACTATCGCATTGGGAGAATCCACCCGACATGTAGCAGAAGATGACATGCTTGGCTTTAGGCTCGAAGTGAGCCGGTCGGGGGCCAAACGGTGATTCTGCCTTGACTGGGTTTGGATCCATACCAAGCAATCCGGCCAGAGCGGCCATACCAAAGCCATTGGATGCTCGTGATAAGATGTGCCGTCGACTATATTCTTGTGCTGGTTGTAAGGTCATTACATCACCGGATGAAAATAAATTCTTTGAGATTAAAAATGGACTGGGCGTAATCTCGCCATGCTTGCCGAACGGGTTCAACCGTATTGGCTGGGCGTTGTATGCCTGCCAGTTGTTTGCGGATGGCATCAATTTTCTGTGCTAACGCATCAACCTGTTCACGTTCGGAGACGGAAAGAGATTCACGTACAAGTTTGTCCGAAATGTAAAAACGTTGTCCCGTGGCGATGCCTTTAATGACATCGGCAGACAGGGCCTGGTCATACAACTCTGCCTGAATGATTTTCCCCGTTAGGTTGTGGTTGCTACCGGCCGGCGAGTGTCTCAGTCCGAGATTAATTACAGTGTCACTTGCTGGGTATTTCACCAATCCGGATGAAACGTATGGTTTTCCGTACGGTTCACCGTTGCGGAACATAGTGATCGTGCCATCTTGCTTATAGCTGATGGCCATATGAACAGGTTTAGTCAACGCGTCGCTTTCGGCAGGTCCGTTGACTCGTTGCGTACGGACGAATCCGTTACTCCCGGGCATCCATAATCGACTGTCGCGTTCTCCATATACGATGGCATCGAAGATAATTCCGTTGGAAGACTGAATGTTGATCACTCCGCCTCCCTGTTGGTCTAGATTGTCCAGTTGCACGACTGCCGCAAGCGTCTTTTCTGAGACATCTTTCGAGACCTTGCCAGAACGGGCAAATGCTCTGGGTGACTTAAGAATTAAAGCACCGTCTGCGATGCGGGCACCGTTGATCAAATCGAGTTTGAGACCATTGATCTGATCGGTTAACCCCTCTTCACCCCCACTGAAATCCCAGGCATGCAGGGGTTGAGGAAGCTCGGCTTTGGGGTTGTTATCCTTCATGGCGTCGTCGGTAAGTCGCTGGCGTATCGGAGCCAAAATCGACTCTCTCTGCTTGGAAGCAGTATCCAGAAACTCATTCAGTTTGACAATCTCTGCTTCTTGCTCTTCGATGTCGCGTATTAAAGCTTCAAGATATTGACGGCTCGCCGCGACCTCTTCGGTTGTTGCATTTCGTCCCAACGCTCGAAGAAACATATTATTAATTTTGTCAGTGTCGGTCGGCAGGTCAGCGTTGCTGAACACGGAATCGGCAAATAATCGAGCTCGGCTAATTACCTGTTCATTGTTGAGCAGTGTGAGTGACTGGGCCGGGACATTGGTGGTATTACGTGCTCCCATCGTGGTGGTAGGATCGGGGAAGTCAAATGCCCGCAGAAACGGATCGATGTTATTGCGAGCGATCACGACGTAAATACTACGACGATTACTTGCACCGTTAGCACTACCTTCATACATGCGGGGTTCTAAGACTCCAGCGCTTTGTAGAATCGAGTCGCGAATGGACTCGGCATCCAGACGGTTAACGGGGAATTGGGCCAGCAACGTCGTGGCTTGATCGCTGTTAGTTTGCTCGTTGACACTCGACTGCCTAAAGGTGTCACTGAGAACGATATGTTTAATTGTCTTCTTAAAGGACCAGTCATTTTTTGACATGTAAGTGACTAAGTAATCGAGTAGCTGTGGATGAGTTGGTAGTTGTCCAAGGCGTCCAAAGTTGTCTGGCGTGGAGACAATCCCACGACCGAAGAGATAGTGCCAGATGCGATTGGTTATGACTCGTCCCACGAGTGGGTTTTCAGGGTTGGCCAGATCTTTTGCCAGTTCCAGACGTCCGCTTCCTGTGGTGTCATAATGTGAGTCGCCGAAGACTTCCAGGAAGCCCCGAGGCACGTTGTCGCCAGGAGTTTTGGGATTGCCCCGAACCCATAATGGATGATCGACTCCCTCCCGGTCAATGATGCCCGGTACACGGGTCGGTAAGGGTAACGCATTCTCGATACGACGGTACTCTTCAATCTGAGTCTTGAGTTCCGGGTTATTTGCAAGTTGATTAGGAAGTAGATTAGTACGGACAAAGAATCCGAGGAATCGAGCTTGCTGATCACTAAGTTTATTGGCGTCCCAATCCTGAATGGCTTGGGTCAAAACCCGTCGGTAGGCCTGCAGCAAGTCGTTGTAATTTGAAAGGTCGTCGGTGAATAATCCGGCCAGCCGGTTGGGTAATTCGGCAGGTGCCTGCTGTCCCTCTTTGGTCACTACAAAATCGGTAATTCCCCACCAGCTACGCTCATTGTTTCGACGCTCAATCGGCAAATCTCCGGCTGTCGCAATTTCAAAATGCACGCTGTTGTCAGTGAAGAAGACCATGTCGTGTTGAACCCATTGTGGAGTCACGCTTTTGAGAGTGTGCCCGTTATATAGTAATCCCAGCACCCGCGGGTAGTTTTCCACCGCCGGTCGGGCACGTGCTTCCTCACCACCTGCGACACGGAACCACATCTTCTGAAAGTCGACCGGAAATTCAGGCGATTGCAAAATCCCGTTGTGACGACTTGAAATGCCATGCGTAAAGATTCCGCCTTCGTGCACGTTATCAATGATGCGGTCACCGGACGCGAGTACGGAGAACGACCCCGGAGGACTAGCTTGTGTAGCCGTACCATTTCCAGTACGTGTCCAGGTGGCCGCCTGCTGAGGGTCACTCAGGTCCCAGCGATGGCCTAATTCCTGATCAAAGAAGGCATCTTCCCGAGCCTTAGCATTGCTCCACTCTTCACGCAGAGACTTCCAGCGGGCTAGGAAAGCTTCACCCTGAAGATTCCTCAACTGTTGTAATGCGAACAGTGGGTTCGTCTGCCCGTTCTCTTTGGCTGCATCGATTTGTTTATTCCAGTCAACCACCAGTGAAGTGTCGCGAGTGAGGATCTCAGGTAACTGCTCAGCAGTCTTCAGCCAGTTGGCTGCCAAACCGGCTTTGATTTCCCGCTTTAGTCTTTTCAGGTGCTGTTGGTCTTTAACAAGGATGTCAGGTGAATCTGCAGACCGAAGGGCAGGGCGGAGGTTGTCAAAAACTCCAAAAAAGCGGAAGTAGTCTTTTTGACTAATCGCATCGAATTTGTGATCGTGACATCGGGCGCAAGATACCGTGAGTCCCAAAAAGGCTTTGCTCAGCACATCGACCTGATTGTCGGTAAATGTCAGCATTTCAGCGACGGGGTCCACCGGAGAGAATCCGTGGGGAACCAGACGATAGTGCCCGGTGCCAATTAGGGACTCATTAAGTGTTGCCTGGTCGTTGTATCGAGGTGTTTCCAGCAGGTCACCAGCAATATGTTCGGTTACCAGCTGCATATAGGAGAGATCCTGATTGAATGCTCGGATAAGATAGTCACGGTATCTAAAAGTGAAAGGGATGGAGGGATCTCCTTCACTCCCGTGAGAATCGGTAAACCGAATTACGTCCATCCAGTGTCGAGCCCAACGCTCTCCGTAATGTGGGCTGGCCAGTAATTCGTCGACGAGCTCTTCGTATTTGGCATCATCCAGCCCCGGACCATATTTTTCGATTTGTTCGAGAGATGGAGGCAGGCCGGTAAGAGCAAAACTCAGCCGGCGTAACAAGGTGAAGGCATCGGCTTGTTCAGCGGGTGGAAGACTCTCTTCTGCCAGTCGTTGTTGAACGAAAAGGTCCACCGGGTGCGAGGACTCGGAAGGAATAGTAGGCAGAGCAGGTGATTGTACTGGCCGGAAACTCCACCATTTGGACCGACGGTTACGTACGGCTTCCCAGGAGATAACGGAGTCAAGCTCTTTTGCCGTAGGAGCAGTGTCCCGCGGATCAAACGCACCATCTTTAATCCATTGAGCAAAATCTGCAATGATTGCGTTGCTAAGCTTGGGACCATCTTTGGGCATACGCATGTCGTTTTGGTGACGCATCGCCTGAAGTAATGGACTATTGTTGACGTCATCGATGAGAATGGCCGGGCCATTAAAGCCACCATCCAGCATCCCCTGCTTGAAGTCGAGGATAAGATCACCCTCTTGAGCACCATGGCTGTTATGGCACTTATAACAGTGCTCGACTAGGACAGGACGAATGCGAGCCTCGAAAAACTCCTGCTTTTGTAGGTCAGTTTGTCCGAAAGCCAACGACGTGAGAAAAGTAATGCAAAGAGCAAATGATGTTTTAGTTTGGCACATAGTAGATCGGCTTAGGTGTGCTGTCTGTAAGAAATTCAAGCTTAAGTATAAACGATGTTGTCACGCAGGGTGCTAGCTTTAGCCGATGGTTACGATTCGATCGGACGCGAGTAATTCGGGCAATGGCGTTGGAGAAGCGATTACCAGTGTTGTGGAATATGTTGTTTGTAATTCGCGGAGGTAATGGCAAACTAACTCAATTCCGCTCGAATCCATTTCGGTAAATGGTTCGTCCAGTAGTAACAGGGAAGGTGAAAGAATAATAGTACGTCCCAATGCGATACGTCGCTTTTCTCCGCCCGATAGATTTTTGACATCCCGATTTAGAAGTGAGTGCACTTCAAGAAGCGTGGCAATTTTGGCGGCTTTGTCTTGAGCCTGATCGATGTTACGGGCTTTGGCTCCGTACAACAAATTGGTTTGGACTGTACCTTTGAATAGGAACGGTGATTGTTGGACAAACCCAACAGGGTGATAGAGCTCTGGGATATCCACCAATCCACTGTATTCGGATTCCAATCCCGCAAGCACTCGCAATAGCGTTGATTTGCCCGAACCATTGATCCCCTGGACCCCTAGGCACATTCCATGCTCGATGGTTAATTCGGATATGTCACAAATGGTGGTGTTCGCCCGAGTTACGAGTAAATTCTTAATTCGAATAGGAGGCTTCATTCTTTTTCCTCCCGGCCCGCCCACGCGATAACCAGCGTGATAAGAATAGCAATGAGTAGCAAGATCAGACTCATCGCTACCGCTCGAGAGAATTCACCGCGTGCAGTTTCCAATGTCGTTGAGGTAGAGAGCGTTCTTGTTTTGAACTTCAGGTTGCCCCCGACCATCATGGCGATGCCAAGTTCTGTAAAACAGCGAGCAAATGCAGTGAGAATAGCCAGCGTGATGGGAAGACGAGCCTCGGAAAGATACGTCCTCCACCGTTGTAGACGGCCAGCACCTAGCATGAATGCTGTTTCCGATATTCGGGGGTCCAGGTTTTTGATGCCTCCGTGAGTCAGGCTCACGATAATAGGGACAGCCAGAAGCACTTCCCCAAGGACGATTCCCCAAGAAGTGTAAAGTAGTTCCAAAATGCCTAACGGCCCTTGTCTGGCCAGCAACGCATAACCAATTAGGCCGATGAGTACCGTGGGTACGCCCATGGCTCCCCGAAATAAGGTGACAACGAGGCTTCTTCCAGGAAACGGATGTTGAGCTAAAAACGTACCTAAGGAAATACCTATGACGGTCGCCAAAATGACCGCCGTCGAGCTGACCCAGATACTACGCCAGGCAGCATCGAAAACTAACGAGTCGCCGCTCATTAGTAAGTCGAAAGCTTCAGAGATTCCATCGAGAATCATCTTCATGGTGAGTCGTCCAGAGAAGCCGTTGAGGTAATCGGTTCGAAGAGTGTCGAGTTATGTAGTTGGTATTTCTGAATTATCTGAATCGCTTCGGCAGATTGCAGGAATGAAAAAAAACGGTTCGCTAGGTCAGCGTTGATTTTGGAGCTTTTAGAAGGGTTCACGGTTATGACGCTGTATCGATTTTCTAGCAGGGGGTGAGTACTAACGAGTGGAACAAGTTCAATCTTATGTTGGAACCGAAGATAGGTCGCCATGTCACAGAGTGTATATGCTTGTAATTCATTGGCAATCATCAATGTATTGCCCATGCCTTGCCCCGTCTCAATGTAGCTCTCCAATAGCGGACAGCCCGGCTCACCCCAGAGTTCCAACTCTCTTTTATGAGTGCCACTGTCATCACCTCGAGATACAAACCGTTGGTTTTGCCTGCCGATCTGCTGAAGTGCCTGATCCGGTGCAAGGTGTTTGATTTGTGCGGGATCAGCAGCCTGTCCAACCAGTATGAAATAGTTTTTCATAAATGATGCATGCCTTTGGCCGTGCCTCTCCTGCATAAACTGCCGTTCGGAATTTGGAGCATGCACGATTAAAACATCAGCTTCGCCTTGCTCTCCCATCTTCAAAGCGGCTCCGGTCCCCACGGCGATAACAGAGAGATCGCAAGGGGTGTTACGAGTGAATGCAGGCAGGAGTTGGTCAAGTAACCCGGAGTCTCGCGTACTGGTTGTGGTTGCAATCCTTAGTGCTCCGACTGAATTTGATTGGCCGGAGTGATCTGGTCGACAGCCTGAAAACCATAGGCACAGGCCCAGTAGCAAGTACTTTAGATTGCGTTGTTTGTAAAAGTCATCACTTAACATGGTTCGGGTTTCAATACGCGGTGCACACTGTTAGAGTGCAATGGAGACCGGCCTTTCAGCTGCATCATTGACTAATTATAGATGATTGTCGAGTCCTTTGATTCAGATGTTGTTTTAGTATTATTAATTCCATGCGTATACTTGTAGCTGCTGGCTACAATCGGAATTAGCTTGTTCAATCTTATGTGTGTTTACTGTTTAGCCATTGCTCTGCGTATGAAAGTCGGAAAATCAAATGACGATCTCCTTTAAGTGCCCAAGTTGTTCGAAACCCTATAGCGTGCCCGATCAATTGGCTGGGAAGAAATCAAAATGCTCTTGTGGTCATCAGTTTGTGATTCCCGCTGCCGCAGCCGCACCCGCACCGACATCACCCGCTCCAGTACCAGGGCGACAGGCTCCAGGCACTCAACCGTTGGCGCCAGCTAATCCGTTGGGGCAAATGCCACAAACAACGGGAAACCCACTTGGTGGAATGCCTACTACTCCAAGTGGTGGGAACCCGCTTGGTGGAATGCCTTTGCCTCCTGCTGGGGGTAACCAGTTCGGAGGTCTACCGACGGGGACCGGATTGCCGGCTGGCGGTGGAATGCCGGGAGGCAATCCACTAGGGGGCATGCCGGGGACTCCAGGCATGCAGGGTATGCAAGCCGGTGGTTGGAATAGTCCCGGTGGAGGTCCTAAACCGAAAAGTAAAAAAACAGCGAGCGGCAATAGCAAGAAAAGAATGTGGATAGGCATTTCAGTTTCCTGCGTGATGCTCGTCATCGGCGGTATCACCAGCTTCGTCTTACTCAGTGGTAATGATAGTGGCGAACAGGCTTCCAATGAGGGAGACAACGCTACTCAGACGCCCCAAACCTCCACGGGAGGAGCTGCTGGGAACTCTACACAAGGTGGTGGGCCTGGTCAGGGTAGTGATATGTCCTCCATGATGAGTGGAATGACGGACCCTGGTGCGGGAGGGATGGATGAAGGAATGATGGATCCCAGTAACATGGGAGAAGGAATGATGGATCCCGGCGCTGGAGGTGATCCAGGTATGGAAGGCGGTGACTATGGAGGCGCTGGGCCTGGAACAGATCCAAGTCTTGGTGGTAGTGATCCCGCAGCCAGTGGAAACTTTGGCGCTGGCCCCGGAACAGACCCGAGTCTTGGCGGTGGTGATCCCGCAACCAGTGGAAACTTTGGTGCCGGCCCTGGAACAGACCCTTCGGCTGGAGGTGGAGATCCGTTTGGTAATTTTGGTGGCAATAACAATGGTGGTGGCATACCCAATGCTGATCTTGCCACGATCCAAAAAGGACTTTCCAGTAACAGCTATGAAGCCGTGATGGTTGCCAATTTCCAATTGATGCGATTAACGACCAACACACTTAAAAAGATGAGTGATGCCGCGACAGCATTGGCACAAATAGATCAGCTTAAACAGTTTGAATCGGGCTTCAGTCAATCAGCGGCTACGATGAAACGACTTGAAAAACCGACGCGTGCTGAACAATTGCAATTGGCTAAGCGATATGGTGTTGAGGGAAACCAGATTCTCAAAGCTTTTAAAAGCGAAGGGGATCGGGTCTTAAAGATCAAGGGACTTTCAACGCAAGTCAAACTGCAAATTCAAAAGACGATGCAAGCAAACTAAATGGTTAAGCGTCTAACCGAATTCTTTGTTTTCTCTCATAAGCAGCCGATTAATGTTCGATAACACATCAATTT
>NZVD01000020.1 GCA_002701385.1 Rhodopirellula sp. | reverse complement strand
TCCGGGCGATAGATTTACACCTACTGGTGCAACATATGATGCAACTACTGGATTGTTAACAATGTCAGTTAGTGTAAATACACTAACCAATGGCGGTAAGATTACACCTAGAAATGCAACATATGATGCTGCAACTGGTGATATGACCATTGCGGCAACCAATCATGGGTTGAGTGTTGGTCAAAGAGTTAATATTAAAGTTAACTCCATGACATTTACTTGCAGTCAGGATAGTAATGCAACAGAACACGAATATCCTCGTCCCACAGATCCTGCTGCTGGCGATTGGATTACTGTTACTAATGTACCAAATGACCATGAATTTGTAATTAATGTTAGTGCTTCGCCGTCAGGTCAGCAGTACACTCACGCTTTTGTTTCTGCAGATACTGATGCTATTACAGTCGAACGGGATCGTATTAAGATCAATCCTAACGCATTGACATTTACATGTTCTAGTGATAATAATCAGACCGAGGTGACATATCCTCGCCCAAGAGACCCCGCTACTAAGTTTAATGCACTGCCCATTGTTGATGCATCCTCTACATCAATCACAGTTAATGTAGGTACATCTCCGTTTGTTTATTGGACACCTACTGGTGCAACATATGATGCTGCAACCGGTGATTTTGTAATGACCATTCCGAATCATACAATTAATGCCGGAACCAAATTAAGACTTGCTAATCTTGGATTTACCTTCACTTGTAGTCAAGATTCTAATGCTTCTCAGCATCAATATCCTCGTTCTACTGATCCTGCATACAATACAACATTGAATGTTACTTCTGTAGGAACTACTACTGCGGATATCACTAATGCAACTTATAATCCAACTACGGGTATTTTAACAATTACTTCTAATGGACATAATCTCAGCACAGGAGATCACATTCAAATCGCAAGTGAATCCTTAACGTTCACATGTGCCTATGATTCTAATGCTACAAATCACACATATCCTAGACAATCCGATCCTATTTGGGGATTATGGCAACCAGTTACGGTTGTTGATGGTAACACATTTACTTTAGATATTGGTACATCTACTGACACAACTACTCATAGTTTTGTGTCTGCTACAACTGGCGCTTTAATCAAGCAAACTGGTGCTGTTACGATTAATGTCGGTGCTTCTCCTTCAGGTCAGCAATATACCCATACATGGGTAAGTAATATTGCAAATGCTGTCATTACTGGTGGTGCATATGTACACACATTCAAGTCTGCTGTTGCTGGTGGTGTAGTTGCTGATCAGAAAGTTAACTGCGAAGATGATGTTCTTGATCTTACAGATGCACTGGTTGATGACCTTAGAAATGGTTCTAATACCCATCTTTGGGATGCATCTGCTCTATATGTAAACAGGGCAGCAAATCCTGTACAATTGAATCATGTTGAAACTGAGATTCCACAGACACTTTGGGTTCTCAATAAGCATGTTGAACTTGTCAATAAGATTATTAATAATGAATTAATTACAATTCAAGGTGATCATGGTTTAACTCAATATACGGATACTACAATCTACGATTCCAACAACTATGGAAGTTTGACGCAGTTGACTCCTAGTGGGGCAACATATGATCCTGCTACTGGAGAAATGGTAATTACTTCTGCCGGTCATAACTTAAGCACTTCTAGTAAGGTAAGTTTTGCTGACGACTCCTTTACATTTACTTGCAGTCAAGATAATAATGCATCGCAGCATACTTATCCTCGTTCCACTGACCCTGCATATAGAAGAGTTCTTTCGGTAACGGCAGTTTCTACAAATACCTTTACAGTAAATGTGGGCGTATCTCCTGCCGATCGTCAATATACTCATGTGTTTGTCAGTGCAGCAACAAATGCAGTCACTGTATTGGATTACACATCAGCAGACTGTGCTGATGTTAAGCAGACAATCCAAAATCTCATGGATATTGTTGTTGATACCTTAACTAATGCTAATCTCCCATCTCCGGTAGATTATCTTG
Organism: Rhodopirellula sp.; assembly: GCA_002701385.1. GTDB lineage: Bacteria > Planctomycetota > Planctomycetia > Pirellulales > Pirellulaceae > UBA721. Next base: position 20,926 of record NZVD01000020.1, on the reverse strand, counting down.
GCACTGTAACTAAACTGTTCCCAGTCTACGAATTCTTAGGATCTTATGTAGATTCGTTTAGTGAAGTTCCTGTGGAATTGACTGATGTCTTTAATAATGATGAAATCGTATATGCCAATAAGTTTAATGTAAATGCTCAATATCGATTTAGAGATGCTGCAAATCTAATTCGTCTTAATAGAAAAGCAATTGTAGACAAGGCAGCTGTTGATATGATCAACAGATATCCTCATCTTGCTCTGAGTATGCCTAGAAACCAAGATGGTAGCGGATCCGGTACTTTACGTTGTAAAACTGACTTGGGTCTTATCTTAGATGCTGTCGCTAATGATATTGAAGAAGGTGGAAATCTTAACCTTCTTACCGGTTTAGGTCTTTATTTCGGTGCTAATGATGAAATCTTACATGTAAGACTTCAGTTAGTAGAAGGTTGCTACGCACATGAAAGACTCGCATTCTATGCTAAACAAGCAGTAACGGGTGATCTCGATTCTACTAACACTGATGCTGTTATTGTTGGTGACTGGGGAATTACAAATGATCCTGGAAATTGTGCAAATGTAACGAGTGCTATTGATGCACTGATCGATCTTGCAAATATCTCCCTTGCCCCCACTGGGGATCGTTACAGAGATGCTGCTGATTTACTCCTCTTCAATAAAGAGTTTATTGCAGACGAAGCAACACTTCTTTTGGATGCAGCATTTACCTATCAATTAGGTGTGGCATCTTACAATGCATTCCTCTATCCTGGCGGTATTTCTGTAGGTAGAGAAAATTGTAAGGATGACATTAAAGATGTTATTGATAGTGTAATTGCTGACTTACTTACTGGAGGTAATTCCAATACAATTAAAGCGATTGAATACTATATTACCTCTTCCAATGGTTTGAAGCAGTTTGAAGATCAAATTCTTCCTGCCATGTATGCCTATCAGCAGGTTAGATTCCTTGGTAAGAAAGCGATTCGCAACTTACTTGTTGGAATTGGAGATAGTGCTTCAGGTGATCAATACAGAGCACAATACACACCAGAAACTCCATATACTGATCTAACAATTACAGATGAGTCTGGTAACTCCACTTACAGTGATGATGATTGTGCAGATGTTATTAATGCCTTTGATAATCTTATAGATCTTATCATTGACACTCTTACGCCGGGTGATACTGCTTCTCGCGCAGCGGGAAGAATGCTTCTCTTTAATGCAAACTATTACAGAGAAGAGATTACCAATGAAGTTAATGCTCAGTGGGGTTCTTCTTATTGGACTTACAATGATTTCCTCACGGAGATGCTTAACAACACTATTCATGATATGGTGACTACAGATAGTAGCAATTATGTTACTGCTAGAACTGTAGAACTTGAAAATATTACCGGAAACTTCACTGTTGGACAACCGGCATATAGCGGCACAGACACCTCCGGACTCGATACTGGTCGCACCAGTACCCTTGAAGTTGAAGTTCTTGAATGGTATCCTAAGACTGGTAAATTAGTTGTTCAGATAATCAGGGGTTCTAGTTTAACTGCTGGATATAGAATTCAGCAGGGTTCTAATTATGGAACAATCAAATCTACTTCTGGTGCTATTTCTACCCCATACAACTATTACAAGATCATTGGTAATGTAGAAACAATTGAGAGTGCAAGACTGATTCAATCTACTGTTCAAGGTCAGGTTGTATTAAACAACCTCTTTACATATCCTGAAGATTTGACTGTATCTTCTTTCACTAAAACTGCAATGGCATCAGTGGCGTCTAATGCCCACCTCGCTCCTGATGATACTTTAACCGCAGATTCAGTTGTTCCTGATGGTACAGCTGGATACCATGTAGTCTCTAGAGATTATATCTTATCTTCTTTCACTACATTTGATGGTGAAGGTAATAAATTTGACTCCACCAACGAGACGTTTGATACGGGTTCTGTACAAGAAACACAAACCTATACATTCTCTACTTTCATTAAAGATGTTACACCTTCCGGTACGCCTTTAGATAAGTGCAGATTCCAAGTTACTCTTGATCCTGGTGCTACAGCAAAAGAAGTTAAGTTTGATTTGGATCTTGCTGATGGTACATTCGGTAGTGTTTTTGCTGACACTGGAGCAACCGTTGAAGCATTTGGATCTATTCCTTATGGTAATGGTTGGTATAGAGCATATATTACTCTTACATTCTCCTTTGGTATTGGTTTACTTCGTACTGAAGTTTATCAGAAAAATAATGCTGGTGCTATTCAGTTCCAAGGAGTTAGTCCACAAGCACAAGCATATTGGGGATGGAAACTTGCTAAAGGCGGTTTAGATCCTTATGTATCTGTATCTGGCGAAACCTTCTATGCGGACAATGATTTCAACATTAAGAACTACATTCTCGATGCACTTGAAGAATACTATGAGCAGGCATTGGATCAAACACTGACTGCACCTTCACCTCTTGCTGGATTCCTTGCATATACAAATTCTGGTTTACAGAGTCTATATGATTCGGACAGTTGGATGAGTGTTATCCGTCGTAATTTTGATATTATTAGAAATCAATTACTGAACGATTCCTTCGTCACAACAATTGATACTCGTAGCGGCATCGTAGTTCCCACTAAAACGTATGGAACTCGCAACATCCCTGTTGGTGTTACTGGTCGTGTTCAACCTGCTGATAACATTATTGGTCTTGCTAGTGGAGCATATGGTGAAATTGCAAACATCCGAGAGAATGAAGCGAAAATTGTTAAAGTTTATCAAAGATTTAGAATTAATGGTGAGGTAACGGGTGAGGCACTTGAATTGGGTGAAGTCATCACTTCTGGAGGTGCTTCTGGTACAATTTACGCTAAGTATTCAGATGAAAACAACATTTACTTTGATGTTGCCGTTACTGCCGGAACATTTGCTGTATTGAATATTATCACTGGAGCAAACAATTCCAGTACCGCTGAAATCGGTGCCATCGAAGATAGATTGCAAGTTGTCGGTAGACAAGGGCAATTCGATCAAGGAATTGAATTCAAAGGATTCACTTCCGGTGCAACTGCAAATGTTGAGGAAATGCGTATCGCAGAAGCTGCTGTATTGACAAATACTGGCGGTAAATTAACTGTAGATACTGAATCTCTCACAGGTCAGTTTGAGGTTACCTCTATAGTTTATCCTCAGAGTATTAGTGAATACCTTGAGGTTAACAAATTTGCAGGTCTTGATGTTCAAGTTGGTGATAGAATTGCTTCTGATGGTCATAGTAGATTACTCATCTCTGTGATTGACAGTAAGAATAATTTCCAAGTAGGCAACTATCTCTATAATGTAATTCAAGGTGTTCTGAAAGATTCAAATAACTACGGTATTATTACCGATTTAGACCTTGACAATAACTACATTTACGTTTCTATGGTTAATGGATCGTTCTCAAATGGTGATTATATTGGTGATTATGCTAATGGTGATACTCCAGTTGGTTTTGCTACTATTAGCGCAAAGGTTGACATTGCTGGTGCAGGTGCTGCTCTGGTAAGCGATATCAAAACTTCTGGTTTGTATAAGAGATTATATCTCACAGATGTTGTCGGAACATTTAGTAACAGAGATACGATTATTTCTGTTGATGATTACAAGGCAGCAGTTATTGTTCGTAAAGAATTACGCGCTCGCGTTAGAAGATTCTTCAGAGGATTTGATGGTACACAGACTTCCTTCAAACTCACTACAAACAATGGTGATCCTTACTTCCCCGATCCTGCAGGTCATATGTTGATCTTTGTTAATGGCATTTTACAACCGCCAGGCGCAACAAATGCATATACCGCATTCTCGGATTCAATTCAATTCCAAGAGGCACCTGAGATTGGATCATCCTTCACGGGATTCTATGTTGGTAAACTTAGACAATTAGATGACATCTCGTTCGACTTTGACTCCTTGAGGCAGTCTTTCAACCTCAAGCGTGAAGGTACTTTCTACTCTCTCACACTAACTGAGGGTGTTCAGTCTTCGGTTATCAAACCGGAAAATAATATCATCGTCTCGCTCAATGGTGTTATTCAGGAACCTGGTGTTGGTTTTGAGATTGTTGGTTCTAGAATTATCTTCTCTGAGATTCCTAGATTCGGATCTACATTCGTGGCATTCTCCTATGTTGGTTCTGATCAAGACGTTGAGGCAGCAGATATTGTACCTCCCATCGAACCGGGCGATAAGATTAGAATTGAAGGTGAAACTGAAGATCGTGAAGTTGCTGTTATTGAATCTTCAAACTCCTTAATTACATTCGATTATCTCGGATCTACTTTCGGTAAAGGTGCTCAAGCATCAGCGGTTCTGACTTCCGGTACTATCGATAAAGTTGCTGTTACTGCTGGAGGTTCTGGGTACACTAGCAGACCAAATGTTAGAATTGACTCTATTAGCGGATTTGATGCTCAAATCAAAGCGTTGGTTGGTGTTGGTGGCGTTGTTGTTTCATCCGCAGGATCCGGATATCAAGATCCCTTGGTTGATGTTGAGACATCTGTTCCTGATGATTGGACAGCACCCGACTTAAGTCAATATGGTGAAGAAATTATTGATCCAGAGATCCTATAAATAACTAAAAAAGTAGATAGTAATGTCCAAGCAAGCACTTAATATTGGTTCTGCGCCAAATGACAACACGGGGGATACCCTCCGTGCTGGTGGCGACAAAATCAATGACAACTTTACTGAAATCTATGCTGCTTTAGGTAATGGAGCAGACATTCAAATTGATGTAACTAACGCTGGTGTTGGTCAGGTATTGAAGTACACCGGTACTTCTTTTATCCCATCTGACTATACTGCACTTACTGCAGCATTGGACGTTAATGGAAACTCTATTATTTCTTCTAGTAACGGAAATATAGCAATTGCCCCAAATGGCACAGGGGACGTAACAATTAGTAATGGTAGTATTACAAATACTTTTGATGGTGCAACTGGTGATATTGATTTCCCAACTAAGGTAAAATATAAAAATGAATATACAACATTAGGTGTTGCTCCTTCAGCAGCAGCTTATCCGGGATATTTCTTCACGGTTGATGGTGATGATACTCCGTATGTGAATATGAACATCACTGCCGGTGGTGTTGGTGATACTAGAGTTGGTTTGTTAACTCAATATACTAGTGTTGGTGATCTCACCGACATTGATGTTACAACAACTCCTCCTACAAATAATCAAGTATTGAAATGGGATGGCACCAATTGGGTTCCTGGCGATGACAATGCTGGTGTATCTAACATTACTAGTTTTGCTACTATTAATGCCGATACTGGTACTACGACAGCATCTAGTGAAACGGATTCACTTACTATTGCGGGTGGCACGAACATCGCAACGTCAATTGCCGGTGACACAGTAACTGTTGCATTTACGGGAACATTAACTACTACTTTAGCGGCACTTACAGATACTGATGTTGCTGGTATTACTCAGGGTGATTCTTTATATTGGAATGGTTCTAATTGGGTAGTTACTCGCAGTCCAATGACATGGTGGGAACTGAATGCTGATGGTATTTCATCTTATACTTTTAGTGGACCTGGATTTACAGGTACAGTTTCCGATCCCACACTATATGTTATGCGTGGAATGACATATGCATTCGACAATTCCGTTAACGGTGGTGCTCATCCATTTAGAATTCAATCGACTAGCGGTTTGACTGGAACCCCGTATACAGATGGTCAAACCGGAACAGGTTCTAATGTTTTATATTGGACCGTTCCAATGGATGCTCCTACTACTTTATATTATCAGTGTACGCTTCACACTTTAATGAATGGCACAATCACCGTTGTAAGTTAATAAAAAATGGCAAGAACAGTTCCTGGATCTGGTGCAGTCATTGAACCGATTTTCAATGATGAGTTCGGCGTTAGAGCAGTAAAAGTAATCGATGGGGGTTCGGAATACGATAGTTCTGATCCCCCTAGACTTACTGTGACTGGTTGTGGTACACCCGTTGCAGAAGCACTTTTGTATCCCATCATCGACGATGGTTCTGGAAGAATCACTCATGTTAGGGTATTAGAATCTGGTAAAGGGTATGACCCATTAAGACTTTCAATTATTCCGGAGCAGGATACACCAAACGTAGTATCTACTTTCGATATTAATAAAATTTGGCAATCAGACCCAAACTCTTCCACCTCTGGTGTGTTTTTGATTAATAATGGTGATGTTACCGATAGATTAACAATTACTTCTGATAATCACCCCAAACCGGTAAAATATGGAACCGAAAGAGAACCGGGTGGCGGACCATTAGAAGATCAAACTTTTAGTAGACAATTTGTTTATAGGGGAGGTAAGGATGTTCCTTATAGTGGAGACAGACCTACCGAATTAAATAAACCTATTGGTATCATGGCCAATGGTGTCCTTTTACATACCCCAGATTGGGGTTCTGCAGGAGGACCACCAGCTCCGTTTAGTTTTGATATTATCCCTCATGATTTTCTTCTAAACACGGATACTTATGATGCAGTAGTTAGAAATAATCAATATTACTATCATACTCATAAATTAATCAATCAATTTGATGATGCTGGAGGTGTTTTTGAAAACGGATTTAAACAGCAATTTACATGGACAGTAAAAACTGAACATGATAATGTTCTCGTTCATATCAATAATATCGATGAAACTTTAAATCCAATAGAAGAAGGTAGGTTGGTAGAGAGAATTGGTGAAGGAGTTGTTAGAGGACAAATTGCTAAAATCATCCGTGTTAATGGTGTTATTGATAGGTTATATTTAAGAGAAGTAGTTGGGGAATTTGCTGATGGAGATCAACTGTTAGGATCTACAGGTTTTTCTGCCACAATCAGACAAGATCCAGTTACTTTCCCTAACGGATTATTTTATATTGAATTTGGACCAGATGCTCATGAGTTTGGAAATTTTATTCCAAATACTTATTATCTTGCACCAACAGATATTAGAGTTCAGAGAAATTATCAAATTATTTGGAATCAGTCTGACTCAAGTAATCAACCATCGGAACATCATACTCAAGGGCATCCTATGCGCTTCAGTACGACCCCTGACGGTCCTTTAAATCCAACTCCTGGTACTTTATACTACGACTCGACAGGAGCGTCTGGAGCACCAGCAGCGGACTATGAGAATGAGTTTCGACCGGTGTTTACTATGAATGCCGATGAGACTAATAGAATATATTATTATTGCGGATATCACAGACATATGTCTGGATATACTGGGGATGAGGGATATATGATTCTCAGTCCCGAGGTTGATGACGAACCTTTATCAAACGATTATTATATTACCGATTATTATATTGATGGATCTAACATTGATTATTCTAGACATGTAACTGGACATTCTAGAATTCTTGGTATATCTTTTGATGGATATCCAATTTATGGTCCCTATGGATACAATAGTGCCGGTAGTGCTGTTAGGCAGACTTCTTCTTACAGATTAAAAAACACAAATGAGATTGATGGTCAAAGACCTCCCATAACTACAACAGGAACCATAACTTATACTGTTACTGTATCTAATGGTAAGTTTGCTATAGATGGCACAGTTCCTCCATTCTTGCAATTAGACAGGGGAAAGACTTACATCTTCAATCAAGATGCTATTGCAAGTCCCGTCTTGTTTGCTTTACAGGAAGATGGGTGGCATATTGGCAATCCTCCCGATATTGGAAATACTCAATACTTATTCCAAGATGGAATTAGATATTTTATCGATAATGTTGAGACTACCTATCTTGGGTATGTTCAAGGATTTGCTGGAGCAACTAATAAAAGACTTGAATTTACACCAAAGATAAATTCCCCCAGACTTTTATATGTCATATCCTATGCTAATCCTGAGTATGGATTTAGATGTGTTCAGGATGGATATCTTTTAGGATCTTTCGTCCAGGATTATATTTTTGAGGATGGGTTGGGTACTTTAGATAGACATAATGGTAGGTTTGCAGTCACTCCTGATTATCCAAATGGAACGTATGCCTATTTCATGTCTACTGATTCCAGTGATAATCCTGTTTATCCATATGTAATTGGTCCCGAATTCTATGGAGAACCTTATCATTCTAACGAAACACTACCTGCAATCACAAGCGAATTTCCTGTCGGAGCAAAAGGTGAGGTTGTCTTAAATCCTGATGGATCTGTTGGATATGTCAGGATGGTTAGAAGTGGAGATGGGTATTTTGGTCCAGCAAAAGCAAAGATTATTGGTGGTGAGGGATCTGGAGCAACAGCTGTTCCAACAGTACAAACCGTTACCGGTCTAACTCTTTTGCAAGAGGGACGAGAGTTTGCAACTCCCCCCACTCTTATTTTTGAAGGTGGTGGTGGTGGACAAGGTGCTAGAGGTAGAGCGCAAGTTAATAGTAATGGAAAGGTCACCAGTATTAATATAGTTGATGAAGGTGAATTCTATCAGCAAGCACCTTATGTTTTAATCACTGGTGGTGGAGGCATTGGCGCTAAAGCCGTTGCTAGAGTTGATCAGGGTGTAATTGTTGGAATTGATGTTATAGATCCCGGTGAGGGGTACATCAATCCCCCGAATATTATCTTCACTAAACTTGTCAACTTAAAGAGAACTATTAGCAACAGACAATCTTATAATTCCACACCAAATTATTTGACTGGATTATTGAGGGATGCAAGTAGTAGTGACACAACATTATATGTTGATAATACGGATGCATATCCTGGATCTGGTAGTTTGATTATTGGTAGAGAGACTGTTTCATATACTTCTAAATCTAGAGAAAGATTCTTTAATGTCACTAGGGGTAAAAACTTTAAGTACGATCAAAGAGTTATCTTAGATGCCAATCAAAATAATAATGAAGGAGATTCTACTTATCAGTTCAATGTAAATGATAGAGTAATCAGAAGAATTGAAAACGAAAATAATAAAATTGCTAAAGTATACGATTGGAATCCTACTACCAGAGAACTTTTAGTTACTTTTGAAGTTGATGAATTAGCATTCATTGATGCTGGTATTCCAACTACAGAAGATGCTATTGTTCAGTTTGATGCTGGAGTATCTACTTCTGCTACTGGAGGATTTGATCCTCATGTTTTATTGGAATCTGTAGGTGATAGTATTGTCACTTTAACAGAACCTATCGGACTCCTTGAGGATCGTAAATTTGAAGATGATGATGAACTTGATGGTGTAGGTGACGGTATTGCTGATTTGGTAAATACTGGAACTGATTATGAAAATCAGATTAGTCTTGATGGTGGTCTTTATAATTCATTATATGGTATTGAAGAAACTATCGGTGGACAGAATACAACTTTATTCCAAGTCGGTGATCAGGTAAAGGATGCATCAATTCCATTTAGATATGCCACCATTACTGCTGCTGGCGGATTAAATGAAGGTGTTCCTCATGAGGCAACTGTTTCTGTAGTTCTGGATTTGAATAGTGGAAATGGATCAAACTATTTCCCAGAAGAAATTGTTACTGGAGATGTTTCTGGTGTAAGGGGAACCGTAACTAGTTGGAATCCTTCTAGTGGAGTTCTTCTTGTTAGGGGAATTATTCCGTTTGACACTACTAATCTTAACGTTGGTGTTAACGGTATATTATATAAATTCTCTGATAGTGGAACTATCATTGACTATATTGTTCAAAATCCCGGCAATGATTATTCCGCAACACCATCAATTTCCGTTGAGAATGCAGGAGATATTCAAGCAACAGCGACTGCTGTAATGACAACTGCAGGTGATCAGATTGCATCAGTGACCGTAAATAATGGCGGATATGGATATGAGCAGTATACTGACGGTACATATAATTCACGTCCAACCATTACAGTTACTAATGATGCTGGTGATTCTACTGGTAATGGTGCAGTGATTCAAGCAATTCTTGGAGGGGAAATGCTTAGCGGATCTAATGGCGCAAGTTACAGAATTAAGCGTCTTGAATTCAATACTGAAATTAGATCCGAGTAACCTGAATAAATAAACAAGAGGAAACAGTCCTACAAGGTAAATGGCAGCTCTATTAACTGATCAATTTAGAATTTTTTCTGCGAGGAAATTTATTAAGGCACTTGAAGGTCCCATCGCAACACAAAGCGATGACGACGCAGGTACTACGAGAGATCGTTTGTACATCTTCATCGGTCGGCCCCAATCATGGGATAATGAAAACGCTCCGCCACAAGCGGTCGATTCCTTCTCAGAATTTTCCGGTTCTTACGATGACATGATCTCTTTGAAGCGAGTTCTTGCTTCAGATACGGTTCAGGTTTGTCGTAGGATTGACTGGGTTTCACCCGAACAAACTACGGGTGGTCTGGGTTTTACCTATGACATGTATAGGCACGATTATTCTCCTAGTAAAACTGCTTCTTCTGGTGCTACCAAGTTATATGATTCCGACTTCTATGTCGTAAACTCCCAATATCAAGTTTATAAGTGTATTTTTAATGGCACTTCTCCGTCTGATCCGAACGGTAAACCGTCAACGATTGAACCAACTGGTACTTCTACTTCTATTATCACTACTTCTGATGGTTATCGCTGGAAATATCTTTACACCATCCCTGTTGCTTCTGTTCTGAAGTTCTTCTCTAATGATTATATGCCAGTTCTGCAGAATGATGCTGTTAGAACAAACGCTGTTGCTGGTGAAGTAGACACTGTTGTAATTACTGCTGCTGGATCTGGTTATAATAATGGCACATATGATAATGTCGCTATTAATGGTGACGGAACCGGTGGTCGTGTTTCCATCGTAGTTGATGGTGGTAAGATTATTTCTGCTACTGTGACTTCTGGTGGTACTGGTTATACTTTCGGTAAAATCAGTGTTGACAATATCACTGGTATTGGTACTGGTACTAGTGCTCAGGTTGATGTTATTATTCCACCCCCAAGTGGTCATGGTTATGATCCTATCATGGAATTGGGTGCTTTCCGTGTCATGATCAATGCTAAGTTGTCTTATGCTGAAGGTGCTGGCGACTTCCCCGTTGATAATGACTATCGTCGTATCGGTTTGATTACCAATCCTAAAAAGTTTGGTACTGAAGAATTGATTTCCGACCTTACTGTTTCCGCTGCTAAAGCAGTTATTTTCCCACCTTCTTTCCAAGGTAACTATACACCTGATGAAATTATCACTCAAAGTAGAGTTGTTGGCGGTGTAAATGTTACTGCTCGTGCCCGCGTAGTTTCTTGGAATGCTACAACTAAAGTTCTGAAATATTATCAGAATGCTGTTGATGGTATTTTCCCAGAAGTTACTGGTACTCTTAATGAGTTTGATGGTTCTAATGTAATTAATGGTGCAACTTCTGGTGCCGCTGGGCAACCGGATGTCAACTTCCCCGCTGTACCAAACTCTTCTTCTAGAACTATTAATAATACTGAATATGACTTGGGTATGAAGTTTAATAATGGTTATGCAAAACCTGAGATCAAGTCAAATGATGGTCAGATTATTTACATAGATAATAGAAGAGCAATCGGTCGTGCAAATGACCAAATCGAAGATATTAAAATCGTAATCGAATTCTAATGGCACAGAACACCAATCTCAATGTAACCCCCTATTACGACGATTTCGATAAGAATAAGAATTTCTATCGAGTGCTTTATCGTCCTGGTTATCCTATTCAGGCTAGAGAACTAACGACAATGCAGAGTATTCTGCAGAATCAGATTGAAAATATGGGTTCTCACCTGTTCAAGGATGGTTCTATGGTCATTCCGGGTCAAATCGGATATGACATTAGCGTTCAAGCAATTATGTTGCAAGAATCGTTTCTTGGTGCCAACGTAGAAGATTATAGATCGCAGTTAAATGATAAGATTATTACTGGATTGACATCTGGTGTAAAAGCAAAAGTTTTATTTAGTGTATCTGCCGCAGAGTCTGATAAGGGATATATTACATTATATGTTAAGTATATTGAATCTGGTGGTGACAATAACGATCAAGATACCTTTAGAAATAACGAACAATTAATCACCGACAATGAAATCACCTTTGGAACTACTCTAATTGAGGTTGGTTCTCCGTTTGCTCAATTGCTTCCTACTGATGCTTTGCAAACAGGTTCTGTTGCATATGTTCAGGAAGGTGTATATTTCATCAGAGGATTCTTTGTAGACGTACCATATCAATATATCCTTTTGGATCAGTATGGAACCAATCCGAAGTACAGAGTTGGACTTGAAATTCTTGAGTCTATTGTCACACCAGAAGACGACCTTAGCCTTAACGATAACGCTGCTGGAACATCTAACTATGCTGCTCCTGGTTCTCATAGATTTAGAATCACAACAAAACTGATTAAAAAACTGCTCACTGATGATGCAGATAAAGATTTTATTGAACTGCTGAGAATCAATGGTAATAAAGTTGAGAAACTGGTAGATCGTAGTGCTTATGATGAACTTGAGAAATCTATCGCTCTCAGAACATATGAAGAATCCGGCAACTATGTTTTAGATGAATTCCAGTTCACAATGAGAGATTCTGTGAATAATGGATATAATAATGGTGTATATGAAGATGGGGTGACTACTACACAAGGCAATACTGCAAGTTCTGCAATGTATGCTTTGGAGTTAAGTCCTGGTACTGCGTATGTTAAGGGATATCGTGTTAAAAACATGTCTCCGGCATATATTGATATTCCAAAGTCTAGAGATGTAAATTCACAACAAAATGCGGTTGTTGGTTTTGAATTGGGAAATTATTCCCATGTAAGTAACATTTACGGATTCCCTAATGTTTCTGGTTCTACTATCACTAACAACTATCAAGTCGTAGAACTTTATGATAATTTTACTGCTACACCGGGTGATGCTAATGGCAATCTCATCGGTTATGCTAGGGTAGCTTCTTGTGAATTTGTATCTACACCCGATGCGACTTTTGGTAATACTGACGATAGATATAAATTAAATCTGTTTGATGTTCAGATGATCACCGTAATGAGACTCGGTGGTGCGGCAAATCTTTCAGCAGGTTCTTTGATCGTTGGTAAATCTTCTGGTGCCAGAGCGTACATCATTGATAATGTAATTTCTAGTCAGAATGTATCTGTTTATCAAATTGAAGGTGCATTCCAAAAGGGAGAGATGCTCTCCGTAGATGGTTTGAATATCAATACTGTTGATTTCATGCATCAGTATTTGTATTCTGATGTTAGGTCTTATGTTTCCAGAGATGAAGCAACTACTAATATTGAATTTACTGCCGATATTGTTTTAGATAATATTTCTATTGTTAAAGGTATTTCATTTACCTATGATGCTACTGGGGGTTCCGAAACCATTGTTGGTCTCCAGTCAAACTTTGCTACAGATTTAAGACCCGGTGATAGAATCTTCTTTAATGAGACTCAATATGTTACTGTAGACTCTATCGATCCTGCTAGTTTGAATACATCAAACATGAATACTGTGTTTGATTATGCAAATCAGAGTGTAAATGTTTCGCCGCCAGGTGGTGCTGCCTCTCCTGCTGCAGGAACTTATACTGCTCTCTTGAGATATAGAGGTCAGCTAACTGATGTTAAAGATGCTGATCTTCTTACCGAAATGCCAAGAAAATACGTTAAGAGCATTTCAGACGAATCTATGGTTGTTAGAAGAACGTTTGACTCTCAGACTGTTGCTTCCAACTCAATTTCAATCACTCTTCCTGAAGGAGAGAGTTTCTCTTCAATTACAGATGCTAACTATACGTTCACTGTAATGGGTAGTACCAATAGCACTTATCCAGTTGGAGATCAAATTCCTATTGATACTATTAACTCAGGTGCGTTTGGATATACGTCATTTACTTCTGCAGATCGTACAACGCTTCAGATTGATAATCTGACACAGATTACTTCAGTAAAGGTTACTGCCACTTTATCAAAAGACACTACGCAGAGAAAAACAAAATCTCCTGCAAAAATGTTTGTCTTGAAGGTCAATAAGACAATTCAAAACAAAGCAAAGCAAAATTATAACTTGGTGTATTCCAACTTATATGGAACTAGAATTGAAGACCGGAAACTTTCTCTTGGAACTATCGATGCCTATAATGTTCATGCTGTATATGAATCTTTGGATAATGATGATCCTGTGATTCCGTCAGTAACTTTGGTTGAACCTGTCTTCTTTGCAACGGGGGAAATTGTTACTGGAAGAACATCTAAAGCTAGAGCAAGAGTTGTTGATTTTAACTCAAGCACTTTAAAACTTACATTGGTTTATCTCTCCGGCACAATGCAACTCGGTGAGACTCTCGATGGTAAAGATAGCAATGGTGCTGATATTAGTGCAATTATCAATGATGCTGAAGGTTCAGTTGTTCTTGGGTCTAAAGTAATCACCGATAGGTATATTTTAGATAATGGTCAAACGGGTTTCATGTATGGAACTTCCTCTCTCGTAAGAAAGAATGGTGTTTCAGTACCTACCAGAAAAATAAAAGTTGTTCTTGACTTCTACAATCATTCTGCTACAGGTGATTATTTTAGTGGTCAGTCTTATCTCGAAACTGACTATGCTGATGTTTCTTTCTTCGGTGAGAAATTCTTAGGTGATTATCTTGATTTTAGACCAGGATCTAAAAAACTGTATAGCGGTGCCGGTAGCGTTTCTTCTCCTGCATTTGTTAATCAAAGATCTTTTGATTTTAAAGCAAGAAGTTTCCCAACAGCAGGAACACCACCAGCAACTATCTTAGATATTCCCAAACTGAACAGTGTATTCAGATGCGACTTTGACTGGTATCTCTCCAGAATCGACAAAGTTTTCATGCTTCCCACTGGAGAATTCCAAGTAATTACTGGTAAACCAGCAGAAAGTCCAGATGTTCCGGAAGATATTGTTGATGGTATGTTGCTTGCAACATTGACCCATAGACCTTACGGATTTGAACCTCATGCAGATACTGTAATTAAGAAATCAACCAATAAGCGTTTTACTATGCGCGATATTGGTGCTATTGAAAAGCGTCTTTCTAATGTTGAGTATTACACTTCACTCAATCTACTTGAGTCGGATACATTTAATACTCAAATCACAGACGCTAGTGGTAAAAATAGATTTAAAAATGGATTTATTGTTGATGACTTTACTGATCATAGTAAGAGTGCTGTTAACAGCCAAGATTATAGAGTATCAATTGATTTAGTTACTGGCGAGTGTAGACCATCTCACTATACAACTAACGTTCCTCTTGTTTTAAATGAAACTCTTTCTACTGGATATCAAAAGACAGGTGATATCATCACACTTCCTTACACTGAGGAGTTGATTATTCAGCAAACTTATGCGTCTAGATTAGAAAACGTTAACCCGTTCAATGTGTTTGCTTATATTGGTCGTATTGATTTGTCCCCATCTTCAGATGACTGGGTAGAAACGGAGCAGGCACCAGATAATATTATTAGTATGGAGGGTGATTTCCAATCTACACTCAGCGAGATGAATGCAGATCAAAATGGATTTGCTCCTACTGTATGGGGTTCATGGACGGATAGTGGTCAACCTGTCACAAACACTGTTACTGGTCCTGCATTCCGCTCCGGAAGAGCAAATACACTTCCTGGAGGATGGGGTCGTGCAATTGACCAAAATACAACTATTACAACAACACAAAATCAGACCAGAACTGGTATTAGGACACAGGTTGTTGCGAGACTCGATAGAGAATCTATTGGCGAGACTGTTATCGCAAGAACAGCAATTGCTTGGATTCGTTCCAGAAATATCGATGTGAACATTGTTCGCATGAAACCTAGAACTTCTTTCTTTGCTTTCTTTGACAATAAAAAAATTGATGATTATCTTACTCCTAAAATTATTGAACTTATTAAAGATCCAACAACAGACAGTCGTACTAATTCAACTCCCTTTGTTATTGGCGAAACAGTAACTGGTTTAAACTCTGGTTGTAAATTAAAAGTTGCTGCTCCTAATGATTACTTTAAGTATAATCCATATGATGATACAGAACTTCCTAGTTCTTATGCATCGACGACTGCATTTTTGAATATTGATACTGAAGCAGCTGCGGAGAGAGCAGTTGGTGAATATTATGGTAATATTGAAGTAGGTGAAATTTTAGAAGGATCATCTGGTGCTAGAGCAGTTGTACAGCGTAGAAGAATTATTACTGATCGTATCGGTCAATATAGAGGAACATTCTTCATTCCAAAACCTCAGGGTGACGATGTAACTACAATGCCTATTGGTTTAAATGGTTCGCAATCTACCAATCCTAGATGGGCAACTGGTACTAGAACCATGCGTTTTACTACCAACGAAGATGATTCTCGTACTCCAGGTGCAGTTGCTTCTGCTGCACAAACTGAATATGTTGCTAGTGGACAGATTAACACAGTTCAAGAGAATATCCTTTCAATTAGAAACGCAGAACTTGTAAGAGATACCCCTACTGATGAAAGACAGGTTGTTACAACTAGGACTGAGACACGTCAGGTTGGTTGGTGGGATCCTCTTGCACAATCTTTCCTTGTCGAAGAGAAGGGTGGTGTATTCATCACATCTGTTGAAGTGTTCTTCAATACTAGATCTGAAAATACTACCATCAATATGCAGATTAGGACCATGAGTAATGGTTATCCTACTACAACTACCCTGCCGTTTGCTGACGTTACTATTAACCCAGAAGATGTTCAGTTGTCAGATACTGGACAGGTTGCAACTAAATTTACATTTGAATCACCTGTTTATATTCCTCAGTCTGTAGAACATTGCTTCTGCTTATTCTCAGACTCCAATGAATATAAAGTTTGGATTTCCAGAATGGGTGAATTAGACATCACTGGTGATAGGACAATCTCTGAACAACCTTATGCTGGTGTTCTGTTTAAATCGCAGAACGCATCTACCTGGACTGCTGACCAATATGAAGATCTTAAGTTTAATATTTACAAGGCAAAATTTGATACTGCTGTGACATCATCGGTTGTTCTTAATAATGCTGCCTTAGATATTGGAAATAAAGGTAAAATTAAACTTTCTCCTGATGCAATTACGACGGTAATGCCTAAATTGCCTTTGGTTATGAATTCAAGTTCTCTTACCTATACGATTGGCGCAAGACTCAAGCAAGAAACAACTCTTGCTCAAGGTACTATTGTTGATATTGATGATAGCGGATCCAATTTAGTTGTTACTGTTGATGATATTTCTGGCAACTGGACTGCTGGTTCTGATACTGGCGGTGTTATCTCTAACAGAGTTGTTTCATCTAAAACTGAGGCAACTATGGTTGTAGCATCTGCTTCTGGAGACTTTGCTCCTGGTGAAATTATTACAGGCGGAACATCTAATGCTACTGCAGAGGTAGTTACATGGACTAGTAATACAAACACTCTCACTCTCAGATACATTTCTACAGAGTTCACTGCAGGGTCACCTGGTGAAACTATCACTGGTGGAACATCAACCTATACTGGAACGGTTACTAGTATCACTTATTCTGGAGACTGTGCTACCTCTTCTTCTGCCATTGCTGATGCATTTGTTGCAACAACACCAACATATGCTACGAGTGAGAGAAGAATTCAAATCAGACATTATAATCATGGTATGAATGATACCGATAATAACGTTACCATTTCTGGTGCTATCTCTGAAGTATCGAATACTTATCTAACTTCAGCACTATCGGATTCCGACACATCTATTCAAGTTAATGATGCTACAGCATTCCATACCATTATTAACGGTGGAATTGTTACAGCAAGTAATGTTGGATATATTAAGATCGGAAATGAGATCATTTCTTATAGTGGAATTAGTAATGATGGTAAAACCATTACTGTTAATGAAAGAGGTGTAGGTTCTACTACAGCAGTTTCACATTTAGATGAATCTGTTGTTGAATGTTATAATTTAGATGGTATTCCTCTGACAGAAATCAACAAAACTCACGAATCACTTTCAGAACCAACACTGGATAGTTACTACTTACCTACAACCTCATTGGGAAGACTTGGTATTAAGTCTGGTGGCAATCATATCTATGCAACACAAAACATACAATATGATGTCTTAACTCCAAACGTTCATACTATGATTCTTCCCAAGTGTGATATTAAGGCAAGGGTCCAAACAATTACAGGAACCTCGATTAACGATGGTACGTTGTTAACTCAAAATTCATTTAGTAACACTGGTGAATTCTTTGACGTTCTACTTAACAAGCATAACTATTTCTATACCCCACAGTTAGTATGTTCTCCTATCAATGAGTCATCTGAGTTGAATGGTGCCAAATCATTCAGAATGGATCTTTCTTTGAGCAGCACTGACGAAAATGTATCTCCTGTTCTTGATATGGATAGGATGTCTATTACAACAACAAGTAATAGAATTAATAGTCCCGCTAATCCCAATACCTCACTGTTAACAAATGGTGATGAGCACGCTGCAATCTATATCACTAAAGAAGCAGTATTGACTAATCCTTCAGGTGCTCTTAAAGTTATGTTTGCTGGTAAGCGTCCTCCAAACACTCATATTAAAGTGCTATATAGAGTGATTCCAACAGGATCTACGGAATCAATTAATCAAATTGGTTATGAGTTCTTCCCGACAGATGCAGAGAGTGCTACCATTCCTGTAGCGACTGAGGATGAAGCTTACTTTGATTACGAATACGAAGTATCTGGATTAGATTTTACTTCTTATCAGATCAAGATCGTATTCGTATCTCCTAATCAGGCATTGGTTCCTATGATCACAGATTTTAGAGCAATTGCACTTGCAGTATAATGAGAAAAAAAATTCGTGAACATGATGGATGGTTCAAAGATATGGTATCGGGAACCATCGATTGTGGTGATACATCTGAATACTCAAAGTATATGAAGTCAGTGAAAGCTGATGAAAAAAAGCGTCTTGAAATGGAAGCTTTACAAAATGATGTTTCTGGTCTAAAATCTGAAATGAGTGAGATTAAATCACTCTTACTAACGTTAGTTCAAAATCAAAAAGGTTAATTATGACAATTGAGAGAGTATCGCAAGATGAAATGCTTTCTAGTTTCAAGGAGAGACTTGCAGGTCTCCTTGAAGAAAACAAGAAGAAAGCGGATGAAATTAAACAAAATGAGATTACTGCACTGAAACTTCAGGGTGCTATTGAAGCATTGGAATATTATAATAGACCAGAACCGGAGGAAACTGCTTCGCATCCTCCTGATGAAACTGAAGAATAATCAGGGGGGCGCAATGCCCCCTTTTTTGTGGCATAAATAACTTAGAAGCATTTAATCTATACGGGTTGTCGTAAAAAATGGCAAATAGAATTCAACTAAGAAGAGGTGGCGCTCAGGAGTGGGCAAACGCAAACCCAACGCTGGCACAAGGCGAACTCGGGGTAGAACTTGATACTGGTCGTATTAAGATTGGTGATGGTGTAACCGCATGGAACTCTCTGCGATACGAAAGACCTATTGAATCTACATCAAATACCGCAAACACTCTGGTACAAAGAGATGCTGACGGTAATTTTGCAGCAGGTACGATCACCGCAACCCTGATCGGTAATGCTTCTACTGCTGCTCGTCTTTCTTCTACTCGTCAGATCCAGTTATCGACTGACATCACTGCTTCTGGTGTCTTTGATGGTTCGTCCAACCTGAACTTAAATGCTGAACTATCTTTAGTTCAATCGTTACCTCATTATGATGGTACAACATCACCTACTGGCACATACACAAAGGTTGTAGTTGATGCTAAGGGTAGAATTATTAATGCTTCCAATCCAAATACTATTCAAGACTATGGTCTTAATGGAACAGTAGAAGGACAATCAGCACAACCTTACGATTTAGATCTTGCTGCTGTTGCTGGTCTTACCACTACAGGTCTTATTTCTAGAACTTCCGGTGGTGTAATGCAAACCAGAACCATTCAAGGTTCTGCTACAAGAATTTCAATTAATAATGGCGGCGGTATTGGTGGTAATCCTGTTGTTGATTTGATCACTACTACTGTTCAAGCAGGTGATTATAATACAGAATCATTAACTTCCGTTAGTTCTGCTGGATCTAACAGCGAACCATATGGCACCGAAACTGTAAACGCTACGAAATTTACAGTTGATGCTTATGGTAGGTTAACAAACGCTGTCAATGTGCCTATTGCTACTGCTACTGAAGGTAGTAAGTATGCTAGCTATAATGCAGGGACAACTTATTCTAGATATGATATTATCCAGAATGCATCAAAAGTATACCAAGCAATTGCGGACATTAGTGCTGGTGCTGGTGCTCCTACTCATTCCAGTGGTGATACTGGATCATGGCGTTACCTCGCGGCTGAAGCAACGGAACAGAAGGGATTGGCTTCCTTTGCACAGGAAGATTTCGATGTTGACAGCAACGGGCACGTCACCATCGCTGCATTAGGCGTAGATAACACACAATTACAAAACAACCGTATTTCCTTTGCTGATGGAAATACCAAAGAAGATTTTGAATTAGATCAAGAATTAACTTCTACCTCTGGTTACAGAGGTTTCAACTACCTTAATTATGTTAAAGTTAATGACACTAGTGGCAACTTACTGTTTGGCGCTAATAATACAGGGGACAGTGGCGCTGGTGAGATTGATGTCAATGTCCGTTCCTATTTTTCTGATCCTGATATTACTCTTGATGGAGCAGTTACTCAGACACTGGATAAGACTGGGGATGGCAACCTTACCTTCCAGTTAACTCAGAATAATGCTGCGAATAGAATTCTTTCAATCCTTTCAACTAACTCTGGTGCTGGTGAGTCTAGAATTGTAATCACGGCAGAAGATAGTGTACAGATTAACGCATCTGATGCAAGTGGTAATGTCAAAATAGAAAACGCAAGATTCCAATCTAATTACATCGCTACAG
>NZVD01000019.1 GCA_002701385.1 Rhodopirellula sp. | reverse complement strand
TTCCACATTCCAGAGGTTGTTTAGTCGCTCAGTGGCAGCAAATAAAGATCGTGGCTGCCATCACGTTCTGCAACACAGACTAAATGTTTACCATCAGGATGCCAGGTTGGATAGTCGTCTCGCTCCTCATGCCTTGTCACACGTCGTAGTTCAGTTCCATCTGCATTAGCAATGTAGATTTCAGCATTCCCATCACGATGGCTAACAAAAGCAATCTGCTTTCCGTCCGGGGAATACTGCCCCCGTATATCCTGATAGGGGCTATCCGTCAGGCGTTTGATATCGCTGCCATCTGGTTTCATTTCGTACAGCTCATAATTGCCATCCCGTGTCGAAGTAAACAAAACCTTCTTACCATCCGGCGAGTAACTGGGCCAAATATTAATGCCCTTTGCACCCGTCAAAGCAGTCCGTCCCTGCCCGTTCATCTCCACGCGAAAGATATCCTGACCAAAGTTATTCGCAAAAGAAAACAGCATGTGAGAACTATCCGGAGCGATCGCCGGAGTCCGATACCCAGAAAAACCGGGTTCGGGTGGGATCAGGACTTCTTCATTTGATTTGCGATTTCTAATTACCAGGCTTACCTGCAAACCACCTGTCGCTCGCAAGAAAGAAAAGTAATTCCCATCGGCCGAGTAGGCTGGATCGAATTCAGGAGCGGGTGCCGCCTCATGAATCACTTTGGTCTCTTTGGTTTCCCAATTCATGGTCCGGAGTCGGAACACCTTGGGATTTTCGAAATCGACATAGGTCAATGATTCGCGACCGTCCACAAAGACCGGTGTAAACTTCATGCGGCCATCATGGGTCAACCGAATAGGATCGGCTGCCTGAACGACCATTACGCTTAGACAGACAAGCCAAACAAGACTTGCCAAGCATGCAAGTGACGGTCGTCTCCTACCTCTAAAACAGTTCATCAATCACGCGGCCTCCGTCGAGAACACGCATTTCTGCTCGCGCCTGTGAATCGACTCCAGCCAACTCCGCGATCGTTGTTCCCACCATCAGCGGCGTAATCGGGCGGGTGATGGGATGTTCACCATTTTTATCGCTCGCACCAATCACGCGGCCAGTCTGAAGACCAGCACCGGCCCACATCGAAAAGTAACACTGAGGCCAATGATCGCGGGCAGCCCGAACATTGATTTTTGGCGTTCGACCGAATTCGCCCATACACACAATCAAAGTATCGTCGATCAGGCCGCGATCGTAGATATCATCCAGAAAGGCCGAGAATGCTCGGTCAAAGATCGGACAGTGCTGATCCTGTAACAGCGAAAAATTGTAAAGGTGTGTATCCCAGCCAAATTCAAAGCCTGGCGTAATGGCTTCCACATGACGACTGTAATTCAATTGAATGTATGGTACTTCTGCTTCGACTAACCGGCGAGCCAATAACGCACTCTGGCCAAATACACTTTGACCATAGCGTTGGCGGGTCTGCTTGGATTCCCGTGTCAAATCGAATGCCTGTCGGGCTGTTGGATCAGTAATCAGTCCATAGGCCTGTTGGTATGTTCGATTCCAGTCTCGAAACTTGGCGGATTCGAGTGAACGCGGGACAGCATCTAGTTTTTTCAACAGCGTGCGACGGTCTGAAATCCGCAACGGATTAACGTCATCCATGAGTGCCAGAGCGGGAATATTTACTTCCCCGGTCTCCGAAGCACCAACCATGAATGGGTCATAAACTGCGCCCATTTCACCGCCGCCATACGCTTCGATACGGCGACCTCCATCCATCACCACCCCGTTGGCGATCGAAAAGAACGGAGGCAGCTTGCCACGAAACCCTCGATGCCGAGCAATAATGGACCCGAAATTTGGCTTAACAGGCTTGGGATTTTCTTCAAAGCCCGACAAAGCAACCGTCCCGCCATCCGGATGCCCCGGAGCACTCTGAATATGTGATCGAATCAACGTATATTTATCACTACGTTGTGCCAGCTTCGGTAGCAATTCTGTAAAGTGGACACCCGGAGTGCGCGTAGGGATAACCCCAAACGGTCCGCGATATTCAGTATTGGCGTTAGGCTTGGGGTCACACGTATCGAGATGACTTGGAGCTCCCCACAGGAAAACAAAGACGATCGACTTTGCTCTGGCCACGACGTCATCGACTTCGTCAGCGGTTACCGCACCCAATCCGGACATCCCCAGACCAAACGGTATAGCGCCGGACATCTGTAGAAAACTACGTCGCCCGATCCCACTACAGGTTTTCGTCTTGAATGATCCGATATTTAACATGAACTTATCCTACGCGGTTGGTTGACTATCGAGATTGCCGCGTACTTATCTATTCAGACGAATCACAAGCGGTAACTCGTCACCAGCTTTTACAAATTTCATGGAGATACTATTGACGCAGTGACGGGTATTCTTTTTGGTAAAACCTTCGCCCAGGAATACATGTCCCAGATGGCCGTTACAGTTCGCACAGACGATCTCTGTTCTTAATCCGTCGGCATCCGGGATCCTTTTCACTGCCCCTTTGATTTCGTCATCGAAACTTGGCCATCCACAACGACTGTCAAATTTATCTTCCGATTTATATAACGCCGCATTACAACGGCGACAGGTATACACCCCTTCAGATTTGTTATCCGTCAACTCCCCCGTATAAGGACGCTCTGTTCCTTTGTGAATCAGAACGTATTCTTCCTCGAGACTGAGGGCATTGTATTCCTGTGGCAACTCCGGATCTTGTTCTGACACTTCTGACACTTCTTCCACCTCTTTCACCTTGGGGGAAACTTCCAATTGCGAATTTGAATCATCGCCCGAATCAAGTTGAATATCCACCTCAACCTTGGCGTCGCACGCTGCCATTAACATGGCAATACCACAGACAATTCCCCAAGCCATTGCGCGTCGCATGTTTTGTTCACTCTACTTATTGGACATTGTTATCGTTGACCGATCTTTCCGTATTTTAGGCAATTCGGAAGACTTACGTAAACACTCAAGAAACTTACTTACCGATAGTAGGAACATAAACACCCGATAAACTTGAATTGAATTGAGCTGAACCCCACCTAATCCAATAACAGACTGATAAAACAATTGCTGTTGGGGATTCTAATGGCAACAATTTCCCGCAACGTTAGCATTCTGGTCATTGGCTTGATGACAGTTGCCACAACGACTCCAGGGCTGGGACAGAACAGCAGTGTCGCAAAGAATCTAGTCGTCTTTCATGCTATCACTTCTGCCAATGGACGTTTTAAGACCGGCGAAATCATAGATTTCGGGGCTGAAGGAATTGACGTCTACAACACCATGTTAAATACGTTTCAATCGAAGTAGTTCCTGAGGCCCGCTGAACGGGCTAGAACAGCTATCGATCAAATCCGAGCTTAAGCCTGGAATTCATCACCATACGACCAGCACGGTCGATGCATTAATAGTCTTTGCCGTCCCAGTTTGACCACCAGGTATTAAACTGGGAGTACTGCTGTTCGACAAAATATCGCTGACTGGCACTAAGTTCATCAGACTCATTAAAGTGCAAGGTATATTCAGTGTCCCCATTGAGCACTAACAAGTACTTATAAAACAGCACGAGGTCCGGACCTTCGTCGTACGTCGAGAGCACGATCAACGCTTCATCCAGTTCTTTTGCAAATCGTCTCGCCTGGACGTCACCGGCTACCGCACGCTCACATAAGGCAATCAATTTCAGGACTTGTGCGGGTAGAGCATTTCCAATGCCTGTAATAGCACCGACGGCTCCACAGTTGACGTACCCATGGAACACTTGGGTATCGACCCCTACCATCAATCGCAAGGCAGGGTCGGCACCAGTGATATGTTCAGCGGCATAGCTCAGTGCTTCCGCGCCACCGAATTCTTTAAATCCAACAAGACTAGGAAATTCGTTTCTCAATTCAAAAAACAGCTCCGCTCTGGTCTGGAACCCATAATAGGGGCTGTTGTAGATGACAGCTGGTGTATTAGGGGCAGCGGCTAAGATCCCTGCAAAGTGATGACGCTGGGCGATAGAGGAAGTTCCTCGGGAAAGAACACGAGGAATTACCATCAACCCTTTGGCTCCTACCGATTCGGCATGAGCTGCATGAGCCGCTGCGAGTCGAGGATTTTGAGCACCGGTACCAACAACGACAGGAACACCAGCTTCACATAACCGAGCGACACCCTCCATACGCTCTTCATCTGTCAACAGTGGCCAGTCTCCCATGCTGCCACAGTAGATTACGCCACTCATTCCTGCAGAAATGAGCTCCTGCGCTTTTTTCACCAACGCATCGAAGTCCGGTGTACGATCGTCATTACAGGGAGTCATGATGGCTGGCAAACAGCCGTTGAAAATTGCGGTATCCATACTGTTTCAATTAGTTCTTGGGTGTACTCGAAATTCTATAGTGCTCACGTTGGGCACGTTCCCTTACCAATGTAAACTCCAATCGAAACAGAACAAATATGCCCACCTGTTAGATTCAAAAAAGATTTCTTGGCAGCTAGAATGAAATCATGTTTGAAAAACACTCAACCATGCTGGGCCTGATACTTGCTGTTGGCATGATCATATTGCCGACGTCAACTCACTTAGTGGCTCAGCCATCCGCTTCATTCCAACTTGGAAATTGGAAACACGCCTCCGACAATGTAGAGGCCCTGTTTGTCATTAAGGGCAGCCTGACACGCGAAACACCCGTCCGCTCTGCTGTCACCCCTGCCATCACACAAGACTCGTTCTACGTTAGCTACACGTTGACGTATCCGGCTAAACATATCGATACGGCAGACGATGGCTCCGGCGAATTCTTCATTCTGTGGCTCGATGATACGGAAGGAAATGCCTCTTCGGCGCACTCCAATCAAAATCCAAACATTGGAATCCACGTTGATGAAAAATCCAAAAATCGATTTATGATCCGCTTTAGCTCTAGCCGTCAAGCGTTTGGGCCCGAGCTACAAGGGGATCGTGAAACACAACTGGTCGCGAAAATATCCAAGTCAAATCCAGGGCCAGAGCAGCCATTTGATCAAATTGAACTTTGGATCGATCCTGTTTTAACAGCACGAGACAAACCTGGCACCAAACTACAGGTCGATGCCGCGCGAGTTTCGACCATTCGCTGGCTTGGATTTTCGACCGGCGGGAAAACAGAAGTTGATGATCGTATCACCGTAGGAAATCTAAAGCTTGCGGGCTCGTGGGAAGAATTATTTGGTATTCGCCCGCCTATCACCCCAAAGGCGCCACAGCCGCTACCAAAGCCTGTTGTCACCGTCTCGTTTGAAAACGATGTCGTTCCGATCCTCCAACGTCACTGTTTTAAGTGTCATCAAGGAAACAACGACACCGGTTTTCGCCTGGATGTCGCGGATCAGGTTCTCAACCAAACGACACCATTTTCTGCCAAGACAAGCCATCTAATCCACCGCCTTCAAGCGACAGACGACTCGCGCATGCCTCCCAAAGGTGAACGGCTTAGTCCAAAAGAGATTGCCACCATCAGCACCTGGATCAATGAAGGGATGCAATGGAATGAGAAACTATTTCCCACGCCCCCACTTACTTCCGACCACTGGGCGTTTCAACCTATTCAACAGCCGGATGTTCCAAAACACGTATCAAATAATGGACCGGACTCCAGCAATAGAACAGCCGTCGATGCCTTCCTGAGGCGGCAACAAGAGGCTCTTGGGGTCACCCCCAATCCGTTGGCAGACGGTTCAACGTTGTTACGTCGTATCCATCTGACCATTACCGGCTTACCACCCTCACATAATTCACTTCAACAATTTCATCAGTTGCCGGCCGAACAGCATCAGGCATGGCTAAATAAAGAAATTGTACGATTACTCAATTCGCAGCAATACGGTGAACACTGGGCGCGATACTGGTTAGACATCGCACGTTGGGCCGAATCCAATGGACATCAACATAATCGTTTCCGCCCGGATGCCTGGAGGTATCGCGATTACGTGATCGACAGTTTCGCATCTAACAAACCGTATGATCAGTTTGTGAAGGAGCAGCTGGCAGGGGATGAATTGAGTACTGAGGACGAGCACATTATTGCCACAGGATTTTTATCCGCGGCACGATACAGTGGGAATGATCTGGATAAACAGATTCAACGTAATGACATTCTCAATGATGTCACCAACACGACTGCGACCGCACTGCTTGGACTAACCATGGAATGCGCTCAGTGTCACACCCACAAATTCGATCCAATTTCAATTCGGGATTACTACCGATTTCAGGCATTCTTTGCAGAAGGCCAACCGGGCAGTGTCGTATTAGAAGACGCTCGGGATCAGGGTCCAGCTCTGATTACTGAATATTGGAACATCTACGACAAAACTCATCAGCGTGTTTATAACGAGCTCAAAGCGAAGGGCAACCCAGAACCAATTTATATCGCACCGGAAACAGTGAGCCGTCGATTGAGCGGATCAGACAAAACTCGATTCAGTCAACTAGAGAATGAAATCCGAGCCTTACCTAAAGCCTGGGCCTGGTATTCCACGCAAACCGATTACCTGAGTTTGCCTGTTGCACCTCATTTAATGCGTTGGCCTCTGGAACGAGAACGGTCAGCTCTCTATCAACGGCCAACTTATCTCCTCATCCGTGGTGATGTAAAGTCCCGCGGTCCTCAAGTCTCTCCCGGGATCCCTTCTCTGTTTACCCAAGCTCCGATTGGGGCACAACCTCGTACAGCGTTAGCAGAGTGGATCACGTCCCGCTCCAACCCGCTCACGGCACGGGTCTGGGTCAATCGCATTTGGCAGGGACATTTTGGTGAAGGACTGGTCCGGTCACCAGGAGACTTTGGAACACAGGGGACTGCTCCGGACAATCAGGATCTTCTGGATTATCTGGCCCATGAACTGATCGCCAATCATTGGAATACTCAACATATCCATCTGTTAATTCTCAATTCACACGCCTATCGCCAAACAGCGATGAAAACCCCTGATTCATATAAACTCGATCCAGACAATCATTCATGGTGGGCCTGGAAGCCTCATCGCATGAAATCTGAGATGATCCGGGACAGCATTCTGAGCACGAGCGGGCAATTAGACCTAACTCGAGGAGGTCCTTCACAAAAAATTACGGGCGTATCCACTCGCCGCAGTGTCTATTTGGAGCATCGCCGCAATACTCCTAGTTACCTCAACGAGATTTTTGATGCTCCGGATGCAAACCACAGTTGTGTCTACCGCAGCCAGGCTGTTTCTCCGATCCAGTCTCTCTATTTACTGAATAGTGACTTCACCAATCAGCAGGCAACTCACACAGCATTACAGGTACAACAGGCTGCAGCTGACATAGAAGTTCAGATGGAAATCACCTTTATGCATATACTTGGGCGTAAAATAACTCGAGAAGAACAACCCGTTATCGCTCGATTCTTAGAACAAGCCACTCTCAAAGACTTATGTTTGGTCCTGCTAAACAGTAATGAGTTTATCCATGTCAACTAAATACCCCCGCCGACAATTTATACAAGACAGCGGCATCGGGCTCTCGTCGATGGCGATCGCCTCGTTATTAAGTCGGCAGAGTATGGCGACGACAAGTGACGAGAAAGCTGTCGCACGCAGCGTTATTTTCCTCTACATGTCGGGCGGACCAAGCCAGGTCGACACATTTGATCCCAAGCCTGCGTTAAAGAAATATGCGGGACAGGATGTACCGGAATCCATTGCCCGCAACGTCCCGCCAATTAAGCGATCCGGGCTCAAAAACGTGATGCCATCCCATTGGGAATTCAAGCAGCATGGTGAGTCGGGAATCTCAGTCTCTGCCTTACTGCCTCACACAGCCGAGCATGTTGATGACTTATGTGTCATCCGCAGTGTTCAGCATCGCAATCCAGTCCATGGCCCCGGTGAATGCGTCTGCTTAACAGGCGTATCCAACGGTGAACGTCCTAGCATCGGCGCCTGGTCAACCTATGCCCTAGGCAGCGACAATGAAAATCTACCGTCATTTATGGCAATGAATATCCACAGCGATGGGATGCAGTACCCTCAACGCGCCGGATGGTCGACAGGTTTCCTACCGTCTAAACACCAGGGAATTCTAATTAATCCCAAAACGGGTATCCAACACACACAGTTACCTAAAGGGACGATCAAGGAGCGACGCGAAAAGCAATTACAGCTACTCGAATTCCTGAATGAACAGCATCGAAAAGCCAAACTAAATGACGATGCATTACAGGCTCGAATCAAGTCCTATGAAATGACCGGCAGAATGCAGGTGGCTGCTCCTGAGTTGTTCGAGTGGGAGACAACTGAAACGAATGCCACGAAGATGCTTTACGGCATTGCTGAAGAGAATACTCATGACACCGCCGTTGCCTGTCTGTTGGGACGACGAATGGTTGAACGCGGTGTACGATTTGTACAGATTCGAGTCGGCGGCTGGGATGCGCATGGCAACATTAAAAGCAACCATACTCGTCAGGCTGCTCGGACTGACAAACCAATCGCTGGACTGTTAACCGATCTTAAACAACGAGGCCTACTGGATTCCACGCTACTTGTCTGGGCAGGCGAGTTTGGACGAACGCCAACGATGGAAGGCAAAGCCAATGGTCGTGATCACTCCCCCAATGGCTATTCCATTTGGTTAGCAGGCGGGGGTGTTCGTGGAGGCCAGATTATCGGGCAAACAGATGATCTGGGATATGTTGTCACCGAACGCCCAGTCTCTCCATTCGATTACCACGCGACCATCTTGGCTGCACTCGGAGTGAATCCCGCCGAGTTGTCCTACAACCATCTGGGACGGGACGAAACACCACTGTTCAATGACGGAGCGGTCATTCCGGAAGTTTTCAATAGCTGACGTTATCGCGACCGACCTGCATCACGCGTTTTATTTAACTCAGCCAACATTCGGGCAACAACTTCAGGATGCTTCTCCCAAAGATTCTCCGTTTCGCTAGGATCATTTTTCAAATTGTATAACTGGCCCGCAGGTGACTCAGCAGTCGGCTTTACAACACGAGGTGCTGAAAAGCCGCCGGAACCAAGGTTGGCTTCAATCAGCTTCCAATCACCAATTCGAATTGCAAACGTACCATTGAGTGAATGATGGATTGTTGAAGAGCGAATTTGAGTCGTTTTTCCTTGCAACGCTGGAACAATACTAAAACTATCCTCTCCGGCAGTATTCGGCACAGCACCTCCCGATAATTCTGCGGCAGTACTGAGTAAGTCCGTCAGGCAAATTGTCTGATCCGATTCGGTGCCCGGCTTAATTCCAGACGGCCATCTGGCAATAAATGGCACACGATGTCCCCCCTCCCAAATATCCGCTTTTTGCCCACGGTAATGTAAATTGGCTCGGTGACTGTACTTGGGAATATCACCTGGTACCCAATGAGATCCATTGTCGCTGGTCATGATCAGTAATGTATTGTCAGCCTGACCAATCTCTTCCAATGCTGCCATGATCTGTCCTACAACGGCGTCACATTGATTAACAAAGTCACCGTAATAACCGGCTTTGGCTTTGCCACGATGAGCGTCCGTTGGCAACCACGGAGTGTGCGGAGCACTCAGCGGAAAATACAAAAAGAACGGTTGTTTCCCATCTCTCGCAGACAACCACTCCACTGCTTTACCCGCCGTCTTAGGTAAAACATCGATATGCTTAAAGTCCGGCCCTGCCTTGCCGCCTCTCCAAAATCCCCCACCGTTTTGACGGCGATGATTTGACTTAGCCACAGCACCGGTTGGTAACTCCACAGGTCGATCGTTTTCAACATACACGTATGGATCCATGTCCAAAGAAGCAGGGATACCGAAAAAGTAGTCAAAACCAAAATCGTTCGGCCCCGGAGTCAGAGGTTTGAAATAGTCCACAGCGTGAGGATGGTTCTCTTCAATATTGGAACTAGCCACAGGAAAGTCATCCGCGGTCAAATCAGCAGCCTGAAATCCTAAGTGCCACTTTCCTACACACGCCGTTTGATATCCTTGTGATTTTAGAATGCTGGCAACCGTCTCGCGGCCGGGGTTTATGAGACTTCGGCTATAGCCCCAACACACTCCGTTCTTTAGTCGCGTACGCCAAGCATAGCGACCGGTAAGGACGCCATACCGAGTGGGCGTACAAACGGAGGATGGAGAATGAGCATCATTGAATCGCATTCCTGCTTTCGCCAACGCATCCATATGGGGCGTTGGAATTTTACTCTCTGAGTTATAGCATCCTAAATCTCCAATGCCCAAATCATCAGCCATGATAAAGACAATGTTTGGCTTCTCCACTGCATGAAGATTAGTTTCTGAAGTCAGGCAGAACACCTGAATCCCACAAAGTGCCAGAGCGAGCAATACTTTGTGTGTTCGATACATAAAGAAATCCCATTCCGTAAAGAAGATATTGAAAAAGAATGACATCTCATTCTAACCCATCGCGGTCAACTGACAGCCTCGGCACCCGACGTTTTTCTTTTGCCGCGAGGGGCTCCTATTCCAGACCGCCACATCAAGCTAAATTGATGTGTTATCG
>NZVD01000018.1 GCA_002701385.1 Rhodopirellula sp. | reverse complement strand
TTGGGAATCGGACCGGAATACACTTCCGTGTCACGCATAAAGTCAATCACACCTCGCCAGGCGATTTGCCCGAATGCAAGGAACACTTTCACTGGTAGTTGGGTAACTAACGATTCAAACCACGGTTGGCATGTCAGTATTTCATCACGCGTCGGCTTGTTTTGGGGGGGAGCGCAATGGCAAATATTGGTGATGGCGCAATTGGCGAGGGCAAGACCATCCTTTAGATGTGTTGAAGTGGCCTGATTGGCAAATCCGGATTTATGCAGAGCTTTGTAGAGCCAGTCGCCGCTGCGGTCTCCGGTGAACATACGCCCCGTTCGATTGGCACCATGGGCACCAGGGGCGAGTCCTACGAGTAGCAATTCAGCGTAAGGGTCACCGAAATTGGAGACCGGCCCTCCCCAATAATCCTCATCCTGATAGGCCTTGCGTTTGACCGTGGCTATCTCCTGACAATGCGTGATTAGACGCGGACACTTTGCACAGTTGTCAATTTCACGATTGAGCTTATTCCAGCGGGGCGGAGTCCGTTTTCGTTTAACAGCCATTGGATGGGTAGGACTCCTGCCTTATGGCAATGGGGCATGTATGCCCCACTGGCACATGGGCTCTCTTGAAGCATGCTCGGATTTGTCAGGCGGCCTTAGCCGAGTTCCACACTGCCGGCAAAACTGCGGTGGAAATGGACATGCTTCCACTGACCATTGACTTTGTGCCATACTCGGGTTTCTTCACAGCTCGAGACGGCATCTCCGTTGGCTGGAGATTGAGTTTGAACGAGTCGTACGAAAGTGACTACGGCGGCATCGTCACCTAGCATGCGGACACGCGGCGAACAGATGGTCGATTGCTTGGCCGTGCCTGAACCTTCTCGCATCAAGTAAAACGCATGGAAAGGGAGGCCTTCCACAAGTTGCCCCATCGCTTCTGGTTCAAAAGCACTGAGATTGACGTCACATAGGTCCGTGTAGGTTTCGTAATCGTTGTTATCGATTGATTCGAGTAATCGTTCGTTTAAGACAAGCAATTCGTCTTCTGGTGTTAAGTCCATACTTTAATCTTTCGGTTGTGGATCGGTTGTTTGGTGGCTACCAACGCCCATTGGGGTCATCGATTGAACTGCAACGGGCTTGTCTAACGATTTTAACTTCTCTGGGATTTTTATGAAGGCCGTTTGGTAGGCCATTGCGAATAGGATGAGAAGTCCTAAAACCCCAACCGTGTTTGTGATTGGGCCGTTGGTGTGGTCTCCCATAATCTTTCGGTTATTGGTTATCCAAAGTAATGTACCGGCAAGTAAGGGATTTCCGATCACAGTAATGGCCTGAGCAAATACAACCGCAGGGACAGGGTCTACATCCTGCCAAACAACGAATAATGCGACGATCATACCCGTCAGTAATACGACAGTCGTGAGAATGCGGGGAGCCTTGTCGGTCGTGGCACTGCCGAGGTTTAAGCCGTCAGAGAGAATGAAGCCGGCAATCATGGAGTTAACCAGAAACGACGAATACGCTGCTGAAAACAACCCGATACAAAAAAGCATTTTACCGGTTTCACCAAACGCTGGTTCGAGTCCTGCAGCGACCTCCTCTACATTGGTAAGATTCTGTCCAACTAGGACGGTACCAGCTGTGGCCATCAGCATGATCGTCAGCGTCGCCATGATAACCGACCCGACTCTTGCATCGACCAACCCATTCTTTAGTTCGCTCACAGACCAACCCTTTTGGCGGGCGAGATAAGCCTGAAAATAGGCAGCCGCAACAACAAAGGTTGTACCGATTAGCCCAAGAGTATTGAAATCGATCTCCGCTTCTAGTGGCAGAAAACCTTTGGCTAGTTGCCCTATCGCTGGTTTGGCAAAAATCAGATTGACTGCAAAGCAAAGCAACATAAGTCCGACAAAAACCATCATGACTTTTTCTAACGCCTTGTAGAAATCCTTGAATGCAAACAGGAAGCAAATGGATAATGCATTGAAGGCGATGACCAGATACATGGTGATACTTTTGTCCATGTAAACGTTGAATGCGGATTGAACTCCCAGATTGTTCCCGAATTGAAATGCTGTCGAGATGAAAAAGACACATAATCCGACGAGGATGGCAAGTGCTTTTCCACTACCACCTAAGTGCTCTCTCAGAAGATTCCCGGGAGAGGATTTTGCCAAGACGCCAATTCTCGCACCCATCGACATGAAAAACATCATAAAAATGCAGGCGACCACGACCACCCAGATCATGCTGTACTCTTGAGTGGAGCCAATCTTGTTGCTGGTCAGAATACTTCCAGGACCGATTACGACGCAGGCGGTAATGATACCCGGACCAATTGCTTGGTACCATTTTCGATTTTCCATGATGTCCACTGATTCAGCCGAATTTTGCTCATTCATCCCTATAGCTCCTACATGCTGCTAAATGTTAGCTCCCATTGTAATCAATTAGTCGAGCTGCCGTCGTTGAATAAGCGAGTGACCCGTCTAACCTCCTCTACACAGTCGTCAATATGACGCTGGTGAGTTCTGAAAGACAGTACACAAATTCGAATCGTGAACTCATCTCCAAGATACGTTGCTGATAATAAAAACCGCTTCGTACGATTGACTTCGGTTAAGAACCTCTGATTGAGCGAGTTCAGTTCATCTCCGGGCGAGCAGTCGCGAGGTCGATAGCGGAAGGCGAAGGTAGACAAGGTTGGTTCCGCCAGAATTTCGATCTGTTCGAGCGCCTGGATTTGTTTGAATGCGTATTGGCATAAATCAAGCTTCTCGTCGAGATAGGCGGCAAATGTTTGAGTCCCAAACAGCTTAAAGGGAAGCCAGACGCGTAGTCCGCGAAAGTCCCGGGATAGTTCCGGAGATATCCCACAGAAGTCGATGCGATCGGACTCTTCTTGAAAGGGCGGCAGGTATTTAGCTGCGACTTTATGGGCTTGCTCTAAATGGCAGGCATTTTTTACCAATAGGCACCCTGTTCCATAGGGCAGAAACAGCCCTTTGTGCGGATCCAATGTAATAGAATCTGATAACTCAATCCCAGACAAACGATTTTTTCCACGTTTTGTGAGCATGAAAAATCCGCCATAGGCCGCGTCTGTGTGTAGCCAGAGATTGTGCTCTTTGCATACGCGTGCAATGGTGGAAAGATCATCTACCGCACCCGTATTGGTCGTGCCGGCATTGGCTACCACCAGAAAGGGACGGGCCCCACGTTCCTGGTCGCTTTGAATCTGAGCCTCAAGTGCTGGAACATCAATCACAAGATTGGTGGTGGACACCAGACGGACATTGGCCTCTGGGAAGCCAGCCAAGACGGCAGCTTTCATGACACTGTGGTGGGACTGTTCGGTGGTGTAAATTACCCCATCTAAAAACTGGTCTCCGAGTTGAACGCGGCGTGCTGTTACAATCGCTGACCAGTTAGCCATGGAACCACCTGTAGTTAGGTATCCCCCCGCCGTATTTGGAAATCCAACAATCCCGGAGAACCAGTCGATCACGTCGGCCTCTATATTGGCGAATCCAGGAGCAACTTGCCATAGCGTGACAAATTTGTTGAGTATTCCGCTGATTAAATCCGCCACAGCCGCATGTGGTAATCCTCCCCCAGGAACGTAGGCCAAATAGCCTCCGCACGACGGGTTGTAACTGGGAGTCATACGATTAGAAAACAAGTCTTCGATAATGGCGTCAAATTGCCCGGGCTCTATCGGGACCGTTTCTCTGGCGGATACATTTGACGCGTCGTCATCGGCGAGATCCCACGCTGGTTGCGAGTCGAGCGTTTGCAAATGCTGGGTGAGATAGTCCAGAACACGATTAACGTCGTGACGTAACTGCTCGGCAGAAACTTCGAGCGGCGATTGATCGTCGGAGATTTGCATGTTCTGTGCCGTAAGGGAACTTAAAGTATTTGTTTTATATGGTAAAACAGGTGACAAGAAGAGGTTGTTATGCTGAATACTGGAATTGTTAGTAATTGCTGGAATTTCTACCTGCAAAATGGTGTGAAGCTGCGTGAGTTAGTTGCCCATGCGGCGGATTTACAAATGCGGGATATCGAATTTCGCCAGGGATCGTTAGGCGATCTAGAGCCTTCCCACACAACAACGCATCTGGATGCTTTTCAGGACATTGCTCAGGCACACTATCACTGTCGTTTTGATTACGCGATGAGCTTCCCGTTTTTTGGCGGACGGTTCGACAGCAGTGCGTGTGACATTCAACTGGGAAGAGAAATCGCATCTGCCCTGGGCAACGGTGATGCCCATCTGCGGCTCGTCGACATAACCAGTGACTCGGACACGGCAGAGGTTAACTTAGATCAGACAATCCGTTGCTTAGCGGAGTTAGCAGACGACTTGCATAACGATGGCGTGCGGTTGTCGATAGAACATTCGTTTCAGAAGTGGGATTTGTTCTTTCTGGCATTTATGCAATCCAGGGAACGATCGAATTCCCGAAACCTGTGGCTTTGCTTTGACCCGGCGAATTTCTCGCTAGCTAACGAAGCGGAGAGGATCGCGGAGGTTGTGGCCTCACTGGATAAGTCACTGGTTTCGATGCTACACGTCAAGCAGGCTAATGCCGGAGTGATTGAGACCGAGTTGTGTGAAGGCGAAGTAAACTGGCCGGATGTTGTCCGCCAGTTCCATGGAGATGCCTATGCCGGGCCGATGATGTTCGAATTTATCTCATCGCCGGAAGTCGAACGGGTCACGATCGAGTCAATGCAAAAGTGGCATTATTGGATTGCGGAAGCATTGGAGACGAATTAGATGATTTCGGGCATCATTGAGAACAACATTGCTGAAGTGAAAGGGCGGATTGCTGAGGCGGCTAAGGTGGCTGGAAAGTCATTTCAAGAGATTACATTGGTGGCTGTTTGCAAATATTTCGACGCATCAGTTACGCAGGCAGTGGTAGACGCAGGGTTGCTCGATTTAGGCGAGAATCGACCACAGCAACTTTGGGAGAAAGCAGAGACGCTCGACGGGCAGGGGATTCGTTGGCATCAGATCGGCCACCTGCAACGAAATAAGGTGCGTCGGACATTGCCTCTGATTACGTTGATGCATGCAGCAGATAGCCTTAGGTTGTTGCGGGAAGTAAGTAAGGAAGCCGTTCGCATTGAGAAGGAGCAGGATGTCCTCGTCGAAGTTAATATTTCAGGCGATGAGAACAAGCACGGATTTAACCCCGAAGAAATGGAAAGCGTACTCAACGAGTGTGAGCAAATGGCTGGCATTAAAGTCCGCGGGCTGATGGCAATGGCAGGCTTGGGTTCAGGACTAGATGGCGCACGACGGGAATTTGAGCAGATGCGTTTATTGCAGGAACGACTGTTAACCGTCAAGCCTGATGGAATTGAACTTAGGGAACTTTCGATGGGGATGAGTCGCGATTATGATATAGCCATTGAACAGGGCGCGACCATGGTGCGGGTTGGTAACAGCTTGTTTAATGGGATTGAGCGATAGCCATTGCTAAAATATGAGACGTATCTAAAACTTGCCCAATCTCACTCACGCTTTGCCAGATAGACATGACCAAAAAGAAACATGATTCGATGACTAATTTGGGTATGCTGGAATTAATCCAGAGGTTTCCCAAAGCTCTAAATTGGGGACTGCCTGAGCTTATTACCAAGTCTGAGTTAAGTCGAGCGGGACACGCAGGCTTATTAGACATGATGCAACGAGGAGACACCTCTTCGCAAACCGTGTTTGTCGCGTTGGCAACTGCTTATGATCTGCCGAATTTCAATGAGCAAGCACGGAGCGAATGGATTGATGAGCTCAGCGATTACCTAGAGTTATGCTTAAAGGAATTCAAATTGTCGACGAATCCCTGGGGGCTGCTCATAGTAGGTGTTGAGATTCCATCTGTTCTGTCGCAAGTCTGTCCAGGAAATAGTAAACTAACTAAAATTTTTAAGCGTGCCGCGTCGCTCCTTTCCGACTCTTCTGATGAGTTGTTCGATGAGAATGGCCTGATCAACGGTCGTCATTTGCCTCGTTTCGCAGCGATTATGGCTGTTTGGGCTAGATGCTTTAATGGCGGCCGAAAAAAGTCGCTCAACCTGAAGCTTAAAAAGGCGTTTGTTAATCGTTTCGAATGGGCCGTGCGTCAGCTTCTTAGCTTGAGTGGCGGGGATCGTCATATTACGACCCTCTCAGAAGAGGGGAAGCTAAAACTTTCCAAAGAATTTGTCGAACTGTTACTGTTTCTTGGAGGAGATAGCTCCGATCGACGGCTGGCAGCACAACTGGGGTATCCGCAGAAAGAATTTAAGAAACGGGTTGCCGATCACTATCTTCCAGAATGTAGTTTGCATTCGGAAGAATCCCAGATCGCGGTGTTACGGACTGGTTGGGGATTAAAACGCCGGGAAGCCTATGTACGCTATTCAGGCCATGAAGTCTGGGCGGAACTGCGTTCGTCCGGGAAAACTCTCTTCTCATGTCAACTTGCCACTCGTGTTACCGTCGCCGGTGAAGCATTGGCTGTGGTAGGTGCTTGGGAAGAGGTCTGTTACGAGAGCGATGAAGACGTGGACTATCTAGAGCTCGAGGCGATCCTGAGCGATGGTTGGCGAATCCAGAAACAATTCTTGCTTACCAAAGACGATAATTTGCTGCTGATCGGTGACGCCGTTCTGCCTGGTAAATCACGTGCCAAGGATGCGGAAGGGGATGACCTCTGCCTTGAGCAGAGATATACATTGGCCGATGGCATTAAATATTTTGGAGCGGACGAACACAATGAGGGATATCTTTGGGGAGAAAATCCGGAAGCGGTCGTTCTCCCGCTGGCATTGCCGGAATGGCGAGTAGGAAACCGAGAAGGTGAGCTCAATGTCAAGCAACAGGTTCTCAGCTACCGTGTGACTAAAGGTCAGCATCGTGCCGTCTACGCACCACTACTATTCGTCTTAAACGGTAAGGCTGCTACGAAGAAATATACTTGGCGTCGGCTGTCTGTTGCCGAAGAATTAGATAGACAGCCCGAAGATATTGCTGCAGGATTCCGAATTCAAGTTGGTAAACGACAATGGTTACTTTATCGATCTTTGACGGAATTCGGTAATCGCACTTTGCTAGGGCAGAACTATTCGTCTGAATTTGCTTTTGGTGAATTCCAGGAGGATGGTACGGTCTATGAATACGTTGAGATTGAATAATCTGTCATCGTTCGGGAATTAACAATGAAGCAATCACTGTGGATCACTTGTCTTTTTGCAGTTGCCCTCTGTCAGAGTGAATTGTCGGGGCAGGCTCCTGCCTCACCCAAGCCAGAAGCTAATCCACTGCTTCAGTTCAAGCCTCTGAAGAAAGGGAATTCTGTTCTGTCGCTACTACCGGAAGGAGGGCTGTGGGTCGATTTGAGCCGGAAATGGGTGATTGCGGATGGCGAAATCTGCCTGCGAGAAGGACCGCTGGAGATGTTTGCCTGTCCTCAAGGGACCAAGGAGCATGAGTCGGTGGTGTCCGTGAAATCGCCGGCTAGGTTTGTCCACGCCGCTCTTCTGGCGATCGGGGCAAAAACAGGCTCACCAGTAAAGTTTGACCCGGAATATATTTCTGCAAGCGGCTCAGTCATTGATGTAATTTGTGTGTGGAAGGACGAAAAAGGCAAGATTCAGACGATCGCCGCTCAACAATGGATCACCAAAGGCCGGAGCAAGAAAACATTAGGACACGCGTGGGTGTTTGCTGGTAGTGGATTTTGGAAAGAAGCGTCCACAGGAAAGCAACGGTATTACGGCGATGACGGATCATTGATTTGCGTTTCCAACTTCCCTACGGCGACAATGGATATCGCGGTAGAGAGTACGAAGGACAACAATTTCCTGGAATACCACGCTAACGCCGTCAAGGTGCCTGAAGTTCGGACTCCCGTACGGCTGATTTTGGTGAATCGCCCAGGGGAAGTAACCAAACAGGAACCTAAGGCATTGGCTTCCGATGCGGAGATATTTACCCAGGTGAAAAAGTGGGCAGAGCAGATCGAAATGCCCAAGGCTACCCAAACGCCGCCTAAGGAAGAGCCAACTAATGAGAAGGCTTCCTAGCGGTTAAGACATCGGTTCCGGCTCGTTAGTTCTGCTTAAATCCCGCAGTGACTTAAGACTTCTTCGGCCGTGGCGATATAGCTTGTGTAAAACGGTCCGAATTCAGCGTATTTGGCGCTAGCTTCATCAAACCGCATTCGATAAACAATGTCTTTGAGATATTCCGGGTTCCGAGCCCAAAGGGTGACACCCCATTCCCAATCATCCAGGCCAACCGACGTGGTGATTAACTGTTGGACCTTGCCGGCAAATTCCATCCCACTGCGAGCATGTTCTGCCATTAGTTTATTTCGTTCCGAGTGATCCATCATGAACCAATTGGCATTCGGGATGCGGATTTTGTTCATCGGATAGAAGCAGGTGGCGGGCCATTCAGGGAAATCTGGTGTAAGACGCTGCTTTCGCATAATGGGCTCGCGTTGTTTATACGCATTGAGCTTAGCTTCGTAGGCAGGGCTTCCTTCGTCTTCACCTTCTTGTACTAGTCGAGCAGCATATTGCTCAATGGTAGGGACGTACTCGGAGATCTCCGTGACGGAAACAAAGCTATAGGTTGTGGTTAGGCCAGCTCCCAGTTGGGTGTTGAGCAGGCGTTGATGCGCACGGTCGATTGTGAGTGGATTTGGATCCATCACCATCAGTCCGAAATCCGCTTTGTGGCCCGAGACAATACTGACCTGTAGACGCTCAGGGCCGTCTTCAGTGCTGGTAAGCACACTAACAAACTCGACCTTTGCTGCTTCTAACTGATCCGTCGAAAACGCCTGGATCGCTGCTCGGTCGAA
The DNA here is from genome assembly GCA_002701385.1 of Rhodopirellula sp. Classification (GTDB taxonomy): domain Bacteria; phylum Planctomycetota; class Planctomycetia; order Pirellulales; family Pirellulaceae; genus UBA721. The sequence goes on along the minus strand of NZVD01000018.1, from coordinate 34,898 downwards.
CGCGTAATAGAAGTGTGAGCAATGCCACCCTTCCTGTGGGATAACAGATGGTTCAGGAAGGTTCTGTGTGTGGGGAGGGCGGTTCATGGTGCGTTAGGCTCCGGGATGTAGAATGCAGAAGGCTTAATTCTGAGACAATAATTCGTTCACACGTTCAACAAGTGTGTTGATTGCAACCGGTTTGTGGATATAGTCCGCGACACCAAGCAACTCCGCATAGGATTGGTGGCGGTTGCCTTGATTGGCGGTCATCATGATGAGATGGATAGGTTCTGAGTATTCTTCACGTAGAGCTTCGATAACGAGGAAGCCACTGCGTTTGGGCATCATCATGTCGAGGATTGCCAGACTTGGTTGGTGCTGTTTTGCAAGACGCAAGCCATCTTCACCGTTATTTGCAGTGAGCACGCTATAGCCGGCTTGCTCTAACGCAAAACTGACAGAGTCCAGAATGTCCGGGTCGTCGTCAACGATTAGGACGGTTTGGCGAGTGGTGTCATCCAATGTCCGGGTACTCCGATGCTGTATTTTCATGGCGCGAGCTCAAGTGCTTCACTTACATTAAAACTTTAGCATGTGAGCGTTGCGAGGCAACTATCGGCCTTCATAAAAAAACACGTCAATCGGATGCCAGGACACCGAACGACGTGTTTCTTTGTAAGTTAGGCAAACTCTATTGATTCTCGGGGTTCATTGAGAACGAAAGATAATGCAAACCTGTTGGTCGATTGAACAGTACGCCTCCGGCTGGAGCCATGTACTTTGAAATTTCCTCAAACGGTGGCAACGGATGATCCAGGAATGCAGAGTTTAGTGTGCGTAGGAAGTCGTTATTTTCCGCCCCTCGCTGCAAAGCGGATTGTGCCTGCTCGCCTAAAGCCAAGTCATAGATGAACTTAAGCCCCTGTTCAGGACGATTGAAGCTCAATGCCGACGGTTGTGTCTCCCCCGTTTGGCTTTTAACTGCATCCGCAATTAGTTTGAAGTCATCTGCATCCGATAGACGGTCTCCCTGACCTTGCATAGTGTCAATCGCGTTAAAGATAATCAAGTCGGAATCGGCTAAGACGAGTGTGTCCCCGACAATCGCGAAGGTAGGGGAAGGACGTCGGAAATTTGCACGGAAATTTTGCTGTGCCGCCTGAACCTGAGGTGGAGCAGAGTTTTGCTGATTTCCATTGGCGGCAGCGCGAGGACCGCCTTGCGGAGGCTGATAGTAGGTTACGCCGTTATGAGACTGCTTTGTGATAAAGGGCGCCTTTGCCGCGATAAATTCGTCAATAAACTCTGCGAATTTGTCAGTGTCTTTGAGCTTAATACCAATTCCCAACGCGTTGCCGTTAAGCTTTTCGGCGTCAACAACCTGTTGAATCATGGTCAGTCGCCCGCCAAAATGAGCAATTACATCATCCTGAAGGCTGATTCCAGCAGGTGTGTTGACATTCTCTTCAACCATGTTCTCAAAATAGCCTGACCCTAGAATGGAATCCACTACCTTCGTAAGTTCTGCGTAGGATTGTTCCAGATCCCAGTAAATCGTGTTGTAGTTCATGACGTCATTGCTGACCCATTCTTCTGGTGTCATATCGCCTTCGCCGAATGTGAGCAGATTCATTACGCCTCGCCGTGGGCTGCCGAGTGATAGATGGAAGTGAGCCATCGTGTCGAATCCCGGGGGCGCTACAATGATGGATCCACCGACCGCTTTGAAGCCGTCCACGCCCAGAGTCGGTAGCAGGGCAAGTGCTGCTTGTGCCTGAAAGTTGTTTTGAGTGGTTGATTTGATTAGCGTCAGAGGATCGGCAAAAAAGCTAATCTGTGGTTGATAATCATCAGCGCCCGTACTATTACGCATAATGTCGGTGAATTTACGATTGTCGGCTAACGTGCGGTCCGCATCTGTGGCCGTGCCTTCCCAAACACTGATTAGATGAGTCGCCATCAATTCGCTGCTGCAGAGCACAACAGTCTCTTCTTTGATGAAGGAGTAGACGTCATCGTCGTCGCCGGGATTGGCAAATAAAGTGACTTCAGTATCACCGATTAATTCTTGAGACAGGTCACCGGCGTTATTGATGTGCTCGAATTCAGCACGCTCAAGCAGAGTCGTAGCTGTCGTAACGTTTTCACCCACATCAGCAATGAAAGCAAACATTGGGCGGCCAGTATCTGTGACAGCAAGACTGATAGCAACTTCACCAGTCGGCAATTCCAGCAGGTCTTCGACAGAGACGCCGAGTTCATCTTCGATTTGCGGGAATGCGTTTATGAATTCGTTGTATAGTCGATCCACAAGTGGAGCGACGGAGACATCATTTCGAATTCGCCCAAGTGATGTACGTTGGAAATCATCACCTAAAGACGGAAAGTCGTTGATTCGTAAATAGACGACTGTATTGTAAGGTAAAAGATTTGGGGCTGTTGGACGCTCAGCAACCGCAGGACGACCAGCAAGCAAAAAGAAGAGGGCTAATACAAAAATTGGATTTCTTAATTTAAGGTACATCTAACCAGTTCACCTAACGTGAAGGAATAAAGAAGGGGTATTACTTAAACCCTAGATTGCCCTATAAGTTTCGTTTAACGCGAAAAATTATCAAGAACAGTGGGTGTTAAGCTGTAGTGATTGGCGAGGCTTGTTGGACTATTGGGTTTATATTGAATTGCGTGTTGTTACTGTGGGTATAATCGATTAAGACGGTAATTGGGACTAAATGGTTTGGTTTGACAAGGCCGAAGCTTTAAATGGGCTCAATCCACCAATCTATCAGTAATTATTGTTTCATTTAAGAGATGTTACCCATATGTTACGATCCAAAATCACAATAGTTGCCATGTTAACCTTTCTACTTTCGCCAATGATGGTTAAAGCTCAGCAAGCTATTGGCCAAAACGGTCAAAATTCAGAGAGCGGTCAGGTTTCATCCACCGGCCAAATTTCCAGCCAAACTTCAAATCAAGGTTTTGTCGGTGGTGGTGGGATCGGTGGGGACCCTCGTGCGACCTCAAACCAAGCTATTATGGGCGGCGTAAGCATGGGTGGCTTCGGAGGAATGGGCGGCTTCGGAGGAATGGGCGGCTTTGGAGGCATGGGTCGCGGAATGATGGGCGGCATGTTTGGGGGGCAGCAACAACAGCAACCAGGGGCCAATCTGCGATTCCCTTTCGTAGTCAAATTCAAAATCGTACCTACTATACCGATCAACGTACAGCGGCAAGCTGAAACTCGACTCACCAAGCTTCCTGGTCTGTCTCGCTATAATAAAGTGGCCGTTGATTTAACTGAAGGTGTAGCCACCCTTACCGGCCAGGTTATATCCGAACGTGAGAAGAACCTGGTAGCCCGATTGGTATTGTTAGAACCAGGTATCAATAAAGTCACAAATAACCTTAGCGTTAATGCTGTTGAATAACAGATATCTCTAAAACGGAATCCCACTAAGTTCGGTGCGATCAAGTTTCTAAACGAAAGAGGGCTTATTGGTCGCGTTTTGGTGGCCCCAGCTTTATTGACTTTAGCCCAGACGGATTAGTGTTAATTTGAATCCCTGTCGGTCGTCTAGATGAAACGTATGGAGCGTTAGCGGACTGCTTGGTGGGATAACTGGTAGCCATTTCGGGCACATTGTTTGAATAGCTCGTTGGTGCAACTCGTTGTGGTGGAGCGGTAGTCATATGGCGAGTAAGGTTGGGCGATAGGTCGATCGTTTGTGTATTACGAACTCCGTGTGCAGTATTTGTGTCTCGGTGGGTATAAGTGTCAACTCGCATTGCCTTTTCGCTTGGAGCGTTAACTAGTTGGTCCTGCTCGGTAGTTCCATCTGGTGTGGACGTTTTCCCGGGTAACACCGCTTTGCTGAATAGTCCGTTGATTACTTCACCCTGTTCGGGGATAAAAACAGGAACTAGGCTGATCTTCCGCTCTTGCCCACCTATTTTTTGCCATGGAATCCAAAAACTATAAGATGGGCCTAGTTCAGATTCGCTAAGGTGTGACTGGAGCTGCTCCGCTCGGAAGATATACTTTCTAGTCGGAGCCATTTTGGTGTGGTCAGTTACCGTTTTTCCGGTATCGTCGAAAGCATAAACAATTAACTGCCCTTCAACTTTGACCGCCTCCTGCCGGCGGTTATAAAAGTACATTCTACCGCCAAAACCTTGAATGGGACCTTGCTTGGGGGTCGAGAGAACATCGTGTGACCAGATTGCAACAATTCTAGCAGCTGCTTGTTCGTGACGACGCTGTTCAGCCTGCCTGGAGTTCCAGGGCATCGAGTCGTCAATATATTTGGCGGACTCGGACAAGCTCTGGCAACCACAAAGCGTAAGGAATAAAAGTACTGAAAATGCTGGGGTGGTACGTTTGAAATGGGAGGGGGGGGTCATGCTTTTGCACCTAATTATTGATGGTTGTGTATATATTTTCACTGCGAAGCATATAAGTGGTCTCAGCGGCTGACTGGGGTTGTATAAGTCCCCGGGGTTTGAGGGGGGATTCGTCTCAACTGCCCATTCTCCCATTGCTGAGCTGGAGGATTGTACGAAATCCGCTGGCTTGGTTCAACGTTGCTAACAGGAAGATAGCGGTTTTGATTGCTGGTAGGAGCTTGCGGCACTGGCAGTGTCTGGGCAGGCATTGGCCTACCGTCTGTTGGAGCAGGGCCCTGATGGTGCTGGGGAATGAATGGCCTACCCTGCATTGCTCGTGGTGTACCGCTTCCTTGGTGAATTCGTTTTCCGCGAAGCTGCGTTCCATTATTAGGCCCTAATGCCGGTTTCAACATCGTACTTGGAAAGGCGTGGTCGAGAAGTGAGCCAGATGGATCATCATCTGGGTATATAACGGTGCCTGCCTCGCCCCAGAAGCCCCGACCGGCATCAAAGCCTGCATCTCCGTGGATCTCAGTGAGATCTGAAAGTAGCCAGCTCATACGCTCGGTTTCTAGTTCCTTGATTCGGTCAACATCGTCCTTTCCGCGGACAATATGAGGAGTCATGATGATGAGAAGTTCCTTGCGTTTCTCGGTTTCGGTGTCATAGCGGAATAGTCCCCCTATGCCAGGTAGGTCTCCAAGCAATGGTACACTGCGTCTAGCGACAGCTTTGTCTTTGGTAATCAGGCCCGCGAAGACAACAGTTTCTCCATCGCGTGCACTAACGACTGTCTCGGCGGTCGTTTTGTTAATGGGTGCGGCCATTACCGCCTGTCCATCGGGATTTATACCAACTACCGTCCCGGACATCGCTTCTCCTAATTCGGACTTTTCGGCACCGACAACCATGACGATGCGACCGTCGACCGTGACCCTTGGCCTAACATTTACCAGTAAACCAATGGAAACCGGCTCCGACGTGTTGGTAATGCCTCCAAACTGATTAGCCTGACTACCGGTAATCTGACGGATGTCAGAGCCGACTTGGACGAATCCTTCAGTCATATCCAAGGTCATAATTTGCGGACGGCTCAGGATTTGTAGGCGGCCGCGGTCCTGTAGAGCCCTCATCATTATATGAATCGACTCATTGGCCGCACTCACAGCTAATCCGCCGTATCCTAGTGCAGCACTATTACGCCCCATGCCAAACCCTGAAATCACTTGGCCCGCTAGACTTTCACGGGAGGCGGTTGCTCCAGGGTCATTCCCTAGGGCCTGACCGTGCCAACCAAAACCATTGGTGGATGCTCCTCGATCGAAGAGTAGGCTATCCTGAAGTCCAAGTTCAACCCCGGCCTCAAAGCCGTCATTTAGTTCAACCTCCGCAATGATAACTTGTATCATCACCATGTCAGGTTCAAAATCCAATTCTTCGACCAGAGCAGCGAGTGTGTCAAAGGTTTTGGGTTGCGCTGAGATAATAACAGAATTACTAGCAACATCCCAAGCTACGACCACTTCCGTTTCCTCGATCTCGTAATTGGCTATACTGGTCTGCTGACTAAAGGATTGAGTAAGGAGTTGTCTTTGAGTATTGACGTAATTCTGAAGCGTCTGACCTACCGACGCAGCATCCGCATTTTTTAAGCGAATCACTTCACTGCGTCGCGTTTGGATGTCGCCTTCATCAAGGCGTAACAAAAGAAGCTCTACGATATCGAGATCCGATTCTGAACCGGAGGCGATTACGCTGTTGGTTCGCTGGTCAACGGCGAACCTAAGGGGTACCAGTGAGGACTCTCCTCCGCCGATTCCCCCACCACCGGATCTCAGGGCTGAATTGAAGGCGTTGCTGCTGGCGTTTGAGCCTGCAGTAACTTGCAACCCAAAGAGTTCCTGTAGTAATTGGGTGAGATTGATAGCATCCCCATTTTCGACCTGAAAAACCTTAATCTGCGCTTCCGCGTTAGGGAGTTGGTCAAGTTGATTAATGAGTTCTTGAATTAACGGCATGGCGGTTGCCGGAGCTCGTACAACAAGAGCATTTACATTCTCATCTGCAGTCACAGTGGCACCAGCCAGAATCCCGGAGTCAACTTTGCTTTCACCGTCAGAATTGATCGTCAGGATTTCTAACTTCGATGACTGAGGACTAATCGTGGCAGTGCTGCCTTGGTTATTACCGCCTTGGTCGGCAGCTATGCCAGTCATGGCTTCCTGTAGCACTGGCTGTAAGTCAGCAGCAAGTGCATTCTTGAGCCGGAATACTCGTAATTGGTTGGTTGCCGGAGACTCTTCGATATCGAGCCGTTCAAGAAGAGCTGCAATCTCAGAAACATCTCTAGGGGCAGCGTGAACGATAAGGCTGTTGGTGCGATAATCCGCAATGACTCGCGGGCGAACACCGAGGCCGGGACGTTGCTCTTCGTCTCCACCAGGCTGATTGGTGTAAAACGAGCGGATTTGTCGTTCGGCATCCAACGCTGACATATGTTGCAATGGGAAGATTTGGAACTGGGTATCAGGCCTCACGGGCTGGTCTAGTTTGGTAATGAGGTCCATGATGGCGGACATGCTTTCGTTGCGTCCAATAAGCAATAAAGCATTAGGTTTGTCTAGGGCTGTGATGCTGACGCTACTATTACGCGAACCAAACACATCATCGTACAATTCGTCAATGAGTTCGGTAATTACGTTGCTGTCGACGTGACTTAAGTGGTGGATTTGTATCGAAGGCTGGGTCTCACTAGTTCGCTGTTCAATTTGCTCAATGATTTCAATGACCCTCGCAACGTCGTCCCGTTGGCCTTTGATAATAAATACCCCGAGCCCTTCGACGAATTCGATCTGCACAGGACCTAGTAATCCAGCCTCACTTGGTTCGATTTGCAGTAGCGTTTCGCCGATTTCCTCATCGTCAGCAGGCTTGCGCTCCTCCCCGACCGGCTCTTGAGTAGCGACAGTGTTTTGATTGAAGATGGAACTTACTAAATCACCACCCCATGCCTTTCGCTCGGTCGACTTTTGCAACGCACGATTAGTATTGCTCGACGCCTTTTCAGCGTCTTCTACCAATGTCACCGCACGTTTGACGGTATTGGGGTTAGCCTTTTCGACAGGCACGATTCCGGTGCGGTCATCTTCTCCGGTGGCTGGGGTGTCGAGCAGGGTTGCAATCTTTAGCCAAGCTTGTTGGGCGACAGAATTGCCTTGTACACTGATTGTATTTGTGGCTCGGTTAACTTGAAGTACTGCACCATTGCCGGTTCGGGACGGAACAACAATGTTAGCAATACTCCCATCTTGATTAGTAGTGACCCTCAGGTTTCCGCCAAACATGCTCTGTACAGAAGCCTCGAACTGCTTGGAGTCAATACTTAGTAGTTGGTGGCCGGCTTGTTTCGTCGGACTAGAGACTGGCAGTACATTAGTTTGAGGTGCCGGTTTGATTGTATCCAAGTACTGAGTTATTTGTCTGTGCACGGTGTCACCAGCAATGACAACGATCTGCCCAGTACGAGCGTCGGGGACAACCTTAACCTCCTGCTGATTGGCAAACGCAGCCTGGATCTTTTGGGAAATATCTGCAATTTGGTTTAAAGGCACGCTATACCCAACCACTTTCGAACCAGCCTGTTGCGGTTGCGGAACTTGTTTCGCAATAGGTTTGTCAAGTGTTCTTAATAGGTCCGCCGCAATCTTGTGAGCGTTGGAAGAGCCATTTACGATTAGCGAATTGGTTGTTCGGTCAGCAGTCACTTGGGCACTGATGCCGAAATCTTGTAATACCGACTGAAGGCGACTGGCTAATGCTGGTGCTTCGGTGTTTTTGACAGGCAGTACTGTCGAACTAACTGACGCATTTTGTGCAAAGAGCGGTACTGAAGTAAGCAACATTACAACTGCAACGTATGTAATAGCTTTGTGAATAAAACTTTTCACTGGGAATTCCATTTCCGTGTCTCTCAATTGGGTTTTTCTATTGCCTAATTATTACCAAACAGGCGTCCCTGCCAGTTCTGCGCAGGCATACCATAAGCGCACATCCCGTTATGTTCATTACAATCGGAATAACCCGCAGGCACCTTCAGCCTTTAAACAAAGAAAAAGCGAGTAAAGCCATCTGGTTAAAGCTTTACTCGCTAGCGTAGAGTTCTTAGGTTGCCTATTTCCCTACGGGAGGAGGCTTTCCGCTTGAGAGGTAATGTTTTCGGCTGTACTTAGAGCCTTACCCGCCTTGATTTCAAGAAGGTCTTTATTCTCGGTAAGAATGGTCAGATATCGTTGATCTACGTCATGGATGGTGCCCCGAATCGCACCAATTTCGATTTTGGATCCAAGCGGTAGTTTGAGGATTTCCCCCAAATCTCGTCGATGGATCCAGACCTGAACTCGACCGTTCACTTCGACTGTGCTTGTGAAAAATGCAAGTTGTGCCACGTTGAATTCAGGTGGCTTAGGTGGTTCCGGCTTCAGTTCCGCGGGCTTCGGCACCTGTTTCTCGTTTACGGTAACTGCAAGTTCCCGTGTAATTGTTTTCGCTGGCAGACCGTTATCGGTAACTTTGACATTAAATCGATAGGTGCCGACGTCTTCACTGGATACCGTCAGGCTATTTCCTGCTAGGGTCGCGACGAAATTCGGCGGGATTGAATCCTCGTCCAATTCGAAAACGACATTTTGTACGTTTTGTTCGTTGACGCCAGCACTCGCGGTGAGTGTTCGTGATGTTTTCTCGCCCACGGTTGCCGCTATTGGTGGCGGTGTAAACGTTGGTTCTTTATTTTCCGGACCAAAGAAGTTGCGATTGGAAATCCTAGTCCAGTAATCTTCGTAGCTTTCGCCGTTTAATGTTTCTGAATGGGCCACTGCGGTTACATCGGTTTTGGATGGTGCTTCAGTCATCGCGATTGCTTCGATAGCCAATACCAGTTGATATTGATTGTATCCGGTTGGTGTAACCGTCAAATCTTTGATGCGATGTAGCAATTGCTTGGTTTCAAACAGATATAGTAGCTTGGTTGTTTGCTGAAGGGAGCCAGTCGCATTGAGGCGGATTCCCAGGCTGGTGTATATGTTGTCCACATCACGCGGTGGTTCGTTCTTAATGTCATAGTTGGAAATTTCCAAGTCACCTTCCAGCAGTTCCACCAGCCAGGCCTTGTAGTCGTTAAGTGCTACATTGATGTCAGACCCAAGAGATTTATTAAGTAATAATTCGTAGTCTGTAGAGTCTTCTTGGAAATCTTCAAGTAGGTCAAGGTAATCAATTACTTTGATGTCAGCCTCTTGTGCCTCTTCGTCTAGTTCAGCGAGCAGGTCAGTATACTGGCCGATGCCTGAAATGAGGGCCCAGGCAATAATCATTAGACCTAACGCTGCGCCTAATAGTTTTTCTCTTGCTTCCATGACTAAACTCCTGAATTGTCGATCGATTCGGGGGATTTAGAATCATTGAGTCTCTCTGTATCCCCCGCTTCGTCCTTGGATTCTTCCGTGGTCGGATTGGGCTTGTTGGTAGGGTCAGATTCCGTTTGCGGTGACGTTGCTTTTGCTTCATCTGTTGTTGGGTTTCGATCAGTTTCGCCGTCTTCGGCTACGTTGCCGACAGTTTTTTGTTGGGGCTCTGATTCGGGCGTAGGTTGCGTATCGACGGATGTCTCTTCCGAAATCTCTGTTTCCGGTTCAACAAGCGGAAGGTCGATGAGCTGTAGCGTTTTTCGGGTGTAGGGTGGGGTATCCGGAGTTTCCTGCAAGCCATTATTAGAGATCGCATGTAATGGGTTGCGAATCGAGGTAGTCATCGTGTTAAGGAGCGAGGCGTCCCGTAAAAGCGTATCTAATGTAAGTCTCGCTTTAACGTTTGCATTTTGGCCGGAACGGTTTTGATTGATCCGTGCCGAGAAACCATTGATGATTACATCATTTGGGTCCTGAGGGAGCGTGTCGGACAAGTAAGCAATTTCATTTAGCCAGCTAACCGTATTGCTAGAGAAGTCGTCAACTGTGCCAAGTTTAGATGCGAGTATTTTGTTTTTCTCATCCTGCGTCTTAATCATTTGAGGAGTGAGGGAGACTGCTTGGCCAGCCAATTGGTATTTTTCGGCGATGGTGTCTTTCTTTGATTTAACTGGGTACCATAATGCAATAGCGATCACAGCTAGGGCGGCAACCGCATAGCTCCCCAATTTTACCGCTCTGTCACGGCCAGCAGTCTGTTTTGGTGGCTGCGTTGGGTGCAGGAAGTCAATTGCAGGGATTTCATTGTTGGCCAGTTGAGTCACACAGCCCATGAGACCGAGAAATACTGAAGCGTTGTTAGGCATATTGCTTCTAGCGGTCGAATCTATGGACGCATGCGTAACGGGATTAAACAATTCGACGGGTTCGTCTACAAGTGAGGACAGTAAATCAGATAGCTCTTGATGAATCGCTTCATTGCCAACGACCACAATTTGCGTGACGTCTCCGCCATTAGGCTGATTTTCATAGCTGGTTAGCGTACGGCGAACTTCGGAAGAAATGTAGTTTAGATCCGGTGAATCTGGTACAAGTCGGATTGTGCGGACCAGGTGAGCGACGCCATCACGAGCAACGGTTAGTTCTGCTTCTACGCCCAGGATTTCCACAATGAGCCGGGCCGTCGACGACGGAAGGTATTTTTCTACGTAAAATGCACTGCCAAACGGATGAAGCGTCATGTTACCGATCGTCACACCCGCAGCAGCTGCACTGCTGATAATATCCACCTGGGTGTCATTTTCGATCGCGGCGGCTGCGATATAACGCTGGCCATCCTGGAGTTCACCTAGGGGAGTGAAGTCCAGCAGCCCATCGTCACCCGCATTGAAGATGGTCGGTGCTTGAATGCGGACTAGGTCCGGTAACTCGCTTTCCGGGATATCGGGAAACACAAGCATGCGAACTTCGGTCTGCGAGCGTCGAGCGGAAAACGCAACGGCTTGCCCACGACCTACTCCAACCGACGCAAGTGCGTTGGAGATAGCATTTTCACGCGAGGCTTCGGCGTCGACATCTTCACTAGCGGGTTGGATAGCTTCTTCCACTAATCCGTGGATAGCTAGATCTGCTCCTTTTGCGGATGCCGAAATTGCGCGTACTGACTGATCATCCCATTCATATGCGACGAATTTAGCCATGCTGAGTTCCTTTAGTTGTGTTATTGAATAGCGGGTAGGGCGGTTTGACCGCTACCAGCGTAATGTAAGCCTAGCACGTCCAGGGGATATCCACGGCCTAAATGGCTTAGGTCACGCCACAAAAGAATACGTGGTGTAACGGTTGTAGCGTCTAGGACGACTTCACCTCTTGCGGAAGCTGTCCCACCTTCGTAATAGCCTATGATTTGTGCTCTAAAAACACTTCCGCCACCACAAATGAACGGCTGCAATGCCTTCATGTCGTCGAGCGTAAAAGGAGCGTTCCCAAGCAGGAAACTGAGTCCCGCCTGTTTGAGTAACCAGGTCTCGTGGCGATAGTAATTTTGCTGGTCCTGATAGGGGTCGACGGAACGAGTTTGTATGATGAAATCAATCATATCGTCAGACAGTCCCGGGACTCCTTGTAGTAGCAGTCGAGGGGCCTGATTAATATTTAGTCGTCCGGGAATGGTTGGGTTAGAGTTAGTGGAAGCATTGTCCATTAGGCGGTCGAGCGTCGTAGCCAGGCTTAAGTCCATAGGGTAGGCAGGCATGATATCGATTGGTTCGTCATCGATCAGATCAGGTTCCCAGAGTAACTGTTTACCGACCAATTCTAGAACCTGCGTGATTTCTCGCTCCGGTTCGAGGAGGAAATCAATCTCGACTGCAGAGGCGGGTTGAGGGAGGCCATCAGTTTGGTTGTCGCCCTGTTCAAAGACCGGATATCCTTGCCTGTAGAGAATGATGAAATTGGCAACAGCCGGATCAAACACGGCAGCTAAATCCTGATGTAGAGTTTGCAGGTCACTTGAATTCAGGTCAATTCGGGGCTCACCGTTTACATTCAGATTATTTTCTTTGCTGTATAGTGTCAGATAAGCACTCCAACCGCGATCGAGCGAACCGGTATTTAAGGTATCCGTTCCATTGGTCGCAGATGCGAGAGAAACCAGTTCTTGAATCTTTTGCTGAGCAGGAAGTTCGTGTTGATCGATCATCCCGTTGCGATTGATGTCTGCCCCGAACAACATTTCAGGGGTGACACCACGGACGAGTAAGATTTCTTCCACGGTGTTGAAGGGGCCGTTGTTGGGCTCGTAGGGTGATCCCAAGCTTTGGTAGTAATCGAACTCGGCGCCGAATTCACGAGTTTCATCGTCGTCGTCAATCCAGTCCATGATTGCATCGGCGATGTCAACAGTCATGCCTGGTAAAGCCATGAGCATTTCACGGCCCCCATTAGTCGAATAAGTGTCGGCAACCACGAGTGCGTTCAGATTGAGCCTCGAGGATTCGTCTTCAAGTCCATAGCGATAACCGGCAGTAAAGCCATCACTGTCTTGTCCAGGTGCGATGATGGTGAAATTCCCGGTGAGTTCCGGATTTGGGTCAGTCAGTACGTTAATCGCTTGAAATACATTCGGGTTGTCGTAGTCACCACCGGACGCCATGCGTTGGTCATGCGGTTGTAATAGATGGATTCTGGCGACGTCGATGCCGGCGTCAACCAGCCATTTCGCCTGCATGCTTTGGGTCGATAGGTTCGCGGTTTCATTATGCGTCAACATCAACTCGGAAAACGTATATGCCCCAAGTGACACTATCATGACAACCACTAAAACGATTAACAGGGCTGAGCCGCGTAGCCTGCGGAAGGCGAGTTTGGAAATCATAATCCGAGTGAATCGAGTCCTCCGTCATCTTGTTCAAGTGGGCGGATTTTACCTACGGGAAGTTTGATGGTCTTTTGATAGGTGACGGCAACTCTCCCCTGACTATCAGTCGTATTACCATAAAAGGCATCAATCACACCACCGCTGGAATAGGGGGAATTTGACCGCATGGTCATGCGAACCTTGACCGCAAGTGGTAATCCCTCGAATTCTTCGCTATCCCAGTAAGTGAGCCATTGGTATCCGTCAAAATATTCGAATTCGACTGCCATCACTTCGGGTGCTAATAACTTATCGGCGGCCTGCACAGCTTGGAAATTACCGTTGTTCATAGCGTAAGCGGTAATAGCTCGACTGAGTTGACCCCGGACCAAGCCTGGAGTCGTTGGGTCGTCAATGAAGATATCTTGGGCCGATGCTGTTGTTTCCAAGTCGGCATTGCGGCAATAGTAGGAAATTAGTTTGACGTCCGAAGGGACGTCCTGTAACGCCGACGGATTTGTGGGATTGTAAAGGGCGCGGTATTCTTCCTGCCTTGGAATTCGGCTGACATCCAGTCGCAGTACCGCGGAATCGCCATACATGCCGAGGGATTCGGGGAAGCTGGTCTCGAAATCGTAGGTTGGCATTTGGTCGCCGGACGATAGTAGCCCGCTGGCTGCATCCAGTAACGCGCTGGAATCAACTCCCGCACTCATCGCAGCCCCTAAGGCATCGTCTACGGAAATGTTATCGAGGGCAGCGCTGACGTCGACACCGTTATACTGTACTGCGCTTTTGATGTCGTTAGAGATTTGCGAAAGCAGTGCACGGGCTAACTGCACTTCTTCGACGCGACCTCGTTCACGCTGTAGCACACCAAAGTGCGTACTAATCATGTCTGTAATTAAAGCGAATAGCACACCAGACAGGGCCAGAGAGACGATCAGTTCAAAAAGCGTGACACCTTTGTGTTTATAGCTGGAGCTCATTGGGTACCCTCCAGTTCAAGAAGCATTTGCTGGATCGGGTCGTTGGCATCTTCTGCCAATTCCAACTGCGGGTCAATCATCCAGGTTGTTAAGGTGGTTATTAAAGGGCGTGAGCCATCTGGTGGCGTGTATTCGACGACAATTTGTATCGCCATCAGATTGCCATCACTGCCGATCGTTTGGGATTGTACTTCATAGGTGAAGGGGTCCATCGTTTCTTCGGCGGTGAAGGGGATTTTGCCGGTGGATGTAGGTGAGATCAGGCCTGTCTTCACTTCAGACAGTTTGGTTTCGGCCAGAAACTGTGAGGTGGTAAGTATCTGAGCGTCGACGGCATTTCGCATTCCGAGTGACAGTAGGCCATTTATAGCCACCATGGAAAAACCAAGAATGGAAATTGCCACGAGCAATTCCATCAAGGTAAATCCCTTTCGTCCGGATTGTGATTTGCGCGTAATCATTGGTTTTGCGAAGAGGCTCTCTGGATATCGAGTTGTTGCAGTTCTTCGGCCGTGACGACGTTGGAAACGTAGGACACGCCGGTTAATCCCCGGATTCGTACCATCACAAAAGCCTGCTTGGAGTCATTGGCAAGGCGAACCTCCGCCTGAGTGGTACTCCCATCGGGATAGAATAAGATAGGGTCTGACCAGGTACCGGCAATTCCATCAGTGGCACTTTGAAGGCCTGCAACCTCGGTTAGCTCGTTGTAGCTGGCATCGCCCAGAATGGACTGGCGTGCATCGAAAGACTGGACTGAGCCGGCAAAAGTAATGTCCTCTGGTAACGTATGTACTTGCCCAACCAGTTTCTCAATGACGTGATTGGGATTCGGTTCAGCTTCAACGGCACCCATACCCATTAGATTGACTTGGGGTTGAGTGTCGCTTGTCATCCCAGCTTCTAGAAACTCATCTCCGGTTGTCCAGGGTTCAATCAGATATCGCTTGCCTGCAATTTCGTATCGAAGAGAAAGCGTTTGGCCGCTGCGGATCGCTTGGTTTCGCGCTTGGGCAAAATGAATCCTGACCTGGTCTCCGCCAGAGGTGAGATATTCCGAACCGACGATGGAACGTATGGTGGGGTAGGCAACGGCGGAAAGGATAACCACTACAGCCAGCACAATCAGAAGTTCAAAAAGTGTAAAAGCGGCCGCAGTTGTTTTCACAGTGCGGCGCATTTTACACTTTATAGTCTTCATGATTTACTCGGAGTGTTGTGAGGCGGGGATTAGAGTCCCTCCAGAGTGACGTCGTCTTCCGAGCCTTCCTGGGAATCTTCGCCATTTGAGACGATGGTGAATGTCTTGCCGTCTGAAGAATAGGTGTATTGATTTCCCCAGGGGTCGGTCGGCACTTCAGCCGCTTCCATGTACGGGCCATTCCACTTTCCTTGCGGGGCGTTAGCAGGTGCGTTGATCAACGCATCCAAACCTGCTTCTGTTGGAGGGTAAGAACCAACATGAGCCTTGTAGAATTTGAGTTGTTTTTGGAATAACCGCATTTGGATCATTGCGTTGTCGGAGTTGCTCTTGGATAAAATCCCACCAAATTGTGTTACAACCATGGAGCCGAGCACCACGAGGATTGCCATCACAATCAGGACTTCCATCAGTGTAAAACCCTTGCGACGTCGTTGGTTTCGTTGGTATTTTTTCGTTTGCATTTCTCTAAATGGTCCTCAGGGGATAAGCCCAGTTAACTAAGTAAGGTTTATGTGTATTAAACTAAGATTGTAAGCAAAAGTTTCGTGGAAATCCTTAGATTGCACTACTCATTTTGATCACTGGTAACAATAACGCGATTACGACGACAAGCACGGCTGCAGCCATGACCAGAAGCATAATGGGCTCGAGCAAGCGGACCGCTAGCGAAAGCTGACGAGTCGTCCGTTTTTCGAGATTATCGGCGATTTCTATTAGTACTCTATCCAAAGTGTTCGACTCTTCTGCCACTGAAATCATTTCCACCACGGCGACGGGAAAATATCCACTTCCACCTAATGGTTTCGATAGCGACTCACCGCTTGTAATATTATCCGTGGCATCGTCAATAGCCTTGGCAATAATTCGGTTGCCTGCCGCCTGGCTGCTGATTTCAAGTGATTTTAAGATTGGCACTCCGTTTTGCAACAAAGTTCCCAGGACGCGACAGAATCGTGCGACGGCAAAAGCCAGGAATACCTTGCCTACCAGCGGAAGTTTAATCTTAATCAAATCGCGTTGTCGTTTTCCATGATCTGTCTGTAAGTGTTTGTTAATAAGCAGGACCCCTGCAAATGCGATCCCTAAGCCAATACCCGCCCAGATCGTTCGCAGCTTTTCGCTAAATGCGAGTAGAAGGTCAGTGATGGCCGGCAGTTCGCCACGCTCCCGGAGATTATCAAACATGTCACCAAATTTAGGGACAAAGAATATGATGAGCCCTGCGACCAGAAGGGATCCCACAGTTCCTAAGAATAGCGGATAGGCCAGTTGGCCCATGGTTTCTCCTTTGAGGTCTTCCTGCTGTTCGGTGAAGGTGGCGACTCGATCGAGCGCGTCTTCTAGAAATCCACCCTCCGCTCCCGCGCGTGACATGTTTATGCAGACTTCGCTAAAGACTTTGGGGTATTGCCCCATTGCGTCTGCAATGTTGATACCTTCTTCGACCTGCCTGTGGACTTCGCCGAGTACAAAGGAGAGCGTTTCATTAGACGCTTGTTTTTGTAGGACTTTGAGGCTACGCAGAAGGGGCACTCCACTTCTTAGGAGCGACGCTAGTTGGCCGTAGACTTGCGCCATTACCTGCCCTTTTACGCGTTTGCTGCTCTTACGGGCCGTCGCTTTGACATCGGTGGAGATGTTCAAGGGAAATAGCGATTGACCAGCAAGTAGGCGTACGGCTTCCCGTTCAGTAGCGGCGGCAATTTTGCCTGCTACCTTTTTTCCTGTGGCATCGCGGGCAGTGTATTGGAAATCGGGCATGAATGAGCTTTGATTGAGAGGTTAGGAAGCCGGAACGATCTGGTCGCCTTTAGTGATTCGCAGGACTTCATCAAGGCTGGTTTTGCCGGCGATTACTTTTCGCCAACCATCATCTCGCAAGGTCTTCATTCCGTTGCGTACGGCAATTTTCTTTAGCTCCCAACTACTTGCGTTTTGCGTTGCCAGATCCCGAACTTCGTCAGTTGTAAGCATCAATTCGTAGATTCCAAGTCGGCCGGAATACCCGACGTTGCGACATTCCCGACAACCCGTGGCGGAGAAGATGTCACCATCAACCTGATCTCGTGGAAAATCATGTGGTAGGTCTATGTCGTCAAGATTGACCGGTTGTTTACAGGTGTTACAGAGACGACGAACCAGACGTTGGGACATTACGGCTTCGACGGTACTGGCAACCAGGAAAGGTTCAACTCCCATGTCGGTCATACGAGTGTACGCGCCGGCAGAGTCGTTTGTATGGAGTGTAGAAAATACCATATGCCCGGTAAGGGATGCTTGGATGGCGTTTTCGGCTGTTTCAAGGTCACGAATTTCACCGACCAGGACGATGTCCGGGTCATGACGCAGGATGCTCCGCAGCGAGGCAGAGAAGGTCAACCCGATACGTGAATGAACCTGAATCTGGTTGATACCGTCGAGCTGGTATTCAACCGGATCTTCTGTAGTAATGATTTTGTTGTCGGGTCCCTTGATTTCCATCAGAGAGCTGTAGAGGGTCGTGGTTTTACCGGACCCGGTCGGACCACAGACTAATACGATACCATGTGGGATCCGAATGAGTTCGCTAAAAGTTGCGTAGGTATCTGCTTCCATCCCCAGGCTTTGGAGGTCGAAGACCATCGCACCTTTATCGAGGATACGCATGACGATCCCTTCGCCATGAATCATTGGGATCACACTCACACGAATGTCGACTTCCCGACCGCGAACTTTAAGCTTAATCCGGCCGTCCTGCGGCAGTCGTTTTTCTGCGATGTTCAATCTTGCCATAATCTTAAGGCGACTGATGATCGCTGCCTGAAACTGATTAATCTCAGGGGGTACCGGTTGGGGGTGGAGCATCCCATCAATACGGTACCGTATGGAAATGCCACTTGCCTGTGATTCGATATGGACGTCACTTGTTCTTGATTCAATCGCTTCCAGAAGGATTTCGTTTACGAGTCGAATAACCGAGGCTTCCTGGGCCATTTCTGACAGCTCGGAACCATCTATCTCCAGTTCCTCGAGCAACTCGACTTCGTCGGTCTGCCTAGCTGCTACGAGACTGTCAATAGTCTCACTTCCAACGCCAAGATGATTTTTGATTAGCGTGTCGATATCACGTTGCGTCGCAACAACAGGGAGGATGGCTTTGCCTGTGGCTGCAGAAGCCTCGTCAAGCGGATAGAGATTGAAAGGATCGCTAGTGGCAACGGTAATGTGACCGTTCTGTGCCGCGACGGGGAATAGGGATTCACGATAGATCAATCGTGTGGGGAATTCGTCCAGTAACCCGAGGTCAACCTCTGTTTCGCGTAAGTCGACGAAGTCCACGCCAATCGCTTCAGCGACCGCCTGTAAGGCTTGTCGTTCTTCAACAAAGCCTAATGAAATAGCGCTCGCAATTTGCTCGTTGCCTTTCACGCCAGTCTGGACGATTGTGTCCACCTGGGTGTCATTAAGGAGGCCCCTATCCCGTAGTATTACGCATGCTTCCATTATAGTACTCTTTTCTAATAATTTTGCGTATCTGCATACAGGTTTTAGCGTCCGCCACCACCGGGGCGACCACCCCCACCAGGGAATCCACCGGGACGTCCACCTCCACCAGGTGCTCCTCCTCCACCACGAGCCTCAGCAGCACGTCTGGCAGCTTCCTGGAATGCCTGGATTCGTTGTCGGATCGCTTCAGCGGATGCAGCAGGGTTTCCACCGCCGGATTGTCCCGCAGATGAACCGCTATTACCGCCTGAGCTCGATGAAGTGGACACTGAATCACCGAGAATCGCTTGTAAAGCAGTGTTGACCACGTCTGGGTTGGCAAGATGTAGCGTTCGAACTTCGATTTGCTGTTGGGTTTGAGTACCCGCTTGATCAAGTGTCATTACCAACTCTTCGACCTCCTTGAAGAGCGGTTCAGGAGCTGAAACGATAATTGAGTTGCTGGTTTCATCGACCCCGATGCTGAGCTTCGCAGGTTCACTTTTAGCCGCTTGCTGCTGGCCTCCGCGTCCTCCGCCCGCTCCGCCTCGCAATGCTCGGATCAGATCTTCAGGGCTTGGTTGCCGCTGTTGCTGTTGACCGCTCGATGCGCCGTTAACTCGGCCAGAGTATACCTCTTTGAGTATGTCGGCTATGTCCTTAGCACTAACATAGGTGACAGGGATCAGTCGTGGTTTGCCTTGCGTTTCAACTTCCGTTTCCGATCCTTCTTTGTCGATAATCCCCAATAGGGAATCCACCATGGCGAGGTCTTCGTCATTTGCTTGAACAACGAGGGCATTGAGGCGGGGGTCGGAAACGATACTTACTGTTCCTGTGGCGGAAAAGGTCGATGAGTCACCGGATCCACTGTCACCGCCACCACCGAGGATCATTCCCATTAGACCGCCACCCATTAAACTGCTCGTGGCGTCACTAACCAAAGAACCAAGTCCATCTGTGGAGTCCGCGCCACCACTCATGATTTCCTGGATGAGGGACTTCGCGACATCGGACTTCACGTATTTGAGGTAAAAAACGGTGATCTGACGATCCGTGAGGGTGGTTCCCGGAGGTATGAGCTGGCGCAAAAGGCTTTCAAAGCGATCTAAAGCATCGGTATCGTCACTCGCGATAATAATACCATCAGGCGTAAGTTCCACGACAATGTCGTTGCCTATGCGGGAGGTGATTGTGTTGTCGTCCTGCAGTGAACTGCTAATGAATTGGATTTTTCCGTCGTCAGTTTTAGCGGATTTGTTCAATACATCCGTTTTCGTCGGTTTCACCGCTGGCGCATCTGTCGTTGGAGGTTCCGTCTGTTCCTGCGGCTCTTCCGTGGTTCGTTTTTGTATGTTCGATTCACCTCGATCACTTGGGGTGACCAGTCGAATCTTGTTTTCGCCCGTCCAGAAGCGTCCAGCCCGCTCAAGTGCGTCTTCGGCACTCTGGCCGCTGAAGGGCAGGATGCGAATATTCCCTTCCTGCGTTGTTGTGTTTTCAGCTTCCAACCGTTCAATCATCGTCCGGATCGAAGTTACTTCTGATTCGGTCGCACGGACAAAGAGCTTCATGGAAACTGGGTCAGCGGTAACCTTAGGCCCCTGAGTCACTTCTACACCTTCTTCAGTGGTGGTCGTTCCAAACATATTTGCGATCATGGCCAATGCCATTTCTGGATCAAGTGTTTGCAATGAAATCACTTCAAATACAGGGACGTCGCCTTCAAGCTCTTTAATTGTTGCGACGATTTGTGCTTGCTCGGACGGGCGGGCCAACGCGATAACCTTGTTAGTTGCCGGATCGAGTGCAAGTCTGACATCGGGCAAGCCGGCCAATAGAGTCTGAAGGACGTCGAATGTAGTCTGTGGGTCAGCAACGTTGATTAGGTGCGTTTGCAACTGGGGTTGTTCCACATCTACGGCTTCCATACCTTCAAGTGGGTCTTTGTCTAAGCGTTCCGCGAGGTCTCTTAAGACAGCGATGTTTTCTTCTTCTCCAGTAACGAAGATGCGAGTGCCGAGTGTGTCGACTGCAAAACTCAGGCCTTCGCGGGCGAAAGAATCTTCGCTCATGTTCAGCATGGTTCGTGCGACCATCAAGATATCTTCTGCGGTCACAAATTCGAGTTCGATTTCCTCTACTTTGCTTGCTAATTCTCCGCGAGGTTTTTCAACCCCTTCGATAATGTCTCGGATGGTGCGAAGACGACCTGCTTGTTCCTGGACAAGGACCTGCTTGGCTGCAGGAAAGACGTAGAGTTGTCCGGTTGGCCCAATCAGCTTCTGCAAGTCAGCCGTAGCTTCTTCGGGAGTCATTTTAACCAATTGAAATAGCGTTTTCACCAGTTCGTATTCACCACGCGAGTCCAGGTCCTCGAGGGGTACATACTCCACTAGAACGTCTGGCACTCCATCTTCCAAATTGACGACCAGCAGCATCTGATTGCGTCTTACCAGCGTGTAGCCACGAGTTAGCAAAACACCATTCATTAGGTCCATTGCTTTAGCTGGGCTGTAATAACGTGGGTCTGAATAATTGAAGCTTCCCTCTGGAGTGGCATCCATTTGAAGAGATAGTTCATTCAACTCGGCAAACCACTCAATAACATCGCCCCATGGGGTGTAATTGAAAGCGAACCGCACTTCAATCTCACCAAATTCATTCAGCATGGACTGACTATCATTGGACGGAGTCCCGGTCGCCTCTGGCGTGACGGTCGGAGTCTCAGTGGGTTCTGCAGGGACTGGGGCGTCAGTGTCAGCCGGCTCTTCTGTAGTTTCGGCTGCTGGCGTCTCTTTATTTGCAGGGGTTTCGTTGGGGGTATCCGCAGATTCTTCTTTGGGGGAGTCTGTTGATGGCTTTTCGGTGGTTGGAGTTTCAGCCGGAGCTTTTTCGGAGGTTTCCGTCGCAGGCTCAGCTGGTTTTTCGTCCGAATTTTCAGACTCTGCTGGCGTGGCAGCGGGGGTGTCCTGTAGGAAGGCGACGTATTTCTCGTCCAGTCCTGTCAAACGGTTCCAATCCTGCTGTTGGTTTTTGTTGAGGATAGCATACAGTTTTCGTTCAGTATGGATGTGGAGTCGAGCTGCTTCTGTTTCCGTGGAATTTCCGGATAGTTCATCACGGTGTTTGATGTGAGCACGAATAGCCGCTGCTTGCTTGTCGGAAATGCTGATGGCAGTGCGGACTTCTGGTTTCAGGAGGGATGCAAGCCCATCTTTGTTGAATTGGAGACGATTTACCTTGGTGCGTTGACTTACAGTTAAGAGGCTTAAAGCCATCTGCTCTGAGGCTCGGCGAAATTCCTGGGTCACAACTTCCTGTTCTACCTTTGAATTTTCTCCATACAACGCATCAAAGATTTCGAGACGCTGGGATTTGAGATCCTGAAACTTCGCAGTTAGCTCAGGCGAGAGACCGGTTTGATTCTGAGTCGCCGGATTAGCCAGGATTTCCAATATTCCCAAATTCGGCGTGTATTCAGCGGCCTGACTGGCAGGAGCAGATACAAGAACCGCGGCAAATACGAGGATCGATTTAAGGAGTGAACCTGAATTTCGAATGATCATTTGGAGGATGTCCGTTACGGAATAAATGATTAGTTGATGGCAAAATGAGGGTACCCATAGTCCTGTAGCCATCAATACAGCACTTCTCTCTTTTCGACCTTGTCCACATTGTATATCCAAAAAACTCGATTGCGGGACGGTCGTAGGGTTTATAGGCAATAGTTGCCTCAAGGATAATGTCTTCTAATAATAAGGTTTAACCAGTCTTTACCCATTACGTTTCGGTGAGAGTATGGGAAATATGTACTTACTGGGCAAGTCTGGGGCGTAATTTTTCGGATTTGGCGATTTTGCCGGCTGTTATGGGGTCTTTTGCTCCACATTAACTAGCCCCGAATTCGATTAAATTAAAAGATCAGGGATGCAATTCGGCATAAAGTGCTTTAATCTACCCAAGCATGATTCGATTACATAAAACATTGTTGATTTTGCTTTCCACAGCGAGTATTGTGGTTGCGCAGCCCGTTGGGAAACTCTTGGATTTACGCTCGTATGGGTTTAATATCCCTCCTGGTACGGTGGTGTCCACCCGTGGGCAGCACGTTGCAACAGTAAATGAATTTGGTAATCCTGTCATCGGCAAGGTACATGTGACTCTTGGGGATTACCATATTGTGTTGCTGCCGGACGGCCAGTTAGTAGGTCGGGCGATCTCCGAGGCGCCAGTTTCAGACGAGCCTTTCGTTGGTGCCGATAAAGGGCAACTGGGGAAAATGCTCCAGCAACAGCTATTCGCTGGTTTTCAGGTGCGTAAAAGTGGCCGCTACGTTTATGTTTACAACACGAGTGAAGCGTTTGCCCAATCAACAAGTCAAATTCTGGAAAAGATGGCACCCGGTATCATCGGATATATGAAAAACCTCGATGTGCAAGTGCATGAACCGGAGGTCCCTCTGGTAGTAGTTATGTTTCGAACCGAGGCTGAATTTCAACGTTATCGAGAGACGCCGCCGGGGATTGTAGCCTACTATCACACGCTTACCAATCGCGTCGTGATGTATGAGGAGTCGAAACTTTCGGAGATTAAACCTGAATTGGCTATTAAGCAGAAAATCAACACGATTGCACATGAAGGCGTTCATCAACTGCTGCATAATATTGGTGCACAGACCAGAACATCACAGTGGCCCATGTGGATTACTGAAGGGATCGCAGAGTATCTCTCGCCTACCAGCACCGGGCAGTACATGCGTTGGAAAGGGGCCGGTACAGTCAATGACTTCCGGATGTTTGAATTAGAGCAATTTGTAAAAACGACGGAGTTGCTTGGTAAGTCACCAGGGAAGTGGATGCAGGACGTCATTACTGCTTATCGCCTTGATTCGCAGGGCTATGCATCTGCTTGGGTTTTAACACACTACCTTGCCAAGGTGCGGCAAACTCAATTTAAGGGCTATATTCAGGAACTTCAGACGTTGGGGCCATTGGACGGTGGGTTTCGCGTGAGTGCAGACGGAACGATTCCTCGGCATCTCGATCTGTTTGCTAAGCACTTCCAGCTTCAGCCTAAGGAGGTTGAAGCCAAGTTGGTTCCCTACTTGAATAAACTCCCTTATAAGGACCCGTTTATCGATTGGCCTCATGTAACGGTGTTAATGCGTTTCCGTGGACCGCGTGGAGTACAGATGCTAGGCAATGTGTTTCATAATGATGAAATTGCCGATCAATGGCTTAGTCGTACGATCGATCAATATGATTTGGAACGCAGTCAGATTCAGGTGCAGAAGAAGGTCTTTCCGACGCGAATTCTTGCAGAACGCTACGTTCGTGGTTCGTTGAAATGATGGTTGGAAAGAGCGGTGACTAGGCATGTGGTTTCACCTCAACGGCGAACTCTTCGGGATTACGATGATTCCCTGCCTGACGTTGGTCACCCTTGCTTTGGCTTTACGCCGCCGACGTGGACTTGGAGTCTTTTTGGCGATCGCTTCCAGCGTTTTGTTTTTGTTTTCTGAGGCGATCCACTGGTTGATCTACCAAAAAACGCAAATTCCCTTGACCACTGCCTGGCAAGAGGGTGGTGTTTATTTTTATGGACTGGCGATGTCCCTTTATCAGGCGTTTCCTTTCGGCTTGCTTTATCTATTTGCTCGCTGTAGCGACACGGCGGTAAAAAAGCAAGGGCATGTATTACGCGGTAGGTTTAATCCTCACGAACTTCCCGCCCATAACGGAAAACGCTGGATTGCCCTTTCGGCGGTCTGTTTTATCCTGCCGATCGGTTTATTGACCGGTCCGTGGGGAGTGACCCACACGTGGTGGCGGATGCATCTTATGGACATGGGCAAGATTAATCCCCGTGGACGGGGAATGTTAGCATTGGCTCAGGTCGTGTTCGCCATGAGTTGGTTATCCGGGTATTTCCTTCTGTCAGTGGGCATCTGTGGTTTTCACTTCTATTCCACGGAAATCCTTAGCTACTTCGGTTTTAGCCCGGTCCTACCACCATTTTTGGATGTTTGCATCTACTATTTTCCGGCGGTGCTGCTGGCTTTAAGCTTCTGGCAAGCGATGGCAGTAGTGGCAATCTACCGGTATCGTTACTCGCCATTACAGATGGTAGGACAATTGGGCGGCCTTTTGCTGGTCGCAGCTGGGATTGTATCGCAAGTAATGAATTCACTGGTACTCGACGGTCATGTTGCTCCGTCGACTGCGTTGCCAATGAACGGAATTTGGATAACCTTGACAGGCTGGTGTCTTTGGCTGTTCAGCCTATGCGGAGTACATCGTATACCGGAATTGGAGACGGTTGATACGGAATGACGCTGGAATGATTATGTTTGCTGTGATTGTGCCCGTGGCCGTGGTTTGGTTCCAGTGCTTGCAGGGTCATGCCTAATAGCATGCCTGCGATCAGGGCGGCGGTTAGTTTTAAGCGATCGTGACTGTGAAATGTCAGTTCAGGAAGGATGTCGGACAGGGCGATGGTTAAGAAGCATCCAGTGGTGAACCCAAATGTACAGCCCATTAGCATCGTGTTGGAATCACCTGCCATAGTTCCTAACCCATAGCCTGCAATGTAGATTCCCAATGGGGAGATGGATGCAAATCCGAGATTCCAGAGATTGATCGTCTTTTGATCCCAACCGGAACTCTTCATCACAGAGATTACAGACATCGAATCGAGTGGTTTGTGGAGAATAATTGCTGCCGCCACTCCAAGCCCAGGAAGTAGAGAAGCGTCACCATCATGAGCGCGAGACTGTAGAATGATTGCTGCGATTGTAATTCCATCGACTAGGGCATGAATCCCTAACCCAATAAACAACCCAATCCAGCTGAAGCGACTGCTGTGAACTTCGCAATGATCAGGGTCCTCACTGGCGGTTGTATGGGAGTGTTCAGTGCGATGGTTTTGGTGATCATGGTCATGGCCCTCGTCGCTCTCATTATGGGGGCCGTGTTGATGAACATGAAAAACACGTAACAAAATAAATGTCACCACGATGCCAACGAGCACGGCCTGCGAGGCGGTAACCGTATCGTCTTCAAGTTCTTGTACAGCGTGAGGCAATAAGTGAAGGATGGCGACCGAAAGCATCAGTCCACCGACAAAGCTCAGAAGGATTTGCAAGCCGTTATGAGTAAACTTAATACGACTAACGATTAAGCCACCTGCCAGCGAACTCACGAAAGTAAGCAGCGCGTATAAAACGTATGTAGCGTCCAAGAAATGGCTCCGGCGATGATCTTAGCTTGAATGAAGCGTTTCCAACGCGAGTGATTTTATTCGGCCAATCATAGAATTCAATCCATTCGACCGTGAGCGGCTGATGTGCTGTCGTAAATCAATAGCCTCAAAGACGGTGTTGATGTCTAACTGTAAGATTTCTTCTGCAGTTTTGTCACTGTACAACATAATCACCAGACAAACTAACCCTTTGACTAGTTGGGAATCACTGTCTGCTCGGAAGAAGTAGCGTCCGTTCTCGGTCGGTTCAATGATCAACCAAACGCTGCTCAAACACCCTTGGACGCGATTTTCTTCGGTTTGATAGACAGACCCCAGCGGTGGCATGGAGTTGCCGGTTTCAATGATATATCGGTACCGTTCTTCCCAGTCATCAAAAAGCTCGAACTCTTCGATAAGCTCTTCCGTGGAAATAGGTTCAATGCGATTTGTCACAACAGTAAGGTCTCGGCAAATATTGATTGATTGACCAGTCAGATTCAGCTGTTCATTTTCACATAGATCCGGAATCGTGCAACCGCCTACTAGTCGCCATGTTTCTCCCGTAAGCGAGGAGAGGTGCGGCAGATAAGCTGAATACGTTCAAATTCGGACAGCCAGTCCTGAATTACCTGCTCGTGCACGGAATCACCTTGAGTAACCATTCCAACGCTGCAGGCTGCACCGGTTATCGTCTCTGCCATAGCACGGTATTTAGATATTGTTCGATCGCCGTAATGGCCGACATATTGCATGTCTTCATTGAAGAATAGAACTTGAGGGACGCGTGCGCCACCGCAGATGGTGAGGTTTTCTTTGAGCTCAGGGAAAGTGTCACGATCTATAAATCTGAGCTGTATGGTGGGAGTCGCATCAGCAAATCGCTGAAAGAGCGGGCATTGGACAACACAGTCCCCACACCATGCTCCGGCAAAAACGAGTACGTTGATCTGGCGAACAAAGGATCCCAGTAGCTGTAGCTGCTCGTCGCTCAAGACGGATTGATCATAAACCTGTTGCCATCGACGCTGGTCGCCGTCATCGCCATGTTGTGCGAGGAAGTCGTTGTAGGATAAAGCTTGAGGAAAGTAGTCTGCTGGATTCATAGGGGGCCTTAGCGAAAATAATGTGGGAGCAAGACAGGCAATGTGGGCCTGTTGGTTTTATCTTAACATGCCATTCAGGTCTCGTATCTGTCCGTGCACCTGACTTGTGGCACGGACGACAAGTAGGCGTAGAGGAGCGTAGTATACAATCGAACCGGGGCCTCCGTTGACGTTCCAGAACTGTGGAGTGATGGTGCGTTGTATTAATGCCACCAATTGTGGACCGTAATCAGGTACGTTTGCTCCCGCGCGTGGAGCCAACAAATGCTTGGCTCCACCCATTTGACGGTTGGCCGCAGAAAGATGACGCTGTAAGGCGTATTGTAATTGGTCAGAATTCGAACGAGTGGCTAGACTCACTTCTCGGGCGATCCGTATTTCCAATTCACGCAATACCTTCATCAGACGTGCTCGCAGCTTTATTCGGTATTGATTCAATGTTGGACTGTTGCGAAGGCGTGGATCGTTTATCAATTCTGAGTACAGTTTTGTCAGCTCAATGACGGCAAGTTCATGGTCTACATTCGACTTGGCCGTCGCTTCTGCAATTAGGCGACGTGAGAGCGCATCTGCATAGTGCTTAAACGTTTTCTGCTGTTGTCCGAACGAAGCGTCGCTGGCAAAAAAAGAGATTAGAAAGACTGTCCAGAAACAGATTGAGTTTAATTTCATTTCAAGCCGCCCCGTGGTGTGGTGATTACTCAGACTACATACTTTCATTCAATGTTAGAACGTCCAAATTAAAAGGCAAATGGTATTCAGGAAATGGTTAGTAGCTCCGGGAAAGGTGCATTTGAGCCACTGTTCTGATTCTGTTAATTTAGACAATGCAGAACACTTGCTAGCAAGTGATATTAATGTGTTACAAAGAATTATTCCAGGCCGTGGTGTCGTTTAAGAGTTACGGGATGGGGTATGCCGACGGCGACCTTTTTAGTGAATAGTGACGAATGTTAAATCTGACAAGTAATGCGAAGGCTCATACGTGCGACGGGGTATCTCGCCGTGATTTCATTCAAGTGGGAAGTCTGGGGGCGGTAGGGCTCTCGCTGCCAAAGTTGGTGGAAGCTCAGGAAGCTGGTGCCGTTAAGGGCGAAAATGATGACAAAAACGTCATCATGATTTTTAACTTGGGAGCACCCAGCCAAATCGACACATTTGACCCTAAACCAGATGCCGCTGCTGAAATTCGTGGCCCGTTTAGTCCGATACAAACAGCGTCTCCCGAAATGCTTCTAACAGAAATCCTACCTCGTCATGCAAAAATTGCAGACAAGTTTTCGGTCGTGCGAAGCGTTTACCATACTGCGGCGGCCGTCCACGACACTGGCCATCAAATGTTGCAAACGGGGCGTCTTTTCACCGGTGGTATTAATACTCCTCATGCGGGATGTGCCTTGTCTTATTTGCGTGGCAGGAAAACGGACCTGCCCGCACACGCCATTCTGCCCGAGCCGATGGGTTCGACCGGCGGTAATTTACCTCACGGGCAGGACGCGGGCTTTCTCGGAAAAGCCTATGACCCATTTGTGCTCAATGCAGATCCTTCGAAGAAAGATTTCGAAGTGCCTGACCTGTTGCCACCTGCCGAAATAGGTGAAGCACGTCTGAATCGGCGGCGCAGACTTCGGGATGTTGTCGAAGACACGGTCAAGGAATTCGAAAATAGTGAGAACGCTGATTTGCTCGGTTCTAATTTTGAAGCGGCATTTAGATTGATGACAAGTCCAGCAGCTCGGGAAGCATTTGATCTGAGTAAGGAACCGGAAAAAGTTCGTCAACGATACGGATTGAATCGCTTTGGACAATGCTGTTTGCTTTCTCGTCGATTGATTGAAGCAGGAGTTCGGTTTGTCACGGTGAACACTTTCCTGACCGTCTTCAACGAAATTACATGGGACATTCATGGAAGTAATCCTTTCACCTCGATCGCCGGAATGAAGGATGTCGTTGCTCCGATGTATGACCAAGCGTATTCGGCACTAATCGAGGATTTAGAACAGCGTGGTTTATTGGAGAATACTCTGGTCTGTAATCTGGCTGAATTTGGCCGCACGCCTCGTGTGAATCCTGCCGGGGGACGAGATCACTGGCCACAATGTTTCAGCGTCTATTTTGCCGGGGGAGGCGTGCAGGGCGGCCAAGTTGTGGGGGCAAGTGACCCGAATGGAGGCTTTCCAGCCGAACGCGCGGTCGACCCATCGAATGTGGTAGCCACGATTTATCACAGTCTTGGTTTAGACTTGGATACCACTCTCCCTGGTCCTAACGGCCGACCATTTCCATTGGTTGATTTTGGAAAAGAAGCCATCACGGAGCTGTTTTAGAAATTTGCTTATTGTCTAGGCAAGTATATAGCTGGAAAACCGATCAACTGGAAAACCGATCAATTAGGTGCGAAATGAAATCGTCATTGCTAACTCTTTTCCTCTCATTCGTCGCGTTGAACTGCAGTGTTGGTGCAGAGCTTCGAGTCTACCCACAGGAAATCCGGTTGCATTCGACCGAAGCGACGCAGACAGTGGTGGTGCAGGAATTGCAGTCGGACAGAGTCATGACTCAGGTTCTCTCAGGAGTGGTCTTGCGTATGGAACACTCGGACATTGCGAAAGTAGAAGGCAATAAAGTCTATCCGCTGAAGAATGGTGAAACCGCGCTGATTGCGACACGCGGTGAAGTGTCGATTCGTGTGCCAGTGAAAGTGACAGGGCAGCAACAAGAGTTTCGCTGGAGTTTCCGCAATCATGTAGAATCCGTGTTGTCTAAGGCTGGCTGTAATGGGGGTGCTTGCCACGGGGCCCGTGCCGGGCAAAATGGTTTTCGTTTGACGCTTTTCGGTTTTGATTTGGCGGCAGATTATTCGTATTTAACACGTCAGGCCCGCGGGCGACGAATCGTTCCGAGTGATCCTGGCCGAAGCCTCTTGCTTACTAAACCAACCGGAGCGCTTCCACATAAGGGAGGCGTTCGTCTGGACGTTAACGAAGTAGAATACCGAGTGCTCGCCGAATGGATTGCGGCCGGCGCTCCAGGGCCTGCTGATGAAGATCCCGTCATCGAACGGCTCGAAGTGTTACCACCACTGGCGATGCAGCAAGTCGGTGTTTCTCAACAGTTGGTTGTGATGGCCCACTTTAGTGATGGTCATGTCGAGGACGTCACGCGGTGGTCGAAATATACTAGCGTGGATCTCAATGTTGCGACTGTCGGCGAACACGGAAAGGTGCAATTCGTCGGTCCTGGCGAAGGGGCTATTAAGGTCTGGTACCTCAATCTGAACGCCCTTAGTTTCAATACGGTGCCTTTCAATGATCAATTGGTTAATGGCGACTCGATTCAAGAGAATAACTTTATAGACGAGATCGTTAATCGCAAACTTAATGAGTTGAAGGTTCCGGTCTCTCCATTATGCGACGATCCCACTTTTATTAGACGTCTGTTTGTTGATGCAATGGGGGTGTTGCCAACCACCGAAGAGTTGGTGGTCTTCCTAGAGGATCCGCGTCCTTCCGACGAAAAGAGAGTGGCCCTGATTGATGAAGTATTGGGGCGACCAGAGTTTGTTGATTACTGGGCTTACAAGTGGTCCGACCTATTGTTGGTCAGTGGAGCACGACTTCGGCCTGCAGGAGTTGAAGCCTATTACAAATGGATTCGAGAACGCGTCGCGAATAACCTTCCTTGGGATGAATTGGTGAGACAGGTGGTGACTGCCAGTGGCAGTGCATTGGAAAATGGAGCGGCAAACTTTTATGCGTTACACCAGTCGCCAGAAGATATGGCGGAAACGGTAGCTCAGGCCTTCATGGGGCTAAGCATCAACTGTGCGAAGTGCCATAACCACCCATTGGAAAAATGGACCAATGATCAATACTACGCAATGGCCAATATGTTTTCCCGAGTACGTGCCAAGGGTTGGGGAGGTGATTTCCGCAGTGGAGACGGCAATCGAATCGTATTTTCTGATACACAGGGAGAGTTGATTCAGCCGAGCACTGGGCGTCCCCAACCACCACGGCCATTGGATGGTGACGCAGTTGCGTTTGCTGATACTTCGGACCGGCGGATAGTATTAGCTCAGTGGTTGACGTCGAAGGACAATGGTTATTTTGCAAAGTCGATAACCAATCGAGTGTGGGCCAATTATCTAGGCGTTGGCTTGGTCGAACCTGTTGATGATATGCGAGTTACTAATCCTGCCAGCAATCAGGAACTGCTTGATGCAGCAGCTGATTATTTGGTTCAGCAGAATTTCGATCTCAGGCAACTAATGCGGGTTTTTCTTAACTCCGCTACCTATCAGCGTTCCAGCGTGGCCGTTGAAGGGAACGGAGGGGACCGCCGCTTCTACTCCAGGTATTATCCCCGCCGTCTGAAAGCGGAGGTGTTGTTGGATGCGGTTTCACAAGTGACCGGCGTGCCGACTGAATTCAAAGATCGGGCCAAAGGAACCAGAGCATTGCAGTTGCCCGATAGTAGTGTCGATAGTTACTTCCTTTCTACGTTTGGCCGGCCGGAAAGAATCATTACCTGTGATTGTGAAAGGACAGATGAGCCAAGCGTGACTCAAGTGCTTCATCTTTATAACGGTGACACTGTCAACAATAAGTTGCAATCTAAGGAAGGGCGTATCGAACGCCTCTTTGCTGGAGAAGTCGCGGCAGCGGATGCGGTACGAGGTGCCTACATGGAAGCACTGTCTCGTGAACCAACGGAATTGGAATCACAACGCTTGACTGAAATCATAGAGTCGGACGACTCGGCTGAACAACGACGACTTGTTCTGGAAGACCTCTATTGGTCGTTGCTTACGTCCAAAGAATTCATTTTTAACCACTAATGCTAAGAAGGAGCATGGAATGAAGAAAAATACCTGTTTGTTGATTCTCCTCTTGAGCTTCAGTGGAACACTGTTGGGCCAAGAGACACCAGAAGTGAAGGTGCCGGATTTCAATTCTCAAATTGCCCCCCTGTTAACCAAGTATTGTGTTGCTTGCCACAATGCAGATGATGCTGAAGGCGGGCTTAATCTGGAGTCTTTCCAGGCAATGATGAAAGGTGGGAAAGGTGGTGCCGTCCTATTGCCGGGAAGAGCGGAATTAAGTCGGTTAGTTCGTGTTATTGAAGGCAAGGCAAGCCCTAAGATGCCTCCGGAAGGTAACGAAGCTCCGACGGAGAATGAATTGCAACTGTTCGGCGACTGGGTCAATGCCGGCGCTCGAGGTCCGGATGGAATGGCCGTGGAACCTACCTTGGTCACACCAAAGATTGAGTTATTGGGGAAAGCGCGTGACCCCATCAACGCGGTCGCCGTTAGTCCAAATGGTCTGTTGTTGGCCGTCGCTCAATATGGCCGGGTGGAAATAAAGAACGTTGAGGATGGCCAGCGTGTCTCTTTGCTCGAAGGGCTCACCGGAGTTGTCAATGGCGTTGCATTTAGTGATGATGGTAGCCTGCTGATTGCCGGAGCAGGAGAAACCGGCTTGGCCGGAGAGGTTGTGCTCTATCAAACAGACGACTGGTCTATCCTGCAAAAGGTAAAAGGACACCGTGATAGTGTCTATGCAGTTAAAGTTTCACCCGATAACAATGTCCTCGCATCAGTCGGCTACGATAAGCGACTCATTCTGTGGAATGCAAAGGACGGTAAGGTTCGACATTCAATTGCTGGGCATAATGGAGCCGTTTATGATTTGGCATTTCACCCCAGCGGAAAAATGGTCGCAACGGCCAGTGCCGATCGTACGGTGAAATTGTGGGACGTGGAGCTGGGTACCAGGTTGGATACGTTAAAGCAGTCCCAGCAGGAGTTGTACTGTGTAGCGATTGCCCCTGATGGTCGGACGCTGTCTGCCGCAGGTGTCGATAACAGGATTCGGACCTGGCAACTTAGTCCTGATTTCACAGAAGGCACGAATCCTTTGTTAACCAGTGTGTATGCACATGAGTTAGCAATTGTAGATATTTCGTATTCAAAAGATGGGGCACGTTTACTGAGTGCTGGTGAAGACAATTTGGTTAAACTCTGGGATGCTAGACTGATGGCAAATATTGCCGCTTTCTCTTCCCAGGCCGACTGGGTCTCGTCGCTCGCAACGATTGGTAATCGAGGATTCGTCGCCGGCCGGCTGGATGGCAGCTTAGATATTTATGAAACTGGTAGTGAGCAAGCTGGAAGCGTATTCGATAAACAAACGTTAGTCGACTATATGCCGGAAATCCGGTATCCAAATGTAACTCCACGCGACCAGATTCCCGCGATAAAAGAGGTCGAGCCTAATAATCTTGTGTCAGAAGCCCAGATTGTCGACCTGCCAGTCAAATTTCAAGGCGTATTGTATTCACCAACGGCGGTAAACCAAACGGTGACCATAGAGGACGACTTGTTCGGCTTCCGCGCTAACAAGGGTGAACAGTGGATATTTGAAGTTAATGCGGCTCGTAACAAGTCGTTGCTTGATTCGAAGATTGAGATTCTCGATGAGAAAGGCCAGCCTGTGCCGCGTGTGCTGTTACGAGCGATTCGTGATAGTCGAATTGAATTTCGTTCGGTGAGTTCGGCGGCAAGGGGGTTTCGGTTCGCCAATTATGACGAAACGAGTTTGGATGAGTATCTTTACGTGAATGGCGAGGTCTTAAAGCACTTTCGACAACGTAGAGGTCCGGATTCGGACTCGCTTTTCTACCCGGAAACGGGCGCACGTCACGGCTATTTCGACACCACGCCTCGCTCTCATCCGCTCGGGCAGATTGCCTATGTCGTCAAGCCTTATCCCGTTGGTACTGCCTTACCTGACAATGGGCTCCCTGCATTTACTGTAAATTATGAAAATGATGACGCCTCGAACAGGCAATTAGGGAACGACTCGAGCCTCCATTTCTCGGCACCGGCCGATGGCACTTATTTTCTTCGGCTGAGTGACGTGCGGGATCACCACGGCGAGTCGTTTCATTATGAAGTCATTGCCAGACGGCCAGAGCCGAGTTTTGGTGTTTCGTTGGCTGGAGCGAATCCCACGATTAATCGAGCAGGAGGAAAGGCGTTTACGATTACCGCAAACCGACTGGATGGCTTTAATGGTCCGATTACCCTGGAAATTACTAATATGCCGGCCGGTTTCACGGTGACCACTCCACTGACGATCCAGGCCGGGCATTTGCAGGCTAGAGGAGTGGTCCATGCTCATGCCAATGCAGTGATGCCGGAGGGGAATATGTGGGGACAGATTCAAGCTACCGCGATGGTGGCGGGCCTGGAACTCGTGATGACAGGAGGAATGCTTGGCGAGTTGAAACTGAGTGCCCCCTCGAAAGTCGTGGCTCATATGACGCCGGTCACCAAGGAAGAACGTCCTTCGACGGAGTTTTGGGATCGTGGCCAGCGAGAATTCTCTCCCCTTACTCCCAAGGACTGGCTCACTGACGGCGCAACGGTTCTCAATGTTCAAGAGGATAAATCATTGTTGGCCGAAGGTCCTAACCCTGAGAACGAGACTTATACAGTCAAATATGACCTTCCACAGGGAATGTTACATGCATTGCGATTAGATGTGTTGGGTGATTCATCACTGCCGACTGGTGCACCGGGACGCAATCCGGAAAATGGAAATTTTGTCATCAATGAGATCGAATTCTATTTGGTAGATCCCGCCAATCCTGCTGATAAGAGGCGATTGGAATTCTCGGGAGCCTTTGCGG
>NZVD01000017.1 GCA_002701385.1 Rhodopirellula sp. | reverse complement strand
AGTCGTTGGCCAGCACGTCGAATGACACTGCTACATCACCCTGATTGACTGAAAAGGTATCATCGATCGCATAGGGCTGATCGTCCAGGATGCCACCGCTGAAGGAAGCATCCAGGCGGTAGTCTTCCACTTCACCAGCCATGGCTTCGCCATTAGGGCCAATATTAGATTCGTAACCATAGCGGAAGCGAGCATAGGTTGCTCCGATCTGGGCATCTAACGGAATCGCAATATCGATAGAATTGACACCTTCGGTTAAGCGTAAATTCGATACGATTTGCTCTGAGGCACTATCAAAAGCTCCATCACCATCAAAGTCGATCCAGGCATTGAGCAGGGCACTTGAGTTATCACCAATAGATGCGGTCACCTCCATAGTGACATCATCCATCCCTCGAACAAGGTTATCTACAAAGACGACACCATCATCATCATTTACTCCGGTGAAGTCGTCGCCATTGGCCTGCAGGCCGTTGTTTGGCCCAGGATCCGCATCAACAGCGGTTCCAAGATGAAGACCGTCTAGGATCCCATGGGCGGCTGGATTTGTACCATCAAACGACTCAGGTAAATCACCATAATCCTTCTGTTCTTGATTACCAAAGTTTATATTATGCACAGCTATGCCAGCTGTAATCGTGATTTCGTGAGCCCCATCATCACCCGGAGCCGTCTGAGTCCAACCGGGGCTTAAAACCTCCCGAATCTGATACGTACCCGAGGGTACGGCCGGGGCATATGATGGAGACGTGAGATCAATAAAATAAGATCCGTCCTGCCCTGTTACAGTGGCACGTTCTCCAATATCTATGCGACCGTCTCCATCTTCATCGAGATAGATATAAACGCCGGCAATGCCGGGTTCACTCGTCTCATCCCACAAACCATCGCCATTCAAATCTTCGAACTTTGTCCCATAAATCCCATATTCGCTATCGCCTGGTGTGAAACCAAAATCTAAATCGCTTGCAGACTGCCCAATAGGCACAAATACTTCGTGGGAACCATCGACCAACGGACCGCCCGGAATTGATGTCGTCTCGGGAGCGGTTTGGAACATCTCATCAGGAGTGAGCGCCTTGATATTAAAGATTCCACCCGTGTACATAACGAAATTATAGTCACCGTTTTCATCGGTGACCGTCATAGGCTCTAACCGCTCGCGTGTCCCATTGCCATTAAGATCAACATAAAGCGTGACACCGGCCAAGCCGGGTTCTGCCAAAGACTGCTCACCGTCTAAGTCACCGTCAATAAATGCGGTGCCACCAACATCGGAGGTTGTGAAAGGCATATCATAGGACGGTGAAATCTGCGGCGTTTGAGAACCTGCACCCAACAAATCCGATTCCGAAGAGTAACCAAGTCCTCGACGTGAAGCCGCTCGCCATATGGCATCATGATTCACACCACCAGTCAGTGCTACATCTGCAGCTAAAATCGAATCTCTCATTTGACCAAAAGTAGGATCGAGCGGACTCATTTTCAATCCATCAAGAACCAACTGCAATGCCAAGTTATTGGCACCCGTTGTTAAATCGATATCGTCAGCACCTATCGTATTTGTGAGTGTGGAATGCCTTCCAGCAAGACCACCTACTGATTGATATACATCCTCGTTAAAAGCAACTTGCATGGCGTCCGCAGTCCGAACTCCACCATACTTAAAAATCAATTCCCAAGTCATATCGTAGAGAAAAGATGCCCAAATCGTACCTCCATTATGAATTTGATTATTTTGATTTCCCATATGCCCCGGATCATCATTCCATGAATCAAAAGTGATGGGATCAACACTCAAGTCATGAGCGTATGGAACACTACGAATTCCTTCTCCGTTCAAGAGAACATCTGAATAAGGCCCCATATACCGTGGAAAATCCGGGGTGTAAGTATCCTGCATTCCGTACCAAACGGCCAAATAATCAGCAAACCCTTCATTCATTGCTCCAACTTGGTCTCCATCCGCGCTAGTTTGTTGCGCCGGCGTCAATGGACCCCCGAGGGTTCTTTCCCAAACACCATGAGCGTATTCATGAATCACAACATCCGGATCCATGGCAATACTCGTGCCATTGGGCGAAAAACCAAGTTGCATAAGAGGAGCTATACCATCTTCAAGTGGTAAAATATTCCCCACGCTATCAGGGTCTGCGACGCTGATTATCATCTGGTCACCGGGCAGGCCATTACCCGTGTAGTTGTT
Source organism: Rhodopirellula sp. (assembly GCA_002701385.1). Classification (GTDB taxonomy): domain Bacteria; phylum Planctomycetota; class Planctomycetia; order Pirellulales; family Pirellulaceae; genus UBA721. The sequence goes on along the minus strand of NZVD01000017.1, from coordinate 7,221 downwards.
AGCCTGAAAATTCCCCGCTGCCTCATCAAATCCGTAACGGTATAGAGAATCATGCAAAACGTTGGCAATATAAAATGCTTGAACCGTGGCCGCCTCGACATTTTCCTGAGCAAACGGCCCAAGCAAATCGTTGTACGGATAATCGAATTCAAGATCAGGCCCACCTTCCGCCATTGTGCCTAACGTATTAAATCCGTTAGCCCCGGCAATACCTTCCGAAACCCAGACATTGTTACCACGAGTATCCGTAAACTCCGGACCAACAACTCCATCGGTATCATGCCAGCCAAATTGCGATGCCCTTGCATCTACAACAGCATCCGTAACAATTGTTGAATCAACTGCTCCCGGATGCCCGTCTGGTAATTCATAAACTCGATAGAAGGCGTCTCTCATCCTATCAACCGCATACAACGCATTTCCAGCAGCATCCGCCGAAACAACACCTGAATAAGCCGCATCGACTGAGGGAGCCAGGAATTCAAGAGACCAAGCCAAATCAACACCACTAGCGCTTGGTACATAAACCAACTGTACATCCACATTCCCCTCAGCAACACCACCGCCGGAAAGAGTCTGCTGCTGAGATACCCCCGACGACGAACTTGTTACACCGGGGGTTTCCGTAAGCGTCAATCCAAGCGCTGAAACAAGCGACTGAAATGCCTGCACACTATCAACTTCGGGCTCAAACACCACTTCAGATTGCTGCTCACCGCCAATTCCTGACAAGAAATTGGTACTCGCAGCTAAAATGCGACCGTCATTATCAACTGCAACATTTGCATAAGTATTCTGTACAGGCAAGCCATTCAACATCTGCTGCAGTGCAACATGTGTGACACGAGTATGCTGAGAGAAGACCTCACTTTTGACAACAAACTCTGAAAAGTCGGCTGACGTCAGATTAAAATCAGCAGCGTTCTCCTGCAGATATTCAATCGCCACATCTAATGGGGCTTTGCCAACCGTCGTGCTAGAGTCAACATAGCCATTGCCTGCAAAACTGACCGACGGAGGTGCGTAATATCCAGTCAAAAAATCGCCTTCGCCTTCAGCGACGTCCGCATATGCGGCCCCGAGATCACCGGCAAGCAGCTCACGTCGTTCGAGCGTTTCGAAACGAAGCCCGGACAGAAACTCTTTTCGCTTAGAAGCTTTTGTGTTCTTGCGTGTCATGAATTTTTTCAACATATCGCTTTTCCGTCGTTATGTGAGGTAACCCTCTTGAACAGAGACCATTGTGACTCTGCAACTAACTTTATTGTCCTATTAAACCACGTCAATTAAATTGCGTGTTACCTACCACATCCACTCCACACCAACATTAAATCCGGTGTAAATCAGTTCACCGTCATCCACCAAAACACTGGAAGATGATGGCTGAAGGAAAGGAGGATTTTCACTAAATTGATCCGATGCCAATGCAACACCATCAAGCAATAACACCTGATAACCTGCCCGCACCGCTAGGTTTTGATTTACTCGCCAGTTCGCCATCACACCCGCCTCAAGGACGAACGAGGCACGCTCATCATCCATATCTGTCTCGACAGCTGGATTAATAGAGGTCGCAAGGTATCGCGAATTCTGCTTAATACGATTCCCATAGACACCGACTTTGCCGAAGAAACCAATATCCAGCCCATTACTGGCAGCCAACCACAGATCAGCTCCCATTTGGAAGCCAGTCAAGGCATTAACTGTTGACGAATCGTAATCAAGGAACCCGTTATTCGAAACGGAATTAAACCCAAACTCTTCAGTCAGATAGAAATGCCGAACTCCAGCCAACCAGGATCCCTGCCAACGATCGTTAGGATCTATCCATCGACGCCGGAAACCCAATTCAACGGTATCCATCCCCGTACGATAACTTAAGCTGTGTTCATTAGCCTGGCCCGTTTCACCGTAACCGCCAAAAGGAGCTGTACCAAAGTCACTTAGAACCGAAAACAGATTCCCATTACTCGTCACAGTTTCACTCGCAGAATGATCAAACAACCCCATATAGCCGAACTCAAGAACCTTCCCGCTATTAAGGGGAATGGAGGCTACGAATCGCATTCCAGCCTCTGTACTAAAGGCACCATCAGCCGTTGACAATACCGGCTGCCCAGCAATCCCCTCTGTCGAAAGAACACCGGCACCGTCACCGCCATCACGAGTCAGAAACACTGCGTCAACAGCTATATCAAACCAACGCGGAGTCTGTGCCATGCCTCCAGGACGAGGTGCAGGAGCGAAACGACTAGCCACTCGCTGGCCAGCCTTCCTCCGGAATGACGCAGGCCCAACCTGCTCGCCACCAAACCCCTGCATAAGCTGTGCAGGACTAGCCATATAGGCGGGTGTACCACCAGGCTGTCCCATATAGCCCGAATGCCCACCATACGCCTGCTGAGGCATCTGCTGGCCGTAATACTGGCTTGGAGCATAACCCGCCCCGCCTGCATAACCGCTGGCTGACATCCCGGGGTATTGCTGTCCAAAAACAAGACTTGTCGCTAACAAACAGACTGAAAAAGTCAGCCCTGTGGTTAACCCTGACAAAACTCGGATCATCGCTTGTTTCTCCACGGCGTTAAAACGCCTGCCGTTTACATGAGCTCAAAGTTGCGACTGGCTAATCACCAATCGTCAGAAACCCTGCGCGTAAACACAACGCTCCCTGTCACTCTTATTCGTACAATTCGTCGTTCCACTTTAATCAGCAGAACCATAAACACCGGTTTTCTCAGATTAATCCCGTTAATCCTCAAAAACCCCCTAAACCACCAAAGGTAGAGTACCTGCGTCACTAAGACGCACATAACCAGCTTTAATGCTAGGAGAACGCCAAGCCAAACAGCGATCTCGCTGCGGCCTGAGTTCTATTCCGGCTTATTGCAAGCGAAGATTAGCGAAGACACTGTATATCGCACAATGTCAATTCCCATGTTTTAAAGCGCTTTAAGCGACTTTTAAATTGAACTCCCGGCTAAGTGCGGTCCCCCGATAGGGTAATAACCGGAAAGGCCCTTATAACCGGCATTTTGTACATGTAGGCATTAGCGAAATACCTCAATTCTTAACAAAGAGCCGGCGGTTTCGGTGCCGAAATTAAAATTGTGATGTTATGGAAGACCTCCTCGATGTTCGACGGGGCCGACAATTAAATAGCATATTTTCACCCAGGATAAGGGGGGGGGATAGAAACGTGAAAAAGACTTTATGTAACTTCTTTGCAGTGATGGCGATTACATTGGGCGTACCTTACGCCGCTAATGCTGTACAGCCAGGGGATGTTCAGGCACAACTCACAGCTCAGGCTGCCGAGATTGCTGAACTACGCGAACTTATTAATGGAAAGGTTGACAACGGGACCTCAAAAAACACGGTTAACCTCAATGGGCGAGTACATGCCGACTACTGGGGATTCCCAAGTTCGGATGATGTGATTGCTGACCTGGAGGGCGACCCAGCAGGGCCACAGGCCCGTATGGGATTCCGTCGTATGCGATTCGGTGTGAAGGGGGATATTGCCCCGAACATGAATTACAAAATCGAAATGGAATTCGCTGGTGGTAACAAGTCGGAGTTCCGTGACGCTTACTTGGGATGGAAAAACCTACCTAAGATCGGTAAGCTCCAGCTCGGTAACCAAAAGCGACCCTACGGTTTAGATCACCTAAACAGTAGTCGCTACAACGTCTTCCTCGAACGTCCATTTGTCATCGAGTCATTCAACCAGGATGCTCGTCGTTTCGGTTTGGTGGCATACAACGGCTCAGAAGATCAAACCTACAACTGGCGATATGGTGTTTATAACGGCCATCTCATGCAAAACAGTGGGCAACACAAGAACAACCACGTTCAGCTTGAATTTGCCGGTCGTCTTGCTAAGACTTACCGTTGGGCAGACGAAGGGCGAGATTACGCTCACTGGGCGGTTTCCGCAACTACTGCTGCAGTGGACGGAGGTTCAACCGAAACCCGATTCCGCCAACGTGGTGAAGCACGTCACAACAATCGCTGGATCAACTCCGGTAAAATCGCTGACGCTAATAACTTCGAAGTACTAGGCCTAGAATGGGCTCGCAACGTAGGCAAACTACAAATTGTTGCTGAATACCAAAATCTGTGGATGCACACAGACGGTGATGAAACAGCAAATCTTCATGGTGGTTATGTCTATGCCGCTTACTTCCTTACAGATGACTACATGCCTTGGAAACGAAGCAGTGGTACTCTGGACCGAATTAAGCCAAGCAATCCATTCGTTCGGACCGACGGTGATAAGTCCGAGCAGGGTATGGGTGCATGGCAAGTGGCTGTACGTTGGTCCTGGGCTGACTACAGTGACGTCATGAATCTGGCTAACGCTGATGCCGCAGACCCAACCGATCTTCACGGTCTTCAGGGCGATTCTTTGACAATCGGCCTGAATTGGTACTGGAATGCAAACGCTCGTATGCAGTTAAACTACATCTCGGGTGACATCACGACGAACGCCGGAACAAACGGCCGCTACGACGTGGTTGGTACTCGCTTCATGGTTGATTTTTAATCAGGAAGCCACTTAAAGGTGCCGAGAAAAAGGCATCTTGACTCAAAAGTCGCGGGGCTTCTTGTTCTTCAAACAAGAAGCCCCGTTTTTTTCTTCAAACAAGGAGCCCCGTCCCCCCCTAATCCATGGGGCGGGTATTGATACAACCGGGCGTTTTTCCTAAGTTAAAAAAATAAATACTGTAATAGATCATTGCACGCAATTAAAGGAGCCAGAACCTTGAGCGGACAACTTGACACACCTGATATTGAATTATCCGAAGGTGGTAAACTCAAAAAAGACTTTATTGCCGGCTTGGTAGTATTCCTAGTCGCACTGCCACTCTGCCTAGGTATTGCCTTGGCCTCAGACGCCCCGTTAGCATCTGGGCTTTTGGCAGGCATCATCGGCGGTTTAGTCGTAGGTAGTATAAGTGGATCAAGCACAAGCGTCAGTGGTCCAGCCGCTGGGCTTACTGCAATCGTAGCAGCCCAGATTGCTGCTCTCGAGTCCTTTGAAGCATTTGTCGCCGCTGTATTTCTTGCAGGCATTATTCAAATCGTGATGGGATGCCTGAGAGCGGGAGCCTTATCAGCATTTTTCCCCTCAAGTGTGATTAAAGGTTTATTGGCAGCTATCGGAACGATCCTAATCCTAAAGCAATTGATCTATTTCTTTGGGGGCGACAAGGAGTTCGAATCATCATTTAACATCCCGGGCTTAGACATCCTTAAGGATACCTACACGATATTCGAAGGTAATTTACAACCTGGCCCTCTTCTTACAGGAATCCTTTGCATTGGTGTACTTATTGCATGGCCACGCATTGGCTTCCTGAAAAAGACGTCGTTTCCTCCCGCATTAGCCGCTGTAGTGCTGGGCGTAATTCTTCAATTTGCTCTGAGTTCCATGGGAGAAGGCTGGGCAATTACTGAAGAGCAACGCGTCAACGTCCCTTCACTTTTCGATAATTCCACCACAGAAGGAGCGGAAGTAGCGACCGCAGATGCTGCGACTGATAACAGCGCAGAAAGCACCAGGCAAGAAGAATGGTTTGTCTTCCCTGCCTTCCTCTCCGGCGACTTCAGTTTATTCGGGAAAATGCAACTCTATATTGCGGCGATCACAATCGCGATTGTTGCATCACTAGAAACACTGCTTAACCTCGAAGCAGTCGACAAACTCGACCCTAAAAAACGGCCATCCCCACCAAGTCGGGAACTTATCGCGCAGGGCGTTGGGAATGCCGTCGGTGGATTGATCGGAAGCCTTCCTGTCACGTCGGTGATTATCCGAAGTTCGGTCAATATTCACGTCGGAGTGGAGACAAAAAAATCAACGATCATCCACGGGATTTTCTTGGTCCTTTCAGTCGCAGTCTTTGCCACCTACCTGAATTACATCCCATTCACCAGCCTGGCTGCCATACTTCTCATGACAGGATGGAAGCTTGCCAACCCTAAACTTTTCCGTAGTCTATGGAAAATGGGCCCTCGGCAATTCGCACCATTTATAATCACGCTGGTTGCAATCGTTCTCACCGACTTACTTTTAGGGGTGATCATTGGAATGATCGTCAGTCTTCTCTTTGTGATGGCTTCAACGGTATGGAATCCACTGGCAACCACAAGTAGAGTATTTCGAGACGAGGTTGTACTGGATGATGATCCCATCCGCTTGATACTGGCGCAACATGTCAGTTTCCTTAGTCGCCTTAAAATCAAGAACGTACTTAATGCAATCGAGCCCAATTCGACTGTGATTATCGATGGTTCGCAAAATGTGTTCATCGACGAGGATACCCTGGAATTGATCGCCGACTACGTTAAAGAATCAGCGGGAGAAGGCATCAAGGCGTCAGTGGAAGGACTTGACCTGCCTGAACAGTCTACTGGTCTACATTAGGAATCCGGACGGCGGCCTAGCTTTCACTGAAAGGTAATAAGACTAGGGAATCACGCCCTCCAAATCATTGTTTAAAATAGAAGAGCGTCGACACCAAGCAAGTGCCGACGCTCTTTTTAATAGCTAAAGCTACATTAGTTTAAGGAGAGTAAGGCAAATGAGAATCATGAAGAATGATCTTCAGCTGACCTTCTGAGTTCAAGGTATATCCAAACGAATACTCCACTTTGACTACATCTCCACCCTCTACCATTGTGAAGAAATAGTTACCCATTGCCATTGCCATATTGCCATCAATTTTGGTGCCAATATTTTCCCATGCAACTTCAGACCATGGTTTGATCGCAAAGCCATGATCTTCTGGGTAATCGCTGTTGCCGCCAACAAAATACGACAAAGCCCCATCAAAATCCTGTCTAAACTGTTTGTCTGAAACCAATGTAGGCTTAAACAGCACTGAACCTTCAGCATAGTTATAGAATTCGTTAATGTGCTGTTCGGCTACCGAGCGATAGTCACCCTGATCAAGAAAAGCCTGTCCAATTTTTACGATACCATCACCCCAAGCTTTTTGAGCATCCAGTATTGCTTGTTCACTAATCATCGTCTTCCTCACAATTAGTCGTATCAAATAGAAAAATATACTTCCGCGATCTTTATAGAATATCGCGTTTAGCTATGAATTTTCAAGAGCCCTAAGAAATTTCAATCGCCCTGGTAATAGCTGGAGAAAACAACAGAACCCAAAAGACCGTCACTGCGTAACTGATGGTATAATTAATGCAAGT
>NZVD01000016.1 GCA_002701385.1 Rhodopirellula sp. | reverse complement strand
GCGTCGCGGTGATCTGGCAAAGTTAAGTCTGCGAGCAATGCTCGGCGGGACGCTGGCTGCGTTTATGACGGCCTGTTTTGCCGGAATGCTTTATGGAGACCCAATCAGTTTGTTCGGGATGTAGGTTAACGCCATGAAGGTCGATAATGGGTTGGTGTTTTTGGACGCGACTGAGCTATTAGAGTTAGTGCAGTGCAGGAAAATCTCAGCGCGGGAATTGCTTGAAGCGCACTTGAACCAGATTGCATGTGTTAACCCTAAAGTCAATGCAATTGTCACACTGGTGGAAGAACAGGCTCGCCGACGGGCACATGAATTGGATGAGCTTCAGGCTCGCGGTCAACCGTTGGGGCTTTTGCATGGGCTACCAATTGCACACAAAGATCTAACGATGACGAAGGGGATTCGGACGACCTTTGGAAGCCCAATTTACTCGGACAATATCCCAGGCCGTGACGAGTTACTGATTCACCGACTCAAGCAAGCGGGTGTGGTAACGTTAGGTAAGACAAATACGCCTGAATTTGGAGCAGGTTCGCAAACATTCAATCAGGTCTTTGGCGCCACGCTCAATCCGTACGACCTATCGAAGACATGTGGTGGTAGCAGCGGGGGAGCGGCGGTTGCCCTGGCGACGAGGATGTTGCCGATTGCAGACGGAAGCGATATGGGCGGGAGTCTTCGTAACCCGGCAAGCTTTTGTAATGTCGTTGGGTTGCGACCGTCAACAGGTCGGGTGCCCAGTTGGCCTACGGACCATGCGTGGTTTTCGTTTGGCGTGCAGGGGCCTATGGCTCGCTCGGTACGTGATATTGCACTCATGTTGCAGGCCACGGCTGGCCCGGATCCGCGTGTCCCTCTTAGTATCAATGAGCCAGGCGAATTATTTGGGCAGTCATTGGAATTAGATTGTCGTAACCTTCGTGTTGCTTGGGCTCCCACACTCGGCGGCATTCCTGTTGCGAGTGAAGTGCTGGGGGTGCTGCAGCAACAGCGGCGCGTGTTTGAGGACCTTGGATGCCAGGTCGAAGATGCCTGTCCGGATCTGCGTGAGGCAGATGAGGTGTTTAAGGTATTGCGAGCATTTCGATTTGAAATGAAGTTTGGTCCGCTTGTGAGTGAGCATGCTGACGTCATGAAGGATACCGTGCTTTGGAATATAGAAGAAGGCACTAAGCTTACGGGCTCCCAAATCGGAAAAGCCCAGCAACGTCGAACCAAATTGTTTCAAAGGACATTGCAGTTTTTTGAGAAATACGACTTCCTGGTTGCCCCTGTTTGCCAAGTTCTCCCGTTCGACGTTACGCAACCGTACATCAAAAAAATCGAAGGCGTTGAAATGGAAACGTATATCGACTGGATGAAGTCCTGTTACTTCATCACGGCGACAGGTATGCCGGCGATTTCAGTGCCGGCCGGATTTGCGAAGTCTGGGCTTCCGGTGGGAATCCAACTTGTGGGAGGATTTCGCGATGATTTTAGATTGCTTCAACTTGCCCATGAATTTGAAAAATTAACTGGAATCGCAACGCAGTTGCCTAGCGTCGTACAAGCCGATCCAGGCCGCTAGTCCAGGGAATTAAATGCATCAGGTAGCAGACTGTTAATGGTGTAGGTGTTGAATTCATCGCCTTCGGGGAGAGCCAGGTAGATCTCCGCATTGGGTGCAAGTTCGGAAATTAGCTGGCGACAATTCCCACAAGGGGTGGCTTGAGTAGTACTGACGATGGCGATTTGCTTAGGCTTGCCCAGGCCAGCGGCTACTGCGGAACTTAGAGCATTTGCTTCGGCACAGATAGTGCTTCCGAAAGCGGCGTTTTCAATATTGCATCCTGTCGCCGTTTGTCCATTGCCATCACTCAACGCACAACCCACAAAAAAGTTGGAATAAGGCGCATAGGCATTCTTGCGTGTCGCTCTAGCTAGCTTGATCAACTCTAGTGGAGACATGGTATTTGTCCTGGCAGTCTTTGTCTATTACTGGTCTACTGTGCCCATAATCAGTGGTCGCGGATCCGTTGGCGTACTGCTGATAGTTAGCATTTCATTTAGTTCGTTAAGATAAGGTTTGGCAGATGGGTGAGCGATTGCACCAAGTACATCACCCTTGTTGATCTTATCACCAATTTTTTTGGCTACGGCGATCGCGACTGTGGGATCGATGGTCGCGCCGGGATGCTGCCGGCCTCCACCCATTCGCACTAATAAGGAGCCGAGGTCTCCGGTGGCGACACTTTCAAGGTAACCTTCTTGAGTGGCGATCAATGGAGTCCAGTGTATGGCTGGAAGTTGGCACAATCTGCCTCCTTGCTTCTCGATCATCGCTTCGAAGTGATTCTGAGCGTGCCCATTGGTGAGGTTGGCGGTGACGTCGTTAAATGGAATTTCTTTGCCTGCAAGTTTTAACAATTCAAAGGCGAAGGTGGTGGCCAAATGGACGAGGTCAGCGGGGCCAGAACCGTGGAAGGTGAGTAACGCTTCGCGAACTTCAGCAGCATTGCCGATTGCCGTGCCGAGCGGTTGTTCCATGTCGGTAATAATTGCTTTTGCTTTCACGTTGAAACGTTTACAGGTTGTAACCAGTGAAGTTGCCAGATCTCGGGCTGCTTCGAGTGTGAGCATCGACGTTCCTGTCCCACACTTAACGTCAAATATAAGGGCCTGAGGATTCTCCGCGAGTTTTTTGGATAGAATGCTGGACGTGATGAGGGGAATGGACGCGACTGTTCCTGTTACGTCTCGTAAGCTGTAAAGCTTTCTGTCGGCAGGTGCGATTTCGTCGGTTGCACCGGCAATGATGCATCCGTTGGCCTGTACGGCCGATTGAATTGCTTCCAATGAAAGCGAACAGTTAAATCCAGGAATGCTTTCCAGTTTATCTAGCGTACCGCCAGTGATGCCTAGTCCTCTTCCGGAAATCATCGGTACGCGTACACCAAAGCTGGCTAAGAGGGGAGCGATTAGCAATGAGGCTTTGTCACCAACCCCGCCGGTAGAGTGTTTGTCGACCACTGAGGTGGAGGAATCCCATTCAATCGTTTTGCCACTTTCGAGCATTGCTTTGGTCAGGCAGTAGGTTTCTTCCGCAGTCATCCCACGAATGCAAGTCGCCATAGCAAACGCTGACATCTGACTGTCTAATACGTTACCCATTTCAAACTCTCGCAGGAGGTGTTGAAGCTCAGCTTCTGATAATGCTTGCCCATCACGCTTGCGGCGAATAAGTTCGACTGTTGGTTTGATCGTATCTGTTAGTCGGTCCTCTGACATAGGTTTAGTAGCTTTCCCCGACTCCTCCGTCAGCGATCGCCTGCGAGGCACTGGTGCCTAGCCGAGTGACGCCTAGGTCAACAAGTGCTTTTGCGTCTGCATACGTGCGAATACCACCTGAAGCCTTGACTTGCACGCACTCCACAACTCGATCGAGCATGAGTTTGATGTGGTCGATCGTAGCACCCGTGTAGTTGTAGTCGCCCGAATCTCGCTTTGTGTAACCGAAACCAGTTGAGGTTTTCACGAAATCCACCTGTAGATCAGAGCAGATGTCACAGAGCTTTGTAATGTGTTCGTTTGCGAGATAATCGGTTTCGAAGATAACTTTGAGAATTGCCTGGTGACTGCGCGCGATGACATGGACGGTCGCAATGTCCTGAGTTACAAAATCCCAGTCGTTTTCGAGAACTCGGGCCACGTTGACCACCATGTCTAGTTCGGTGGCACCGTCCAGACAGGCCTGTTCTGCCTCGGCAGCCTTGACCATGCTTGAATTACTACCGTGTGGAAACCCAATAACGGTGCCAACTCCGACCGTAGAATTTTCGGTGAGTTCTACGGCACGGCGGATCATGTAGGGTTTGACGCATACAGTCGCAACGCCCAGATTGACGGCCAATTCACAACCGGCGATCAAGTCTTCGTCCGTTGCAGTGGGGTGCAAAATCGCGTGATCGATGAGAGACACGATGTCCTTTGTTGGTTGATTCATTGGGTTTTAATTTTTCCAATCGAGGCCGGTGTAAAGTGAGTTTAGGTTTTGGCATCCGTCTTCCGTGAGGATGATCATGTCTTCGACACGAACTCCGCCAATAGCTCGGCAATACAAACCGGGCTCTATCGTGAGGCAGTCGCCAAGCAAAAGCTCCGGACCTCCAAAGTCCAGTAAAGGGGGTTCGTGGACTTCCAATCCGACGGCATGGCCGGTTCCGTGGGTCATGCTACAAAAGGAATCTGGATCGTCGGGGGTGGGAAGTCCTGTTTTGTAACCATTCTCCTTGATGACCTGAATCGTGGCTTTATGGACATCTTCTCCGGTCACGCCTGGACGGGCTGCTGCACAGCCTGCTGAATTGGCTTCACAAACTGCCATGTGCATCCGAGACAAGTCGTCGGAAATCTGTCCGTGAACGACTGTCCGCGTGCAGTCTCCGTAATACAGTGTCTTCCGGTTTTGCGGGAAGATATCCACGATCACTGGCTGTGTAGTGTAAAGTGGCCCAGTACCATAGTCGTGACAGTCAGCGCCTGTGGGACCACACGCGACGATGCTTTTTGGATTGAAATAATCCCGTTCCAATAGGAATATATCGATGGCAGAACGGACGCGTTCGGAAGTTAATACTTGTCCCTGGTGGATTAGCTGGCCGTGGTCATCTACGTCCGCATTGGCTATTAATTCACAGGCCATTCGCATCGCGGATTCAGTAGTAGTCTGAGATTCTTGAAGCCACCCCGCTTCTTCGGTATCCTTCTGTCTACGTTCGAGTACCCCCAGTTGCTCGTCGTAACTGATATCGATTCCACGCTCCAGGATGTGATGAGCAAATATGTAGGGCAAGGTGCGGTCCGTGGTGACAGTCGATACCCCCTGCCGGTAAAGGTATTCGGCGGTGGCCTGCGCAGTCGCGGTTTCCCGGTCACCCGACAATCCACCCTGCGGTGTATGATCGGCGGGGCAGGTGACTCGATCTGCCCGAGCATGCTGCTTGGCTCGCTGCATCTCGATGTCTCTAACAATAAACATAGCATGCTCATCGTCGTTGCCTCGTATAGCTATCAAAGCGGTTGGGTCACCTACGAGAAAACGTATCCTGTGGTAAAGGGAGTAGTTTGTCTTCGGTATGCCGGCAAAGATGGTGGCTGTTGTAGTCATAATGGTGCTTGAAACAATGTTTTCTAAGAGCTAGCAGGTTGACCTAATTCGATAGCAGTGTGTGCAAATGATACAGCAATGTGAGATTTTGATACAACGCTTTTCACGGAGTAGGAGTGGCATTTTTGCGTTTTATCCAAAGAAGCAGGGGTTTTAGGGAATAATTCTCTTTGGCATGCAGATTGCATTTAACTCCTTTGGCAAAAAACGGTTTTGTCCAGAAGCAGGTCGTGGAGGAGTCTATAGCGATGATTGAAACGAGAAACATTTTACATAGTGACGGGCGTTTAGAGATTCGCCGGGTTATTTCCGCCGACAATTTAGAGGACTGGAACAAAGAAAATCCGTTGGCCTATGAGCGTAGTATTGTTTGGATTCGACCGGTGATGGATTGCCTATACGTGAGAACGGCTTTTGTTAGAAATGCACGCAGTCGTCGTGGCCCGTTACTCACAGCCAATGAAGACCAAATTGTCGTGGGTTACTCAAAACTAACGGCGGACGCGCCTATGCAAGGTATTGACTCGCTGTATTACCAAAGACGTGTATTTTATTTGATGCAGGAAGATCTGGGGGGGGAAGCCGACGTTCAAACGAATGCGAACTGTATGCGTCCGGAGTCGATTTTACCGACCCAGTGGGGGCAACGGTACTTAGGACTATCCGCTCAACCTTATAGCAAGCGTGACATTCGTGAAGACAGTGGTATCGTCGAGTTCGCCTTTTAACGTTCGCGACGAATAGAGATGTCATCACCGGGAACCGGGTCGCTAAATGTATTTCCCTGATTGTCCTTTTGGTCGCGGCCGAAGCTGTAGAGCAAATACCCCTTATCAGTCAGGCTATATTGCAGGCCTTTTCCACTGAATCGATCTATAGGCAGCCTTTTTATGTAAGTGCCTTTGAGGGCTGCCAGATTAGAGGGATAGCGGCTGTTTGCATGGTGAAATAATTCGAGCGAGATTGCGACCTGAGACACTTCATTAGTCATTAAGGCTCGTTCTTCCGCACTCAACGCTGCGCTTAATGCTGGTAGCAGCAGCGACACCATTACATAACTCATCTGGTCGCTCGTGAGCTCTGGAAGTGATTTTCCACTGAGCAGGACTTTTTTAACGAGAGTGGCTGGGTCCCACGAATCCTCTACGATGGACTCCAAACGTTGTTCAAGTACTTCGTAAGCACGGTTTCTTGTTGGAATGTCCTTGATCGTTCCGACACGATAGAATTCGTCGTACCAATAATTCCCGTTCTTCATTACATTGTCCCAGTCGATAAAGCCGGAAGAGAGCAAACTGGCAACTTGCCTAAAAATGGGGTTCGGTTTTGCTGCAGAGCCCGTGGTGATGCTGAGGGCAGATGGACCGTACTTTGCAACTGCAATCGTCGTATCAAGATACATATACCGTTCGGTGATGTTGATCTTATCCACCATTGAAGGCATTGTCGGGAGTGCCTGCAATCTGGCGAGATGTTCTTTTAGTTGTTCGGTTGAAATTTTGGAAGAGGAGATGATCTTCCGGTCAACGGACGAGGCAATGTCACTGATTGCAACGCCGACAAGCCCTTCCACGAGGGTTCCACCTTTTGCTGTCAGACGCCCCATTTTGTGTATCGCGATCGAATTCGCCATCGCGCCGTCAATGTCGCCTAAACCAAGGTGATAATGAGCATCAATAGCCAGCGTCCTGGCTAATTCCCGACTACGTTGTACACCAGGTAAAAGAATCGAGATTAACTCGGGAACAAATTCACCGTCGCCTTGTTTGTTTGGTGATAGGACATACGGATTAAAATAGTGGTCACGAGTCTCAATAGCCTTCAAAATGTCCTGGATGTGATTCAGGTTGGCCTCACGCCAGTCAAATACTTCTGGATGAGTTTCCTTGGACCAGATCTTATTAACAGCGTGGTCATAGGCATCACCGTACTGCATTTGCTTTAGCTCGAATTCGTCCAGGCTGATACCAGCATCGGCATCGTATTGACCAAGATATTCTGAGTAGTAATTGTAGAAGTCGACCAAATAATCGCCATCAACTGGCTGGTCATCCATCCCTAAGGCATTGAAGAAAAGTGGCCGCATCTCGTCAGATAACTCAATCGGTCCGGTAATCTTCCAGATGCCGACCGCAAGATTGTTTTTCGGCGTTACATCCTTTCTTAATTGTTGGTTAAGAGCGGCGATATAGTCTGGGTATCCATCGGGCTTGAGCGGGGAGGTGATCCGCGTCGTCTCTTTGCTGATCGTGACTAATAAATCATCCGACTGAACAGTCAGTGAAATACCGTTCGCAAAAACGCAGGCAAGAACTAGTGAAAAACGATTGACTAGACGCATGGCTAAAGTATCTGAAATTCAGGTGGTCTGGGGAAACAGGAAGGGAAAATGGCAAATTAAACTATACATCGACCCGTTGGAAAAGACTAAGTTTGCTTGAAAAAAACCGTTGTGACTCTTTAAACTAACGGTCAGATAGCCTTGGCGAATTATAGGGCGATGCTTCGTCGTCCTTGTAAATTGCTGCATCGAACGGGATTTGTGAACATCGTAGATAATACGGCGTTCCTACGTCCTCGCTTCGCTGCGGAGTAGGAACGCCGTATTATCTACGATGTTCATTGGCATAGCCATAGCAAGGAATCTGATTTGGGCTGGCCCGGGGAATGTGATCGCGGGCCAGCCTATTTTTGTAGCTAGGGATTAAGAAGCATGATCGTACGCGGTATTGATGTCGGACTATGTGCCTGCCTGTTTTCGATAGCGTTTACTATCGTGATCGTACTCGGCATCAAACGGTTGACGTCTCCTAAGAGAAATAGGATGAAGAAAACTGGACAATCTAAAAGAAGGCGAAGCCCGTATCGTCCTGCAAAAGCAAACCAAACTAGTAGCCCCAAACATCCAAAGTCTGATGTGGACAGAGTGTTTCGGCTCATCCCTGAGTTCGAAAAGTTAGATCCTGAGTGGCGGCCGTCCTATAGCATCACGCATATTCCCAAAAGATCAGGGGGGACGCGGCAATTACAGGTGCCCTGCCAGACCACCAGGCAGATTCAAGTTGCGTTGTATCGCAAGCTGTTTGCTCGATACGAGACGCATCCGAAAGCCTGCGGATTTATTTCCGGTAAGTCAATCGTCGATAATGCCAAACCACACGTTGGCAATGACGTCATTGTCAAACTCGACATCAAAGAATTTTTTCCAAGTACTAGCCGGCGAAGGATTTTGAATTACTTTCGGACGACTGGTTGGACCAACAAAGCGAGTATCCTCTTAACGCAATTGTTGTGTTACGAACAGGGACTGCCACAAGGAGCTCCGACAAGTCCTGTTATCAGTAATATTGTAAATAAGTCGATGGATCGCAGACTTGATTCGTTAGCAAATGAATTCAACGCGAGTTACACGCGGTATGCTGATGACATTACCTTCTCCATGGCGGTCTATCATCGAGATAAGGTTCACGCCTTATTGCAGAGCACGGGGGCGATTTTAAGGACGTATGGGTACAAGTTAAACAACAAGAAGAAACGGATCATCCGCGGGCATCGAAGACAGGAAGTTACTGGCTTAGTCGTTAATGACGTTGTCAATCTTCCCCGTAGTCGACGACGTTGGTTGCGCTCCGTCCAGCATCGCATAAGTACAGGGATGCATACGAGTATCACGCCGTCCCAATATCAGGGGTGGATCTCGCTTTTACAGATGGTGTCGCCTGATTCACCGATCATTGCGAGGCATAAAGAGTTACTCGCAGCTGGTATGCTGAAGTCCAATGGTAAATCAGGAATCAAGGAAACGGGTGGCCATGAAGAGAGTGTGTTAGATGAAACGACTGATCGAATCTCTGCCGCCAATTCCAATTCGCCACAAACTGACATCGCGGATAGCCTCAATGAATCTGAATCGACAAGTATTGTATCGTCTGATGGAGGCTCGGAATCCGAGTCACTCAGTGAGACACCTCTGAAAGAGGTGACGCAAGAATTGGAACTTGAATCTCAGCATGCTGTGGGAGGCTCCGCGGATGAACTGTTCCACGAAACGCGATTAACAGACAAGATATATGCCTTAAAAGAAGTTAGGCCCTATAGCGATCAGGCAAAGCAGCTGCAGGAAGAATTCAAGGGTAGTCAACATACCACCAGCGTGATACTCGAATCGTTGAAACGCTCCTTTTCGTTTAAGTTGCCGGAGGGGTATCAGAAAGGGCGTACCCTTAGTGGGTTACTTCCCGACGGTACCGAAATCGAGCTATATACAACAGACATATCGGCCGAGTTGTTTGATCAAGTTGATTTGCCGATACAGGGCGATGCAGTCATTGAAGTGATACAATGGAACAATACCTTTAAGCGGGTCGAGGCTATCCTGTTGGATGGTTTGATGTAGTCGAATTAATGAAGGCAAGTGAGGTGTGGTTGTGAAGAGTATGAGTTGTGCTGTCGTCCTTTTGGCCGTACTGGCGTCAGGAGTTGTCATGGCGGAAGAGTTGACGATCAGTGGTGGTGAAGGGATCTTCATTCAAGGGGAAGTACTGGAAACTCTCTGGGAGGAAGGTGGATTTACTGAAGGCGCTGCTGCGGGACCGAATGGGAATATGTATTTTTCTGATTTCGCTCAGCCATTTGACTCCGGTCCTGCTCGGGTTATGAAGTTCGACCCTCGTACGGGAAAAACCACAGTTTATTGCCCCGACAGTGGAATGGGCAATGGCCTAATGTTTACTCGTGATGGACGTCTGCTCGGTTGCTGTGCATCACCGCTGGGCGGCCATCGGGCCCTGGTGGAATTCAAAAAGGATGGCTCGGTTCAGGTTCTCGAAAACAGATATCAAGGGAAACGATTTAATTCACCGAACGATATTGTGATCGATCGCTCCGGTAGGGTCTACTTTACAGATCCGAAATACGTCGGTCCGGAAGAACTCGAACTTGAAAGCTTCGACGTATATCGCCGCGACCCGGACGGCAGATTGTCAATTGCGACAAGTGATATTGATAAACCCAATGGAATCGTATTTTCGCCGGATCAAAAAACGATCTATATCGCAGAAACAGATAATGGGTCTGCAAAGGCGGATTTAGAAACCGGCTTTGAGGTAGGTCGCATGACACTCAATGCATTCAAGGTTAATCGACAAGGTGAGTTGTCAAAGCGTCGTGTACTTCACGATTTTGGCAAGGAGACTGGCGTTGATGGAATGACGGTGGATAGGTCAGGGCGGATTTATGCAGCCGTTCGCAGTGCGAGCCGTTTTGGAATCGTTGTTTTCTCTCCCAAGGGCGGAGAGCTTGGCTATATTGAGACTCCGGAATTACCTACGAATGCCAGCTTCGGTCGCGGTAATGAAATCCACACTCTTTATATAACAGCCGGTAAAGGATTTTATCGAATCAAGACAAAGTCCACTGGCTATCATCCTGCAGTTGACTAGCAGAATGAGCCAAGAACTACAGTCGATGCAATGGTATTGGATACGTCGTGATGATGGCAGTCTCGCGCCTTATCTCTTTCATCAAAAGAAGAAAGATGCCTCCGGTCGATTGGTTGGGGAGTTCTTTATGGGAAGTAAGCTCACGACCTGGTCGCTGGGGCGTGTTGTTGGAATTGCAGAAATGCCGGGCGAATTAAAGACGTGACTGGAGTGGCTCGAATCAGAGACTGAAACATTCAAGTTATTTGAAACCTACTTTACCACGGAAGGTCCGGAGTTCTTTCCAAACCGGATTGTCGAGATTGAACGGCTGAGCACTTCTTAACAGTAAAATCACCGTCCGATCTGATTTTGAGTCATAGCGTCGGTCGACATGAATCCACGTTCGTAATGACGCTTTGGTAGTGAACGGGTCGTAGCCATTGATGACGACGACAGAATGGCCCTTGGCGTGTTTCCCATTACTCATGTCTATCGTAACTTTTTCTTTGGGATAGCGACCTCCATAGAGTCCGATATCGTATTCAAGCAATGCTCTTTTCAATTCTTCGTCCGTCTTGATGACATTTCCGTGTAGCTGGTAAAGAATTGGGTAGGACCAAAAGAAGTCGTCATCCTTGTCAAAGAATCCTTTGGGGAAACGCAGTTGCAGCGATCCCTTCCATGGTAATGACTTGGCCCATGGAGGTGGGTAGGCAGTGTTTTCCATTCGCCAACCTTCGGGAACGGGAAGTGTAACGAAGTCATTAGCGAATGACACGTTGCTCATGAAAATAGTAATCAGGATCGGGATAAGTAGTGGAAGACGCATAGAATCGTAGGGGGTTAGAGGTTGGAGCTGAAAGTCCACTTTGTTCTGTGCCGCGTACTTAATAGAATACTTTTATTGTACCGCCTTTCTGAGAACGTAGGGCGAACTTGTTAATCGCAATCACTTTGCAAACCTTTGAGGCAGTATGAGTTATTTTCTGGGCGTAGATATTGGAACCTCCGGCACCAAGACCATTTTGATTAATGAGAAGGGGCGTATACTGGCCGAAGCAAGTGCGAGTTATCGTTTGTTTCACCCGAAACCGATGTGGAGCGAGCAAAATCCGGATGATTGGTGGAAAGCCACAGTCAAGACAATCCGGGCAGTCGTTGCTAAGGCAGATAAGCCTAAGGAATCGATCAAGGCTATTGGACTGTCCGGACAAATGCACGGCAGTGTGTTTCTGGATAAAGAGGATAAGGTAATACGTCCGGCTCTGTTATGGAATGATCAACGTACTGCTGCTGAGTGTGAGGAAATTGAACTCAGAGCCGGAGGTCGACGGCGGCTGATTAACATGGTTGCGAATCCGGCACTGACTGGTTTTACCGCTCCAAAGATTCTATGGCTTAGAAACAACGAGCCCCGAAACTTCGAGAAGGTTGCGAAAGTTTTGCTTCCAAAGGACGATGTTCGGCGGCGACTGACAGGTGGCTATGCGACCGAAGTGAGTGATGCGAGTGGAATGCTTCTGCTCGATGTGAAAAAGCGAAAATGGTCAAAGACTCTTCTTAATAAATTGGATTTGGATGAATCACTGTTAGGAGAAGTCTTTGAGTCCGAAGACGTTACAGGAAATCTGACAAAGGGGGCAGCTAAAACTCTTGGCTTGACCACCGACTGTGTGGTGGTAGGTGGAGCAGGGGACTGTGCGGCGAATGCCGTTGGTACCGGAGTTGTGAAGTCTGGTATCTTGTCTACGTCGATCGGTACATCAGGGGTAATGTTTGTCCATAGCGATGAAGTGCAGGTCGATCCGCAGGGACGTCTCCATACGTTTTGCCATGCAGTTAGAGGTAAATGGCACATGATGGGCGTTAACCTGTGTGCCGGTGGTTCGCTGCAGTGGTTTGCCGAGACGCTATGTAAGGAATTGGGCGATAAGGTTTATGATGTACTGAATCGGGAAGCGGCTCGGGCCACGCCCGGATCCGAAGGACTGTTCTTCCTGCCTTACCTGGCAGGCGAACGGACGCCGCATGCAGACCCTGATGCACGAGGTTGTTTTGTCGGCCTTACACTGGCTCATCAACGAGGCCAGATCGCGCGGGCGATTATGGAGGGTGTAACGTACTCAATGCGTGACAGCCTGGAAATCATTCAGGGGATGAACGTCCCAGTGAAGCAGGTGAGGGTTTCCGGTGGCGGATCCAGGAGCAAACTTTGGCGTCAATTGCAGGCTGACGTGTTTGGTACGAAGGCAGTGACGATTAACGCTGAGCAGGGGCCCGCATACGGAGTTGCCTTGTTGGCAGCCGTTGGAGCAGGTGCCTATAAGAACATTCAGCAGGCATGTAGTGCGACCATTCGAGAAACCAGCGCGACTCCCGTCGATCGGAAAACAAAGCGTGTTTACGATGCTCGTTTCCCGACCTATCAGAACTTATATCAGTCGCTCAAAGGCGATTTTAAGTCTATCTCTGCTATCGAGTCCTAAATCAGAAGCTTCTGCAGGAAAAAGTGGTTCGCTTGGAAAAGCAAGTACAGACAAAACGCAGGGTGAATTGGTGGTTCCTACTGGAAACCGTGTTGCTCGTTGGTGTGTTTTGGTTGAGTCATGGTTCGCCGCCACCGGATGTGAACGAATCTCATTATCTAATCAAGGCTAAGCATTATTGGAATCCTGAGTTTGCACCGACGGATTTCTTTTTGTCGTCGGCCGATGCGCATTTAGTTTTCTATTGGGCATTTGGCTGGTTGACTTTACTGATGGACCTTGAGGCAGTTGCTTGGATTGGCCGACTGTTTAGTTGGACGCTGCTCGCAGCTTCTTTGGTCAGTATCGGACGTCGGATTGCGCAGCCTGCAATGTCAGGATTGTTTGTGGGCGGACTGTTTGTCGTATTGACTGAGTACGGTCATATGGCGGGTGAATGGGTCATCGGAGGCTTTGAAGGGAAGACCGTGGCCTACGGGCTGAGCTTTTGGGCCATTCGCGCATCGTTGGATCGTCGCTGGGGCGTCAGTTGGGTATTGGGAGGACTGGCATCTGCATTCCATGTGCTGGCCGGAGGATGGATCGTCCTGTGCCTGTTGGTTGTACGGGCAATGGGCGTTCGCAAGGAACTCAAACTACCGTGCACGCAAGAATGGGGTTGCCTTATCCTGGGAGGAGTGCTTGCACTTGGAGGGCTGGTCCCAGGACTACTGTTGTCGTCAGGGAATGCTGACGTCGCTGCCGAAGCAAATCGGCTTTATGTACATGTTCGGTTGCCTCATCATTTGGTGATTACCTCCTTTGCCACCCATCGCGTGGTAGCGTTCTTTTCTTTGGTTTGTGGTCTTGGTCTCGCGTGGTTCTTTTCAGCCAAGTGGCGGCAGGATGAACATGGAGTGGTGGCAGGCTTGGCGACCACAAGTCTCTTGCTTGTAGTGATCGGGATTCTAGTGACATTGCTGCTTGGCAACGATTCTCCTATACAACACAGTCTCCTGCGATTTTATTTCTACCGAACAAGCGACGTTTTAGTTCCTTTAGCGGCGGCGGTGTTGGCGTGCGTGGTCGTCTTTAATGTGTCGAAGGAAATTGGTAGTGGCATACGGTTACGAGGTAGCATCCTCGTTCTCTTGCTTGGAATTTATGTCGGGGAAAGCTTGCATCGTCGGTATTGGGATCCACGGCCCCGTGGTGATGTACTGACTCTGCCAGCTTCGAGAAAGGCGGATCCCGTTGCTCGGCGTGATAATACAATGCGGATACACAGGCATTGGAAATTAGCTTGCCAGTGGATTCGCAATAATACACCCTCGGATGCTATTGCCTTGACTCCACTTAGGCAGCAGACATTCAAGTGGTACTCGCAACGAGGTGAGATCGTAACACGCAAAGATATGCCTCAGGATGCTATCTCATTATTACAGTGGCACGAGCGGAGGGAGTCTGTTTATCCAATGGTGGATGACCGCCGAGGGTTAAGCCGAGTGAGTAATGATGAGTTGATTCAAAGCTGTCATAAATATGGAGCTGATTACATGGTTTTGACACAGTTTTCTGAGGAGTCGCGAAACAGGTTCGATGGTGATTTCCGGGTCCGGAAGATGTTTCCGCCTGAGGGGAAGTTCTCTTATTACGCAGTCTTTAGGGTATACGGTTCGAAATGAGTGAAGGCTTGATAAGGTATTTGGTGGACCGACTTAAAGATGAACTGCCAGGCGATGAGTCTCGGATGGCGTTGGAACCACCGATGAGCTATGGTCGGCATCGAGGGCCAGCCCCCGACTATGCACGCCGTGCAGCAGTCATGCTGGTTTTACACCAGGGGAATTCAGGTGTGTCCGTACCCATGGTCCAGCGACGCAAGGACCTTGCCTATCATCCCGGAGAGATGGCATTTCCCGGCGGAGGTCTGGAGTTAGGGGAGACGTGGGCGGAGGCTGCGTTGCGTGAGTGTCAGGAGGAAATTGGTGTTGGTCCGGCGGCAATTCGCGTCTGTGGAAT
>NZVD01000015.1 GCA_002701385.1 Rhodopirellula sp. | reverse complement strand
TCGCAATGTCGACCAACATGCAATCGATAAGTTTGGGATCTCGGGCCAAATCCTGATGGAGAATGCAGGTCGAGCTTGTACTGACGTCATCGAAGTACAACCTGTCAATTCAGTGATCTTACTTTGTGGAAAAGGCAATAACGCCGGAGATGGGTTTGTCATTGCGCGTCACTTACTCGTTCGGGAGATTCCGGCGATTACGATCTTACTCGTCCCACCTGAAAAATTGACCGGTGATGCGAAAACGAATTTCGACATCCTTAGTAAGCTACCCGCCACCATACTGTTTGCTACACCTGACAATTTTGGAATCATGCTCCAGGAATTAAATGCTTCCAGTCAGACGGCCGTCCTGGACTGTATGATGGGAACCGGAGGGCAGGGCACACCACGCTCTCCCTTTGACATCGCCATCAACTGGGCCAATCAACAATCGGTACACCGAATCGCCATCGACATTCCGACCGGCTTAGACTGTGATACCGGAGAACTTGCAACGCCGACATTTCTGGCTCACCAAACTCTAACTATGGTGGCACCTAAACAAGGATTTGCATCCGCAACGTCTAAATCGGCAACGGGCGACGTCATCGTAGTGGACATTGGAATTCCACTAACAGAACTGCTGCTCTAAATTCTAATTATTCTGAAGAAGAGATGGGCGGATCGAAGTCAAATTCCCGCCACTTCATCGCCCGACGCATGGGCTCAATTCGCAGTACAACTTCGCCATCTTGAAATAGGCGTACCGTCCCATTCGACTCGCTCACGACGACGGAAATCGCTTTGGTGACCTTAGAAATCGAAGCGGCTGCCCAGTGTCTGGCTCCCAATCCTTTGGAAAGAGTTAAGCTTGTTGCACTCACCTGGATAATCTGACAGGAGCGTTCAATCACACCGTCGCTCCCAACGACGATGGCTCCATCAAGCTGGGCGATTTCCTTGACTGCGTCGCGCGTTCGACCGTCTTTTAAATTACGATCGTCTTTCTTGTAACCGCGAACCGGATCAAAACCGGCGGGATGACAATATTCGAGCACGTTTCGTGCATCACCGACAACAAACAATGTACCTACAGGTTTTCCTTCACGTCCTTCAAACCCAATTTCCACAGCCAAATCCACGACCGACTTGAGTGTTTCCAGAGGGACTCGTGTTTCAAGTTTCCTCAAATCCCGAGCGGTCAATCGACCCAAGTGTTCATCCAGACGAATGAGGGAAATACTATCGTGCACATCACTATGAAATCCCGAATAAACAGCGACAACCTGTGACCCTGCCTCCAGAATTTCATTGGCGACACACTCCAGTAGTGCTGTTTCCATTAACTCCTGAACTGGAATGTCATCAGCCTCCAGAACAACAGGCGTAAGCCCATGCTCTTCAGCGCCTTCAAGATACTCAGCTTCCTGAGAAACACAGAGAATTAGGTTATGACGGCCCGCTTTTCTCAAAGCTTCCCAATCGGCAGGAGAATCCAATACAAGCAGCAAGGCATCAGCATTTGATGCCTGACGCAATTTAGCCGCCTGCTTATACAGCGTCGCAAATGGTTCTCGAAATTTACTTGGCACGATCTTCCGTTTTAAACTGAGTCACCCGGACAAGACCTAACTACATACTGCTAAGACAGTAGAACAAACTCAATACTACGGACATTCACCCGTTGCGGCAATGGCAGTTTAAGAGCCTAGCTCTGGCCACTCAGGAGGTCATAACCATCATCATTCAAGACGCGACCAAGCAATTTCCGACTCTGAATGTTGCGGTTCTAACGCAAGAGGTTTCGAGGGTGCAGAGCATCGAGAAATGATTCACTACCATCATGGACAATTTCAGGTGCTTCTCCCTCCAACCCGGCAACCCAAGTCTCGGGATCTTCTCCCCAATCCTGACCCGTCAATCTACGTAATCCCTGAATTCCTGCATATTGAATGGCCGGATCACGGCTTGCCAACGCTTTCTTCAATTCGTCGTACACATCCTGACCTTCAAATCCTCCTAGAGCTCGCAGGCCAGCAGACTGAACATCCCCATCTTCATCACTGCGAATGACTTTTAACAATGCATCTTTAGCGACCTTACCTGGACGAGTCCCCATCGCCTTGCATGCGGCAATACGTATATCGGGATCGGAGTCCTCCAACGCTGTCTGTAAACCGGGTTCAGATTCGACCACATGGAATAAGGCAAGTGTTCGTACTAATTCCCGTCGCACCACAGGTATTTTTTCTGCCTTGATTTGCTCCGATAGTGCAGTGGCATGCTGTCGTTGCTCAGCAATTGGAAGAGAGTCTGCCTGGTCACGCAGCTCTTCTAGATAAGCTTCCTTTTCATGCCACGTGGTCATATACCGGTCATCATCACGCCACTCTGCCCAGGCTCGGTCATTAACCCAGTTCCAATTGACGATGGGCCTACTTTGGCAGCCAACCACCTGAAAAATAGTGCCAAATAACAAAACAACGGAAACTCGCTGTAAGTTCATGCTGATTAAACCTTCTTTCCTAACCCATGAGTACCTCCATGCATTGAAGATACTGCGGAAAATGTAACAGAAGGCAGAATTTCAGGTCAACCCGAACGTAAGTGTTGGATATTGTCTTCTATCCCCTTGGTGAGCATACTATGCAAATGCCCGAATATCAGTGGATTACCTCCGACTCAATCCTCACCGCTGCCTCCTCGCTTTGTGCGAACTCTCCGGATGGTTTCGTCTCTGCTAAGCAACTTCTGAAGTTAAGACAATCCTTTCCTGAGGATCAGATTCGCTTTCTGGCTGATCAGGCCAAGCTACGTAAACAGGCCAGCAGTCGATTCCCATTAGCTGCTGACATGCTTTTCACCACAAAAGGGCTACAGCAAACAACGGATGCTGCCATTGCCAAATACAAAGCCGAGCTCCTTGCCCGACTCGCTCCGCAAACACAGCACGTTGTCGACCTATGTTGCGGTATGGGGGGAGACCTTCAGGCCATGGCACATCAATTCAATGTGATAGGTGTCGACCTTGATCCGCTTCTTTGCCAGGTCGCCAAACATAACGCCTCCATCCAAAGCAATCATTCGGTAAGCACACAAAACATAGCGGCTGAAAATTTTGATCTCGACACAGACTGGATTCATATCGATCCCGATCGTCGCAGTGATGGTGTGAGGCACACCAACATCCAAGCATTTACCCCGTCACTCTCCACACTCGACGAATTAATTCAGCGTGTTGGTAAAAGCATCCATGGAATCTTTATTAAACTAGCTCCGGCAACACAAGTTCCGAATCGCTGGATTGACCAATGCCATCTTATGTGGATCCAATCACGCAACGAATGCCGCCAACAACTCGCTGTGTTTACTCCTAAAACTCAGAACAGTCACAAACGCTCGGCTATAAGCGTTCAATCCGATGGACAGGCGGCATGGGAATTCCATGCTCTGGAACATGACACATCGGAGAGTGCGGACATCCCTTTACACCAGGGGCCGATCGATACCATCTTCGAGCCCAAGCCTGCATTACTGGCCGCCAATCTAGCCCCAACATGGGCCGCCAAGCACAACCTGACCTACATTCACTCGGGGGTGCCTTATTTCTCAGCACAAAAACCAAACCCAATCCCCGGCGGGAACGGCTACCGTATTGTCCAACAGCTATCGTTTGACCTTAAACAACTACGTCGATGGATCAAGCAGCATGACATCGGCCGACTGGAAATTAAAAAGAGGGGAATCGACCTGACCCCCGAACAACTGAGAAAGCAACTTAAACCTAAAGGCAAACAGGCTATCACTCTGATCATCGCTGGCAATCCAAGGTCCGACAAACAGGCTGTTGCCTACTTTGCCGAAAGCATATAACCATCACGACCGGTTCATTCATCTACTGATTCTCGCCAACTTCTTACTGCCTCTCTTCCAACCACTCATGACAGGTGTGGTATTTTTTCGTAACTGACAATTCTTCGTTGGAGACGAATATGAAGTGGCTCTTAAAGCGATTTATTTACCTGGCAATGTTTGGCGGCGTGATTTTCATCCCTTTAGTACTTTTTACCGGGGGCACTTCCACTGATGCTCAAACTGAAGAATCCGACGGCATTCTCAATAGCATTTCAATTTGGCTGCAAGAAACCGGCGACTCGATCGAGGCCTTCTTTAGCGACGACGAGTCGCCCCCAAAGACCATTGAAGATGTGGCCATGACCACTCCCAATCCCGATGGCCAGTCTCCTCACTTAGACGGCGGCCTGATAATGAGTATCGAGGAAATACTGGACTTTCACATCACGCCCAAGCAAATAACCAATCGTTGGGCTAGAGTTTCCTTTCATGTTCAGGACAACGGTCTACACAGTTATCGCGTTCCCGTGGTCACTGGCGAAAAACAGGATGACCTGGCAGGTTCACTTACCTACCTGTTTGATGAAAATGAGAAACTTCAACGTATCGATTTCCTAGGATTCACCCATGACCCATCCACTCTGATCGAGGTTATGAAACGCAAACACCGTATGACAAAACGCCCTAGCCATGTTCAGGCACTCTATATCAAAAGCCAAAATAAGCTACCAGTCAGTGCGTTACGAATCATCGCGTCTGAAATCATCAGTACCTCGGCCCCTGCCAATCCCCTCAAAGTACGCCTTGAGTTAAATCGACTACACCTCGGAGCCACATTAAGTGACTCGTTTCGTGCTCTACTTAAGGCCGACAAGCAAGGTGAACAAATCTAAACGGGAAAGAAGTGGTAAACAATGGCGAATTCACAAGAGATTCCCGTTAGAATCACCTGTTTTTGAGGCGTGGCTAAACACACTCAGAAATGAATTCCACTATAATTCAATGGCGTGGCAGTGATGGGAATTTGCTGTTCTTGATGTTCTTCAAGACGCTTCCCGGGCAGGAAGCCCAATTCATTTGCAAATGGATGTCTGCCCCACGGAGTAAAGACAGCTATCGTCATCCTATCGACAGGTTTTCCACCGTCGGTCCCAAGGGAAATCGCATGACGAATCCGCTGTATTTACCGTCAATAAAGAGTATTTTAACTCTTTGTTTTTAAAATACTTTGAATCGAGTGCTAGCAGGTTTACAATCGGTTCCCACTTATCAATCAGCAAGAATGCTAACTTGCCGAATGAGGGAATTACCGACGAAAACATCGCTCAGTCAAGCCTTGTTTAGACTCGCATTCCAAAGTCAATTCGGCAATTACGCGTCTTTCAGCAAAGCTGGGAATAAACGCCGGAAATCGAGGTTGTTTATCCAATAGCGTCGAAACCAAGATGGTTTGGATGGAAGCTGAAAACGCTTAAAGGAATATAAAACGTGACCAAGGATGAAATGACCACTGTCGCGACCATCAGGAACAGATTGGTCAGCGAAATTGGACAAGATAAATTTGATATCTGGTTTGATCAATCCGTAACGTGGACTCTGAATGAATCCACGTTAACGCTTCATGCACCTAACAGCTTTAACGCCGAACGATTAAAACGCGTTTATCAGTCCAAATTGAGGGACATCTTAGGCAGTCTCTCCCTGAGCCATTTCCAGCTTCAATTTCAGGTGCAGGCAGAAGACGCACCAACGGAGCTCCCCAGCTCTGACAGTGAGTCCCTCCCAGCTGCCCAAAGAGTTTCTTTGACCCCAGCCAAAGCCGAAATCCCATCGCACCGTCCTCAATCCGGCCTGAGAAGTTTGGTTGTCGGTAACGCAAATCACATTGCGGTAAGTGCTGCCAAATCGATGCTTGAACGACCAGGCAGCATTTCCCCATTATTCATTCATGGCCCCTCAGGAAGTGGTAAATCTCATTTACTGCAGTCGATTTGGAATAAGTTCCGTAGTCGAGTGCGGGCAGGACGAGCGATCTACTTAACCGCCGAGCAGTTTACCACTCATTTCCTAGAGTCACTTCAGGGTAACGGGCTTCCCAGCTTCCGTCGTAAACACCGTGATGTTGATGTCCTGATTATTGACGACATCGAATTCTTCGTTGGCAAGCAGGCGACGATGATTGAATTTCACTATACAGTAGACACTCTGATTCGCAGTGGCAAACAACTCGTTTTCTCGGCCAAAATATCCCCTACAGAGATCCATGGCTTGGGATCGGATTTAGTTGCTCGGATGGCCAGCGGGTTGGTATGCGGTGTTGAGGCTCCTGACTTCAGCATGCGTTTGGAAATCGCTCATCAATACTGCCAACACCTCGGAATTAGAATTGATTCCACTGTATTGAACATGCTGGTTGAACGCGTTCATCCGGACGCCCGTCACTTGCAGGGAGCGATTAATCGGGTAGCAGTTCTGCAACAGCTGAAACATACCTTGCTCACCTATGAAGAAGCGGATCGCCACCTTTCTGACTTATTTGACAGACCTCAACGTCAAGTACGTATATCAGATATCGAGCAGGCTGTCTGTGAAGTTTTTGGTGTCGACAAGAAGAAACTAAAATCCACAGCTAAAGCGAAAAGCATCAGTCAGCCCAGAATGCTGGCTATGTGGCTGGCTCGCAAATATACAAGAGCCGCTTACTCCGAGATTGGGGAGTACTTCGGCGACCGTGCTCACAACACCGTCATTTCAGCTCAACAGAGAGTCTCTGGCTGGATCGACAACGATTCATGGGTTAGTCATCCACATGGACAATGCCGCGTCTCCGAGGCTCTCAGGCGATGTGAGGCCCAGTTTGGAACATAGTAAGTCCTCACTACACCAACGCTAGCAAAAACAAAAGCCCCGTCCTGACAGCCAGAACGGGGCCTTTTTGTGACTTTGTCGATCGGATGTAATGCCTAGATAAACTTAGTCTTACCTGGAATTGCAACTTTCGGCACTTCCACATCCCCCCACTGATAAACATCTGGGGACAGGTTATTTTCCGAATTCAACATCTGATCCCAAGTGATCGTCTGACCTGTATAACAAACTTCTCTTCCGAGGATTGCCATGAGTGTGCTTTTGCACATGTAGTCACCGTTATTAATAGTGTCACCGCTTCGAATCGCAGCAAACAACTCTTTGTGCTCTACATCGTACATACTTGGCTTGGGCCCACGGTAGCGGAAGACTTCCTCACCACCGACTTCCACTGAATGGCGAAGGATTTTCGCCGATCCCTTGGTTCCCATCACATAATCTTCCACGTTGTTGGAACAGCCTGCTTGCTGACGAGTATAGGCATAAGTTTTCACACCATTTTCCCATTCGTAGCATACGGCAAAGTGGTCGTAACCATGCCCCCACTGCTCATCGACTCGCTGCTGACGTCCACCTAATCCGGTCGCCTTCAGTGGAGGAACATCATCCATAAGCCACATGGCTTTATCGAGACTATGAATGTGCTGTTCGACAATATGGTCACCGGATAACCACGTGAAGTAAAGCCAATTTCTGACCTGATACTCCATTTCGCTCCAGTCTTCCTTGCGTCCACGATGCCAAAGCGTGCCAGTGAGATAGTTTTCCTGAACCGATCGAATATCTCCAATCACTCCACTCTTGATCTGTTCCATAACAGCACGGACGCCATAATCGTAACGCCAGCATAGCCCCGACACGACATTCAGATTTTTTTCTTTGGCAACCCGAACCGCATCCATCACCTGTCGCACACCAACGGCATCTGTCGCCACTGGCTTTTCGCAAAAGACATGCTTATTTTGCTTTACCGCTTCTTCGATATGAGCAGGACGGAAGTGAGGAGGAGTACACAACAACACGACATCCACGTCGCCAGCCATGAGTTCTTTATAGCCATCAAAGCCCGTGTAGCTGGTCTCTTCGGTAACCGCAAACTTGTCACCAATCTGACGTTCCAGGATATTTCTGGAGTGTTCCAAACGATCTCCAAAGACATCCGCCATGGCCGTTAATCGCAGGTTATCTTCAGCTCGCATCGCATTCACTGCAGCACCGGTCCCACGTCCGCCACAACCGATTAATCCCACTTTGAGGATATCTGAACCTTGTGCATGAACAGCGTTAGCAGCCGTGAAGGATGCAGCAGCCGCTCCTCCAAGAGCTGCGGAGGATTGGAGAAATGTTCGGCGTGTTTGATTCGCCTGAGAAGTATTTTCTTTTTCCGACATCGAACTTTCCTTATGAAGTCACCAGCGACTTAACGTGCTGTAATTCTTTCCTAATGCTTTATCTTACGTATCCATGGTTCTAGTTACAAGCTTTCTCGACCTACCCAACTCTCCACTGCTGCAAATCTCTCAAAGACGTCTTAGATATTGCCTCATAGCTTGCTCCAGACCTGCTAAATTGCCCCCAAAAGCCTCGACAAACATCGATTTACGCTGCTGTTGCGTCTGCTCTTTTAATGGCAAATGGAGACGCTGCATCTTCACAAACTCACGGTACTGTTGTGGTCGAGTTTGCTGCAGGTAGAAATTTAGCGCCCAGGCATAAGCATACGCTGCACGAACAGTCTGGCCCGTTCGAAACAATTCATCGGAACAAATCAACGCTTCCAAGTCGGGAAGCTCATTTTGCTGATCTAACCTCTGGAAATAACTGAGGTTGTAGCGATTGACGCGGCCTATCGCAAACCAGCCCTTGGGGTTATTCAAATCCGGTGTTTCAAAATAAATGGCCATTCCTTCACTTAACCATAGAGGCGTGAAGGAGAGCCGTCTCATCATCCCACAATTGAAACACAATTGATGCGTCCCTTCATGAATCACGGTAGCCACATTGCGTTCGGCAGTGGGATGATCTAAGACTCGTCGAATCTGCTGCGTGGCATTGCCCGGGCGACTTCCTTGCCGAATAAGATTGGCCTGACGTTCAGTTAGCAAGGACAGATCGTAGAGGTTAACGCGATTGGATTCCTGATTGTAATATCCGGGAATAAACTCAGCCGACTCCCCCAAGTCACCATCCACATGTTCCAGAAACGACTTCTGATCCTTGTGGATCACCACAACCAATGGATGAGCAGGAACGTCGATTGCCGCACGCCGCTTATCCCAATAAGCAAAGAACCCTCGATGCAATCGTTCCATCAGAGTGGCCACCCAGCGAGCATACTCCGGAGTCGTGTTAAAACAAACCAAATAATGGGAGGTCTGGTGTATTCTGAATTCTTCGCCAAATTCCTCTCGCAACGAGGATATCATCTGGTCTCTGGAAACAAACCGAAACGACGTGGCGTCTTTAGTACGAGTTAAGACATTCTCGCTCGACAGTTTCTGAATTTTATTATTGCGATGCAGCAACAATAAACTGGCGGGGTCACCGGACTCAAGCAACTGGCCCTGCAATCTGACCACTTCACCCTGTAGATTGTATTCGAGTTTATCAACGGCCTGGGTTAGCGCGGTGCTAAGTAAACATCCACTGAAAGTCAACGTGACCAGGAGCCGCATCACCTCGGACCGCAAATTACTTTCCCGCATATCGTTAGCGTACTGATACGTCTTTGGTCGATGGAACGGGTTTCACTAACTGTTCCGTCATACGAGATAGATAGTGAATCATACTGGCTGCACCATTAAACCCGACAACACGCTCGTCCAACTGCATTCGAGACGAATAAATCCGTCCTGCTGCCAGATCAAATTGAAATTCACCATGCTGCATCCGTTGCATCAATTGGCTTTTAATCTTCACATCCTGAACAGGTGTGAGCACCTGAGTTTTTACCGTGATCGTAGCAAGATCATTGGAAACTTTTGTCAGCGTAAAAAGCTTTCGCAGCTTAATCGTCTTTACACGTCCTTCGTTAGAGCGAATCCGCACTTGTTCAGGTGTGTACCATTTTTGTCCGATGGCAATCGGGTAATCGGGCAGGCGGGGTAGCAATACGCCAATACCAGGATTAAATTGCGTTACCGAATCTTCTCGTGTAATGATCTTGCCTTCGGGGCTGACTGTGATCACAGCAAGAGGCTTACCAATCGATGCGGCGATTTGAGTGTAACTGGCCGGAACTACCTCGTCTGTGCGACTGTTATAACGCACTTCATCTTTACCGGTAACCTTTTGCCAGAGCTCCGCATCTTCGACTAAATGGGTCAAAGTGATATTCCCCTCGGCATCCACATCCTTTACGTGAAAGACTCTGGTCGACACACTACGAGATTTGAGATTCTCAAATTCACCATCAATCTTGGTGTCCATCGAGACGAGATGAACCACACGAGAACGAACCGACTCCCCCTGCTGTAATTTGTATTGAAGCTGGTATTTCTTTACCGGCCGAGCATCCTGCGTCGCTTCCTTTGCTGCCTGCTGTAACTGAGACTCCAAAGATTGCTGCTGAGCATCCGCAGCAGTGGAAATCCCGAATAGAGCGGTTAAGGAGAAAACAAACACCATCACGCTGGTTTTCACCGTATTCATCGCATGCCTCCCTGCATACCAATTAAAGTACTTCGTTAATCCCGAATCCATTCGAGAGGCCCTATTGTTATTTTTTATGCCGAATACGGCCACCCCAATCTAGCTTCTCACGCAAACTTCGATAGTCATTTTGACCATCGACTTCGATCATTAAAAACGGGCGTGGAGCCTTTTGAACCCGAATAACATCCCGCTCAGTCACACTGGCAATGACCTTACCATCAACTGCCACTGCCGTTTCAGCCACCGTTTCACGTAACGTCATCTCATAGATTCGATTCGATGAATCCACCACCGGTCGGACGGTTAGTGTGTGAGGACTAATGGCTGAAATCACAAATGCATCTAAAGTCTTTCGCAGAATAGGCCCTCCCGCAGACAAGCTGTGCGCGGTAGACCCCACAGGCGTCGAGATAATCAGGCCATCACAACTAAATGTCGTGGCTAACTCACCATCCACCTGCAAATCAATATCGAGGATGGAAAACGGAGCTCCGCGGAGCAGGGCGGCTTCATTCAGCCCGATTGCCGAGGCTACCGGCTTCCCATCTCGTAATACAGTACATTCCAGCATCAAATGCTCAACGATCCGACAATTACCGGCGACGACATCCCCGAAAGCCTGCTCCAACTCGCTTGGAGAAACCGAGGCAAGGAATCCCAACCGACCGAGGTTTACCCCGACTGCCGGAATCGCGAGTGAACTTAGTTCGCGTGAAGCTCGCAGAATAGACCCATCGCCGCCAAGCACAATGGCAAGTTCTGCTTCGGCCGTTTCTGCAACCACCTCAAAAGACTCTGTAATTCGCTGGCGGACCAACGTTTCAGCTTCTTGGCTGGCTGGATTGGAAGCACCGCCGTGTACTAACACCCGTGGTTTTCTTCCTGTATCAACCCAAGTTACTGAATGTGGATGAGACATTAATTTGGTTCTGTGTTTCACGCTAGACAGATGGCCGCGTTACACAGTCTCCATACTTGCAGTGTCCTGGGCCATATCCTTGCACGCTCTGTAAATACCTTCAGCATCCAAACCAAGGTCATGTAATAGCTCATTGCGTTCGCCATGTTCCACGAATATATCTGGAATACCCAATCGGCAAACATGAGCGGTGTTCAATCGTCGTTCAGCGGCGAATTCCAAAACTGCGGAGCCAAACCCGCCAATCAGAGCGG
The DNA here is from genome assembly GCA_002701385.1 of Rhodopirellula sp. Taxonomy (GTDB): domain Bacteria; phylum Planctomycetota; class Planctomycetia; order Pirellulales; family Pirellulaceae; genus UBA721. The sequence goes on along the minus strand of NZVD01000015.1, from coordinate 11,503 downwards.
CCTCCTCGACAGTTACGACAAAAGGACTATTTCTCAGCAGATCCGTCAAAACATGCTCGTCGAGTGGCTTGACGAATCGAGCATTAATAACGCCCACATCCAAGCCATCTTCTTTTAACCGGGCCGCCGCCTCAAGACTTGGTTCCACCATGGCCCCCAGTGCGAAGATGGCTCCATCCTTACCCGTCGACAAGACTTCGGATTTACCATATTCCACAGGAGCGGGATCACGTTGTAAATCGGGAGAAACTCCCTTTGGATAGCGAATCGCTGTCGCGGAATCATGTTGCAGCGAGAATTCAAGCATACGCTTCATGTCATGTTCATCAGCCGGAGCCATGATCGAAATGTTTGGAAAGACACGGAGATAGCCCAAGTCGAACACTCCGTGATGCGTCGGCCCATCTGGACCAGCTAAACCTGCTCGATCCAGCATGAATGTCACAGGCAAATCCTGTAAACAGACTTCCTGAAAAATATGGTCATAACTACGTTGCAAAAAGGTGCTGTAGATAGCAACAATCGGCCGTGCGCCAGCTTTGCATTGCCCACCGGCAAAGGCGACAGCATGCCCTTCACAAATCCCCACGTCAAAAAAGCGATCGGGGAAACTATCTCGTACAGGTTCCAGTTTATTGCCCTGGCACATGGCTGCTGTCATGCAAGTTACGTCGCTACGTTCGGCCATCTGAGCCTGAATAGCATCACGAGCATGATTGGTGTAATTCAAACGGGTCGGTGGACTGCTACCTTTCTCCTGAAAAACAGCCTTTCCTTCGACACGCTCAAAAACGGGAGGTGCATGAAAAGTACGAGGATCTTCCTCGGCAGGCTTGAAGCCATGCCCTTTCTGGGTCACCACATGCAGAAGTACTGGTTCATGAATCTCTTTGACCATATTCAAGTACTTACGCATTAGGCCAATATCATGCCCGTCAATTGGCCCCAAATATTGGAAACCGAGTTCTTCGAACAGCATGCCACCGTGAAATCCAGCCTTTACTGCTTCTTTCATCTGTGCCAAAAAACGTTCTGCCGGATCACCAATGAGAGGTACGTGCCCAAGGACTTTCTGCACACCCGATTTGAGTGATGGGTAAATCGAATTGCGAAGTCGATCCAGATAAGAGGCAACTCCTCCGACACGAGGGCAAATCGACATTTCGTTGTCGTTTAAGACTACCAGGATATTGCCATCAGCATTATTCATAGCCTCGTAGACCACTCCGGACGGAAATGCCCCGTCACCGATCACCGCCACAGATTTTCGATCCGCTCGTCCGGCCAGTACATCGCCACTGTGAAGCCCTTGTGCTGTGGAGACACTAGCGCCGGCGTGGCCCGTCATAAATAAGTCGTAGTCGCTTTCAGCCGGATTGGGATAGCCCATCAAGCCCAGTTTTGTGCGGATGGACTTGAACCGCTCATACCTTCCGGTAATAAGCTTATGAGGATAAATCTGATGCCCGGTATCCCAGATAATACGATCCTGGCTGAAATCAAAAATACTATGCAATGCCAAACACAATTCGACTACACCCAAATTGGATGCAAAATGCGCTGACCGTTCACTCAACAATTCACACATGATATCGCAGATTTCAGCAGCCGTCTCATTGAGCTCAGCCACGGACATATCATGTAATTCCAGTGGTGATTGCAGATTAGATAGAATCGGATGTTCCATAAAAGGTTCTGTCAATTAAAGGTGGAGATGTATAGTCTCTTCTTTTAATTTAGTTATTCCGCTCCAAAACGAAATATGCCAACTGTCTTAAAGGTTCGGCAGATTCGCCGAATGGCTCCAGTTGTTCACAAGCCTGATTGATCAGACCTGCTGCCATTTCCTGACTTTCCGTCACGCCCATTAGGGCTGGATAGGTCAGTTTTCCATGTTCGTTGTCTTTACCGGTTTGCTTCCCAAGCTGTGCGACATCGCCTTGCAGGTCAAGCAGGTCGTCCACAATCTGAAAAGCTAACCCTAAGTGCTTTCCATACGTATCGAGTCGTTGGATTTGTTCTTCGTTGGCTCCTGCTGCAATCGCCCCGAGTCGTAGCGAGACTCTGAACATTGCCCCTGTCTTGCGTTCATGTATTGCTTGTAACTGCTGCGCATTGCCCACGCTGTTTTCAGCTTGTAGGTCATCCACCTGGCCTCCCACCAATTGGCAAGGCCCGGCAGCTTCGGTTAGTTCCTGCAAACACCGCACCACCTGCGAAGCAGGAGCCTGACTACGAGCAAGTACTTCAAATGCCTGAGCAAGTAGTGCGTCTCCTGCCAATATAGCATTTGCTTCTCCGTAAACGACATGGACGGTAGGCAGCCCTCTGCGTAATTCATCGTCGTCCATCGCCGGCAAATCGTCATGAATCAAGGAATACGTATGAATCATTTCCACGGCACAAGCCGAGGCAATGGTTGCATTACTTCTATTCCCGCAAGCATCCGAAGCCATTAACACAAGCATCGGGCGTAATCGCTTACCAGGCGCCAGCAAAATATGGCGAATCGCATCCCCTAAAACAGCCGGGCAACCTTTTTCATAGATTGCCAGCGAGGCCAGAGCCTGATCCACTTCCAGACGCACCTGCGCCATATATTGTGATAGCAGAGCCTCTCCACTTGTTGACATAAGAAAACCGATAATTGTGTGTAAACCAGAAACAATTGCAGGGGCTGAAGTCCCTGATGCAATAGTCTTTACTTTAAAACAGGTCGCCGGACTCGTCTACATCCTCATCAGCCGACCTACGAGTGGAACGAGTGGCCTGTTTCTCTTCCAGAGTAGTTTCTTCGTCTGCAAATGGTTCGGTCACAGCATTCCCTTCGGCATCCACTCCTGTCAGCAATTCGATTTTTCGTTCGGCCGATTCTAATGCTTCATGGCAATGCTTTAGCAAACCAACGCCTTGTTGATAACATTCGAGCGACTCGGACAAACCAAGTTGCCCATTTTCCAATTGAGAGACGACTTGCTCCAAACCTTCCAGTGCCTGCTCGAAGGTTAGCTTTTCCTGCTGTTTCTTTTTTGCCATTTTCAACCCCTGTTCGTGCTGGGTGTTATTTTTTTTGATTTTGATTATTTGTCTGTATCGGGTTCGACGGCGGTAACCTGACTACGAATAGTCCCCGCTCTAACTTGAGTTTGGAGCTGTTGCCCAACCTGTAACTGATCCACATCTTGGACGACCGCACCAGATTCATCCTGGGTAACACTGTAACCGCGTTCAAGAACACTGAGTGGACTTAATGCGTTCAAACTGGCTGCGGCTAAGGCAATGCGTTCCTGCCTGCGGCTGAGATGCTCCTGAGCACCACGTCTCAACCGCTGTTCCCAGTCGTCTACCTGGCGTGCACGTTGTTCGACCAATTCCTCCGGGCGATTCAGGACCGGACGAGACGCCAGCACTTTCAAATGCTGCCGCGCCTGCGACACCCGATTTTGCAGTGTACTCACCATGCGTTGCTGAACACTGAACAGAAAAGCCGCGACCTCCGCTTCCGACGGAACCGCAAGCTCAGCGGCTTCGGATGGCGTTAATGCACGCCTGTCCGCTGCCAAATCTGATAATGTCACATCTATTTCATGGCCTACTGCCGAAATAACAGGAATCTCACTTTCAAAAATAGCGCGGACGACAGGCTCTTCATTGAAGCACCACAAGTCCTCCATGCTGCCACCTCCTCGACCCACGACCAAAAGGTCTGGTGGGTCAGCCAGTACATTAGCCGTGCGAATCCCCGCAGCTATCTCCGCGGCAGCCTGCTGGCCCTGTACACGTACAGGAATGACCACAACATTGACTTTACTCCAACGTCTCCGAATAACTTCCAAAAAGTCACGGATTGCCGCACCTGACGGACTGGTCACAAAGGCGATCCTGCGAGGCAACCAAGGAGGCTTTTGTTTTGCTTGCTCATCAAATAGCCCCTGTCCTGCCAGCTTCTGCTTGAGCTGTTCAAAGGCAAGTTGTAATCCACCAATTCCCTGAGGCTCTGCCTTATCGATGACTAATTGGTAACTACCACGGACAACGTAGAGATCTATCTTGCCACGACAAACCAACTCTTGCCCATCTTCAATTCGAAAGGGCATACGTGAAGCGGTACTCCGCCAAACGACGGCCCGTATGGACGCATCTTCGTCTTTCAAGCTGAAATACAAATGTCCTGAACTGGGTCTGGAAAGATCGGAAACCTCTCCGGCTACCCAAACATCGCTAAAATTGGAACCTAGAACATTCCTGGCAGCTGAATTCAGTTCACGAACGGAGTAAATGCGAGGGCCATCAGATTCGACTTCGGATGCCTCCGAGGAATCTGAAAACAACAAACTATCATCCCTGTCATCCATGATTTCTTTGTACTTTCTAGAAAGCCTTCCTCAGATCCAACAACTTGAGTTGCTCAGCCAGCCAGATCCATCTGTATACGAATATACAATAACGGTGACAAAAGCGTGTCAGTTCTAATTACAGCAACTTGCTTAGGCCGCGCGACGGAAGCTAGCAGGCTGTGCCTGTAACACTTGCTGACCTTGAAGAAAAACCCCTGTCTTTGCCCAATGCTCGGCACACTGTGTTTTTTGTTCCAGGACTTCCTGCACCATCTGACGGTAATGCTCTATGCCGTCCCGATCCAATCCGGCAGGAATATGGATCCGATTTCCAATCATCATTCTTGTTTGGGTAAATGGTTTCGGAATGGCGAACCGATCCCACGCCTTCTCCAACCGCCAACAAGATTGATAACCGAAGCCTAAACAAACTAATGGAATCTGTAATCGTGATGCCAGATAAATACACCCCGGAGCAAGCTGTCGTCTGGGACCGCGTGGGCCGTCCGGCGTCATAGTCAAATTCATCTGCTTGCCAACGCTCATCAGCTTCTTTAGGCTCGCCACTCCTCCGCGTGAAGAGCTTCCACGCACGGTACCAAATCCCATATATCGAGCAGCATGAGAGAGCCACTCGGCATCTCGATGGCGACTTAACAGCATCGTGATATTACAACGTCCCCGCAAGTAAAAAGGGATCGGAATGTATTCGTGCCAAAACAGGTAGATATTAGGGCCATTAAAGTTATCCATGACAGGATCCACAACAGGATCTTCACGATGCACCTGATACTTCAATGTCCCCATCCAACCACGCATCAGCCTCGTCAGACCAAAGCCTCCTAACCGCATGATCCATGGATTATCAAGTTTCATTTTGTGTTACTTCCTTGCGACACAACATTTACCAGACTCAGCTGGCTTAGGCTAAATCCCACTCACCGCTATAGACTTCCGTCGCCGGGCCGGTCATGAAGACGTGATTTGTCTCCTGATCCCATTCCAACTCAAGGTCCCCGCCCAGCAGGTGATTCAAAATTCTTCGATCTGTCTTCCCGGTTAATACGCCGGAAACACACACTGCACTCGCTCCAGTACCACAAGCCCAGGTCTCTCCGGAACCACGCTCCCAGGTTCTCTGCCGTACTTCGGATGGAGAATTAATTTCTATGAATTCCACATTCACGCGAGCTGGGAAATTCGGGTGATTCTCGATCTTCGGGCCAACCCCTAATACGAGTTCGTCTGTTGCTTGCTCCACATAAATAATGCAGTGTGGATTACCCATCGACACGCAGGTTACTTCGAACACCTGCCCGTCGATTTCCAATGGCTGATTCACCACCGGACTATTCTCAAAGGTAGTGGGGATTTCGGCTGCTTCTAAAATAGGTTCCCCCATATCTACACGGACACGCTCTACCTTTCCAGCCTCGACTTCCACCTCCAATGACAAGACGCCGGCCCCTGTTTCAATCGTGAGCGATTCATTCTGGCAAATACCATGGTCATACACATATTTGGCAACACAGCGAATGCCATTACCGCACATTTCAGATTCACTACCATCGGCATTAAACATCTGCATCCGCGCATCTGCGATCTCGGATGGATGAATCACGATCAGGCCATCGGCCCCAATACCAAAGTGACGATGCGACATGGCGATCGACAAGGCCGGCAAATCCTCCGGCATCGCTTCCTGAAACGCATTGACGTAGACGTAGTCGTTGCCCGCACCATGCATTTTTGTAAACTTCATGAATCCAATTCCTCTAAGTGTCCTATCTCAATTGCAATAAGGGCTCGCCGCCATTGGGTAACGGCCGGGCGATGCGAGTGTTTAAGTCGTGTAAAATTCGTTCCATCGTACCATCTAATTCAGGAAACGCTGTCCCGTTGACGCGTGGTTTATCAAGCGACCCGGCCACATCGATTCGCAACAATCCTTTACTCGCTTCGGCCACCACCTGATTGATGAGGGGGATAGCCAGTCGTTGCCGGCCCACCAGCGAATAGAAATCCAGACTTAACTCTTCATCAAATGACATCCAGCCGTTCCCATACAAACTAACGGCTTCGCCCTCCAACGCGATACGGTCCAGTATAAACCTCTCGGATTGAACTCTAAAGTCAACTTCGCTGGCTGAGAAAGCGGCCCGTTCCCGATTACCCCCGAGATTCCCCCCCAAATTACTCAACAATGCCACCATCAGCGGCAATTCGTAGATATCAGCATCCGACAAACGGACTTTCCCTTCACCCGTCCATGTCGAGCGATCACCGACCTCGCCGCGTAACCGAATGGCCCCATTGATTTTCCCACCAGCTCGCTCTTTGATTTCATGCTGACGCGCCAGATATCCCAAATCTGCACCGGACAGAGAAGCCTGCAGCAGAAAGCGATCGGCTGGGCGACTAATCGCTCCTTCCACACCGGACTCTACTCGGAGCTGATTTACAAATTGAATTTGCATATCCACTCCCAGTAATCCTCCGGCTGTACGTGACAACAAGCTCTGAGTCGCTTGCTGTGGTTGCCGCACCACGCCATTTGCATCGGAGTCCACCTGTTGTTGCTTGGCCTCAGGCAATCCAGCCCAGCGTCCTACCAAAAGCTGTTTCGAGTCGACCCATACAGGCCCGGATACTTTGGTAAGTTGCTCATTGCCCCAAATCATGGAATCCACATCTAACCAGGCCTTGGTACGAAATCCTTTTTCGTCGCTAACTCCGTCAAAGGCAATCGAACCATAAACCCCGGAGAAGCGAGGACCACAGCTTAGCGAGACGCCGCCAGCACTTATTTTCAAATCCCAGCTGGATGTAAGAGGAGCATTTTTCGGTTTAACAAATCTCATATCACCCGACAACTGTAGTTGTCCAATCAAATCGATCGACTTAAGGCCTTTCGACAGAGAAGCCGGTAGAGCCTGTAATAAATCGTTATCGAGCCCGAGTCGATCAACGCTGAGGTGTTCTATCCCGAGGTCCCAACCACCGTCTGCATTAAAATGACTGACCGCGTCAAAAACGAATTCCGTCTGAGCATGCTTCCCACGCACATCCAGCAGCTGTACATGACCATCCTGAATGATGAATTCCCCCGTGAGCTCGTCAATTGAATATGGGAACCACGTGGGATTTATCTGTACCCGAGATCTAGCAAAGCTATCATCCGGCACCCATTTTTTACCTCGAATGTATAAACTCGGCTTTTCTCGCGATTTGTATTTTTCAATCTTCATCGTGAGATGGTCCAACGCTCCTTGTGGTTGCAATTGATCCCATAACTCTGCCACGTTTTTATTCTTTACGGAAAAGGCTGTCCTCAGCTCTTCATCTAATTCAACTTCAGTCCCGGTCAACTCGATGGTCAATCGCTGGTCATTACCAGCCAATGCTTCAAGTTGTCCCTGCAACTGGATGTAAGAATTACCTTTGTACCCGTTGAAATCTTCAAACTTCCAAACACCGTCCCGTAGCCGAATCCCCCCCTGGATCCGATGGATCGGATACGGGAATTGCTCATAACTGACCGTGGCCGATTTCACATCAATGTCGATTTCGCGTTGCGGGTTATATTTATCCCCAGCGTACTCGTAACGAAGATGCTTGAGCCAAACCAGGCCAGTCGGTCGCAGAACACCGATAGCTTGCTGCGTCTCTGGTTTTAAAGCCCTGAGCAGCTCATTATCCAGCGGAACGGCTCCATCAGCAGAAATCTGAACCCATCCGGTAGGGAAGTCCATCGCATCTTTGAGGCTCCCCTGAATTTCAAAACGTTGGCCGTGTGAATAGGCTTCTAGACCTTGTACTTCAACGTCTCTATTTCGGACAATCACCCGTCCCGATATTTTATGAAACGGATAGGGAAACTTTGCGTAAGTGACATCCATATCATGGATATCCAATGAAAGCTCCGTCATTGGTTCCAGGCCCGTCGAATCATACGTCAGCTTAAGACCTGTCGCTCCTCGAGGGGAATACAAGTCAAACACTTTTGATAGAGACTGAAGTTTTCCATTCCCAGACAACCCTCGAGCCAACGCCTCATCGACGAGTAGGTTTTCAGCAACCAATGTCGCTTTAACTGCAGCCGAATCGCCCGAGGGCAGAATGTGTATATTGCCTGTCAGGGGCGAATTGGAGAAACGCCCCATCATTCGATCGCAATGTAGCTCGCCATCCTGCCAGATAATGGTTCCCGAGATATCGGTAATCGGAGTTGGTAACCGCCGGTCGGAATAAAGACCGTTGCTCAGCACACCAGCAGCAGTCCAACGGTAATCCCACCGCGTCGTATCCAATTCCTCTGAATGCGGTGATTTTAAATCAATCAGCTGGGTTCGTAATTGCACAGCCAATTCAGCCTGACCATCGATCGCTAATCCGGGAGGCAGTTGGTCCACTAGGGATACGGGCAGGTAGTTGAGCAGACGTTCATCCAGCATCAATCCATCCAGACGCGCGGTTAAGAGCGAGGGCTGATCATCCAGTGAAATCGCTCCCTGTACCTCAAGGCCGGTGGCCAAATCTGTCTCAAACTGTAGGCGAATCTGCAGAAGATCTGCCCGAGTTTCCGATTTACCATCTTCCGTAATAACGCGTTCTCTCTCTCGTTCAACCAAAACACCATCAGTCAAACGGAGAGTTAATTCCTGATGACTAAGCTGTTGCTCGTCTGCCAGCAGACAATCCACATCGGAGATTCGAATGGTTGGCATCCCTGCTCGCGACTCAGCCGAAGATGAAAGGTGCTTTAACAATCGTTCCAGATTGACCTCACCGTCAGCATTGCGTACCACTCGCAATTTTCCACCTCGGATCACAACATCACTAAACACAGGAACATCCGTCAGCAGCGTTCCGTAATCCGTGCTGCCTTTCAACTCCAGATGATCGATTTCAATCATGGGCTGGCTGGCAAACGATTTCCGCTCACCACCCAATTCAGCCGATTCTAAAGGTAGCCTTATTTGAAGCCCTGTAACGAGTATCCCGCGATTGCCCTGTCTTTCTGCGGATTTAACATCCACGATGGCATCCGGCAACGCATCTCGGATTGTCTGGAGCAATTTAGCATGAATCTCTTCATCTACCCGAGAACCGATCCAGGGCTGTCCAACCACCACCAAAGCAGCGAGCAATGAAATCAAAATAGCAAACTTTCGAGTACAACGGTGTAGCAGACCTCCACCTGGTGGAGTCAAGTCAATCGGCTTACGCTTTTGCTTATCCATGCATACCCCCCTCCTGGATACCCAGTGGGGGAGAAGAAATCTTAGACACACAATACGCCACGCCAACGCCAGCCAGTACGGTGAAGACCAGTACGGCTGGCTGGCGATAGCGAATGGAACTGACAAACACCATGTGCAGTGCTGTGAAGTAGACTGCGGGAGAGCCACATAGAGCAACAAGACGCCATGATGCCTGTTTCGTTCCAGGCGTTAACTGGGGTTTCGTCCGAATCATTGAAACAACAGCTAACAAAGCAAGTAATGAAATACCTAAATAACCAATGGAGATTACCAACCGACTAATGCTGGATCCAACCTCCTCAGAGTTTGGAAATACATTCCACATACGCATAAACTTCACTCCGGCAAGTCGCAGCACTTCAGCAGGATTCTCCTTTGCCCAGGCCAAAGAAGCATCGCGGAGGCGGGAATTGAGCCGGTATTCATAAGTATCCGGGACAACACGGTTTCGGAGCTGATCCTCGTGGGTTTGCTGGCGATAAAATTCTTGCATGTAGGACATGTCGCTAGCTCCCGTGGCACCAGGCCGCCAGCCATCGTACAAACTCGCTCCCACCTGCAACGTTGTCGGAACGAATCGACCTGTCACCTGATAATTACGACCCCACCATGGAAGCATCACTACGACAAAGGCCAATCCGACAAGCGAGGAATAAAGCAACTTCTGACGCCGTTGTTGACCACACAGACAGACTACGCCGAGCAGAGCAGGGGTATAGAGCAACCAGCTAGGGCGAATCAGTACAGCCAAGGCGGCAAACGCCCCCAGCAGGAGAGCCACACACCCTCGTCGTGATACCTGCTCAGCCGGAGCCAAAAAGCATAGGTACAACGCAATCAACTCGAGAATCATGAAGAGACAAAATGGTCCTTCACTGAGGATCAGGATACTCATAGCGATGGCGCCAGGATACAACGATGCCAGCACGCCGGCATACAAACCAACTTTTGCATCAAACATCAACGTGCCCAGCCACCCAACAGCAAGCACGGTCAGAGCCCCAAGGATCGCATTCATCACTCGAACCGAGAGGACGGATGGTTTGCCATTAAAGAGCCAATGCCAACCTGCGATCAATACCGGGAAACCAGGGGCTCGAGCAATGCGGGCATTCGGCCCACCAAACTGATACTCGTTACCTTCGTATAACTGATGCCCCAAAACCCAATAAGAAAAGGAATCACCGAAGGCAAATGAGTTTTGGTCAGCCTGCTGGTTTTGCCAATAGACAGCCGCCGTACAACGTACCGCTAGCGCAATCGCAAAGATAACGACCCAAGCAACAACCACTGGCCTTCCTAACTGCCTCATTGGTGTTTCCATTGCGTAATGACAGAGCAAACCCCATCCATGGGGGCTCATCCATTAGCCATTGTTTTGTCATGAGAGATATCGAACGCATTGCTGATTCGGCGCCGGTTTTAAAACGCGGCACAATACGTGTCTATTTCTCTCCCGCAGGCCAGTCAATTTACGTGAAATTGCCAATACAGGTCAACCATGAATGAGCGTTTGCCGTCTCCAATCCTGTTTTTTCAGACTTGCTATATGCTAGCAATTAAAAATGTCGTAGGCTTATATGTTTATGAAATGTAGGCATTTCGATTCAACCTTTCGGAAGTAATAAAATGGAAAATCGACAGAAACTTTTAATCGCGAGTTTTCTGACACTAGTGGCGGCTGGTGTTGGTTTTGCAACTCGTGGTGCAGCCGGGCCAGCCTGGGCTGAAATGGGCATCACTCAAGCGCAATTTGGTGGCATCATGGGTGCCGGTTTTGTAGGATTTGGAGTCGTCATTCTAGTTGGCGGATTTATTGTTGAACTGCTTGGCTACAAGCCTGTGCTGCTGCTTTCTGTAGCTTTACATATCGTCAGTGCAGTCATGCTTTACCTTGCACCC
>NZVD01000014.1 GCA_002701385.1 Rhodopirellula sp. | reverse complement strand
ATGAAGCAGCTTCGACGGCAGAAGCTCCCGCTGAAGCCGAGGCTTCCTCGGATGAAGCTGATAGCGGAGAAGAGTAATCTCTCAGCGTTTGTCTGACTGACAAATTAACGGCGAGTTAGCGAAAGCTGCTCGCCGTTTTTTTCTGCGCGAATTTCACCTGGAAACATCACCACCGATTGCTCACCCACCAGCAACGACTCCAACTGCAACCAATGCCCCCGAGTCATCGACTGCCGAGGCCACCCGGCACCAACCCACAACTGAATCAATACCTCTCGCACCACAATCGAAGCTACATTAACGAAGCTATTGCAATTCAGCACCAACAGGTCGCTGGCAGATTCCATCACAACACGCTCAGCCACAACGGCTGCCTCGGTCGACAGATACTCAGAAAGCTCCAAAGCCATTTCGCTTAATCGTAGTACTGCCCGATCTGCCTCGGCGTGATAATTTTCTTTCAGCAATGGTAGAAGCTCGTGACGAATTCGATTCCGAGTGAAATCCAAACTTTGGTTTGTACTATCCTCGCAATACTCCTGCCCAAGTTGCTCCAGATACGACAGCACTTCCTCACGAGAGTGCCCCAAAAGCGGTCTCAACAAGGAGATACCATGATCTAATTCACGTGTCCGTGGAATCCCCTTCAGGCCCGACAGTCCAGTTCCACGAAACACTCGATCAATCAGCGTTTCCACCTGGTCATCGCGTGTGTGTGCTGTCAGTACATAGCGAGCCCCGAGCTGACGAGCCTGTTCCAAAAAAACCTTATATCGCTCCAGCCTCGCGGTTTCTTCTGTCTTTTCACTAACCTCCAGAACTACGGCATGACAAGGCACTTCGAATTGAGCACACAGATCCTCAACAAACTGCTGATCTGCATCGGATTGCTCTGCACGCCATCGATGATTCACATGAAGTACATGCACATCTCCCGCGGCCTGTTTGTTGCGAATTGCCAGCAACGCACACAACAAGGAAACGCTATCGGCCCCGCCGGAAACCGTAACCACGACCCGAACGTCCTGCCACTTAGCAATCGCAAACCCTGCCATCAGCTTTTGCTCAAAGGCCGGACGATCGACTTGTTCGCTAAAGTCTGACATAGGTGAGTAATTTGGCGCCAGTTTTACAATCCATCAGGAATATGAAAAGTTGCAGGTGCCCCTTTCAGTTTGGTACATTGGTCTTGTCGCATTTTATGTTGAAAACATGACATAAAGAAGCGACGTATTAACGTTAAACTTAATAAACCAAACCTATAACAATTAACCGAGCACAGACGCTAATTCAGGCGAAGTGTATGCGACTAACTGTTAGTTTGAGATTTTTATGATTCGGTTTTCGGAATTACTTTCGATCGTCTATTGCAAAGCGACATCCGCTTTCAATTCAAGCATACTGACGGTTTTTATTACCGCCGTCCTCTATCGCTTAAACCAAGTGGCAAAGCTCATGCATTCCAGCGATGGCTCTGGCTGCCTTCTCCAGGCATCCTCAGACTCCCAAGGATCACGGCCAATTGTCACTTTTCCAGCCAAAGCCTTCCAACCCAAATGCTGGCGACAACTGGAATACGCAGTACTCACAAAAAAGGTCACTCAACAAGACAACTCCTTCCAGCGAACGCTCACACCGTTGGACCGGACGCTGTGGCGTACTGACCACCAACGATCGCTAACATTCTGTTCACGTTAATCGCATCATCTCGAATAACACTTGACGATAACGCAACACACGCCGGTTTTCTGCTTTAAGAAAACCCGTTAGCCTGCATGTCAAAAAGACATGCCCCGGATGCTCGCCATAACAGACGAGGGCTTTCAATGTTTTTTCTATCCACCCCGATGGGTCTGCACCATCTACTCATCGGCCTTTCATCTGAAACGGGGCTATTCATCCTCACAGGTACCATTGCTGGAATCATTGCCACTTTAGTTGCTTCCAACATTTCACAAAAAAAGAACCGGGAAGCCAAACTCAAAGAGTACGAGCTTGAAGCAAAGCAGATTATCTCTGAGGCAAAAATCGCAGCTAAAGAAGCTGCAATATCCTACAAGTCTGAAGCCGAAAAAGAACTCAGCAGCGCTCGTGACAGACTACGCGACGAAGAAGACAAGCTGAAGTCACAAACCAATCAAATCGAAGACCGCGAAGACTCTCTGCGTAAGCAGGAGAAGATGGTACAAACCAATCAGCAACGACTCACCGACAAACTTCAAATCGCCGAACAACGCCAGAAGGAACTTGATAAACTCCTGGACAAACATCGCTCGTCCTTAATGGAGCTAACCAACCTCTCCAAAGAAGAAGCCACAACGCAGCTATTGAAACTGCTTGAAGATGAACTGGAGCAGGAAATGGGCGCCGTGATTCTCAAGCATGAGAAAAGCCTGCAGGAAGTCTGCGAGGAAAAATCCCGCGAAATGCTGATCATGACGATGCAACGTTATGCCTCTGCTCACACAGCCGATAGTACAACCAGCACGGTCGACATCCCCAGTGACGAAATGAAAGGGAGGATTATCGGTCGAGAAGGGCGAAACATTCGCGCATTCGAAAAGGCGACCGGTGTCGACGTCATTATCGACGACACGCCCGGAGTTGTGATCGTCTCCAGCTTTGATCCGGTCCGCCGCGAAATCGCCCGTCGATCACTCAGTGACCTGATTACAGATGGAAGAATCCACCCTTCACGGATTGAAGAAGTCGTCAAGGAAACCGAAGGCGTCATTGAAAAGTTCATTATGAAGAAAGGGGAGGAGGCCGCGGTCGAAGTTAATGTCAACGGCCTACACGAACGGGTGATCTACATGCTCGGACGACTGCACTTCCGTACCAGCTACAGTCAAAACGTCCTGCGCCATAGCGTGGAAGTTGCATTTATTGCTGGAATGCTGGCCGAAATGGTTGGACTCGACGCTGATATCGCCCGTCGAGCAGGATTATTACACGACATTGGAAAGGCAGCTGATCACGAGCTCGAAGGTGGTCACCCGCAAATCGGTGCGGATCTGCTAAAACGTCATGGCGAATCTACCGAAGTCGTCCATGCAGCATTTGGCCACCATGACGAAATTGTCTCAGAATACCCTTATACGGTTCTTACAGCGACTGGCGATGCCTGCTCAGCCTCCCGACCGGGTGCTCGAAGGGAATCACTCGACCGCTATATCAAACGTATGGAAGAGCTCGAATCCATTGCCCGAGAACACAACGGCGTACAACAAGCCTATGCCATACAGGCCGGGCGTGAACTACGGGTCATTATTAGCTCTGAGAAAGCCGATGACGAATCTGCCGCGAAGGTCGCTCGGGCCATTGCGAAACAATTCGAGGAACAGCTTACTTACCCGGGCGAAATCAAAGTCACTGTCATCCGGGAAAGCCGCTTCACTGAATTTGCCCGCTAAACGACAAGCGGAAAACAGAGTGAATTCACAGCGATCGAATTCCTGTGTATAAACAAACAAGGCTTTCTAAAACTATCGCGAACATCCGGAAAAATCAGAGGCTACCATCGTGCGGATTCTTTTTATCGGTGATATCGTTGGCAAACCAGGCTACACCATGGTCTGTAACCACCTCGACACCATTCGCGATCAAAACAACGTCGACATGGTTATTGCCAACGCTGAGAATTCAGCCGACGGTTCCGGACTCACTCCCAAAATCTACGATAAATTAATCGGCGCAGGTGTGGATGGGATTACACTTGGAGATCACATCTACCGACGAAAAGAAATATACTCAACGCTCTCGACAAAATCCAACATCGTTAAACCAGCGAATTACCCGGAGGAAGCACCCGGGCAGAAACTGGCAATCATTGGTGAGGCCGTTGGAGAGCAGGTGGCAATTGTCAGCCTGATGGGAAGAGTCTTCATGAAACCGGTAGACTGTCCGTATCAAGCAGCGGACAAGATTCTCAAGCAAATTCCGTCGACCGTGCGTATCATTCTGGTAGACTTCCACGCCGAAGCGACTAGCGACAAACAACTCATGGGGCGTTACTTAGACGGAAGAGTGAGCGCCGTGCTCGGCACCCACACCCATGTCCCGACTGCCGACGAACGAATTCTTCCCGGCGGCACAGCCTTCCAATGTGACGTGGGAATGACAGGGCCTTACGAGAGCATTTTAGGCAGGAAGATCGAAGCGGTCACCGAAGCAACCACCACCTTCCGCCCAACTCAATTCCAAGTTGCGACACAAGATGTTCGGTTAGGCGGAGCGATCGTCGACGTTAACATTCACACGGGGAAAGCCAATAGCATCGAACGAGTATGCTTTCTGGCCGATGATTTCCAATAGCCCACACGCCCAACAAAAAAGGCGTCACCAGACTCAAAGAGTCTCATGACGCCAATAGTGTGGTTTGATGCGAGTAAGACGATGCTATTGAATCAGAGTCGCGTCTTGAGCGTAGTCTTCTGATTTATCGTACTTGAAGAAGTCCTTAGCCAAGTGATGACTCAGAACCTTCGTGAACTGACGCTGAAATGCTGCATCGCTTAATTCTGTCGTATGTCGACCACCGTTTTGAGGGTAGGCAAAGTCAAAGGTATTCCCCTGATAGTCGACTTTCCCATCCTGAGTGAGGTCATAGACTTTGGTGGTAACGGTCGAACGTCCTTTGAATAACGTCGGGCTATCTTTCAAACTGAACGACTCCACTGCCAGAAGCACAACAGCATCGGCATTCACCCCACGTCCCACTTCAACGCAGTCTATTTCATTCCAGTTATTGCGGTCGATCCAGTCGGCAACTTCTTCCACGGGAACGATTTCAACGTCTGATACACGTTCCTGTAAGATCTGACTGAAGTGACGATTAATTAAAGACTCTGGTGAATTCGGACCAGAAGCAGAAGAAGCGGACTTACAAATAACTGCAACACGTTTACTAGCCAGCTTGTCATAGTTAGCCGGCACACTGTCACCCTTAATGACGTACAAAGGGTATGCGATCAATCCTGCACACCCTGACAGAGGTGCCATGACAATGAGAGCTAATAATAGATAGAAGAACTGTCGTGTCCGTGACATAAATCCTGCATCCTGCATTCATAAAAGTAACCGGCGTATCACCCAGTCGGCCATAGTAACTAATAGCCAGCTAACTAAAAATACCAATAATCGCCCATCTGTCATTCTGAGCATAATCCAGTCACCTTTTATTGCAGAACCAACAAACCAAGGGACACAAAACAAACAGGTCAAAGCCAGAAAGAACCCGCCAAGATTAACTTCTGCAGAAGCCTGTATATTGCCGTCCATCAAGTGCGCCCAGGACGTCGTCATTCCACACGCAGGGCAGGGAACTCCAAGCTTCTCCGGGAAATAGCAAGGACTTAGCCCTAGCTGTTCGTGCGTCCCCATTCCTTCCGGAGACGGTTCCAGAATGGCAGCGGTTATCAAAACTCCAGCCATCGATAGTCCAACGACTGCCAGCAGGACACGTAATAGCCAGGGGATTTTATACAAACAGCTTCTCGCCTAATTTAAAGCGTTTCTACCAGACAGTATGCAAAGCCAATGCACACACCTATATACCCGACAGAGCATTCAAATTGGTTTAGAGCTTAGGAGGCCGACGCTTCGGCGGTGGCTTCTTGATCATATTCGCCGCATCGTTTTGAGCTGCGGGTGGGTTTCCACCATTACCCGCACCAGGGCGAGGCGGAGGAGAAAGATCCGTGTAGGATTCATTCCATTCCCAACCAATCGGAGTGGCTAGCTCTTTCTTCGCTAAATAAGCCCAAGGCGTTCCTTCATGCTGGTCAATAACGCGTTGAAGAAGCTCTTTGGCCTTTTCTGCTCCCTTTTTGTACTGACTTCCCACCGAAACAATATCCGCTGGTACCAGTGTAAAGGTATTAGATTTCGGATCCTTCAGTTTAATCCCACGCTTTGCCACAGCCAGCATCGCATTGTACGTTTCAGTCCGCACCTTAGTCGCCAGCACCCGGCCCAGAGCCAAATCATAACCAGCTTGCCAACGCTGAGATTTTTCCGCTGATCGGTCTGCTTCTCCGAGTAAGAGCAACTGATAGAGTTGTTCAATTTGTGGCTCCAACTGAGCGGCTTGCTTTTGAGATTCCGAAAGTTCATTACTAAATCCGGCTTCGTCTCGCTTCACAAACCGAGTACGAGGGTCCTTCATTGGAGTGCTCCAGGACATCTGGGCGGCCTGTACTAACGCTGTCCTCATCTTCGAAGCTTGCAAACGACGCTGGTATTCACGGTAGGTGACGTAGTCGGGGCGGTAATCCCGCATGATCGTGGGATCGAAAAACTGTTGTAGATGAGAGGAGTACGCGGTTACCTCTTTAGCCGAAACTGATTTGTTAACATTTCTGTTTGGATGGACAGCAAAGTAAATTCCTCCCGTCTCATAACATAGACGAGTCAGCGCCCATGGCCCAAATCCAGAATCAATTGGAATGTCCTGATCTTTACTTCCGATGAAGCGTAGTTTAACTCGCTCAGCCATCACCGACTCAGGCCCTTGATTTACTCGACCCCACTGAGGCGTCTGATCATACATAGGGTCAGGATCAACCCACTTAACAAGTGTTTCCTGACGACCAAACGGGGCAGGGACTCCAATCACATACACTGGGACAGCCAGTTTCTGACAAGTTTTGACGGCCAGATCGACATTAGCCTGGTCTTCACCAGCTTCATCCGAGACGACAATCACCATCACGTTACGTTTAGGTTCGCCTTCGGCATCTGGGCGGCGATATTCGGCATGCCCATTGACCGCTCGAACCACAGCTTCAAAAGTCAATTCCACGCCTGTATCATCCTGAGGAATGGCTTTGACGGCTTCTTTGATTTCTGCCAAATTCGCTGTAGGCTCCTTCATCATTTTGGAAATTGATTTCCCAAAGGCCATCACTTGAGTCAGCAACGGATCATTGCCCTGAAAAGCTTCATTCTCTGCTGCTTCTAAAATCCCTAATTCTTCATAGATTTTGTCAAAGCGGTCATGAATCTTTTCCCTTTGACGAGACAAGCTGCCGGACTGGTCGAACAACCAAACGACTAAGGTGCGTCGTTCTTCCAGAGAGAGAAGAATTTCATGAGTAATTCGATCAACCGCTCCGCTTGCACCGGTCGTTCCCGTCCCCACGGCACCGCGAACTGCCAGGTTCTCATTGAAGTGTAAACCTGTTGCCTGAACGACTTGATTATTCAACAAAACTTCAGCCACTTCACGATCAGAAGGATCTACCGGATTCGGGATCTCAGAGATGTCAGAAATAACCGGGGCTTCCGACAAGGCCATCTGCGTTCCCAGATCACTATTTGCACCGACCTCTGCCATCTCCTGTTCACTAAAGTGAATTTCCTCAGGGGGCGTAGGCTCAGTGATTTCCTCGACATCCACTTTCGTAGTGGTTAGAGCCAGAATCTGATCGTCATGATCGACCAGCAAAGGCCACAATCCCAACGCAACAAGAACTGCCACATGAAACATCACAGAAAGCAGGAAAGCGGAAGAATCAGAATCAAACGGTGTTTCTTCTTCTCCCGTTCGGCTCTGCCACCACTGAACTAGCTTTGATCGTTTAGCCACTTTCCTACTCCGTTTTACACTTCAATAAGCATATGCTTCTCGCCGGGAAGTTACTTCCAAGCAGGAAGTTTATGCTATTCTCTGTCTACTTGAGATATCGACAAGTAAACGCTGGCTTCCTAGTCCTATTTTTTACGTGAAACCGCCAAAAATCAAGGGAATTGAGGTTTTCTAAAACCAATCCTTTTACGAACTATATCACCTGAACGCTTTTCTGACGATGGATGTACTCATATTTCCTCTCCACTATCATTCATTTAGCAACCATCCATCAAGGTTGATTTGACCTCGTCGCCTTCCAATTCTACTATTGAAATAGGCTCTGGAAGAATTTGCTTCCCCTTGCAGAAGTGACTGGTTATCCGGTACCTTTGCTAAATTGATGATTTGTTTCCCCCCCAAGTTTTCCCTTAATACACTGAGGAGCCCCGGTTGGTCATGTTGAAATCAGGACTGCACAAAACCTCATTATTATTTACTCTTGCTGTACTTGTGTTTAGTCTCAGTACTTCGCTCTCCGCGCAGGATGAAGAGAAGCCCAAGAAGGAACTACCACCAGTAGAGGCTCATGTGCTGGAAACCAAGGATGGAGTGTTTCTAAACGTCAAATATTACCCCGGCACGAAGGGAAAGGATTCAATTCCAATCATCATGCTTCATAGCATGCTAAATGTCTCCGCCAGCAATGCTGTCTACACCAAACTGGCCGCTGCCATTCAGGAACACATGGGCCACGCTGTCATCATTCCGGACCTTCGAGGACACGGCAAATCAACGGAACGTAGAAACCCACAAGATATAAACGGTCGACTGAAGATCAACAGGGAGAAATTTGCAAAGGCAGAATTTACATCTGTGATACAAGACGTGGAGGCGTGCAAGGCTTTCCTCAAAAGACAAAATGACGAAGGACAGGTCAATCTAGAAAAACTCACAGTCATCGGTTCAGATGTTACCGCCATTATTGCTCTAAATTGGGCGGCATTAGATTGGAATAAACCTGGCGGAGGCTTTATTCGCAACGGACAGGATGTCAAAGCTCTCATCCTGTTCACGCCACTTCAGTCGCACAAAGGTCTGACACCTCAGCTAGGCATGTCTCATCCCACTGTAAAGCAGAATATGAATATCCTGATCATTGCAGGCAAACAGAACGCTCAATACTTTTCCGAAAGTAAACGCCTCCACAACCAGTTAACTCGATTCCACAAGGATCAGGAGAATTCAGATGGCTCGATTAACTGGAGTGGCACGAAGCTATTTCTCTTTGGGCTCAATACTGGTGCTCAGGGATCAGGCATTCTAAATGTAAACAACCTACAACCCCAACCGAGCGCGTTGATTTATAACTTCCTGGTTAATCGCCTTGAAAAGGACGAGACACTGAAGTGGTCAAGCCGCGATCCTAACGCACTATAATCTGTACGATCGCTGTAAACTGAACGGAACTCAGGCCTCCCTTGGAATTAAGCGATTTTCGGTTAAGCCCTCAAGCCTTTGCCTGTCGAAACAGAAAGTGTTGGATGCCCTCTCGGGGGTAAGGATCTTTTCCGACACTTAAACTATATGACAAAGGTACAGAAATGCTTATCCACAAACATTGGGTTGTGGGTACGGGCATTCTGGTTGCTGGAAGCTTAGGAGCCATCCCCTTTCAGCGACATGCCACGGACGGTAATCAAATCAATCAGAATCTGTCCGTGCCTATTGACCAGTCCATCGTTCAAACTGCGCCCTTCGAGCCTCTCGAATCTGCTCACCCCATCCCAGATGGTACGATCGAATCGCCAGCCTCGACGCTATACCTGACTTCGCAACAACAGAGAGAGTCGGTAGCTCGGACGCCACTAACGCCTCCTACGATTTCACTCATGCCTGCCCGGGCTCCCGAAATCGGTGATCACTATCCAAATGACGGGAACAGCCAGAGCACTGCTGCTCAGGTGGCGAAGCTCAATCTCTCTGGTGCAAAACCAGAAATACTGTCGACTTACACGATTCAGGACGGTGATACTTTAACAGGTATCGCAGAACACTTTTTAGGACAAGCTAATTTGGCTGACTGGATTTATTACCAAAACAAAATGGTAATTGCCCGGCCTGAACTGCTCCCCATAGGAGCGGAAATCATCATCCCAGCTCCTCCGGCGGACGGTGTCTTCTCAGAAATATCTTCTACCGTGAATAAATCGCCAGAGCAGGGTACTGAATCGCCCCAGGTCATTATCCGGCAACCAGTTCCTCCAGCCCCGAAAGCCTTGGATGACTAAAAAAACCACTGCTCACCATGAGTTAGTGAGCAGTGGTCAATGCGGGAATGTTTGTAATTCTTTGATTTACTTTTTCTTGTTCAACAAGAGCAAGGTTGGGGAAGCGACGAAGATCGAACTATAGGTTCCGACAACCACACCAATCACTAAAGCAAATGCAAAGCTGTGAATTCCTGAGCCACCGATAAAGTACAGCGTGGCAACCACGAATAAAGTGGTTAAGGAGGTGAGCAAAGTTCGACTTAATGTCGAGTTAACACTGCGATTCAACATATCAGCGGTAATCTCACGATTCTTACCTCGAACTTCACGAACACGGTCAAACACAACAATCGTATCGTTTAGCGAATAACCGATAATCGTCAGGAATGCCGCGATCACGGGCAAGCTAATCTTAAAGTCTTCGATCATCAAGAATCCTGCTAGATACTTACTGATAGCGATCGCTGCCAATGTCACGAGAACGTCGTGCACCAAGGCAACAACAGCGGCAATACCAAAGCTAACATGTTGGAATCGCAACCAAATGTAAGTAATGATCCCGATAAAGCTGAACACAATCGCGTAAGTCCCCAACTTGGTCATGTCACCAGCAATGGTAGCTCCAAATTTCTGAGTCTCTTCGAAGTGTGGACTGCCATCAGTCTTGATCAGCTCTGCGATCAGAATATCGACCTGACTGTCGTCCAGACCATAAATCGTAACCTGCTGATCTGCACTGTTCCCCTCTACTTTGCCGATTTCTAAACCCGTTTCCGTTTGGGCAGCATCAATCATTCCCTCCAGTACCGATGCGCTTAATTCGCTATCTTCACCATCTATTTTTTGCTCCACTTGAAGCGTCACAGACTGCAACTCAACGATATCCTCAGACGTCCCTTCTACGGGTTCCTCTATAGGAATTTCCGGTGAAGGCTCAGGCATTGGCTGTGGTACAGGCACGGTGGCTTCCTCCCCCGGGGCCGCTGGCCCTTCGTTTGCGGGAGCTGGTTCCGCTGGATTCTCACTCTCTTCTTCCGAGACAACTGCAGGCTTTTCTTCCGTCGCAGTATCTTCTGGTGCTTCTTCCTGATAGGCCACAAACTGAGGCATGACACGTTCTACAGCCGAAGAAGCATCATCTTCAGGAGCTTCGGCTGCCCCAGCAACTTTGGTTACGCTGATTGATTGAACTGGAAGTTTGCCTGGAAAGGCGTTGGCGAGAAGTAATTGTAGTTTAGATTGATCTACAATATCCGTATTCACACGCCAGGCCGACCGGCCATCGGTCAAATCGACACTCGTAACGGTATACTGAACTGCCTCTGGTAGACCTTCAACACTGTCAATTTTAGATTCAATCGCAGTTTCTACTTCCTGGGCCTCCATGCTCTCATTCAGTTGGAAAATAGCTGATGTACCGCCCGACAGATCGATTGCCAACATTTCGGATTGTCGATTCACTGTTAGTGCCAAACCTGCGACGATGATTATCGCTGAGAACACAGCCGTAAATTTAGCCTTACTGATAAACTCAACATTGATGCGGTTGAGCCGGCCTTGCTGCAAACACCAAGAGGTTTCTTTGATCCACTTGAGTCCAGCCGCGATTGCAAACAGTCCTCGTGAAGCATAAATCGCTGTGAACATACTCATGATAATCCCAAGGATCAATGTAATCGCAAATCCTCGAATTTGATCCGTACCAATCGCATAAAGCAGAATCGCAGTAATGAGCGTGGTCAGGTTGGCGTCAATAATCGTGATGGTCGCTCGCGAGAATCCATTTCGGATCGCCGCCTTAATCCGAGCACCATCAGCAAGCTCTTCACGAATGCGCTCGAAAATCAGCACGTTGGCATCCACGGCCATACCGACGGTTAATACCAGCCCGGCCATCCCAGACAATGTAAATGATGCACCAATCATGACCATCACTGCCAGGATTAATATCAGGTTGAGTACTAATGCAAAGGCAGCTACAACCCCTGGGACGCCCAGATACCACAAAATCATAAAGAGCAGAACAACGATCATAGAAACCATAATCGCAAACTGTCCCTTCTGAATGGTGACCGTCCCTAAAGAAGCACCCATTTTGTTTTCACTGACGGGCGTTGGTAATAACGTACTCGGCAATGCACCTGCTCGCAAAATACCAATGATCGAGTCGACTTCCGCTTGAGTAAAATCTCCGGTTATAGTTCCATTCTCAGAAATACGCTGTTTAATGTTTGCCGAGGAGAGCAAATTTCCATCTAGCACAATTGAAAGCTGCTTTTCGACATTCTTAGCTGTAAAACGCCCAAACTTAGATGCACTACCAGCCTTCATGGTAAACGCTACGCTAGGCCGAAGGTTATCTCCGATTTGCGAGCGTACTGTCTTTAGGTCGTCACCCGTCGTTATCAATGAGGCTTCAGGTTGTGCCATCAACACTTCAATGCGAGTGACATTGGCAGCTAACACAGCATTGCTAAATTCTTCCGAAGGAGCATTGGTATCGACAGATGCAAAAGCCCTCTTGATCGCCACATGAGCAGGATTATTGCGATCGTAATATGGAGCTAACTCATCGCGGCTCAGCAAGACAGGCTTACTTACTTCCTCTTGATTTTCACTTCCATCATGATAAAAGACTCGTTTTATCGAACCATCGGAAGCAGCGTTATACTCAAATTGTCCCTTTAAGTCCTTACCAACTTTCACCCATCGCCCAACTGTCTGTCCGTCGCTTTTGACAAGAGACGTGTTGTAAGAATCTTCATCCTTGAAGCTATCTTCCATCGCTGACTTGATACTCGCATGATCCGTATCATTCACCCCAACCTGTATCAGAAACTCCAGAGCACCCGTGTTTGTAATGATCTCTTTGAGCTGCCGAACTTCTTCGGCTGTCGCAGCTGGTACAACAATTTCAACGTGAGTGTTATTCCCATAGGGCCGAAGAATCAAGTCCAAAGCACCACTGGGATTCAGGCGGCGTCCTAAAGCACTAAGAAGCCCCTGCATATCTTCATCCTGAAGGCCCGTTGCTACATCCTCAGCCTCTCCTTCACCGGAATTCGTTCCAGCATCCTTACCTGAAATCTTGTAAACCAGATTGGCGCCACCGGCGAGATCGACACCGAGCTTGAATTTATCGGAGACATTCTGTTGACCATCATGCTTTACGCCGATGTAAAGTGCTCCCAGAATCGTCACGGAGGCGACTACTGCCAGACGCCAAGCCTGTTCCGGTTCCCGAACACTCGAAGACTCACAAAAGGCTCGGAAGACCAAATATAGCCCACTGAAAATTGCCAGCATCAATCCTGACATTCGAAATCCGTTCACTGCATTGTCGGACACCGCACCGTCTGAAATCAGATTGAATAGATTCGGCAGTGCTCCCAATGCGAATGCGAAAACAAACAGGCCGAACATCACTCCCCAGTTGGGATCCGTGACTTTCAAACTCCGTTTGACTTTTGCACTCACGGCATTGTCCTTACCCACATTGGCTAACACTGACAACACGATCGCCAGAATGAACAAGAGTACGCCACCGGCACCTCCCTCGTCAGCTGTTTCCTGTGCGAGCAAGGTAAAGTTTGATGTCAAAGAATTCATCAATAAATTCATTTCCGAAAAATCCAATCAGAATATTATTTGTAACCTGAGTCTTATCAGGAGTTATTTCATTTTTTGTGTACGGATGTTTACGATTCCGAACTGTCTTCGCTTTCCGCGTCAAGCACTCGGCCAATTGCCTCTGCGACAACACGAATACGAGATCCCGATCCGGCATCCACTTCAATCAGAAAATGGGTCGGAACCGGCTCGTCATCGTCCGACTCTTCAATTTCCACTACCGTGCCACAGAGACCACCAATAGTGATGACTTCTGAGTATTTGCGAATGCTGTTGAGCATTTGGTTCTTTTGGTTTCGGCGTTTTTTAGCTCCACGTCCGCTAAACATAAACATGAAAACCATAAAGCCTAACAGCAGGAGCAAAAAGCCACTGCCAGGCCCCTGTGGGCTTTCACCACCTTCGGCGCCGCCTGATTCCTGAGCCAGCAGGAGTTGCAATTGCTGAATGCGTCCGGCTAACATTTGAATTTCGTGGTACATGGCAACCTTCATTGGAAAAGCTAAAAATCGACTCTGAAGTCCGCCTTGGAGCAGAGCATCAGCACAACACTGCTGATCAGGCAACAATAAGCTGAGGCCAAACCGAGCAGCGGTAATCTGTTATCTTAAAATGCCTTGAAACAAGCGACAAGCCACAACAGGAGAAAACAGCTAAACCGCCGGAAAAAAACCACTTTTCGAGCCACATATGGACAAATTCCCAATGCCAATTGGCGTTCTAATTCCAACCAGCGGTTTTGGCCTGAAAATATGCTTCAAATCGGCCCTCTTCGATCGCCTGACGACTCTCTTGCATCAACCTCTGGTAATACGTCAAATTATGATGACTAAGCAAAATTGGGCCTAGCATCTCTCCGGCAGCAAACAAATGTCGTATGTATCCGCGACTATGTTTACATGCCAGACAAGGACAGTCCTCCTGAATCGGCCGGCGATCTGTTCGGTACTTTGCGTTTCGCAATCTCAGCGGCCCTTCGTCAGTAAATGCCAGAGCATTCCGTCCATTACGTGTGGGCATGACACAATCAAACATGTCAACCCCGCGACGAATTCCTTCCAGCAAGTCGATAGGTTTGCCAACGCCCATCAAATACCTTGGACGATCTGAAGGTAACACAGGGCAGGTCGCATCCAGAATTCGATACATTTCAGCGGGAGGCTCGCCGACACTCAATCCACCGATCGCGTAACCGGGAAACTCAAGCTTGGCTAGTTCTTCTGCACACCATACTCGCATATCCTCATCAAGACCTCCCTGGACAATAGCAAATTGAATTTGGCTGTCCAGTGTCGCTGCTTCCTGACAGCGAAGAGCCCAGCGGATGGAGCGTTCACAAGCTTCACGAATTACTTGGTATTCGTTGGGCAGAGCAACGACATGATCAAACACCATAGCGATGTCTGACCCTAAAGCCTCCTGAATGGCAATGGAACGTTCCGGCGTTAATTCCAGACGGCTCCCATCAATATGAGACTTAAAGATGGCTCCCTCTTCGGTCACCTTGGTCATTTGAGCCAACGAGAAAACCTGAAACCCACCACTATCAGTGAGGATTGGCCTATCCCAGCCCATCATTTTGTGCAATCCGCCTAGCTGAGCGACCGTTTCTTCACCGGGTCTTAAGGCTAGGTGGTAGGTGTTACCAAGCACGATTTCGGCACCGGTCGATGCGACTTGTTCGACGGTCAACCCTTTGACTGTTCCCAACGTGCCGACAGGCATGAACGTAGGAAGCTCGATAGTTCCGCGGGGTGTGGTGAGCCGAGAACGACGCGCAGACGTACCTGCATCACTGGCTAGTAACTCAAAGCTAAAGTTAGCTGACTGCGTCATTTGACACACCTGAACGTTTGGCTACGCATACAGCCGGATCCAGCCTGATCAAAATATCCACCGGTCACAGAGACCGAAGAATTCGATCAGTCTCCGCGAAGCTTCAGGCCGAGTGAAGTTAGTTTTTCACGCACTTCATTGAGGCTTGTAACACCAAAGTTCTTGCTTTCGAGCAATTCATCAGGCGTCTTACGCAATAATTCACCGATCGTATTCATACGCAGGCGAACCATGCATTTACGAGCTCGAACCGAAAGATTCAGATCTGAGATTGGGCGATCAAATACAGCCGCTTCTTCCGGAGTGAGTGAAGAACGATCCACTTCTCGTTCTGGTCGACTTTCGTGAGCAAGTTGGCCCAAAGCGAGCCCTTTGGAGGTCAGCATGTCACGAATTTCGATTAACGACGTTTCACCAAAATTCTTACTTCCCAGCAATTCCTGTTCGGTGGAGCGAGCCAAGTCGCCAAGCGTTTCCACGCCCATACGAGTAAGGCAATTTCGTGAACGCACTGATAATTCGAAATCGGAAACAGGGATATTAAGCACCTGTGACATCCGATCCTGAGCTTTTTCTGCTTCCAAATCGAATAGTTCGTCATCCGAAGCACAAGCGTCTTTCATGTACAACGCGGCTTTTTTGTGATTTGGGTATACTTCCAAAATTCGTCGATAGCATTGCTGAGCACGATCGTACTGTCCGTGGTCTTCATAAAGCAGGCCTAGGTTGAGCAGGGCTCCGACATGTGACGGGAAGTGCTTTGCACTGCGGCGGTACAGATCCATTGCTTTATCGTCATTGCCACGACGATCGTTTTCTTTCGCCATGCCAAACAATGCGCCTGGATGTGTGTCATCAGCACGCATGGCTCGTTCAAACCATTCTTCCACGATCGAAGACAGGCCGTTGGTAGCTAATTCAGTTTCGCCATATTGATAGGCGTATTCCGCTTCGTGCATGATCGGGCCGTCCAGCGAATCTAACGCCTGTCGAGCCGCATCTAAATCTTTGGCATTACGGTATGCTTCCACGCAAGCCAATACACAACGCCCTTTGTTGTACCCTGACTTTTCCGCGATTTTGTAGTTTTCAACGGCCTTGTCAAAGTCACCTAACGCAAAATGACTGCGACCAATATAAAAATAGGAAACCGCTCCACGATCTGAGTTGGCCAAAGTCTCGATGGACCGTTCAAATCGGCCCAGCAGATAGTAACATACGCCCAAACGAGTCGCACTGGCCGGTGTTAGAGATTCACTAATCTCTAATTCGTTCACTGCATCACGCAGAATCCCGAACTGAGAAAAATCATCATTTATGGCATTGGAAATCTGCTGAATCTCATCCGGACCAAAACTACCGTTGTCACAGACCAGAGTCTTAAGATCGAAATCCGAAATCATTGCCATCGAGTATCTCCTGATGGATGGAAGGGAGCCTATTGGTATTTTGAAAAAGCCAGCGACGGGAGTTGAACCCGTAACCCCCGCATTACGAGTGCGGTGCTCTGCCGATTGAAGCTACGCTGGCAACATCAGCCCCAAATAACGAGGGGGAAACTACCACTGTAAATTACCAATCTGGATGCGTCAACAGCTAGAATAATTCCCTTTTCTCCGGAATAAAGTGAAAAGGGGCCTGAGAAGCATTTAGTAGAAAAGGCGAGGCTTGGACGCCGACCAACAACTTGCTGGTCTTCTAACCAAGTCAGGGGCAACAAAACTCAGGTTAGCAAATCTGCGTCCAATCCTCGCCGAGGTATGGACAACGTCTAGCCATTTATCGCTCGACGTTGTATTCACCATGTCGTGAACAGTATTCAGTAATGCACCTAGCGTGCCAAAGTCACTCGGTATCGTTGTTTTTTTTCAAAGAAAAAGACTGGAAAGCGATATAATGGCGGTTAACCCGAGAAATTTGAATGCCAGTAAATCACCCAACCACACCGATTTAAAATTCCCCCGGTAATTTCAATTTCGTTTTGGCAATGAGATACTGTTCAAAACTTCCACAACTGTACAAATCCGCCTGCATGATTTTGCAACAGGCCCCTCAAGATGCCCGATTGTTCTACAATTCATGAAACCGAGACAATCTCCGACGAAGCGCGGCATGTTGTCATTTCCCTCAACCCTAAAGCGGGGCGTGGACCGAGTCGAAAGCTAGCAGAGCAATTACGTGATATTCTCTGCACCCGTGGATATCATGTTCACCTAGAAACAGACTTAGCCACGGTCGTCAGCTTGTCAAAAGAGCATCTGAAAGCTGGAACGTTACGATGTGTTGTTGGCGTGGGGGGCGATGGTACACAAACACTACTATTAAACCAACTTCCCGCGGCCGCCAATCTTTGTGTCTTCCCACAGGGCACTGAAAACGTCCTGGCAAAATACTTTAAGCTCCCCAAAACTCCTGAATCTGTGGCAGCACTCATTGAGACCGGGCAGGTCGCAAAAATCGATGCCGGTCGAATCACCCAAGCCAATGGAGATAGTCAGTTATTCTGTCTGATGGTGGGCTGCGGCGTAGATGCAGCGATCGTCCATCATCTAGCTGCCAACCGAACAGGCCATATCACCAAATTATCTTATCTCCACCCGATCTGGAAAGTTATTCGTAAGTACAATTACCCCCGATTGCTCGTAACATCACCGGAATGGGACGACGAAGTACTTGAGGCACGCGTGTTATTCATTATGAATATCGATCGTTATGCATTGGGAATTTCAATGACCTCACAAACGACACCTCAAGATGGCAGACTGGGCATTTGCGCTTTCCAGAAGCGAGGTGTGTTTCACATGCTGAGATACTTCTTGCTATTACTCACCAATCGACACCGCAAACGCAAAGATTGCTTCATCCGTTATGCGGCAAAAGTTGAAGTGCGATCGGAAGACATGCCAGATGCACCGACTCAAATTGATGGTGATCCCTGCAGCACACTTCCCATCACGGTGGAAACGGTGCCGAGTCGACTACGATTAATGCTACCTGTCTCATCTGACTGACAAGCAAACTTGTATCTCACGGCTGTTGATAAGCTCAGGGCTGCAGCAGCTTGATTAACCGCGCATTGGCTCGTCCAGCATCCGAGGCAGCGTCGACTGTTTGGAGTATTTCGACTGCCCGTTCGGGCTCTCCAATGGCTAAATAACATCTCGCCAGATTATATCGAGCCGAGTTTTCAAAGTTGGATTGTTCGAGCCGATTAATATCGAGGGTAGACTCTTGCGTTACGAGACCAGGCAGCAACGACAGACTAGGGCGTTCTTCTACAGTAGCCGGTTGATTCGGAGTTAACTCTGCCGGCAGCGACTGAGTTGCCTCGACACCAATCTGTAAGGTTCGCTTTTCCAGCCAGTCGATCGCGTCAGCATAGTTCCCCTGTTCCATATGAATCATACCGATGAAGTAACTGGCCATATCCTTCGAACGAACGAAGGTTAACTTCGTCCTCCGCAGATTTTCCTGCCAGTTCGAAAGTGACATTTCTTCCGGTCTCACATACCCCAATTCTTCCTGAACATTTCGGTCGGTCGTCATCACGCTAATTTTTTCCTGAGCCAGACGAGAAGCCATTAACAACGTTTTTGAACCTCGTTGCAACTCCTGCCCTAATTCGAGTTCATAATCATCAAACTGACCACGCAGTGACTTATAACGCCCTCGTTTCAACTGGTACATGTCTTCGAGCATCTGGTAATCGTGTCTCTCACGCACGAACTTAATCGCCTCCGGATCTCCAGCAGTTAAACGCTGACTCAGTGCAGCAGCAAACGCATAATACTCGTAAACCGACACCCATATTTCTGAATTCTCGATACCATGGTCAGTACGCAAGGTACGCGACAAGCCATTCGGTGACGTCGTAAGTTTCATCTGGCGTTCGCCCGTGAGGTACTTCTCCAGAATGGCCATTCGGTGAGACACCGACATGACATCGGCTTCGATTAATCCAACGAGTCCCGGCACGATGACTTCGGCTTTGTCTTGCAGATCGGCTGGAAGAATCGTCGCGGCAAAACTCAAATCAGATCGAACTTCGCGAAGCGTCGCAATCGATTCACCATCGCTGGACATCACCGGTACACCATCCTCAATATCCAACAGATACAATTCTGCCCCCACAAGGCAAGCCGCCAACCACGGTTCCTTGAGTTCGCCGAATTCCGCAGGTAATCCCAGTAGAATTACCTGAACATCTACTTGACGGGCAAGCAGGGCAAGCAATCTGGCTCGTTGCCACCAATCTCCTTTCCCAAAGACTAGAATGTCACGCATCGCCATCGAATATCCCGGCCCTGGCAAGCCAAGCTCAGGAGCAGATTTCGTCTCTCCTTCAGGAACCTTAGGGTAATCCAATAAAGGATCCAACTGAATATTGCGCACAGTCCAATCAAACTGTCGCAATACACTTTGCAATTTAGCCCGATCACTTGCTTCGAGATCGGACGGAATATAGTTATCCCAGATTTCACGATGCGTCACTTCATTAGCCTGAATCCAACGGGCGACCTGACTGATCCAAGACATTTCGTGAAGGTAGTTAATATCCGGAGAAAAGAAGCGTTTCGCACCGACGTTATTAGCAAGTCCTGTGCCGGCCAAATGAATGGGTAAGGTATTCAACAACGAAGGTGTCACCCACAGCGGGTCGTCGTCATGCTTCTCTATCCACTGGTTGAGATTGTAAATACCTCTCGAGGTAGCCTGATTTAGATCTGCCTCATCCAGTCCATCGACGATTGCCAATGCTGTTTGTAAGTTATCTGATTCGGTTTCACGAGGACGGATATCAGACACATTGACCTGACTGCGATCTCGGCAACCTAAGCAGCAGAGGAAAATCATCCAAACAATCAACCAGTAATTTATTTTCATCGACACTCTTACTATGCAGAACTACTACAGGGTTCGGTCCTCAGAATATATCGTCTAAATCAAGGACTGAACTGTCTGGCGAATAGCGATTAATCCACTCACAACTCGTTTAATCTCTGCTAAAGGTAGCATATTCGGACCATCCGATGGTGAGTCCGCTGGATTGGGATGGGTTTCCATAAAGACGCCATCAACTCCCATTGCTACGGCCGCACGTGCAAGTGGTTCAACCATTTCCCGATTTCCACCAGTCGTATCTCCCTGACCTCCCGGCTGTTGCACGCTATGGGTCGCATCAAAGATCACCGGCGTTCCGAGTTGCTGCATTTGTGGAAGGCTCTTCATATCATTAACCAACTGGCCATACCCAAAAAACGTGCCTCGCTCGCACAACATGATATCCGTGCATCCTCCTTCAAGCAGTTTATTAACCACGTGCTTCATATCGCCTGGAGCCATAAACTGCCCCTTCTTCACGTTGACCACTCGGCCGGTCGCGGCAGCTGCCAGTAGCAAGTCCGTCTGACGGGCCAGAAAGGCCGGAATTTGTAAAATCGAACAAACTTCGGCTGCCGCTTTCGCCTGAGCCGCTTCATGAATATCCGTTGTCACAGGAATCCTTAGTCTGTCACGCACAGACTGCAGCATGGCCAAGCCCGCTTCCAATCCTGGCCCTCGGTACGAATGCACACTGGTTCGATTGGCCTTGTCAAATGATGCTTTAAAAACGAGCTGGACCGGAAGATCACTCGTTTGTGTGAGTAAGCTTTCAGCGATGTCTAACGCTGCTGATTCACTCTCTAATACACATGGTCCGGCGATCAACAGAAGTGGTTGATTGAGACCACAACTGAATTGTGTCGTCGTCACCGGGTTGTTCGTTGTATCTGCCATGGCATGCTGAATCCGTGTATCGTTGTTTTACTGGCAGCAAAGATAACGAAAACCGACTGTTCAGTGCAACTTGTGAATCCGCAAATTCATTGAAATCAGGCGGTAGGCGGTTGGCTGGTTGCCATTGAACTTAGCCGAGCTAATAAGTCCTTGGAGCTCTGGTTTGCCTTGAGCACACCACCAGGGCGTTGAGACATACCATCTGAAAGTTGATTCCAAAACAGTGCCTGAACAGACGGTTTACTGCGTATCACCTGCAATAGATTCATCGTCGACTCAATATCCCAAAAACCATCCAGGGTTTCCTGACCAGCAGGCACATCCATGTTTGGCAGTGATACACCCAGAACTAAAGGTAGCTGCAGCGAACTCCACTGATTCAGTAAGCGACTCAATTCCAGAAAGTCTCGCGGAGTACACTCCTGAGGTGAATCACCAAAACTCAAATCAATGCCAATCCCGTTAATTCCGAGTTCGGCCCTTACTAACGCATCAGCAAATTGAAGTGGCGACAAATCAGACCGGCGATTCGCTGCATAATCCCCCCAGGGTAAATCGAAGCTGACGATTACCGGCGTCGAGTTGTCAAGCTTGCGGATCGTCTCAACGATATCCACCGAGAGTCGAACAACCTGTTCTTCTGAGAATCCCATGAGAGTCGAGGAATTGAGGCCGCAGCTTGTGTGCCAGGCATGTACCCGACCTTTATAACGTCGCACCACTTCCTGAACGTATTGAATGACATAATTCTGAATCGATGTGAAATCATCCTGCCAAAGATAAAGCCATTGAGGTAAGGCCTCTTCAGTCAACTCAATGAGCGGGCCAGCGAAGATTTTCTTTCCGTGTTGATGTGACCACTCCAACATACGATCTACTTCGTAAAACTGAAATTTACCTTCATCCTGGGAAACAGCTTTCCAATTGAAGGGTATCATCACTGAATCAAACGACTGTGACAATTCCTGCTGCTCCTGTGGAGCCTGGGGCATTTCCCCCAGCTTGATTCCAAAGAGTGGATTAGCCATGCCGGCCTGATGTCGCGCCTCCATCAAGTGATCGGCGTCTTCCACCGAAATCTGATTGATCATTCCGAGGCAAATTTCGATGGCCTTTGAGGCTGCCGTTCCAGCAAACTGAGGATCCTGTCGCCAGGACAGAACGGCCTCCAATAAGTGTTCATGGGCTTCGGTCAGTTGGTCCGTGTACGATTGCGACAATTTAAATTGCTGACTTCGTTCAGCCAGATAAGTCCTTAAACGATGCAGAGTCCCTCGGGCCAATTCAACTTCCAATTGGTAGTCCCCCTGACCCTCACGCAAACTCGTCGTCCCCAACATGAATTCCAGACCCGCTTTGTTACGCCAGGGAAAAAAGAAGTGACCCGATTCATGTGTCTGGCGATCCACTATCAGACGATCACCCGCAAATGCAATATTCCGCTCCCAGGCAATCCCTTCTAATCCCGTCATATAGCAACTGCGCAGCAATTGCTCATCAAGGTATTGAATACGAGATGTTTGGAAACAGATTCGGCCCATACGACGACAGCAGGGTAGTTGTGGTTAAGAGTTAAGACGAGGGAAGACCTTGCCAGCCTTTACTGTGAGTAAACTCAATCCGCAAAAGCATTTTTGGCAATACCTAGCCGACTAGGAACAAATGCCCCCGTAGACCCAACGAGTTTAGCATTGGAAAATCAATGCTGCAATCAACCTTAACCCTTATGCGACTCTGCCAACCAGTCGACGTTGGCATGCTACCCCTTAGGAGCTACTTGCTCTTTTCCAGTAATCGATTGCGAGTTTTGAGTTCCGGCTGGATGGCATCTTCATCTAAATGGACCAACCAGATATTACGGAAGCGGACAGGGTCACTGTGGTTTTGCAACAGGATGGGCATGGCCGAAGGTCCTTCCGGCTGACCAGCTCCCGTCTTATTTGTCAGTTCATAATCTGTGTGAATTGGGACGCCATTATGATAAACCGTAATTACGGCGTTGGCTGTCTTTTCGCCTGCTTCATTAAAACGAGCTGCCCGAAAGTGGATATCATAGGTCTGCCATACCAATGGTGGAAGTGCCATGTTTACCGCGGGTGGCTTTTGACGGTACACGCCACCACATTCATTATGGAAGCCCTCTAGACCAAAGCTATCAAGTACCTGAACTTCATAACGGCGTTGAATGTAGACTCCACTGTTGCCACGTGCCTGTCCTAATGAATTCGGCATGAAGGGAGTCCGGAATTCGAGATGCAATCGAAAGTCCTTTACCAATTCCTTCGTCAGTACACCTTCCATTAACAGCCCATCGCTGGTGACTTTTGCATCAACCAGATTGTCGGTATTTTCACCATCGAACAATACTACCGCTTGCTCGGGGGCGGGCATTCCCATCGTCACACTTTGTCGCACAATATGACGCAGCTTCCCAATTTTTTTTCCTGCGTCATTGGTTACATTCGCAACTCCATCGGCAAGCGTCACGGTATATCCCTCGGCGGACAAAGTAGTGACCCCATCGGCTGTAGCTCCTTCAAGCACGATCACCTCATCCAGCTTCCCACCTTGGCCGGCCAAACCACCTGATATCAAATTGGCAGTGAACTTGCCTTCCCCTCGTGCAATCACCTGAAGACCACTCGCTGAACGTAAAATTCCGCCGATACGAACGGCTCCGCGATACTCGCCCTGAACCTGATAATCAGCGCCCGCTTCAGCAATGGTGGTAAAAGCGACTCGCTCCTGAGCGTCTACTGGTAAACCAATAAGGAGAGTAGAGAATACAGATAGAAAACAGGTGATTCTGGACATAATGTTCAATTCTCAAGAAATACAAAATGGGTAGAGTAGGTAAAATAAATCAGCCTTTTAGCATGATTACCATGCACGCTGTTGGCAAGGCTCTTAGGTTGCTTTATATCCTAAGCTTCCGCAAGCTAGCCCGAGCTATCCCGGATTGAGTAAGACTGGATCAGATCAGACTAAGGAAGTCGAGCAATTCAAACTGTCGATCTACCGCATCCAGCATCACTACGGCCAAGAACAAGCGTGTGCTGTTGGAATTGAGCGACACTTACTTCCACGCAAATGGCTGTTCGGTCAGAACTTCATACGCTTCGATATACTTAGCACGCGTCTTGGTAATGATGTCTTCCGGTAGTTGAGGAGCGGGACTGTTTTTATCCCAATCTGTCGTTTCCAACCAGTCACGCACAAACTGTTTGTCATAGGACTTTGGAGACTCACCCACCTGATAGGTGTCTGCTGGCCAGAATCGGGAGCTATCCGGAGTCATTACTTCATCGATCAGGATTAACTCGTTCTGATACCATCCCCATTCAAACTTAGTATCTGCGATGATAACGCCCTTGGTCCGCGCGTACTCAGCTCCGCGTTTATAGATTTCCACACTGCGATCGCGCAATTCCGCCGCCACGTCAGCACCAACGATCTCTTCCATCCTAGCAAAAGGGATGTTTACATCATGCCCTGACTCTTCTTTCGTAGCTGGAGTAAAGATGGGCGCCCCAAGCTGAGAAGCCTGCTGCAAGCCTTCTGGAAGCGCAATACCACAGACGGTCCCTTCAGCTTGATATTCCTTCCATCCCGAACCTGCCAGATATCCACGAACGACGCATTCAATCGGCACCACGTCACATTTCTTGACCACCATACTGCGGCCTTCCAATGCCTCTAAATCCGTGTCTTCCGGAAGATCCATCGAACCTAAATCCATGGTCAATAGATGATTAGGAATATCCAGCTTGCCAAACCAAAACTCACTGATTTTCGTCAGGACACGGCCCTTGTCTGGAATCGCCGATGGCAGCACCCAATCGAAAGCACTGATCCGATCCGAGCTAATCATTAACAAGGAATCTTCGAGATCGTAGACATCCCGAACTTTACCTCGTTTGGGAATGAGACCTGAGATGTTGGTTTCCAATACCGGTTTGCTCACAATGTCATTTCCTTTCGACACCTATCTTCCGTGATTTGTTCAGCGTGCCCCCTGAAGGAATCACAACACGCTCTGAATGCAGCCGAGTATACCAAAGCGGGATTAGAGACAAAAGTATCTTAAGCCTTCCTGATACTACCGCCTTTCTGGATAACGAGCTCCTCGTCAGTCGGTGCGATTCAATGCCACCAGGCACATGTCGTCGCCCTGAATCGCTCCGGCAGAAAATTCTGTCACTGCCTGGAGGATTCTTTCACCTCGCTCTGTCGCCGTATCCTGATGTTGCTTGACCAATTCACCAATCGCTTCAATTCCAAACAACTCATCCCGCCCGTTGTCCTGTTCATTCAGTCCATCGGTATACATAGTCAGCGACTCGCCTGGGGCTAAGTGAAAACTGTAACTTTGATATTCGACATCTTCCATGATCCCGATCGGCAGGTCGGCATAGTCCTCACCCACCAAATCGACCGTACCATCGGTTTTTCGGTGGAACGGCGCCATATGTCCCGCATTGACGAGCGTAATTTCATGAGTGTCCGAATTGATCATGACAAGTAAAAAGGTGACAAACCGATCTAAAGCCATCCCGGTCATCCGGTTATTCAAATTGATAATCGCCTGAGCAACATCTTCAGTTCCAGCCAGACAGAATCTGGTTTCTGCTGACAACTTTGCCATTAACATCGCAGCTGCGACTCCGTGCCCCACAACATCGGCCACGATAATGGCCAAATTACCATTATTCATTTCGAGATAGTCGTAATAGTCACCACCAATGAAGTTAGCCGCTTTGTAGTAATCATAAAAATCGTAGCCGTCCAAATGTGGCCGTTCATTCGGCAAGAACCCAGCTTGCACTTTGGCAGCCAGTTCAAGGTCTTTTTTAATGGCAGCCTGAGCCAGAGCATCATCGTGCAACCGCGCGTTATCGATCGCGATTCCGGCCTGAGTGGCGACACTCACCAGAACCTCGAGATCCTCTTCATTAAATTGCTTGTTACGTTCCAGCGTATCCACTTGAAGCACACCAATTGGCTCACCATCGACATCAAATAACGGAGCGCACATCATGGAGCGAATTTGAAAGTCTGCGATACTCTGACTTGCATCAAACTGCTGATCTGAGGCAGCGTCCGCTGACAAAACCGCCTCACGTAAATCGATCACATGGTTCACGATCGTCCGACTGATGCGAATGGTCTCTTCACAATCATCCCGCCGCGCTTTAGACCAGCGAGGAATCAGATTACCGTCATCACCCATCAAGGCAATGAAAGCGCGATCTGCCTGCATAAAGACTTTAAACAAAGCATCCAAAACGCTCGGCAAGACATCGTCCAGCCCCAAGGCATTTCCCAATGCACGAGTAATTTCCAGCAGGGCCGACAGTTTCATCTCAGGACTGGCAGCAAGCTGTATATTTCCCTTGCTCGTGCCGACTTCTAATTTCGACATGATGGTCGAATGTCCGACATCGTTCCCGTCAAACAGCACGCTAATCCGCGAACCATCCAAACTGTCACTCATCCCGCCGGCTAACTCATCATAGAAATTAAAAATGACATCACAGACTGCAACCTTATCACCGTTGCGTAACTGATGAGCTCCTTCGGTGAGTACAATATCATTTAGATAAGTCTTGTTACGACTTTTCAGATCTTCCAGTGAATAAGCATCACCACTACGAATCACTTTGGCATGTTTACGACTAACCGCATAATCCTCGACTTGAATATTACAGTCAGGAGATCGCCCCAGAATCATTTCGTCTTCTGATAATTCGATTCGCTGTCCGGCCAAAGGGCCATTTTTTGCTTTCAAATACGCCATTGTCTGTCTCGGTTCCCGACTCTTAGATTCCCCATTACTGATTCGACGCAATCCTACGCGTCACGAGTCATTCGTCCCATTATAGATAACAACACATCTCTGTCACACAACTAATCCCTCTACATTCACAGGGATTACACATCAACTTACACTTATACCACAGAGAAACTGAAGTGAACTTGACCGACTCGACTCGCAAGATAAACTAATAGAATCTTAATTGATGGGCCGTGGTGTAATTGGTAGCACAACAGATTCTGGTTCTGTTAGTCGGGGTTCAAGTCCCTGCGGCCTAGCTTTAGAATTCCACAAAAAAGGCGTTGTGATCTTCATCACAATGCCTTTTTCTATGTCTGGTATTTTGCTTTTCGCAATCGTCTGCTACTTTTTCGGAATAAAGTTCAGAGTGTAATACGCCTCTGAATGCAAAAGCGGCAAAGCTTCCGTACTTCGCAGGCCAGCGGCGTGCAATTCATGTACATGTCCGCGTTGTAATCCATCAATGACCAACCGCACGCTTTTACCATCATCGCTAACCGTTGCACTTTTAATGACCGGTTCGGTGTGATCCACCTCAGGACTGCCATAGCTTGATTGATAAATGTACGTATAGGTTGTCATTTTATAGGAAGCTAAATCAGCCGCCGTCTCTTTGTCGACTGGGTGGGTAAAGGTTAATTCAAACCCGTCTGACTTCGCTCGCATCTCGTGGATCTCAAACGGTACTTTTCCATTCCAGTGAATCCGTTCGAGAGCGAAAGGTTTGTTTCCCCGGGAGCCCCAACCGCGATTAGTACCTCCCACAAACATCGCTCCGGATGGGTCTAAATGAAGTGACAGTGACCCGGAACCAAATCCCTCGCGAAACGGAAAGCAAACCCCTTGATAATGTCCGTCCACTTTTTCCATGAACACACGCATGACCGTACTGGCCGATTGGTCTCCCACGAACAACTGATTTTCGAATACTCCAAACTTACCGCCTGTGGTATCGCACAGAATTCCGCTGGCTGATTTTCCCATCTTGTTATAAGGAAAGAAGACAGCCGTTGGTTCCAGAGTCGGATCTTTGTCAAACTCCGTCATGATACGGCTACCACTTTCCGGTTCGGCAGGTTTTTTCACGGCCCCATCGGTAAGTTCAAACCAGCGATTCCCTCCAGGATGACCCATAAAGGCTCCTTTCCGAAGCCACTTCAAACCACAAGTACCATTCCAGGGACCCTGATTATCGGTATAGAACATATCGCCCAGATGATTCGCTCCGATCCCGCCTGGGGACCGAATGCCAGAACACGTGGGAGTGACCGATCCATCTTTATTGATTCGTAAACACCATCCTCGATAGGGGACGTTACTGTTGAACGAGCCAGTCAAACAGAGTACCACCCATGTGTTTCCTTCTTTGTCGACTTTGCTTCCGAAGGCATATTCGTGGTAATCTCCGTTTATTTCCCAACCGTCTGAAACGGTCTGGAATAGGTCGCCTTGATCATCCTGATCGAGATCCACAATCTTGGTAACTTCGCAACGTTGCGTGGTAAAGAGTCCGCCATCATGAAAAGACAAACCTAGAATCTCGTGTAAACCTGAAGCATATAGCGAGAATTCCATCTGTTCTGCTGTCTCAGCCAATGGATTGGTCACGACATAGATATCACCTCGTCGCGACGCCACTGCCAACTTGTTATTCGGCATCATTTCAAGGGCACTCGCTTCCAATACCACTCCTTCAGGAATGGGCAACTGCAAGAGCGGGTAATAATCTTCCTCGGTCGGATTCGGTTGATCCTGCTGAGCCTGAATCTGCTGCGAGGCCGGAATTGTCAAAACCAAACCAACCAGCGTCAAAAAAATCAAACGTGCTTTACTCATCACTTATTCCATCTGCAACGAAATGTTGTCTTTTCTTTCTTATCAATTTTTGATTCTACGACCTGGGTCTACCATTCGTATCGGAGCTTCACTTCACCTACAAACTGTCCGTCTACGTTACGCAGTTCAACAGGCACAAGCAATTCTTTCCCACGAACAAACGGTTCCCCCACGTCTCCTGCGACCTTAAATTTCCATTCGCCGTCGACGGCAATCACTCCATCGTCACCAAGTTCTACTTGTTGGCTTGCCACCAACGGTCGCAAAAACAAATCGAGCTGTTCCTGATCCGATTTGAGATTGATCGTTCTATCAAGCGCCGGGAATTCACCTCCCTCACTTTCCGGATTAGGGAAATCGGTAATCAGCACATCATTGAGTTTATAGAAGAAAGTTGGTTTGCGTTTTTCGCCCAACTGGTATCCCAAAAACTGATATCCTTGTTTCTTCAATTCGCCTGCAGGCCACGTCGCTTCGCGGGACTCTAAACTAGCCAGAGTAGGGGACTGCCCCAGTGTTAATACGTTGTCTCCGAGTGGTGGCTGAAATCCCTGACCTCGCCCGGTCCAGTGTTTACCTGCATCTATGAATGAACCGTGCCAGAGCAGGGCAAGTCCCATTTGATTCGCATCAAAAGCAACATTCGCTCGTTCCGGATAACCCACGCCAATAGCTCGAGGCCCCGCTCCCTGAATAAAGTTACGGTACATCACCGCTTCGTCGAAGACGTATAACTCGATCTGATTCCCACCGACGCCTTGTGGTATCGAGGCTTTATCGCCATCCTCCAGGTACTTCCAAATCGAGTAGACCTGCTGGTCTACTGTGCCATCGAGTACCTGAGGCAGCAGCACCTGTCCGTTCGGCCAGGCGGTCGGCATACGCGTCAGCGGACGCATAGCGACTGGATTAATCACATACTGATGGAACCAGTCATATTTCAGACGTTTAGTCATCGTCGTCATACTTAACGCCTGAACCCCGGACGCCTTTTGGTTCCCAAACACATGGCATTTTACGCAGGAGTACCCTTTCGAGCCGACAAGCCGTCGCCCGGAGACCTTCAGTTTCTTCTCAGAGAAGACATCCTGAGCATGATCAACAGGTTTCAATTCATCAACTTGCTCAAACAGTTCCGGTAAATGAGCGACCTGCTCATTTCCAAATTTAGGCATGCGAGTCAGCATATAAGGACGCACTTTCGTCCCATTACCTAAAACGTCTTTCAACCAGGATTGCTGAAGCTTGACGCCGGTATCCCCAAGTGGCGGAGGAATTCGGGCTTCATCTCCCATTTCTTTTTGTGTCGTGATAAAGAAATCTTTTCTGGCATCCACCACGCCGCCCAATTCACCACGTTGGTGACACGTATAACAATTCATCGTGACAAACGTTCGGTGAATCTTCTCGGGCATCTCAGGCTGATATTCCACTTCTTCTAAATAGGCGATCGCTTTGCGGATATCGGCCTGTTGTTTCGGAGACAAAGCGTAGTGAGGGCTGCCGACTGCTTTGGTTAAACACCCCTGTTTACCGATCAGATTCTCCAGTCCCTGATATTGTTTAGCCGAAGCCAACAACTGATCATCTTGCTTTAACTGATGGCAATCCGCACACCCAAGCGAAGTAAAATGCTTCGCCCCGACTGCCGCCTTCCCGGCGTCCACGGCAACCAAATCATTCGACTCCACAGGATCTTTTGGTTTGGGCGTGTACAACAGACCGGTCAGCGACTGCTTCCCTAATCCCTGACCTTCGATCAGAGCTTCCAGAGTGTTATGTGCACTACCATCGAAATACTCGATGACTAATTCGTGTTCTCCGGCAGTCAAATTTGCCTTGGCATTCTTAAACTGATGTGGGTGGATGCCATCAACAATCACAATCTGCTTGCCATCGATGAGCAATCTTGAACCGTCATCGCTGCCCAGGTGAATCGTATATTCTCCTGTTTTGGGGATCACTAAGGTCCCGCTAAACACGATGCCAAAATTATCAGTTCGGTTTCCTAATATGACACCAAATCCGGAAGTTGCGCCTTCCAACTTAGGCTCTAGCATGCTGAAATCAGGGAGTTTACTCCAGTTACCTTCGTAGTATTTGAATTTCAAATTATCTGGAAGCTTGAGATCACGTAATAAAAACGAAGCAATCTCCTTAGCTTCATTATCATTGAGGTTTAGCGACGGCATGCGACCCGCTGGCCGAGTTTGATGTGGATTCTGGAGAAATTGGGAAAGACTCGAAAGCGTATACTTCTTACTTAATTCGGGAAAGGCAACACTGGCTCCAATCGCCTGTCGATCACCTTCCTGCGGATTATGACAGGCCAAACAACCAAACGTATTAAAGTGCGTTCGACCTTTATTCACATCGCCTGGACTAATCGCTGAGTCATTCACGGCACCGGTCGAGGCTAAGAAATGTGTTAACTCTTCCACCACTTTCTGTTTGGCCTCAGCATCCAATTCGGCCAGCACATCGGGCATGGTGGTACCAGGTTTGGCACCATGAGGATCCTGCAAAAACGACTTGATAAATCCACTCCGAATGCGACTCCCGACATCACTAAGAACAGGTGCCGTCTTCACAGAAACAGCTGACTGGAGGGACTCGCCTGGCTGATGACAGGAGACACAATTCAATTCACCAAGCAGAAGTAATCCGGCTTCCACCGACGGATCCTCGTCCTGAGAATAAAAACGCTCATAGCCGGGAACGACCGGATGTTGGGCGGATAATAACGATGGCAAAAAAAATGTCAGGGCAATACAAATACGGCGAAGCATCGATCTCTCAGTGTTCATACAACAGTCGGTCACCAAGGAGGCGTTCCCAGATGATAACCAACGACAAAAATAGTCGGTTAGATTCAATAGGAAATTCGAATTTCATTTGACATGCAGGGCAATCAACCCGATTTCCAACTCATGGTTATAGCCGGTTTACCCTCTCTGATGCAAACTAACTTCGATAGAAGAAAGTCGCATTACCCCCATAGCTGAATCGTTGGATGTGGGTGAAGATAGAGAAGTCTAAAAACGACACGAGCACAGTAAAAACCTCTTAATACGAAAGACCAATTCGCCATGGAGATGGACAAGCTTGTTTCCCTTTGTAAACGCAGAGGATTTCTATTTCAGTCGAGTGAAATCTATGGTGGTATCCAGGGATTTTGGGACTATGGACCTTTGGGCGTAGAGCTAAAACGCAATATTAAAGACGCCTGGTGGCGAGACATGGTTTCTGGCCACGACGAATTGACACAACAGCAGGGAGCTCCGAGCACCTATGAAATGACCGGGCTCGATTGCACGATTATCATGCATCCGAGCGTTTGGAAATCCTCCGGTCACTATGATCTGTTTCATGACTTCATGGTGGATTGTCGACAGACAAAAAAACGATACCGACACGATCAGGTTCGTGGACGCTGGGTGAAAGCCAAGGACCAACGAATTTTCGTCGCTACGATCGCAGAAACCTCCGAAGAAGACGAAGACACTCAACGTCGGGCACTCAAATTCTTCAACCTTCGCAATAAACACATCGATCAACTCGAATGGGACGGAGGTTACCTGAACCTCACTGAAATTGAAGACCTAGCTCAGGTACTCGGCCCGGATGCCAAAGAACTTGGCACACTTACCGAACCACGTGAATTCAACCTGATGTTTAAGACTTTCGTCGGAGCCTTGTCCGGTGAAGAAGGTGCTGCATTCCTGCGTCCGGAAACCGCACAAGGGATTTTCGTGAACTTCAAAAATGTTCTCGACAGCACTCGAGTTCGCATACCGTTT
This sequence comes from Rhodopirellula sp., assembly GCA_002701385.1. Taxonomy (GTDB): domain Bacteria; phylum Planctomycetota; class Planctomycetia; order Pirellulales; family Pirellulaceae; genus UBA721. The sequence continues at coordinate 19,796 of NZVD01000014.1, read as the reverse complement.
GGCATTGCTCAAGTCGGCAAAAGCTTCCGTAACGAAATCACACCACGTAACTTTACGTTTCGTTCTCGCGAATTCGAACAAATGGAAATCGAATTTTTCTGTCATCCTGATAGTTCTCAGGATTGGTATCAGTACTGGCGTGATCGCCGTATGAAGTGGTATACCGATCTGGGATTGTCCAATGAACGTCTGATCCTGCGTGAACATGACGAAGATGAACTCAGTCATTACTCCACCGGCACAGCCGATATCGAATACCAATTCCCATTTCTACCGGAAGGAGAATATGGCGAATTGGAGGGGATCGCTCATCGCGGTGATTTCGACCTGCGAAGTCATATGGAAGGGAAACTGGATCCCAACACCAATCCCTTAGAAGTGGAATTAAACGAACATGGCAAACCTAAACATCGCGGGTCAGGCAAGGATCTGACCTACCGGGATGACCTGAACGGTGAACGGTATACTCCTCACGTGATTGAACCCTCTGCTGGTGCGGATCGTGCCACACTGGCCTTCCTTTGCGAAGCCTACACCGAAGACGAACAGCCGGATGAAAACGGAAAAATGCAGCGGCGGGTCGTGATGAAACTCCACCCCCGAATCGCACCGATCAAGGCCGCCGTCTTCCCGCTTGTGAAGAAGGACGGCATGCCGGAGATTGCCAAAAAGATCTATGCAGACTTAAAACCGTTTTTCAATGTCTTCTATGACGAAAAAGGAGCTGTCGGTCGGCGATATCGTCGTCAGGATGAAGCGGGAACGCCCTATTGCATTACCGTCGACGGACAAACCATGGACGACGGTACGGTCACCATTCGTGACCGCGATTCGTTAGAGCAGGTACGCGTGGCCGTTGAAGATGTAGTCGAAGAAATTCGTCGCCGGCTTGCCTAGTTGTCCTAGACGACTGACAAGAGGCTTCTCTTATACCAATCTCAGTACACACGGTCTAAGTTCAATTTGACTCCTTGTGGACGCGATTGGGGGTAACGCACGAAAAAGCCCCGAACATTCCGAATCCGGATAGTTCGGGGCTATTATTTTCCCTGATATTTTTCCTGTATATCTCCTGACTTTCTGATTCTCAGACACTCACAAAGCTGTGCAAATCAACGATGAAACTTTACTCTTCTGTCGCTTCTTCAGCTTCTTCCGCCGACTCTTCTTCGATCGCTTCCTGAGTGGTATCGACAGGCGTCTCATCAGTATCTTCCTCCGATTCAGCCGGCGCCGGTGTTTCCGTGGTTTCGGTCACTTCAGCTGTCTCAGCTTCTTCGGCAGGTGCCTCCGATTGCAAGGGTTCCACCGATTCAGGAGTGTCTCCCAGAAGCGTTCGATCCTGACGCAAGAATCGAACCAACAATTCGATTTCATCCTGCGTTAGTAGCTTCGTGGCGTCGCTGTGGAATGCAGGCATTCGGTCGTTCGCTGTACCCCAGTCTTCGCTATAAACTTCATTTGGATTGGAGATCATCGTGGTTAACCATTCGCTCGATGCGTAGTGATCCAGTGTGAACACATACCCAAATTCATTTTCTTTGTAGTTATGACAGCCAACACATCCGAGCGTATCGTCGTTTAGGTGATTTATCCCAGACTCGATTTTATCCTGATTCCCGGCGTAATCGAGATAGGGCAACTTTGCTTCAGCAGCTAGTGCCCAGGAGACCTGTTCAATCGTTTCCTTCAGAACAGCTTTGTCTTCATCGGTTTCAGCTTCGGCCCACATCGTATCTCTTACATGAGCCACCATCTCACCTTCAACGTGACTGGTGTTACCGAAATATTTCGGACTTGTAATGCCACCTTCTTCTCCGTTGAGCAATCCTTGAATCCAAACAGGTGAGCCGAATCCGTAAAGATCAGGGGCTCCCATCGGACCTTCCGCATTGGGATCGATTTCCGGGCCGGCAATAGCCAGATGAGCATTTTCACCGGTCGCATTGTAAGCATGACAGCTGGCACATTGACGACGGAACAACCGCACACCCATGGTGTACGGGTCACGCTGCTGCAGTGCCAGAGGGCCTTCAAGTGGGATACCGTAGTCTTCCACTAATTCCTGAATCAAACGAAATTCGGTATCCGCTCGTTCAACTTCAGCATGATACTTTGCAGCCTTTTTATAGGCTGCCGAATCAACATCCTCTTCGTTATAAATGTTGTAATTATCTTCCATATGCGCTTCATAGGTCAGATACCCAGCTCCTCCTACCAAGGCGGCGATAAGCAGCACATTGAAGGCATGGCCGACTTTGATACGAGCAATGAAAGGCATCAAGAACATAAAGCCGAACACGACGCCCGGGAAAACGATCGCTCCGACAAACTCGTTGTTCCATCCCATACTCCCGTCGAAATACTTAAGCATTTGGAAGAGGAATAAGAAATACCATTCCGGACGCGCTGCACCGTACGGTTCAGTCGGTTCGGCCGGTGGTCCCAGTTCGGCGGGATGAATGATCGCTACATAAACGACTAAACCGAAGAGCAGGGCACATGCCACTCCGTCCTTGAGTACCTGCATTGGCCAGAACATCTGGTCAGCACGCTTCTCCGAACTGTGTGCTGTAATTCCGTGCTTTCGAAACATTGCCAGGTGTAAAACCAAAAAGCCCACCAACAAGCCCGGCAGTACGCCAGCGTGCAAAGCAAAGAAGCGAGTTAGAGTAAAGTGGCCATATTCGTTTCCACCCACGACAATTTTTTGGATATAGCCACCCACAATCGGAGGCAACGCTGCTAATTCAGTTGCAACTTTGGTCGCCCAATAACCTTTTTGATCCCAAGGTAATAAGTATCCGGTTAAGCCCAATGCCAAAGTGATCTTCATCAGCACTAATCCAAGCCACCAGTTAAACTCCCGCGGCTTCACATAAGCTTTCTCGATGACCACTTGAAGGATGTGAATAGGCAGCAATACCACCATGGCCTGTGCCATCACATGGTGGATTCCTCGTAATAGAGCACCACCTTCCATGTTGTAAGTGATGTAGTAAACGCTGGCCCAGGCGTTTTGGCTCCCGGCACTATAGTTCATCCACAGGAATATCCCTGTGATGGCCTGTGTCATAAAGGCAAAAACCAACATACTGCCCGAGACGTAACGCCACTTGGCACCGCCTGGAATGTTTTCGTAGAGGGCTTCTTCCAGTGAGTCCTGAATTCCGGTGCGGGAATCAACCCATTTATATAACTTGCCAAACATGTTCAGAATTATCTCGTTATCTGTTTAAGAGCTTATGTTGTCATCAAGACGAAAGAACCGCGAGCTGCTTACTTTGCCACTTTGTCATGTCGCCCGGTATAGTAGTCTTCGTATTTTACAAACACGGTATTCGTTGCCTCATCCACTTTGATTTCCAATGTATCCAAGGGCCGTGGACTGGGATTGGTGGACCCACCATTTTCCAACTTCGAGCCATCTAGATTGAAGGAACTATTGTGGCATGGGCAATGATAAGCATTGCTGTCCTGCTCATACGCCACACTACAACCGGCATGAGGACAAGTCGTGTGATAGCAGCTAATGTCACCAGCCTCATTTTTCTGTAAGTAAACAGCTCCTAATGCCTGATCTTTCATAAAATTCCAGGCGTCCAATTTGTCTGCGACGATGGTGAATCTTCGCGGCACGTCCGTGGCTATCTCATCGACTGAGGCCACTCGGAAAAAACCGGGATCGGAACTGCCGCCATCACGTTCTTTGCGGGGCATTTGTTTCTTGCGTAGCGGTTCCATAATGAATGTATAGAGTCCCACACAAACCGGGCCAACGCCGATAACTGCCCCTACAGCTGCAGCTAACCAGGCAGAAAAAGAACCAAAGAAACCACGTCGTGACTCTTTAGCAGTACTTATCTTTGTTTCACTCATTGATTTACTATTCCCACAAAAGCTGGCAATAAAGCAGCTTCTTCATTTGGATATGAATACAGTTCAACTCCAAACTCTCTTTGGAGAGCTTGTCTGGAGTATCAGGTCACCGGGCGGGTTTTGGCAGACCTTCAATTACGGCGGGCTGGTGCCAGTCCAAACCAACTGGACTCGTCTACGTGCTTCTGTCAACTTGAACTAGTCAATGGATACATTCCGGAATCATTGGTATCGACTAAACCTCGGCGAAATTACCACTCTTGGGTGATTCGACGGGATTAAACCGGCTCTACCGATTATTGCAACTTGGCAATCATTGCGTCAAGGAGCCTATTCCGACTGTCTTCTAAACTACCTTCAATCCCAGCACCGGCAGCTGCCTTATGACCTCCGCCCCCGAATTGCCTTGCTAATTCACTACAATCAAGCTCACAGCGGCTACGAAAACTGACTTTGTAGACATCCGGAGTCTGTTCAACCAGAATCATTGCCGCATCTGTTCCTTTGATTGTAAGGCAAAGATTCACCAAATCTTCCGTGTCACTGGCTACCGCTCCTGTTTCCTCAAAATCACTCAAGCGAATATGTGTATGAGCCAAACGTCCATTCAACTCGACACGGACTCGCTCTAAAACCGTTCCGCGTAATCGCAAACGTCCGAGTGTCTCTTGCTCATAAAGTTGCCCGTAAATTTCCGCAGGACTTGCTCCGGCCTCGATCAATCGTGCTGCGAGTTGGTACGTACCAGCCCCCGCTGAACCAAAACGATACCAACCGGTGTCCGTGGCAACAGCCGCAAACAGAGGCCGAGCCATCCGGCTCGTCCAGGTCACTCCCAATGCATCAGCAGCATCCGCCACGAGCTTTCCAGCAGCCTCGGCCGTCGTATCCTTGAAAAAGGTTGCTCCCAGGTCGTCTTCTCCCTGATGGTGATCCACCACGATCAGAGGAATGTCCATCGACTTGATAACATCCCCCATCGCTCCCAGTTGGGCCCAGGCACTCGTATCCAACACCATGTGAATATCACGGTCCTGTAAATCTTCCAACTGCACATCGACGCCAATGGCCTTGATGCGGTTTTCCGGGTCGATAAACGCCAGATTCGGAGGCGTCGGTTGTCCATTAACAACAATGACATCCTTGCCAAGTTGCTCAAGAATATCCATCATTCCCAAGACACTTCCTAACGCATCACAATCAGGTCGAATGTGACTAGTGAGGATAAATCTCTCATGAGACTGAATGACTTCGACAAACTTTTGCCAATCAACGGCCATAGGGCATCCTTACAATTCTTCTTTGCACTCAATATAAAATTAAAAATCCAACAACTCAGTAGAACCTAATGAAAGAAGACTGAAAAGTGCGGCTCATCTAATCAAAACCAAGTATTTGACTTGGTTCTATCGAGTTCCAACCTACTTAAATTCAGTCACAATCTTTCGAGCTTGCTCCACGTCGACAGCAAGTTGTTGCTGCAGATCCTCGACCGAATCAAACAAGACAGTCCCTCGTATTCGGCTTAACATGTCTACTTCCATAACCTGTCCATAAAGATTGCCATCAAAGTCAATGACATGGACTTCAAACTTCTGGTCATCCTCGGAAAAGGTAGGGTTACCTCCCACGTGGATCGCTGCGGGGAGAGAAATCGATTCAGTTATTGCAATACCGGCATACACCCCCGGAGCCGGAATCAGCGTGTCGATGGCATCCAAATTGGCGGTGGGAAACCCGATGGCGTTTCCTCTGTTCATACCATGAGTCACCATTCCTCGTAGGCGATAGGGACGAGTCAACTGACGACGGGCTGTATCCACATCCCCGCCGGCCACGGCCTCACGGATACGACTGCTCGATACATAATCGCTGGAATCCAGCAATGGTTCGACGACCTTCAACTCAACCTGATGCTGTAAACACAGCTCCGTTAGCACGTCAATCGTTCCTTCACGACCTCTCCCGAAAGCAAAATTCGGGCCTTCAACTAACGCTTTCGCTCCCAATGATTCCACAATAATCTTTTGAAAAAATTCGTTCGGAGAGAGATTCAGCAGGGCATGATCTGTTGGATACACCACCGTAGCATCCACATCCAGCTCATCAAGCAGCATCGCCTTGCGGGAGGTCCAGGTAAGAGGGGGCGGAGCCAATTCCGGTCGTAGTAAACGCACAGGATGAGGATCGAAAGTAAACACAATGGCGGGCCCGCCGTGCTTGCTTGCCAGCGACTTCAACTCGCTGATCAACCTCGCGTGCCCTCGATGAACACCATCAAAATTACCAATCGTGACAGCACCGCCCCGCAGGGTCGTATCGATTTCCGACAAAGTCCGAACAAGTCTCATCTATTGCATTCCCTGATACTGTTGAAATGCGACGGGTAAATATTCGATGAGGTCGGTCGCAATCAACGACAATTCGCCAATATCTTCGACGGCCAGATCCCCAGCTAGCCCATGCAAATAAGCACTCAGCATTGCTCCATGTACGGGGCTAAACTGTTGCGCCAAAATCGCTGCAACAATTCCGGTTAAAACATCGCCGCTACCAGCGGTCGCCATTCCTGGATTCCCCGTAGTGTTATAAAACGCATCCTTCCCATCGGTCACCAGTGTCTCGCTTCCCTTGAGTACCAGAGTGACTTGATATTCCGCCGCTAATTGACTCGCCAAACGTTCCTGAGTTTCTCGGATCTCCGGCCACTCAAGACTCAATTTGTTTGCCAGCCGTTTCAGTTCACCTGGGTGAGGTGTGAGTACACGCGGACCGGCTGCATCTTCCAATGACTGTAGATTATTCAATCCATCGGCATCAATCACCATCGGGCCATCGTATTCACGATACAATTCGGTCACCAAGGCCTGTCCTGATTCGCTCTGTCCCATCCCCGGGCCAATCGCAAGCACATCGAAATTCCCGAGCCCCTCGACTGCGAGGTTCAGCTGTTCAGCACTGACTGCCATTCGACCCTGTGGGTCTTCTTCTACGCCGACGGTCATATAGCATGGATTATAGTTAGCCACGATACTTTGAGCTGACTCCGCTGTCGCCACACTAACCAGTCCCGCTCCGCTTCTCAAAGCCGCGGAAGCAGCCATGGCGATAGCTCCGGACATATTCCGACAACCACCGATAAATAGGAGTCGGCCATAGTCGCCTTTATGACTGTCGGCTGGACGCGATGCTATTTCTGGCATGCCACTCACGCCTGTAGTTCCTGACTCTCAACCTGCGTTTTCTGTTCAGGTAACTGCTTCAGTCGTCGAAGCATCACCCCTGCGTTGTAAGCGGCTTTAAATCCAGCATCAACGTTTGCCACCAGAACATTGGAGGCACAACTGTTTAACATTCCCAATAACGCTGTCACTCCACCAAAAGCCGTGCCATAACCGACACTTGTAGGAACGGCAATCACGGGACAATCAACATAGCCACCCACCACGCTGGGAAGTGCACCCTCCAAGCCTGCAGCAACAATTAATACATCGGCCGCACGCAGACGATCCACCTGAGCCGCCAGGCGATGAGGACCGGCCACTCCAACGTCCTCTATGCATTCGTATGTTATCCCCATCCAACGTAGAGTCTCCACAGCTTCCTGAGCCACCGACAGATCACTTGTACCTGCAGAAATAACCAAGACACGCCCGGGAATGGAAGGTCCCCCTTCGGTTAGATTCCAACGCAAGACGCGAGCCACATCGTTATAGACGACACCATCAAGTTGTGCCGTGATGACAGCTGCTTTCTCTGCTGAAATACGGGTCGCCAAAGACGGCTGGCCATTGTCGTGTTGAGCTTGCATCGTGGCGGCAATTGTCGCCGCCGTCTTATTTTCTCCATAAATCACTTCAGGAAACCCGCAGCGTTGCTGTCGATCCAGATCCAGTGTGACGCCAGGAACATCTACAACTCCCTCGGATTGCACGGAGCTCTCCTGCAGGCTTTGCTCAGCCTGTCTGGCAGCAGTAATCTTTTCACCCGCTGACTCCACCGACAACTCACCCTGTGAAACCAGCTCCAGCAGCCGATTTAATTCAGCAAAATCCATGAGGTAATTCCAGACCCAACTTTATTTATATTACGTAACTAATGAAGAAACTTTATGTGGGTTTAGTATAAGCAGAGGAAATGATTCTGAGCATTGGTGTAATTAGCTATCGCTTAACTAATGTCAGAACCGACATTAGTAAATAGTTTTCTAAAATGGCCAATCCAGTTTGTCGTCAACGATGAAACGAATCGCAAATTTCATACCTTCCTTGAGCGGAGGCGGAGCAGAACGAGTTGTTGTCAACTTGTTAAGTGCTTTTCCAAGGAATGAGGTCACTCCCATTTTGGTAACCGGATCCGCTACTGGCCCATTTTCCAGTCGCATCCCGAACGACGTTGAAGTCATCGACCTCAAAACGCCGCATATGCGAAAGGCGGCCGGACCTCTCAGGCAACTGATGAACGAGCAGCGTCTGGACCTACTGATCTCCCATTTAAGCCATGCCAATATTACCACGTTGAGAGCCGCTAAACGTGCCAAACACAAACCGACCATTGCGGTCGTCGAACACATGACCATGTCGGCCTACCAAGGGGAACGCTGGAGAGACCGTCTTATTCGGCCGCTGGCAAAACGTCTCTACCCTCAAGCTGATCACATCATTAGCGTGTCCAATGCCGCCGCGCGTGATCTGGAAGCAGTACTTGCTCTACCGCATGACTCTGTTAAGACGATTTACAATCCGGTAGTCAGCCCTGAACTGATTTCACTAGCTAAGAAAAACATTTCTCATAAGCTCGCAGAGTTCGACGGCAAACTAATTCTTGGGGTGGGGCGACTAAGTGAACAAAAAGATTTCTCAACTCTGATCCAGGCATTTACCAAACTCCACCAACAAGATCCCAGTTGTCATCTCGCCATCCTCGGCACAGGTGAACAGCAAGAAAAGCTGCAAACGTTGATCACTCGTTTGCAATTAACTGACATCGTGACACTAGTCGGATTTCAGGAAAACCCTTATGCCTGGATGCGTCGAGCTGACTTATTCGTTTTATCAAGTCGCTGGGAGGCATTGCCGACAGTACTAATCGAAGCCATGGCATGTGGAACCAACGTTGTGGCAACCGACTGTCCTTCCGGTCCCAAAGAGATTCTGGGAAAGGAATTCAGTCAGCATCTTGCGCCGGTTGGCGATGCGACCGCGTTAGCTGACCAGATGCGTATGGCCATCGCTCAACCAATCTCAGCTGAAAGGCTAACTGATTCTGTTCAGAGATTCAGCTTTCAGCAGGCTGCTTCCCAATACAGCGCTCTTATCTAATCGCGAGCCTGCGTACTCCAGTCCACACAGCCCTGACTTCGGTGTCTAACACAAAAGTTCAGCAACGATTCAGACGAACTAAGCAGACTAGTCAGGGAATAACTCCCTTCCAGCGGCACTTGTCAGGTTAAACAAGGGCAATCACAATAGGGTGATAATCCGAGCTAGGTATTACTCGACAAACCAGTAGCTCAACCATTTTTCTGTTCCCATTGAAAGACCAATTGCAATGCCAAGCTGCGTACTAGCCTATTCAGGCGGACTAGATACTTCCGTAATCCTTGGGTGGCTTCAAGATCAGGGTTACGACGTACACTGTGTGTATGTCGATCTGGGACAACCTTGTGAAGATCGTGAAGCGATCATGCAAAAAGCTCATGACTGTGGTGCTGTCAGCGCTCGATTAGTTGATGTTCAGGAAGAACTGTGTCGCGACTTCGCTTTTCCTGTCCTTCAATGGCAGGCTAAATACGAAAGCATTTATCTTTTGGGGACTTCCATTGCCCGGCCGTTGATTTCCAAAGTCTGTCTGGAAGTTGCACGTGAAGTGGGTGCTGAAGCTTACGTACATGGAGCCACAGGTAAAGGAAACGATCAGTGTCGATTCCAACTCGCCGCAGAAGCCCTCGATCCCAATGTGAAGATGATCGCTCCCTGGCGTATCAAAGAGTTTCGGGAATTATTCCCCGGGCGAACTGAGATGATCGCCTATTGTGAAAGCAAGGGAATTCCAGTCAAGGCGTCTGTCTCCAAGCCGTACAGTTCAGATGAAAACTGCCTACACATTAGTTACGAAGCAGGGGACTTAGAGGATCTAGAGATCAATGGGGTCGACGTCGTCGATTTTGGCATGGGAGTTTCTCCTCAAGAAGCTCCTGATGAAGTTGAAAAAGTGACAATCCAAATCGAAAAGGGCATCCCCGTCGCAGTCAATGGTGAACAACTTTCGCCACTGGGCATTGTAAAAACACTAAATGATATCGGAGGACGCAATGGAGTAGGGCGAATCGACATGGTCGAAAATCGGTTCGTTGGCATGAAAAGCCGCGGTGTCTACGAATCACCAGGCATGACGGTTCTTTACGATGCGTTGCTCGTACTTGAACAGCTCACGATGGATCGAGACTTATGTCACCTGAGGGATCGTCTTAAAGCCGAGGTGGCGGAGATGGTTTATTACGGACACTGGTATTGTGCACGCATGGATGCACTACTCGCATTCAACGATTCTGCGATGCAGCACGTTACCGGAGAGGTCACGCTAGGACTTTACAAAGGCAACATCATCGTCGAAAGCAGAAAGAGCCCGAACAGCTTATACGACGAAGGAATTGCAACCATGGAAGGTGGTGGGTCCTACAATCAGGACGATGCAGAAGGTTTCCTGCGAATCATGGGCTTGCCTTACCGTGTTCAGGGAAGAATTACTCCTCGCGACTATTAATCAATATTGAAGCAAACTAAAATCCGGTCGCGAGTATCGTCGCATCCAGTTTTAGTAAGACGCATATAAAAACGGTCGACGGTGAAGTTCAACGTCGACCGTTTTTTTGTGTCACCATGAAAGTGAATTTACAAACCTAGAATCGGAGCCGTGGCTCCGTCCATCAATTCACCAATATCTGCTCCCGCTGACTGAGTTACGATGATGTAGTCACCGTTATGCAGAGCATAGTTCTTTATCGGATCCACACGCCGATATTCAGCGCTAAACTCGATATCCAAAGGAAGGAATCGTCGTGGATCTTTGGTGGGGCGTTTCAACTTGATATGCATGTGGTCGAAAGACTCCAACGCTTTAGACTGCCTCAACGCATCCTCTACACAAAGTCCCTGCTGAAGCGGCAAGCGTACGCGTGTTCGTGCACCAAAAGCATTTCGCAATTCAACGGTGTAGCTTCCATTAGGGTCTTGTGGAGCGATAAATTTGGAGTGAGAAACGGCCTGCTGCATGATGGCCTGCTGTTGAGCAACCAACTGTTGCGGCGTCTGCATTGATCCGTTTTGACTTGCCAAATTACATCCACTTAGCAACAGCACGATGGCCGAGAAATACAGAATTCTCAATGAGCGGCTTTGGATGGATTTCATGGGGATTTATTCCCTTGGGGTGAGAGAATAGAACTTTATAACTGGGTAAATTTAGCGACGCGATTTCAGAGGAGGAAATCCGTCAGTAGCTCCCGAATCGTCCGGTTTCAGGGCCTTCTTGAGGCGATTTGTCAAAAAAGGCCGAAACAATCGACTCTCCGTCCAATTCAATTGTTCTCAGACGCGTCTCTGACTGTTAGAATCGCTCGGAAGGCTCACCGTAGATTTATAAAGGGGCATGATGAAAGTGGCTGCAACGGATTCAGCAGTAAACATTTCACCAGTACCTGACACGTGGCAACGTCGTCACTTACTGGGGCTCGAAGCATTGTCCAAGGAAGACATTCTCACGCTTCTCCATACAGCCGTTGAACTCAAGGCAGCGACCGGAGGATGCAAGGACAAGCTCTCCGTTCTCAGTGGCAAAACCGTTGCCAATATGTTCTTCGAGAATTCAACCAGAACTCGAAACAGTTTCAGTCTGGCCGCCCGACGACTGGGAGCGGATACCGTTGAGTTTTCTGCTAGCAGCAGTAGTCTCAGCAAGGGCGAGACGCTGATTGACACGGCTAAGACAATCGAAGCCATGAATGTGGACGCAATGGTCGTACGACACAGCACGCCAGGCAGTCCCCACCTGCTATCTCAAAACGTAGGTTGCAGCATCCTGAATGCCGGAGATGGCCCTCACGAGCACCCGACCCAGGGCATGCTCGATATTATGACGATCTATGAGCAACGGGGATCACTCGAAGGCCTGACCGTCGCCATGGTTGGCGATATCACCTACAGTCGCACCGCTCGTTCCAACATCTGGGGGCTAAAGAAACTCGGAGCCCACGTCATCGTTTGCGGTCCCTCAACACTGGTCTCCAAAGCTTGGGAGGAATTCGGCGTCGAGGTTTCCTATAGTCTGGATGACATCATTCCACGATGCGATGTTTTGAATTTATTACGGATCCAGTTTGAACGCCAATACACTCGACCATTCCCTTCCGTCCGAGAGTACGCTTTTCTTTATGGAATGAATAAAAAACGGATGGAGCAGGCTAAGAACGACATCTTAATTATGGCTCCGGGCCCGATAAATCGCGGAGTGGAAATAACTCCGGATGTAGCCGACGGCCCTCACTCAGTCATCCTGCATCAGGTTACCAATGGCATCGCCGTACGCATGGCGGCACTCTACTTAACAACAACAGCCAACCAGAGGGAAGCGTAGAAAATCCAATATGAGCAGCCTCCTCATTCGTAATGGCCGAATCATTGACCCAAGTCAAAGTCTCGACGAGATCACTGACCTGCTAATCGACCAGGGAAAAATCATCGCCATTGGTCCCGACGCAACAACCGCGACAGACGTAACTCAGGAAATTGATGCTACAGGACTCATCGTCGCTCCGGGACTGATTGACATTCATGTCCAATTACGTGAACCGGGATTCGAGGAAGATGAAACGATTGAAACGGGAACCGCCGCAGCCATTGCCGGAGGTTTCACATCGATCGCCTGTCTTCCGAATACGTTACCGGTTACAGACACACAGGCTCAGGTGCAGTTCATTCAACAGAAAGCTCGCCAGGCAGACAATTGTCATGTTTTCGCTATCGCCTGCGTTAGTAAAAACCGTGAGGGGCAGGAGTTAGCCGAAATGGGAATCCTCACGCAGGCGGGCGCAGTTGCGTTTAGTGATGCCCCAAAACCTCTGCAAAAAACCGATCTCTTCCGGCGTGCATTGGAATACAGTCGCATGTTTGACGTCCCAATTTTGGACCATCCGGAAATGCCTGAATTGTCGCAAAGCGGGATCATGCACTCCGGTGCAATCTCCATGGTGTTGGGACTATCAGGAATCCACCCTGACAGTGAGGAACTAGCTACCGGTAGGGATTTGCGATTGGCCGAAACCACCGGAGCCCGCCTCCATCTCATGGATATTTCCACCGAAGGAAGTGTGGAATTAATCAGGCGAGCCAAAGGCAGAGGCGTCAATGTTACCAGTGAAGTTTGCATCGCCAATCTATTGCTAACAGACGAAGTGATGCGAACCTTTGATTCAAATTACAAAGTGAATCCTCCACTTCGTTCTCAAGCACATATCGATGCCTGTATTGCTGGACTGCAGGATGGCACTATCGACGTCATCACCAGTGGACATGCTCCTCGTGCCTCTGAAAAGAAAATGACTGAACTGGACCGAGCACCATTCGGGATGAGCCAACTGGAAATTACCCTGGGACTGGCCATCACCAATCTGGTCACCCCGGGGCATCTGGACTTTCCAACACTCATTGCCAAATTGGCAACAAATCCTGCCAGAGCACTCAAACTGGATAAAGGAACGCTGGCCATTGGAGCTGATGCTGATATCACTCTGATTGATCCGGAGGCCGCTTGGGAAGTGGATCCGACAACCTTTAAATCGCTGAGCACGAATACTCCGTTTTCAGGCATGCCACTAACCGGCCGCGCCAGCACGGTCATCGTCGGTGGAATTGTTAAGCATCAACGGTAATACGGCGGAGCCTTGTGAGTTCTAAAAACAACCCTCCTCAATCTACCTCATCATTGTTTCTAATCGACGGATACAACCTCTGGTGGGCGTCGGAAGACATCGGCCCGGACAACGAAACCGGCACGCTGGAAGCAGCCAGACAGAGTCTAATTCAGTGGCTACTCGACACACTGACTGCGGAGTTAGCTAAAAAAACCGTTGTGGTTTTTGATGCCAAAAAACCACCCGCCAATCGCACTAATCTATTTAACTATCAGGGATTATTAGTCCATTTTGCTGTCGGCTATCCAGACGCAGACACGCTGATGGAATCTTATATTGATGTACATACCGCCCCTAGGAATCTGACAGTCGTCTCAAGTGATCATCGGGTTCAGCGAGCGGCGAAACGTCGACGTGCCCAGGCCATCGATAGCAACGTTTGGTATCAGCGAATTAATCATGAGATGAAGGCTAAACGGGTTGCTCAAAAGACAGATCGCTCGAAACCCAATCAGAAACTGGAAGAATTTGAGGTGAATGCCTGGCTACAAAATTTCGGCTTAGGGCAACATGGTGCCAGTGAGGCATTGCAACAAGAGATCGAGCAAGAACTTAAGAATTCACATAAAAAGAAGCGTTCCGGTCGCTAGGGTAGAAAAGATCCACCCGGCAAATGACGATCTATCTGAAATTGCACGGAATTGGCACTAAAAAGAACGGGATAAATACTCTAGACTCTACGGTTTACGAACCGATCACGCGACGTAACACTAAGTAAGCAACAGCCCTTCAACTCCTTCATTGATGTCATATAGAAATTTATGAGCTCTTCAACACTAACCGACATTCGCAAGAAAGTCGAAAACGGTGACCGTCTATCACTCGATGATGGCCTGTTACTTTATCAGGATGACACGCCCCTGCAGGAAGTAGGTGAACTGGCGAATATTGTGAGAGAACGGGTCAATGGAAACGTTGCGTACTACAATATCAACACCCACTTAAACCCGACCAATGTCTGCGTTTATCGCTGTAACTTCTGCGCCTTCCGTGCCGATCTACGTTCCGAGCGCGGGTACGTGATGAGTGATGAGCAGATTCTTCAGCGGGGAGCAGAAGCGGTTGCCAACGGTTGTACTGAAATGCATATTGTCGGTGGCCTCCATCACAAAAAGGACTACGACTGGTATGTCGATATTGTCCGCATTTTGCACGAAGCTCACCCCACGCTACACCTTAAGGCATGGACCGGAGTCGAAATCAACTGGTTTGAACATCTGACTAAGAAGTCGGTTCGTGAGATACTCGAGGACTTACGGGAAGCCGGACTAGGAAGCATGCCAGGTGGTGGAGCTGAGATTTTCCATCCGGAAGTTCGAGACCAGATTTGCGAACACAAAGCAGATACTGGAAAGTGGTTTGAAATTCATGGCACGGCGCATGAACTCGGAATCAAAACGAATGCAACAATGCTCTATGGCCATATCGAAAATGCTTTTCATCGAGTAGATCATCTGATTCGCCTACGCGAACAACAGGATAAGTCCGGTGGATTTCAAACATTCATTCCACTGGCCTTCCATCCCGAAAACACCGGATTGGACCACCTCAAAAAACCGTCTGCTGTGATGGACCTGCGGACGATGGCCGTCTCGCGACTCATGTTGGATAATTTCCCACATATCAAAGCCTATTGGATCATGCTGGGCATTGGCACTGCTCAAACGGCATTGGCCTATGGTGCTGATGATCTGGATGGCACCGTACGACACGAGTTGATTTATCACGATGCAGGGGCTACCACGCCTGAAGAACTAACCGTTGATCAGCTCAAGGGGCTTATCCGTGAAGCTGGACGCGAGCCTGTCGAACGAGACACCGTTTACAACGAAGTGATTCGGGATGCCGATAATCCTGCCGAGTGGAAAATCGGTGACGCCCTGACCGTCAGTTTGTAAATCCGTTTCTAACGCTGCTGCTTGAGAATGCTAAAGATTGCCTCCTTGGCGATCAAGCTCGTATCTGGGTCGTCCGGCGTGATGAATTTTTCCAGACGTTCCACATGTTCTGCTGCCGACGGCCCGATAACCCCCAGTGTGAAAATCGCCATTTGACGTGTCAGCAAGTTTTTCGAATCTAGCTTTTCGACCAATGTCTCAATCGATGGGCTACCAATGCGTGACAACGCCTCAGCCGCTGCTTCCTGTAAATCTTCGTCGTCAGACTCCAGTTGCTCTCCCAATAATTCCACTGCGGCTTTGGATTTAGTTCCGTACTTGCCCAAAAGCACAGCGGACGTCCGTTTTACATCATCACTATCAGATTCCTCCAACACTCCGATCAACGTACTGATCGCTGGTTGTACCGGCGCCAACTTGACATAGGACTGAAGGGCAGCCTGGGTGATACTATCGTCATTACCATCCGCCTGGATAATTTCCCCCAAAGCAGCCTCTGTGGCTAAGGCGTCCCCTGGCACCAAGTTGATCAATCGCAAAACCGAGACTCGGTTCTCTGTCGTTTCTTCACTGCTTTTCATCATGGTGAGTAGGGAAGCATGTAATTGAACGGCCTGACCCGGAATCAACTGACGAATTAACTGGATACCGATGGACCTAACTTTGGGATCAGAATCTTGTAAGGCATGCTGGACTAAACCAAAGGACTGTTCCGGATACTGTTGGGCCTTGCCGGTCATAATCAGCATGATGCCCCGTCGTTGAGAATCGGAACCTGCCACCATCCAGTCTGCATGCTGTTCGATTACTTCACTGACACGTTCACTTAAAGCCGTGCTAGCTGCAATTCGCTCTTCTGTCGTTCCATCCCCTAATTCAGACAGAAGTTGCCCCAATTCATTATCCAATACAATCTCAGTCTGAGGTGCTACTTCGGTTGCTTCTACCGTTTCAATCGCTGTCTGCTCACCGATTGGATCTGAAGCCGTTTCTAGCTGACCACCACTTTCGGATAGATCAACCGGCTCCGGAGATTTCTCTCCTACGCATCCGGTCACCAATGACATTAGCAGTAGCAAACAACCAGCTTGAATTGGGACTGACTTCAAAAACATGCTCAGGTCACCTCTGAAATTCTCCAAATGTTCAGAACATCTATAACATAGCGGTGCTCTGATCAACGGAGAGATTATATCAGCAAGTCCAGTGACACAATCAAGAACAGTCCAACACTGATAATGGAATTCACGTTAAAAAATGCAATGTTTACCTTGGTCAAGTCATTAGCATTGACGACCGAGTGCTCATAACAAAGCAGAATGGCTACGGCTCCAACCGTGGTGTAATAGATCCACCCTAACGCCAATTCAGGACCTCCCAGATAATGCACATTTGGCAGTAGCAGCAAACAGCCGATCATAACCAAGTGAGAACCTGCAGCAACTCGTAGCGCGTTTCGCACTCCGAGTTTAGCTGGCACACTCTTCAGTTTGGCATCTTTATCAAACACAGCATCCTGACAGGCGTAGATAATATCAAAGCCGGCCACCCAGAATAATACGATGAGCCCGATAACCACTGCCGGCAGGCAGTCCGCCGGGGATTCCAGCATCACTTCACCACGCAGAGCGATCCAGGCACATACAGGCGCCAGCATCAAGCTAACCCCCAGGTAGAAATGTGCCAGCGACGTAAAGCGTTTTGTATAGCTGTAGAGACATAGAAATGCCAACACTGGTACTGAGAGATAAATCGGCAGCATGTTTGGGAGAAATAGAAGAGTCGCCAACACAAACAAAACGCTGT
This sequence comes from Rhodopirellula sp., assembly GCA_002701385.1. Lineage (GTDB taxonomy): Bacteria > Planctomycetota > Planctomycetia > Pirellulales > Pirellulaceae > UBA721. The sequence continues at coordinate 2,243 of NZVD01000014.1, read as the reverse complement.
TGATGGCAGTAAATAACATCACGCTCTTCAGACTTAAGATTCCAGCCGGAATATGTCTTCCCTGAGTACGCGGGTTTTCTCTGTCAATTTCATGATCAGCAACTCGGTTGAAAGCCATTGCAGCGCTGCGTGCAAAAACCATACACAAGACAATTCCCAGCAATTCCATCCACTCAAACGAAGGGGCTTTCAATTCGAGTGATTCTATCGGCCTAACGGTCCAACACATCACGGCTGAAAGCAGAGCGAATGGTAAGGCGAAAATCGTATGGCTAAATCGGATCATCTCCAGAATGGTGATAATCCGCTGAATACCCGTCAGGTTAGCCGACTGATCATTCATCAGGAGTGTCTGCTCCCCAACGATTCATCAGTTGATTTTCGATCTCCAATTGATCCAGAATTCGAGCAACGACGAAGTCCACCAAATCACCGATCGACTGCACGCCGTGATACCACCCTGGGCTAGCAGGCAAGACGACTGCCCCGGCTCTGGTCACGCGATCCATATTTTCAATCGCGATGGCGGACAATGGAGTCTCACGCGTGACAAGAATCAGCTTTCTACGCTCTTTGAGATGAACTTCTGCTCCACGATGTATCAAGTTGCCACTATTCCCGCTGGCAATACTACCTAAGGTTCCACCACTGCAAGGGCAGACCACCATCCCCAACGTGCGGTGCGACCCGCTAGCGATAGGACTCATCAGATCCTTGTATTGATATGCCCGCACTTGTCTTAGAGGAGGAATCTCCAAAGGCTGACACCCTGGAATCTGATAGTCCAGTAATGCATCAATCTGAATTTGATTGGAGTCAAGCTCGATTCCCAATTCCTGTTGGATCACCTGACATCCTGCCTCACTTACAGTCAGCTCTACAGGGACAGCAGAGGCAACCAACTGTTGTAGCAGGCGTACGCTGTACACCGCACCACTTGCGCCACTGATCGCCAACACAACGGATCGATTCATGCCTGTTTCTCTGCTACATAGAGGGTCGCGATTCCACCGGTCAGTGAATAATATTTCCCGTTGACCAAACCATTAGCATGCATGTGATCCACCAACTGCTGACCATCCGGAAATTCTGAAACACTCTCCGGAAGATAGGCATAGGCATCTTCTTCATTACGTGCAAAAAACTGTCCGATCCTGGGAAGGATCCGATTCATATAGAATCCATAAAAAGCCTTAAATGGTTGCCACCCCGGCTTTGAAAACTCCAAGACTGCGATACGACCACCTGGCTTGCAAACACGAGTCATCTCCTGCAGCCCTCGGTCGGTATCCGCAATATTCCGCAATCCAAAAGCGACCGAAACAATTTGAAATGTATCATCTTCGAAAGGCAGATACTGAGCATCGGCTTCGACAAATCGAACGTTCTTGTACAGCGACTTGCGTTGCTTCTTCTGCTCACTGATCTGTAGCATTTGACGGGTAAAGTCAGCCCCGACAACCTGAACGCCATCGCCAGCTTTACGACAGTAGGCAAAAGCCAGGTCCCCCGTTCCGGAACAAACATCCAGAATCGGCGAGTCGTTTTGTGGTGCCACTTTGCGTACGGTACGCCATCGCCAGTAACGATCCACATTCATCGACAACAAATGGTTCATACGGTCATAGTTTGACGCAATCTGGCCAAACATCCGCTGCACTCGTTGGTTAGATTTATCTACTTTAGCCATCGCTGTTTTAGCCAAACTCCTCTCATTGTTACCAATGCAGTCCGTCCTGGTCGATCTTCGCTCTGTGCCCCACGTTGCTCACGGGGATACTGTATATTAACGCTAACGACATACTATGGGAATTATCCACAAGCCAACCCGACTCATTAACCATCTATTTTCTTTCTATGAAACAGAGCAACGTCTATTTGATCCCTGATCTGATACCTTCTGAAGCGTCAATTCAGGATTCGTGCTGTGTCGTCATTGATGTACTTCGAGCGACCACCACCATGATTACAGCTTTAGGAAACGGCGCTCAATCTATCACTCCTGTATTAACCGTAGAAGTTGCGCGGGAAGTCGCACGTAATACCAACGGCTTGCTGGGAGGTGAACGAGACTGCGTGAAATTGCCAGGATTCGACTTTGGTAATTCGCCAGCCGAATATACCGCGGAAAGAGTTGGTGGACAAAACATCATTATGACGACGACCAATGGAACTCGAGCCATCATGGCCTGTCTGAAGTCTAACAAGACGCTCATCGCTGCCTTTGCCAACCTATCTGCTGT
>NZVD01000013.1 GCA_002701385.1 Rhodopirellula sp. | reverse complement strand
CGGGTAAACGCGTGGTGATTTGGCATAAAAGAAAATGGTACTGCCGGTTCCAAGCCATTAGAATCGGGTGAGATAGATTGTAAATCATCTGGGGAGAGATTTGAAAATGAGCTCGAGATTAACTAGACGTGATGCGATAAGAACGACTGCAGCAGCAGGATTGGCGGCGTCTATTACTGGAACGATGAAGCAAGTTAATGCCGAGACAGCAATTTCCCAATCAGATCTCGTGCCCCATTCGTTTCTCACCCCGGGGAAACAATTTTATGATGTCTCGCGTGGCAATCCAAAACCGTTTTCACTTACCGGCAAGGCGTTGGAGGATGCAAAATTAACGCCCGACACGTGGCAGCTTAACCTGAAAGTAGACCCCTTTACTGAAGATGGTGTTGTCCGGGAGCCGGCTGCGGCAGAGCGAGAATTTGACGCCGCCGAGGGGACTGCGATTGACTATCAGCAGCTAATGGACCTTGGCGAAAAGCATGGCGTCAAATTCATCAAAGCAATGCAATGCTTGAATATACCCGAGCCGTTAGGTCAAGGACTCTGGGAAGGCGTTCCACTAAGCATAGTACTTCGGGAATGCGGATTATTGAAGAATGTCAGACGAGTGTATTACCGCGGGTTTCATAATAACGACCCAAGTCAAATCTTTCAGTCGTCGGTCAGTTACACCCAAGCGACGGAAACGCCTCCCAGTGAACTTCCAGCCTTTTTGGCTTACAAGTTAAATGGAAAACCGCTCTCATTATTGCGTGGTGGACCAGTGAGAATGATTATTCCCTGGGCTCATGGATTCAAGTCAATCAAATGGCTTCGAGAGATTTTCCTTACCAACGATTTCCGGGTAAATGATACCTATGCGTTGAACAACAATGACCCGGAGTCTTATTTAAAAACGGGAGCCTACCTGGATAAAGGCCCAACTGAATTTGAAAATGGTGAACCGGTAATTATTACCGGTCAGGCCATTAACGGTTACTCCGGCCTAGAACGCGTCGAATATTGGGTCCGGGAGTTAATCCCTGGTGCTAAACGGCTAGATGATAATTCAATCGAAGTAAAACAGGCGCCGTGGAAACACTGTGTAATTGCTGAGGAACCGGCCTGGAATGAGGTATTGCCTGAGGGGACCGATAGGAGAACGCTTCTAGGCTTTGACCATGAAACGGGTAAGCCCAATAGTTGGCCGTTGCGATACGGAATGGTTTCTTTTCATGTAGCACTAAGAGACCTCAAGCCCGGGCGTTACGAGGTACGAGCAAGAACAGTCGATGGAAATGGATTTGCTCAACCTGAACCGCGCAGCATTCAGAAGAGTGGTAAGAATGCAATTCAAACTAGGCGTTTTACAATCAAGGCATGACTCCAAGTAGTCGAACCTTCTAGCAAGCAGGCGATTGTAAGACGATTAAAACTCAAGCGGCTTAAATTCTACCGCTTTCTGAAAGAAGCTTCGATTCATCGGTAATTGCCCGGAGTGACTACTAAGAAGCACACAGTTATCGCGGCTTTTGGCTTTTAGCATCAGCTCATGGCCTGTGACCATCGCTGTTTGAGCGATGAAATAGCAGGTCTCATGCTTTTGCTCGAATACTACCTTGGCATATTCTGCGTACAATCCCATAACATCATTGGATATGCCCTGACTTTGGGCGTTATATCGCTTCGGTGGCAAGTCAAATTCATAGCCGACATTAACCATTTCAATAACTTGTCCGTGAAAGATGTTTCCTGTACCCTGACAACGAACGGCAATGTCGACGCTGTTAACGTGCCCACCGAATATCTGGTTGGCATTGGGTGCAAGATCTCCGTCATCTTGTGATCCCCAGTCGAACCCTACACAACCATTGGAATCACCGCCGGGCCCTGACGCGTGACAGTTTGTAAACACGTTGTAGTAAGGTGATTCACCATTCGAAGGTCCGAAATATGCCGACGTATTCGGAACACGCAAATGCACGAAGAGTAGATCAAAACGACTATAGCTCATTCCAGTTAGCCGAAATGCTGACGTATGTTCATTAAGAACAAGTGTGTTTAAACCGTAAAAAGACATTGAAGTCGCTGGTGAGCGTTGTGCTGCATTCCAACAACTGGAACCTTTAGGGCCTGAATAATGGATTTCGGTCAAAAGGCCATCGCCGCGTACAGTTGTACCCTGATGGACCATTAACGGGCGGGTAATTGTGTAATGTCCTGCAGGAATATGTATTGTTCCACCAGACTCGCCGGCATTTAACGCTTTTTGCAGTTGATTGCTCACATCCCCGGAAGAAGGCAAGGCTCCAAAGTGACGTACGTCAATATTAGCGGATGGCAATCGACGCCAACGTCCTGATATCTCATGCGTACTTTGAAAAACATGCCCCTGATCTACATCGAGTTTTGAATTAACATCCCAGTAAAAATCTCCGCCGCCACCATCGGCAGGATTTCGGTATCCTGCGACGCGAACGTGTTCTGCATCCCTCGGGTTTAGCTTTTGCAGTTCAGCAATGTTGGTAATAGCATAAAGGTGTTGCATCGACTAAGCCTCTTGAGCATCTAGATGAATTAATGACTTCCGATCCAGTATAGAGGGAAACCGACATAAAGGTTGGTGTATGTTAATTGACTGTAAAAAGGCAATCCTGTTGGGGATGAGTGATCGGTAACGTGGAACGCGATAGTACCAATCAATCGGTAGGACTCTTTAAGGCGGAAAGGGCGAGGCTGTAATTGAGGTATATGGTTCGAACCAAGAAGAGTTTTGAAAAGACACGACGTTTTGTGATCTGCTGAAATTTAGCCGTTCGTCGAAATTGCCAGTAACGCCAACGGAGAGAGCTCTGAAAGCGGGAGCTATGGAAACACTTCTTGCAGCGTCTGAATAATTTTCTGCTCGACGTATGTATCCTAGTTCGGAACTGCCTCTCAAGAAGTCTCGAAAAATAGCCATCCACTTCGGACTGAGGCGATGAAGTGGTCGTCGTATGCCGTTAACCCAATTCAGGCAACGGCTTAAACTCGTCCTGCAGGTATCTTGGCCTACCAGTCAGATCGTCAACTGTCGTGGTCGTTGGATCGACACCCAGATTTTTGTAGATTTGTGAAACCACCTCGTTGAAATGAACCGGGCGTTCGACTGCCTCTTCGGCATATTTATTCGTGGCACCGATCACCTGCCCTGTTTGCATGCCACCCCCTGCGAGTAGACCGCAGCAAACTTTCGTCCAGTGATCACGACCGGCATTCGCGTTGATTTTGGGCGTGCGGCCGAATTCGCCCCATACGACGACAGTGACATCATCTTGCATCCCACGTTCGTGTAAATCGGACACTAACGCAGTCATGGCACGATCTAATAGTGGTATGACCTTCTTGCCGTGTTTGAAGTTGGAGCTGTGCCAATCGAAGTCGGCGTAGGAAATAGTGACGAATCTGGCTCCTGCTTCCACTAAACGTCTCGCCGCAAGGAACTTCGACACGATAGCCTGATACCCTTTATTAGAGTATGGCAGGACATTTGGATCGTCCTTTCCGTAACGTTCACGAACCTTCGGGTCTTCTTTAGAAAGGTCCAAGGCCTCTGCTAGCTTATTGGAAGTTAGCAAGTCGAGTGCCTGCTGCGTAAAGGCATCAGCATCCTGTGGAAACCCATGCTTGTCCAGGTTCCTACGCACAGTGTCGAACTTAGCAAGTAGTTGCCGCCGATTGCCATAACGTGATAGATCAATTTCCTCGAGCGTCATATCCGCGAGTGATTCACCTGTTGGTTTAAATGGTGCGTGAGCTTGGCCCAGGAAGCCCGGTCCCGGCAAATTGTATGGCAAGTGCTCCATGTGCATGGATAGGTCTAAATTGGCTGGGACGGCGGGATCAACCGGACCGTAAAGCTTGGAAATCACGGAACCCACTTCAGGCCAACCACCTTGCGGTTGATTCGCGAATGGATGCCCGGTGGCACACTGGAAAGAGGAATGTCGTCCATCAGATCCGACGAGTGAACGAATGGCAACAAACTTGTCCATCATTGCCGCAGTGTGAGGCATCAATTCGGAAATTTGGATGCCAGGCACATTGGTTGAGATAGGTTGGAACTCACCACGGATCTCAGCTGGTGCATCGGGTTTTAGGTCAACCATGTCCTGATGCGGAGGGCCACCGGTCAGGTAGATCATGATGACAGACTTATGAGACGAATTAGCTGAGGCTGACTCAGCTCGTAACAGATCCGACAGAGTCAACGCCGATAATCCAAGCGTTCCAATGCTAAGAAAGTCACGACGATTGGATCGGTCGCAAAACGAACGTCCTTTTCCGCGTAATCGAATCATATATTTCCTCAGACTATCCAAACAGTTCCATGATGGGCTTACCGGTGGTGATCGGCCGTGATATGCCGGTATTGTTTTGAGGTTCGTTCAGTGGAATGTCCAGAGCATGATAAATGCTGGCAGAGAATTCCTCTGGGCGTACCGGGTTATGTGCTACGTATCCGGCATGACGATCTGTTTTTCCGTACACCTGTCCACCGGCAATTCCGCACCCAGCCATGATGGATGAGAAACATCGGGGCCAGTGCTGTCGGCCCGGAGGTTGTTGTGTGAGTATTTTTGGCGTACGGCCGAATTCCCCAGTGACGACAACCAATGTGTTATCAAGCATGCCTCGCTCATCTAGATCGCCAAGCAATGCTGCCAATGCCTGATCGAGTCTTGGAAGGCAGAAATTCATGCCGTAAGATCCAGAACCAAAAGCATTACCCATGCCCATGTTTCCACCGTGCATATCCCAACTGCTGCTTGGTGGCCCTTTGGTGTCATGCGGAGCCTGTCCGGTCCAGCCATTGACTGTCACAAAGCGTACTCCGGCTTCAACCATGCGTCTGGCGAGAAGCAAGTTTTGACCAAGTGGGTGTCTACCGTACCGATCTCGTGTCGAGTCGGATTCTCTTGTCATGTCAAATGCATCCCGTCCTTCGGAACGCGTCATGGCGTCATAGCCCATTTCTCGAAGGTCTGCCCAGTCTTCCCCGAGAGGATCACGGTTAAGTACATCACTTTCCAGACTACCCAATAGCGTTCGGCGTTTTGCCAGACGGTCAGGATCACCGAGATCATAAATCTGAGGTGGCTCAAAATTGTCCATGGCAGGGTGGTTCTTTGCAGAGCCCACAAAGACGGGAGCATAGGCAGACCCTAGGTATCCGCCAATGCCGATATTCGGCGCGCAAAAGACAGGTGGCCCAACACACTTGATGAGCCATGCGTTGGAAACAATGTTACGGGAACTTGGTTTGTGTTTAGCGACGAATGAACCCAGATATGGTTGGTCGTCAGGCACACCCTGTTGCACTCGTTTGAGTGATTGACCCGATAACAGGTTGTGCATCGCGTCGAAGTGATTGCTGATTGCCCCCGGGTGTTGCATGGAGTTGATTAGCGTGAACTTGTCGGTGTGTTTGGCGAGTTCGGTATGCATTTCATTAATTTGCATACCAGGTACCTTAGTTGAAATTGGACGGTAGGGCCCACGGATAGAATCCGGAGCTTCGGGTTTCATGTCCCAAGTATCAACATGGCTAGGTCCACCACACAGGAGAACAAAAATACAGGATTTTTCGGAATGGACAGGAGTGCCACTGTCGTCACGTTGGTCCGTTCCCATGACAGCGCCGGGCATGCCTAATGCGGCGGTTCCCATACCAGCTGCGAGTAATGCCTGACGACGATTTATCTGATAATTCTGCATGTCTCTTTCCTTGAGATAGAAGGCCTTCCTATTATCTCATCGGCCGCAATAAATTGCACGTTTAAATAAATGGTGTTCCTAACTTTGCGCGGGATTAGAAAGTTGTGCCTGTATACGAATAGAAATGGTTAAAAGTTGGGCCATTCGTCTGGCACGACAATGATACGTTCTAATTCAGTGGGTGTGTTGCCAGTGAATGTTGAGCAACTGACCATCACTGGGTGCCCCTTTGTATTGAAATGTTCTTGTAGCTTCAGTTTCATCAAAGTTGCATTTTTGTAGTGTTTGTTGTCAATTGGGGATGCGAGCCAATGAGGCTTACGGCAAAGAGCAAATTGAGCGTCTGGGATAGACTCAAGGTAGTTGAGATTGGACGCGTAGAGCCAACTGCCACGGGCGTGATGAGGATTAAGTTTCGACGGTAGTTCACTGGGTGGCTCTGTTACAGGCGGGTAAAAAATGATTCCTTTGACGTATGCGTTTCGTACAGTGGCGTTTGGATAAAAACGTTTACTGAGAGGAAGTTGATGGTTGTATAGACGATCAGCTTTAGTCTGAAGCGTATCGTTTGGGTTCGGGCCTATGTAATGGCTACCCTGTTTGGTGTTTGAGGGATCGTATAGAAAGAATTTGATCGCCGTTTCGAGGTGGGTAATGACGCCGGACGCGTTCGCAAAGATGAAGTCCAACTCACCGATAGTGCGACCTTCGGCTTGAATCTGTAGGTTTTGTTCGACGATCGTGTAGCCTTGCCTTTGGATTAGATGCTGCACGAGTGATTCGAAGTACCGCCCGACCCTGGTAGTACTTATTTCAATGCCTGGTGATTTACTTGAAGATTCGAGTTGTTGTTGCGAGTTTGGATGAAAGCTTGAGACGGTGTGCCCAAGATGGTCGAACAGTGATGGTGTTCGCTCGATCCAGTCCAGATCAGCAGATAATTGATTCTTGTAGGTAGCCATAGTGTCTATAGATCGACTAAGGTCACTGATGATAGAGAGAGAGCCACTAGCTCGAAACCATGTAAGTCCTCTACCTCACCGCAGTGTTCAATGATTTCAAGTTTAAACTCTTCTAAGTCCGATTTTAGTGATTGGTAGTTGAAACGCCTTCCCGCTATTCGAATAACTTCATCGAATTTGGGGCTAAACAGAGATTCGATATATTGCTGAGATGATGCATTTTGCGTTCCATGTTTGCTCGCGACCATTTCAATATTATCATGCGATATTTTTAGATTCACAGTAGCGGAAAGTGTTATCTGACTGGTGCCCTTAATTGGTAGTGGTGCCGTCTCCGGAAACTCAAGTACAAACGACTTAGTGCTCAAATCTATACGCGAAGCTCGATGCAGGATTGGAAGGACAAAGATTCCTTTCCCTGTAACGGCTAAGACACCCCCAACACCAGTTCTAATGATTGCTTCGTTAGGGAGAGGGGACTTATACCAAATACGAAGAACGTATCCCAGAAGACTAAGTATTGATAGGATGATAAAAGCATTTAGCATAATCGGTGACAATGTAGCGATAACAATACAAAGAATGTTCATTGTGACACCACGCAAGTCATTGTGAAAACGAGTTTAGAGATACAGTTCCAGAACGGTTGCATGTTACAAAATCTGGGAAGGTTACTGCAAAGAATACTCACCAAATGTGTCATTGGAGTATGCCCACATGAAAAACGCAATCAGTTTAGCCCTGTGTGTGATTGGTTTAATTTGTCGACATTCGTTAGCTACGGAGCCGGTTGACTTATTGATTGCAAATGCACGAGTTATCGATGGTTCTGGTAGGCCGTGGTTCTACGCGGATGTTGCAGTTAGTGGTGAGGACATTGTCGCCGTTGGACGGGACCTGGACATTCAGGCCATCAAGAGGATTGACGCACGCGGGAAAGTTCTATCGCCGGGTTTCATCGATATTCATTCGCACTCGGATAAACTACTTCTCCGCGATGGTCGAGCGTTAGGGAAGATCCATCAGGGCGTTACGACGGAAGTGTTGGGAGAGGGTTTTTCGGCAGGACCCGCATTAGGATTGCGGCCAGCGGGTAGCGTTACGACACCTGAAGGCACGGTTAGATGGAATACGCTTGGAGAGTACTTCAAACTGTTGGAGCGGCATCAAACGAGTGTAAACGTAGTAAGCTACGTGGGATTGGCTGGTGTTTGGCAATGCGTGATGGGTAATTCCTTTGAACGCCCCACGGAAACGCAGTTACTTGAGATGGAAAAATTGGTGCGGGATGCTATGGATCAGGGTGCTGCTGGGCTCTCGTCCCAGGTCATGACTCCTCCAGGGTCTCTGGCAACGACTGCGGATGTCATTCGATTGGCCAAACAGATTCGGCCTTATAACGGATTGTTTTCGATACATATTCGTAACGAAGGATTAGGAGTCTTTGAAGCGGTCGAAGAAGCCATTCAGGTCGGGCGTGAGGCCGGCGTCCGGATGGATATCATACATCTGAAGATTGCAGATCAGAAATATTGGGGGAAAATGGGTAAGCTCGTAGGAATGATCGAAAACGCTCGCCAGGAAGGTATTGATGTGCAGGCGAATGTCTACCCCTACACACGAGGCAATAACAATTTGAAAAGTATTGTGCCTCCGTGGGCCCATGAAGGCGGTGACCGGAAGATGCTCGAGCGCCTCGCGTCCTCTGATACACGTGACCGAATTCTTAACGATATCGAAAACGGAATCGATGGTTGGTACAACCACTACACGGCGGTAGGGAAGGATTGGAGTCGCATGCTAATTAGTGGCGAGCATCCTTATAAGGGACTCACAATGGATCGAGTATTCGCTTTGCGAGGGACAAAAACCGATAAGGCCGCGGATATGCTGGACATGTTGATTGAGCACGGTGGAGGCATTAGTACAGTATTCGCGCACCATGATGAACCCGATATGTTACTCGCTCTTCGACAACCGTGGTGCAGCGTGGGTAGTGACGGTTCCGCTTATGCAATCGAGGGCCCACTGCGAGAAGGGAATCCTCATCCTCGCAATTTCGGTTCCTTTCCGCGCCTGTTGGGGCATTACGTACGTGACAAAGGGGCATTAGATTTAGAGACAGCTGTTCAGAAGATTACGTCACTCAATGCATCGAAAGTCGGGATTACAGACCGTGGTCTAATTGCTGTTGGAAAAAAAGCTGACATTGTCTTGTTCGACGAAGCTCGGATCATTGATAAATCTGAATACACCGCCCCATTTCAGTACCCCGAAGGGATTGAGTTGGTTGTTGTAAACGGCAGAATTACGATGGAGTCTGGGATCCACACGGGCGTGAAAGCAGGTCAAGTGCTACGGCGTCAATGATTCAGCGTGAGTGTTTGCCAATATGTCGTTCGGCGTGACTAGCTATGTAATCTAGGCTTTCCGCCGCCATCAGAAATCAAAGTTGCCTCATAATTGGCTAGCTCATCCAGGCGTTCAAAGACATGGCCTTCATCCATATAGCCACTTGCGAGATCAATGTAGGTAGCATAGTTCTCTCGGTCTTTGTTAGCGAGCGTTTTGTAGTGTTTGGCGACTTTTGCATCTTCACAACTATTTGCAATGACGGAGAATCGTTCGTTGCTACGGGCGTCAATTAAAGCGGTCACGAGTAGTCTATCGACAACACGATGTGGCTCTTTGTTAATGATCAATTCCTTAAGGCGTCGATCATATCCGGTTGGCTGGATCCGTTGGAATTGGATTCCCAGTGACTTTAATAGTTCGCGATTGGCCTGGAACCTGTCCAGTTTGTCGTTGATCATCGCTGTCATTGCTTTACTCAATTCTTCATTGTCGCAGTACGCCAGTAATAGATTCAGGCACATACGTGCCGATTCTTTCTCCCAGTGGGTGTGATCAAGAAGTATCTTGTCGAGATGGGATTCCAGGTGAAGTGCCCAACGTGCGGGAGTCGGAATATGAAGAAAGTCCATGACTGGGCAACCTGTCATCAGGGTGTCGAGAAATCGCTCATTGAGTAACTGTTATAATAGACGAATCCAAAGTGTATGGGGGAGAGTAGAAATGGATCGAAGTGATAACCAGTTAGGCCCGAATGTGGATGCTGCCGCCGAGATACTTCGATTAGGTAGAGCGACGCCTCCGAAGCCGATTGGTTCATTGCCGGAAGGCATGTGCCCTAACACATTATCTGAAGCGTTAGAGTTGCAGGATGCGCTACATGGGAAGTTGCTCTCAGATGGTCACGGAAAACTCGTTGGCACTAAGATTGGGTGCACAACTGAAGTGATGCAGGAATATTTGGGCATGCAACATCCGTGTTCCGGTGGGGTATTTGATACGACCGTGCACCACAATCTGGGTGAGTTTGAATTTGATCGCTTCTTGCACGTCGGCGTTGAATGTGAGATTGCGGCGATTGTGGGTAAAACCATCACAGTTTCAGATACGCCGTATAGCTTCGAGTCGATCCTGCCAATGGTGGAATCGATCCACGCAGCGATTGAAGTAGTAGATGATAGATATGAGGACTTCGAAAATCGAATCCCTGATTGGAAGACCTGGTTGGCGGATGACTTTTTCGGCGCCGGCGCTGTGTTGGGGCCAGCGGTTCACGACTGGCAGTCCCTTGACTTGGCCGCAATTCATGGCCGAATGGTAATCAACGGGGAAGAAGTCGGGGATGGTTATGGCAGAGATATTATCAACGGGCATCCGCTCGAAGCTCTGGTGTGGCTCGCCAATGAACAGTCCTCGCTCGGTCGAGAGATTCCCAAAGGGTGGATTGTTTTATTGGGTAGTGTCGTTCAAACGAAATGGCTGGCACGAGGCGATACGGTAACTGTTGAGTTAGACGGATTGGGCACAGCGACGGGACACTTCTAGGGAGCGCATTCCTATTTTCCGGCCCTCCGTCTCACGATAAAATATGTTCAATGAGACAACAACTTAGACTCCTTTACGGCTGAGGCCTCAATGCATAAGTATTCATGCTTTCTGATGATCCTGTTTATCTCCAGCCTGACGCCTGTATTGCTCGCGACAGAGAAACCTAATGTTGTTTTCATCTTCGTGGATGATCTGGGGTGGAAGGACATCGCCTGTTATGGCAATCAGCTCGCTGAAACGCCCCATATCGATCAGCTTGCAGCCGACGGGATGAAGTTTACGGACTTCTATGCTGCGGGTGCAGTCTGTTCACCCACGCGTTGTGCAGTGCAATCCGGACAAAATCAGGCTCGCATCGGCATTACCGACTTCATCTCAGGACACTGGCGTCCGTTTGAACGTTCTATCACTCCGTTTGTTCAGAGTGCCCTGCCCCTGGATACCGTGACCGTTGCCGAATCTTTGAAAGCTGTAGGATACAAAACGGGTTATGTTGGGAAGTGGCACTTGGGTGCTGGCCCTCAGTTCTCACCGGCCAGGCAGGGGTATGATTTTGCCGTTGAGGTTGGCGGTCCCCAACGCCCGGGTTCATTTCGTGTTGTTGGGCGAGAAGATTTGAAGCCCAAACCCGGACAATTTCGCACGGAATTCGAAGGACAGATGAGCCGTCGATTTATACGCGATAATAAGGACAGACCTTTCTTCTTAATGCTTTCGCCTTTCCATGTTCATATTCCATTATCCAGTCGATCGGACTTGGTGGCGAAATACGAAGCTAAGGCGAAGAAACTAGGATTAGAACTGCCCCACCCTGTCTACGCCGCGATGTTGGAGGAAGTTGACAATCTAGTGGGTGAGGTCATTGAGGAATTGGAAGCTCAGGGCTTGACTGAAAAGACGATGGTTGTGTTTACATCTGATAACGGTGGTTTATATCGTCGTTACGACTATCGACCACATGCCGACGACAACGTAGCCACGCAGTCTCCGCTTCGTGGGGAAAAGGGCACGCTCTTTGAAGGGGGAATTCGCGTTCCTTTCATAGTGAAGTATCCCGGCGTTGTTGAATCGGGGACTACAAATGCTTCGCTCACTATTTCTTACGATTTTTATCCAACGTTTGTTGGTTTAGCAAATGGGAAGTTGCCGGAGAATCAGACGATCGATGGCGTTGATTTGATGCCGATTCTCAAGGGAGAGATCGCAACGTTGGATCGTGGGCCATTGTACTGGCACTATCCCCACTACCACCATGATCGACCGGCCAGTGCCATTCGGGATGGTGATTGGAAATTGATCGAATATCTCGACGGTACTGGCGACGTTGAACTCTATAATCTGAAAAAGGATATCGGTGAATCAGACAATGTCGTAACGGAATTTGCCGGGCGAACTGCCGACCTGCAGGGCAAGTTAAAGGCATGGAGATATGAAGTGTCGGCGAGGATGCCGATTCCAAATCCTGGGTATAATCCAGAACGTGCTCATGAATGGTGGAGTCGTCGTTCCGGCAAACCGGTAAACAGTGCTGGACGTAAAAGATTTCCTCCCACTGAACTTTCTCAGGAGTAAGGGCGTGCGTGACATGCAAGTCAATTCAGATAGCTCTAGGTCGAAACCCAGAGATCGGAAATGGAAATGGCGAACTCTGGTTTGCTTTGCTGCAATATTGCTTATTCATGTCAATTCGTCTTTAGCAGTTGGGGATGCCCCGACGCGTTTAGAATTCTTCGACAGTAAAGTAGAGCCTCTACTCAGGAAGCGGTGTTTCTCTTGCCACAGTCACGCTGCAGGTAAAGCCAAGGGCGGGCTCGTTCTTGATTCACGCATCGGTTGGGAGAAAGGCGGTGGATCTGGGCCTGCAATTGTTCCTGGCAATGTGGAAGACAGTCTGTTGATTCAGGGCCTGCGTTATGATGGACTTGAAATGCCTCCAAATGCTCGGTTAAATCCGGAAGAAATCAAGATATTCGAGAAATGGATTGAAGATGGAGCCTTTGATGAACGTAAAAGTCAGTCTCCTGAAGTAGATGCACGGGCCTTATGGGCATTGGAACCCATTCAAAAATATGAGCCGCCGAAAACCTTGGATGAATATTGGCCCATTGATGAGGCGGATCAATTTATTCTCAGTGAAATGGAGTCCAGAGGTATCCAGCCGAACGGTCCTTCGGATAAATATCGTCTATTGCGCCGGGTGACATTTGACTTGACCGGTCTGCCTCCGACGCGGGATGAGATCAAGGCATTCCTGGCTGATGACTCAGCAGAGGCCTATCACAAAGTAGTGAAACGTCTTCTTAATTCGAAGGCATATGGGCAGCATTGGGCACGCCACTGGTTTGACTTGTCATGTTACGCGGATGTGCAAGGAAATACATTGATTGGTGAGGCATGGCGTTACCGTGACTATGTCATTGCTGCCTTTAATAGTGACAAACCAGTAGATCGCTTTATCCTTGAGCAGATCGCGGGAGACCATCTCCCCTTCGAAACAGTTCAGCAACAACGTGAATTGATAATCGCCACGGGATATCTGTCGATTGGGCCCTGGGTAATACAGAACTATATAAAACCTCAGTTACGTGCCGATATTGTCGACCATCAAATTGATCGGATTGGCCGGACGTTCCTAGGACAAACGATTTCCTGCGCTCGCTGTCATGATCATAAGTTCGACCCTATCCCAACCAAAGATTACTACGCACTAGCCGGAATCTTTCACAGTACTGCCACGACGGATCATACGGGGCCTGGTGTTTGGAGCAGTATCCTTGAACGTGAATTGCCGAAGCTACCGGTTGACGAGAATCAGGCATTGGAACGAAAACAAATGCTTTCCAAGTTGCAATCCGCTTTGCGGGCGAAGCAAGTTGA
Source organism: Rhodopirellula sp. (assembly GCA_002701385.1). Taxonomy (GTDB): domain Bacteria; phylum Planctomycetota; class Planctomycetia; order Pirellulales; family Pirellulaceae; genus UBA721. Next base: position 1,722 of record NZVD01000013.1, on the reverse strand, counting down.
AATCATGTCCTGGTATCGACAATTCCCTGAGGCGTCGAACACCAATGTATTGACCCAGCAACATCCAGTGCTGCCGAACCAACCGGGAACTACCTACGAGGTTGCATTTGAAGTCGGACCAACCGCGTGGGCCGCTGCGGAACAGGCGACGGGGACAGATGACGGGATTTGGATTGAACTCATTAAGTCCGATGGAAGCTTGCATAGCTCAGAGCGGGTAAATATTCCTGCATGGGACGGAAGTAAGACGGCACAGACATTTGCGGCTCGGTCGTTTGCATATAAGGGAGACGGGGAAGGCGAGTTGCGCTTACGTATTATTAGTGCTCAGCCTGGCAGCGGTCGATTTGCGGGTGCCATTGATGAATTGGTTGTATCCGTAGATGAAGACATTTTGTATCGCGAGAGTTTTGATGAGATTACGGCAGCCCCAATAAATGGGTTACAAGCCGATACAGGACTAGCCGTCCTGGCGCAGGCCGTCATACCCGATTGGATTGGGGGCGGGCTGAATCATTCCCACATGGTAGAGCGAGACGAGGGCAATTTCGCTTTACAGTTATTCAGTGGCAATCAGTCGACCTTTGCAAATGTGCAAGCGACGCAAGCGCAACAGGCTGACTTGGCGGCTGCTAAAGGCGTTCAGACTGAAATAGATACGCTTCAGTTAAAGCTGAGGGGATTCAAAGAGGAATCGCAGACAGAATATGCCATGTCAGCAACTGATGTCAACGATCCATCAGACACGCGGATTTATCGACGCGGGGACTTTAAGTCGTTGGGAGAGAGTGTTTCCCGAGGGGTGCTAGGAGCCGTTGGTGATGGAGACGCCGTCTCTGTCCCAGACGGGACGAGTGGACGCTTACAGTTGGCAGAATGGCTAGTGTCGTCAAATAATTCTTTGACATCGCGTGTTCTTGTTAATCGTGTTTGGCATCATCTGTTTGGGACAGGTATTGTGCCCACGGTTGACTATTTCGGCATTCATGGCGAACGACCGACGCATCCAGAACTGTTGGACTTTTTGGCGGATCGGTTCCGCGATGAAAATAAGTGGTCTCTTAAGTTAACGATTGAGCAACTGGTTCTGTCTCGTACCTACCAAATGAGTTCGCTGTCTAATGCCGAGGCGATACAGGTGGATCCGGACAATCGCTATTACTGGCGGATGCCACGTCGGCGATTGTCTGGCGAATCGATGCGGGATTCTATGTTATTCATCAGTGGTAAGCTTGATCGCGCAAGCGGTGGTAGTCCGTTGGGATTGGAGCTTGAAGGGAATATACGAGGCGCCGGAGGGAATGTGAATCCTCCCACTTGGGGCGGTAAAGTCCCCGATTATGTACGTAATCGGAGAACGATTTATCAACCCTTTAAACGTGAACGACCTGTGGGGGATTTGGAGATCCTGTCCATATTCGATTTCCCACATCCCAATGACATTACTGGAGCCAGAGCTACAACGACGGTGGCTACTCAGGCGCTGTTCTTGTTGAATTCGCCTTTTGTAAAGGAACAGGCGAAGTTGTTAAACGAGAGGCTTGCCGCAGAGGTGCCAAGCGATGAAGCATTGCGTTTGAACGAGCTTTATCTATTGGTTCTTAATCGTCCAGCCGACAAGAAGGAAATGGAGTTAGCTCTGGCCTTTTTGGATGCATTAGCACCTCCTAACAAAGAGGAAGGCGTAAATGAGCCTTTACGAAAAGTGGCGTGGGAACAACT
>NZVD01000012.1 GCA_002701385.1 Rhodopirellula sp. | reverse complement strand
GGAGTCTTGGGTAGCCTTAGTGGCTTAGGGGGGTGTCAACTGATTAGGCGTTGGTTGATCGAAGTAAGAACGAGTGGTGGCACCGGATTAATCGCACCGGATTAATCTAGTTCTGGCGGATGTGGGTGTTGAAGAATGTGGTGATGAGCTGTTGAGGCTCGTCTTGGTAGAAATTGTTACCGCCGTGAAATCCGCCGTGAATTACATGAAAGAGAACAGGCAGTTGTAAGTGCTTGTATTTCGCGTGTAGCTCATGAGATTGGTTTATTGGAACCTGTGGATCCTGATCTCCATGGATCATTAATAACGGCGGATCTTTCTTATTCACGTGTTCCACAGGACTCGCCAATTTTGCAAGGCCCTGAATCTTCTCTGGCCTTGCTCCTAACAAAAGCTCCAAAGCAGGGACTCTGACGCTCAAGCCATGCGGCGTGGATTGATGTAAAATCGTCATGAAATTGGTAGGGCCAAATAAATCAACGATGGCATGGACATCTGAAGATTCCTTGGGGAACACACCAATGTCTCCCTCTAGTTTCTGATGACCATTGGTAACTCCTAATAAGGCAGCCAAATGACCGCCGGCCGATTCACCAGCAACACCAATGCGGTCGGCGGAAACTTTCCAGTGAGCGGCTGTCGCTTTCATAAATCGCACAGCGGCTTTGATGTCGTGTATTTGAGCCGGGAATTTGGCAGTGGGTGACAATCGATAATCCACACTAGCAATGGCATATCCTTGTTTCACCAGAAACAGCAACGGCATTCGTGCCTTTGAGCCTCGACGCCAAGCACCCCCATGGATCCAAATTACCAGAGGAGCCTGTTCGACGTCATGGGGAAGGTATAGATCGAGTAGCAGTCGATGTTCTCCGACTTTCCCATATTCAACGTTATTGATTCGGTCGTATCCGTCCTCTCTGGAGGTATTATCTGCCTGCACGAGTGGCATAAAAGAACCAAACAGAAGTATCACCAGTAAGTTGCGATGAGGTCTCATTAGTGTGCTTTCAAATCAAAACGTGGTTAGCATTGTGATCTGTATTTTAAGTCACGCCGCTCTTCTATGCACAGGATGCGGAGGGTTTACATCGGTTGGGACTTCACCCATAATTCGATTTTATCGTTTCGACTTCTTTGGAACTCGCAATTCCGTATTCTGTTTTGCATCAATAAAGTACATTTCTCATGTCAAACTCGACACCGTTAACAACCCCTGGTGGCCGTGAGATTCAACCTCATGATTCTCAAATTCACTGTGTACAGCCAGGTGGAGGTGTATGCATGAGAATCGAATTGCTGTGGGGGCATCTACGTCGTGTCTACTTAAAGACGTTTCGGCGTGGGTACGTTCGACGTATGGCAGCAACTCGACAAGGGGATCATAACCAGTGTCCTTGGGATGTCCTCGATCCTCGAGATTTAAAATTCTATGCCAATCAGCCAGGATACTATTGGGAATCGGAGGACGATCCTTTTACCGGTCGTGAAAATTTCGGTTTTGCTCGGGCAGGTTTAGCAGAGATGATCATTTTCTCGTCAGTGCTAATTCCAATGCTGGCTTTGTTTATTTACTTATCGCAAGTGCATTCCCCATGGTGGTGGATTGCAGCCATTGTGCCGTTCTTGCTTGAAACGGAAGTGGTCTGGTTTTTTCGGAATCCTCGACGAGTCATTCCAACCGAACCTGGTACGGTGGTGTCCCCGGCCGACGGTAAGATTGATCTGATTGAGGAAATTGAACACGATGATGTGATCGACGGTCCGGCAATCAAAATCGCCATTTTTCTTTCGGTATTCAATGTGCATATCAATCGAGTACCTGTTGCTTGCACCGTGTTTGCCTCGCGATATCGCCAGGGGAAGTTCCTCAGTGCATTAAAGCCGGAATCAGCTTGGGAAAACGAGCGTCTGGAATTGTGGTTGGAATCAACAGAAGCTCCACATCGAGTGATGCGAGTGCGTCAGATTACAGGCCAGCTTGCACGACGGATTGTCTGTTGGGCTAAAACAGGTGAGTGTTTTGATCGAGGAGCTCAATTTGGAATGATCAAACTAGGCTCTCGTACAGAATTGATCTTACCGCGGGAAGAGGGCCTGGAAATCACGGTAACATTAGGTGATAAAGTTCAGGCCGGCACAACGGTTTTTGCGAAGTATAAATAAATTGTTCATTATCAAACCCCTCCGCACGGGATTATAATCGACCGTATGAACGATCAATTGCCTCAGGAACTCTCTTTGAATCTCGAAGATGATGTGTCGGAAGATTCGAAGTTTCCCATCCTCCCCACACTGATGACACTCGGTAATGCCATCTGTGGTCTGACAGCGATTGGCTTGGCAACGAAAGCCGTCGGTTTTCAGGTCGCTGTCGCAGAAGGCGGGGAACTGGCAGCCCAACTGGCTCAACAGAGTATTGATTATGAGTCTCTACGGTATGCGGGACTGTTAATCTTTCTGGGGATGTTATTTGACGCTCTGGATGGCCAAGTGGCTCGGATGTTAAACCAAACCAGTAAGTTTGGAATGGAATTGGATAGCTTGTGTGACGTGATAACATTTGGCGTCGCGCCGGCGTTCATTACACTGTTCTTTGCTGACGAGATGCCTTCTCGGTTTTTGAAGGGAGCGGCTGGAATCTACACACTTTGTGCAATCCTGAGGCTGGCTCGATATAACGTGGAGGCAGACGAAGGTGCGGACACTTCTTATTTTCGCGGGCTCCCATCCCCGGCTGCAGCCGGGGCGATTGCGACCTTTGCTATGGCGATGCCTGACATTATCAGGCAACGAGAAACGATACTCGAAACGACCAATATTGACCTCTTACAAGTCGTTATGTTTGTCGTACCTGTTTTAACCGTCTTGCTGGCTTGGCTCATGGTGTCAGGGATTCAATACCCTCATTTAGCAAAGACGCTGGCAAAGAAGAAGTCCATGAAACGGCACTACTTCAAAATCGTGCAGATTTTATTTGCAGTGATCTTTGCTCTGATCTTTCACGAGCTTGCCTTGCCTGTCATCTTTCTTTATTACTTGCTGACTCCGTTTGTACAGACGCTGATGAGAAAGCTTTCCAGCGTATCAAAAAAGGCTTCAACTGAAACAGCCAAAGCCTCTGGGTGACTCGGTAATCTTTTCCTGACGAAAGCGGCTTATGCTGTAGCTGTTGCCAAGTGTTCGACAGATAATTGCTCACAACGATTGCCGGTAGAATCATACACAAAGAGTTTGTTTTTCAGGCAATCCCAAACGGCAGTGAGTTTTACCTCTCGGGGACCGTTGACGCTGAACAATACGCCACATGGATTTCCGCCTCGTGTTAGCGGGCGTTCGCATAACGGGAATTGGGATGATTCGAGTTGGCCAATATCGCAAAGCATCTGATGAACCAAATCTCGTAAGTGATCAGTGGTCATCTCGGTGGACTTCTTGGACATCATAGAAAACATGGTAGAACCTCAGGTGTCGATGCAAGGCACATCACGTGTTGGAGATGGTGTGGTGCGCCGGATGGAGAAGAGTGTTGGGCTACAGATTCAATTATCGGAATTCCTTTTCCGGACATGTATGACGGCGAGACTCAAAATATCAGATTTCTGAAAATTGATGACGGCAAATGTGAAGCCTTGCGGATTGCCGAGTTCATTCACTTACTGATTCTTAATACTCTGTGTAAACTGAAGTTATTCATTTTCAATTTGTTCAATTTGTGTACAAAATGTCAGACCCTACTACCCGGGCACACTCTGAAGTTGCGTTCCCAGGTTCCACTGGTGAACGTGAGTTACAACAACGCTTTGGCACAACCCAACGCGCTGAACGCTTTTATAACTGTCAGGTGATCGATCGCCTAAATGATGAGATGCACCGTTTTCTTTCGAGAATGGAAATCATGTTTGTCTCTACCTCAGATTCTCAGGGAGAGTGCGACAGCAGCATCCGCTGTGGCCTGCCAGGGTTTGTTGTCGCATTAGATGACAAGACGGTGGTGTATCCCGAGTTGCGCGGAAATGGAGTTATGGCAAGCCTTGGTAACATCACAGAAAACCCTCATATCGGTTTGTTACTGGTCGACTTCTTTGAAACAACGGTTGGTTTACACCTCAACGGTTCGGCGAAGATCCTAGAGAATGATGAATTGTTAGAAGATCCACGAGTCACCGGCGAAATTCGATTGAAGTGTGAGCGTACTGGCGGACGCAAACCGGAACGATGGGTGAGAGTTACCATCGCGGAAGCTTATATTCATTGTTCAAAACACATTCCTTTGATGAAACGTATGCCCAAGGAAATTGCCTGGGGAACGGATGATGAACGACTTAAAGGAGGCGACTTCTTTGGTGTGTCACGCAGGAATAATTCTTTGAAGAGTGAGTAAGCAGTAGAAGTCTTTCTCAAAAGCCTGTTGCCAGAGGAGCCAGTTATGCAGACGTTGTTTCGACAATTGGTTCCGATCTGTATAGTGATGGCTATCCCCATCATCCCCTTTCTGATTATGGGAGATGTAATTGGGCAATGGGTTGCTGATTTTGAAAATTCAACCTGGCTTGCAGGAATTGTAATAATGCTCCTTTCAGGAGATATTTTTCTGCCGATTCCCAGCAGTGTTGTATCCACATTTGTTGGAGGCCAGATGCACTGGCTAACCGGCACGCTGATTTCCTGGATCGGAATGACCAACGGAGCCTTGCTTGGGTTTTGGTTTGCTCGTAAGTATGGACGTAGTTTTGCTCTTAAATTTTCCAAACAGGAGGATCTGGAGCGTGCTGCCGGAATGACGCATCGTTTTGGCCCGGGCTTTCTGGTGCTCGCCAGAGGTGTGCCTGTGCTGGCCGAAGCGAGTGTCCTTTTAATGGGTGTCCATGGCCTGAGTTGGTCCCGGTTTCTGCTCCCCGTGATTTTTAGTAATCTTGGAATCTCCCTGGGCTATTGCGCCTTTGGGCATGTTGCCAGCCAATACGATTGGTTTCCTCTGGCCATGGGAGTAAGTATTGGCGTACCGGTTGTATTAACATTAATAGTACAGCGATTTGTAAAACTACCTCATGAAACTAAACTCCCTGCTTCCGAAAACCCACAAGAAAGTGAATTGAATGACTAACGAAGGCTCCGCATCTGACAAGCTGACATCGCTTCTTGAATCTAATACTCCCACTTCAGGTCCATCCGACTTAATGGATGTGCAAACAAAAGGGCCTGGACCCTCCGGAGCGTTACCGCTTACCGATGAAATACTTCGCACTTGGTCGAGTGGTGACCTGTTTGGCCTGACACAGAATGCGGGCATGGGATGGGCTCCCGAAGATTTATTAGGTCCTCAGTACTTGGTGCTCAGTACTCAAGGCGGCATGCGAGCGGAAGATGGTTCTCCGATTGCTCTGGGCTATCATACCGGACATTGGGAAGTTGGCTTACTGGTTCAAGCGGCGGCCCGTGCGATTAAAGAATTTGGCGGCATTCCCTTCGCGGCATATTGTAGTGATCCATGTGATGGGCGAAGTCAGGGGACGACGGGTATGTTTGACAGCCTGCCATATCGAAACGACGCAGCCATGGTCATCCGGCGACTGATTCGTTCGCTACCTACACGGCAAGGCCTGCTGGGAGTTGCCACTTGTGACAAGGGTTTGCCTGCAATGATGCAGGCACTGGCAGGACAGAATGAACTTCCTGGGATTATTGTACCGGGAGGAGTAACGCTTCCACCGGAATCAGGAGAAGATGCCGGCAAGGTTCAGACGATTAGTGCCCGATACGTTCATGGCGAAATCACCTTAGAAGATGCTGCAGTAGCCGGCTGTCGGGCATGTGGGACTGCTGGTGGCGGCTGTCAGTTCTTAGGAACAGCTGCAACAAGCCAGGTTGTGGCTGAAGCGTTGGGGATGACTTTACCTCACGCCGCTCTGGCTCCCAGTGGTCAAGCCATTTGGGTAGACAATGCCGTTCGAAGTGCTCATGCATTGAAGCGTCTTGTAGATCAGAAATTGTCTCTTAAAGATATTGTCACCGATGCGTCCGTGCGAAATGCAATGATTGTGCATGCTGCCTGTGGTGGCTCAACCAATTTACTGCTACACATTCCGGCCATCGCTCATGCTGCCGGGCTACAGCGACCTTCGGTAGATGACTGGAGCGAAGTCAATCGACTGGTTCCTCGATTTGTTGATGTATTGCCCAATGGTCCGGCCAATCACCCGACGGTTCAGTTTTTCCTGGCAGGTGGTGTCCCTGAAGTCATGTTGCACCTGCGCAAAATGGGGCTCTTAGATACATCGGTACTTACAGTGACTGGACAGACATTGCAGGACGTTCTTGACTGGTGGGAGCAATCGGATCGTCGCACAAAGTTGCGTCGTCGGTTGCAAGAATACGATGGAATTAACCCGGATGATGTTATCATTCCACCGTCCGAAGCGGTGCAACGCGGTATGACAAGTACCGTTTGTTTCCCACAAGGTAACCTCTGCCCAGAAGGCTCTGTGATTAAGGCAACCTCGATCGACCCGACAGTCGTTGATGACGATGGAGTCTATCGTAAGACCGGGCCCGCGCGTGTGTTCACATCAGAACGAGATGCAATCATGTCGATTAAGGGACAGTTGGAGCCCAAGCTGCAACCCGGTGATATTCTTGTCCTGATCGGGCGGGGACCACTGGGAACAGGGATGGAGGAAACCTATCAATTAACCTCAGCCTTGAAATTCCTCAAGTGGGGCAAAGAAGTGGCGATTGTAACGGACGCACGTTTTTCAGGCGTAAGTACTGGAGCCTGTATCGGTCACGTAGGCCCGGAAGCTCTAGCCAACGGACCAATAGGACGAGTTCAAGATGGTGATCGAATTGAGATCATCGTTGATCGTAATAAACTCACTGGTTCAGTTAATCTGGTAGGTACAGCGGAGAAGGAATTAACACCCGAGCAGGCTCAGGCCATGCTGGATTCCAGAGACACTTGGCCAGGTCTTCAGGAGGATGCTGCTTTGCACAGCGATACACGCCTCTGGGCAGCGTTGCAAAAAGTGGGCGGCGGGACATGGGGAGGATGTGTTTATGATGTTGATCGAATTGTAGAGACACTTGAAGCCGGTGCAAAAGCGTTAAGCGAAGAAGCTTAACTGCCACCATCAATGAATAAACTCGGTATGAATAAGGCCTATGTTATGCGGATTCAATTTCGATACTTACTATTTCTGATCCTGTTTTCACTATGCATTCAGGAACTCTCAGGCTCCGATCTGTACTTAGATCCTGTCGGTGCTCAGGGAAGGTTGGTGATTGTTGGCCGCGGAGAAATTCCCCGGCAAGCTCGCGGGCAATTTGTTCAATGGGCCGGTGGTAGTGCTGCGAAGATTGTCATCGTTACGACGGCATCGGCCGATGCAGGAACGGACAAACAAAATCGATTCAAACAGACCTGGAGTGATTTGAATATTGACTCTGTCACACTGCTACACGCTCAATCCAGAGAACAGGCAAATTCGGAAGAGATTACAGCTCAAGTACAACAAGCGACCGGTGTTTGGTTTGTGGGGGGAAGTCGGCAGCGGATTATCGATGTCTATGTTGGTACTAAATTCGAAGATGAATTGGAGCAGCTTCTGAAGCGTGGTGGAGTGATTGGAGGCACTAGTGCTGCAATGCATTCGAAAGTGGCGGTTGTTGGCGGTAAACGCAGAGAGAGTTTGGATACAGGATTCGATTTGTTACCCGGGGTAATTATTGACCAACACTTCACTCAACCAGACCGCCTAAAACGGCTGAGTTCGAGTGCCCGCAAACTGGGGACTCATGTAGGTCTCGGCATCGATGAAGCGACAGCTCTTTTAGTCGACCAGAGGTTTATGAAAGTTGTTGGAGACGGTAACGTTATGGCGGTCTTTGCTGCAGGACGGCGTGAACAGCTACAGGTACAAGAGTATCAGGCTGATGCCCTGATTGACCTCACCAGTTTGAGACGCATCGTAAGGGATTCCCAGTTACCGGCATTTCCACCCGCCAAGGCAGCAGATCCTGTGGTTGAAAAGGGTACGCTAATGATCGTCGGAGGCGGGAGAATGCCAATAGAGCTGGTTAAAGAGTTCATCGAGACGGCAGGAGGCGAAGAGGCTCACATTGTCGTTTTACCTACGTCCATGCCCGATCCACTTCCAAAGGACTATGGGAAAAGAATGTTTGAAGCTGGTGGAGCAAAAAATGTAACTGTACTGACTCAACGAACTCGCAGTGAAGTCGAATCCTCCGATGTCTTGGAGGCATTAAAGACAGCAGATGGAGTTTGGTTTGGAGGAGGGCGTCAGTGGCGTTTTGTTGATGCCTATGAACATACAGCAGCCTATCCGTTACTTCATCAGGTATTAGCCCGTGGTGGAATTATCGGCGGAAGCTCAGCAGGTGCTTCCATTCAGGGCGACTATCTTGCCCGAGCAAATCCACTCGGGAATACTGATATCATGGCTCCTGGTTACGAAAAGGGATTTGGGTTTTTACCAGGCTCGGCAATTGATCAGCATTTCAAGCAACGAAATCGCTTCAAAGATATGACGTCTTTAGTGAATCGTTATCCCCAGTTGCTAGGCATCGGAATTGATGAAGGAACAGCCTTGGTGGTGAAGCAGGGCATTGGACAGGTGAAAGGCGATGGATCAGTCCATTTCTATGATCGTCGACGACCTGTCGTGGAAGGCGAGAAGGATTACCTGACGATCGATGCTGGTCAGGCCTTTAATTTGGTTGAACGTAAAGCAGTGGAGTAGCGGTCTTCAGAATGTCTGCTGTAACTCAAAGAAGACGACGTCTTTCAGGCTGGCTATTTGTCAGCCCTTGGTTGCTGGGCTTAATTGTTCTGTTTGTTTATCCCTTCATTGCATCCTTCCTTTGGTCCTTTACTGAATATGATCTACTAACTTCACCTCGGTATGTTGGGGCAGATCACTATCAAAGGATCGCACAAGAAATCGCATCCGGCGAAGGATTTGGGAAAGCACTTGTGAATACAGTGTATTTCGCGGCAGTGTCTGTCCCGATGTCCATCATCATGGCAATTTCGTTAGCGGTGATGCTTAATTGGAAAGTGCGAGGACAGGCCATTTTTCGTACGTTGTTCTATCTTCCCTCCATGGTGCCAATCGTAGCATCCTCGATTTTATGGTTGTGGTTGCTGGATCCTCGTGACGGGATGGTCAATGGTGTCATTGGTTTTTTTTATGAAGTACCGCCCCTGTGGTTTCAGGGGATTCAGGAAGCCATTTCTCTGGACACTCCCCTGCAATTCGGTTCCAAAGATGGGCTGGTCATGATGTCGTTATGGGGTGTCGGGAACTTCATGCTGATCTATCTGGCTGCGATCGGTGATATTGAGCCATCCTTATATCACGCAGCGGAATTAGATGGAGCTGGCGTCTGGCAGAAATTTAGGCACATCACATTGCCCATGCTGTCGCCGATTATTTTCTTCAACTTAATACTCGGGATCATCCAATCGGTACAGGCATTTACTCAGGTTTACATTGTGAGTGAAGGGACGGGCCAACCCGCAGAAGCTAGCTTGATGATTTCTCTGCAGCTGTTTTTATCCGCTTTTCGGGATCTGGAAATGGGCTATGCTTCCGCTGTCGCCTGGGTTCTGTTTGCTCTGTTAGGACTGGCGACTTGGGGCTTATTTCGGACTAGTAAAAACTGGGTTCATTACCGTGGAGTGAGGATGTGATACGGCAACGAATTTCGGTCATTTTGTTTCTGCTGACTAGTGCAGTGATTGCCATTTGGGGAACGACCGTGTCTCTTACCAGCGAGACTCCGGCAGGACGCGAAGAAGTTGTCTTTTGGCACTTTTGGTCAGGAGCCGATGGGAAAGTTGTCGATCAAATTGTCCAACGTTTTAACCGCAGTCAGGATCAATATTTTGTGCGGGCTGTATCTATGCCGGGCAATAATTTTGACATGAAGTTATTTCTGGCGATCACTGGAGGCGATCCACCTGATTTAATCAATCAGGATGACCCCATTGTCGCGGATTGGGCACATCGCGGAGCACTCTATTCGATGGAAGAGATTGCGTCTGCCGAAGAAGTTGATCGCATGAAACAGTGGCTATTGCCGGCTGCTCGAAGTTTAGGCGAATACGATGGGAAGTTGTTTGCGGTATGTAACGGTCTGGATATCCGAGCGCTTTACTTTAATCAAGATCTGGTGGAAGCGGGGCTACAACGATCGGTTCCTCCGTTTCTAAGCTCGACTGACGAACTTGACGCCATCGCTCAGGTTTGTACGAAGTATCAGGGGCAACAACTGACTCAGGTTGGTTATTTGCCAGACCCTCGTCGTTTATGGGCATGGGGCCCGGCGTTCGGAGGAGACTTTTACAACGAACTCGATAGTGAATTTACTGCCGATGATGATGCCATAGTGCGTGCGTTGGATTGGATGGTGTCCTATCGACGGCGTCTAGGTGCACACAATGTGGCGACCTTTCGCCAAAATGATCAATCCTTGCCGAATAAGATGTTCCCGCTTCTGGCGAACCGATATGCCGTTGTTTTGGACGGACAGTGGCGAGTCCGGGATATTGAAGCCGCACAGAATGAAAGCCTTCTCAAAGGTCAACAACCAACTCGTTTTGGAGTCTGGCCGCTGCCACATGACCCTGCTGTCTCCGGAAAAGCAGGGTGGGGCAATGGCAATGTATTTTTGGTACCTCGACATTCCAAACAGTCTGAAGGTGCCTGGGAATTCATCAAATTCTGGACGGGGTTAGATGGGCAGCAGGATGAGGCAGCTAAGACGTGTATTGCCGGTGGTTGGATTCCGGTGGCGAAACCTGTTTCTGATTCGGAGCTGTTTCAAGCCTATCTGGAGGAACACCCTCTGTTCGAGAGATTTGTCGCGTTTTCACAGACTGAGCAAGTTCCAACTCCTTTAGTCCCGGGAGCAGCCAGATACTACCGTGAAATTAACAACCTGGTTCAGCGAGCAATGTATTCTGAGGAACAGATCGATTTAAAGGCTGAGCTTGAACTAATTTCGCATCAAATGCAGAAGAGGTTAAGTCGACTTGAAGATCGTTCTCGGATTGTCGATGGCGGGGGGCGAAATGAATAATCAAAGAAAGTCCCTATGGCGATTCACTTTGCTGATTGTAATTAGTGCATTATTTATGCTCCCTCTGGTTTTAATGTTACTTGCTTCACTCAAACCAGCGGAGCAATTGACCGGTGACCCTTATAGTTTGTTGCCGGAGCGAGTTGTCTGGAGTAATTATCAGCAGGCACTCGAAGTGGTCCCTTACTTAAAGTATCTCGCCAACTCAATTGTGTTGTGTCTTGGGAGTGTGTTGGGGACGGTGGTTTCCTGTTCGCTTGTTGCCTATGGTTTCGCTCGACTGCGCTGGCGTGGCCGGAAGGCGATGTTTGCCGTCTTGATAGCGACGATGCTATTACCGTGGCATGTCACCATGATTCCAAGATTTGTCTTATTTAGCGAATTAGGTCTCTATAATCAGTTGGCCGCAATCATTCTTCCTACATTCCTAGGCGATGCCTTTTATATCTTCATGTTGCGGCAGTTCTTTTTGTCGATCCCGGAGGAATTGAGTGAAGCGGCTCGGTTGGACGGACTGAGTGAATTTGGGATCTATTGGCGGATCATTGTCCCCTTAAGCAAGCCTGCACTGGTGACCGTAGCCATGTTCCAGTTGGTGGTCAGTTGGAATGACTTTAGTAGCCCTCTGTTGTATCTAAGTGATCAGGAGAAGTTTCCACTAGCGTATGGTTTAGAACAATTTGTTAGTTCTTATTCAGATCAAACCCATTTACTAATGGCTGCTAGTGTAATGTTTACCTTGCCGATGGTGTTTCTGTTTTTTGTAGCTCAGAAAAGCTTTACAAGAGGGATTACCATGACAGGTTCTAAATAAGATAATTGCTGATACCATGTGTTAATTCTTAGGGGAATCGGTGGTTGCGTGAAGCATTCTTTGAGTATACGATTAACCTTTTGGTTGGCTGGCCTGCCAGCATTCTCATTGATTTGAGCTTTTACTTTGGAGAATTCCCAGTGGGAACAAAACGTACAGGAAAAGGACGCCGCAAGATCGGTCGTAAGAAACGACGTATGCGTGCGAAGATCCGTCACCGCAAGAAGTAGTCTTGTGGCTACGATGATATAGATACAAAAACGACGTCTGGAAGACAGGCGTCGTTTGTCTATGCGCCCAAGGTAATTCCTTTGGAAATCCCCACTTTCCATCAATCAACCCCCTGGATCAATCGTGGTATCATGGTGTCTTGAACTGTACTGATGCTCTTAGGATGGAATTTTAAATGAAGCTCTTGAATCGCTCTACTTTGTTGATGCCTGTTATCCTGCTGCTAAGCATCGCAGGCTTAGCTTGTGGCCAAAGTGCTTATGAATATGGTCCTAATTCGCAACGACAGGAGGGAGTTCCTCAGGGGAAGGTCTCTCAGTACCGTTGGGAAAATAGTAATGTCTTTCCGGGCACTGAACGAGATTATTGGATTTATGTTCCAGCACAATACGATGCCAGCAAGCCCACGTGTGTCATGGTATTCAATGATGGTGGAGGGTATGTTCGCGACAATGGTCACTCTCGAGTTCCGATTGTTTTCGACAACCTGATTCATCAGGGGAAAATGCCGGTTACGATTGGTGTTTTCGTTAACCCTGGAGTGATTCCAGCCGAACAGTCGGGCGGCAAGCCAAGACGGAATCGAAGTTTCGAATACGACAGTTTAGGTGATCTGTATGCAAGATTTCTGATCGAAGAATTATTGCCGGAAGTTGGTAAGCAATACAATCTGACTGACAAGGCAGAGGGGCGGGCTATTTGTGGATTAAGTAGCGGAGGCATTTGTGCTTTTACTGCAGCTTGGGAGCGTCCACAGTACTTTTCCAAAGTGGTTTCCTACATTGGGAGCTTTACGAATATTCGAGGAGGGCACGTTTATCCAGCAGTTATTCGTAAAACGGAGAAGAAACCGATTCGAGTCTTCCTGCAGGAAGGTAATACCGATCTGGATAACCTATTTGGAAACTGGCCATTGGCAAACGAACAGATGGCCGCCGCGTTGAAATACGCGGGATACGATTATCAGTTTGTCATGGGAACAGAGGGGCATAGTGGTCGCCATGGTGGTACGATTCTGCCGGAAATTCTCGAATGGCTATGGCGTGATCACCCAAATAATCCAGCGGCCTCGAAGTAAGCAATACGGAGTGGAACCATGAAGAATATGTTAGCGATGATTGTAATGCTGAGTGGCTTGACGCTTGCGTCTCAGGCTCAGGATCTGCCGATTTCTCAAATCATGATCGAGGGAGAATCCTGGGAATTGATAGCGGAAGGTTACCAATTTACAGAAGGACCTGCTGTCAACGCAGAAGGTGAAATCTACTTTACCGATGTTCCCGCGTCGAAAATCTATAAAGTATCACTTGATGGTGAAGTAAGCCTCTTTTCTGATCAGGCAAACAAGACAGCCGGGTTGATGTTTGGGGCCGATGGCATGCTTTATGGGACAAGCATCGGTGGCAAAGCAATTGTTAAGTTTGATAAACAGGGCACGCCCACTGCTATTGCTGAAGGCGTTGATTGCAATGATCTTGTGGTTCTGGCAGATGGGAATGTTTTCTTTACGGATCATGTGAACGGGAAAGTTTGGAATGTTTCACCGAAGCGTGAGCTAAAAGAAGTTGCTGCGGAGATCGCCTTTCCCAACGGCCTGATTGCCTGGCCGGATCAAAAGCAACTTGTGGTTGCAGATATGCGAGGAAAGCATTTATGGAACTTCGTGATTGCAGCCGATGGGTCACTGAAGCATAAACAGCCCTACAGCACGATGCAGTTACCCGTTGGCAAGACCGAGAGCGGCGCGGATGGAATGGCGGTGGATCAAATCGGAAGACTGTATGTTTGTACAGAACTGGGCGTCCAGGTTTTTGATACACAGGGACGATTGAGTGGTACCCTATCTAAACCTCAGCAGGCATTTCTGTCGAATGTGACCTTTGGCGGGACTGAGATGAATTATCTCTATGCAACATCGCAGGATAAAGTTTTCCGAAGAAAGTTAAATACGACCGGTATTCGCTATACCAAATAAGAAACGGAACAGGATTCCGATTCATACAGGACACGAAAAACGGCTTGTCTCGCAATGGCGACAAGCCGTTTTTCGGTTTGGGTCAGAGAAGGTTGGCTAGGACTTAATTCCAGTCCACACCTGAAAGGCGATTTAGTGCGAGTTGTAAAGCGTGTGTACCGTCTCGTCCATGTCCTTGAGATTTGAGGCCTTCGTAGAGTTGCTTGGACAGCGCCAGTCCTGGTAAACAGAGTCCCATTTTGTTGGCTTCATCGATAGCAATTCCCATGTCTTTGATGAAATGCTCAACAAAGAAGCCGGGGTCAAAATTTTTATCAATAATACGAGGGCCTAGATTTGATAATGACCAACTACCAGCTGCTCCGGAAGCCACAGACTGCATCACAGTAGGTAAGTCCAGACCAGCTTTGTATCCATATAGTAAGGCTTCACAAACACCAATCATATTAGTGGCAATTAAAGTTTGATTGACCATCTTGGTATGTTGACCGGCTCCGGCGCCGCCTTGATGCACAATCGTCTGTCCCATTGCATCCCACATCGGTTGCAAGGCATCGACAACGTCTTTATCACCACCGATCATGATCGAAAGTGTGCCGTTTTTGGCCCCCACATCACCACCAGAAACAGGGGCATCAACGCTGTGGATTCCCTGAGCTTTGGCGGCTTCATAGATTTCAACGGCCAGCGATGGTTCACTGGTGGTCATATCCACTAATATGTTGCCTGCTTTGCTACCGGCTAATGCTCCGTCATCACCTAAAAAGACAGCTCGGACATCTGCAGGGAAACCCACAATGGCAAAGATGACATCGCTGTTTTCTGCAACGGCTTTAGGGCTGTCAGCCCATTGAGCTCCTTTGTCCAGGAGTCCCTGAGCTTTCTCTTTAGAGCGGGTGTAGATGGTTGCTTCGAATCCCTGATCCATCAGGTGTCCACACATGCTGGCGCCCATGACACCGGTCCCAATCCAGCCAATTTTTGTCTTGCCTGGTTCGATAGTAAGTTCACTCATGATGTTCGTTCCTTGTGAGTTCTTTAACTGACAGTCTTATTTCATAGCCGCCATTGTTGATACTGTTCCTTCTGCGTTCAAGCAGTATCGGATATTCTAGTGCTTTAGCCGCCAGTTTTCACGTACCCTCCAGCCCTCGTTCTTTTGTTTGAGGCCTGATCAATCCATGAAATTGATTGACTGAATCCCGATTATTTCCAGCGATGTTCAGGCCGGTTGAGAATCTCGCTGGCGATCATCGCTGTACGTGCTCCATCTGGGGATTTGAGTAGATTCTGAGCAGTCATGGCAGGTCCAGCTGGTGAGGTGGAGCTGGCAGGAGAGGGGGGGACTTGCTGAGCCTGTGGGGCATATTCATTGAGATCGATTGTCGGACGATTCTGTGAGGTTTGCTGCGATTCCTGTGGACTGTCAATCTGTGATTGAGCAGAAGGGAAGGGGGACAACGGCGAACCAGTTTGATTTGGAGCGTTCCCGGAAACGGGCGGCTGTTTGGCCGGAACTCGTGGAGGAACACGCCGTGGTTGAGGCGGACCGGCAGGGTCTTTCGCCATTTGGTCAAGGCCTTCGAGAATTCCTTCAATTATTGTTTTGATAATGCCTGCCATCGTTTACGACTCAACCGAGATTTCTTCGGGGTTCTTTTCTTTAGCGAACGAATGACGCATTTCCGTATCGGCTTGGATATTGGTAATCCGATAGTAATCCATGATTCCCAGCTTTCCGCTATTGAAGGCGTCAGAGATTGCCTGAGGTACTTCGGCTTTGGCGGCAATCAGTTGAGCTTGGCTTTCCTGAATCGAAGCCTCTTTCTCCTGCTCCATCGCGACTGCCATTGCGCGTCTGCCTTCGGCTTTGGCACGGGCAACTTTGGTATCCGCTTCCGCCTGATCTGCCTGAAGTTTCGCGCCAATATTTCCTCCAACATCAATATCAGCAATGTCGATGGAGACGATTTCAAAAGCTGTCTGAGAGTCTAGTCGATCGGAAAGAACTTTCTTGGATATCACATCAGGGTTTTCGAGCACTTCTTTGTGAGACGATGCAGAGCCGATTGCGCTGATAATTCCTTCGCCAACCCGAGCTGTAATGGTTTCTTCGGTGGCACCTCCGACCAATTGTTGTAGATTGGCACGCACGGTCACTCGAGCCCGAACGTATAGTTCGATTCCATCTTTAGCTACGGCATCCAGTTTTTTCTTTCCAGAATCCGGTGAAGGACAATCGATCACTTTGGGATAGACGCTCGTTTGAACGGCTGCGAGTACATTTCTTCCCGCTCGATCGATGGCCATGGCTTCCGGAAACGTAAGACTGATGATCTTTGCTTTTCGAGCGGCAATGAGTGCGCGAATGACTAAGGGTACATTTCCACCTGCCAGATGATGGGAATTGAGTGCGCTGAGCGTGACACCCTCGGCTTCGGTTAGATCGGCTTTGACCGCCATAATCTTGCTTTGCACGATCATCGAAACCGGAATTTTCTTGAACGTCATGCTGATCAGATCGAGAAATCCGATCCCAGCCCTGGTCAGCTTACACTGGATGTAAAGTTTGAAGTAGGAAAGAAAAATGTACAAAACGACCAAAAGGAATACTAATGCCACAATCGGTAAAACGATTTCGACTGGAATTCCATCGTCGGCGGCAATGATTAAGTAAGAGGTCATGTCGTTATAAAACCTGAAAAATGGTCAAAGGAGCGGGGGAACTTCGCGGATTCTCTTGTTTTGTAGTTTTACCAAAGATTGTACGTCTTTTCACGGATTCAATCAGAAATCACATCGTCAATCACGGTATGTTAGTCTGTACATTGATGATGTTTTGACATTGAGGGCATTGCACTTGGGTTCCGGTAAAGGAAGGCGGCAGCGTTAATGGCTGAGAGCAGGAGGGGCAATTGAAAGTACCAATGGACCCCATAGTCTGTTCCAAATCATCTTCAAAGGAAGAAAACTCAACTTCGTTCGTAGTTTCCAAGTTCACCGATTCGTCGTGAGGAAGGTCAACCTGCATAACGAGGATGCGGTTACTTTCGATACTAATAACTTCAATTG
>NZVD01000011.1 GCA_002701385.1 Rhodopirellula sp. | reverse complement strand
GGTGGAGGAGTTAAGGGAGGCTTTCGTTATGGTGCAACCGACGAATTCGGTTATTACGCGATTGACGGTCGCATGACGATCCATGATTTACATGCCACTTTATTACACCTACTGGGCCTCGACCACGAACAACTAACGTATCAGTATGGTGGACGAGACTTCCGTTTAACCGATGTTCACGGAACGGTGGCAACCGACATATTAGCTTAGTTAATAATTTTGGAGATAATCGACAATGCGAACGTGGATGTTCTATCTGATACTTTTGGCTGCCACTGCCTTTTCATCTAATGCAGTCGGAGACAATGAACGCCCAAACATACTCTTTATCTACACTGACGATCAATCCTATCGGACGGTCAGTTGTTACCCGGGGAGCTATGATTTCGTAAGTACACCGAACATCGACGCGTTGGCTAGACAAGGGATTCGTTTCGACTCAGCCTATATAGGCACTTGGTGCATGCCATCTCGCGCCTCTCTACTGACAGGCCACCTGCAACATGGCGTTTATTCCATGCGGATGGAAGGGAAGTACCCAGGCAGCGAATATGATCCGGAGCAATGTCCGTTTTGGCCGAGCGTATTTCGAGCCAATGGATATCAAACAGCACAGATAGGCAAGTGGCACACGGGAACGGACAATGGGTATGGACGAGACTGGGATTACCAATTGGTTTGGAACCGGCCACGATATCCCGAAAATGCCGGAGCCTACTATGAAAATCAACTGATTGAAAAGAACGGGGCCAAAGGTGTTCTGACTGCAGGGTATTCGACGGACAATTACACGAATTGGGCGATCGACTACATCAACGGCAATAACCGCTCGCCTGATAAGCCCTGGTACCTATGGCTTTGCTACGGCGCTGTCCACGGACCGTTTACCCCCGCCGATCGCCACCTGCAGGACCTTCCCGAGGTCAACATTCCAGTACCTAAAGACATTTTCCCTCCACGCTCTGGCAAGCCTGATTGGATGCAAAAGATCGAGCATTGGATCCCCGACGAAAATGGCACTCCGGTTATGAAAGGAAATGGTTTCACCGCCCAAACCGTGGACACCAAAGGTATTCATGGAAATACGCTCAATGACTGGGTACGGCAATATCATCAGGGAGTCATGGCAATTGACGAGGGCGTCGGGCGTATCATGGAAGCCTTACGTCAATCCGGCCAGTTGGAAAACACGCTTGTGGTATTTACGGCTGATCAGGGAATTGGCTGGGGACAGCACGGATTCCGTGTAAAACTAGCTCCTTATGATGCCACCATCCGGTCTCCGCTGATTGTTAGCATGCCCTCACGTTTACCGGAGAACAAGGTTTGTCGAACTCCAGTATCAGGCGTCGACCTAGTACCTACATTTTTTGAATTTGCTGAATTGGACTTACCATGGGCTATGCACGGCAGAAACCTACTCCCGTTACTGGAGAAGCCTCAAGGCAAAACAAACAAGACCGCATTAACTGTCATGACGGGCAAGAAGTATGGAGCCGATACGCATACCATCCCCACAGAGCGTGATGATCTGTATATCAACAATGTACCGTGGTGGGTCTCGTTAAGAGCCGGAAAATTCAAGTATATTCGTACACTCGTGCAAGGCGAGACGGAAGAGCTATACGACCTTCAGCGAGATCCCGAAGAATTAGTGAATCTAGCTCACAACAGCCGGTTTAAATCCAAGGTGCTGGAACTGCGACAGGCGACTATAGATGAGCTACATCGTGTTGATGCTAAGTTTGTTGATCAGCTTCCCTCAGTCGGCACGGGTTACTAACAACTACCCTATCGTGTTTATCACGAGCGATTTAGCACGAACGTTTTGTATCATAATTAACCAAAGCTTAATGCCAACCCAGTGACATTATTATGTTTTGCGTCATATAATTCGTGAGTAATCCAAAAAAATCAAATCGTTATTGAGAGGCCATCATGAAATCTAGTCGACGAAATTTCCTAACCTCGGCGGCCGCAGGTATAAGCAGTACATCGATCATAGCCACATTGGGCAAATTCAATCATGTGCAAGCTGGACAGGTGTCTAAATCGGATAAAGCCTCTCCCTATGGCGAGATCAAACCAACTCGGGACCTAACAACTGGATTACCACTATTAAAGCTACCAGAGGGATTTAGCTATCAAACCTATGGCTGGACCAGCCAAACGATGTCGGACGGCAGAAAGACACCAGGCGGGCACGACGGGACCGGCGTTATCAATGATGACAATGGCATCCTCACCCTTTGCCGAAATCATGAACTTGGCGGGTTAAGGAAGGCATTCGCTGACGATAAGAATACATATAACCCTCAAGCCCCCGGAGGCACTACACACGTCACGTTTGACAGCGGTTCCGGTAAATTCATCGGCAGTAGCGCCTCACTATCAGGTACGATCAGAAACTGTGCTGGAGGTGTGACACCCTGGGGCAGCTGGCTTACCTGCGAAGAAACTCTCAACGGCCCGGAAAGCACTTCCGATCCACAATTCGCCAAGACGCATGGATGGATCTTCGAGGTCCCCACCAACGGACAGGGCAACCCAAATCCGATCAAAGCCATGGGGCGGTTTGTTCATGAAGCTGTCGCAGTAGATCCAGAAACCTCGGTTGTATATGAAACCGAAGACCGTGGAACAAGTGGACTTTATCGCTTTACTCCGAATACCAAAGAGAAGCTACATGACGGTGGTACACTCGAAATGCTTCGCGTCCCGGGGCATCCTGACTTGTCGAAAGATGTCAAACCGGGAGCGATTTTTGGCGATCTCGAATGGGTAAAAATAGACGACCCCGAATTAGCCCATACCCCCATGACAAATAACTCACTGGGAGTTTACATACAGGGTCGAAAAAAGGGCGGTACAAACTTCAACCGCCTGGAAGGAATATGGTATTACGGTGGATCGATGTTTTTCGACTCCACAAGTGGTGGCAATGCACGAGCTGGGCAAATCTGGGAACTTAACCTTGCTGAAAACACATTGCGTCTAGTGTTTGAATCCCCGAGCAAACAGGTATTGAATATGCCGGACAATCTGGCCGTCAGCGCACGTGGTGGGATCATCATTTGCGAAGATTGTGGGATAACAACCGTTCAAACGCCCAAAGGGCTCAAGCGATATTTCCCTCGTCTGCATGCACTCAGCCCGGAAGGGGAAATCCATTTGTTTGCTGAAAACAATGCGGTGATCGAAAAATTGGGGGACTTCCGAGGTTCTGAATGGACGGGTGCTAACTTCAGCCCGGACGGGAAATGGTTGTTTGCTAACATTCAAACTCCTGGATTTACCGTTGCCATTACTGGGCCATGGGAAAAGGGCTGTTTGTAAGGCCGTCTTTTTAGTCATCACTTTTTTAAGTGTTTGTCTAAGAAACGATAGGCCTTTTCGCGAGCCTCTTCGGGGAAACTATGCGCAGCATTCGGATAAATAGCCTCTAAGTTGTCTGTCACCCCATAGAGTTGGTAGATTTTCTTCGCTTCCGCGATGGTCTCCTTAACTCCCGACACTTCAAAATTGCCATCTCTGACAGGAGCGCTGGCCAGGAAGGCACGAGGCGCTAACGAGCCAATTAGTTCGGGAAAATCAAATGGCACCTGCTCGGGACTGCTGTTGTAATGTTTTGCGATTAAGGGCATATACCGATCGCTAGTCCAGCCCTTCAGGTTTCCGTTGTAATATTTATGAAATCGCGTAAAGCCACAATTACTGACCATCGCTTTGATACGGGTGTCGAATACGCCAGTGAAAATCGTGTTATGGCCTCCAAGTGAATGCCCGATGCACCCAATGTTCTCTGGATCCACCTGATTGAGTTCCTGCAGCAGATCAATGGCCCGATGATTGTCATAGATGGCTTTCATGGTTCCGCTTATATAACCATCTTCAGCAGGAAACTGATATGGATAATCTCCGAAGCTCGGATAATCCGGAGCAAGCGTCACAAAGCCACGTTCAGCGAGGTGGCGTGCATAATGCAGTTGTGGATTTCCCCCCAAACCGGCTGGCTCCTTTTTACCAATCGCCGTAGTCTGATGCAGACATAAAACCGCGGGCAGCTTTACTGTGGCCTTTGGTAGAAACAGGTAAGCTTGAACTCGCCGACTAAGCGAATCTGTATGGTAACTGACCAGCCTTCTTGTAAAACTCGATTCTGCAACTTCCTCTAAAACCTCTAAACTCAAAGGAATCTTTTCATCTGGCTTCGGAAACGGCCCCATCACCTTTTGCATTCCGAGTTGGATTTGAGGCTTACGAATTTCCCAGTCAGTCTGAGTTTTCACCGCTCTCTTTTGCCCATGCTCTGTTAGGTAGTAAGCAAGATCCACGTGATCCTGATAATCAGGCATTACTGACTGGCCCTTTAATTCACCCAAGAGCAAACAATTCAGAATTAATATTATCTTTGTATAAAAAGGTCTCATAACCACATCCAAGCAAACCATCTCAACGGCTCCCCGCCTGAGGGGGGATTTCTGACGCAATCTTCATTGTAAACCGTTCCTTATTCTGTTGCGCACCGCAGAAACTCTGGAATGATTATTGGGTTTGTCGATACAATAAGAGAAGAGTTCCTATTTTCAAAACAGGTTTGTCATGAGCGGTCAACAATATCATCACCCAAAAGTAAGCCGGCGTTTTGCCATTCAAGCTGGTAGTATCAGCCTCCTGGGTCTGGGAATGAACCATGTTTCAGCTCTTCAGGCAGCGCCGATTCAAAAACGATATGGCACAACCGGTACGCAAGCGAAGAAAGTCATTTACATTTTTCTTTCAGGTGGACTGGCACAACAAGATAGCTTTGATATGAAGCCGGATGCTCCGGATGACATCAGGGGCGACTTCAACCCAATTTCGACTGCAACTCCAGGCCTGCAAATTTGTGAGCATCTTCCCGAACTGGCTAAACGTAGCGAACAATGGTCTATCGTTCGTAGTCTGACGCATAAATGGAATGAACACTCTCAGGGTCACCACATAATGCTGACTGGCCGCACAGACGTACCGACGGGGTTTAATCCATCGGCTCCCAAACCGACCGACTATCCGGCCATGGCTGCTATTGCAAATACAGTCACTCAACCCCAGAACAACCTACCTCCTGTCGCGATTCTTCCAGAGCGTTTAGTTCATCAATCTGGCCGGGTAATCCCCGGGCAATTTGCAGGTCAGATGGGCGAAGAGGCTAATCCCTGGTTTATTGAAGCAGCCTCATTCCATCGACAATCTTACGGAGCCTTCCCGGAGTACGCCTTTGATCATCAGGAACGCAAGGTTGACCTCACTCGCAAATACGAAGCTCCCAATCTTGAACTTCCACATGGTCTGGCTGAGAGTCGGTTCGTCGATCGTTTGAAATTGGTAAATTCAGTTACCGACCAAAAACGCCGGCTAGACAAATCAGCTCAAACCGAACAATTTGACCGTTATCGCCAACAGGCGATTTCACTGTTAACTGATCCCAAAGTACAGTTCGCTTTAGACGTAACCAATGCGGAGGAACCGGTCCAGGATCGCTATGGCAAAAACTGCTTTGGTTGGTCATTACTTATGGCTAGGCGTCTTGTCTCGGCCGGCGTCAACATGGTTCAGGTCAACCTTGGAAATGACGAAGCCTGGGACACGCATGGCAACGCATTTCCTCATTTAAAAGACAATCTATTCCCCCCCACTGACAAAGCAATCGCGGCCTTACTTGACGATTTGGAGGCCAGCGGTGAACTGGACGAAACACTCATCGTGATGGCTGGTGAATTTGGACGGACTCCTAAAATCTCGCTTTTACCCAGTCACTACGAATTGCCGGGACGCGATCATCACGGAGCGTTACAGACCGTGTGGTTTGCCGGAGGAGGCGTACGTGGAGGAAATGCCATCGGTAAGTCAGACAAGCACGGAGGATATCCGGTAGACAACCCCAAGACTCCCGAGGATATGGCTGCTACGATTTACGATGCACTTGGAATACCGGCCACTGCCGCCTGGTACGATGCGGAAAACAGGCCACATCAAATCTATCATGGCGAGCCGATTCACGAACTGTTTTGATGACTCAGTTTACAACTGAGTTGCCTCCGCAGATCCTTCATTTTCAGATTCTTGCTCCCAGATCATTTCGGTCACCACGAGCCCGTCTGGGTTTTCTGTTTTCCACTCCGACCATGACTTTAATTCATAGTCATAGTCTTCCAGTGGTATCTCTTTTGAATCCTGTTCGTAGATCTTCCCATCCAGAATCACTGCTAAACCACCATTCATCAATCCTTGCTGGTGCAACTCGATGTTCCGATCCGAGTCATGATCAGCAAAAACCCGAACACATTCCGTTTCATTACAGTAGGTAACAGCAAGCGGCAGTTCTTCAATCACGTCAGTCACGATGTGATCGCCAACTCCTTCCATAAATAGTTTAGGAAACGCATAGGCCTTTCCGGCCACTTCGATCGCAATCACAACGGCATCATCTGACAGAGTGACACGATCTATCGTGACAAATTCGCGTTCCGGTGTTTCCATAATCGCTGCAACATCGCTCATCGCATTTGACGAAGGATCATAGTCCACTGCCGCATAGTCCGGAGTACTACGAGATTCTAAAATCAATGTCGTCACATATGCCCCAAGGATACCCGCGACTATTACGAATGAGGCTAGAAGGAGTTTACGAGCCAATATCCAGACTCCGCTTTCAAACTAAGGCTTATGTAATCACCACTATGAGATTCCATTATAATAATCGGAAAAGTAATTCTTCTGTATGGGGGGCCGGCAATGTTTAGATCAATCTTATTGTTTGTTGGGATATTTCTATCTCATCCACTTGCTTGGGCACACGGTCAGCAGCAACAAAAACACCTTCAAACACGGGCCTCTAATTCCTCAATGCCCAACGTTTTGCTAATTATGGCCGATGATTTGGCCTGGATGGATCTGGCTTGTCAGGGTAACACACTGGTCGAAACTCCATTCCTGGACCAGTTTGCAGAGCAGGGGATTCGCTTCACCAGTGCTTATGCAGCTGCGCCGGTATGTTCTCCAACCCGGGCGGCCCTAATTACCGGCCTGGCTCCCGCACGCCTGCGTATTACCAACCACATCCCGGACAGAGAACAATTTACACCCAACGGGGCAAGTCATACCGGAGCGGAAATGTTCGATGCTTTGGCTCCTTCCTACACAACCATCGCAGAACGACTCAAGGATGCTGGATACGCTACCGGATTCTTTGGAAAGTGGCACATCGCCGGCACAGGAGTTGGGCCGCAGGGGCAAGGCGCTGCGAAATATTACCCGGAAAACCAGGGGTTTGATATCAATATCGGAGGGTGCATCTACGGAGGCCCTCCAACGTTTTTTGATCCGTATAGGATTCATAATTTGACCAATCGCAAGACAGGAGAATACCTGCCTGATCGCCTAGCCGATGAAGTCTGCCAGTTCATCGATCGGTCAGACGTCCAACCATTTTTTGCTTGCCTTTGGAATTACTCAGTCCACTGGCCAATGGAAGCACCTGCTAAGCTCCTAAGGAAGTATGAAAACAGAAACGGGCCCGGTCTCAACGACACTCGCTATGGAGCAATGATTGAAGCGTTGGATGCGTCTTTCGGCAAAATAATGAATCATCTGGAAAACCGTGGATTGACTGATAATACGCTTGTAATCTTTACCTCGGACAACGGGGGATTTGCCGGGGTGTCAGACAACCGACCGCTACGCGAGTCCAAAGGCCACATCTACGAAGGTGGGATTCGTGTACCATTAATGATCCGCTGGCCTGAAGTGATCAAGTCTCACCAGGTTAATGACACACCTGTCATTAGCATGGACTTCTTTCCGACGATCCTCGATACCTGCGGCTTATCTCCGGAAACGCAATGCGATGGTAAATCGCTCGTACCCTTATTCCATAATCACCGCTTAAGGCGTTCGAGCATTTTCTTTCATTTCCCAAACTACGCATGGCATCGTAGCAATTCTCTAGCCGGAGCGGTACGTAGTGGCGACTACAAATTGATTCGTCATTACACAACCGGAGACTTAGAGCTCTATAATGTAAGTATCGACATTGGTGAAACCAGAAATATCGCCAAGCAACGCCCTGGACTAACAAAACGGTTAAACCAGGAATTGACTCAATGGCTGGTCGAAACCAATGCCGCCATGCCCCGACAACTTCCTCTTGAGTAACACATGACAAACTCCAAAACCGTAGGAAACAGCGACTTTCAATTTAATGCCAATAGCGACTGGGCTCAACGACCAGATGGCGTAAACTGGCTCGACGTTGTCGCTGTTCATTTCAGTGCTGAAAACAACGTCTACGTCTACAATCGCGGCGACCGTGAGATGATTTACTTCGATTCTCAAGGGGCGTACCTGGGAGACTGGGGAGATACTGATTTCGCTCGGCCTCACGGACTGACAATATCAGGACAAGATGAAGTCTTTTGTACGGATGATTATGCTCATACCGTAACCAAATATGATCTCGACGGCAATGTGTTGCTGGAACTGGGCTCGCGAGGTGAAAAATCCGACACCGGAGCCATCGATGTAGACTATCGGAATATTAAATACTCCGCTGGGCCGTTTAATTACCCAACCAATCTAGCATTAACGAGCCATGGTGATTTCTATGTATCGGACGGCTACGGGAATGCCCGCATCCATCACTTCAATGCCTTAGGCGAACACTTACGAAGCTGGGGAGACCCAGGAGTCAAACCAGGTCAATTTGCAGTCCCCCATGACATTCGCATTCATGCCAACGGCGAGATTTGGGTCGCCGACCGGGAAAACGATCGTCTACAAATCTTCAGTCCGGAAGGGGATTTCATCCGACTTCTGAATGGATTCGCTCGCCCCGCCTCACTGGACTTTGGTCCTGACGGTGAAGTCTATGTTTTTGAACTTGGATATCGTGCGGGTATGTTCCCAGGAAACCAACCGCCTTATGCGGAAGCTCCGGGAGGTCGCCTGACCATTATCGACCACCGAGGGAAGACGCTATGTCAAATTGCGGGCGGGGATGCTACGGCTGAGGCTGGTGATTTCTATGCCCCTCACAATGTTCGTGTTGATGCCAATGGAGATCTTTACCTGACTGAAGTCGTATGGGCCGCCGGCGGAGGTAGAGGACTCGCACCCGAAGGCTGCCCCGCATTACAAAAACTGACCCGCAATTAACCTAAACTCAATCAACCTCTATCCTCGTTAACTATATCCAATCCACCGGATAACCAAATCGCTGAAGGCAATTCTCCTATGATTTATCAAGCAGACTTTCTCGTAGATCTAACGCGTCGTATTTTCCAGGCCGTGGGCTCCAACGCATCCGAGGCAGAAGTCGTTGCGCAACGACTCGTGAACGCCAATCTATCAGGCCATGATTCCCATGGCGTAATTCGAATCCCAACTTATATCAAATGGATTCAGGAAGATAAAACTCGGCTCAATCAAACGATCGACATCGAAACCGACAATGGGTCGATGGTCGTCATCGACGGTAAGTTTGGACTTGGCCAATCGATCGGACAGCAAGCCATGGAATTGGGTATCGACCGTGCACAAGAACATGGGGTGGCGGTTATTGCCCTAAAAGACAGTGCTCATTTGGGGCGAATTGGCGATTGGCCGGAAATGTGTGCAAAGGCCGGAATGGTTTCCGTGCACTTCGTAAACACCAGTGGCATGGGAAATCTTGTGGCGCCCTACGGCGCCATCGAACGTCGTTTGTCAGCCAACCCATTTGCCGCCGGTGTTCCAACACAAGGTGAATTCCCACTCATCTTAGATATGTCAGCGTGCACGATTGCCGAAGGAAAGATCCGCGTTGCATTACATGCAGGCAAGCAGGTCCCGGAAGGATGCATCATTGATAGCGAGGGAAATCCAACGACTGATCCGGAGACGTTTTACGGCCCACCTGCCGGTTCAATCCTCCCCATCGCCGGGCACAAAGGATATGCGCTTAGCATGATCATTGAAATGATGGCCGGGGCGTTAACAGGAGGATCCTGTACTAATCCAGATCGGGCCCACCAGCTCAGTAACGGTATGCTGTCGATCATTATGGACCGCAGCAAGTTACAATCTGAAGATTACTTCTTTAACGAAGTGTCTCGCTATTGTGAGTATGTAAAGAGTGCCAAACTGATGGATGAAAACAACAAAATTCTCATGCCTGGTGAAATCGAGCATAACACTCGGGCTCAACGCAGAGCGGACGGAATCGAGTTATCGCAAACTACGATTGATATGATTCAGGAAACTTGTGAGTCATTAGATGTCAGTTCAGGATTTAACTCATAAGAGACATCAATGGCATCCCACCAAATTCTTCCTGACGGTTCCACCAATGCAATCTATAGCGTAGATTACGCTCCGGATGGAAAGCACATCGCTGCTGGTAGTCTTAGCCACCGCCTGTTAGTCTGGGATACACAGCAGTGGAAAGTTCGCAAATACGATGAATTGCACGCCGATGGGGTCTCGGCTGTTCGCTTTTCACCTGACAGCTCTCGCATTGTCACCGGCGGGCTAGATAAAGTTGTGAAGATCATAAACACCTCGAGTCTGGTGGCTGAAATCTCACTGGGAGGTTCTCAGGACTATATCCAAAGCGTCGATTTCCTTGGTCAGGATGGCATACACTTCGTCAGCACCGGCTATGACAAAATTGTGCGTGTCTGGACGATAGACGGACAGGTACGTACTCTCGAAGGCATGGGAGCATTAAGCCATAGCCTACACACAAGTCGTGACGGACGTCATATTATTGCTGGTAATAAAGCAGGGGAGATTTTCATCTGGAATCCACAAGGAGAAATCGAACTGAAGCTAACCCATCACGATAAAGGCGTACACGCCGTCGCCTTTGCTCGTCACACAAACGATCTATTTGCTACAGCTGGTGGTGGCGGGAAAGTAACCGTTTGGAATCGCACGACCGGCGACATTCACGCCAATTTCCGTGGCCACAATGGATATATCCGTGGGTTGGCATTCTCACCGAATGGGAAGTGGCTTATCAGCGGTGGTCAGGACGCTAAAATATGCCTCTGGAATCTGGAAACCTTCAAGCTCGAAGAGCAACATTCCCTCCACACAAATACTGTTTACAGCCTGGCTTTTTCCCCCGACAGCAAACACTTTGTTTCGGGTAGCTTCGACCGACAGGTCATTCACTGGAGTTTAGATTAGCTCTGAAATCCGATGGTATTTGGTGTGATCGATCAGATAGCGTGGACGCCCATGCAAATCATTGACCGTTGCAGTATTCGTGTCGATTCCAAGTGTGTGATACAGAGTTGCAAACACTTCCTGCATATGGACCGGACGATCGCTGGGCTCTTCCGCATAGCGATTTGTAGAACCAATAACACGTCCAGGTCTAATTCCACCACCAAACATCATTGCGAAATTCGCACGTGGCCAATGGTCTCGCCCTCCCTTAGCGTTTACACGAGGCGTTCTTCCGAATTCTCCCCATACGATGACCGATACGTCCCGATCTAATCCTCGGTCATGAAGATCATCCAACAGAGCCGAAATACCTCGATCGAAGTAAGGCAGGTGATCCCGAGCGTTTTCAAAATTAGTACCGTGAGGCTGGCCGTGCCAGTCCCAGCGACCATAGTTGACCGTGACGGTACGTACACCAGACTCTACCAAACGTCTAGCAGCGATCAGGTCATGATTATGTAAGTGTGACGCGTCGCCATATCCCGCCTTATCATAGGAGCCTCCGCCATAGCGTTCCAGCGTCCGATCGTCCTCCTGAGTGATATCGAGTGCTTCCGCCAATTTACTTGATGTAAGAATCCCCAAAGCCTGTTCTGTAAAGGCATCCGCACCATCAAATTCAGAAATCTGCTCCGCCTGTCGTTTCAAACTGTCCAGGCTAGCCAATAACCGAGCGCGGCCCGAAAAGTGCCCAGCCTGAATGCCTTGCAATGTCAGACTATCCGCTCCATCTGCAATCGGAGCAAAGGGAGCGTGTGCCTTCCCAAGGAAACCGGACGGTCCTAGACGCCCCCAACCACCGGACTTCATCCGTGGCGTCATCGTAACAAAGGGAGGGACTCCCCGTTGAGCATGCCCTTTTAACTTGGAAACCACACTCCCTAAACAGGGCCATCCACCTACAGGTTGATTTGGTGAAAAGACTCGGCCCGTCAGGCACTGGTAAATATCATGACGATCCACTGCGCCGTAAAGCGAGCGGATGACCGAATACTGGTGAGCACGAGCAGCCAACATTGGCAAATGCTCACAGACTTGAAATCCCGGCACTGTGGTAGAAATAGGGGAAAACTCACCACGGATTTCCTCCGGGGCATCTGGCTTCATATCAAACATATCAAGATGAGGAGGTCCACCGGCCAGGAAAACCATAATATTTGCTTTATGCCCGAGTCGCCCGCGGTTCTCTCCCTGGGCCTGCAATAACTGAGGGAGTGCAATGCCTCCCATGGCCATACTTCCTATCTGAAGAAAGCTCCGGCGAGCGAGACCGTCACAGAAAGTATTGGCTATGCGTTTCACTTGAATCTATCCAAAATGCTTGAAGTCAACCTTGTCTTTTTATCTTACCAAAAGTCTTTTCGACATGACTATAGAATTAACTTCAACATTACCCAAGTCCCCCTCTCTCTCGGGGGGGTATCAGGCACGTTCTTAGCTGCCCAGCCTCCAAACACGTGCCAATCATTCCACCCGGTGTGGGAGCAGAGTGATTTAACAGCACGACCCCTGGAAGTAACATTTCGATTTAGAGATGCTGTGTAGCATCAACAACCAAACACAATCACTTGATAAGATGAGCTACCACTATTCGTTCGCTCAAAACGAAAGAATACAGCTATTAACCTATACACAGTTCATCCGAAATCCAGGTTCCTATTTACAGAACACCTCTGGAACTCCGGAATCGAGTAAAATGAAAACTTTGAATTAACGTTCCTGTCTAAACCTCCGATCGAGTTTTGCCTTATGTCAACATTCAAATTATGTCTAAATGCCAGTACGATCATGACTACCGATATCATGACGCAAATTGATGTCGCTCAAACAACCGGATTCGTGGCCATCGAGCTCTGGTTTGATCATATAGACGACTTTGTTAACTCCGGGAAGGGAAGTGTCGATGATATTCGTCAAGCGTTAGATGATAATGGGTTGGCCGTACCGACCTGTATCTATTTGGGGGATTGGTTTGACACTGAAGGAGAGGCGTATTCAAAAGCAATGGATGAAGTCAAACGACGATTGGCAATAGCAGCGACCATTGGAACGCCGCATGTCATCGCCGGCCCTCCCGGAGGCATCGCCTGCTACACCACCGGAGCAAATCGTTACCGTGAGCTATTGGAACTCGGTGACTCGTTTGGAGTCAAACCCGCGATGGAATTCCTTGGGTTTGTTGAGCAGTTAAACACGATCGAAGATGCCATGGAAGTAATGGAGAAGAGCGGCCGTAATGATGCGACGACCGTGTTGGACCCATTTCACATTTTCCGAGGTGGAGGAGATTTAGAATCGATTTCCAAATTATCCGCTTCTCAAATCGCTGTGAGTCACTTTAACGATGTACCCGCTGAGCCGGCACGTGAAACACAACACGACAAAGATCGCGTTTGGCCCGGTGACGGCTGCTTTGATTTATCCCGTTACCTCCAGCTCATCAGTGAAACAGGATACGAGAGCTACTTGTCCCTCGAGCTATTCCGAGAAGACCACTGGGCCGCAGATCCGTACGAGGTCGTTGCCGAGGGTTACGAAAAAATGCTGGCCGTGGTAAACGACTAGTTATTCTTCCACTGTTCGCCGAGTGGGCCACCGTCACGACGGTCACCAAGTCGGTTGTAAGTGATGTAGTCGATATTTTCACTCAGGAACTG
>NZVD01000010.1 GCA_002701385.1 Rhodopirellula sp. | reverse complement strand
CGCATCCGAGATCTAATCAATAGCCCAGCAGTCCAAAGCACGCTTGATATTACAGCGTCACTGACCAATGGAGTCGTCGGGGACGGTGATGATGTCAATAATGCGATCGACGATGTGAGAATCGCTCTGTTTGGTCCCGCAGTTGTCAATGTGGTTGATAATAGTCTTGTCGTTACTGAAACGACCACCGATGCCAATCAACTTCGAGATGCGTTGTTGGGGGCCGGGATTATGGCGGTCGGTGATGCCGAGTACATCGGTGGTGACTTGTCAGCCGGACTGTTCGAAGGTGGAAAGCACATTATCGGAATTGATACCGGTATTTTGCTGACCACTGGCTCCGCGATGAATGCGGAAGGAACCAATGCAAGCGATGGATCAACAGGAATTTCTTCCGATGAAGGAGACCTTGATCTGAATGATGAATTCGGTGAAGAGACCTTTGATTCAACCGTCTTGGAGTTCGACTTTGAAGTTGAAGCAGATAGTTTGTATTTCAATTTCGTCTTTGCTTCGGAGGAATACAACGAATTTGTAAATACGGACTTTAATGACGTGTTTGCCTTCTTCTTAGATGGCGAGAATATCGGACTGGTACCAGGAACAACCGATCCGGTATCGATTGATACGATCAATGGTGGTAATCCATTAGGTGCAGGCGCACAGAATTCTCACCTGTATGTTAATAACGACCCGTCTGACAATGGCGAGTATTTGCAAGAAATTGGTTACGATGGCTTTACGCGGGTATTAACCGCAGTCAAAACTGGTTTGACTCCGGGGCAGCACCGCATCAAGCTGGCGATTGCCGATGTTGGTGACACCGCTCTTGATTCCGCCGTCTTCATTCAGGCAGGAAGTTTCTCCAGTCAGATTCAACAGTCAACACCTGTTGGAATCTACGGCGAATCATTTGATCTTCTCGGAGATGATAATACTCGTCGTGAACAGGGGCAGATCGTGATTCAAGGCAACCGATTTGCACATAACCTTGTTTATGGTATTGATGTAGATTCGGCTACTAGAAATGGTAATGTGAATCAGGGGCCTGTTCGAAATCTTCGTGAAGTCAACTCACAGAATCTACTACCTGGCGTTACCGTTACTAATAATGTGGTCACTGAAAATGCCGATGGACTTCGGATCGCCGGTGAGTCAGTAGTTGTAGGAGAACAAGTGGCTGCAGTTCCATTTGCCCGTGTTGTCAACAATACCTTTGTTGGGACATTAGGAGCAGGCAATGGTGTAGTTATCGAAGATAATGCTTCCCCAACGTTGCTAAATAACATCTTCAGTGACTTGGCTGTGGGGGTTTCAATCGACGGAACCAGTGAATCAACCGTGATTGGTGGTTCTCTGTATCATCAAAATGGTATCAATGTAGATAATGGAAATGTCGGACTAGGCAGTTTTGCTGTTCAGTTGGATGATGAGGATGCTCTGTTCGTTAATCCGTTCTATGACAATTACTATTTGGCTCCGGGGTCGGCAGCAATCGATAGCTCGATCAATACATTGCAGGATCGAGATGCATTAACAACAGTTAAACAACCGTTGGGAATTGCATCGTCGCCAATCCTTGCACCAGAAACAGACCATACCGGACAAAAACGAGTTGATGACCCAACGGTTGCCACTCCTTCAGGTTTAGGACAAAACGTATTTAAGGATCGCGGTGCGATCGACCGTGCAGATTTCTCCGGCCCGAATGCTATTTTGCAGCATCCGGAAGACAATGATCAGGCTGGGGTGGATCGTGACGCAGTTTTAACTGAAGTCGAGTTAAGAAGTCAGGGGTTGGATTACTTCAGCATTCAATTGATCGATGGAATTCAGGCTGTCGACCTAGTCGATGGTTCAGGTGTCGACGATTTAACCGTTCGTCCTAGTTCTGTGACATTATCTCGTGATGGGGTGCGGTATGAATATGGAGTTGATTACACGATAAATTATGACCGCACGAACGATGTGATTCGATTTACACCTTTGAGTGGACGATTTGAATCCGATGCCCGATATGAGCTATCGATTGCGAATGAGGATGGCTTCGTTATCGGCACGGTTGAGGGAAGTCAAATTTCCGATGGCGAGTCTTTTGCACTTGAAGATTCTGACGGTACTGTTGTTACCTTTGAATATGATAGTGGCTATTCATTCATTGTTGACCCCTCATTTACTCTTGAGATTCCTGAGGAAGGCGGTTCGGCAATTGTCGATGGAGAGATCTTTACCGTTTCGCTTGATGGAGTTCAAACAGATTTTGAATTCGATCGTAATGGTGTCACTCAGGCCGGTTCTGAAGCGGTCCAGTACTCTCTGGCTGATGATCAAGATGAAATCGCTGCAAGTGTTCTACAGGCTCTGGTTAATGCAGATATCGAATTGGAGCCTGTGGATCTAGGGGATGGGCAGGTGATGCTCGGAAGTCATCAGGATCACTTATTAGATACAACACTTACGACACTAAGTCAGCTTGGTATTCCTTCGAGCGTAAATGATGGAGATACATTCGAGATTCGCCGTCTGAGTGCCTCGGCCTTTTTCGAATTCGATTCGGACGGCATTTTAGACAATGAAGATGCTGTAGCAATTACGTTTTCTCAGTCGGATTCCAACAATGTTTTGGCCGAGAATATTTCGGATGCGATTAATGATGTGGAAATCGATGGAATTGTAACTGCGTATTATCCGGATAGCCTGGTACATATTGGCGGAGATGTAGACACTCATGTGGATGCGGATAATTCGGTATTGTCTCTGGTCGGACGGCCTGGTACCTCGCCGGGATACGGGCTCCATGTTTTGAGTCTGGCTGATAGCACACCACTCGGCCTTGCCGATGGGCAGCAGTTTACGATTGCCGATGGCCGTGGAGATTCAGTGAGATTTGAATTTGATTCTGATGATATTGCTCAGGCCGGTAGCCAGGTCATTCCGTTCGATGTCGATACAGACGTCAACCTTCTTGGCCGACGGATAGTCGAGGCAATTGAATTGGCTGATATCGGTCTGAGGCCTGTCTATGTCGGTGGCGGAGATATCGAGTTGCATGATTCGTTAACGACGCATACGATCGACTCCGTTGGAACTCCATTGGTCCAACTGGGGGTACCAGGGGACGAACCTGCTGTGGCAATCACTTACACTCCATCGGAAGACTTTACGGCGGAAATGACTGCTGTAGCAGTGGCACAATCAATCAATAACGATGATGCCCTAATGAATGTGTCAGCCGATGCGATTGGTGATGGAGTTCTCGTGACAGGCATTATCGACGTGACTGGCGGCAACTATACAAATATCATTGGTGTAAAAGATAAAGCTGGGAATCCGATTCAGCCTAATCGTGAAGACGGATCTGTGGCGTACACCATCGTCCTAACCTCTGGGTTGGATTACGGAGATGCTCCGGATCCCGATTATCCAACACTGTCCACATCGGGTGGTGCAACACACTTGGTGATTGATGGCTATCAATTGGGAGCTGAGAATGACACCGAACCCGAAGCACAGGCCAATCTGGACGCCACAGGGGACACCGCTGATGATGGAGTAGAATTCACTCAAATGCTTATTCGTGGTGGTGTCGGCAACGTGATCGTCACAGCTGCCGGAATCACTCCTGCTGTACCGGGATATCTGGACGCTTGGGTCGACTTTGATCGAGATGGTGATTGGGATGCTGATGAGAAAGTAATTGACAGCGCTCTTCTTGAGAATGGTTCTAATGCTCTCAACTTCGATATTGCCAACGATGCCTCTATTGGTACCACCTACGCTCGATTCCGCCTTAGTAGCGAAGGGCATTTGGATTCGACAGGTCCTGCAATGGACGGTGAAGTCGAAGACTACCAAGTAACCATCCACCGTAGCGGCTGGCAGAACCCCGCTATTGCAGAGGATGTTAATCAGGACGGACATGTTTCCCCGATCGACGCCCTGCTCGTGATTAATCATCTCAATTCAATGGATCCCTCGACACTAGGTCAACCACTACCTGTGCCAGAATCCGGAAATGAACCGCCTCCGTTTTTGGATGTAGATGGTGATAACCGCGTCGCTCCAATTGATGCCCTAATGGTAATCAATAGGATTAGCCAATCGATCAATGCTGGTGCTGAAGGTGAGTTTGTGCCTGAAGTTCTGACTGCAACTTCACGGTCTTCCGTAGGTGCTTTGACCGTCGTGCACGATGTCGCAGAGATTCAGCAACAGGATGCAGAACGAGCTCGGGAACAGCAGTTCACCGAACTTAGTACACGAGGGTTGGATCTGCTGGATGATGTGTTGTCTGAGATTGCAGGTGACGTTCAAACGGAAGCCGATGATCTGGATGAATTCTTTGCTAACCTGCGATTTGAGTAATCATTGCGATTGAATTGACCTTTTGCTTGCCGGTATCCTAGTCTGTTCCTAGGATTCAGACAGGGGATATAGTCAGGACAACTAGCAGGGCTAGTCGTTCTGACCATCCAGCAAGCAAGAGGTTAATAACTGCATGTCTTCGTTGCGGCGTTTTGCCAGTCTGCAGGTTCGTCGATTTAGTGCGAACAGAAGGGAAGCGTCCCGCGCCGCCCTGCCCCGTCTTACGCGCCGGCTCAGCTTGGAGTCCCTTGACCCAAGACTCGTGCTTAGTGCCTCTCCGTACGGCGCCATGGTTCAGGATACCGGTGAATACCTTCTCGGTAGCTCTACGGTTACCGTCGCATTCATGGAATCTACTGGGGCTGCCAGTACAGAAGACTGGAATTCGGAAAGCATTGCTACGGTCAAAGCAAAAATAGAAGAAGCATTGCTATGGTGGCAAGATACTCTGGCGACCAAATCCTCCGTGCACCGCCTCTCGTTCACGACGG
This sequence comes from Rhodopirellula sp., assembly GCA_002701385.1. Classification (GTDB taxonomy): domain Bacteria; phylum Planctomycetota; class Planctomycetia; order Pirellulales; family Pirellulaceae; genus UBA721. The sequence goes on along the minus strand of NZVD01000010.1, from coordinate 13,051 downwards.
ATTATCAATACGCCGATAATCCGGTGTCTACCTCGGTAGAACCAATTGCTGAAAAAAGTAATGTCTATACAACCTGGGTAAACCACTTCTTAGACCATGCCGATGCAAATACATCCGATGGAATCAGCGCCGATATCAGAAAATTCAATGATAGTCAGCGTCAGCAGTACGGAACGGATTGGGGATTCACGATCTTTGTTGTGAATGATGAAAACGACCTCGACGGAATGTTTGCCGAAGGAGGGTCATTTCGCCGAGCATTTGCATTCGCGGGCGGACGCTACATGGTTGTCCCAGCTAGTCGCCCGGCCTCGACGTTTGCACATGAACTTGGCCATATGTTCTGGGCCAGAGACGAATACGCCGGAGGTGGATCCTATACCGATCAACGCGGATATTACGACGCCCAAAACACGAACGCTTATAACAATCCAACCGAGGGGTTTGTGCAACAGCCGAGTATTATGGGATCGGGCACGCTGTTGACGACAGCGTATGCGAATCATACGTCCAGCCAGTCCTCCTTTGAGATGCTCGGTTGGCGGGATACGGACGCGGACGGAGTATTCGATGTGCTGGATGTCTCACACACTCTCGTGGGCTCAGGGCAGCCCGTAGGAGACTCATTTATCTTCGAAGCCGCAGCTTCAGTCAACACGCTAAGGAACGAAAACAGTAGTGGTTACCAAAGTGATATCACGATTAATGAAATTGACGTGGTTGAATATCGCTTTGATGATGGTGCCTGGATCGTACACTCGACACCGGGGGCAGCTCAGGCCGATATCGAGTTATCAGTAGTAATTCCTGCTGGTGCTCAGCAGATTAGTATTCAAACACGTTCAGTGGATGCTGTCAGCCAGCAAACCGTCGCCTCTTCCAATGTCTTTGTAGCGAATGTAGAAACGAAATCGCTCAATGCAACAGATGGTTTGGGAGGCATAGTCTGGTTAGATGCCAACGGAAATGATCAGTGGGACGTTGGTGAGAGTGGAGTGCCAGATGTTGAACTGAGGCTGGTTGATGAGTCAGCCGCTCCGTTGGATTTGCAGAGCGTGCAGGATGCTGATCCATTTGCTGATGGTGTCGTTCTCAATGGTCAGTTTCCTGGTATGCAGTTGGCTGCCGTCGGTACGCATGTACTCAATGCCAATGTCTATTCACGTGGTGACGATTTGGCATCGACTGGCGATCGGGTCTTTGCGAATTTCAACACGGGGTCCAACTCCGTAGTGAAAACATGGGGGACGGACAGTCGTACACTACGAGTGACTTTTGATGTGCCGCAGACGCAGGTCGCCATTGACGCTCTGGCGGATGACACCGGTGACGTCGCTCGACTGGAAGCCTATGGTGCGACGGGGAATTTGCTTGTCCGGACGACGTCTCAGGTTATGCAGGAAGGGGATTCCTTTTCGCTGGAGGTGAATCGGCCAAGTGGTGATATTGCGTATGTCATTGCCCGAGCTCATTACAATACCGAGGTGCTTTTTGATAATCTTGTCGTAGGACCTGAATCTACGACAATGACCGACGCTAACGGAAACTTCCGATTTCAGGCATTGCCCGTTGGTGATTATCGAGTTCAGGCAGTGGCTGGTGACGGTCAGCAGTTAGGTGCTTCCGATGTGCAGCAGCGATCGTTGACCGCGTCGCAGGCAATTACCGATCTGATGTTTGGGATGGATAAACCGCCATGGAAAAACCCTTTCAACTCCGAGGATATCAATAACGATGGAATTGTTTCCCCACTCGATGCGTTAGTTGTGATCAATTACCTAAATGAGAATGGAGTTCAGGAATTACCCGTTCCTTCAGAATCAGAGAGTCCCCCTCCTTATTGGGACTCCAGCGGGGATGGTTGGGTGACCAGCCTTGACGCACTGCGTGTTATTAACTTTCTGAATGCTCAGGCTGCCGCCGAGGGAGAAAGTATGGAAGGGGCTCTAGCTGCCTCAGTGCCAATGATATCGCCCTCTTCTGCTGTGCCAATAGCGAATTCGGAAATGGATCATTTGGCATCTCAAGGAAGTCCGCTTGAGTCAGTTTCGGACTACTTGTACCATACTCAGGTGATGGACTTGGTGTTAGAACTTTGGTTTGCTGGCGAGTCGTTGGATACAAACGAATTGTTAGAGGATGAGTTGGAATTAGGAGAATTCTAGAGAACAAAGTTGTTCTGGAAAAGTAACGTACTGTAGTGAATACCAAAGAAGAATTGCTGACGAACGATCCACAGCCCGGCTCTCAGGCAGAGCCAGAGGCTGAAGAATCGGCGCTTCCAGCTAGTCTTTCCGACACACAAGCTTCCTCCAGCAGAGCAGATCGGCGTCTAAGTACCAATGTAGTTTCCCGTCTAATGGCCTCACGACAAGGAGTGACCGGCGCTCGGCTTGAGCATTGGAAAGGGCTTTTGCCAGTCATTGAGCAACACGAAAAGACCTATCTGGAATTGAATCAGCGAGAGCTCAAAAAGGCGAGTCTGGCGTTGCGATTTCGAGCGCGTACCGGAGAGCCGTTGGGGAAGATCCTTCCGGAAGCGTATGCACTCTGTCGAGTCGTGTCGGCTCAGGTCTTGGGAATGCGACATTACGATGTTCAGATTCTTGGTGGCATTGCCCTGTTTAAGGGGGCCATTGCTGAGATGGAAACAGGCGAAGGAAAAACGCTTACGGCGACGTTACCGGTTTACCTACGGGCTCTCATGGGGCGTGGAGTGCATGTAGCAACGGTAAACGACTATTTGGCAGAACGAGACGCCGACCTCATGAAACCAGTTTATAAGGCTTTAGGGCTGACCGTTGGCACTGTGTTAACCGATGATAGTCGTGATGACAGACGGGATGCATACCATTGCGATGTGACCTATGGCACTGCCAAAGAATTTGGTTTTGACTTTATGAGAGACCGCCTGTTGCTGCGGCGGATGGGGCACGAAGCTGATAATTTTCTGGGCGCCGGGAGTAGTCAGCGGTGGGACGAGTCCGGTGATCGCCCAGTACAACGGGAAGCCTATTTCGCATTATTGGATGAAGCTGACAGTATCCTGATTGATGATGCCAGAACGCCATTGATTATCGGGTCATTAGAAGATGAAGCCCGTGAGCAAATAATTCAGTCGTATCGGTGGGCGGCGGAAGTGGCGCCTCAGTTTACGGAAGATCAGGATTACGAGTACGACCATGAGAAGCGTAAGGTGGAATTGAATTTCCGCGGCCGTCAGATGGTACGTTCCGTTAGCAAGCCAGATGAGATCCTGGAGGTGGGATTGGTTGATCTGTATGAATACGTCGAGAGAGCCATTAAGGTTGGGCGTGAGTTCTTCCTGGATCAACAATTTGTGATTCGCGATGGTGAGATTGTGATTGTGGATGAATCCACTGGACGCATCGCCGAAGGTCGAAAGTGGCGTGATGGAATTCATCAGGCTGTTGAGGCTAAGGAAGGCGTTGAAGTCAGTGTCCCCACCGGACAGGCCGCGCGTATTACCGTGCAGGATTTTTTCTTGCGTTATCGACATCTGGCCGGGATGACCGGTACAGCTCGAACCTCTGCCCGTGAATTTCGCAAGGTATACAAATTGAGTGTGGTTAAGGTGCCAACCAACCGGCCCAGCCAGCGTCAACGCTGGGATGACAAGGTCTTTGGGACCGAGCATGCGAAGTGGGACGCGATTGTGGATGAAGTGAAGGAAATCCACGCCCAGGGGCGTCCTATTCTGATTGGTACTCGCTCTATCGATAAGAGTAATATCCTCTCCGCGAAATTACATGAGGCAGGTATCACTCACGATGTTCTCAATGCCAATGAGATCGAACGGGAGGCAGAGATTGTCGAATTTGCAGGGCTTGGAGCACGAGTGACCGTCGCCACAAATATGGCGGGCCGTGGTACGGATATCAAACTGGGGACAGGCGTTGCTGAAAAAGGTGGTCTGCACGTGGTGGGAACGGAATTGCATGATTCGGCACGAATTGATCGCCAGCTTATTGGTCGCTGTGCTCGGCAGGGAGATCCTGGTTCCTATCGGCAATTTATGTCACTGGAAGACAAAATGCTTGAAGAAGCTCATGGCGATCAGAAAGCAGAAAAATATAAAGCATTGGGGGCAGGTATTACAGGAGAAGTCAGCCAATATGGAAGGTTGCTTCGTAGGGCTCAGCAAAAAGTCGAGAAAAAACATTTTCGCGATCGAAATGTCATGCTGCACTACGAAAAGGAACGTCGTCGAATGCAGCGAGAGATTGGGCAGGATCCTTATTTGGACTCAGCAGAGTAAATCCGGCCGTCTTAGGCAGTTGTTCTTTTCTTTAATTAAGCAGGTTTGAGGCTGATATTCAGGTTGTTTTGAAATCGGGTATTCAGGTAAATTCCTGTTGTTGTATTTTTTTACAACAAAACCAATAGGCAGGTTGGTGAGGAAATAAGAGGGGGGATGCATGGCATCAGACGGTAGTAATCAGGAGGCGATCGAGAATACCAAGCAACAGATTCGTGGCTTGGTAAGTGAGATTGCACAGCTTTCCAAGAGCGAGCTACAGCCTGGCGAATTCTACGCCGCATTCATGCAGAAAATTGTGTCTGCTTTGGCAGCGCATGGTGGAGCGGTATGGAGTCTGTCAACTGATGGTGCTGCCTCTGTGCTCTATCAAATCAATATAGCCGGAGAATTGCTGGATCCGGACTCTGAAGGTACTCAACGTCATTCCAAGCTTCTGCAAGTCGTGGCACATTCTAACGAAGCTCAATTAGTACCACCTAACTCCGGATTTGGCGAAGATGGAGCGATTGGGAACCCGACCGAACATCTTCTGGTGCTTGCTCCTTTGGTCGGAGATCAAGGTGTAGAGGCTGTTGTTGAAGTATTTCAGCGCCCTAATGCTCAGCCCGCGACTCAGCGAGGCTACTTGCGATTTCTCGTGCAAATGTGTGAACTGGCAGCCGAGTGGGTCAAAAGCCAGAAACTGCGTCAGTTTAGTGATCGGCACTCGCTGTGGGCTCAAGCGGACCAGTTTAGCCGCTTAGTGCATCACAATTTGGATTTGCGAGAAACAGCCTATACAATCGCCAACGAAGGGCGTCGACTGATAGGTTGCGACCGAGTCTCTGTGGCATTGCGGAAGGGATCCAAGTGCCGAGTGGAAGCGGTTAGCGGGCAGGATACAGTCGAGCGACGAAGTAACGCTGTGACGCTGTTAAGTAAACTGGCGACTCGGGTGATGAAATCCGGAGAACCGTTGTGGTATGACGGCAATACAGAAGACTTGCCTCCCCAGATTGAATCCGTGCTGGATGAGTATGTGGACGAATCCTATACGCGAATGATGGCTGTGCTGCCATTAAAACGCCCGGAAACCAAGGCTGATGCAGCACGAGACCCGTCCGATGTGGACCCTCAAGAAACTAAAAGGCGAGAAGAGTTTATTGGTGTCCTGATAATCGAGCAAATTGAAACCAACCTGCCACGGAGTGTATTGGATCCGCGTGTTGATTTGGTTTATGAACATTGCTGTCGAGCTGTGGCGAATAGTCAGGAATTCCACAACTTATTCCTGATGCCGCTGTGGCGAACGATCGGCAAGACGGCTTGGATTATCAGAGCTCGTGCCTTGCCTAAAACCATCGCCATTACCTCGGGGGTTCTAGCAGTACTCTGTTTCTTCCTGTTTTTTCAAGTTGATTTTTCCGTGGAAGCCGAGGGAGTTCTCCAGCCGGTGGATCGGCACGATATATTTGTTCCCGCTAACGGTATTGTTACCGAGTTGAATATCCATGATCAGCAAACGGTTTCGAAAGGAGATGTCCTGCTTTCACTTGAAGACCCGGATCTGTTGATTGAAAAGCGACGGGTGGAAGGACAACTGGAGGAGACCAAGGACCAGCTTTCGAATGCTCGCAGAGCACAATTTCAGGTGGGGTTAAGTCCCGCCGACAAAATTCGTGTTTCCGGACAGGTTCAGCAGCTTACGTTGCGAAAGCAAACCCTGGAAAAAGAAATCGAAATCATCGAGAAGAAAGAGGATCTTCTTGAAATTAGGTCTCCTGCTGATGGTCAAGTTGTACTTCAGTGGGATGTTGAAAAGACTTTGCTTCATCGACCGGTTGCGATTGGTCAAGTGGTAATGACGGTTGTCGAAATCGGTGAAGATAAAGACTGGGAGCTGGAATTGGCATTGCCGGAGCGGCGTTTTGGACACCTAGCTGAGTACATGGACGCCGAAGGTATGGGGGAATTGGAGGTTGAGTATGTATTGGCGATGAATCCGGAGCATGTTTTCTCGGGGACTGTCCACCGGATACGGCAGTCAACACAAGTCGAAGGGGAAGAGGGGACGGTCGTCCCTCTATTAGTGAAAATTGATCGTCAGAAGCTGAAGGATACATTGCAGGGGGATTTGCGACCCGGTACGACTGTTACCGGTGACATTCATTGTGGTCGCTCTTCCCTTGGGTATTCGTGGTTTCATGAAGCTATTCAGTGGGTTCAGTATCACTTGCTGTTTTGATCACTGTTGAACATGGTCAGGCTGCGGGAATACGGATTTCCCAAAGGATAGGAGTAAATCAGAGAGTCATAGGACTTTGAAATGAATAAGACAATGAAAGTACAGGTTGGGTTGCTGGTTTGTGGTCTGTTAGTCGTATTGGGACTGCAGGCTGTAGTTGCTCAGCAGCCTACTCCGATTACAAGAATCGTCCTGCCTGGGTGTAACGTTGCTTTGGTTGAAGAGGTTGAGATTGCTGCTCAACTTCCAGGGGTTCTGGTGTCACTTGAGTTTAAAGAAGGTGACTCGGTGACGAAGGATCAAGTCTTAGCCCGGATTGACGATGCAGATGCATTGTTGAAGCGAAAGGAGCTGACATTGCAGCTATCGGTCGCCGAGAAAGAGGCAAGTAACGATATCAATGTGCGAGCAGCCGAAGCATCAGCTGAAGTGGCGGAGGCCGAACTCAAGGAATCTCAGGCAGTCAATGCAGAGTCCCCCGGAGCCGTTCCTCCTACGAAGATTCGCCGGGAAGAGCTGACCTTCCGTCGGGCAGAGTTGCAGGTGGATGTAGCTCAGTTGGAGTTGGATGTAGCGAAGCTTAACGTGGATGTAAGAAAGACCCAGCTTGACAATGCTGATCTGACGATTGATCGATTGAAAGTGAAGTCTCCTCTCAATGCGGAGGTGGAGCGGAAGCTAAAAGATGTTGGGGAATTTGTTCAGATTGGTGATCCGATTGTTCAGTTAGTAAGAATGGATAAGTTGCGGATTGAGGGGTTTGTTCAATTGAAGGAAGTACTTCCTCAGTTGATTCATGGCCAGCCGGTAGCCATTGAATATTCATTTGTTGACCCGACAGATACAGATGATCCACAAAAGAAGTTTGTATTCACCGGAGCTGTTAGCTTTGTGAGTAACAAAGTACAGGCTGGTGGAGAGTATAAGATCTGGGCCGAAGTTCAGAATCAAAAGTACAAAGGCCAGTGGATTCTACGTCCCGGTGCTTCCGTCAATATGTCGATCGGTGAGTGATGGCGGATTCTTTTTACGCAACGGCTACAGGCTCTAGAGTCTATAGGGATTAATTATGGTCACGCTGGCAGACAGTTTGGTTAGTAGCACAAGTCGTGCTATCCGTCTGCGTATGCGTCCCGATTTGTCGGTGAAGCGACAGCAATATCAGGGGACTTCTTACTGGGTTGTCAAAGAACCGATCGGGCTAAATTACTATCGCTTTCATGATGAAGAATATGCCATTCTCAATATGATGGATGGCCAGACTTCGATGGAAACCATGAAGGAGGAGTTTGAGCGCCAATTTGCTCCTCAAAAAGTCTCCTTCTCTGATCTACAACACTTCATCGGGCAGTTGCACCGGAGTGGCTTGGTGATTTCTGAGGCTCCTGGACAGGGACGTCAGCTGAAACATCGGCGTGATACGAAACGGCGGAAAGAGTTTCTGGGTAAATTCACAAACGTCTTCGCCATTCGATGGCGTGGTATCGATCCGGAGCGTATTTTAAATCGGCTTTATCCATGGACCGGGTGGATGTTTTCACCGCTGGCGATTTGTTTCGTTGTTCTGTGGGGACTCTGTGCGTTGACGCTTGTTGCCGTGCAATTTGATGTGTTTCAAAGCAAGATGCCCACGTTTCATCAGTTCTTTGGTGCCCATAACTGGATTTACCTTGGCACTTCGATGGCCTTGGTAAAAGTGGTCCATGAATTTGGGCACGGCCTGACCTGTAAGCGTTACGGTGGTGAATGTCACGAAATGGGGTTTATGCTGTTGGTATTCACTCCTGCGCTGTTTTGTAACGTTTCCGATTCCTGGATGCTTCCAAATAAATGGCACCGTATCTTCATTGGGGCTGCAGGTATTTATGTGGAAATGTTCATTGCTTCGACAGCCACGTTCATTTGGTGGTTCAGTCAGTCGGGGATTCTGAATCAAGTTTGTCTGAGTTTGATGTTTATTTGCAGTGTAAGTACCCTGCTCTTCAACGGAAATCCGCTGCTGAGATTCGATGGTTACTACATTTTGATGGACCTGATTGAGATACCTAACTTGCGCCAAAAGTCCACGGAAGTTCTCAAGCGGTTTATGGTGGGCATGTGTCTGGGGATCGAACAGCCGGAGAATCCATTTTTGCCCCAGCGAAATAGATTCCTATTTGGTCTGTATACAGTTGCCGCGGTAATTTACCGCTGGCTGATTGTGTTTTCGATATTTATGTTTTTGAATCAGGTTCTGGAGCCCTATGGCTTGAAAATTCTAGGACAAATTATGGGAGCCATGGGAGTCTTCGGGCTAGTGGTTCAGCCGCTGTGGCAAATGGGTAAGTTCTTTTACACTCCAGGGAGGATGCATAAGGTGAAGAAGCATCGTGTCGCAATTACCGCCGGAGTAATTGCCTTAGTGATCGGTGGCATTTGTTTTGTGCCGTTTGAATATCACATTGACTGTGCTGTGCGTGTTGTACCACGCGAATATAAAGTGCAGGAAGTCGCCTTTGCAGCGGAAGAGAAGATGTCAGCGACGGTATTTGCGCAGGTGGCTGGACGATATGAAGCGTGTTTTGTAAAGCCGGGCACTTGGGTGGAAGCCGGGGACCTCATTGTAAAATTGGAAAACCATGATGAGGTGCGGCGTCTCGAGCAGATTACAGGTGCGCTGGACGAACAAAGATCCCAGGAAGCCGTGTTGAAACAACAACGGTCGGTTGATGAACAGGCCGCAGAAGAGCTTATTGAAGTTCAGGAGCGGATAGTTTCGCTTGAAAAACAGAAACAGCAGCAGGAACATAAGAGCAGTCTCTTGGAAGTAAGAGCTCCTATCGCAGGTGTCGTGCTTCCTGCTCCGTATCGAGCTCCTCAGTCATCGAGCGGACAGCTTCCAAGCTGGTCGGGGTACCTGTTGGATCATGAAAATATTGGAGCGACCCTCGCTCCGGATGACCCAATTTGCATAATTGCCAGTCCCCAGGAATCGGAACTTGAACGTGCTCGGCAAAACCTCGGGGAATCTTCGGTGAAGCCTATTAGAGTGCAGCTTGATGCTGAATTGGTAGTGGATCAGGCGGATATCGAACTCATTAAACCGGGGAACAAAGTTGAAGTCTGTTTAGAGCTGATGCCTAGCAAAGTCTATGACACGCAAATTCGGCAGATCTCCTATACGCACTTACAACAAAGCCCGGCGAATCTATCGAGTCAGTCCGGTGGTCAGCTTGGGACGGTTATGGATGGTTCCGGGCGAGTCGTGCCGGTGAGTACGAGTTACTATGCCAGAGCCAATATTGAATCCACAGGAGGGATGTTGTATCAGGCTGACCTTCGAGGGCGAGCTCGAGTTTACCCCAATCAAAAGCGGTCGCTTGGCTGGAGACTGTATCGTTATGTGGCTCGGACATTCCACTTCGCCATGTAACGGGCAATCCAACGAAAATCAACTTAATGTTGTTTATTTGTGCTTGTCAGCAAATTGACGATTGTGCTATAAACATCGAATCATAAATCAAACCAGAGACTTAATTCATCATTTTGGAGTAAGAGATGGCTAAGGATAAAGAAGACGCACCTGTTGAAGAAGAAGTTGCAGCAGAAGAAGTACAAGAAGAGGCAGGGACGGAAGCCTCTGCTGACGCCCCACAAGCTGCACCACCCCAGCGTGTTGCTGTCCAGGTTGATGATTCAGAAGCCAGTTGCGCGTACGCGAATTTCTGCCGAGTAACCGGATCGCCTGAAGAGTTAATTATTGACTTCGCATTGAATCCGCAACCAATGGGAGTTCCCAATGGTGCAATCGATATTGATCAACGCGTAGTGATGAACTACTACACGGCCAAGCGATTGCTGGCGGCTCTGCAAATGTCTGTCCAGCGACACGAAGCAGTCTTTGGTGTTCTGGAAACAGATATCAATAAGCGAGTTGCAAATCAGTAACAGCTGATTTTGACAATCCGAATAGTCTTTTACCGCAGGGATTCTGTTTCCAACAGGTCTCTGCGGTAAACTATTTTTAGGACTACTGAACCACTAACTCAACTTGATTAATCTGTAGGTAGAAAGAGGTGTTTTATGAACCGTCTGGTCCTCGCTTTGCTTTTGGTAATGCCATCGTTTGCATCGGCTGAAGAACTTCCCAACGTTGTGATTATATTTACGGATGATCAAGGCTATTCCGATGTTGGGTGTTTCGGGGCCGAAGGGTTTGAAACTCCTCATTTGGATCGCATGGCTTCGGAAGGCATGAAGTTTACAGATTTTTATGTGGCTCAGGCTGTCTGTGGCGCTTCGCGAGCTGCGTTATTGACGGGCTGCTATCCGAATCGAATTGGAATGTTAGGTGCGCCAAGTAGTCATTCCAAGTACGGGATTCATGAAAATGAAATGCTGATTCCAGAGTTGGTAAAGCAAAAGGGCTACGCTACCGCCATGTATGGGAAATGGCACCTTGGGCACCGAGTGGCTTCGCTTCCCATGCAACACGGTTTTGATGATTACTTTGGTTTACCTTATTCCAATGATATGTGGCCACACCATCCCACTGCCGGCGATCGCTTTCCGGATTTGCCCACAATTGAGAAGAATGACATTGTGGAATACAACTCAGATCAAACTCAATTAACAACCTGGTACACGGAACGGGCTGTGCAGTTTATCCGAGAGAATCGTAGAAATCCGTTTTTCCTTTATGTAGCTCACAGCATGCCTCATGTCCCCTTGTTCGTTTCAAAGAAACACAAGGGCGTGAGTGATCAGGGAATGTACGGTGACGTGATCGCTGAGATTGACTGGTCGGTAGGACGAATTTTGGCGACGCTGAAACGATGTGGAATCGATGAGAAGACGTTAGTGATTTTTACGTCGGACAACGGTCCCTGGCTCTCTTATGGCAATCACGCCGGAAGTTGCCGCCCGCTGCGGGAAGGTAAAGGGACAACCTGGGAGGGAGGAATGCGAGAACCCTGTATTATGCGTTGGCCCGGAAAGATACCCGCTGGAACGGTTTGCAATGAGCTTGCTGCGACGATTGATATCTTTCCAACGATCGCCCACTTAACTGGTGCCCAACCTTCCGAGAATGAAATTGATGGGAAGAATATTTGGTCGCTGATGTCGGGGCAGCCTGAAGCAAAGAGTCCTCATGAAGCCTATTACTATTACTGGGGACGACACTTACAGGCCGTTCGCAGCGGTGACTGGAAACTTCATTTTCCGCATGGTTACAGAACGCTTGTTGCCGAAGGTGGGAAGGACGGGCTGCCCAGTGCCTATAAAAACGAACAGACTCCATTGGCGCTGTTCAATTTGAAGGACGACATCGGAGAGTCGAAAAATGTCTTGGAGTCTCATCCGGATGTGGTTTCCCATTTACAGGCACTTGCCGATAAAATGCGTGCACAAATCGGTGACTCTGCTAAGAAGATCACAGGGTCAGAGTTACGTGAGCCTCAGTGGTTTGACTAGTCAGTGCAGAAAGTCTTGTCCGCTTATGTTTCGGTAAGGCGTTCGAGTTCGGCGTCCATGTTGGCTGCACATTGGCTCATTTGATATCGCTCAAAAGTATCGATTAGCTCGCTTTGGGGAGCTTGCCACAACGTATCAGCGTTTTGCTGTTGGATTAGTTCTTTGAGTAGGAGAGCCAGAGCTTCGGCATCGCCGGAGTAGAAATGCTGCTCCCTCTGCGGGTATTCTTCTAGCTGCATGACTTCCGGGTAGGCAAGACGCTTAGGGAGAACAGGAAAAGCTCCGCATAGTACAGCCTCGCAAACACTAATTCCAAAGAACTCGTGCTTGGCCGTGGATACAAAGAAGTCAGACTCGGCCAGTCCTGCCAGGTAGTCCTGACGTGTTGGTTGGTAACCCCAGCGATTGATATGGTCCCCCAGCGTTGCTTTCGCCCGAGCAAAGCACTTTAGCTCGTAAGAGCCTGGCTCACCCATGACGTTCACTTTGAAGTTGACGGAATCACGGTGGAGGATTTCCAAGGCGCGGAAAAATAGCTGCGGTCCTTTATCGTACTCCCAGCGGGCAGCCCAGCAGATGGTTGGGGTGGCCATGCGGCTTAGGGGGGGCGGGGCTAAGTCGACGGCAGGATAATGGACGCGACTCTTGGATTGGATTTCAGCTAGGTATTGAGGGAAGTTGTATTCGGTGTAGTTGGAGACGAATTGGGTGGCAGCCTCGAGGAATTCACTGAGGTTGAATTTGGAATTCCACCAGACATCTGTAGCGACGGCGGCAGAGGTGAGGTTGTGGAAGGCCAGATTTTTATCGATTTGATTGGGCGGTTGGACCGGATAGGTGAATTGGTTTTCGTGAAAATACAACACGATCGGAATGGAATCCAGACACGGAGATGCTAAGGATTTTAATTCAGCTAAGTTGATTAGGTCCGAGCAGAATAGAAGATCCGGAGCTTGCCTCTTGCGGAGTTCCGAAGCAAAGTGAAATGCAGAATATCTTATTCGTGATTTCCAATTTTCCGCTGGAAGCTTCAGGACATCCCAACTGTGGCGGCTGTGAGCAATCCAGTTGTCCAGGAACGCCTTATGGCT
>NZVD01000009.1 GCA_002701385.1 Rhodopirellula sp. | reverse complement strand
TTTGCACCATCGCTTGAGCGATACTAGTGCAGATTGCATTTCATTCAATTGATGTTTTCAAGTAAAATAAGTCGTAAGTCTTGTAGTTTCCCCAATAGGTATCATCATGGCAACAGACTCTCTACTTCAACGTCGCGCATTAATAAAATGTGGCGTTTTGGGTAGCATAGGCCTCACAATGTTCGACCATTTGTATCGAGCGGAACTAGCTAAGGCCAATACTGGCAGTTCACCAGACGCGACCAATTGCATCATGCTATATATGACAGGTGGGCCTGCTCAGCAAGAAACCTTCGACATGAAGCCCGACTGCGATGACCGGTTTCGTGGTGAATTCCTGCCAGCGTCAACCAATATAGCTGGAATCCAAATTTGCGAACATCTACCTAAGCTCGCTCAGGTTACGGATAAATATGCAATCATTCGATCAACTTGGCATGAAAGCAATACACATGGTGTTGGGGTTCATTACAACCTAACGGGACTCAAACATGCCCCTCGTCAACGGGGCGAACCACAAGTATCACGAGACGATCCGCCAAGCATCGGTGGAGCCCTGCGTCAATTACGAGGCGATCGAAATGGCCTACCTGCCGCCGTGCATCTGCCTGTTAGAATTGGTGACCAAAACAATTTCCGTTGGGGCGGACAACATGCAGGTTTTTTAGGCCAACAATACGACCCACTCACTTTAATTGAGGAATCCTGGAGTCCAGGGACGCTTCCACAGAGCTTCCTACCTCCGGATGGAGTAGGCGTCAATCGACTGCGTGACCGAGTGCAATTACTAAAGGGGGTCGAAAAAAGTAAGGCAGGGGCAGAATCGGGAGGAACCCCTGAACTTTATGCCAAAGCGCGTGAACGAGCACTGAGTATTCTATCGTCGGACTCTGTTTGGAAGGCATTTCTTATTGAAGAGGAGAAACCTCAGACACTAGAGCGATATGGAGACAATAAATTTGGGCGTAGTTGCCTAGTGGCCCGACGACTAGTGGAACGAGGAGTTTCTTTCGTGACTGTCCCCTGGATGTACCTACATTCGACTAAAAACTTTGATACTCATGCCAATCATTTCAAAGTCATGAAAGACCTTCTTCTTCCACCAATGGATCAGGCGATGTCGGCTCTCTTTGACGACCTCGAACAACGGGGCCTTTTCGACAATACACTGGTCGCTTGGACAGGCGAATTTGGTCGCACTCCGAAGATCAACGGCAATGCCGGCCGCGATCACTGGGGCAAGGTCTATAGCACCCTCCTTGCAGGGGCCGGAATTGCAGGAGGTCAAGTTTACGGTGCCACCGATTCAATCGGAGGGGAACCAACCGACAATCCGGTGTACGTCAGTGACTACATAGCAACGATTTACAAAGTGCTGGGATACGACACCAGTACGTTAGTACATGATCGGTTTGGACGGCCTCACCCCATCGTTCACGGGCAGCCCGTCAAGGAATTGTTCGGGTGACCTGTTCCTAACCGTTCGCTAATTGGAATGATAGGATGTGGACTCAAAACTCTTTCTTCCTTCTTAAATAACAAACAAAACTCACGATTTTCCAATGATTAATTTACGAATTCGCTTTAAATCCCTACTCTTGCTGGCCGTCGTTCTATGTTCATTGCCCTACCAATCTCTCGTTACAGCCGATGAGTTTTTCGAAAAGAAAGTACGTCCGCTCCTAGTAGCGAAGTGCTATCAATGTCACTCCGGTACAAAATCCGCCGGCGGTCTTTCCCTTGACTCCCGCCAAGGATGGGAGAAGGGAGGGGACTCCGGTCCGGCGATTAACCCTGGAGACCTTGAAAAGAGCTTGTTAATTCAAGCGATCAACTACCAGGGACTGGAAATGCCGCCTGCCGACAAAGGAGGACCGCTTACCAAGGATGAAATCGCAATTCTCACTAAATGGGTTGAGTCAGGAGCGCAGGACCCCCGCATTTCCGCAGAACAAATCGGAGGCATGTCAAAGGCACAGGCGGAGACATGGTGGTCCTACCAAGCTATACACAAGGCCTCAACCACCAAATCGTCTGATCAAATAGACGAGTTCGTCCGTGCTCAACTTGGTCAGGTCGGCCTCACTCCTTCAGCAACGGCGGACCGCAGGAATCTTATTCGACGTGCCACGTATGACCTAACTGGTCTTCCACCTCGTTATGATGATGTCGTAGATTTCGTCAACGATGCCTCGCCAGACGCATTTGGCAAAGTAATCGATCGCCTTCTCGACTCCCCACAATACGGCGAGCATTGGGGACGCCACTGGCTAGACGTGGTGCGTTACGCAGATACCGCAGGGGAAAATTCAGATCGTCCATTACCCCACATCTGGCGTTACCGAAACTGGGTAATTGAAGCACTCAATCAGGATATGCCCTTCGATCGCTTCGTCCAACAACAACTCTCCGGTGACCTTGCCCCACTCGATGACACCACCGCATCGAAAAGCAATGGCATTATTGCTACAGGCTATTTGGCGGTAGCCCGTCGTTATGGACACGACATCAATAAAGACGTGCATCTAATGTATGAAGACATCATCGACAATCTTGGTAAGTCAATGTTAGGCATGACACTTGGTTGTGCGCGTTGTCACGATCATAAATATGACCCAGTCTCAGCGGCCGACTATTACGCCCTTTATGGGATCTTTAGTAGCACACAATTCTCATTTCCAGGTTGTGAGCCTATTCCGCATCCAAGCGGTTTATACAACCTCATACCCGATGATATTGCGGCAACTCGTCAAGCGGAATATGACGCTGCCATGGCAAAGTACAAGGCCCAGCAACCCAATAGTCCGGAAGAAATCGCAAGGCTTAAAGCAGAATACGCAAAGCATTACGAAGTGATTGCGACCAAAAACATCGGAGAGGCTGGTAACGAGAAGCTCTCCCCGCATCTCGGAGAAAATGCAATCCGCAAATTACGCAAGGGGGAGATCATTCAAATCGCGGTCCTGCGTAACGGCAATTACGGCGCAGACACCACTCAAATCAAAATTGAATTCGAGAATATTGACGCACCCGAGAAGCGATGGTCGTCAGACGAATTGATCACATTAATGGACTCTGACTCACCGTCAATCGAAATACGGGGGGCGACTTGGTCTTTTCTAGATGTTACAAACGGTCCGAAATTCCTAGTAGACAAACGTACTGATATCGGTGCAAATCCGGCATTGAGAGGATGGGCAACCGGCGACAACCCCTCCTACTTCTCCAACATTAGCGAGACCCCTGTTAGTGTCTGGACGACGCTTCCTCCGAAAGCATTATTTACTCATCCGGGCCCCAACGAGGATTCTGGCCTGTCCTGGGTATGCCCGGAGGACGGCAATTACAAAATCAGCGGATTTGTGAAAGACGCACACCCCATTCCCGGTGGTGACGGTGTTTCATTCCGTATTGAACACTTCAATGATCCGACATTGGGTCCACAGCTTATTGCGTTTAGTAAGAACAACGGAGATCTCGTGCCGCCAACCCAACCGGTTTTGCCGGTTGCATTTGCCGTAAGTGATGGCGATATTGCAGACGCCAAACTGCATGAACGCGGTGATCCTGAGCTTGAGGGAGAAATAATTTCCCGACGTTGGCTCGATGTCTTTGGCGGTAATAAGCTAGTGAATCCCGAGCAAAGCGGCCGTCAGGAATTATCGGGCTGGATAACCTCACATCCGCTTTTCACTCGGACCATTGCCAATAGAATTTGGCAATGGCATTTCGGGATGGGAATCGTTACCACTCCAAACGACCTCGGTTCACGAGGCGCGCCGCCAAGCCATCCTCAGCTTCTAGAGTTTTTGTGCCAGCAACTGATTGCGCACGATTATCAACTAAAGCCGATCCATCGTTTAATCATGCTTAGTGAGACATATCAGCAGGATTCCCTCGCGAGCGAGAAATCTCGCAACGTGGATCCTGGAAACCAACTCCTCAGTTATTATTCCCCTCGCCGTCTAACAGCCGAGGAAATTAGGGATTCGCTTCTAGCGGTGAGTGGCCAACTCGACACATCACCAGGGCAAGCACATCCATTTCCCGCCGAGACGACTTGGACCTTCAGTCAGCACGCTCCCTTTAATGCCGTTTACGCGACAACGAAGCGGAGTGTCTACATGATGGTCCAACGCCAACGTCGACACCCTTTCCTTGCACTATTCGATGGCCCTGATCCAAACACCAGCACAGCCGTTCGAAACCAAACTACGGTTCCCTCACAGGCACTCTACTTCCTCAATGACGAGTTTTTCCACCACGCTTCCGTCAAAACCGCGGATCGGCTTTTAGTGACAGAGGAGTCTCAGACGATTGCAGATGAACTGTATCAGCGACTTTACCAAAGAGTACCTACAGAAAAAGAATCCGAATTGACCTATCAGTTTTACGATAACTACCCCGGAAGCCCTAAAGATAAATGGGCTGCCTTCACTCGGGCATTGTTAGCGAGTAACGAATTTTTATATGTTGATTAAAGACTCTATCCCTTTGCTCTTTTGCTTCCTTTCACGACCTCCACGCTCAGCAATTACCGTCACGAGTATCCAATGAAACAATTTAACCGCCGACAAATCCTTCGATCTTCCATCGCTGGGTCAATGTTATTGCCCGGTCTTACTGAATGTCTTGCTATCGATGAGCAAAGTCAAGGAGCGACTCAAAAAACCCACTTTCCGGCGAAAGCTAAGAATGTCATCTTCTTGTTCATGACCGGAGGAGTCTCTCATGTGGACACATTCGACCCGAAGCCTGCATTGCATCGTGATCACGGCAAGGAGATCAAGGCCGATCATCCCGAAATTAAGGATCGTCCTGGCTATGAGAAAATCTATCTAAAACGCCCGCAATGGGAGTTTTCACCATACGGTGAATCCGGAATCGAAGTAAGTACTCTATTTCCACATGTAGCGACTTGTGTTGATGACATTGCCATGATTCGGTCTATGCATACTTCACACTCTAATCATTACAACGCCACTCTCGGAATGCACACTGGGTCATTCGCATTCTCTAGGCCGAGCATCGGCTCCTGGGTGACTTACGGGATGGGGACAGTCAATCAGAACTTGCCAGGATTTATCGTAATTGCCCCTCGGCAAACCTATGCAGGTACACAGGTGTACTCCAACGACTTTTTACCTGCCATCAATCAGGGAACACTCGTGGTCCCTGGCGCTGAACCCATTGCGAATGTTAGCCCACGCCTACCTAAAGACAGGCAACGCCTCGAACTTGATGCACTACAGGCTCTAAATTCCTTGCATTTAGACAAACGCAGTAACAAGGAAGCATTGCAAACTCGCATGAAAAGCTTTGCCACCGCCTATGGCATGCAGAGCGCCGTGCCTGAAGCATTCGACTTTAGTAAAGAAACCGAGTCCACGTTAAATAGTTATGCTATCCAGCCAAATTCAACCGTAGGATTTGGTTGGCAGTGCCTTGCTGCACGTCGTCTGGTCGAACGTGGCGTCCGATTTGTCGAGTTAATCGACACGGGTTCTTCGGGCAATTGGGACGCTCACGGTGACATGATGTCTCACGTCGGTTTGGCCAAAAACGTAGACCAACCCATTGCCGCCTTACTCAAAGATCTTAAACAACGTGGCATGCTCGAAGACACACTTGTGGTATGGACAACCGAATTCGGTCGAACCCCTTTCAATAACACTGCCGACGCAAAGGGGCGAGAACACCACCCTTGGGCATTTACCTCCTGGCTTGCCGGTGCGGGTGTCAAAAAAGGTATCGTGCACGGTGCTACGGACGAGCATGGCTTACGTGCTTCAGAAGACACCGTCCATGTCCATGACTTCCATGCTACGATTCTTCATCTATTAGGTTTTGATCACGAGAAACTTACCTATCGCCACGCCGGTCGTGACTATCGTCTGACCGACGTTGAGGGTACGGTCGTCCAAAACGTCCTCGCCTAATAACATAGAAAGCCTGATATGCCTAGCTTCTACCATACAGTCATAGTCCTGTTGCTTGCCGGTAGCACACTCGGTGCCGCGGACTGGCAAAAACACATAATTACCCAGCAAGGCCACTGCAACACAGCGGTAGCCTTAGATGCAAATGGAGACGACTTTCTCGATGTCATTGCCAGTTTTAACGGCGGAGTAAGCCTCTTTTTGGCTCCAGACTGGAAACGTGAGATCATTCTTCATCGATTCGAAGGTGGTAACGGTAGTTGTATCCACAGTGAGGTTATTGACGTCGATGGAGACGGCGATTTGGACTGGGCCGGTACACTCGCTAATAGCCATCCGTTTTGGATGGAAAACCCTGGTCCCAATTCCATCCAAAAAGGAGCATGGACACCACGACTCATTGACCCGGATATCACCGGAATCCATTGCATACTCAAATCCGACATCGACAACGATGGGAAACCTGAACTAATTATTAATAACTTCGAACCCGAAAAAGGCATCGGTGATTCCATCGCCTGGTTCAGTATTCCTAAAAACCCTTTACGCGCTAAACAATGGCATCGACACGTCTTCGCCGATGGCAATGCTCGTGGGGGTAGCCACTACATGGGCGCCGGTGATATTGACGGGGATGGGTGGAAAGAAATAGCGGTGGGCGCAAAAGGGAAACCATTTGTCGATGGAAATTGGTTTGCCTATTGGAAAAATCCCGGAAAGGATGGGGTGAAGGGAGCGTGGAAGAAGGTGTTGATCGCGCAGAACCAAACCGCCGCGACAAATATTCGCCCCGCTGATGTCAACGGCGACGGTAAGGTCGACTGGCTTGCAACCAGAGGGCATGGAGTAGGGGTCATCTGGTTTGAAAACCCTTCCTGGAAAATCCATGACATCGATACAACCATCCGCCAACCACACAGCCTTTCGGTCACGGACTTCAATCAGGACGGCCATATTGACGCCGCCTCCTGTGGTTATGAAAGTAAGCGGGTGATGCTTTATCTAAATCGGGGGGATGGAACGTTTTCGCTCAATACGCTGGATGATAACCAGGAAAGTTATGACCTACGCCATGTCGACATGGATGGAGACGGAGACATGGACATCTTAAATGCGGGTAGAGGGTCGCAAAATGTTGTGTGGTACGAAAATCCCCTTCGCTAAACTCTATACGAGCCAACTTGGATGTATCCACGTTCGCTATATATTTTTAACTCTTTGCTGTTTTCCGCAACTCGGAATTCCATTATTGACGGCGCAATCCGATTTTGATTTCTATCAAAAACCCATTCAATACCAGACAGCTAAAGCTGACAACGCAATCACTCGCCTCAAACAGGCTCTGCAAGATGGGGATGTCAAACTGGACTTTCATCCAACCCGCGGATACCTGGATTCAATTTTGTCCGCCCTGCAGATTCCGGTAAATTCGCAGGCGCTTGTCTATTCCAAGACGAGTCTTCAACTGAGGCCTATCAATCCGACCACGCCACGGGCTCTCTATTTCAATGATTCGGTCTACGTTGGCTGGGTACCGGGAGGCGATCGCCTTGAATTCATCGCTTCGGATCCAACACTGGGGTCTGTGTTCTATTCACTTCCGCAAACGAGAACTTCGGCCCGTCTGGTTAGAGACAAAGGGGAATGTCTGCAATGCCATGCGAATCGCAGAACACACGAGGTGCCAGGCCCACTGGTTCGTAGCCTATACACCAGTGCAAGCGGGCAACCAGTTTACAATTTCGGCAATTTCCTTTCTGATCATTCTTCGCCATTACATGAGCGTTGGGGAGGATACTATGTAACCGGAACTCACGGCAAAATGCTCCACATGGGCAATATGTTTGTTAGTCGAGACGACGACGTCGATAACATTGATTTCTCTCAAGGCGCCAATCGACTCAGCTTACCTCGAAACGTGAATGAGAAACTCTATCCCACGAAGACCAGTGATGTCGTCGCACTCATGGTACTCGAACACCAAACACAGATGCAGAATTTACTGAGTAAAGCAATTTATGAAGAACGCCGCGCAGAACATTATGATGCCGTTTTTGGCCTCGACCAAAATGGCGGTAGCGATTTTACAAAGCGGAGGATCCAGCGAGTCGTAACGGAGCTTGTAGATTATTTATTCTTCGTGGACGAATTCGAGCTTACCTCACCCATCACAGGCACAAGCATGTTCGCCCGTGATTTCAGCAAACGATCACCTCAAACGAAAAGTGGCCAAAGTCTTTATCAATTTGACTTAAACACTCGAATGTTCAAACACCCGTTAAGCTACATGGTCTATACGGATGCGTTTAAAGCCCTTGGGCCAAAAACCACAGCCGCATTGCACCGTCAAATAAACCAAATCTTGACTGCTTCTATCAGCACGACAAATAAGGCTCGTTTTAATCACCTCACGCCAGAAATTAGAGCATCGATAAGACAGATTCTGATCGAAACCCACCCTGAACTCGGGAAACTCTTTTCCAATTAGAAATTAACGCTTACCTATCCCGTGCGACCTTATAGACAAGTGGTAACTCAATAACCAAGCCCGCGACCTTGCGACCCCCATTCTGTTGAGTGAGCGCGCTGACGTGGCACTTCTGGCAACTCGCGAAAAGTGTAATCGAACGGCCACTGATAAATCGTTCGTCCGAAATCCGTTCAAATCGAGTCAGGTTTGATTTTAGATGCTTGGCAATTGCTTTACTTAATTCGTCCTTGGGCTCGTGGTCCGGATGCATTGCCGGAGTATTGACTGCGATCCAACGGCTTTTCGTACCATTGTCATAATCTACACGCCGAAATACTTCTTCCATGACTTTCGATGGAACCGGAGCCCGTTCATTCCCATCGAAGTATCTTCGATGCATATTCTGAAGGGTCGATAAATAGACAGATTCAAGCAATTTGACTCTTGCACGCGCCTCATCGACCGTAATTCGTTTCAATTCAGGTTCGCTGGCAAGGCACGCGCCGATATAGATAAAACTGAAAAAGCCGAAAATACTAAAACCGCGGACCATCGATTAACCTGTTTTAATAACAACACAGAGCCCATATTTCCTTTGCAAACCCTTTCGGCTTGCCTAACGAGCAAAAGTAATTCATCTCCTTACGTAGTTTACTTATTATAACGAGACTACCTAAGAGCATGCGACTGCCCTCAAATCGATTAACAATTAGCATTTCCAATCAGGCTGTTGCATAATAGAACCATCAGAAATATTTTGACCGCAGTATCACGGAGTCTAAGCGATGAATCCTAAAACCTTCTTTTCCATACCGCTACTCTTGTTACTATCGACTGTCGTGCACAGTGAAGATTGGCCGCAATTCCGAGGACCAAATTCAACGGGCGTCTATTCATCTAAACACGAATTACCAACCACTTTCTCAGATACAGAAAACGTTAAGTGGGCCGCAACGCTGGGTGATGGGATCGGTTGCCCAGTCGTTGCCAACGGTAAGGTGTTTGTCGCTTCGATGATCGACGAACAGCATGTCGGACTACATGCCTTTGACTCTGCAACCGGCAAAACGCTTTGGACGAGACAATGGCATACACCGAACTTGATACCTGTTCATAAAACCAATAGTCAATGCGCCACGACACCAGCTGCAGATTCCGAACGCGTCTATTTCTATTTTAGTACCCTGGGACTCATGGCCTTGGATGCCGACACTGGGGAGGACGAATGGAAATACGAGATGCCCACTCCGTTTTTCGTGTTTCGCTGGGGGCCAGCAATGTCCCCAACTCTCTATAAGGACAAAGTCATATTCCTACAGGATGACGATCTTAACCCCGCCATTGTCGCACTAGACAAGGCTACCGGGAAAGTTGCATGGCGAGACGACCGTAGTGATCAGGCTGTCAATTATTCTCATCCTGTAATCTGCGAAACTCCTGATGGAGATAATCTTGTCGTTGCAGGCACTGGTATGTTAATTGGCTACAATCCCGACACGGGTGAACGGAAATGGTTTGCCCGCGTTCTATTGCGGAATATCAAGACGACGCCCGTAGTCGACAATGGTGTTGTCTATATCTCGCTTCAAAGTGGCGGAATTGCTAATCAATGGCTCGCCTCTGCCGATCGCGCAGAGACAGGGGACAGCAACGGTAAATTATCAAAAGATGAAATGCATGCCATCGTCCCTTCCGGTCGCGTCCCGGAGGCGTTTTTCAAAAAGACGTTCGACCGGGGAGACCTGAATCAGGATGGATTCCTAGAAGGAGAAGAGTTGGATATTGCATTCCTACATCCTGACAATTTCGCCGGTGCACGATTTGATGCGAAGGAAGCCGCCGATGAATATGTACTCGCTGTCCGAGCGGGTGGAAACGGTGATGTCACGAAATCAAATCTTCTATGGAAACATCCTACTAAATACACTGACCATATCGTATCGCCGCTTGTTTCCAATGGCCGGATGCTGCTAATCAAGGGCGGCGGAATCCGCACAGCCTTTGACACCAAGAAGGGCAAAAATATCGGTCGACAAACGCGCATCCAAAACACATGTGAGTATTTCGCATCACCTATAGTGGGGAACGGGAAAATATACGTTGCTGGTGAAAATGGTGTCATCGTCGTACTCGAAGATAGCGAAGATTATCCTATACTTTCAAAAAACGATATGGGCGATGCTATTTTGGCCACCCCTGCCATAGCAGACGGAATGATCTATATTCGGACCCGCTCTAAGTTGATCTGTGTTGGAAACTAAACTATTGGATGACGAACAAAACAAATGACTGACCATAAAGAGCGACTCGTTTATCTTTCCGGAGATTTTGTGCCGGAAAGCCAAGCCAAAATATCCATTTTCGATGCCGCTGTGAATCTTGGTCATTGCGTCACCGATTCCTCACGCACGTTTCATCACGAAGCGTTTAAGCTCAAGGCACATATCGCTCGACTCTATCAATCTCTGAAAGTAGCGAGAATCGATCCGGGAATCGATGCAGATGAGATGTATCGCATCACGATGGATTTACTGGAACGAAATCTTCAACTTTACGCTACGACAGACGACTGTTGGATCGTACATAACGTCTCCGCGGGAATGTCGCCTCTAGGGCCGAATCCCAAACAATCGTCTGCAGCAACGATTATGATCTCTAACCAACCCTTAAATCTGACAGGTTGGCAAAAGTATTACCATGTCGGATGCCATGCAGTTACCCCCTTCAGCAGACAAATCCCATCCCAATCATTGGATGCGCGTATCAAAAATCGGTCTAGGATGTTCTACACGCTTGCAGAGCAGGAAGTGAAACTGGTAGACCCCGATGCCCAAAGCGTGATTCTCGATACGGATGGCTTTGTTGCCGAAAATAAAGGCGGCAATGTATTTATCGCAAAGGATGGTGTAGTTAAAACGCCAACTAGTATCAATGGGTTAGCAGGCATCACTAGACAAACAACTTTGGAAATCTGCCGCGCACAAGGTATCCCATTCATAGAGACTCGCTTGCTCCCCTATGACCTCTATACGGCAGACGAGGTCTTCTTCACCAGTACGCCATACTGCCTTATGCCGGCCACTAAATTTAATGGTCTCTCTGTTGGCAGCGGAATGGTTGGCCCAATCGCCAAAAAGATACTCCTGGGATGGCAGGAGTTGACTGGCGTTAATGTTGTTGAGCAAGCAGACTCGCAGACCCAAATGTCGTCATAATTCGCATGTCTGATCTAGATACTACATTCGCCTCTGTCGCACGCTCGATGGAACTATACCATCGAGCAGAGCAGGTCATTCCGGGCGCCACCCAATTAATTAGCCGCAGGCCAACTAGATACGCCTACGGATTTAGTCCAGCCTTTGCCCAATCTGCAAGTGGCGGCACCTTTACCGACGTCGATGGAAACACTTACATTGACTGGGTTAGCGGTATCGGCGCTATGATACTCGGATATTGTGATCCCGTGGTTGATGAGGCGGTTAAACGCCAAATTGATACTGGCACAATGTATTCTGTCAGTCATCCAATCGAGTTAGAACTCGCCGAGTTACTTATTGATCGCGTCCCCTGCGCAGAAATGGTTCGATTCGCAAAAGGCGGAGGTGACGCATGTGCAATCGCAATCCGTATCGCCCGCGGCACCACTGGGAAGGATAAAGTATTGTTCTGTGGATACCATGGATGGCACGACTGGTATCTTGCTGCAAATCTTGCCGGAAGTGATCTTGATCCCCACCTCTTTCCGGGTATCGACCCCACCGGCGTCCCTTTAGCCCTAAAGGACACAGCGATTCCCTTTCCCTATGGGGACGTTGAAACCCTTGAGGATTTACTGAGAACGAATTGTGACGATATCGCAGCTATTATCATGGAACCGTTACGAAGTGAAATACCGCCGCATGGTTACCTGAAGCGAGTACGGGAATTAGCGACTGAATTCAACGTCGTTCTGATCTTCGATGAAGTATCAAGCGGTTTTCGCCCAACGATCAGCGGCATCCAGCCTTTGGTAAACGTCGAGCCTGACATGGCTGTGTTTGCTAAATCGATTTCCAATGGATATCCAATGGGGGCTGTCGTCGGCACCAGGGCTGTTATGCAGCCCGCAAGCCAAATGTTCATCTCCAGCACCTATTGGAGTGACACTTTAGGAATCCGGGCTGCTATCACCACTCTGAAGGAAATCGAACGCCGCAAGACACCGGAAGTTATTCAAGACACAGGTCGA
Organism: Rhodopirellula sp.; assembly: GCA_002701385.1. Classification (GTDB taxonomy): domain Bacteria; phylum Planctomycetota; class Planctomycetia; order Pirellulales; family Pirellulaceae; genus UBA721. The sequence continues at coordinate 13,642 of NZVD01000009.1, read as the reverse complement.
ATCTTAAAACAAAAGGTTGCAGAGTTGATCACTAAGCATTCCGTGCCAGCTGTTTGTGGAGGAGTAGACTGGCATCCCTATATACGGTTTGATATCGGTCATCTTACGCCTCTCGTCAATACGCTTTTCATTCAGGAAATGGCAAAGCGAAGTATTCACATGAACCTCTCTTTTTATATCAATGCAGCCCATGGCGATGAGGAGGTATCCAGGACGATAGCAGCAATAGATGATGTTTTTCTGATTATCCGCAATGGATTGGACGCAGAGGTCATCCCGGAGCTGGTCGACACGATACCGCAAACTGATTCCTTTAGACGCCTAGTTACATAGCTCGAGTTAACCTATGCATTCACTGCTAATCGTCGGAGTCGGTTCCATCGGCCACCGACACCTACGTTGCTTTCAACAGACTGGACGTGTCCATGCGAGCATCTGCGACTCCAACTCAGAGTTACTCAACCAATTGGCCGATCAATATGACGTGAAAGATAAATTTACGGACCTAACTTCCGCAATGGCATCTCGTCCCGAAATCGTCCTCATAAGCACGCCTGCTCATCTTCACATCCCAATGGCGACCACGGCAGTTGAAGCTGGCTCCCATGTATTCGTTGAAAAACCACTGAGTACGTCCATTGATGGGGTAGATGAACTCGTTGAAAGGGCCGCAACTAGAGGAGTTACGGTGGGCGTAGCGTATGTCATGCGACATCATCCACTATTGCAACAGCTTAAGCAGGTTATCGATACAAGACGATTCGGCCAACCGCTTCAAGTCACCGTAAATTCGGGACAACATTTTCCTTTCTATAGACCCGCCTATCGTGAGATCTACTACACATCCCATGAAACGGGTGGAGGAGCGATCCAGGACGCCATTACCCACATGGTTAATGCACTACAATGGCTCTTAGGCCCGACAACCGCCTTGGTTTGCGACGCGGCGCATCTCTCCCTTCCAGACGTGGAGGTCGAAGATACCGTCCATGTACTAATCAGACACGGTGAAATTCTCGGGAACCTTTCCCTAAATCAATTCCAACTTCCAAACGAAACTTCCTTAACAATCAATTTCGAACAAGCCACGGTCAGGTGTGACCTGCACAGCGGGACTTGGCAATATTGCACGCAACCCGAAGGCGATTGGCTTCCCGGCGGCGAATCCTCACTCGAACGAGATGACCTATTTGTTGCGCAGGCTAATGCATTCCTTGATGCTGTAGAGCAGGGGGCCTCACCCGCCTGTAATCTTCACGCTGCAAAACACACCCTCCAGACTAACCTTGCGATGCTCGCCTCCGTCCGTGATAAGCAGTGGTATCAAATTCCCTAACCCAGTAGATCGAGACAAACGATCATGAGCAAATCTAATCACGACCTTTTCAACCTTGAGGGTAAAGTCGCCATGGTAACTGGCGGTACGGGGTATCTCGGCACGGCTTTTTGTCAGACGCTGGCCGAAGCCGGAGCGACGGTTGTAGTAACCAGCAGAGATCAGGAAAAAGCTAACGCTTCCGCAGCCAAGTTAACGGGTTCAAACCATCTCGGGGTTATCCTTAATCACAAGGATCAATCCAGTATAGAATCCGCAATTGCCATTGCGATAAAGACATGCGGACAACTGGACATTTTAATCAACAACGGAACGGCGGGTGCCGCGGATGATTGGACGACCGTCACCCAGGAACAGTTTAACGACCAACTCGCAAATGCAACTGCCTATTTCCTTCTTTCACGTCTATTCCGCGAACATATCGTCAATCGTTCAGCCGAGGGAGCTATCGTCAATATTGGATCAATGTATGGTATCGTAGCGTCTTACCCCGATGCCTATCAGGACGTTTGCAATTACAGCCCAGCGTCTTATCACGCATTAAAGGGTGGTGTGATTCACATGACTAGGCACTTAGCTGTCTACTGGGCCAAGGATAGAATTAGGGTCAACTGCTTAAGCCCCGGCCCATTTCCCAGTGAGCGGGCCCCAGCTGAAATGGTCGAGCGTCTATGTACGAAGAGTCCGATGGAGCGAATGGGAACTCCTGATGAACTTAAAGGAGCATTGCTCCTTCTGGCAAGCAATGCTGGAAGTTACATCACTGGTCAAAACCTTGTCGTCGACGGAGGCTGGACAGCATGGTAGGCCCACGGCAACAATTAAGAATTTGATTCCATTCTTCTTTCGCCTCCTTCTTTAGGAGGTCTTGCGTACTGGAGAGACTCAATACTTAGCAGCATTTAAGTAACAGTCATTTTGACACTGCCTGCATTGGTAAAACAGCACTCGACTTCATCGCCCGCCTCCACTGGAATCAGCGCCGTGGCAGAACCAGGAATTACCATTTCGCCGGCAGCGAGTTTCTGGTCACGGCTCTTTAAGTGACTAAGTAGAAACTTAAGCGAATTTAGCGGACCGCCCATGATGTCTGCTGCTACCCCCGACGCAACCAGTTTTTTATTCTTAAATACTGCCACACCTTCCAATTCCCAATGAATTGCTGAGGCTTCTACGGCATGGCTTCCAATAAGCTGTGCCGCATGAATACCATTTGAACAAATCAATTCCTGCCTCGTTGGCGGACTAAAATGATAGGTATAATTATGCAATTCGATCCCTGGGCGAATCGTATCGATCGCATCAATCAATTCCTGCTCTGACTCTGGTACGCCATATAGGTCACGCTTCATTGTGATAACAAATTCAGGCTCGATTGCCAGATTGTCATAGTTCCGAGCCTCAACAGAGTCGTATTCGAATAGTTTCCCCGGCGTCATTAGTCGTCCGTAAATGGGTTCATCAAAACCAAATTGCTTCCTAATCGCAGCACTTGTACAACCAACTTTGTATCCAAACGGTTGATCGCCGTCATTTTCCCGGAGGTTCACAAAGGCATCCTGGCATTGATACGCCTGTTCCATCGACAATACTGAAATATCTTCCAGCCCAAAACTCACCTCGCCAAGCTTATAGTAATGATAAAAGGACTTCGCAATATCTTTGATTAAATCCATAGAAGTCTCGCCGACGAGAGAGGTTTAAGAATTGGTGACAGCTCAGGAAGACCTACAGCGGTCGTGCTTACACGCTTATATCAATTCGCTGATTGGTTCGCCGTTGGGCAAGAGTGGAATCGGGCGACCTTCTCGAGTGACTGTATGCGATGAAGGATCAATACCCAAATGGCGATAAACGGTGGCCAGAACATCATTAGGATGAATAGGACGATCAACCGGAGTCTCTCCACGGGAATTCGATTGCCCTATGACCTGTCCCACTTTCATGCCCCCTCCAGCAAGCAGGATACTCATCAATGGTCCCCAGTGGTCACGTCCCCCGGTCTTATTGATACGTGGAGTTCGACCAAACTCGCCCCAAACTAACAACATGACCTTCTTATCCAGTCCACGCTGGTAAATGTCCGTCACTAACGCCGCTATCATCTGGTCCAGTGGCGGACCTGATAAATCCATTCCTCGACTGGGACCCAACGAACCATCAGCGGGACGATTATCATTCACAATATTTAGGTGCCAGTCCCAACATAATGAATCCGGAGCCGTATTGATCGTCACGAAGGAAACGCCTGCCTCGACCAGACGCCTCGCCAACAATGCAGATTGTCCCCAGCGATGACCGCCATACAGTTTGTGTATATGCGCGGGTTCGTCAGACAAATCGAATGCCTTTCGAGCTTTACCATTGGTAACCATATCCAGCGCGACTTGTCCAAATCGGTCGATGCCTCGCATCGTCCTCGAGGCATCGATATTACGAGATAGATTATCCAATGAAGTCAGCAAGCTTCGTCGGTCACCCACGCGATCAATGGTCACATCGTCCGCCAGCTTCAAGTTCGACGTTGCAGCTTGAAGCATGTCATGGCGATACCCCGAGACATACGGGTCCTGGAATACGGTAAACGCACCATGCCCGGAACCTAAATGGCCTGGCCCCATAACCTCGCCAATATTCGGATTACGAGTTTGTTCTTCAGACAAAAGAACATAGGGTGGCATACCTGGAGAGCGTGGTCCTAAAAACTTAGACACCAAGGCTCCTGCAGATGGGTGTGACGCCTGATTATTCATTCCTCGATAACCGGTGGACAACCAATGTGCTGCCACGAAATGCCCGTTCTCTCCATGGGAAATACTACGAATAATCGATGCGCGATCAACCACCTGCGAAGTTAAGGGCATCGTCTCACAAAACTTTACGCCCGAATGCAATGTGGGAATAGTGCCATAAGGCCCACGAATTTCGATTGGAGCTTCAGGCTTCGGATCAAAGGTCTCGAATTGAGACGGGCCCCCGCCCAACCAAACCTGAATCACAGCGGTGTCTTTATCAACACCCGCATCGCTTGCCTGTGCTTGCAGAATACCGTCCAAAGACAAACCCAGTCCGCCCGCGCTAACGGTAGATTGGAGGAAACGTCTTCGAGTGGTGTCTACCATTTCGCTTAGCCTGAGAACGAGTGGATCCGCCTAACAACTACATTCAGTTTAGGTCAAAAGGTGTCGTAATTCATAGGTTAATTATGAATTTCGTGACTTCGCAAAAAAGAAACTCGACCTATCTAAACCTTAGCCTTTCGACATACAATGGGAATAGTATTACCTCAGGTTTCGTGTTATGCCAACATTCCCCAAATTCTATATACTTTCCACGTTCTTTCTCTTAGGCAGCTGGGTAGACATTCCTGGCAGTTCAGCATTAGCGCTAGACTTTGTAAACGACATTGTGCCAGTGTTGACGAAAGCAGGATGTAACGCCGGTTCGTGTCATGGGGCTGCCATCGGACGAGGTGGATTTAAGCTCAGTCTATATGGCGGAGACCCGAAATCAGATTTTGAATCAATCGTCTATCAATTGCAGGGTCGAAGGATTAATAAATCCAATCCACAGGATAGCCTAATCCTACGGAAACCAACCGAGCAAATCTCTCACGAAGGAGGCACTCTCTTCGATTTGAATTCAGAAAGCGCCCAGCGTATCCTGACTTGGATACAGGATGGAGCAACATTCAATTCTTCACTGGAACTCGCGAATATTAGTGTTTCTCCAGAACGAATACTATTGGATAGGACTAACATCCCAGTCGACCTCACCATTACCGCACATTACTCAAATGGATTGACTCGAGACGTCACTCGATGGTCCGTCCTTACGTCCGAAGACGAAACTGCTGTTCAAACATCAAAGGAAAACCCAACCGTCAAACCAATCCGTAATGGCAGACATATCGTGACGGTCCGTTACCTAACACAGGTCAAGGCAATCGAGGTAATCACGCCCTTAGTTGACATCCCGGCAGAAATTCAAATACCCGCAACTAAAATACCGAACCACAACTTTATTGATAGCGAAATAAATCAAACCCTTGAGATTCTAAAACTTCAACCGGCGGGTCAGGCCAGCGACTCTGAATTCCTACGCAGGGTCTATCTCGATCTAACCGGCCGTCTGCCAGCTGTTTCATTTACTAAGTCATTTCTTTCATCTAACGATCCTAATAAACGTCACGCTTTAATTAGATCACTTCTGGCTTCCCCGGAATATACCGAATTCTGGTCGTATCGTTTCGCAAATCTGTTACGCCTTAGACCTCAAAGTTTAGGCGAAGAAAACAGTGAAGCCTACTTCCAGTGGATTCAGAGCCATGTCGCAGCGGATACAAGCATTAAAGACTTCGCAAGGACCCTAATTCTTGCGAAAGGCGACTCCCGGATAAATGGCCCGGCTAACTTCTACCGTACAACAACCGATGCGAGGCAACACACGGAGTTCACAAGCGAACTTTTCCTAGGTACGCGGCTGCGTTGTGCCAACTGTCATAACCATCCGCTCGACAAATGGACCCAGGATGACTACCACGGTTTGGCAGCAATCTTTGCAAAAGTCGACCTTGGGGAAGAGATCCGTATCAAACTTGAAGGGACGTCGATTCACCCCCGCACCTCGGCACCCGCGGTGCTCAGGATACCGGGTTCAGAAATAAACCTGTCTAATTCAGACGACCCAAGGATTGAGTTCGCCAACTGGCTAACCGCTGAAGATAATCCCTACTTTGCCCGGGCTTTCGTCAACCGTCTTTGGAAACTGACGATGGGACGAGGCCTGGTTGCTCCGGTCGATGATTTTCGAGACACTAATCCAGCTACACACCCAGAGCTTTTAACATTACTCGCCGATGATTTCGTCGATCATGGGTATTCGGTTCGGCATACACTCGCCAGAATTTGTGAAAGCGCAGCCTATCAACGCACTGCTCGATCTACGGAACACACTAAACACGACAACATGTATTATTCCCGTGCTCTACGGGTACCACTTGATGCCGCTGTTCACGCCGATGCTGTCAGCGATGTATTGGGCTTGCCTGAAAGATACGGCGAGCATCCTCCGGGGACTAGAGCCATCCAGTTACTAAACCCTCTGACGTCTTCTCGATCACTTGATATCCTAGGGCGCTGCGATCGTTCGGGTTCATGTGATGATCCAACCGCAGGACCAAGTCCCCTGAGTAAATTGCTTCATTTCTTCAATGGAGACTTTCTCAACGGTAGACTTAACGCCTCCGGAAGCCGGCTACAGAATTTATTAGCCGAAGGTGTACAGCCTAAGGATATAATTAAAGAGTACTATTTGGCTGCCTATTCTCGTTTCCCTACGCAGAAAGAGAGTGAATTCTGGCTAGCCGAGTTACACAAATTTGATACCAATTCTAATCGCGATCAGTTCCTGGAAGACTTCGTCTGGAGCCTGATGACTTCACGCGATTTTATTACAAACCACTAACATCGATACCAATGTCCATTTTCTCTAAACCAATTATTAACATGAAAACAACCATCGCATTGCTCGCCATCCTTACAGCAAATATCCTATGTGTCCCCGCAAAAGCCGACGAAACACCTTCACAGCGTTCGAACGCTCAAAATCGCGCTGAGATTATTAAGAAATTCGACGCCGACGGCGACGGTAAACTATCAGCAGAAGAAGCTGCAAAAGCCCGGCGTGCGATCGCCGCTACTAAAAGCCCCGAAGCCGAGCGGCCTGTACAAAACCGGGAATATCAACAGGCTTTCTCTATTAAAAATCCAAAGGACTTTAAACTCGATGGCGGGAAAGAGATCTTTTCTGGTCCACAAGCGGGTGAACCACTTCCAAAATTGGAGGTCACTGTAACTGGCGGCGAGCAAGACGGCCAGGTGATTAACGCATTAGGGACTAGTAAGGGTGTTCAGATCCTAGTGTTTGCCGACCAATCCGGCTCTACCGCCCGCGGTGTGATTGGCCTTTTGCGTCTAGCCAATACGATCAATGCTGGTTCCAAGACTAAATTACATGCTATCGTCGTCTATCTTGGTGACGACACAAACGCACTGGCTGCAAACATAAAACGCTATCGCAATTACATCGTAGGTTCACCAACCATCGGATTAAGCCGTGACGGTCGGGATGGCCCTGGAAGCTACGGTTTAGATCGCAATATCAGCATGACAGTTCTTGTCGCCGAAAATGGAGTCGTTAAATACAATTTTCCGTTTCCACAAGGCATGTTAACACCAGACCCTCATCTGCTCGGAGCTATTACCGAAGTGCTTGCTGTAAAAACAGAATCCATGGAAAAGTGGCTTTCTGCCTCGTACGGCAACCGTGGCCGTACAAACGCTAAGACGAGAGCCAATCCCTCTGGTATCGACGTACGAAGTTTGATTGCACCAGTCCTTGATAAATCGGCAGACGCCCAGGCAATTGAGGCTGCCGCCAAACGTATTGATCTTATACTTGAAAAGAACAAAGCGGCGGCGGCTCAAATTGGCGCGATGGCCAAGCGAATCATTGATAGCGGTAAGTTAGCGGATTATGGTACGGAACGATCCCAATACCATCTTTTCAAATGGGCAAAACTATATGGCGTTGTAAAGTCGGAAGTTTCACCTCCTCAGGACAAGTAGTACCGAAAATATCAGCACTGTAATCAGGAACAAAACCGTTGCGTAATCAAAGAATCAGTAGACGCGATGCCATTTGCATCGGCGGCATTACCTCGCTTGGACTGGGTCTTACTGACCTGTTAGACCTTCGTCGGCTCCATGGCGTCTCAAACAACGCTCGTGCCAAATCCTGCATCCTACTATGGCTTGAGGGAGGTCCGAGCCACTTAGAGATGTTTGATCCCAAGCCCGATGCTCCCGTTGAAGTTCGTGGGCCTATGGATTCTATTCAAACCTCTCTTCCGGGTGTTCGTCTGAATGAATGCTTTCCACTTACAGCGAACATCATGGAGGATGTTACATTATTACGTTCTGCTACTTCGCCTCTGGGGGAACACAATTTTGGCGCCCATTATCTATTAACCGGATACAAGCCAACCCCAGCGCTTGAATATCCCTCCATTGGTTCGGCTGTTGCCTCAATACGCAAGAATCCCGGCATTTTGCCGCCTAATATCGCAATTCCTCGGTTTACCAATAACCTGTCGGGCAATGGATTCCTTCCTCCATCAACACAACCGTTCGCAGTTGGGGGAAATCCCCAGCGACCTGATTTTAAGGTGCAGGATTTAAACTTCTTTAACGGCCTTGATGGGACGCGTTTACAAAGACGAAGAAAACTCGCTAACGCGTTCGATTCCTTCACAGCCGAAACCGACAAGGCCTCGAATGTTGGTAATCCTGATCTCGAACGGGCTTATAACCTACTTTCCTCAGAGCAGGCAAAATCAGCTTTTAATCTTGCGGAAGAATCATCCGAAATAAGAAGCAGTTATGGAATGGGGGATCCGATTGGCCAAAGCTGTTTGCTTGCTAGACGGCTAATCCAAAGAGGCGTACCGTTTGTCACTGTTAATAGCTCCGGATGGGATACTCACAACAACATCCAGACATTAAAAAAGCGTTACGCAACTGATAGGAATGCTAAATTACCATCTCTGGACCGCGCCTTTAGTACTTTGATAAGCGACCTGAAAAGGCAAGGATTACTCGATGACACTTTGGTTATTGTAATGGGGGAATTTGGCCGGACTCCTAAGATCAATTCGAACGGTGGCCGTGATCATTGGCCGCGAGTTTTTAGCCTTGCGATGGCTGGAGGCGGAGTTCCAGGTGGCCAGGTTATTGGATCGAGTAACCCATTGGGCGAATTCCCACAGGATAATCCTGTTACTCCATCCGATATCGTCGCTACTATCTATACTCTGCTCGGAATCGATCCAAAACACGAATTGCACACATCGGACGGCCGGCCGGTGCGACTCGCGCCCGACAACGCAGAGATAATCACCTCCCTCATCGGGTAACTTACCAAGACGTTCCAATGATCTCATCCCGACTCTTGATGCATAACCTCACGCTGATAATGTCGACGGTTCTTGCCGGCGCACTTTCAGCCCAATCTCCCCCCCCCATTACCGGATGTGCAATAAGCCCCAATGGGAAAAATATCCTCACATCCTCGCAGGATGGCATTACTCGTTATGGACTAGCAACCGAAAGGCAATTGAAGACCTATTCAATCTCTTCAGCAAATCTACACGACCTGGCCTTTTCTCCTGACGGTTCGCATCTACTCATTGTCGGAGGCCGCCCATCCGAGGAATGGCATGCCGCGGCATACCACTGGCCATCCTTTAAGCTTCACAAAGCCTTCAATGGTGCGGGGGATTCCATTACTACAAACGTTTGGTTGTCGGACGACAAATTTGCGACGGCTGATCTGGAGGGTTTGGTAAAGGTTTGGTTCTTATCATCCAACAAACCTCATTTGACCCTGAACGGTCACTCTAACGGCATCACGTCCCTTGTATATTTAAAATCTCAGGATCTGCTCGTGTCCGGCGGGTTGGACAATAGCATCCGCGTCTGGGACGCCGGGCAGGGAACTTTAATCCGCAGTCTGAATCAACATACGCATCCGGTGACTGCCATTGCGATTGCGCCCGTTGAGTCCGCTCTTCCAATAATAGCGTCAGCAGGTGAGGATCGGACGGTCAGATTCTGGCAACCAACTATCGGAAGGATGGTGCGGTATATAAGACTACCAACAAAACCGCTTTGCCTCGCATGGTTGACAGACCGCCATTTAGTCGCAGCCGGCCGCGATGGCATTCTATATGTTGTAGATTCACTCAACGTTGAAATTACAAATTCCGTCCGCGCAAGTAAAAGTTGGATTTATTCACTCGCCTACGATGAACGCACCGGATACGTCATCTACACCGACGCTAATGGCCGCTTAGGAAAACAAAAGCTTCCCATCAGCGAGCTAGCCGAATAGATCTTTCTTTTTTCTCTTCAGGAGACGCTTTATTCGGCTCCCGTTTTCTCCGCCGTGTCTGGCTCACGCACATAGAAGATAAAGTCGTTACTAAACAGGCCATTCTTATTTTGCATTTGCAAGAGGTGCATTCCCGAGGAAGGCGCCGCACTAAATTCAATTTTTGCAACACCGTTCTCGATGCTAACAACGCCGTTTACTCGTCGCCCATCGACATAAAGTTTAGCCTCTTCCTTAAGATGCCTAACACTCACTGCCATTTGTGGGTTAGCTCGGTTAAGCACCGGAAATTTCTGTCGTCCGCGTTGTGATTGGATCGGACCAAGTGTCCATATCCCCGGCTGAGGATTATTAAAGTCAAAATGACTATCGATATGGGCGGTCACCGTCATCACGAGCCGACCCTCCAGTGCCTCTATGAGTAGTTCCTCTCGAGTCCAAACATCTTGTCTAGAGGCTACGTCTACATAACCACCGTCTCTGAATTCGACGGTCTTCTCATTGGCCCGCCGACCTTGGCTCCACGCCCCAGTACCCTGTAGAACTAGCGCGCCCTCGGCAGCTGAACGCTCTAATGCATCCAACAGATCAATCGTCAGTTCATTATCAGCAGTAGCCGCGTTCAATGTAACTTGCCGGCCATAGCCTCCGGGGTATCCATTACTCTGCTGCAAAACCATATCCCAGACGGGATCAAATCGCTCGCGCCCACCCCAAGACATTCGCCACACATCGCGTTCCGGAGCTCCACGTTCTGCCAGGCTCCTGTAAAACGGGAAATCGATGATGTTCAATCGTCCCTGCGGAAGGATTAGCCACCGATCATAGGCTCCACGCCAGGTAGGAGCATCCATACCTGTCCCTGGTGTATTCGTACTGACTAAAAAAGGCATTCGATGACAATCACCGCAAACATTCTGCCGTGGTTGAAAATCCCCCTGCACGTGAAACAACTCAAACCCTTCTCGTGCACGCTGTGTTACTTCATTGTCATAGGGGCGTCTCTGGGCAGGTGGATAGGCGATGCTGAGTAAAAACTTTGCCATCGCATCCCTTTCGCCCTCCGACAGAGCACCAGCCTGCCCATTGTCATTCTTTCCTTCATATCCCACCAACATCATGGTGTTAGCCAAACCACCATCAATCAGGTGCCTCGTGCTGGTGACTGGATTCTTAATATCACTATTAGGGGCAACCGACTTATGGATGCTGAAGCTGTTATTTCCACCATAAGGGTCTCCTGGAATCCCATCCCAGTGATAAGGTTCCGTATCCCTTAATCCCCTAATTGGCATTGTGGAACGAGGCATGATCTGATTGCCTCCAGTTACGATCGGAGTATTCAACACCCAAAGCAGCTGATCGGTATGCCCATCTGGGTGACAACTGGCGCACGAAAATGTGCCTGTCGTCGAGGCTGCAGCCGTGTTGAACATCATTCGCCCCTTTTTCACCACTGGATCCGTAGGATCATCCAGAGTAACCGTTTCGAGCATCACGGGTTCGGTGACATCTCGCAAATCAATCACCGACACCGTGTTTTCAACTGCGTTGAGTACCCACGCCGATTTCGCCTTTCCATCCCCGGCACTGTTTAATGCAATTCCGCGAGGCACGGCCCCAACCTTAACTCGGCCCAACACTTCGCCCGACTTGGCATCCATCGTAAACACTTTGTCTGAACTTGCAGCTGTAGCGACAATCGTTCCATCGTCATCACTAATTTGGATTGCAAATGGTGTAGCCAGTGCCGTCTGCACTGTCGGTTGCTCCGGAAGAAGAGGTTCCAGTTCCAACCGCTGACTTACTGTGCCATGATCACCAAACTCAACCCGTGATACCTGATTGAGAAAGGCGCGGTTTTCCAATTGCTTAAGACCATGCTTTTCTGTCCCTGATTTTCCGTTAACATCATTTCGTGCATCGGCCTGTGCAATATACACACGACCTTTGGAATCCACCGTCAGGCCGTAGAGTAAAGTGCCCAGGTTACTAACGACTTCAACAAGTTCCTCATTTTCTGTATCAAACACGTACAGATCACGATCCGGTACGTCTGGATGACGAACAATATCAACAACATGCCCAATGGATAGTACATTGTTATGACGTATTGAATGTTCCCAAGCGTCGAAGGTTTTGAGCTTCCCGTCCAATGGCGGAGTACCACCTGATAATTGCGTTTGATTATTCGACTCAAAAGGTGCTACGTAAAGATGGCCATTGCGGACAAAAATGGCACGCGGGTCCTGAGCATTTATCGTGAGACGTTTAATTACTTTACGAGTGGGTACATTGATGACGGCAATTTGATTTTCAGATGACAGTGCCACATAGGCCTTTGAGTCATTAGCAAATGCAATTCCGACCGGTTCATCGAACCGCGTAGCCTTAGTTTGCTGATCAAAGTCCTGAACTGTTCCTACCACATGATGAAAGGTACTCTTTTTGGGGTCCGTGTCGATCACGCTGACCGAATCTGAAATATGGTTGGTCACCCAAAGCTCTTTCCCGTCGGGCCGAATCGCCAATCCAACGGGATCAATCCCCACTGCGATTCGCTTCACTACGTCTCGCGTCTTGGCGTGGATAACGTCCACAGTGTCTGACGGCGTATTTGCGACGTAAACATAATCTCCACCTAATACAATTGGCCTCGCATGAGGACTCATATGCGAAGAATGGTGCACGCTGTCACCTAAGACTGACGCACAGCATGTAAGGAGCAACAAAATTGAAAACTTGGCAGAAGCAAAGGGGAATCTACACATCAAAATTAATCCAATTGAAAAGAACTGGCGAGTTACATTTTACACGACCGCTCTTGGGTCTGCATGTCCCGCCCCTTTCTAATCACCAACGACCAACAATTAGAGGTAACAGATCTCACCCCATTATTTGTACGAGTCGAAACGAGATACGTAAAATGTAATTACCTTACCATCCGCAACCATCACAAACCCACCGTATGAGTAAAACCCTGATGGAGGACGGTTTAAGCTGCCAACTGCCCACGATTTTATGTGAACGGGTATTTCAACACCAGGGATCATGAGCAATTGACTCTTGGCTACTTTTAACCACGTGTCACTAATGAAGGTGGACAACCTTTTATATTTTTTTAACTATTTCCTTACTATTAAAGAGTCCTCCTTTAACCCTTGCGCTCTATGTTGAAAACGACATCTATCACCTGCTTGAAGGCTTCCAAATGAGACCTCGGATCCTGTCAACTACCTTAGCAATCTGCCTAATTACGATAGAGCAATATTACTCTGCTATACTTCGAGCAGAGCAATAATCCATAGCAACGCAGGATAGGTTAGCCAGCGTACATCATATTGCAAAATAAAG
>NZVD01000008.1 GCA_002701385.1 Rhodopirellula sp. | reverse complement strand
GTTCTAGTCTCTTGGGGCGTATTGTTTTTTATAAATGCACAAGTTTTGCGTGGAACTTCCTTGCGGCGACCAGTGATGTAATGATGAACTAACTCTTCGCTATCAAGGTTCGCAATGGCCCGTGGAGGCAAGCTCGTGTTCTCATAGATCGGTAGCGAGTTAGCGTCTATGCTAGGGACGGTATTTGGAGAAAGACTTGCGCCGCCATCATTTCTGCCAGCGCGGGAACCGTCGATTCTCAGGCCAGTGTCGTTTTGATTTGAGCGTTCTTGTTGTTTCCGATGTTTTTCGATTTCAGCTAGGCGTTGAGCCTCCTCTCGTTCCTGCTTAGCCTTGTTTTTCATTTCCTGTTTTTGAGCCTTAGCCGCTTCTTTGGCTTCGCGTTGTTTTTGCTCGAGGGATGCAAAGACTTTTGCAAAGTCCGTGTCGGCGATAGGGATCCATTTCTTTGAAGGATCGTTAGTCCGCATTATTTGTGCGTTAACACCAATTACTTGCCGTCTAATTAATTCTACGACTTGCTCAGTGGTGAGCTTACGAGGTTCCTCCCCCAGTCCTGACGAAAAAACGAACCATTCCACGAATGAGGTCTCCGTTAAAGATGTTGCAAATAAGCGAATTCTTCATGCTAATGTTTCGACGATTCGAAATGAAGTAAAAAATGTATTCGACCTTTTCTGTGTCCTTCGGCTTGAAGTTCAAGTTTCTCGGAGAGGTTCTCTTAGCTGGTGTAATCGACGCTGTGAATCAGAGCCACAGTCAGATTTTTGTGAAGCTAGATGAGCAGCTAGAGCTTCAGGGTAAACGGGTGAAAAAGATGGTTAATCTTCAGGAAGAGATTCTGTGGAAGCTGGAGCAGTGCCCTGCTCCAACGTTTTCCCGATTCAGGATAAGACCAATCACGACCTTCTCCACATCCCTCAATTCATCCCACTAACCAGAAACTGAAACCATCACATCGTCCAGTGACGGCAAGGGCCCTAGTTCTGGACCTGCTTTTGGACTCGCTTTTGGACCTGCTTTTTTTTGAACCGTGGTTATCAAGCTTCCAGAGGCCATGTGACCATCGGTTACTTTGAGGTAGTGCTTCTTGGCTACGTCTTCTGAATTTCCTAACCAAGCACATACCACGTGTTGTGGGTGAATGTCTGTTAGTTCGATCTGGCGAGTCTTACGAAGGTTCACCATCAAGTCCGGCCATGGCGTGATACCAGCCTTCTTGAGAGAGCGTAGAGCTGACCGTCGCAGGTTCGGCAAGTCCGGTTTAATAGCGAAGATTCGTCTGTCCGGCACGATAGTAACCCAATAGAGTTCCCGTTTTCCGTCAGAGCCGTTACATCTAGACTGTGATGGGAGCGTCGGTCATGCTACTGTGAATTAGTAGGTAGAGTACCAGCGTTAACAGACAGGCGGCCAGCACGATACAAGTCAAAAGATGTATTTTCGCGAATTGCTTTAGAATTCGTAACTGGGGGTTTGGGGCGATTTCGTATCTCAGCTTGGATCTACGATAGACGAAGTAGGATAGGGCAATTTCGTATATCCCCACGCCAATTAATGTCACGAACTCTCGAGCAAAGTTGCCCGGGTCTTGTAGCAACGCAAACCCCAGAGACGGGAAGACAAGGACGAAAAACACATACAAAACGATGAAGTTAAACCAGAATTGTCCACTTTTCGTTCTTTGATCCGTTTGTTGGGAGCGGTTGCTGTTCGTCCTTACGAGTCGATGTCTGCCGACTGCGCAGAACCACAACAGGAAAACGCAGCCAAAGCAGAATACGAAGCTCAGGAGATCAGGAACATCCATATTATGAATCCAATCACTCTCCCTCCGGATTGCGAACATCGGTTTTATTTATCAGCGTTTCTTGAAGATGGTTTCTACGATTGGATTGTTTGGATCAAGGCCACCACCTTCGGCACATCCGCTGACGAGTAGGACGGTACCAAGAAGCAGTAGGGCAATCAATTTCTTCATGAGTTGGACTCCGATTTCGGTCGTTGGTGTTTCTTTACGAATAGCGCTGCGTTGCAACGCTTCACACGTTGTCATTATCGACAAGTGCCGGAGTTAAAGTCAGTGTTGAACCGACTACAAAGGTCGTCGCATGTCATTAATCACGCCACACCAACGCATCCTACCGCATGCGTATGTCGGAGGGCACAAGGCGTGGGACGAGCTGGATGAGGAAGAGAAGCGCAGTATAATCACTTTATTACAACTCTCCTGACAGAAGGGTTCTAAGTTTAGCCCGTGATCAATAAACGAAAGGTCATATAAATGCTGCGCTCTACACACTCCTTCCTGCTAGTTGCCTTCTTCCTGATGGGGCTAAACTCCCCCATTCAAGCGAAAATGCTTCATGTCCCCCAAGACTACGGGACAATTCAAATTGCTATAAATGCGGCGGCGCTCGGAGACACTATCATTGTTTCTGCAGGCACCTACAACGAACGAATTAAACTAAAGCCTGGAATAACTGTTAGAAGTGAGGGTGACGATACAAAGGACACGATGGGCATGAAGCGAGCTGAAGCTACGATAATTAACGGACAGGGAAACAACGGTCAGCATCCTGGTGTCATAATGGCCGAAGGAAGTACCCTTGATGGTTTTACGATCACAGGCATTGGCAACTTTGACGAACAGGTTTGGAAAAAGCACTTTGATTCGCAAGGCGAGGAATTAAGCGACGAGCAAGGTGCTGTTAACGCTGAAGGAACCATCCCCGCTATTAGTATTCAAGGCGTGGGCTGCATCGTTTCCAACAACATCGTCCACCATAACGGCGATGTCGGCATAGCCGTCATTGGAATAGAGGGCAGGCTGAATCACGCGTTGGTAACCTCAAATCGCTCCTACCGCAACATGGGGGGAGGTATTGGAATCGCAGACTTTTCGCAAGCAATTATAAGTGGTAACACATGCCACCAAAATCTTCGGGCTGGAATTGGTTGCCGCAACGCCAGTCCTATTGTAATTGGAAACTCGTGTTTTAAGAATGTACGGGCGGGCATTGGTTGTCGGGAAGGAGCAGGGCCAATAATAAGGGGAAATGAATGTTACAGTAATCGCCGTGCGGGGATTGGAATCCGCATGGCGAACACAGCACCTCTCGTAGAAAACAATATATGCTACGAAAATGATATGGCAGGCATTGGTAATCGTGATGGGGCAGAACCAATCATTCGCAACAACCAATGCTTCAGTAACAAGATGGCCGGCATTGGTTGTGACGGCTCAAAACCGCTTATCGTGGGTAATGAATGTCGAGCCAATTCGCTGGCGGGAATTGGCTTACGCGGTGGAGCGACGGCAACGATCAAGGAGAATGTGTGTCTCGAAAACAAGTTAGTGGCTATTGGTGTCACTCACGGCTCGCAAGCTACGATCAGCGGCAATCGCCTGATTAGAACCGGCGGCGTACCGCCCATCATTGCGGTAAAGGATGGTTCAGACGCCACCATCGAAAACAATGACATTAATGGCGGTGGCGTGGCAGCCATTCTCGTTCAAGGCAAGGCTAGAATAAGCCGTAACCGATTCAATGGCACAGGAGATAAACAGGGAAATGCCATATGGGTTTGGGAAAGTTCATCGGTAATCATATCTGAAAATAATTTCGATGGCTTTCGGGCAGCCGTTAACGCCTCCGAAGCCATAATAACTGTCACGGGGAACTCTATAACACGGTTTCAACGCATAGCTATTGCCGTTAAAGACAGCGTCAAACCCGCTCATATTTATGGCAATCGAGCAACGACCGCCGACCGTCAGGCGAAAGTTATTGAGCTAGATGGCCCGGCAGGTATTGTAGAATCAAATGAACTCACGTACGAGTAGGAAAAGACTTACATCAATGATTCAGTGAGCATGGAAAAACCGATGAAATTGGCCACAAAGCCATTGTCCACCAATACCTATGCCCGAATACAACTTAGTCAGGTCGTGGCACTCTTGAAGAAATGCACGAAAACTGCCCGCCCTGAATCTTGATCCAAGCAGGCAGTAGAAGATTCTGTTATTTTTTAACTGTCCAAGAGGATCACGATTAAACGTAAACGATACACCGAAGAGTACATCTGATGCGAGACCTCACAGAAATAGCGATGCGTAGGCCCGCCGGTGCGGCACGATTGAACCGGACGGTTATCGCAGTGTTGCTCATTATGTGTCTGACGCTCACGGCCGCGTCTGCCAATGGTGCAGACGACCTCACGCAGTCATATGCCGCACGGATCCAGCCGCTGCTGGTCAAAGTCTGTGGGAAATGTCACGGGAAGGTACCTCTGGATAACGATCTCGATCTCACGAGCTTTCCCTCCGCCCAGGCGATTTTGGCTCGGCCGAAGACCCTTAGCAATGTTGCTGAACGGGTGCGCGGTGGCGACATGCCGCCGAAGGACGCACCGCAGCCCAGTCAGGTGGAGCGGAAACAACTGCTGGGCTGGATCACGGCGGCTCTCGACGCCGAGGCGGCAGCGCGAGCCGGCGACCCCGGTCCGGTGACGCTGCGTCGGCTCAGCAACACGGAGTACGACAACGCGATCCGCGATCTCACCGGTGTGGACATGCGGCCAACGCAGGCCCGCGAGTTTCCAGTCGATAGCGTTGGTGGCGAGGGCTTTGCCAACGTCGGGGACGCGATGCCCGTGACGCCAGAACTGGTCGAACGTTACCATCGCGCCGCTCGCGACGTCGCCGCGCGGGCCGTACTTCTGCCCCACGGCTTCCGATTTTCCGCCTCTCCCGATCGGCCGACATGGACCGAGGAGACGCTGAAATCGCTCCGCAGCTTCCACGCCCGTCACGCTGGTCCCAACGGAGAACCGCCGCTGGCGACGCACCTCGCGGCGACCCTGCGCCACCGCGACAAATTCACCAGTGGCGGGCCTGCTGCCATCGCTGCCGTGGCTGCCGAGGAGAATCTCAATGCTACTTACCTGATCGCGCTTTGGAAGGGGCTTAGTGGCACGACGGCCTCGTCGTCGCCGCCAGCGGAAGTCGATGCTCGCATGAAGCAGTGGCGGGAGAAGGTGGCCGCGATTGAAGCCCGCGAGCAAAAACGACAGGCCGCTTCCCGGAAGATCGAGTCCCGTTGGGCACCGTCGAAACGGGTACTCGCGAAGTCCAAGGTTGAGGAAGGCGGCTCGGTACCCTTTGAGCACAAGCTGTCGGTTCGACGGGGCGAACTGCTCCTCCTGACTGTGCTTCCGAACGGAAATCACGGGGCCGACAGCACGCTTGTAGAATGGACGATCCGCGAAGCAGCTGGTGATCAGCGAACCTGGAGCGTCTCCGATCTGGTTCCCAGTTTGGTGAAGGGAAACCCCTGGCCAGCTAATCACAAGGCCCGTTGGAGCTTCCTGGAAACGACGTCCACTCCGGTGTACCTCTCCCAGCGGCGTGACAGCATCCAGGGACATTCCGAACTGCAAGCGTGGAGCCTCGGTACTGAACCTACGGTCTTCGTGAATTCCGGCGAGGAACTGCGGGTCTGGACAACGTTGCCCGCAAAAACGTTCTTTGTACATCCGGGACCGAAGCGACCCGTGTCTGTTGCCTGGACGAGTCCGGTCGATGGCGAATTCCTGATCTCGGGGCGCGTTGCCGACGCTCACCCATCCGGGCTCGACGGTGTCTCGTTCGAGCTGTCGCACTTGGCCGCTCCGGAGCTGGGACAGGCTCTGGCCGATTTGGGCGGTGCATCCACGGAGCTGACGGATCCTGGTCCGGCCCCGGAGCCGCTCGAGGTAATTCGAGAAAAGTGGCGGACGGCAACTAACGATCCGGCACCCGTTCTGGCAGCAATAAAAGCCACGCAGGATCAACTGTTTCGTGGCAACTACAGAAAGAATGCCGTCATCGCGGTCGGCAACGGCTTTCCTGCGTGGGAGACATCGCGCCGCGTGGTGGCTCGCGAACAGGTTGAAGCCGCCGCCCGGGAACCGGTCTTCCGACTGGTCGCGTTGCCCGCTCAACCGAACACGTTGGTGGTCTGGGACCGGCTGCGGTTGGAAGGAGGCGATGGGCCGACGCTGTTGCTATCGGAACATCCGGAATTGAAACAGGCAGTCGAAGCAGCGTGCGGGCTCAAGTTCGGCCACCATCCGCAGAATCGACCACTGCCAGAATCCGCTCTGGTCACGGCTGCCGGTGCTGAGTTGGTCATTGATCTGAATAACCTGCCAGCGCGGCTCCAGAAGTTGCTCACGCTGCCAAGATTCCTGCGCGCGGATGTACGCCTCGACGAAAGCAGTCCGGAAACGGCCGGAGTTCAGGCGTTTCTGATCGCGGCCACCGGGGGCGGGGGCACACATGCTGAGCCAGTCGCCAAAGCGACTCCGGGCGATCCCCGCGTCGCAAAGATCGTTCATCCTCGTGTGGCTGCTCAGCAG
This sequence comes from Rhodopirellula sp., assembly GCA_002701385.1. Lineage (GTDB taxonomy): Bacteria > Planctomycetota > Planctomycetia > Pirellulales > Pirellulaceae > UBA721. The sequence continues at coordinate 3,422 of NZVD01000008.1, read as the reverse complement.
GCTCGATCGGCCACGGAGTTTCGCGCTCTCTTCCCGCCAGCGGTCCTATTTCAACCGATCATCCCGCGAGACGCCCAGGGGAGCGTTTTCCTGTACCACCGTGAGGACGAACCGTTGCGTCGACTCCTGCTCGACGAGGCAGGGCGAGCCGAACTCGACAGCCTGTGGAGCGAACTGGAGTTCGTCAGCGAGCAGGCGTTCGCGACGCCGCGGATGCTCGAAGAAATCACACAGTATTATCGCCGGCCGAACGATGGCGCGCGAATCATGTTCTTCTACATGCAACTGTTCGACGAGCAAGTGAAACAGGAGGAGCAGGCTCTTCGCGAGGCTAAAGTCAACGCGGAGCTGGGACACCTGAAAACGCTGCTGGAGTTTGCGGCCCGAGCCTGGCGCCGTCCGCTGACCGACAGCGAGCGCGAAGCCATCCTCAGGTCCTATCACACCGAGCGGAAAGATGGCGTGAAGCACGATCCGGCATTCCGCGCCACGCTCGCCCGCGTCCTCTCGTCGTCCTGGTTTCTCTACCGGGTTGAGCAGCCGGCGCCCGGGCCGCACTGGCAGCCTGTCTCGGGCGACGAACTGGCGACGCGGCTGAGCTTCCTGCTGTGGGACTCGATCCCCGACGACGAGCTGCGGGCGAAGGCATCGCGGCTCCACGAGTCTGAGGTCATGGAGGAACAACTGCGACGTATGCTAAAAGACAGCCGGATGCGAGGCATGGCCGCAGAGTTCGGAGCCCGCTGGCTGGGCGTGCGGGACTTCGTCGCGAACCACGGCCGAAACCTGAAGCAGTTCCCCGAGTTCACGCCAGACGTGCGCGACGCGCTGGCCGAGGAGCCGGTGCGGTTCTTCGAAGACTTGCTGGTGAATGATCGTCCGGTCGCGGACGTAATTGCCGCGGATGCGGTGGTCGTCAACGACGTTCTCGCCAAACACTACGGCATCCCCGGTGTAACCGGTGCAGAGTGGCGCCGTGTCGAGAATGTTTCTGCGTACAGTCGCGGCGGGTTGCTTGGTTTTGGCGCCGTGCTCGCGAAAACGGCGGCAGCGTCCCGAACGAGCCCCGTCAAGCGTGGCGCGTGGGTGGTTCACATGCTTGGCGAGCGGTTACCCAAGGTTCCGGCCGGCGTGCCACCTCTGCCCGAGACTCCGCCCGACGGACTGAGTGTGCGCGAGATTACTGAGCGTCACCGTAAGGATTCCAAATGCGCTGGTTGCCACATCCGCATTGATCCTTTCGGAATGACGCTTGAACAATTCGACGCTCTCGGCCGGCTGCGGCCCGCCAAAGACATGAAGCCTGGTGATGCCAAGGCGATTACGCGCGACGGTGTCGAGATCGATGGATTCGCGGGCCTGCGGGACTACCTCGCCGGTCCCCGGCGTGAGGACTTGTTGCGGGCTTTCGCTCACAAACTGACGGGCTACGCGTTGGGCCGCGCAGTGCAGCTTTCCGACCGGAAGCTGGTCGATGAACTGACAAAGACAATGGTCGACGGAGGCCGGTGGTCGGATGTTTTGCTCATCATCGTCGGCAGCGAGCAGTTTCGCTGCATTCGACCGACGGCCACCGCACCAAAGAACACCACGGCAGAGACTACCGCACCCCTTAACCCATAGGCGTCTTTCGCTCCGCGAATGCCGACAATCAAATACTCCAATCTACCACAGGAACATTCCCATGCCCGTCACATCCGCTTCGACCGTCTCACGACGAACCCTATTGCGCGGCCTCGGCGTCTCGATGGCTCTGCCCTGGCTCGAATCGCTGCCGCGGGAAGTAGTTGCAGCTTCGAGCGCGATTGATCAGCCGCCGACCCGCACGCTCGTCACCTTTACGGGCATGGGCTTTCACTCGAATCACTGGTGGGCTAAAGGAGAGGGCGCTGGCATGGAACTTGGCCCATGCCTGACGCCGTTGGAACCGTGGAAAGAGCGGTTGGTTTTTCTCCGCGGTCTGTGGAATGAACAGGCCAATAACGGGGTCATCCACTGTATGCAAACGGGGAACATGCTCAGTGGCGCATCGATGTCGAAGACCGAGGTCCGCACGGGCGTCAGCTTTGACCAGTTGATGGCGCAGCGGATCGGCGACCGCACGCGAATCCCATCGTTGGTGCTCGGCTGCGAAGGGCCGATTCCAGGGCTCCAGGACGGGCACCCATTGCTTTATAGCTCGCACATTTCATGGAGTACCGCGGTGTCGCCGACCTGGACGGAAACGCGTCCGGCGTTGGCCTTCGACCGGCTCTTCCGCACCGAGCCCAACCGCGGCGACCGCCGTATTGTTGACGCCGTGCTCGAAGACGCCCGGTCGCTGCGGCAGCGACTCTCCGTCTCGGATCGGCAACGGTTCGAGGAGTATCTCGGCAGCGTTCACGAGATCGAGGGCCGTATCAAGCGGGCCGGCCAGGTGCGCGAGGCTGGTGGCTGGAAGCCGAGTCTGACCGTTCCCGATCGCCCGCGCCCTGCGGATGGCATTCCCGCTGAGATCCCGGATTACTGGAAGCTGATGAACGATATCGTGCTGCTCGCCTTCCGTACTGACTCCACGCGGATCGCGACCCTCAAATACTGCAACGACGGCTCGATCCTCACTCACGCGCACGCTGGCGCCAAAGATCAGCATCATCAGATGGCCCACACCCAGCCCAAGGAACTCGTCGGGGTCAACCAGTTCTTCACGTCGCAACTCGCCTACCTGTGCGAGCGGATGGCGGAAATTAAGGAAGGCGATCGCACGCTGCTCGACAACACGGCCATCATGCACTGCTCAAGCATGATCCACGGCAATCATGACTCCAATCAATTGCCGGTGGTCCTGCTCGGCGGAGCGGGCGGCAAACTCCGCGGAGGCCGGGTACTCGACTACCTTGATGCTCCCAACCGTCGTATGTGTAGCCTGTTCCTCAGCCTGATGGAGTGGGGTGGCCTGGAACTCGACCGCTTCGGCGATTCGACAGAGCGGTTGACGGGTATTTGATCGGGCTCTCGATAAGGAAACCCTACGTTTCAGAGACCCATTCTCCGCCCGGATCGCACCTCTGATCCCTGACCTTCCCCCCCCGAAATATAACCATTCGAGTGGAGCCGGTTCAGGGTGCAGGTCACCTAACAGAGCTATCAGATGCTGCTGCGGAAAGCCTCTGTAAGCACGAGGGATACCTCTGCTTATGGCTCGACGCCCTCCCCGCTTCCGCCGCTCTGATCCTGCGTGACGCCAGGGATGGGGAGTGAGCCAACCTACTCCAGCTTCCACAGTATCTCTTCTCTGGATTGATTATCCAGCTCATCCCAACGATCAATTAACAATGCCATGACCTGACTAAGTTGCATGCGCGCCACCCCCTGCGCCACCCGAGAAGTGCCCTGCTCTAACGTTGCTTCTATATATAAAGGCTTTTGAGACCCAACGTTCG
>NZVD01000007.1 GCA_002701385.1 Rhodopirellula sp. | reverse complement strand
TTCGTGGACAAAAGGGAAACAACCCAGACCGCCAGCTAAGGTCCCTAATCTCATCTTAGTTCTTAAGGAAGTCAGAATGCCGTGACAGCCAGGATGTTGGCTTAGAAGCAGCCACCATTTAAAAAGTGCGTAACAGCTTACTGGTCGAGCAATTTTGCGCCGATAATGAACGGGAGTAAGTTCTGCACCGAAGCAGTGGAACACGCTTGCGTGTTGGTAGGAGAGCGCTGTACGTCAGATACAAGTCGCACCGTAAGGAGCGATGTCGGGGCGTACAGGTGATTATGCCGGAATGAGTAACGATAAAGCAGGTGAGAATCCTGCTCGCCGAAAGCCTAAGGTTTCCTGGGGAAGGGAAATCCGCCCAGGGTTAGCCGGTACCTTAGTCGAGGCCGAAAGGCGTAGACGATGGACAGCAGGTCAACATTCCTGCGCCATATGCTGGACCGATGGAGGGACGGCGTCTGAAGGGTGAGGGGACGGATAGAAATGTCCCTCGCCGGTGTGGAGGGTAGCTGTAGGCAAATCCGCAGCGACATCCCAAAGCATCGGACAAAGACGCTTATGTTTCGATAGTCATCTGAAGGACGTCCAAGAAAAGCTTCTAGGGTTGAAGGTATATGACCGTACTAAAACTGACACAGGTAGGCGGGACGAGAAGTCCTAGGCGCTCGGGAGAACACTGGTTAAGGAACTCTGCAAAATGGCCCCGTAAGTTCGCGATAAGGGGTGCCCCTGGTGGTTCACGCTGCTGGGGGCCACAGTAAATCGGTAGCTGCGACTGTTTATCAAAAACACAGGACTCTGCTAACACGCAAGTGGATGTATAGAGTCTGACGCCTGCCCGGTGCTGGTAGGTTAAGGAAGTCGGTTCACGCTGACGACCGAAGCCCCAGTAAACGGCGGCCGTAACTATGACGGTCCTAAGGTAGCGAAGTTCCTTGTCGGGTAAGTTCCGACCTGCATGAAAGGCGTAACGACAGCTACACTGTCTCAACCACCGACCCGGTGAAATTGTAGTCGTGGTGAAGATGCCACGTACCCGCGGTTAGACGGAAAGACCCCGTGAACCTTTACTGCAGGCTGATATTGGGTTGAGGTCTATCATGTGTAGGATAGGTGGGAGACTGTGATCCTGCGACGCCAGTCGTAGGTTAGTCGTCCTTGAAATACCACCCTTGGTATGCTTTAATTCTAACGTTGATTGTGTGAATCCACACAACGGACAGTGTCAGTTGGGCAGTTTGGCTGGGGCGGTCTCCTCCCAAAATGTAACGGAGGAGTACAAAGGTGCACTCAGCCTGGTTGGCAATCAGGCGTAGAGCGTAAAGGTATAAGTGCGCTTAACTGCGAGACCCATCAGTCGAGCAGATACGAAAGTAGGTCTTAGTGATCCTGTGGTTCCGAATGGAAGGGCCATAGCTCATCAGATAAAAGGTACTCCGGGGATAACAGGCTTATCGCATCCGAGCGTCCATAGCGGCGATGCGGTTTGGCACCTCGATGTCGGCTCATCACATCCTGGGGGTGAAGAAGCTCCCAAGGGTTTGGCTGTTCGCCAATGAAAGTGGTACGTGAGCTGGGTTCAGACCGTCGTGAGACAGGTCGGTCCCTATCTGCCGTGGGCGTACGAAACTTGAGGAGGTTCTTCTTTAGTACGAGAGGATTTGGAAGGACGTAGCTCTGGTGTACCAGTTGTCGCGCTAGCGGCACGGCTGGATAGCTAACTACGGAAAGGATAAACGCTGAAAGCATCTAAGCGTGAAGCCCTCTCCAAGATTAGGTTTCGCATGAGTCCCCTTGAAGACGACAAGGTTGATAGGTCAGATGTGTAAGCTCAGTAATGGGTTCAGCTAACTGATACTAACGGACAAACGGCTTGACCACTTATATTCAGTGCTTCTAAACTCACGCATTACGCGTAACTTAGAAACAACCTGATGACTAAGTGCTCAAAAACAAATTAGTTTAATCGCAACGAATGTTTTCGCTCTGTTTTAAGCAAGACACTCGCAAATAATCATCTACCATTGCAAACCAAGACCCGCCAGCGTCTAACGGCGCTGTCGGGTCCTTCCCGGTGACCATATTGAAAGGGCCACACCTGTTCCCATACCGAACACAGTAGTTAAGCCTTTCAAGCCGATGATAGTGCCAAAAGCGCGAAAGTAGGTATCGCCGGGTTTTTTTATGCGCGCGACTAAACTAGTGGATCAACACCAAGTTTACCCGTCGAAGTCCTTAGGTAGGGCGAAGTCGGGTCCAAATGGCTAAATGTCCCCCTCTCATGGCTCTCAACGTACTCTACGAAGATAACCACCTGCTCGTGGTCAATAAACCCGCTGGGGTCGTTACCCAGGGAGCAGCCGAAGGACAACCTTCGATTGTAGATCAAGCTAAAGACTATCTCCGCACAAAGTACAACAAGCCTGGTAACGTCTATCTCGGTATCGTCTCTAGACTCGACAAACTAACCACCGGCGCCTTAGTTCTAGCTCGGACCTCTAAAGCAGCTGCACGACTTACTAAAGCCTTTAAGGATCGGACTGTATCCAAAACTTACCTGGCCTTAATTCCACCAACGGAACTACCTCACCAGGGAACAATCGAAAACTACCTCCGTAAGAACGATGCGGCTCGTCGAATGGAAGTCTGCTCGCCCAAAGCTGATAATGCCCAACAAGCTATCCTACACTTTAAATTGCTAAACCAATTCTCCCAATCCAGCCAACTAGAACTCAATTTAGAAACCGGACGAAAACACCAAATCCGCGTTCAATTGGCAAACCAAGGAACTCCCATTCTGGGTGACCGAAAGTATGGTAGTACCATAAGCTTCCCCCACGGTATCGCTTTGCATTCCGCCTCGCTAACACTCAACCATCCGACGCAAAAACAACCAATGACATTCGATGCTCCATTGCCTAAAGAGTGGAAATCATGGATCTCTTAAACTCTTCACGACCACTGATTCTGGCCAGCTCATCACCGCGTCGGAAGCAACTTTTAGAACAACACGGGTACCAATTTACCGTCGATCCTCCAAGTGAAGGCGCCGAATGTGGTGTTTGCAGTGGAGAAACGCCCCCCGAGCTCGTCGTTAGACTAGCTCGCCAAAAAGCTGCTGATGTAGCTCTCCGATATGACTCGGCAATCATACTCGCCTGCGACACCGTGGCTGAATGCCATGGACAGGTACTTGGCAAACCACGTGACCGAGATGATGCCCGACGGATGCTCACGCTGCTCCGAGGAAAACAACACCGTGTACACTCCGGATTATGCCTCTGGATTCGCCCCGAAGACAAAACGACACTCCAGCTTGACACCACCACACTCACAATGGACGACGTCTCTGACGAACAACTCGAGTCCTACCTGGATACTAATCTATGGGAAGGGAAGGCCGGAGCGTTCGGTTATCAGGACGGATGGGACTGGTTACACATCCTTGAAGGCAGTGAATCTAATGTCATCGGCCTCCCAATGGAAAAAGTGAGACTTTTAACCAGTTAGACATCGCTGATTACTTCGACAGCACTTCAGCCGTATTAAAGAACTGACAATTGTCTAAACGGTTAAAGGTTCACCCCTATCAATACACCAAGCAAGATGGAAGCGGGGATGGCAATTGCCAGGGCCTTACCAACCGTCCACTTCATGCCCTGATCTGGCTCCGGTAACCATGTCATCGGAGGAGGGGATGCGTCCCGACTATGACTACTGAACGTCTCTTGGGAAGTCTCCGATTTCGTTCCGGTTAAGGCCTCAGCACTCTCCATGTATCCATCAGGTTGAGTTTCATGCATGTCTGACGGAACTGCACCAGCGGATTCGACGGGGACAGCGGGAGCATGCCAGGGAGTATCCAGTAATTCCTGAGAATGCAAATGTGTAATCTCCGTCGCCCAAGGCTCCAGGCGATTAGCCACTTCTTCAGCTGACTGAATACGTTTCTGTGGGTCCTTCTCCATCATGTCAGCAATCAATTCAACAAATTCTTCGCTCACATCCGGATTAAATTGTCGCGGATGCCAGGGATGCTCATTCAAATGCCGTCTCGCCTTTTCCTTCGCGCTGCCGCCAGGGAAGGGCACTTTACCGGTGATGGAATAATACAACGTGCAACCCAATGAATAGATATCCGTCACGGTGGACACGTTACGCGGATTGCGAATTAACTCCGGAGCCAAATAATCAGCCGTCCCCACTATTTTCCCCGCTCGGGGATCTTCAATATCGTTATCCACGAATCCCGATAGTCCAAGATCGGACAACTTAGCTGTGCCGTCCTCTGTCACCAAAATATTCCCAGGCTTGATATCGCGATGAATCAGCCCTTGTTGATGAGCGTAATGTAGGCCTCGAGAGACTCGCATAATTACGCCGGCTGCTTCAGCCACAGTCAGTTTTCCTTGATTGCGGATCAAACGACGCAGGTCACGCCCTGGCACGTATTCAGTGACTAAGAAATGGACTTTCCCGTCATGCCCAGCATCATACGCTCGAACCAAATTCGGATGGTCCATACGAGCCTGCAGTTTTATTTCTCGATGGAAATTTGAAATCGCATATTCATTGGATTTATCCAGTGGCAGCACTTTGATCGCCGACACCCGGCCCAGCACCACGTGCTCTCCTTTGAACACCTGCCCCATTCCTCCCTGACCAATCCAGTCAGTGATCACATATGGCCCCAGGTTAAACTTTGTACGCCCACTCTGTAATTGTTCGGCCTGATAAGTGGATATCACTCCGTTGTAAACCAACTGTTCAGCCAACTGAGTATCAGAAATCGCACCTTCAAGTATTCCCACTTCACTCTCGACACTGCTCTGGCTAGCTTGCCTCAGCGAGTGCAGGGCATCATCCATCTGTTCCTGAGTGACCAGATTACTGATGAGTGCCGAATGTTGAAATGCTGACTTACGGGCCATCGTTCATATCCAAGCGGGGGACTTGGGGTCATAGGGGCAATTAATTAGTGCTGTAAGAAAAGTGAGCCTTAAGGTGTCATCGGAGCAGGAGGGTCGCCAAACTTAGCCCTTACTGCTGATTCCATCTTTACTAACACATTACCCTCGACGTCATTTCCCTGCAAATATTCGTTAATCAGTTTACGTGTTTTTTCAAACATCCCTTCGATCTTGCGTTTGGTATTCGCATCGATATTGGGGTCATCCTGAAGCGAGGCCTCTCGCTTGGACAACACATCATTTAACGCCACCGCCGACGGTACTTTGCTCAGTTCCTTCAGTAGTTTTCGAGCTTTTTCTTCTTCGTTTTTATTAATATGATGTTCAATCCGGATCTTATAGACGGCCTGCTGAACGGTGTAATCCAGTATTGAATTCTGAAACCCAACAAAAAACGCCTCATATTGTAGACGATAGTCGTCATTTGGTAGTTTCACTTCCTCAAGTGCTCGATAGCCCGGAACAATCGGGAGCCGAGCCAGCACCTGCTGTCCATTGCGAACATAGATGACAACCAGTTTTGTCGTTCCCTGATTTTGGAATATATCCTGAGTGACTTCGATTGCTCCCCGCCAATCCGTTTGTCCAATTAGTAGTGTCGGAGCATCGCCTTCTGCTTCTGGGTCTATCTTCGGTGACTTAGCATAGACGTTATATCCTTGCAGTGTGTAGTTCTCACGATCATTGGCGACAATCTTAAGTAACGACGACTCCTGAACCGGACGTACCAGCAAACCGTATTTTTCCTGGAGAGTATTACGTCGAGCCGCAATCGGGTTACGCAACATCGTAAACGTCGAGATAACCTGTCCCTTACCATTACCATTGGTTCTTAATACACCTAAGTCTTCGTCCTCTTGCACTGTCAGGTCATTGATATACATGTAAGTCCAGGTTACTTCGATGACGCCGTCATATTCCGGAGCTTGAGTGCTGCGGTCATTTTTACGAACAACAGGCCTCAGAACATCTCCTTTTTGCATCATGATCGGAGAGCCGGCTTCCACGTCAGCAACCATGGCAGCGGCTCGAATCTTAATCCTCGCTGTTTTCCCGTCGGTTACACCGTTGTAATCCACCTGGGCAATCGGTGAAAACACTTCCTTCAAACAACTGAAAATCTGTGCGGGTAGTGTCTCCAGATTTCTGAAACTTCGTTTGGCTGTCAGGACACGCACTCGAGCATTCGTGTCAAATTCAGCAACCCCCAGTTCGTACACTCCATTCTCATACCGCAGGGAAGTGGCATAGATTTTGTCGAGCTTCCGAAGCAGGTTGGGAGTGATGAGCTTTTGTTTCTCGATCGGGAAACGAGGCTTTTCCTCCTCCACCTCAGGTTCAACCTCCTCCATCTCGTCTGAAGACTCTTCCTCTTTGTCATACTGGACCGCTCGAATTTTTGCTTCTTTTTTCTCCGGCAATGGTTCATACAAGGCCGCGATATCCAGAATGCCCAGATCGTCAAAATTGTATAACAAGTCGGTATAGATTTTGCGAGGTGGTGCTTCTATCTGCAAATCCCATCCTGCTCCAACCCAATTATCCACCAAAGCATTTACCCTGCGGGAAACGGCTGAAGCATCCAAAGCCTGTAGTTGAGGAGAAGCATCAACAGCCAACCAGATTCGCATTTGGTAAGGCGTTAGGATCCAGTGTTTATCTGCTGCTGAATCCTCTCCAGACTCTACGGACTGATCCGCTTCATCACTTGCCACTACGCTGTTACTATCTGCCTCGTCAGTGGTCTGCCCGGTTGTCTCGTCTTCTGTGGCTGCCGTGTCTGCCGCCGGAGCCGTTGACGCTGGAGTTTCATCCCGAGCGATAAGCGTGAACGGTAGTAGCAGAAATGCTATCGCAAGTATGCCACTCAGCTGCCTTTTCATAATGCTTACTCTTAACATCTCACAAATCCTCACTCTACTTCATCAAAGTTAGGCACTAACTGCCAACGTTGTATACCGTGATAAAGTGAAACTGGAGCTTCGGCCCCTAAAGTAATTCCTTCACGATGAGCAAAGTACTCTCTCAGTTGCCACAAAGGCAGCACTGCAGCCTTTTCATGTGTAATCCGATGTACCTGGCGAACGCGAGCTCTGACTTCCGGCCATCGAATGGCTCGTTCCATCCACTGGACACTTCGATTCACATGATCGTCCGTAATTGCGGCAATGCCATTTGGAGAGATCAGCCGTGCCGTATCCACAATCGGCTCCCACATTGCTACTTTCATATATGTCAGATTACATTCGCCGGTTGGATCCATTGTCTGACCTTTTTCGAACTCCACCAACTTTACCTTGAACACTTCCAATTGTTCCAATTGGAATTTGAATGCCGTACAGGCAATTCGTGCATCCTCTTCGGGAGGGTAACCGATCACCAATTCAGGTATCTCGGGTGGTTCTTCTTTTTTACGTTCTGCCTGTTCCTGCAATCGTTGCTCAGCCAACTTAGTGAGAACAACGGCCAATTGAGGAGCGTAGGGGCGGGGCACCATTTCGCGGTTATAGGCATAACTCAAAGGGTCATCGACGCCCATACCAGGTGAAAACGGGCCACTGACGATCTGACATCCTGGAATCCTACGGTTCTTTAGGATTAACTCATTCAACGTGGCTTCACGCATAATTCCGTATAAGATTGCCCGGCGGAAGAGGTCATTCTTCATGTACGGTTCATCATAATTTGGAACCAACATATGAATCGTTGGAAGCGCGTATGGGACGACTTTAATCGTTGAGCCCGGCTCCTCTTGTAACTGCACAGCAGTAACTGGAGAAAGGCGATCAACGACATCTACGTCTCCTTTCCGCAATGCTTTGATCAGGTCTTTCTGTTCTTCAAACTGAATCTCCAGAACTTCGCTGGGAGGAATGAAATTGGGATCCTCCGAGGTTACTGGGAAAGGGTCGTTGGGATTAGTAACGTAACGAATCCCTTCTTCGACTGGAGGTCCGGGAATAAACGGGCCGTCCTGAGCTTCGGCTGAATCACTGGCAATGGAGGCATCCAGAAAAACCTGCAACATCGCCTCTGGAAGAACATGGGGACGCTGGAGGTGCACCACGACATCAAACACTCCGGCTACCTGCACTCGATCAAAAATCGATGCCCACTGGGGGTTATAAGTAGCATGACCAGGTTCGGCCATTTTCAATAGTCGCTCGGCCAAGTGGTAACCATAAATCTGATTATTGGCGGATAAATTGAGTGGATTAATACGGATACGAATCGTCTTCCGATCACTTCCCTGTTTCACCTCACCAAAGGGAGATGTGTATTCCCCTCGGTCAGTGCCGGGGCCTTCATATTCCATGATCATCCGGCGTGTAAGCGTACCCGTACGACGGGCTGCCCAATTATCAATTCGACTACGATCATCCTCCAGGGAAGGGTAAACGGTTCCGACCGTGACCAGTGGATACTTCCGAATGGCTTCGACCGCGATTTCACGGCCACCCTCAACCTGCGGGAAGATCTCGATCATTTCCCGTACTGCTTTCTGTGCCTCTCGAAGCTTACCTTCATCGAGTAAAGCACGAGCATCATCCCGTTTGGCTGCGGCTATGTCTCTTAACGTTCTCAAGGTATCCAGAGCAGCGGGAACGACCGAGACTCCGTGTGTCTTAATCAACCGTTGACTAAAGCGGCGAGCCAGCACAATCTTCTGGTCACTTAGGTAGCTTTTAAGTACGGCAGCTGCCGCTTCGTTGAGTTTCGTTTTTGCCGTATCTGGGCCAGCATCGAAAACGTATTCCGGATAATTCTCATGCAGCGATTCCAACAATGACAAGGCTTCCAAGTCCCGCCCCTGTTTCAACCAAGCTGCTCCCTGAGAAAACTGATATCGGGCAAGGACTTCTTCGGTCCCGGGAAGGTTTGTATATTCCGCTCTCAAAAAAAGCAAGTAATCAAAGGCTTCATCAAACTTGAGGCTGTCAATGTAACCATTCACTTCATCGATCATAATATCTTCATAAAGACGAATCTTCACGATGTCTCGCCAGAACACTTCGTACACATCATCGGGGTTGCCTAACAAGCGAATCTCAAGCTTGCCGCTTGTCTTCAATTCCGGCGTTTTCCTTCCTGCAAAATCCAACAATTCCAACTGAATCACTTCTTCAGTATCGTCATCAGCTTTCACTGTGATTTCATCATAGGGAATCGTCGCTTCAAGTCGCTCGATCAGGTTTTCTTCGACCTGTTCCTGACTATCCTGGCTCAAGCTGACGACCGGTAACGCAATCAATCCAACCCAAAGTGCAATTAACGCACTCAGGCTATTCCATCGCTGGATTCGTTTGCTATTGAGGTTTCCAATCATATTGCTGAATCCTCTGGATTCTCTCGATAATTTGATTTCATTGATTTGACTCATCAGTTCGGCACTCCAATCATTCCTGACCGGATGCTGACAGCATGCCCGAATCAGTAGGAACCCAAACTTCTGCATCGACAACGAATGGATTTCCTACGACCCGTTGTTTTAACTCAGTCTGACTTACCGTCGTGCCGTCGTCAGTATTGACTCGCCAAAGCGTTCCCTGCAATCCGGTCATGAGAAAGTCCTCCCCGTCCTGAATGCCTGTCCCCACCGGCGTCATGTCCAACTTGTCACTACGCCACAGCAGGTTCTGTTGATTACCAAAGCAATACAGCCGGCTTCCAGAGGTATATACCAATACGGAATCCCCGACCCGATAAGGCCCCCAGGTTACACGACCTGTTACCGCCTGAGTATTTAACTCTTCAAGCGTATCGTAAGACAGACCCACGATCTCATCATTATTCCGACCTCGGCGAATCAGATAAATTGTCGGTCCGACCGCTGCAACCTGTTCATACACGGGGACATCGAATGTCACAACGGATTGCAATTCCAGGTGAGGCAATGGTTCCGGGTTCACCCCGATCTTTTGCAATTGCTGCCTGCCTCGCATCACTACGAATGAATTCGCATTGTCCGATGGCAAAGCAGGCCTAGACCAACGAACGATTTCTTCCGGTCTTTTTTCGGGATGATAAGCGATCAGTGACTGAGCACCGGAACTAACGTCAAACACAGCTAGCTGACCGTCGTCAATCGGCACCAAAAGCTGACCACTAAAGGCAACACCGGGACCGACAGGTTTCCCTGAAAGCCCTTGAAGACTGACGCGAGCAGCTTTTGCACCAACGCTGACATCATCAAACACCAACACGTCTGTCGAACCTGTTAAACTTTGGAGCACAAGATTCCCACCAACATTGACGGCGTGTGAGTAACCTCGCCCAGACGTAAGAGATTCGTCACCACTGGTGCTCCCCTGGACCTCTGGATTAAACACCTGAGCCTGAGCATCAACGGTCACCACAGAATTACCTTGCGACACAACAATACTATCTGACAACGATGCCAACTCAGTCTCCCAAGCGACAATAGGACCTCCGTCTCGTGTGGCGGAAACCGTCACAGAACTAGCGCCCTGGCGAATCCTCTGTAATAACTGCACGCCCGACACATGAAGAGGGGAGGCAACAATTACATCCTGTTGAAAGACGCTTTTTAGACCACCTAATTGCCCATCAGATCCCACCGCAAAGCTTGCCATCCCCCTAGCTCCAACTTGAGCCTGACTAGCAGATAAATCCACGAAATACCGTGCCGGTCCATCTGAATCCAACGTTGTTGCTGCCAGTGGAGCCAGCACAGGATCTGCAAGATTGTCCTGACTTTGCACGTTGTACAAACGCACGTCTCCGGAATCGGTAACCAATAACACTTTGGTTCCAAGTGTCTGTAATTCCGAAGCAATCAGACCGGGGAGTCGTACTACTTCCCCACTCTTAGCAAACCGTCCTTGCCCTTCTTGTTTGAGAGTTAGCAAGCCAGCCTGATCTTCCAGATTTTGAGCCAGAAGCAAATACCCATTTACAAATACAGGAGCAAACGGCACAGCACCGACTCCATGATTTAGAAAGTAAACATCCAGGCACTTTCCATCCGCTAGAGAAATCGCGTAAACAAACGAATGATCTCCAACCAGATAAGCCACACTTTGATCCTGATTAAATGCAGGTGGTTGGCTGAGGGGAATTGAGGTTTCAATCTGAGAAATGGTCTCACCATTTGCTGCATCCAGCATCAGTAACGTCCCGCCGTCTTTAGCGGCAAGCGTCAGTGCCACATGATTGCCAACGGCCGACAAGGAAGTGATTAGCGGTTCCAATTCCAGCTTCCAAATAGTTTTCCCCTCTTCACTGTCTACCCCCAGTACATTGCCTGCCTGTTGTTGCACGAGAATACTGACTTCTCCAATCTGAATTGGTGCAATCCCCGTTTGAAGACCAACAAACTGCTGCCAAGCGACACTACCGTCAGCCACGTTCAATGCGACTGCATTACCTCCTGTCAAGACCACGGCCCTTCCTTGGACTCCAGGGATAGCTGCTCCTCTGGTTGACGAGGTAACGCCGGCACCATCGGTATTGACCAACAACTCCGTGGATGCCCGCCACGTAGGGTTTACCTTCCGCACTTTGGAGCGTTCTGTATCGATCATCTGCGTCAGGACCGAATTCAACCTCTGATCCCCTTTCAACTCAGGGTACAGATCCAACAACTCGCGGCGGCTATCAAAGGCCTTGCTGACATCCCCACTATTGACGGCCAGTCCCATATCATTCAGCGCCGTGCCCAGATGAGTATCTCGGTCAATATGCCGCTTTACCGATGCCATCCGTTCGTCTATCGCTTCCAATTCACTACGGACTGCTGGTTCACTACGTGTCGTCCCCAGTGCTCCTGGTAAGTCGATCAAGGCCAACGCATCAATCGCCAAATCATAGTTTTCTTTTTTCTCGGATAGAATCGAAGTCGCCTCTGCCCTCGTTAGAAATACATTGACGAATTGAGGCAATTCGATTTTCAATTCATTTCGAGCCCGACTTGAAAAGCCGGGGATGTCTTTACCTGCCGTGATCGTCTTGGTAATTTCGGGAATGGAATCTCCCTGCTGGCTCTGAACAAGCAGATGGATATTACTTAGGTGGACTAATGCCAAAGCTTCATTGGCACGTTCATCCGCTGGAAAAGTATTAGCAAAATCCTGCATGCTAATGACGGCTTGTTGGTACTGAGAACCGTCATAATCAGCCAAGGCAGCGTCAAATTTAGTATCTGCTGATTTGTTATTAATAATGAAGTAAAAGACGCCCGCACCACCGACTAGAAGCAATAGGACTACACAAGTGGCATAAAGAAAGCGACGATCCCAAATCTGATTGTTAAATTGTTTATCCAGCAAGGTCGTAGGAATGTCGTCATAACCATAGACTGCGGCCTCATCGCCACCAATCGCTTCCGAAGAAACTCCTGGTTGCCCTTGCATGGCCTGCGTTTCGGGCTGCATTCCCTGTACCGGATTCTGTGTTGCAGTCGTAGTTAGTGGCTGAACGGGGGATTGCAGTGCGTTCGCCTGGCTCAAATCAACTACGTCATCGCCATCATTGTCGGAGGCACCAGAAACTGCCGCGGGCATGGCAGCTTCTAAGTCGATCACTTCTTCATCGTCGTCATGGTCGTCCATCACACCAATACTAAGACCGTCAATCGACTCACTTCTCGCCAAATCCAAAGATTCGTGTGCTGCTGGCTGATCATTTTGAAGTTCTTTGACGAGACTTTTGGCTTGGAATCGTGTTAGGTGCCCCTGATCAACTAGGAATTTAACAACATCCTGTGGCGTCCATTGATTACCATCGGCCGTCGCGTCACGACGTAGCCGCTGTAACAGCGTTTCATCGAGCAGGCCTTTACCTGCAATCTGGTCTATAAACTGTTCGACGCTCATTCGTCACATTCTCCGCTACAGCAGGGCAGGCTGCGATCACAACCTGTCCCTCCCTCAGCTATTCTTCTGCACCTACCGCAGCTCTAAATAATCCAAAATCCGGCTTGTTTGTTGACACTAAAGACTGAATTGGATGGTTTGGCACAAAAGCAGTACCTGCTGTCCTTGCTAGGTCAACTTCCCAGGAGGCATCCGGTTCTTTCACCAGATGCCCGGATACCGTCACCCGAGTCGTATTTTGTTTCTGTCGGGCATAAATCACTACATTCCCAAATTTTTGTATCGGAGCGACAAACACGGCCGTTTGGAATTTCGCCCAATCTTTCTTTAGCTGCCCTAATTGCGATTGCACTTGATATTTCACGAGGCCTCTCCCACCCATATATAGGACTCCATCTTTAGCAATTCCAAATTCGCGGATCGGATCGTCGTACTCACCTTCTACCGACGCCATTAGAGCCAATGGCCCAATTGGATTGAGGAGGTTTGGATCGACGTCATAGACGTATATTTGGCCCCTATCGGTCGAAACAAGCAATCTACGTCCAAAGACCTGAGGAGGCATTTTCACCAAGTTTTCCAACGTCTTAGAATCTTGCCCTCTGGTAAATCCATTCTCACCATGCTTCAACACATGTAAGGTTGATCGTGCTTGCCCGTTTTGTATGAGAATGATATAGCCAACCGCATAGACAGCAGGAACAGCAATAGCATTGTCCTCATGGCCGACGTAATAAACGCCAACGCAATCACCTGTTTGGGCCGAGATAGCATACAGATTGGAATGATCTCCAACTTGGTAGATGATGCCGTTTTCATCATCAAACCCAGGTTCTACATGAGCCCCCATTGGATACTGAATTTGTCGCTGAACAACACCCGTTTCCGGATCAATCGTTAACAAGGAACCGACCAGCACCTCCTGTTCAGCGACTTGCCCATCCCCACCTTTGAATCGCAATGTTCGCTTTAGGTGCGTATTGCAGTAAAGCATGCCGTTAAACATTCGTGGCTGAGTAAATGCGCCTCCAATCGGGAGTCGCCATTTCTGTTCGCCGCTGGACGAATCAACTCGGACGATTTCATAACGAGCTCCATCAACCAGTAGCGTATCGGATAATCCGTCATCCGATACTCGAATGGGATGATAATTTGTTTGTAATCCGACAAACCGTCGCCAATTAACACTGCCGGAAGACAATTCAATTCCATAAACACTATCTCCGGCCAGGACGGTGACATAGTAACCCTGAACGCCCGAAATATTACTTCCGTTACGAGTCGCGACAATCACCTTATGCTCTGGAGGAACTGGGATCGGTTGATTGTTCGGCTGGATCGTCGGTTCGACACGAATCACCCGACTTTGTTCCGCCTCCGAAATACGCATTACCATTTTTTGTAACGCCTTGTTCGACTGCAATTCTACATAAGTGCTGATCAACTGATTTCGAGCAAGAAATGCGTCTTCCAAAGAGTCGGCTTCTATGTACTTTTCGATCTGAGCCAGAGTCGTTTCCAAAGCCTCACTTCGATTGACCAATCCCTGAGCTTCTCTCATCAATCGTTTAATGTTATCGATGCGAGCGATGAAAGCATTGTCCTGCCGTGCGTCGCTTAAAGCCCGAACTTCCTCAATAACGTCCAAGGTCTTTTGTGTCAGCGCAACGTATTCCTTTTTCTCTTCCATACCAGGTAGGATTCTGGCGGCATTAACGTAATATTCTGCCAAGCGGGGCAGTAAGGATTTTAATTCGTTTTCTGATTCCTGCTTAAACCCTTCCAGTGTGTCACCATTAATCAAGGCCACTCGGATGCGTTCGATGGAATCTTTACGCACACTCACCAGCTGAATGTGGACCTCCGACATAATGGCGTAGATTTTTGCACGATTGGCATTCCCGTCACTCGGAAACTCCTCCAAATAGCCTTCCATGAGATTCTTCGCCTGCTGGTAGGACCCGCCCGTATATTGCTTCAACGCGCTATCCCATTGATGTCGGGCCGTATTATTCGCCAGGACGACATACAGTAAAACTACACCAACGCAGAACAGACCAAACAGCAAAGCGTTGCCGATGATCATTAAACCACCCCAGTTGGCTTCTTCCTCTTCATCAAGCCCGCGACGGTCTGTCATGTCACTTGGTGCAGATTCTTCCGCAGTAGTTTCCTCCACCCCAAAGTCATCAAGATCGATCACTTCCTCGTCTTCGGCTTCCGCGGCTTGACCTAACTGACTGAGATCGATAATGTCTTCGTCCTCGCCAGACACCGACTCCGGTTCCGAAGTGAGATTAACCTGAGATAAATCGATAACTTCCTCTTCCTGAGGAGGTCCAGCAGGAGCAGATTGTAAGGATTGGAGATTGGCAACAACAACTTTTGCCTGTTCACGCGAAATTTGCCCGCTATCGAGTAACGTTTTCAAAAGCTGGTTGGGCGAGACCAAATTATTTTGGACATCGGTTTGATGACGCAAAATCTCAACAGCACTGGCATCCAGTACTGAGAGCGAATTCAGGAGGTCCACAAACTCTTGTGCATTCATGCTTTGCATTAGCCCTTAGTAATTAATATTGTCTTCCTGCACGGTCATTAACTGCACCTGGTCGACACCGATGACCATTCCCGCATCGATCGCTGCCACGACTTGAGCATGCAAGGACTCTTCATTGGCCTCGACTACGATCTTATTCACCTCTCCCATATCATCCTTCATCAACCGTAGTTGAGTGCGGAGGTCTTTAATGTCAGTGCACTCCTGATCCAGACCATTGGTTGCTGTTACCCAAAAGTTATTTTCCGCATCGACTTTGACCGTAATGAATTCAGGATCTTCATCCGTATCCTCCGGAACGGCATTGGTACTGGCTTCTTCGCTTTGTGGCGTCGGCACAGGCAGCGAGGTTTGGATCGTAAACGCAGCCGTCATGACAAAGAAAATCAGTAGAAGGAACGTAACATCGACCATCGGAGTCATATCCAGATCATCTTCTTCTAGCTTCTTCCCACCAAAAGAAACCTGTTCGCTCATGTAGTCGTCATCCACAGTCAATGCTCTATCCTCGCCTATTGCCCAACCTGCTTCACCGCCACGTACAAACTCTTGGAAGAATCTGTACCAACCTTACCAACCGCCTGAGCCACCTTGGATATATCCCGATGCTTCACCAAACCGGAGGCCTGTAACAGCACTTGCTTTTCTTCATCCACGGCTACAATCTGCCCAACATATTCAGTCACTTCGCCGGTGAGGGTATCCATATCACCGGAGAATTCCTTCGCAGGCTGATCCCATTGCTGAGGTGATGTCACTTTGATGCCATCGCCCTGTTTCTCGATATTTAACACGATCGCTTTATCAGCCATGATTGGACGATTAGCCACAGCCGTGGGCAATTCTCCTGATGCAGGGGAATCCATCTTGGAAGCAACGAGAAAAAAGATCAGCAACAGAAAGGTAATATCAATCATCGGTGTGATATCCATTTCCGGATCTTCGATTTCCCGTTCCGCCATCAGCGGTTGTTCGGCTCCATCTTGCATCGTCATCTCAAAAACTCTCTCTCGCCGTTCTCACAAAATCAACACTCGTTACACAGCGTCTTAATCATCCATTACATGCTTTAGAGCAGGCAAGAAACGAGTCAAGCCAACTCCCACCATGTCCTCCAGCTTCCGAATCCGAATATTGATAAAGGACAAGAGCACGGTCAGTGGAATCGCGATAGCCAGCCCACTAGCAGTGGTGATCAACGCGACCATGATGTTACCGGCCAATACCGATGGGTCCACTTGATCTGCCGTGGCGAGTTTCCCAAAAGCTCCCATCATCCCGACCACCGTACCGAGCAGGCCTACCATCGGGGCACTTTTGATCACGGTGTTAATTAAGCTGGTTCGATTTTCCAGATCAGCCAGAACATCGCGTTGGAAGCGATCGGCCATCAGCTGACGCACCTGAGCGTATCCTAAGGAGCGATTCATAACCCCTAAATAAATCAGCTGGGCCATCGCTCGTTTGTTTCCATCACAAACACTCAACACCCCGTCAAAATCACCTTGCAATAAGGGCTCATCGATGACATCCATGAACTGATTCAGCTTAGCTTCACTCTTAAATCGCTTCGCGCCGACACGCCGCCAAACCATGACGACCAAATACAGCCCCCACAAAGCGATCACAGCAAGCACGCCATAGATGCTGTTCCCTACATAATCTAAATAGTCCGAGACGGATGCTCCGCCGCCTGCGTCGTCCTGTGCAAATAACAAAAACGTATTCACTGTTTCCTCGTTTCTTCTATACAAAGCATTGAATCAATGCATTTAAACATCACGCTTATCAACGAGATGTTATTACTTATCTTCTAATCGCAACCTGATATTCCTGGTTGGTTATAACGAACTGAAATCCGCCCCCGGCGCCACGCACTTCAAAAGTAGTACGCCGTACTTCATCCATTGTCTTGCCTGCAGCCTGTGCTTTATCAAATTCCAACTTGGTCAATATGGCATTAAGCTCTACAGGATAGGCATGAGTCGGGAACCGTCCGGCTGTTCGGATTCCCGCTTTTTCACACAGTTCCTTGGTCCAGACAATTGCATTTTCTTCTGACGGGTTATAAACACTCCGTCCGTCCGATTTTTCCAGCGAGTATTTGGTGGGAGCTGTATCCGATAGATTTTTCGCATAGTCAAACGTACTAACCCCTCCACCAAATACGACGCACTCGATATTAAATTGATCCAGAATCCTGGCAAAGCTATCGATATTCCGAGCTGTAATATTAATCTTCCAGCGATCGCTGTAGTCCTTTCCACCGCCACCTCCGGTGCCCCCCGGGCTTCGGCGATCTCCTAAACCGGAACCATGACTACTAGAAGTCGCTCCGGTGTTCATGGCCACGAGAGCTCCGGATGTCGCAGTGACCGCGTCAGTCACCGCAAGAAACGTCTCTTCAATACGTGGTTCGGTGAAGTCCTGCGATTCTTCCAAACCTGGAGCTTCAACATCTTCTTCATAGCCTTTGGGATTGTCCCCTGGAGGCTTTGGTTCCACCATGACAATCGGCACCGGTTCAATACGAACAATCTGCACAGTTCCTAGCCACATAAAGAACATCGCGACAAAAAACATCCCAATGAGGAAATTCAAGGCAAAAAGAAAACTGGTAACCTTCTCAAAGGAGGTTATCTTGATCATGTCCTTATAGCGAACAGGACGACGACCTGGCAGTTCTAGTGGATTAACAGTACTCATAGATTGCTATTCTTTGTTGTCACCCGAGGCATTGAGCTCTACTGATTGACCCCAGTAACCCCATCTTCTTCCAGCTCGGCTTCGGGACGTACTTGCAGATACCAATTACGCC
Source organism: Rhodopirellula sp. (assembly GCA_002701385.1). GTDB lineage: Bacteria > Planctomycetota > Planctomycetia > Pirellulales > Pirellulaceae > UBA721. The sequence continues at coordinate 66,276 of NZVD01000007.1, read as the reverse complement.
ACTTAGCGATCGCTTCTGCCTTTTCTTCCGGTGACGGATTGTCCGGTAAACCAAATCCATTGAGTCGCCGACTGATGAATCGCAGTGCATTACGAGCTTCCTGCGTTGCCACCACGTCCGGATCGGTTAAGGCGTACAACAGAATCGGCACGGCATCGAGTCCCTGCTCACGGGCATAGGCTCGAATTGCGACTCTCCGTGCTGCAGGAGCCCCTTCCGAAATCATAGATTTCACGCGAGCAATCTGTGCCTTCCGCTCCTCTTCATCCGCTGATAACTCCAGCACCTTGGGGAATTTCTTCATGTTTTCGAATTTCTCAGGATCCAGCCCTTCTAGCTGATCGAGAAGATTACCAATATCTCCTCCCAATTCCGTGGTTACGATTTTTCCATCGACAATCCGAGCATTGGCTGCGTCTTCGGGTAATTCTCCTAGAGAAATGAACTGCGTGTCTCGAGCCAGATTGGAGACACTCTTGAGCGTGCTTCGCATCAGAAACAGTAATCCAAAGCAAGTATCCATGGCAGGACCAGCTACCTGTGTCTGCGCCGGACCTCTAAAGGATCCGTTGCCCGAACTACGTTGCTCAGCCTCTAAAAACGCGACTCCACGACTGTACCATGGCGGTTCCACCATCAGTGACTGCTCATTAGCCAACGCTCGGAACGTTTCATACCGCTCATAAATGTAAAGTGAATAATAGAGCCAACGCGCCGGTTCTTCGTCATTCAACCCTATGGCAATCGAACGACTCTTGAAGACATTTTGATAGGCCTGCTTCCTGCCGGATTTACCGGAAAATTTAAAGTGCCTTCCAAACCACCTATCCGCCAAAGCGAGCGATTCCATCAAATATGCGCGATCGACCTGGTCAGTCAACGGATTCGCCGCAAACTTCTCATCATCCGTCTTGAGCTTCACCGCACTACTTACATTGGCCTGTTTCTTGGGCTCGGTCTTCGGCTTTTGATTAATAAACTGCAAAGTACCCGCAAGAATATACAGACTTGAAGCACCACAAGCGGCATCCGACTGGTGCCCCCACGAATTATCCCCACCGGTTTCCCCTTTCACTTCCTGTGAAACTCGGCGAAATACTCCGGGGTCGTTTCCATGGTAGCCCCAAGCACCATCAGGCGCCTGAGTTCGTAAAAACCAATTGGTTGCCAAAGCAAGCGTGTTTGTATCCACATCAAAGCCACGGTTTTTTGCCATCCAAAGTGCTAAGGCGACAAATTGGGTTACCGAATTATCCCCTTCTTTGGGGCTCGAACCGGGATATCCCCAAGAACCGTTTTTCTTTTGCCCTTTTTGAATCACGTCGATCAGCGTAGCAATTTCATTGCGGTGGGCATCCGGGTCTGTATCAAGAAAGAAAATCGCTGCGATAGCAGCAGTGTAATATTTCTTCTCCTGCGTGTAATTCGGTTGAGAAACATCCGCAACCGCTTCTAAAGCCCTTTTTCTACCAGCCACCACCTTGGGGTGATTCTTTCCGCCCGGCACCTGATAAATATCGTGATATTTATACACCGTATACCCGACAAGGATTGAACCATAAGCCGCCGGCGACATTTGAGGAGCACCTGTAAGGTCGCTTTCAAGGAACTCGATCGCCTTATCCACAATGGCACGCACGCGAGCGGACTTCACGAAATCCTGCCCGTTAAGCGGAGAGAGCCCTACTGAACCAAGCAGTAACCCCACAACGACAAAGAGTCGCATTTGCATTATTCCGAAGTTCCAAAAAAGACAAGCTGATGGTATGAGAAGTATATCGGCAAAGCGGATAATCCCCCTCTATCCCTGTAGAGTATTTACCCATTTCCCTAAACGAATATTAGACATTAGATAGGGGGTGTCAAGCAACCTAGCAGACGACCAATCAGCCCTATATTGCCCTGAGTTTTTTAGAAATCAAATCTACCTGTGGGGTTGTCGACTGAGATTAATTGCTTTAACCTATTTTTTCACACGTTCTGTGCCGATACTGCAAAGTATCACTATAAAAACAGATACAGCTGATATGGTCGGGTAGCTCAGTTGGTAGAGCATCGGATTGAAAATCCGAGTGTCGGCGGTTCGAGCCCGCCCCCGACCACTTTCTTATGCCTGCTGGCCCGGTCAGCAGGCTTTTTTCTGCCATATCCCCCACCATTTAACACTGAATGCGTTAAATATCTGTCGGGCGAGCAGAAAGCTCTTCCCGTCAACTCGGTACTGATTAAATCAAGAGCCACCTCAAACAGTCGGCTCGACATATCAAAACTGCTGAAAAAAGTGTTGGTACAAGTGGTCTGCCAATAATCGATTGACCATTTCGTTAGCGTGCCCATCGAGTGCATTGACGGTTATCTCATCTGATTCATAGTCTGCAAGCAACTCGGCCATATCCACAACATCGACATCTCTGGTTCTGAAAAAACTAACTACCTTTTCAGACATTTTGCGTGTACCCTCGATGTCTTTTAAATTCGGGTAAACCACGACAATCAACTTACGTTCAGGAGGGATCTCTTCAACCGTGGTTAACTCGGACCGCTGTCGCAAGTCTGCTACTCGCTGTAATTGCTGCTGATGGTGATCCCATGATTCCTGATTCTCGTAACAATTTGTCAGGTAGGACAGATACTGTTCACCCAGCTGCTGTGCGTAGATAGCCCGAAAGACTCCCCAATAAAGGAAGTTAGCAAGATGGTAATTATCGACGACCGGCTTGAGCAGCCGAGGGGCTCCAAAATGAATCGAAGGACGAGTCAGTCCGGTGGCGATGCCAGAATGATCAATGTCATTAATGTAATACTGCCAAACGATGACACCTTCTCGATCTTCTCTCAAATTGGACCATTCGGAATACACTTCCAACTGTTTCTCCGTACCCCAGCCCCCTTTGGCTAATAACATCAAGTCCCATTCTCCAGCAAGATGGTTCTCCAGCAAATTGGCGTAACGGTCTCGATGATCATCAATACCGTGTCCAGCTGTAAAACTATCCCCGACTACGTAAAGCGTCGGCTTGTCCCCCATAACCGGTTCGGCATCCCGTAAGCCAAATGAGTTTTTAGGGCGATCACCGTATTTATTGATCCAATTACGGTGCATTAAGGTCTGCCCAAATCCATCAGAGATTGCAACCGAGTGCATAAAGTAGTATTCCAAAGCTCCGAACAAGTATAGAGACGAGCCCACTAGCAAACTCAGCTTGAGAAGAATTGCCCGCAGGCGGTTTTCGGACACCCACAAAACCCGAAAAAGCCACCAGGCTAGGGCGGGGTAAAGTATTAAAAGGCCTACGAGTATCTGATGAGGAGTCATACGAATTAGTTTAGCTGGCCTGTAAGCAACTGATGCAGATGTTATGCAAAATAAGTGATTTGGTTGTTGCCAACATAAAAAAAACGGCGTTCTTTCGAGAACGCCGCTTTTCTAAATTATGTACCTAAGCTTAGGAGCTAGGTAATGGTTATGCGCCAGGTTGGCCAACCATGTCTTTCAGACCTTTCAAAGGACGAATTTTAACAACGTTCTTTGCTGGCTGAGCTTTGAAGATAGTAGGCTCACCAGTAAATGGGTTGGTACCAGGGCGTTCAGGCTTTGCTTCTTTATGCTGAACAACAATCTTACATAGACCTGGAATTGTAAACGGGGTTTCACCATCGCTGATTGTGTCACCGATCATTCCTGCAAGTGCGTCTAACACTGCCGTTACTTCTTTCTTACCGACACCGGACGAGTCAGCAACAGTATTCAATACCTGAGTTTTGGTTGGGGCTTTAGCCATTTATCTGTCCTCCTTGTAAGGAAATACGATGAAATTGAGTCGTGTGACGACGTTTTCTATCTGTTAATTTTTTCAACCTGCGGGTAATTAGGCCGGTTTTGCACGATAAATGCAATAGTAAAGGCAATAAAACCTGAAAAACTAATCCAGCCTCTCTCTTTATGGTCTTGTCGGACAACAAGACCGTTCTCCTTCTCTGTTCATTCGAAAACCCCCTCAAATACCGCCGAAATTCCTCTAAAAACAGCTTCTAGACCTCCGGAGCACCCATAAAAAGAGCTCACCGTTAGATTGTGCCAATATTCGATTTTCAATGAGAGCCAATTCATCGAGTGGGTGTCACTCACCTACTAAACCCTACTAAAACACTATAAAACAAGGGGTTTAATTAACGTTATAAGCGTTGATCATGCTCATTGAAAAGCAAGTAATGGGCAGCCGCATCCCGAATTCCTCCCTTCGAGACCCACGAATACGAGATTTTTAAATCGAAAATGCGTACAATGACGGTATCTCCGCCACTATTCGGAGTAAACGTCCCATTGAGAGTCTGGATTCGTCGAAATCAGGTACTTTTTGAGGGATTTTATTCTTTTAAAAAAACTTCTATTTCCAAGGTTTTCAGGATGAAAAAACCTTCAAAACCAACCTTTATAACTGTGTTTCGTAACGTAAACGAAGCCACATCGTTGCTGCGTCTTCTCCTAGTCATGCTGACGGTATTGGCATTCGGTTACTCCAATTCCTTGGAATTGACAGCACAGGAACCCACCACCAATGTCTTTTTGCCTGCACCTCGCGTCGTAAAGCAACATCTGAGTCGGGCAAAGCGTGCTGTAGAGGAAGAGCAATTTGGAGATGCGGTCTCCCATCTGGGTACCATCCTTACCCATTCCTTTGAGGAAGAGGTCGCTCCTAATGCAGATTCCAATGCAAACCAAGAAGGCACCGATGAAAATCAGGACTATTTTGTGGAGTTGGAAGAGTCCCCAGGAACGTTTGTAAGCCTGAAAGGGGAAGCTCAACGACTACTCGGCTCTTTACCTCCTCAGGCATTGGAGATTTACGAACTTCAATATGGGACAGAAGCCAAGCAAATCCTCAATGCTTCACTTTCTTCAGGGAATATCTCTGGACTAACAGAAGTAACCCGGAAGTACTTCCACACTGAATCCGGGTATGAATCCGCCATCTTGCTAGCCTATCGCGATCTGGACAATGGCCATCCACTAGCGGCAGCTCTTAATTTTCAACGAGTACACAATACGCCTGGGGCTCGCAAAAAATATGACCCCGAACTCTCACTCGTATTAGCCACGTGTTGGCTCCATGCCCAGCTTCCCAATAAAGCTTCAGAAACTCTATTGGAGCTAAAAAATGGATTACCTGGTGCCACCTTTGAAATCGGTGGTGAGCGACGTGAGATTTTTAACTCGGAGGAAAACCCAATTGATTGGCTAAATCGACTGGCAGGCAAGGGAGAGGTCCATTCGATCCACGACAACATCGAATGGGTCTTATTCCGCGGTTCACCAGACCGAAATGCTATCAGTCAGGGTGGCGTTCCTTTACCGTCAATACGATGGAGAGTTCCAACTGGTGCTGATCGGATCGACGAAGGCCATTTAAAGTCTCTCATTCAATCTCAACAGTTACAGCAACGACATGCCATCTCCTCGGTTCAACCCTTGGTTGTGGGCAACACCGTTATAACGCGTAGTCCTTCTCGTGTGATCGCGATAGACTTTGAAACGGGGAAACGGAAATGGGAATTCCCTTGGTTTGAAACTGAAGATGAAGACAGTTTGCTGGAGACCTCTACACAGAATGCAGGTACTGCAGATGTCAGCCGTAAGAACGAGCTACGTCAGCGATTGATGCAGGACCATGCGTTTGGACAAGTTTGCAGTGATGGGAAACAGGTTTTTGCCCTGTGGGATCTGGAGATCGTCAAGCAAACCAACAGCCGGAGTTTCGTTTTTAATCCAAGAACGTCCAATGCCGGTGGACCAAGATCGACCAATAAGCTCATTTCGCTGGATATCGAAAGTGAAGGGAGCTTAAATTGGATTGTGGGCGGAGAAACCGGTGAAGATTCTGCAGACTTAGCCGGTATTTTCTTCCTAGGTCCTCCGTTACCTCTCTACGAAAAACTCTATGCGATTGGTGAAAAGAACGGTGAAATTCGACTATTAGTCCTCGATGCAATGACCGGTCAGCTCGAATGGCAGCAGCAACTTGCCCATGTAGACAACCGCAAGATCACTCTGGATTCCAATCGACGACTCTCGAGTGCTTCACCCTCATTTGCCGACGGAGTGCTGGTTTGTCCGACTTCGGCTGGTGCACTTGTGGCAGTTGACATCTCATCCAGAACTCTGCTTTGGGGTTACACTTACGCGAATCGCAATCTCACACAAGCCCGGCAATTTAACGGCATCCCGTATAACAACGGCAGCGGAAAGAAGCAAGAATGGATCGATTCGACCATTACGATTGCCAATGGGACCGTTGTTGCGACTCCTACCGAAAACAGTAACCTTATCTGTCTTGACTTACTGACTGGTAAACCTCGCTGGAAGCCCGTACCCCGTACCGGTGACCTATACATCGGATGTGTTGTAGACAATCTAGCCTTAATCGTAGGACAATCCAAGATCTCGTCCATTTCGGTGGAAACGGGAGAGCCCGTTTGGGAAGAAGATCTGGTTTTGGAACGAGGAGTAGTAAACGGGCGAGGATTCCGATCGGAGGACACCTACTTCATCCCCACGTCAAATAAGCAACTGATTCAAGTCGAAATCGAATCTGGCAAGCCTCTCAAGACAATTGAACTCAATGAATCTTTCGGAAACTTGGTTTGTTTTCAGGAGCAGGTAATATCCCAAACACCGGACGCTGTTGCGGTGTACTACCAACTTGAGCCTCTTAAAAAACAAGTTGCCCAGCGACTGGAAGAAGATGCTGACGACATCTGGGCCTTGTCCCGCCAATCTGAACTCAAACTTCAGGAGGGTGACTACGACGGTGCACTCCTGACACTTCGACGTTCCGTCGAGCTCGCTCCTGATGACCTTTCCATTGGGCAATTACTCATTCGTACCATGCTGCGATTGCTCGAGCAGGACTACACAAGCTACCAGAATCTGATTGCTGAACTGGAAAGTATGCCATTGACTAGGCAACAGATTGACAGTTTGCTTCAAACCAAGGCGATCGGGCAACGAACCAACGGAGAACTGATCGCAGCGTTTGACACCTATTTGCAACTGATCGACCATACACGTCAATCGGAAGAGGCTGGGGCGAATGTCAATGAAGCCTTGAAGCTAACTATACAGGGAGTACACGTTCGTACCGACCGTTGGGTTCAAGGTCAACTGCGTTCGCTACTAGTTGCCAGCAACGATCAACAGCGATCAGAAATTGAAACTCGCATTTCCAAATATCTCGATGAAGCCATTCAGGATCAGGACGCCAATCGTCTCCGCGACTTCACACGCTTCTTCGGCACACATACGCTGGCGGACACTGCGAGAATAGAACTAGCCAGCACCTTAGTGGATTCAGAATCCAGTTTCATTCAAGAAACGGTGGAAGCTGAGTTATTGCTAGTGTCACTTCAGCTCGAATCCACCGACGAGACCATTCAGCGTCGCTGTCATGTGGAACTGGCCAAACTATATGAAAATGTCGAGCGTTATCCCGAATCACATGATTATTACATGGAGCTACAATCACGCTGGGCTGATGTCCCGGTAGACGGCGAAATGACCGGGAGTGAATTTGCAGCCAATCGTTTAAAGGCGGAACACTTTCAGAACATTACTAACTCAACGAACGCCTGGCCTCACGGTTTTACAAGTGTTGAAAGAACGAAAGATACCGAAGGACAATTTCCAAGCTACCAACGAATCTACAACATTCCGATCAAGGAGATCCGCGGCCCATGGCCGACTGGGTATTCGGTTGGATACGACCAGCAGAAAAATGCGATCGCCATTCGTTCGGCCACCGGAAAGATCGTTCAAGAAGTTTCACTCAACACCGGGCGTCAAGTCTTTGGAACGCAGTACACCGTAGCCTATGCAAAAATCTACGGCCATTACATGTTCACCTTTATCGGCCGCGAAGTATTGGCGATTGACTTGCTAAACGAAAGTAATGACCCTAACGAAGCAATTTTATGGCGTAAACCAATCTTACCGGTTAACACCAATAGCTCGGTTTCCATTCCACTACGTTCACGAGTGACAACCACCCCCTGGGGAACTCGTCGTTACAACGCAGTCGATTCCAGCGGAAACAAATTGGGGTTATCCGGAGACATCAATCTCAATGGGATTGTCTACCAACAACAGGGTGACCTGAATTGCGTCGACCCCATCACCGGGGAAACCATCTGGATTCGGAATGGCATTCAAACAGGAAGCGAAATTTACACTCAGGGCAATCGCATTATCGTCATTGCTCCGAATTCGGTTGTGGCCACGGAATACAGTTTGATTGATGGTTCCGAAGTACAGCAAATCGAAGGAATTACCCGTTCGGAGCGATGGCCAATTGAGGGATTCAAGTCGCTCGTCTATCAACTCACCGGGACGGACATCATGATCGGCCTCCAGGACGTCTCTAACGGAGAGATGATTTGGCAACAAACATATATAACCGGCTTGCGAGGTCAAATGATGGGTTCACGCTTAGCCCTCATGCAACCGACAGGAAAATTTGAAATCCGAGATTTGCTGACAGGTGAACCCGTAGTGCAGCAAACGCTGCCCGAAGAACCTCAAATGACGAATCTTTATGTCATTCCATATGCAGATCAGTTTTTGGTCATTCCTAATCGCAGCGCCACCCTGCGAGGAATTACGATTCCGTCGATCGGCATGAAAACTCACCTTATCAACGGGAACATTTACGCGTTAGATGCTGGAACCGGCGAGTTTCTATGGCAAACTCCTGCCGCTGTAGAAGGCTGGGCATTACCAATGTCGCAATCCTCCTCTTCACCAGTGATGGCCTTTATCCGTCAGCTTAACCCCACTTCGACTCAGAATCGAACAAGCGGAAGTATTCGCTCTGAAGTATTCTGTATGGACAAAAGAGATGGCCGCATGTTGATGCCTCCTCGTGAAATCCCCGGATATATCCGAGTATTCAACGTCATTTCGGATCTTGCAAATAAAAAAGTGACCGTGGTGGTGGATAAGAATCACATTTTCAATTTCACTCTGACCGAACAATCAACCTGGCCTGCCGCACCTGTGAGGATGCATGCTCAGGCAGCAGGGAGTGCCACTGGATCTGCAAACGCATTTGCCAAAGGGTTGTTTGAAGCATTTGGACAGGTTGGCAAGGCGGTTCAGCAGCAAAATCAGGCCAAGGAAATCCCAAAAGAAGCGGCACCTCAAGAAGAGAAAAAGGAACCTGCCAAGCAAGAGAAGAAGCCGGATCCAAAACCGGAAGAAGCACCGGAAAAGCCAAAACCTTAACCGTCGGTCAGGATTCAATTTACGTGTTGAGTCGTAAGTTGGCTGCGTCGCTCGCCTATCTAAATTCTGCAGTATGTCCAAGTCGCTCTCTGCCAAACTCGCCGGCAGGAAACAAGTCCGAATTCCACTTGAGATTTGACAATTATCGTGCTGGACATAGCGCAATTCACAATGAAAAAGATTATGTTAAATAGTCTCTTTTTAGGACTTGGTCCATTGCAAGAGAGACTAGAGGCTTTACCTGCCGAACAATCATTCGGCGGGCACTTATCAATCAACTGGAAGGATACCGGAAACCATGGCTAGCGATGGAACCGATTCGCCCCCACAAGTGGACTCAAACGCGGTCAAACAACTTGCCGACGCACGAGAGAAAATCACCAATCAGCTCTCTCGAATTATCATTGGTCAGCAGGACGTCATCGAAGAAATCCTCATTTCGATTTTCAGCAAAGGACACTGTTTACTGGAAGGTGTCCCGGGGCTGGCCAAGACGTTACTCGTCAGCACGTTGGCTAAAACATTGAACCTGTCATTCAATCGAATTCAATTCACGCCCGACCTGATGCCTGCGGACATCACAGGTACTGAAATTCTTGAAGAAAACAAGACGACCGGTGCGCGTGAACGTCGATTTATGGAAGGGCCTATTTTCAGCAACATGATCCTTGCTGACGAAATCAACCGTACGCCTCCCAAAACACAGGCTGCGTTGCTCGAAGCCATGCAGGAAAAACAAGTCACGGTTGGTCGAGTCCGACACCCTCTCTCCGACCCGTTCTTTGTTCTGGCAACTCAGAACCCGATCGAGCAGGAAGGTACGTACCCCTTACCGGAAGCACAACAAGACCGCTTTATGTTTAAGATTTTCGTGGACTACCCAAGTTTCGATGAGGAATTTGAGGTTGCTCGGCAAACCACTACGGCAACCACCAACGAGGTCGAGACCGTGTTGACTGCCGAAGAGATCGTATCGCTACAACAAGTGGTTCGGGAAGTCCCCGTAAGTGATCACGTCATTCGCTATGCCCTATCGCTGGTCCGCCAAACCAGAATCGGACATCCAGGGATTCCCGAATTCGTCTCTGACAGTATCGCCTGGGGCGCTGGGCCTCGTGCCGTTCAATTCCTCATCTTAGGCGGTAAAGCCCGCGCCTTGTTACATGGAAGAACTCATGTATCCACTGAAGACATTCAGGCACTGGCCAAACCAGTCTTGCGTCACCGAATCGTTGTTAACTTCGCAGCCGAAAGTGACGGCGTTACCTCAGATGACGTAATTCAACAATTAGTCGAAGTCACCCCAAGCAAGGAAGATGAACTGACAAACGATGCCCGATTCCAAAAGATTTTTGCATCCTGAGGCAATCAAGCGGATTGCCAGGCTGGATCTACGGGCACGACACATTGTCGAGGGGTTTCTCTCCGGAATGCATCGGAGTCCTTATTTCGGCCAATCGGTGGAATTCTTACAGCACCGTGAGTACGTGCCCGGGGATGACCTGCGCCATGTCGACTGGAAAGTCTGGGCTCGACAGGACCGTTTGTATGTCAAGCAATTTGAAGAAGATACAAATCTGCGATGCACTATGGTCGTGGATGTCTCTAAAAGCATGCAATACGGCAATGGTGACCTGAGTAAGTATGAATATGCTGCTACGATTGCTTCGAGCCTGTCCTATCTGGTCTTGCAACAACAAGATGCTGTTGGTTGCATCACCTTCGATGAAAAGGTGCGCATGCGGATTCCGATTCGCAGTAAACGCAACCACATCCATTCGATCATCGAAAGCCTCAATATAGAAACTCCCAAAGACAAAACCGATGTCTACGAAGTTCTACGAGGCATCACGGAAACCGTCCCCAGACGGGGTATGATCGTGCTCGTTTCCGACTTACTCGGAGACGTTGACGGGATCATGAAAGGTTTGAAATTATTACGTCAGCGCGGGCATGACGTACTCGTATTTCACGTCATGGATGACGATGAAATTGACTTTGAATTCAATGGTCCAATGCGATTCGACGGTTTGGAAAGCGAAGATTTCCTAAACTGCAATCCTCGAGCACTCCGGGAAGGATATCTGGAAGCCCTCCATCAGTTCCTCGATAAAGTTCGTCGTCAATGTGCACAAAACGTGGTCGACTATGCTCTGATCCGCACCAGCGACCCACTCGACGCAGTACTGGCCAAATACCTATCTAGCAGGATGAGTGTCCGCCACTAGGCAACCAATACCCAATGAACTTCACCTATCAAGCATTAACGTGGGGCTTTTTACTCGCCCTGTTGCCATTGTTGATCCACCTGATCAACATGATGCGTCATAAGCGCGTCGAATGGGCGGCAATGGAGTTCTTGCTGGCTAGTTATAAAAAACACCGACGTTGGGTATGGCTCAAGCAGCTATTACTGCTGCTCCTCCGAGTATTCATCATTGGGCTCATCGTAGCGATGCTCGCCCAATGGGATCCAGGAAAGAGCTGGCTAACACGCTTTGGCGCCAAAGAAACTCACCATTTCCTATTGCTGGATGACAGTTACTCTATGGGGGAATTGGCCAATGGAAATACAGCTTTCGATCGGGCATTAACGATCGTTGGGCGTATTAGTTCTCAGGCCAGCGAACGAAGTAATCAACGCTTCACGCTTCTGCGATTCTCGAAAGCCAGCGGGGCTACCGCTCTGGTTGAGGAAATCGCTGAAGTCACTATGAACAATGTCGCCGACTTTTCAGGTGCCTTTGTCGATTCTGATTTCCCTGAGCGTTTATCTGACCGTCAAAAAGACATGATCCTTACCCAGGCGGACAACGGCCCTTTGCCCGCTCTGCAACTGTTACAGACTTTAGTTGCAAGAAACCCTGACCAACATCGCAACGTCTACTTGATTTCAGATTTCAGACAGAACGATTGGGAGAACCCTGCTGAAATTAAAGAAGCTCTAGCCAATCTCAGCAGTCAAAGTGAAGAAATTCATTTGGTTGATTGCGTAGAAAACGGCAATACAAATTTAGCGATTACGGAACTCTTACCTGCCGACGACACTCGGGCTGCAGGCGTGCCTCTGTTCATGCACCTGCGAGTTAAGAATTATGGTTCCGAACCAGCAACCAACGTTCAGGTCAAAATGCGTTCTATTTTCCATGCCCAAGGAACAGTTCAGGCTGCCGAACCAGCCGAGGTACTTGGACAAATTGAAGAATTGCCGGTCGTCGTTTTTGACAACATCGAGCCCGGCGTCACCGCAACGAAACGTGTCCAGGTGTTCTTTCCGGAAGCCGGCAAACATGTGGTGGATGCCGAGTTACCTGAAGACTCCATCCTGGCGGACAATTCCCGTTTCACCGTGCTTGATTTTCCGGAAGGGGACCACGTCCTTCTCGTGGATGGAACGTCTGACCAACGTAATCAATACTTCATCAATAGCGTCTTTCGCCCCAGCCAGTTGACTAACACGGGAATCATCCCGGATGTCCAACCTGTAGAATTCCTCCGAGACACGCCAGCCGAATCCCTTTCCAAATACAGTGCTATCTATCTGATGGATATTGGTCGTCTCGACCCGGACGCCATTACCAATCTCGAGCAATATGTCACTCACGGCGGAGGTCTGGCCTGGTTTGCCGGAAGTCAGGTCGATGTTAAGTTCTTCAATGATCAACTCTATCGAAGTGGACAAGGGCTCATGCCGGTGGAATTTGCCGGTTCAATTATTAATGTACCGCCACTCGATGAAGCCACTCCTCATTTGGACATCATCGACCATCCGGTATTTGATTTCTTTCTCAACGAACGAAACCCACTCATTCGACGAGTCTCAATCGACCAATACATGCAGGTAACTCCGCAATGGGCTCCACCTGAAGACTCCACGGTGCGTGTCATTTGCAAACTTCATAATCAGCAACCCTTTGCCGTTGAACAGCAATTTGGCAATGGCCGAGTGGTCTGTTTCACATCCACATTAAATCCTGAGTGGAACAATTGGGGGCAGGACCCCAGTTTCGTGGTCGTCCTTCTGAAACTCCATGCTCACCTTACCTCCAGTCAGCGAATTCTGGATCGGTGGCCGGTCGGCGCGGAACTGAATATCGCTCTGGATCTCCAGCAATATAACAACACGGTTACTATTTTCACACCTGGAGAGGATCCGGCATCCCGCGCGATAGAAAAACTAGAAGCTGTACAGTCTGACCCACAATCGCCTGTCATAAATGCCACTTTCGGCGGTGATGCAACACCTTCAAGGACGACCACCGGGACGACGACAAGTGGTATTTACGATGTCGTCACCCAACGAACCGACGGAGCCTATGAAGACTCACGATATGCTCTGAACGTCAATGCCAGAGAAGGGGATACCGCCCGAATCGAAAAGGAACAACTCATCGCTTCACTGGAACCCATTGCCGTGCGGTTATCTGACCTCGATGCATTTCAGGGCAGTGCTTCTCAAAACGTTGGTGGAACCGCCAGCTTCTGGCTCATGATGATCTTACTTGCCGGACTGGTCGGGGAACAATTCCTGGCCTATCTATTGAGCTATCACACTCCCAAAGGAGGAGGTGTAGCAACATGATTACCGAGCTTTTCCAACAGGCAACCCGAGCTTCCCACCTCGCTCAAGTACAGCAAACGCAATTCCAATTCACTCGCGTCAATTCTCTGACTGAAGCCTGGCACTGGCTTTTGCTTGTATTGATTTGTGCTGCCTTTGCAGGTTACGTCGTTTGGATTTACAAACGGGACACACAGGAGCTTCGCAAATCCACTTCCATCACGTTGATTGTATTACGTTGTGCCGCCTTACTTGGGATACTCTTCTACTTCTTCAATCTGGAGCGAGTGACCGAGGAAACAATCATTAAAAATTCCCGAGTCCACGTTCTGGTGGACACCAGTCAAAGCATGGGACTCACTGACGACTCAGACGAGCAGCGGCTGGCACGAATTACACAAGTCATCAATGAATTCAATCAGGGAACCACTCTAGAAACACTTCGGCAACAACACGATGTCATCGTGCATCGTTTTAGTGAAGAGAGCCGACCGGTGGAGATAGCGACGTTTCCTAGAATTGCACGACTCGATTCGGGCAATGACTCTCAACTCTCCGATGCTGCTATCGGTGCTGTCCGGGATTTGGTCAAAATTGGTATCGGGTTGATCGTAGCCGCGGCAGTGGCACTTCTCTTTTACCTCACCAAAGGTCGAAAAAAGGATCAGCCAGAGGCTTCATCATGGTCTCTGCTAGCGAGCATGGTTTTTGTGCTTGCCGGAGTGATCGTCATTGCTGCTGGAAACCTGCGGCATCCACAACTCACCTTTACAGATACGCTGGGGATTACCACACCTGACTTTTCAACCGACGATACCGCGGAATCCGATTCGATGGAACTGCCTGAAATCGAGTGGAATACTGCCTTGCTTCCACGAGGAAGCAAGACGCGTCTTGGGGATGCCGTCCAATTCCTGGTCAACAAAGAACGAGGTGGGCCGATCGCGGGCATTGTGATTTATACCGACGGACGAAGTAATTCCGGTGAAGACCTGGAAGTCGCCGTCCGATCGGCTCGCACGTATAACATTCCGCTTTATCCTGTGGGAATCGGGAGTGACCAGCAGGCCAAGAACATTCGCGTCGTCGACATTGAGGCGCCTGAACGGGTTTACCCCGGTGACAGCTTCAAAATTACTGGCTACGTTCAGGCCTATGGAATCGACAACCGTTCTGTTCCTGTTGATTTAATCAGTCGACCAGTGAATACGCCTGCTGACGATACTTCTCAGGACAAAATCGAAGATCAATTGCAACTCGACCTCGCAGAAGATGGAGAAACACGACCGGTCGAATTTGAATTAGAACCCGACGAAAATTCCCAGGGGAAACGAGATTACGTCATCCGGATCCAAGTCCCAGCCGATGACAAAAACGATCGTGACAACCAACGCTCTGCGACCGTCGAAATTGTCGACCGTCGCACGAAAGTCCTGCTAGTAGCCGGCGGCCCCACTCGTGAATATCGGTTCCTGCGAAACATGCTCTATCGTGACGACGAAGTTGAAGTGCACGTCTATCTACAGACCGCCGAAGACACCATTAGCCAGGAAGCCGACGAAGTCATCTATGACTTCCCGCAACTCGACGAAGAGCTCTTTGAATACGATGCCATTGTCGCCTTTGATCCGGACTGGGAAGCACTGGATGACGGACAAATTGAACTTATCGAACGTTGGGTCTCTGAAGAAGCAGGGGGGCTGTTTGTCGTGGCCGGCCCGGTCTTCACGCCTGAATGGTCTCGCATGCGACGAGGGCGCCGCCGAGGTATCGACCTGATCAAAAACCTTTACCCGGTCGTTTTCTATAATCAGGGGGGAGTGACTCTGAGTCTCGGACGATTTGGCGGTGACACCGCTTGGCCAATCCAGTTTTCCGATGATGGTCTCAGTGCCGAGTTTCTATGGCTTGACAACAGTCAATTGGGAAGCGAACAGGCTTGGGCTTCGTTTGACGGAGTTTATGGCTACTACAAGGCCAAGGATCCGAAGCCTGGAGCCAAGGTCTATAGCCGATTCTCTGACCCCGACACTGCCATCGATGATGAACTCCCGATTTATATGGCAGGGCATTTTTATGGAGCAGGGCGAGTCTTCTTCCAGGCCAGCGGAGAAATGTGGCGTCTCCGCAGCATTGAAGAAGCTTACTTTGAAAAATACTACACTAAACTTATTCGCTGGGTCTCCCAAGGTCGGTTATTACGGGACTCAAGCCGAGGTGTCCTACTTGTGGACAAAGACAGAACTTTTCTTGGCGAGCACGTTACGATCCAGGCTGTACTGACTGACGCCCAACATGATCCACTCTCCGCCGATGCTGTCGACGCTGTTCTCGTCCAACCCGATGGCACTCGGGACCCAATCCAACTGAAGCTACTTGCGGATGGCACACGAGAGGGAATGTACACCGGTCAGTTCATTGCCACCCAGGAAGGCGATTATCGAGTGGAAGTTCCGCTCCCCGGTTCTACTGATTTATTGACTCGTGATGTTCGAGTCCGTGTCCCTCAATTAGAAATCGAGAACCCTCGTCGAAACGACGCCTTACTATCGAACGCCTCCAGTCAAACCAATGGAACCTATTTTGTGGGAATTTCCAGTACGACCAGTGCGTCTAATAATGAAGAAACGCAGGGGCTTGCAACAACCATTGTGCCACGGGACCAAGAAACGGAACTTCCAGGCACACCAGACAAAGACTTTGAAGAGATGCTCATGGCATGGCTAATCGCCATCATCAGCGGCATCCTTTGCATTGAATGGGTCATTCGAAGATTGTGTAAATTAGCTTAACACCGAACTCAGAATATGTAACAAACCATGGACCAGATTAAAAAACAAATCGATCCTCAAATCCAACGGACTTTACAACGACTCCGTTCACGGATTCGATTGTTCGTCTGGATTGAAGGCATCAGTCTGGCCATCGTTTGGCTGGGAGTTATGTTCTGGCTGGGACTAGCTGTTGATTATCTGCCTGTACTAGTCGGAGCCAATGAACTCGCTCAGGGAGCACGCGGAATTCTTCTGGCGATCGTAGGAGGCATCCTCTGCTATATCCTCTTCCGCTTCGTTGGCCAACGAGCCTTTGTTCAGTTCAATGACCGATCATTGGCCCTATTGCTTGAACGACGATTTGACGACCTTCAGGATGCTCTGGTAACGACCGTTACGCTGAAGGAACGTCAGGAACCGAGTGAACAAGAGCAGTACAGTTCCGAAATGCTTTCGGAGACTTCACAAATGGCATTGGAGTCCATTGGGGCAATTAATGTCAATGAAGTGTTTAATTCCGGCTTGCTAACCAAACGTATTACGTTGGCAACCATTCTCTTACTATCTGTCATTTTGTTTAGTGCCATGAACTCTTCCATGGCAAATTTGGCCTTCAAACGACTTTACATGCTTTCGGGCGACAAATGGGAACGTAATACCCAAATCGAGATTATCGGGCTCACTGTAGTCAGAGAAAACTTCACTGGTTTCACTTTCGGCATCGACGAACAAAAACAATTCGTCCAGGATCGAGTAAAAGTAGCTACCGGAGCGACTTTACGTTTATTGGTCAATGCAAATGGTGAAAAAGAGATTCCCGGATCCTGTGTCCTGTATTACGAAACCGAAGATGGTGTGACCGGACGCCGCAATCTCAATAAAGAGGGGGGAGCAGGGGGTGGTGACCAGTATTTTGTGCTGGATGACAATCCTCTGAATGGCATTACCGGCAGCCTTGAGTTTGAAATCGTAGGCAACGATCACCGTATCGGCCCTTATTACATCGATGTGGTGGACAGCCCAAAGATCCAGGATGTAACTCTAGACTACCAATACCCTGAATACACCGAAAAACTCCCTTTTAACGACCAGCCCTGGATCGCCGGACGTACATCTTTGCCGTTTGGTTCAGACCTCACGATACGACTGCATGCCAACAAGTCCCTTGAACAGATCCATATCAGCGACCCGCTGACTGCTCAGTACCGAGTGGCTTATCTGCAATTGCCAGACAGTCGCACAAAGACCTCTATGGGTCTGGCCGTCATGCTGGCTTCTGCTGACCCGGAAACTGAGCCGGGACCGATTCACAAAGAGCTGTTGCAAGGGCTAACAAATCTGGATGGCGAAATACTAAGATTCTCCGTCGAGGACGGGGAACTCTGCAGTGTGGACGAACAAGGAGAGCCGACCACATCTGATTCGGTCATCGAAGGATTTACTCCGGACGGCGAAAGAGTCTTGACCAGCCTGGCTGTTTCTAAACAAACGCTCCTTTTTCCAGTGACTCCGCTATACAACGATGTGGCCTTGACGATCTCTCTTTACGATCAGGATGCCATCATATCGACCGAACCATTCCTAGTGTCGATCGGTGCTTTATTAGACCAACCTCCCAACCTCGACATCAGCTTGCAAGGAATCGGGTCAGCGATCACGCCGAATGCAATCATACCGATCAAAGGTAAGGTTACCGATGATTACGGAGTGTCATCCAGTTGGTTCGACGTGAAGCCTCAGGAAGGGGAATCTATGACATTCCCGCTTCCAATTCAAAACGGTGAGGAATTGGAAACGCCACTCGACCTGCGAGCCCAGCGGGCTGAAGATGAGTCCACCGAATTAGAACCGGAATCGACCATTACGTTGTCGATTCAAGCGAGCGACAAATACGACCTTGAAGGCGATCCCAACATTGGCAGCAGCAGTCAGTTCACACTTGATGTAGTCACTGACCAACAACTGCTGGCCATCCTCGAACGTCAGGAGCTATCACTACGACAACGCTATGAACTAATCCTTGCAGAAGTGCAGGGAATGCGCGATTCGCTGGCACAAGTTCTCGATAGCGTGCAGGGTACTAGTGGCAGTGATGCAGGTAGTGAACCAGAAGACAAGCAGGGCGATGAACCTACACTGACCCCGGAAGAAAAGCAACGCCGGGAAGAAAGTCTGCGGCTATTGAGAATCCAACGTGCCATCGTTCAAAGCCAAAAGTCTAATCAGGAATCGCTCGGCGTGGCTGTCTCGTTTGACGACATTCGCCTGCAGCTAATCAATAATCGAGTCGACACGCAAGAACGAAAAGACCGACTTAAAGAACTGATTTCGGACCCTCTCAAACATGTCTGCTCGGCCGAGTTTCCCACGCTGGATGACCGATTGCTGGCGATGGAGAAGGCCATTGAACAAGGGGTGGCCAACGAAGATCACGCGGTAGAGGTATTAACTCAAGCTGATGTGATCTTAGTCCAAATGAGCGCGGTTTTGGACAACATGCTGGAATTGGAAACGTATAACGAATTAATTGATTTAATCCGTGATTTGATCAACGATCAGGAAGAAATCAGTGAAAAGACCAAAGACGAACGGAAGAAGCAGGTCCTTGATCTGTTAAAATAAATTAACAGTCTGGCTAGTGTCATCCCCACCCGATATAGGGGCATTGGTGCCAAACTGAAATGGACGCATTAATGGACGCATTTTTGGTTTTCTCGTATTTTTCACGAGGTATAAATCGGTCGTAAAACGGTTTGCATGCCAAACATTTTTCGATTCCATGGATGCGTTAGACCGGTCTACTAAAGCGGCGACTACCTAATCCAAGATTCGCGAGGTATTTTTTCCATGAATAGCTTACGTTCAAGCACATCAATGGTCCGCCTTCCAATGCTGGTTCTGGCATTCGTGTTCATGCCAATGACACTTTTCGCGCAGGTTGCCACTGAAGCAGATCCTGCTACCGATGCCACTGAGTCCACAGCTGATGATTCCCCATCAGGCACAACGGACCTCGCTCTTAAGCAAAGTAAAATTGCTGAAAAGTACAAACGCATCGAAGAATTAATCTTGCGAATGGCTGAGTTCGAATCCGCAAACAACCCGAAGCGAGCGGCTTTACTTCGTGATGCCTACAAGCAATCAAGGGACAATTTAACGACCACGCAAATGCAATCCATTGTCCGTTTGTTGAATCAAGATCAACTCAAACGTGCCGTCGATGAACAGGCAGACGTTCAGGTGCAACTGGCGAAAATTCTGGAATTGCTGATTACCGAAGATGACGGAGACCGCCTAAAAACCGAAAAGGCAAGGTACCGAGAGTATATTCGTGACGTCGAGCGATTACTTCGACAGCAGCGAGCCATTCAGGGACAGAATGAGGGAGGGGCAGATCCTGAAAGAATTGCCAAAGAACAGGATCGCATCTCCGATGAGACCAGAGATTTAGCAGAAAAAATCAAAGCAAACGAAGAGGGAGGTCAAGCGAACTCTGAAAGCGGCGAAAACTCTGAAAACAACGGGGGGGAGAACAGTGGTAACCCATCAGATAACAACGATGGCAATTCCGACGAAGAAAACCCCAGCGATGAATCCGATCCCAATGACCCTGGTGACGATCTAGGTGAAGAATCTGGTGAAGATGGTAATCCCGACGAAAACCCCAAGGATCCTAAAGAGCCTGGGGATTCGGGAGAGCCTGGGGACATGTCCGCCAAGCCCAGTGAAGGTGGCAAACCAATGGAAGGTGGCAAACCAATGGAGGGTGGCGAGCCGATGGAAGGTGGCCAACCAATGGAGGGTGGCCAACCCATGCAAGGTGGATCACCTGAACCCGGACAGCAAAGCCAAAATGATCAGCAGCAAGACCAAAACCCAGCACGTAAAAAGCTGGAAGAGGCTCAGCAGCAAATGAAACAGGCTCAGCTGGAACTGGAACAGGCTCGACGAGAACAGTCGATCGAAGCTCAGGAAGCGGCCAAACAGAAATTAGTAGAGGCCAAGGCTCAGCTTGAAGAGATCTTGCGACAACTGCGTGAAGAAGAGCTGGAACGGATGCTGGCCTTGCTCGAAGGTCGCTTTCGAAAAATGCTGGAAATGGAACTTAAAGTTTATGAAGGCACATTGCAGTTAGCCAAAATCCCAGAAGATGACCGAGGTCGAGAAGTTCAGATCGAATCGAACAAGCTAGGA
Organism: Rhodopirellula sp.; assembly: GCA_002701385.1. Lineage (GTDB taxonomy): Bacteria > Planctomycetota > Planctomycetia > Pirellulales > Pirellulaceae > UBA721. The sequence continues at coordinate 45,470 of NZVD01000007.1, read as the reverse complement.
TTCCAGCAACGTAAGATCTCACTGGAAGCTGACAAAGTATTGACACTCCTCTTAGAAGAAGGATCTTCCATCGCCTTCCCAGAAACAGTCAAGATTATGATCGAAGACATGGATCAGGTTTCTGACCGTCTTAGCCAAACGAAGGTTGACCGTCTGACCGTTAGCATTGAGGAAGACATCATCCAGTCCATTGAAGAAATGATTGAAGCCCTTCAAGCGGCTCAACAGGAGTTGATGGACCAGCAGCAACAGCAGCAACAGCAGCAACAGCAGCAGCAACAGCAGGAAAAGCCTCTGGTCGACCAACTGTCTGAGCTACGAATGATTCGCTCGCTTCAATTGCGAATCAACAAACGGACTCAACGCTATTCACGTTTGCTGGATGACATCGATGATCCAACCGGTCAAGCCAAGGACACTGACTTAGTGGAAGCATTGCAAAAGCTTGGTCAGACACAACGGGATTTGCAGCGAATCACTCGTGACATCGTACTGGGGAAAAACCAGTAAGCCTATCGGAGTTTACATGCATATTACAAAAACCATCTGCGTATTGTTAATGCTGACAGCAACAGTTTTTGCTGCTGACGATTTAGAAAAACGAGCATCATGGAACATTCCTGATGCTGGTCAAATTCGGGCGCAACTGGAAGATCACCTCAAGAACCAAGACGCAGACGAAACGGTCCGCCTTCAAATCGGCATCCTTTGGGATACTCCGCTAGCATCCGGGGACCAATCCCTCTTGCTAGACCAACTCGTTAACAGCTTAATCCTGACAAATCGGGATGTTGCCACGTTAGTCGCCAAACTGGAAACTACCCCAGCAACCGAAGCTCACATAATACCGGCGATTTTAAGTAAAGATGATCTCGCTCCATTCGTGATTAACAACCTCAAGCTCTACTATGCTCGCTGGTTAGCTCAAAGCCAGCTTCAAGACGAATGTTTAAAAGTCCTTGAGGGCATCCGGCCTCAACAGGTCGCAGATCCCGCTACCTTGTTGTTCTACCAGGCAACTGGATATCATCGTATTCTGGCCAAAGATAAGTGCCTTGCATCCATCGAATTGCTGCTTGAAAACGAAGCGGACATTCCTCGTCGATACTCGACACTTGCCAACCTAATGAAAGCGGACATCGCCCCGCTAAAAAAGGACTCCTTGGATGAAGTCGCTCGGCTAATGTCTGACATTCAACGTCGCCTTAAACTGGGCCGCGCAGGTACTCGCGTGCGAAAAGAAGAAGATGACGTCATCGCCAAATTGGACAAAATGATTGAAGAGTTGGAACAACAGCAGCAACAACAGCAGCAAAGCGGCCAGGGGCAAGGCAGCCTTAATCCAAGTTCACCAGCTCAGGACTCCAATCCTCTTGGTGGAAGTGGCCCAGGCAATGTAGACCGCCGCAATCACGGTGAGGCGGACGACTGGGGGGCATTGCCTCCCAAAGAACGACAAAAAGCGTTACAGCAAATCAGCAAAGAATTGCCCGCTCATTATCGTGAAGTCATTGAAGAGTACTTTCGAAAACTGGCTCGTGACGGAAGCTAGACCCGTCACTTAGGAAAAAGCACTTCCGGGGGAGGTAAACTGCGACGTGCAGATTTGGAATACAATTGTAATTTTGGCAACAACTTTGGTTTTTGCCGAACCACAGAGTGAAGTCACTCTTATTGACGGCAGTCAATTGGTCGGAGAGGTAACCGAACTTAGTGACGACAATCTTAAATTCACCTCGGATGGTCAAACTAAGACGTTAGCGATCGAGCAATTGCAGACGATCAACCTGAGCGATGCTAATGCAGAGGTACCTCCCAACAACAAGTTCGCTATCCAACTCCACGATGGCAGTACAATCCATGCCAGCAACGTGCTTGCTACAGCAACCAATGCCCGGGCAACAATTGCAGAGGAATTAAGTTACCGTCTCAAAAGCGATAGTATCTCCAGTATCCAGTTCCGCCAACTAACGGAAGAGGCTCAGCAGGATTACAACGCCATTCTCGAAGCGGATTCTGCTGGCGACGTTCTGATTGTATTGCGTCCCAGTGGCGCAATTGACGAATTAGAAGGTATTATTGAGCGAGTCGACGAGCAGGCGGTCACATTCAATTTTGACGGTGACCGAATACCTGTTGAACTCTCCAAACTTGCCGGTATCAAACTATTGAAACCAGGTTCGCTCGAAGTCGCAAAAACAATTTGCCAAATCCACGACTTGCAAGGAAACCTGTGGCAAGCCCGCCGATTGACATGGAAATCTGAAGAAAACTCACTGTCATTTGAAACGGGTTTAGGAGACTCGATCACTCTGGGCTTAGAGAACATCCAACAACTCCGATTTGCTAGTTCTAATATCGCCTACCTTAGTGACTTAGAACCCGAGAGGGCTGAGTGGACTCCGTATTTGACCGGCAGGCTCATTCGCAATCGCCTAACCCAACTATACGCTCCTGTAAAAGACCGTAATGCCAATGGTGGCGAGTTGATTATTGGCGAACAGACGTTTAGTAAAGGGCTATCACTGCGTAGTAAAACTGAATTGGTCTATCGCCTTACGGACGAGTTTAACCACCTGCATTTGACGGCTGGCTTGGCAGAAGAATCCAAAGGGCGGGGACATTTAGAACTAATCATCCTTGGAGACAATCGACAGCTGTTTAAGGACTTCTTGACTGACCCTGAGGATATTCGAGTCTTGGATCTGGATATCACAGGCGTTCGCAGACTTTCAATTACCGTAGATTATGGAAAAAACCTAGACATTGGTGACCTGCTTAACCTGGGTGATGGAAAACTCATAAAATGATGAAAACACAAAAAAGAGCCCGGGTAATATTGCACAGATACTTGCGGCAATTGGCAACGTTATGTGGGTTGACACTTCTGTCCACTATGGTGTCCGCCCAGCAACTGGAAGTGCCCGCAGATGTACTTGCGTCTCAAGCAAAGCGAGTCGCAGCTATCAAAAAAGCTAGTGCTTCAACCGTCATGGTGTTTGCCAATGAAGGTAAAGGGGGAGGCTCCGGAGTGCTCATCAGCCCTGACGGATATGCCTTGAGCAACTACCATGTTGTTCAGCCTGCAGGCACGGCGATGAAATGCGCCATCAATGACGGCGAACTCTACGATGCTATCCTCGTAAGCATCGACCCGGTCGGAGATGTGGCCTTAATCAAGCTCCTGGGACGTGATGACTTCCCCTACGCCAAATTAGAGGATAGTGATCAAGTTCGAGTTGGTGACTGGTGCTTTGCCGTCGGCAATCCTTTTTTACTGGCCACGGATTTCAATCCAACCGTCACCTATGGCATCGTGTCCGGTGTGCATAGGTACCAATATCCTGCAGGGACGCTGCTGGAGTATGCGGATTGCATTCAAACTGATGCCTCCATCAATCCTGGAAATTCGGGGGGGCCCTTATACAACGAAAACGGTGACCTGATCGGAATCAATGGCCGCGGCTCGTTTGAAAAACGAGGACGAGTCAATGTAGGTGTTGGGTATGCCATATCAATCAATCAAATCAAGCATTTCATGGGATTTCTACACAGTGGACGTATCCTCGACCATGCTACACTCGGAGCAACCGTTTCGACCGATGAGAAGGGCGGTGTCATCGTCACCAACATTTCTGAATCCTCGGATGCATTTCGCCGTGGACTGCGCTATGGTGATCAGCTTTTGTCTTTTGGTGGCCGGAACATAACAACCGTCAATGGATTCAAAAACGTATTGGGAATCTACCCACGAGGATGGCGAGTCCCGTTATCCTTCCTCCATGAAGGCGAACGCATTGATACCTTTGTCAGGTTAACCGGAGTGCATTCCCCGGAAGAATTGCTTGCTCGAGTCCAGCCCAATCGACAGCAACGTCCTGCCCCCATGCCTGATAGCGAGGACCCTGAAACGCCCGAGGAACCGATGCAACCCAAGCCGGCCAAACCGGCTTCGCCTGAACTCCCAGCCGTTGTCCAGCCTTTCTACGCCGCACGCCGGGGGTTTGCGAACTTCCATTTCAATCGCCTGAACCAAAACCGCGTCTGGGACGCCTATACACAACAGACAAAACCCGAAACGGCAAAAGGTGACTGGGTACTCCGTGGAAAACTTGGAAATCTGGGTGACGCCACGATCACGCTCACGAAAACTCGAGTGGATGCTGAATTACCGCAGGGAAAGGCTTTTGCTGTACTTGATAATGACCTGGGGCAACAGGAGTCTCCACGGGGCAGCGGTGGCCTGTTAGTTGCCTTGCACTTATGGAAGCACATTCAACAAACTGGCATTACGCAGTTCGGAGATGTTTACTATCTGGGCTCCATGCCAACTCCCAAACACAAAGAAAAACAAGATGTCCTGGTAGCCACTCATAGTGTTATTGAGTGTCGTTTCTATTTCTCACCATCCACCGGTTTACTTACCTCAATGGAAATGTTCCCGGATTTGGGTGTGGATCCATGTGAAATTTACTTCTCTGAATACGAATCAGTAAATGGCCGCATGCTACCTCGTCGACTGGAAATTCATCACGGTGACACCGTTTATGGAGAGTTAAATATCGAAGACTTCGAGTTCAATATCGGGGAAAGAACGGAATAATGAAACACTTCCTATTCGTTTTATTGCTGGTCGGCATTAGCACAGCACCAACGACGCAAGCGGCTGATTTTTCCGTCGTTTCAGCAAGCGTCCAGCCGAAGATGGTCAAAATCTATGGTGCTGGAGGAATCCGCGGCCTGGAAGGGTATCAAAGCGGTTTTTTGATCAGTGGAGAAGGGCATATCCTGACAGTCTGGAGCTACGTTCTGGACACGGACTACATCACTGTCACGTTAGATGACGGCCGAAAGTTCCAGGGTGAAATCATCGGAGCCGATCCTCGGTTGGAAATCGCCGTCTTAAAAATTGACACCGATGGTCTCGATGCGTTCAAGCTTGGAGATGCCGTATCCGTTGCCCCCGGAGCTCGTATCCTCACATTCAGTAATCTATTCAAAATTGCAACCGGCGATGAACCAAACAGTGTGCTGCATGGAATCGTTGCAGCCACAACTCCACTCAATGCGCGGCGAGGAGCATTTAAAACAACTTACAAGGGGTCTGTCTACGTGCTGGATGCCATTACTAATAACCCTGGAGCAGCCGGAGGTGCTTTAACGAACAGAAATGGTGAGTTGGCAGGTTTGCTGGGAAAAGAGCTTCGCAATTCCCAGAATGGCACTTGGTTAAATTACGCCGTACCGATTCAGGAGCTTACTTCAGCTGTTAAAGACATTCTAGCAGGACGAACCCGACCGCGAAGTCTCGATGAAGACGCCATTCGTCCGGAAATCCCACATACACTTAAGACACTCGGTCTTCAATTAGTACCAGATGTGCTGGCAAAGACGCCCCCTTTTATTGACTCGGTCACTGCAGATTCCGAGGCTGAGAAGAATGGCATTCGCCCAGACGACCTAATCCTGTATCTCAACGATCGCCGAATAGACTCCTGCTCAACACTGCGTAGCGAACTAGAACTTATTGACCAGATCGATGATGTCACTCTCGTCATTCAGCGTGATGACGAGTTAATCGAATTCGTCCTACAGGGGAAGTAGATCACCAATGCAACCCGTACCTCTCTCACCTCGCCTAACTAGCAAAATATTGGTCACCAAGAAACTGACATTCCTGCTACTGCTCTCGTCTCTCGGCTGGATTTCGTCAGCCGCCGCACAAGATGAATTACTAGAGCGTGAAGAAAAGGCTCTTCAGGCTGCGGTCGAAAAGGCTAGTCCGAGCGTTGTACAATTGGAATTAGTGGGCGGCCTGGAGTCTCAGGAAATTGGTCCCATCTCCGGTTTAGCGGTTTCTTCCGATGGATATGTCCTTACCAGTTCGACCATGGTAAGAGATAGCCTTACTTCGATTCTGGCCACCACTCCCAGCGGCAAACGTGCAGCCGCAAAAATCATTGCTCATGATCACAGCCGCAATTTAACGCTACTCAAAGTCAACACCGACGAGTCGTACCCAATTCTACCTTTCGTACCTCGAGAAGAAATCACCGTTGGCCAATGGGCTATCGCTTTAGGGAAGACGTTTTCTCGTAACATCTCAAACCAAAGTGTTGGTATTATAAGTGCCTCCAATCGCATTTGGGGCAAGGCCATCCAAACCGATGCCAAGATCTCTCCTGCAAATTACGGTGGTCCTCTTATTGACATCCATGGGCGAGTATTTGGCGTATTAACTCCTCTAACTCCACATCCACAAGGCGGACAATCCGACGGCACGGAATGGTATGACTCCGGAATTGGGTTTGCCGTTCCTCTAGCCGATCTAGAACCTCATTTGGAGAAACTTAAAGCGGGAGAAAACCTACACCCTGGCCGCATCGGAGTCTCCTTAACGTCGGGCAACGTCTACGACTTGCCGGCCGAGATTATAGCGGTTCAACCGAAATCGCCAGCTCATGATGCGGGACTCAAAAAAGGAGACACTCTTATCGAGATGGCTGGCAAGCCGATTGCCCGTCAATCTGAATTGCGTCATATTTTGGGTGCACATTACGCGGGCGACACCATTTCACTCAAGTATCAACGCGACGGTACCGTTGCGATGACGGAATTAACATTAGCCGAAACGCTAGAACCGTATGAACACCCATTCTTAGGCATACTACCGGACAGAAACCACCGAGAGGCTGGCGTACTTGTTCGATACGTCTACCCCAACAGTCCAGCTGCAACGGTTGCCATCAAGCCAGGGGACTTAATTACTTCTCTCAATCAAACTGATGTGGCGGATCACAATCAACTCAGAGTGGAATTAGCGAACTTTGAACCGTCGGCTGTTATTACCATCACCTTCTTTCGAGATGGCCAGGAGATGAATACGGAACTCACCCTGAGCCCTTTACCTCTCGACACACCATCAATCGATGGGCACAGTCCGCCATCCATCGCAGCACCTGCCAACAACCTCGCAACTGGTACTGTTCAAATCAAACTGCCAGAAGAAGCCAACGACTGCCACGCTATCATACCGGACAACTACCGAAGCGATGTTGCTCATGGACTGATTGTCTGGCTCCATGCTCCCGGAGATGTCAACGACGAAGTACTCGTGGAACAATGGAAGAAGCTGGCTGCAAAACACCATCTAATTGTGCTGGCCCCTAAAGCTGAGGATGAAAATCGCTGGCAACCTACCGAAATCGAATTCATTCGTAAAACGATGGATAATGTGATCAACACGTACAATATCGACCGTAATCGGATTGTTGCCATAGGGCGTCAGGCGGGAGGAGCAATGGCCCTGATTCTGGGGTTCTCGTATCGAGATTTAGTCCGTGGTATTATCCCGATCGACGCTCCCTTTCCATTACGAGCAGGAATTGCTCCAAACGACCCTGCAGAGCGAGTTGCCTTTCACGCCATTCTGGTCAAAGGCTCGCCTGTCAGTGCTGCTGTTGCTAATGCAGTGAAAGCACTAAAGGATGCCAAGTACCCCGTGAGCGAACAAGAATTGGAAGCTCCCGGTAAGTTAACGGACAGCTTAAGAGAGTCATTGGCTCAATGGATAGATTCGTTAGATCGAATTTAATGGCCCAACTATGACCCGCTCGTCATTGTTGTATAATGCGGCATGTAGCCAAGCTTAAACCACCTTACGCCCTCGAGGAGAACCCAATGGAAAAGTGGCCAATCGGAGTGTTTACCAGTATCGACGCCGGACTCGGAGTCAAAATTGAAGTTGCCCATGAGTTGGGTGTTCCCACGATCCAGCTGCACGCCCCTGAAAAAGAAACGCGAACTCCTGAGAATGCAGAAAAGTTTCTCGCTCAACTGCAAGAGCTTGGTATTACACTTACCGCAGTATTCGGGGGATTTGAAGGCGAAAGCTATGCCGATATTCCAACTGTGGTCGATACCGTTGGGTTAGTGCCACCGACAACCCGTTCAGATCGCGTGCAGGAGATGAAGGAAATTGCCGACTTCGCGAGATTATTAAACTGCGACGTTGTCGCTCTTCATCTTGGTTTCATCCCGCACGACAACTCCGATCCACTCTATCAGGAAATCGTAGCAGTCACTCAGGATCTGCTTGATCACTGCAAGGCAAACAACCAGGCATTACACCTGGAGACTGGACAGGAAACCGCTGAAGGGCTACTGCAATTTATCAGCGATGTGGGACGAGACAATCTGTTTGTCAATTTCGACCCTGCCAACATGATTCTGTACGGGACAGGAGAACCAATTGAAGCTTTACAAAAAGTGGGAGCTTTTGTGAAAAGCATTCACTGCAAAGATGGCACTTGGTCTGACCAACCCGGAGAAACATGGGGAGCCGAAGTGCCACTCGGAGAAGGGGACGTCGGTATGGAAAACTATCTACGAACGTTGGACGAACTTGGCTATACCGGCCCATTAACGATCGAACGCGAGATCCCTCAGGAACCGGAACGCCAAAAGGCTGAGATAAGCCATGCCGTGAACCTACTGACTGATCTGAAAGCCAAAATTGGTTAAGCATAAAGATCAGGGCAACATGGATTTAAAACGGCGATGCACCGTAGTGCTTTGTATTTTAACGCTACTGTGCGTCGGAATTCATTTTTCCGGCCAGCAAGAACTCAAGGAAGGTTCGCTCGACATTCTACTTCGAGTCACTATTTTCTTTGCTATCTTTCGGCTTGCCTACGATGACTTAATCAAGGTGCTCCAACGTCTTCGCGGGCCGACGGGCGTCTTACTGGGGATTGCCGTAGCATTTATGGTCATAAGCGGCCCCTCTGTACGAGTTATGCTCCCACTAATCGTCGGCATATTAGTCGTCATGGGAATCCTAAATACGTTCCGCCGCAGTTTAGTCCCTTCACCGTCCACGCGACAGAATCGCTCACCCAGATCCACACCTCAAAAAAAATCCCGCAGTGACTCAACTTCTAAGTAAGTATCACTGCGGGATAATATCATTCTTCCGCAAGGGGCGGATTAGCTACTTTTTGTCAGGCGTTGGCGAGTCTCGGTCAAATCTGAACCATCTGGTGTTTCGTCATTATCGACGTCGTACCAACTATCTTCAAATTTAATATAGCCACCTTGATTATTAGCACCATTTCGAATGGCTACATTGGTGGTCAACGCGATGACAGCGTCACTAAGAGCGACTTTGGGATTACAGCGAGGCTGATTTTCCGGGCTTGGATTTCGAATACAATAAGCCCAATGCTCAATCTCTTCGGTGTATCCACGACTAACGGGCCCTGTTTGAGCGGCCTGTGCGACCGGAGCGGCTTCACCACTGGCCTGCGTATCCATCGTGGGGCCACCTTGCCCTTCTTTGACACCTACCTTCGTAGTTGTACTCGAGCCCTTATAAAGCATGACCTCGTATTCTCGTTCCAATACCAAAGTTCCCTTGGTACCCATGACGACTTCACCGTAGCCTCCATATCCGTTTCCGTTGATCGAAGAATAGGTCACGACAATTTTCTTGTTATTGTCATTAACCCAATCTGCGACCGGCCCTTTACCAGCACCGGTACCAGGATCTTCATAGCCCACATCGAATGCGTCTTCATATCCCGGCGCGGGAAATTCGATCGTGCAATAGACATGATCTTCTACCTCACGATCCTGACCAAAGATATGACGTCCGCCAACTGCGTGAACACTAAGTGGCTGGGCTTTCTTTCCGTCCTTACGCAGGGCACTACAAAAGATTCCAGCTGCATCCATTTGGTGGCTGCCAAGCTCAGCCATTAAACCGCCACCGGTACGTTCCCACAATCGCCAGCGACAAAGCTCTTCCAATGCTGATCGTGAGTGCCCGGCTGGCAATTCAAAATCCTGATAGCCATGTTTACGAGCACGTTCCAACACACCGTCTTTATCGCTATCCCAAGCAATGTACTGAGCCAGCTTACCTTCAAGCATCTGTCTCGCAACGGGATCTTTTTCAGCTGAAACCTGCCGAGTCAGCGATTTAATGCCATCAGCAATCTTATTAAACCGATCTGCATCCGTACCGCCGATTGGAATTTCTCCTCCGGGAAGTGGCATTTGCCAACTGTCACGACCGGGCAGGTTGCCACGGTGCCACTGAGCTCGAATGTGATGTAATTCGCCCAATACGCCCCATTTAATCAGATTGACCGCATTATCATATAGCACACTGTAGTGACGCTGATGACCTGTCGCTAGATAGAGCCCCTGTTCTTTGGCGACTCGTCCCATCAATTTACATTCCGCAACAGTCTTTGCCATCAACTTCTCAGTCAGCACATGCTTACCAGCCAGCATGGCATCAATGGCCACCTTGGCATGTAGATGGAGTGGTACAGCGATGATCACCGCTTCGATGTCAGGATCGGCCAATAGCTCTTGATAGCCATCTTTATAGACTTTAATGTGATTCCGAGCTTCCTTTTCCGATGTAAAGTTATACTTTCTTATCAGACCAGGTCGAGCAGCCATGGCAGCCGGACTCGCGTAGTCTCCGTGAAAAGCGCGATGCACGTTAAATTCACGTAGATCACTGATAGCAACCACCTGACAATACGCAGGATTGAGAGCTCCGATGAGCACACTACCTTCATCGCCAGTTCCAATGACGCCGATTCGAACGGGATCATCGACCGTTGAGTAACCAAAGTAGGCCGCTCCTAAACCACCACCGGAAACGAGTCCTCCGGCGGCAACTGATTTAAGAAAATCACGGCGTTTGACACCAATCGCATCAAAGTAATTACCGCGTCCTACTTCCTTTTCTTCAGGTGTAAGGTTCATGACGTACTTTCCTTTTTATTTATTCTTTAACAGTCTGCTCTGATGAATTGCAGCAGCTTTTGCAAAAGTGATTTATAACTGAATCAAGTGACAAATATTTGCCTCCACCCGCAAATGCGACCACGAGTAAAGCAAACATCTCAATGGCTTGGTAATAAACGGGTTGGGCTCCTTCAGCCCCCGGGAATTGGGTTAGACAAACGGAGAGCAAGAAGCCCGCAGTAGCGATCGCAGCAACTGGTGTACAAAATCCGATTAACAACGCCAGTCCACAGAGCAGGTCGAACCAGGGAATAAACTTGTCAATTTGAGAGCTTGAAATAGCCGGACCATCCAATTCTCCTATCTCTAGCACATCTCCCTGCCCAAATGAGTTAAGGTCTCGCTCAATCCCTTCCCAGATTAAATCCAAAGAAGCCAAATAGCCCGCTCGGGTTGCATTAACTTCTCCTTGGAGTTTCGTTCCCTGACCTTTTAAGCTCCAAACACCGGTCATATCGGATCGCTGAAGCTGTTCCTCACGGCGTTCCATTTGACGAAAGAATTCGATGATTTCAACATGGTTATATTTGAAAAAGTCATCCAGTTGTCCAGAGCGCACCTTTAGTGCTTCGGCGGCACGTTTTTTTGTCGCCGCATCATAGCCATGGAAGTTTGAGACTTGGTCTAGATACTGCTTCCAGTACGCTTTTACCTTTTGGGTGTCATAACTTGGCTCGGACCACACCTGACTGGAATCCGAAGGAACGTAGCATAAGCGAATTTTGCCATCCGCATCCCATAACATACCCTTGAATGAATCGGCTAAAGGTCCTTTGGCAGCTCCTAGAAAACCTGTGGATGAGAAACCATCCTGCATCTTGGCAGAACCTTCTTTGTAGAAGTGCCAACCTAGGGCAAGACGCAGCAAGACTAAAGCAATGATGGCTGCTGTTCCAAGCTGTTTGGTTGAAGCGCTCAGTGGTCTTCTCCTCATTTTATATCTGAATCCGGAGCCACAAGTCGTGTCCGGCCTGATCGCATAATCGTTAAACTCTTATTATCCTAGAAAATAGCCAATTCGCCAACAGGATTAAGCTCATATCGGCGAATGTCCTGAGTCGATTTATCAACTATTCCCAATTCCCACCGATAACAAACTACTTTTCTTCCATCTGATTTATCCGGAATTTAAATAACATGGCTGATCTCACCAATACGCCAATCGAGGACACTCAAAAAAGCCGCGTCGTTCTTTGTTTCCCAGTAACGGACGAACAGGTTGCGGAGCTAAATGAGTGTAGCGATAAAATCGAAGTAATCAATGCCGGACAATCCGGGATTGCCGAAGAAATCATGCAGGCGGACATATTCGTAGGCCATGCCAAAGTACCTGTTCCCTGGGCAGAGGTCGTTCAACAAGGACGGTTGAAGTGGATTCAATCGTCCGCCGCTGGGCTAGACCATTGCCTGAAACCAGAAGTCATCGACTCCGACATACTGGTTTCCAGCGTCTCAGGCTTATTTGCAAATCAAGTGGCAGAACAGACTATGTCCCTACTGTTTGGAGTTTATCGTAGCGCACTAACTTTCTTCCGTGCTTACGAAAAACGTGAATTCGTCCGTCGGCCTACGATGGACTTCCATGGCCAAACCGTCGGGATTGTTGGGTTTGGAGGAAATGGCCGTAGGATCGCTGAAGTACTTGCTCCCTGGGGTAATCGGATTCTGGCCACAGACAAATACCCCTGGGATAAACCGGACTATGTCGAGCGTCTGGTCGGAGCAGATCAATTAGATGATATCCTCCATGAGATTGACTGCCTGATTTTATGTGTCCCGCTTAATGCCGAAACAAAAGGCATGATCAACCAATCGGTTTTGGAAAAACTCAAACCTGGTAGTGTTGTTATCAATGTTGCCCGAGGCCCCGTGATTCAGGAAGATGACCTGATTGGGGCCTTAGAAAGCGGCTACCTGGCTGGAGCAGGACTGGATGTAGTGGAAGTCGAGCCACTGCATCCGACAAGCCCGCTTTGGACAATGGAAAATGTTGTCATCAGTCCTCATGTCGGCGCTCAATCCCGATTTCGAGTCCCGAATACGATCAAGTTTGTTAGCCAAAACATACAGCGTTTCCTCCGAGGAGAAGAACCACTCAACGTCGTAGATAAACGGCTTGGATACCCCGCCCGGAAAAAACCTTGCGTATAACTGGATGAATATTCCATGAATAGCCTTGCCGTAATTATTAAAAAACGTAACTATTAACCGTGATTGTGGAGGGCAGGCGAACTACCAATTCGATTTTTTCCTGGTTTAGTTTGTCGTGAATATAATGAGCGAATCACAACTTGATGCTGCCGAAGAAATGGAACGCCTAACGGTCACCATTACCCGAGCCCCGGAAGACCAGACGATATCCTATTCGCTGGAACCGAAGGCTATGCTGCAGACGGACAATGAACTTGTCGAACAGTATCAAAACTTTCTGGATAACCAACGGTTAAGCTGGACCACACACCACCATCTGACAAAACTCCTCGGAGCCGGCGGTCAGGGAAAGGTTTACCTTTCACAACGCCGAGGGGCAGATAATTTCACACTTCCGGTTGCCATCAAGGTATTTTCGCCGGAACGCTTTTCCAATGAAGACGCATATGTTGAAACGATGCAGCGCCATGCAGATGTCGCCATGCGGATCGCTCAGATTCAACATGACAACCTGTTGGATGTTCATAACTTTGTCGATCGCAACCGTATTCGAATGCTGGTTATGGAATGGATTGATGGACTGGACTTACGAATGCTGCTTAACAGTGAACGTATGCAGCGTCTAGAGTCGAATGTTAGTCAGAAACGCTGGAACCGGATTAACAATCACATCGTCACAACCACCCAAAACCAACCTCGCTTCCGCTCCGGAGCCGCGATTGCCATTGTCCGTGAGTGCTTGAGTGCCTTGGAGGCATTGCACCGATATGGGATTGTGCACGGAGACATTAAGCCCGGGAATATCATGATCAAACGTACGGGCGCTGCAAAAATCATTGATATTGGATCTGCTTTCCCACTTGAATCTCCTCCGCCTCAACGAACCTGCACACCAGCCTATGCTGCCCCCGAGGTACTCAAAGGGGAGCTTGCTTCACCACTCAGCGATTTAGCAAGTCTAGGGTATGTATTGATTGAACTCATTTCCGGCAAAAATCCTTTTGCCGGAAAACGAAACTATGACGAGATGGTACAAGCGAAACTCGATCTACCAAACCAACTCGAAGAAATACTCCCCCCAAAGCTTGGCAATAAGGAATTCCTGATTAACTTCTGCCGAAAGTTGATTGCGGTGGATCCGGCAGATCGTTTTGAAAATGCCGCAGAAGCTCACATCAACAATCAGGGAGCTGCTGACTACCACCGCCAATTATTGATGGATAACAGTAGTGAAAATGTGGAGTACGAACATGAAATCGGACTCTGGCTGGAAGAAACCATGCTGGGCGATGAACCGGCTGCTTAAATCTGGCGGGCTCTAAGTCTGTTTCGACACAGCCCCTTTTAGGAACCGGCAAGCCTTGTCTGGAATTTCCAACAGAGCGCTCTACTGATTCGATGCGTCACTCACTTCCCCCTCGTCTCTGTTCATCATCTCTCGCGTATTGTTCGATGAGTTCATCAGGCGTGCGTCCTCGTTTTAATTGTCGTAACAAACTCCAATTCTTTAGAGTCTGTCGAATCACTCCACTACGTTGCCACCTTCGTGGACTCACCTCAATACGGTCATTGAGTAGGCAAGGAGCGATCGATAGCTGCCTGAGTTTCCCTGCGAGTAGCACATCTTCCATAAAAGGCACGTCTTCGAATCCACCAACTCGCTGATACAACGCTCGAGAAATACAAATCCCTTGATCTCCATATGGCCGCTTCTGCCACCGAACACGCATATTATTTCCAATTTCGAGCAAACGATATTTAGTGCCTGCGGCGGCAATACTCTGGCGAAAGCATGCATAAAGGTCCTCCTTTTGGCTAGCTACAATACAAAGCGTCTCTAAGGATGAGCGACCAAGTAAACAATCTGCGTGAAGAAAGCAGAGCAGGGGATGCGTGCTCTTTTGGACACCGGCATTTTGTTGAGGGCCACGCCCCGAGTTGCCTGAAACAACGATGGCTCCCAAGCTGGAAGCGATGTCACAGCTTGCATCAGTACTACCACCATCCGAGACAATAATTTCATTGGCTCCGGCTAATTGAGCCGACCGGATGCAAGCAGACAAAAACTCAGCTTCATTGACTGCTGGGATGATGACGCTAACATCCGCTGGAGAGTACAACATAATCAGGACTTAGGGTGAACCTGGGCGTTGGATGTCATATCGCTTTAGTTTACGATCGAGCGTCGAGCGTTCAATGCCAAGGACGCTGGCGGTCCGACTCTTATTCCAATCGTGATATGCCAATGTTTTGGAAATGTGTAATCGTTCCATCTCCTCCAGACTAATTGGCTTAAAGGTGTCATGATTGGGCCTAATCTCTGAGGTATCAGGAGTGGTCAGGTTAGACATAGATAAATCGGATACTTCAATTTGCGATGAGCGGCAAAGAACGACAGCTCGTTCCACCATATTTTTCAATTCTCGTACATTTCCCGGCCAGCGATATTGTTGTAGCTGGACTATCGCCTCAGCACTAAATCCCGAAATCTTTCGGCCGGTCTCTTCCCTGAATCGGTCCAGGAAGAAATATGCCAACAACTCGATATCTTCGGGGCGTTTGCGTAACGGGGGGACTAAAATCTCAACTACATTCAAACGAAAATACAAATCACGTCGGAAACGCCCCTCGGCCACGGCCACTTCTAAATCCCGATTCGTGGCCGCGATAACCCGCACATCGACTTCGATGGGCTGGTTGCCGCCGACCCGCTCGAAGGGATGACCTTCCAACACTCTCAGAAATTTCGCCTGTACGCCGGGGCTCATCTCACCGATTTCATCCAGCATAATCGTCCCATTATCTGAGGCTTCAAATTTACCGACTTTTCGATCGGTCGCTCCAGTAAAGGCACCTTTTTCATGCCCAAATAATTCGCTCTCCAACAGAGATTCGGACAACGCGGCGCAGTTCATACAAACAAATGGGCCGTTACTTCGGGGACTGGAATAGTGAACCGCTCGAGCAATCAGCTCTTTACCTACACCACTTTCACCACGAATTAGAACCGTCGCCCGACTCGGTGCCGCCTGAACGACATCCTGCTTAACTCTATCTAAAGCCGGACTGCCTCCTACTATTTCACTCTCAGCCTCCAATTGACTTCGCAACTGTTGAACTTCACTCCTGGAAAGTGATAAGTCCTCAGCCAATTCGCGTTCACGACTCAAAGTCCTTAACGCCAGGCCGATGATGTCAGCTAATGCCAGAATGAACTCGAGATCATCCGGATCCAGCGAGCGTTCACCATCGGTAGAATAAGCATGAAGCAACCCTAGAATGCGATTGTCATAACGAATCGGTGCACAAACGATGCTCGTGGAAGTAATTTCCCCCTGACTGTCACGACTCGCAATACGACTGTCTTCGCTAATATCAGCCGCCAACACGGCTTCACCCTCTGTTAGAACAGTGGACGCCAGATAGCTTGTTACTCGATGGTATTTTGATACGTTTTTTAGCACTCGTGAATCGATGACCTTCAGATCGACGCCTGTGACCTTCCCTTCAATATCGTAGGGAGCCAGTAAGACGGCCGCCGCATGTGCTTGCGTGCTGTTGAAGACACCGTCGAGAGCGGTTTGGGCAATTTCCTGTTCATCGCTGCAACCGGCAACATCAAAGGCCAAGCTACACAGACTGGCAACCGATTCGCCAATTTTGGTACCGGACTTAGTGTCCGCTCTACGCTGTAATAAATTCGTTTGCCCCTGGCGGTGTGTAATCGTTGCAACACTAATCGAATCGAGTACGTTGGAGTCTTCCAGAAAGTCGTTGGTGTCGCTTCTCAAATGCTCTCGCAATACTCCAGTGTCTGCTTCAAAACTGTCTGGAAATGCGGAGGATAATTCCTCGACAAACGATAACTGACAATTTGCAATGCGAATGGTGTCATTGACAATCAGGTTGTAATCGCCAGTAATCGGCTGGCCGTTTACCAATGTGCCATTACGACTTTCCAAATCCCGTAACACCCAATGTTCGTCACTGAAGAATACTTCAGCATGAAATCGACTCGCTCGATCATCCTGAATGGTGACCTTATTTGTCGATGCACGGCCAATAGTGGCGGTTCTTCCTGCTTCTAAGCGGATGACGTCAACCCACTTTGAACCTTCACGTATTACTAAATAAGCAAGCATACAATCCCTACAACCCATTCTATCCGGCAATAACCAGGCTAATTCTTTGTGTTTTTTCCAGTGGTCACTCTTCAATTGCTAGTGTAGCAAAAATGAACACCTCTCTGAGAGGCCAACTGCATTTTCTTGATACAATTGCTAGAATCGGAAGTAATATGGAGTAAATACAGTCATCAAGAGCGATTGAAAAACTAATTCTGTTTGCCTTCTAGCAATCTCTGTCAATAATAATAGGCAACGCATGTTAAGCAGGAACGATTAGGCTGACCTTGAGTGCTTTAATGCAATGTAAGCATTGCCTAGGCAAACAGATTAAACCTTCGGAAACAATGGCCGAAATGACGAAGGAATATTCGACGGACCATTCTATTCACTTTTCGTGAATGGCTTTGGTGAACCGGCAAAGACAAGATGCTCCTGCAAATTGGGCAAATTCGTTTGACCGGGCATGTCGAGAATTGAACAAAGAATTATCAATAGTACTTAAACAAGTACTGATTAGGTAGCATTTGTTGCTACGAGGAAATTGACTAAGGAGTTCCAACTATGGTGAGTCATCGTGCATATAAACGCATCGCGGGTGTAATCGCCCTGATGGCTGTCGCTTTTACCTTCCAATTCGTCTACGCAGGTGGTAACGGATTCTTCCGTAACAACAGCGTGGGAGGGATTTCGATCAATGCTGACGGTGTTGTAAGCAATGTGGATACAGAAAGCCGTAAGTTGCTCCTGAAGGAAATGCGTCAACGGATCAAACCAGCAGAAGGAAAGATGGCGGCAAAGACGGAATTGCGTATGGTTTCACTACGTGGCCTCGAGTCAGCCATTGCCGAAGCGGTTGCCAATCACCAGGGTGCACTACCTGATGACGTCAAATATCTAGCTGGTTTACAACGTATTCAATACGTTTTTGTTTACCCTGAACAACAGGACATTGTCCTAGCAGGTCCTGGCGAAGGTTGGAAAATCGACGAAAAGGCCAATGTAGTCGGCGTGACTACGGGCCAACCGGTTTTACTTCTGGATAATCTTCTCAGTGCACTACGCGCTGTCAACGCGGACCGTCCGGAAAGAATTAGCTGTTCCATCGACCCAACCAAACAGGGATTGGTTAATTACAAAAACACGCTGAATCGATTGAATCGAGCCGGTGTTCGTAACCCGAACATCCTAGGGGCTCAACTAAAGCAAGCTATGGGTAATCAATCCGTCTCCATTAATGGCATTCCAGGAAACACTCATTTCGCTCGAATCCTAGTCGCCGCCGACATCCGCATGAAGCAAATTGCGATGGAATTGGATGACTCCAAGGTATTGCCTGGATTCATTTCCACCGCTCGCAATTCAGTAAGCGTTACGAACGCTAATGTAAATCCTCGCTGGTGGTTAGCCTGTAATTACGATAGCGTTGCCCGGGATGCTCAAGGACTTGCCTGGGAAATTCGTGGACAGGGCGTGAAGGCCATGACCGAATCCGAACTCTATCAAGGGGACGGAGTAGTACGGGCTGCTGGTAAAGATCCTGCAGCAGAAAAATGGGCTCAAATGATGACCGAACGCTACAACGCACTCGGCAAAGAAGACCCCATCTTTACAGAACTTCGCAATGTAATGGATATGTGTGTCGCGGCAGCTGTTATCCGCAATCACAATCTGCAACAGGCAGCCCAACTTGAATTACCACATCTACTTGGACGTCAACGCAGTATTGCAACCGAAACCTGGCATACGCCACGACAGGTTAGTACACAAACCAGTTTCATTAAGACTTCCAGAGGATTAGTAGTCACCGCTTCTGGTGGTGTTGATATCGATTACTTATCTCCAGCTCAAAACCCAACGCTGAACCCTGAAGTTCGCAAAGTCTGGGAGAAAGCAGAGTCTCTTTACTCAGCCGGAGAATGGTGGAACTAACCAGTCGCTGGTACTAGAGAGTAAGAACCTCTTTACAATCCAAGGCCTCCTCGGTGTACCGAGGAGGTTTTTTTTTGTAGCTTTGTATATGTGAGCAAATTCACTCTCCAAACAAGAAAGTACGCCTCAAATGACGACCGATCAACGAGTGCTCGGATTAGATATTGGAGGAGCCAATATTAAACTGGCCTCTGACGACGGGAGCTATGTCCAGACAAAGCCTTTTCCAATGTGGAGCCGGCATCAGGAATTAGCGACCGTTGTGGAAGGCATGATTGGGGAGTATATTGCCCACTGTAAATCCAAGCATGCCTATGCAGTTATCGACGCGATTGCGGTCACGATGACCGGCGAGCTTGCAGACTGTTTTTCGTCGAAGCAATCCGGAGTGATCGCAATCTGCACCGCCGTCCAAACGGCAGCCGGCGATAGATTTCCCATTTACTTTTATGGCACCGACGGCTCATGGAGAACTGCCACGCAAGCAAGTCAGAACTGGCATACACTGGCCGCCTCTAACTGGCATGCCATGGCAAATCTCTGTGGGCAACTAGTCCCGGATAATACACATCTACTTATCGACATCGGTTCCACTTCTACAGATATCATTCCATTGGTCGATGGTGAGGTCGCGACAGATTCACTCGACGACCTGACTCGCTTACAGTCCGGACAGCTTGTGTATTGCGGCGTCGAAAGAACGCCAATCTGTAGTCTGGTTTCAGAATTCAACTTAGATAACACCCACACTCCTGTAGCGCGTGAACTTTTTGCTACCACACTGGATGTCTTTTTATTAAGTGGAGACGTTGCAGAACAGCCACATAACACCTCAACCGCAGACGGCAAGCCGGCCACCCGCCAGGATGCTCAACGCCGGATGGCCAGAATGATTTGCCAATGCCCAGAGCTATTAACCGACTTGGAGCTACAACAACTAGTCCAACAAAGCCGACAAGCTGTGTTCGACCTATTAACCGTTGCCACGCAAAAGGTTTTAGCTGAATTGAATTCCCAACCAGATTCAATCATTGCAGTCGGCCAGGCTACTTTCCTAATCACGGAACTGGCCGGAGACATACCCGTGATTCATTTGTCAGACCTCTGGCCAGGCATCAACCAGCAGGTCTCCAGAGTAGGTCCGGCACTTGCTGTCGCCGCATTACTTCAACAGGAACTGGCAACGAGTCCGTGATATGAACAAGGTCAATAACAAGGTCATTAATAAGGTCAATGTGATTAAAATTGGTGGCAGCCTGTTAACCACCACCAACTACCTGCCGCGACTTCAGGCCTATCTCGAACAATTTACCGAGCATTCCAATCTATTAATCTGCGGTGGAGGCCTGGAAGTTGAACGCATTCGGCAACACCAACTCCAATACAATCTCCGACATAAGGAATGCCACTACAACAGCATTCAGGTGATGGACCGCAATACCCGCCTAATATGCGAAAAGCTTGGCGTGACTTGCCATGGCAATGAGCAGGAGCAATTCATTGATATGAATCGACTGGCTTCGTTGGTGCAACCGGGAACGACTCAAGGACTGGAGGTACTACCATTTTTCAATCAGCATGAATCTGGATCAGGTTTACCCCGATTGCCAATCTCCTGGTGCGTCACTAGTGATTCGATCGCGGCCTCTTTTGCTATTAAGTTCAAGGCGGATTTACACCTACTTAAGTCCACTTTTGCTCCAACACAGGAATTGGAGACATTAGCGCGAACGGGATACGTAGATCGTCACTTTCCGCTCATTGCTTCCGACATCAGTTCCGTAAGATTTGTCGATCTACTCCACTGATCCGGGACGAACGACTCTAATTCGGACAGAACTGAAATCGTGCTTGTCACTCGCGGATTGATTTCTATCAAAAAATCTTCTTCACGGTTGTCTCCGAGTATTAAATCCAGCCCGATCCAACCGGATGAACCATCCAAGGGTAATGCGTCGAGCACACGTCGCGATAATTCCCATGCCCTTTGTTGGTGTCCTTCATGTTCCAATAATTCGGCAGACAGATACTCATACCCACCGTTGCCGCCGAGAACCTGATGGCATGGAGGTAACAAAACGGCCTCTTCTTTTGTCAGATTAGCCACCACACTCACAGGAATCCCCGGAACAATCGTCTCAAGGAGCCATTTACCGTCCGGGGGAAGCGAGTCGCCTACAACTCGAATGCCGACGCCACCTGTTCCTTGAATAGGTTTAACAAGCGTCTTAGAAGTGGACCAATTAAAATTCGTGGCCCCGGCCTCCGCGATTCCCCAGGGAGGCATTGGGATATCGTGGTTGTCAGCCCAGAGATGGAGCCGTTGCTTGTCGATCCCTAACTGCCTCAGTTTCAACCCGGAGCCAAGCAATCTCCCTCCTGATACAACGCAGCGTCCACATGCATCTTCCAGCAATCCACCTAATTCGGGAGCGACGATCAGCGTCCAATCCGCGCCGCGGCAACACTCTTCAAAAACAGCCCATGGGGTTTGCGGATCAGCATAGAGTACAAACGGTTGATTTCCGTCTGCCCCCGTTCGCTCCTTCAGTTGCTGTCCGAACTGTTTCAAGCGGCTATCGACAGACACCCAAACTTCAACACCAGGCATCAACAAAAACAACTCGACCAGCTGTTCTAGCATTTGGCTTCCATCAGAGATTAATGTAACTACATCATGGAAATCGTTGATGTCGGCAAGACCGGTATCCTCTGCGGTGATGGCTGCTGGTAGCAGAGCGCCACCACCTGAAACCATCTCATACAAATAGACTCTCATCCAGAAGATCCGCCGTTTAGAAGATACCTAACTGATCCCGGGCATCTTCGGTCATACAGTCCGGAGTCCAGGGAGGATCCATGACTATCTTTACCTCAACTTCAGCGACTTCTTCGATAGCCGACACGACCTGCTTACTATTAGCAATTAATTGGGGCCCCGCGGGGCACATCGGGCTGGTCATCGTCATGTCAATTTTGACATCTTTTCTCGAGTCGTCTTCTTCATTGGGCTCGAAATTGACGTCATAGATCAATCCCAAATCAACAATGTTCACAAACAGCTCAGGGTCAATTACTTTCTTAAGCTCTTCACGCACGTGATCTTCAGTTAACGCCATCGCATCTAAACTCCCAACATACTCTTGTATTTTAGTCTTCGCATACCTTAACAAAGACTTCGCCGTTTTCAACCTTCACTTCATGACTTGCCGTTGGCCGTGTGGCCGGCAGTGATTTAGCCTGTCCGGTACAAACATCGAATCTGGCACCGTGACGAGGACAGATTAAATCACATCCATCTAGTTCCCCATCCGACAACGGTCCATCGTCATGAGTGCAGACATCGTCAATGCAATAAAACAAACCATTGACGTGTACCAGAACAACGATTCGGTCATCTACTTCCAGAATGATTTTACCAGGGTCGTCTAACTCGGCGACATTCAGAACCTTGACATAATCAGCCATGGTTTTTCCCTTGTGTTTATTCGTAGTCTCTTACTCGGCGAGCAATCGCCAGGCCGAGAGCATCCCGTACACTTTCGATAGTGATACGATCAAAAATTTGCTGGAAGAAACCGGTAACGATAAGCCGCATAGCTTCTTTACGCGTAAAGCCACGACACTGGGCGTAATAGATCATCTCTTCATCTACTTTGCCTGTTGTGCTTCCATGCGTACACCGGACATCATCCGCTTCGATCTCCAGACCGGGGATAGAATCCGCTCGGGAACTATTTGAAAGCAATAGGTTATCGTTACGCTGGTAGCCATCGGTCTGCTGAGCTTCTTCATCGACCTTGATCATTCCACGCCACACAGTGTGAGATTTATCCTGCAATGCTGCTTTATATAGAAAGTCGCTATAGCAATTGGCTTTTTTATGATACTGCTGAGTGTGGTAAGACAGATGTTGTTTGTTTTCTGTAAACAACACACCATTCATCTGAGACTGGGCGCCTTCACCATTCAACACTACATGCTGATTCACTTTAGAGAGTCGGGATCCCATCGCTGCACTTGTCCATTGCAAATGAGCATCACGTCCTACGACGGCTTTTTGACGAGCAAAGTGCCAGACTCGTTGACCCCAGTTCTGCAGATTTACATAACGCAGATTGGCTCGGTCGCCGATAATCAACTCGATCGCACCACAATGGAGGCCTTCGGCCTCTTCTGTACTACTGGCAGTTTCTGCTAATAGAGTCGCACTCGCCCCATCTTCCAGAACAACAATGGTGTGTCCTAAATCGACACCTCCATCGGACAAAGACGAAAGCACATGAAAGGGCTGTTCTACATGAACACCACGGGGAACAAACAGGAATTGCCCGCCTGTCCAGCACGAAGCATGCAAAGCTGCGAAACGGTCTTCACGGTCAAAGGCGGCACGAAGCAGAGTTGATTCCAGTAAGTCACTATGCTCAGTCACCAGTGAGTCCAAGCTTCCAAAGACGATCCCCTGTTGCTTCAGGTCATCAGCAAAAGATTCAGAGACACAAATACCATTGTGACTGTGAACCGAACCACCTAAATCAACGCCGGCAGAGAGCAGGGGACTGATTTGATCAAAGCCATCAACCTGATCGGAGCTTGGCATCGAGAATTTATCCAGTTTAAACAACCGAATGTCAGTCCTCATCCATTCTTCATCTTGGCGAGTCGGCCACGGTTGTTCGTCAAACTGGCTCCACGCATCATTGCGTTGTGCCGTTACCCATTCAGGCTCCTGTCTAGCCGACAGGAAAGACTGAAAACCCTCGGTATCAAAACCTAATTGCGTCACGAATCTACTTTATCTGTTTTCTCAAAGTGCCAACCGACTTACATCTGTTCAGCATCATAGTATAGGACTTAGTAATGTCACTTACGGCAAGATCCCGTAGTGTTTAGCCGACCGAGCCTTCCATTTGGAGCTGGATTAGCCGGTTCAATTCCACGGCATACTCCATCGGCAGTTCTTTAACCAGAGGTTCAATAAACCCGTTGACAATCATCGCGCTGGCTTCTGTTTCCGAAAGACCGCGACTTGTCAGATAGAACAACTGCTCTTCACCGATTCTAGACACACTTGCTTCATGACCGATCGAAACATCCTGCTCCATAATTTCGATGTAGGGGTAGGTATCACTACGACTTTCAGGGTCCAGAATCAAGGCATCACACACCACGTTATTTTTGGCGTGAGTCGCCCCTTCTTCCACACGTACTAACCCTCGATAGCTACTACGACCACCATTTTTAGAAATCGATTTCGAGATAATCTGTCCGGTCGTGTGAGGTGCGGCATGAACCAGCTTCGCCCCTGCGTCCTGATGCTGCCCATTACCAGCAAACGCGATGGACAGGATTTCCCCGTGTGCACCAGGTTCAAGCATATAGACTGCAGGGTACTTCATCGTCAATTGACTACCCAGATTACCATCAACCCATTCCATCGTAGCATCGGCATAACAGACGGCTCGTTTCGTTACCAGGTTGTAGATGTTATTTGCCCAGTTTTGAATGGTGGTGTAACGACAACGGGCGTTCTTCTTAACGATTACTTCGACAACCGCTGAATGCAAGCTATCGCTGCTATACATCGGTGCAGTACAGCCTTCGACGTAGTGAATTTCTGCCCCTTCATCAACGATGATCAAAGTCCGTTCGAACTGTCCCATGTTTTGAGCATTAATACGGAAGTACGCCTGCAAAGGAAACTCGATCTTCACTCCGGGTGGAACATAGATAAAAGACCCACCTGACCAAACAGCTGAATTCAATGCCGAAAACTTATTGTCTTCTGATGGAATGATCGTACCGAAATACTCTCGCAACAGCTCCGGATGCTCTTTAAGTGCAGTATCGGTATCGGTAAAAATAACGCCTTGCTTCTCTAAGTCTTCAGCGACACTTCCATAGACCACTTCACTCTCAAACTGAGCCTTAACGCCTGCCAGGAATTTCCTTTCTGCTTCGGGAATCCCCAGACGATCAAATGTTTCCTTGATTTCTTCCGGAACATCGTCCCAGCTCTTTTCCTGCCCGTCCGTCGGCTTAAGATAGTAGTAAATATCCTGAAAGTTGATATCAATATCCCCACCCCATTCCGGCATGGGCTTACTTTCAAAAATCTCCAATGCTTTCAGTCGAAATTCGAGCATCCATTCCGGCTCTTCTTTCATTGCCGAAATCTGACGAACGATCTCTTCGTTCAGGCCCTTCTGGGATTTAAATACAGCTTCGGTTTCCGTACGGAAATCATATTTATTAATTTCACCAATTGACTCGGCTTCAGCATTTTTATCAGGAGTGATATCAGTTGCCATAATATTTTTCTCCGCTAATATGCGGGATAAAGGTCAGTATTTATTCCCCAGCCATCGCTAGGTTTTCAGCCTCGGCTTCAGGATATGCAGCGCGAATACGTTCGTATCCATTGGCATGCAACTCTTCCGCCAACTCCGAACCACCTGTTTCCACCAATCGACCACCCAACATAACGTGAGTAAATTCCGGTGGGTTGTGCACAAGTAGCTTGTCGTGATGTGTGATAATCAAAAGCCCCATTTTTTCGCGGCCGATATCAGCGATACTCTCACTAGCCAAACGTACTGCGTCCGCATCCAGACCACTGTCCGTTTCATCCAAGATCGCAAACTTGGGCTGTAACATCGCCAATTGAAGGATTTCAGCTCGCTTCATTTCGCCGCCGGAAAAACCGTCATTAACGTATCGCCGGGCAAACTCCATATCCATTTGGAGTTGCTGCATCTTATCTTTCAATTCACGACGAAAATCCTTCATCGGAATCAGGTCTTCCCCTTCTTTACGTTCTGGATTACGAACGTTGGTAGTGGAGTGTCGCAGGAAATCTGCCATTTTTACTCCGGGAATTGCCACGGGACGTTGGAATGCCATAAACATTCCAGCACGTGCTCGTTCATCCGGCTCCATTTCCAGCAGGTCTTCGCCATCAAGTGTGATCGTCCCACCAGTTACTTCATACTTAGGGTGCCCCATAATGGCCTGACCCAAGGTGCTTTTACCGGACCCGTTAGGCCCCATTAAAGCATGCGTTTCACCATGCTTAATTTCAAGATCCACGCCGCGAAGGATTGGTTTACCTTCCACTGCTACCTGAAGATTTTCAATTTTAAGAACGTGTGTCATTCTTTCTTCCGTTTTGAGTGCACTTATGACTCGTTCCGCTTCTTGTTAAGCGGCAAATTAGTAGTCGATGGAGGCCTGCTGTTGCCAGGCCTAAAAAGCCTCTAAAGTTATTTGACTTTCTGATGGTCAAAAACCAGATCGTTATCGCCAGGAGCTGCAACAAACCCGGTGTGATGAGGGATTGGTAATTCGTCAGCTACTTTCACACCCTTGGCGAAGGTGCTGGAACCTGAACCTTGTTTCTTAGCAATACGGCGTCCTCGAATCTTATCCTGAATTCGCATAAGCCCTTCAAGCAGTGATTCCGGACGAGGAGGGCAGCCTGGTACATAAACATCGACTGGAACAACCAGATCAACACCTTTGACGACGTGATATCCCCATTTGAAATAAGGACCGCCACCAACGGTACAAGCCCCCATCGCAATCACGAATTTCGGATCAGGCATCATGTTATACAACCGACGGACCCGACTAGCCATTTTGTAGGTCACTGTTCCCGCTACAATCATCAGGTCAGCCTGACGAGGGGTCGCTCGGAAAGCACCTGCTCCAAAGCGATCCATGTCATACCGACTCGCTCCAGATGCCATCATCTCGATGGCACAACAGGCAAGCCCGAATGTCATCGGCCAAATACTGGATTCACGCGCCCAGTTAACTGCCTGTTCGACGGTCGTCACCATCACGTTTTCTTCAAATCGTCCTTCAATCCAGGATTGTGGCTGATTCATGATTTTTCCCGTTAGTTTCTATTACAAAAGTTTAGTGATATTAGCCTCAGTGGAATTCCGCATTCCACGAAGTTATTCAAACGTTTTAAAGTATCGGTAGTTGGGTTTCAGTAGGCGCTTTTGCTGAATCGGAAGTTACCTCAAAAGTACAGTTGCAGGCACCGTCCAGACGGCATTCAGCCAACCGGACCGACTCTCCTAAGATCTCAGAGAACAGCATCTTTTCCATACTGCAAACACTGCGATCATACTCCGCAATTTCCGGATAAGGGCAGGCTTCAACATTGAGTACAGGTAATTCACCTGACAAGTCAACACGAATCGGCAAACGACGATCTGCGAACAAATCCGTTAACGCATTTAAGCGTTGGGACATGTCCTCACCTTGAACCTGATCGGTATACATTTCTGCCAATCGGCGAGACACTCGTTGCATCAGACCCTGACATACATCAGGGTCTTCGATGGCCCGGATTTCATCCCATAATGCAATCGCGAGATCTGCAAAGTTCTGCCCGCTTCGACGACGCCCCTTGGTTGTCAACGCATACTGATGGTACGGACGACCACGTTCAGGTCGTACCGCGGTTCGCTCAATGTACCCTTCGGCCAACAAACGTGTCAGACGTTGTCGTACAGCCGTCCCTGTAACGCTCAAAACATCCGATAATTGCGTTACCGTCAGCAGCCCCTGCTTGCGCAAAACATCCAGTATGGTCACATCGGAATCCATGATTCCTGAGCTCATTTAATCCACTCCAGACTAATCACGCCAGCTCCAATCTCGTCATGAGACCGACCAAGTCGTGCAACTAGATTATGTTACATATAGGACTACTAAGTGGTTATCGGGAAAACCCGTTCAAAACCACCTAAATAATAAGCCTATTCGTTATTTTTTACAATGATAGGTTTGAAAAAGATTCTGCCTTTTTTAATTGCCGTAACCTCTTTAATTTCAATAGGTTATAATCAATCTCTTGTAAAAAGTGATTTCCTTCGACCACCTAAGCATATCAAGTTGAATAACCTCACTGAAATACAACGAATTTCCACTACGTAGAGACCTCAAGGAAGCCCACCAATAGCTATGAAACGTCCTGCAAATCTGAAATCCGCCCTTTTCTGGATGCTTTTACTCACCTTTGGCCTGTGGACGCTCACCTCTCCAGCCCAAAACAATTCCGCTCTCCCGCCGAATGACACTCCAGCCAGTGAAAACAGTGATGACAAAGCAGGCTCGCCGGGACCAGCATCAGAAAAATCCCCTACTGCATTAGTTCCGGTAGTAATTGAATTTGAACAAGACGAAGAAGATGATTCGGAAGTCTCGTTTGATGAGCGAATTAACCAATGGGCAGCCAAGGGCGTCGAGCATCTAGCCAATGTTTTATTCAAAAAAGTCGGCGCCAGTGAACGGAAACAAATCATTTATCGCAATGCTGAACTGTTCTACAGGCAATCCGAAGGCCTGACGAGCGACTTTCAAATTCTGGGCGGAGACGACCAATCGCTAACAGAACAAGACATTGAAGCAGGGCTCAAGGCCGGGAGGTTTAACGAAACTAAAATCGCATCTGGCACGCTCTCCATTGGCGGGGCAGAGGCGATGAAAATCGAGTATGTTACCCGGCTCGTAAAAAAGGAAACCTACATTCAAGATGAGGCGGGAGTCTTCCGAGCGAAGCTACCCATGCTGGAACAACTGTCGGAGACCGACACGCTCTCGGAAAGTGAAATTGACGCTGCACTCCAAGCCGGTCTACTGACGCTGGATGATGATGGCAATCACATTCAAGTGATCGAGGACGGCGGCATGCCATTTGTGGTCGTCTGGCTGGCCTGCGGAGCTGTCTTTTTCACGATCTTCATGAAGGGAGTCAATTTCTGGGGAGTACGGCATGCCATTGAAGTAGTCCGAGGAAAATTTGATAATCCTGACGAAGAAGGCGAAGTCACGCACATGCAAGCGCTCGCTTCGGCACTATCGGCGACCGTGGGGTTGGGAAATATTGCCGGTGTCACGATCGCCATGACCATGGGAGGCCCTGGCGCATTCTTTTGGATGATGATGTGTGGTCTGTTTGGTATGACCAGTAAATTCGTTGAGTGTACACTAGGACAAAAATACCGTCGTATTAAAGAAGACGGCAGTGTATTAGGTGGACCGATGGCCTACCTACCGCAAGGTCTCCAAGAGCTGGGGGTGGGCCCTCTGGGAGTCATCCTTGGCTTCCTGTTCACTTGCATGTGTATCATGGGCTCGTTTGGCGGTGGAAACATGTTCCAGTCCAATCAAGCCGGCCAACAAATGCTAACCATGTTTCAGGCAGAGGATCGAGCGGAACTGGCCAATCTCAATGCACAAATAAAACAGGCAGGTGCTGACAACAACACCGAGCAAATTCTCGAACTCGACAGCCAACGAGAAGCACTCAAGGCCGAAATGGACGACTTCGGAGACACTTTCAAGATGGGATTTGGTCTGATCATGGCAACGCTCGTCGCCATCGTGATTATTGGTGGTATCAAGAGCATTGGAAAGGTCGCTGAAAGAATCGTCCCGGCCATGTGCTTGATCTACATCATTGCCTGCCTCTGGGTGATCCTTATGAATCTCACGGAAATCCCCAGTCTGATCAGCATGATTTTCACCGAAGCCTTTAACCCTGAAGCGTTTGGAGGCGGGTTGGTAGGAGTACTGGTTATTGGTGTTCAACGCGCGGCGTTCTCAAACGAAGCCGGTGTTGGTAGTGCCGCCATTGTGCACAGTGCTGCCAAGACGGACGAACCTATCAGGGAAGGCTTTGTGGCACTTCTGGAACCATTTATTGATACAATCGTCGTCTGTTCGATGACGGCTCTAGTTATCCTCATTACCGGTGCCTGGAATAATACCGATTGGATTGTCGAGCAGGGACTAGCCGGAACTTCACTCACTAGTGAAGCCTTTGAATCCGTACTTCCCTGGTTCCCTTACATCCTGACGCTTGCCGTCGTCTTGTTTGCATTCTCAACCATGATCTCCTGGAGCTACTACGGGGAACGATGCTGGGAGAATCTATTCGGCGGAAGCAAATTCAGCGTCTACACCTACAAGGCCATCTTTATCGTCGCCGTTTTCATGGGAGCCAACATCTCACTCGGAGCCGTACTAGACTTCTCCGATATGATGATCCTCTGCATGGCATTCCCCAATGTCCTGGGATTGGTCTTACTGTCGCCCAAAGTGAGAAGAGACCTAGCCGATTACTGGCGACGTTATAAAGCTGGGGAATTCAAAACCTACAAATAAACATCTGGAATGAAGCTTCCCGAGTTATGCACCCTAAAGAAACACTTCCAGGTAGGGGCTAGGTCTCGAGTCAGACTAATTCCGGGACTGGTGTTTGCAAGTCCAGATGTTGTTCGTCATAGAAGTCGGACATCGTTGCACCTTTAAATCCGGTGGAAGCTCGCGCGAACAACTGCTCGATGTCACTAAAGATTGCATCTTCGCTTTTGGGCTCTCCACCTTCCATCAGATCTGACGAACTGAGAACCAACTGCACGTAATTCTGCTCGGACAACTCAGACTCTTCAACCAATTGAAACAGAGTCATTAAGTTGTTTCCGTTAGGTCGCATCCAGGCAACACTGGGAAACAAGCGTCGGGTAGCTCGATGAACATACGTCAAGGCCATGCGTTGTAACGAGTACATCGAGGCTGGTGCGATCCGATTTTTATAAACCGGACGGATTGTCACCGGCACTTCCAAAAGTGAAGACTCACCGGGCATACGGTAATTATCTACATCCACAAAATATTCGTTGTAAGGAAATGTCTGATAGTTACTGCCACCGCGTCCTCCCGGAATACCCGGAACTTTTCGCCACGACACAAATGGAGTCACTGAACAATCGACTTTGTAGCCACGCTTGCGGAGCATTTTGACGTATCTGTTGTTTAATGCCCAACGCCCACTTCGATGAGTCACGATGTCATGCTCAAACTCATTTTCCAATTTGGACGTCAACGTATGTAGCTTCTCCCACATCGGCTGCTTCCCCCAATCGGTAATGTAGGGCTGATGGAAATGATCGTCAGCTGTCAATATACGAAATGGAGGGCAGGTCCACCCATGTAGATGGGCTCCGATTTCTCCTGCATTACGTCGTAACACATCTCGACCGAATTCCACAAATTGTGGACAGGATGCCATCTCGTAACTCACCAGGTAAGTCGGTAAGAAACCAAATGCCTCGCACAACGATTGCAATCGCGGTAGGCAGCGTGAGTTCTTAGTCGTCAGCGAAAAAGGACGCTGATCTAAATGATCTGCTTCCACATTGACTGTGATAAGAAAACTTGGCCGGGGCATTAGATATTTACATTTGATGGGGAGATAGTTACCTGAACTGTTAGTGAGCGTTCGGTGCTACAGCCCTATGAGCCCTATGAATCCATCGGATGTTTTGCCTGTTTTGCTCCGCCATTAATTGGTTTTATTGGAGTACGGACAAAAAACTTAACGAAGTCCTAACAATGAGAAGTATAGGGATATCTACCGATTTGAAAAGTGCAAAGCAGATCTCATCAATCAGGTTTTATATCTATCTAAATAGATATCAAACCGCTTGAATTGCATCCGATCCCTCTGCTTCGGGCTTATCCAGAGGGAAATGGTCGTCGACCACTTGATAGAATTCTTTAGCCGACTCGACTTTAGCAACATGTCGCCGGAAAAATCTGGCTCCGAACTTACCTTGTGCATAACAACAAGCATACTTACGCATCAGTACTGTACCCCGCTGTTCACCAAATCGATCAACCACAAGCTTGTAGTGTTGTAACATGATGTCTCGCTGTTCCTGCAATGTTGGCTCAGGAGGCACAGCCTCTCCCTTCAGGGCGGCAGCACACTGAGCAAACAACCACGGTCTTCCTAATGAAGCGCGAGCGATCATCACTCCGTCCACATCGTATTTCCCGAAGGCTTCGACCACCGCTTCAGCTGAATCCAAATCACCGTTTCCGATCAATGGAATCTTTTTGAGATAGGGCTTAATCTCAGAGATCCGGTCCCAGTCCGCCTGCCCACGAAACATGTCCTGTGCCGTGCGTCCGTGGACGGTCAAGGCTGCAGCCCCGGCACCTTCAACGACCTGAGCGACATCAATAAAGTTCATTTGATCACGAGTACATCCGAGTCGTATTTTGGCTGTCACTGGCGTTGGAGCACATGCTTTTACAACTGTCTCAATAATACGCCCCATCCGATCCGGTTCTCGCAATAGATAAGAACCGCTATGAGCACGCTCTGTCACCTGCTTAACCGGGCAACCAAAATTAATATCAACAATGCTGACCCGGTAGTCTTCGACAAGTCTACGACCAACCTTAGC
Source organism: Rhodopirellula sp. (assembly GCA_002701385.1). Taxonomy (GTDB): domain Bacteria; phylum Planctomycetota; class Planctomycetia; order Pirellulales; family Pirellulaceae; genus UBA721. The sequence goes on along the minus strand of NZVD01000007.1, from coordinate 13,162 downwards.
CATGGCTTCAGGCTGATTGTCCCAGATCTGCACTGCGAGAGGACGAAATTCATCCCGTACTCCCCACAGTCGTTCAGGATGCTCGGCTTTGTGCTGATCCATCCAGACAAACCCACGAGCATGGACCATTTCCGTTGCCTGCAATCCCGCACCGCCGAATTCATGCACCATCTGGCGAAAGGCAAAATTGGTAAATCCTGCCATCGGCGCCTGCAGGATGGGCGGGTCAATTAGAATGTCACCGATTTTAAACGGCTTAGGGGTCATGGATTCAGAACCGATTATAGGCGTACAGCTACAGGATGCATTTCACTCAGACAACTTAAAGCGTCTCTTACTCGCAACTGATTTTAACAACAGTTGACGTTACTGCCGAGAGACCCAATTGTCTCCACCTTCTTCTTTAAGGACTGCCCCATCTGTACTCGGAGGTGGCGTTTCCAATCCAATCGGATTTTGCAGTGGTTGCAAACCCGACTCGCGATAGGTATCGTTGACTCGATTTTGCTCCTGCGTCCGAACCGGTATGCGAATCACCTCTGGCTCGTCCTGACCGACTGGTTCTTCATAAGAAATCTGACGTCCATCCGGATTTGAGGCAATATTTTCTATCGGACCTCGGGCACGAGGAGACCAGCTATCACCCTGGGCACTGCGAGTTGATCCGGCCGGAGTATAAATGGCATTAGAAGAATTTTGATTCGAGTAGTAAGCTCCGCCGCTGGTACCTACCACACCTGTCTGGGGTGCTGGCACTCGAGTTACGCCAGAATTACTTTGACACCCTACCGTAAGTGCCACCAATAGGCCGGTTAGAATGCCGCAGCTGGTTTGAAGTTGCATATCTAATTCAATTCATACTCGTATAATGAAAAACAGCCTTGTCGTATTAGGAGGCCGTCATCAGGTCCAGCTCAGCAAGACCCGAAACGAAAAATATCCTGTTGCAACAATCTACCCATTCCTCCAAATTTCACCAATATCAATTCCGCTCCCGTGCACCCGTCTGAACTAACACAGCAGTTAAAAAATAAAGCCCGTGAACTAGGGTTTCAACTGAGTGGTTGCTGTCCTGCTGTAACGCCAACCGGAATCCACCATTTTATGGATTGGCTTGAACAGGGTTACGCCGGCACCATGCATTACCTTCCGGAACGAAAGGATGCTTACAAGCACCCAGATAGCGTACTCAGTGAAGCACGCTCGCTGTTGGTTTTAGGCATGCATTACGGAGCAGGACAGGAAGCGGGACCAACCTCGGGAACGGGAAGGGTAGCTCGCTATGCCTGGGGTAGTACTGACTACCATGACCTCATCCATCAGCGACTTAAGCAGCTCAAAGTATTTCATCAACAACTCATACCCGATGAGATGTGCCGGGGAGTCATTGACACTGCCCCGCTATTGGAAAAGGACTTTGCCCAACGGGCTGGAGTTGGTTGGATCGGCAAAAACACAATGCTCATCAGCCGGACAGAAGGAAGCTATTTTTTTCTGGCCGTACTTCTGTCGACCGCTCGACTTCAATACGATGTGCCCACTGAAAGGGATCACTGCGGCGGATGCAAGGCTTGTCTCGATGCCTGCCCAACGGACGCATTTCCGAAGCCATTTGTCCTCGATGCAAACCGTTGTATTAGTTACTTAACCATCGAACACCGCGAAGCGATCAAGGATGAATTGAAACCAGGCATCGGGGATTGGGTATTCGGGTGTGATATCTGCCAGGAAGTCTGCCCTTGGAATCATCGAGGGGCACTGAGTAATGAACGTGAATTTGAAGCAGTCGACGAACACAATCGCCTAAATCTTCGCTCACTATTCACTATGGATGATGAACAATTTCGCTCTGCCTTTCGAAAAACACCGCTCTGGAGAACCAAACGCGATGGCATGCTTCGCAATGCTGCGATTGCATTAGGAAACCAACGAAATCGAGAGCATCTACCTCTACTACAATCCGCTCTGGAACAGTCTCAATCCGAGATGGTGCGGGATGCCTGTATTTGGGCTATTGAGCAAATTGAATCTGAGTAGAATTGAACGACATGGAGACTTCATCTACCGTTCAACTAGCACCACTCAAATTCGACAATCTGGAGATCGGCTTTCCGGTCGTTCAGGCTGCGTTGTCGGGCTACAGTGACTGGCCCATGCGATTACTTGCGCGACGCAATGGTGCTTCCTACGGTGTCTGCGAAGTCATGCTGGACCAATTCCTGGTCAACATGAAATCCAACCGTAAAAAGAACAAACATTTCCTTCACATTACCGATGAAGAACGACCTGTTGGTGGACAACTCATGGGAGCTGAGCCTGAACAGTTTTCGGCCGGCGCAGTGAAACTGGTCGAAGCTGGTTACGATGTCATCGACATTAACTTCGGCTGCCCCGTCAAAAAAGTGTTGGGAAGATGCCGTGGTGGGTTCCATCTGAGCCAACCTGATGTGGCATTGGATATTATTCAACGCACGCGGCGTGTGGTCCCCGCCCATATCCCCGTCACGATCAAAATGCGGCGAGGCATTGATGACACAGATGAGAGTCGTGACAAGTTTTTCCGCATTATCGAAGGCGCCTTTGACATCGGCTTAGCTGCCGCAACGGTACACGGCCGGACTGTCGAACAGCGTTACATTGGTCCAAGCCGCTGGGAGTTTCTACGTGAGCTCAAGGACCGCTTTCCCGATCGAAACATTCTTGGAAGTGGAGATCTATTTGAAGCGAGTGACTGCCTCAATATGATCTCTCAGACAGGCGTCGATGGCGTGACGGTTGCCAGAGGCAGTATTGGAAACCCCTGGATCTTTTCTCAAACCAGAGAATTAGCTGCGACAGGGATTATTCCGCCACCTCCTACCGTTGCAGAACAACGAGCTGTCATTACCGAGCATTTCGACCTTGCTGAACAGGTGTACGGCGAGAAACGATGTGCCATCGTCATGCGTAAATTTTGCATCAAATACTCGGCCCTGCACCCCGACTTTGAGATGGTGCGAGAAGACTTCAAGAAGGTAATGAGCCGAGACGACTGGGAAGCCGTGCTTCGCAACTGGTATAGCGAAGATCGACCGGGGAATTATCTTCCTCGTGACATTCATAAGTAAACCAGAACACGGTCACTGACGTAGCAATGTAGCCGCGGTATGTTCCTGTTATAGCGAATAGATCGGATATAGGATGCGCTTCTCAATCGCTTACCTCAGGCTGGGAAGTTCTTAAACACGACAAGTGTAATCCAAGGCTACAATTACCGAATACGAGTCAATTTTTTCTCTATGTTGAGTCATTCATGTCCTCCACAGTTCTAGTCACAGGTGGCGCCGGTTTTATAGGCAGCTCGCTCGTGCGAAATCTGCTGGACACCACTCAAGACACGATGATTGTGCTTGATAAGCTCACTTATGCAGGCAACCTTGATTCACTGGGCAGGTCTCTGGACGACCCTCGTGTTTCATTCGTTGAAGGAGACATCGGTGACCAAGCACTGGTCTCCGATCTTCTACAATCAAATCAAGTCAAGCAAATCTACAACTTAGCGGCCGAATCCCATGTCGACCGCTCGATCGATGGTCCGGCAGCCTTTATCGACACCAATGTGGTAGGGACGTTTCGTTTGATCGAAACGACTTTGCAATACTGGCGCAATCTTAGTGCAACTCAGCAACAGCTATTCAGATTCCTGCACATTTCCACGGATGAAGTTTACGGTTCTTTGGGTGCCAAGGGAGCCTTTACCGAAGAATCTCAATACCAACCGAATTCACCTTATGCCGCCAGCAAGGCAGCATCAGATCATTTTGTTCGTGCCTTCCATCACACCTACGGTTTGCCGGTTCTGACTACCAATTGCTCCAACAACTACGGCCCCTACCAATTCCCCGAAAAGTTAATTCCTCTGATGATCATGAAAGCAGTAAACCATCTTCCGCTACCTGTCTATGGAGACGGGAGCAATGTAAGAGACTGGCTGCATGTCGATGATCATTGCAGTGCCTTGATCACCATCATGCAATCCGGGCAGATCGGGGAAGTGTATAACATCGGTGGGCAAAGCGAACGGACAAATCTCGAAGTCGTTCATGCGATTTGTGATTTAGTTGATCAGCGATTACAGCATCACTCCAGCAGCAGAGAATCAATCACTTACGTGACTGATCGACCGGGGCATGATCAGCGGTATGCCATCGATTGCTCCAAACTCACCAACACTCTGAACTGGCATCCAAAGCACGATTTCGAATCAGGTATGTCAGCCACAGTCGATTGGTATCTGAACAATCAGGTTTGGTTAGAACGAGTCACCAACGGAAGCTATCGGGGACAACGATTGGGAGAGGAGAAATAGTCGCATGACGGAGACCACCAGTTGCAAGAAGGGCATCATTCTGGCCGGAGGGACCGGCTCCAGACTGTATCCGCTCACACGCGTCATCAGCAAACAGTTATTGCCGATCTATGACAAACCGATGATCTACTATCCTCTGTCCACCTTGATGTTGGCAGGGGTACGCGACCTACTAATCATTAGCTCCCCCCAAGACATTGGACATTTCCAATCACTGCTTGGATCTGGGGAACAACTTGGCATCAGTATCCGTTACGCGGTTCAGGAGAAGCCCGAAGGACTCGCTCAGTCTTTTATTGTTGGTCGTGAGTTTATTGGAAACGATCCGGTAGCACTCGTTCTGGGAGACAATATCTTTTACGGGCAGGGCTTTCGCTCGATGCTTCGACGTGCCGCTTCCCAATCCACCGGAGCGACCGTCTTTGGTTACCCGGTCAAAGATCCTGAGCGGTACGGTGTGGTCGCGTTCAACGAGCAAGGCGAGCCGACGGAACTTGTAGAAAAACCAACAGACCCTCCTTCAAACTACGCCGTACCTGGCCTTTATTTCTATGACAATCAAGTCGTGGAGATTGCCTCGAATCTTCAGCCCTCGGCACGTGGTGAATATGAAATCACTGATGTGAATAAAGAATATTTATCTCGAGGGGAATTGCGAGTTGAGTTATTTACTCGGGGGTTTGCCTGGCTGGACACAGGGACGCATGAAACGCTGATTCAAGCTGGAGACTTTGTGCAAACCATTGAGCAGCGGCAGGGATTGAAAATCGCCTGTATCGAAGAGATCGCTTATCTCATGGGCTATATCGACCGCGAGCAGTTAGCCAGTCTGGCTCAGCAAATCCCCAACCAGTACGGCCAATACCTCAAAGAGATTGTCGCCCGCGAAAGTAACTAATGTGACTCACTAATCCGAGCCCCACTGCAGATCGCAGTCGATTAGAAACGATTAGCAGTAAAGCCACCGTCGACGTAATAGTCCGCTCCGGTAATAAAGCTACCTGCGTTTCGCGAGCAAAGTAACAAGCACGCACCGATCAATTCCTCGGGCTCACCAAATCGATCCATCGGCGTCTGCCCGATGATTTTCTCGACTCGCTCTGGAGCCAAGATTTTACGATTCTGTTCTGCGGGAAAGAATCCAGGGCAAATCGCATTGACTCGCACGCCTTGAGTCGCATATTCACGAGCCACATTTTTCGTCAGATTCACCACGGCCGCTTTGGAAGCCGAATAGGCAAAGACTTTAGAAAGCGGTAAATGTGAGGTCACGCTGCCGATATTCAAGATCGAACCACCGTTTTCCTGTGTCTTCATGTGAGCCGCAAACAACTGGCAACCAACTTGAGTTGAACGCAAATTACCTGCCATAATCCAATCCCAATCTTCATCAGTAATCTCTTCATACGGTACGGCAGCATTCATACCGGCGCAATTCACCAACACGTCGACTTGACCATGACTAGCTAAGACTTGATCTCGCAATGACTTTAGCGACTCTCTTTCAAATACATCCACAGCGATAAACTCGGCCGATCCCCCCGCCTGGCGAATCGCCTCGACTCTGGCAAGCCCACGCTCCTCGCTACGTCCGGACACAACAACGTGCCCGCCAGCTTTCCCAAAGCCATCGCAAATCGCTCCCCCCAGCACTCCGGTTCCGCCAATCACGACAACTACCTGACGTTCATAACTAAATAAGTGACTTACGTATTCTGAGGCGGACATTTCAAGTACTTTCTAAAGAGTTTGGTTTGTAAAAAACGGACAGGAGCGGTAACACTCCTGTCCGTATGTAGTCTCTACCGCAATGAATCACAGTAAAACCACTTAGTCTTGTGGCTCTTTGCGTCGCTTCAACCATTCTGCATGGAACACACCTTCACCGTCTGTACGTTCAAAAGTGTGAGCTCCAAAGTAATCGCGTTGAGCCTGGAGTAGGTTCGCAGGTAATCTACCGCGGCGATAGCTATCATAATAAGCCAACGCAGTGCTAAACGCGGGAACTGGAATTCCAAGTTCAGTTGCCTTGACTACAACTCGCCGCCATGCTGCCTGAGCATTATGAACGGCATCTGTGAAGTAAGGGTGTAATAACAAGTTTTCGAGGTTGGGGTCTTCATCAAACGCTTCCTTGATGCGATCAAGGAATTGAGCGCGAATAATACACCCGCCACGCCACAGTAAAGCACAGTCACCATAATTCAATGGCCAGTCGTGTTCTTTGGCAGCGTACTGTAGCTGTACGAATCCCTGAGCATAACTCACAATCTTAGATGCGTATAAAGCCTGACGTACATCGTCGATCAGGTTCTTTTTATCTTCGTCACTTAAGGCAGCGTCTGCCTCCGGTCCATTCAATACTGATTCAGCACGAACCCGTGCTTCTTTCTGAGCGGAGAGACTACGAGCGTAAACGGCTGTCGTGACCAGCGTACTTGGAACGCCAAGGTCCAAGGCAAGTTGACTCATCCACTTACCCGTGCCTTTAGCACCAGCCTTATCCAATACTTTATCAACCAGAAAACCATCACCCTGATCATCGGCCACACTGAAGATATCACGAGAAATCTCGATCAGATAACTTTGTAGATCTCCTCGGTTCCATTCATCAAAAACGTCATACAGTTCGTCGTTAGAAAGCCCACCAGCTTCACTCAACATATGATATGCTTCACAAATCAACTGCATATCACCGTATTCAATTCCGTTATGCACCATTTTGACATAGTGTCCGGCTCCGCGCGGTCCAACCCATTCACAGCAAGGGATATCACCTTCTGGACCAACCTTAGCCGCAATGGCTTTGAAAATAGGCTCTACGGCAGGCCAGGCAGATTCACTACCACCAGGCATCATGCTGGGGCCTTTCAAGGCTCCCTCTTCACCACCTGAAACTCCCGTGCCGATAAACTGAAGGCCCTTTTCCTCAACGTACTTTGTACGTCGTTCAGTATCACTGAAGTGGGTGTTACCACCATCAATAATAATGTCGCCTTCATCGAGCAACGGGATCAGATTGTCGATAATCGTATCCACTGCGGGCCCAGCTTTCACCAGCATCATTACTTTACGAGGCCGAGCAAGGTTGGCGACCAGATCTTCGAGCGTATGGCAACCAACAAAATTCTTATCTGCGGCACGGCCATTAATCAAATTGTCGACTTTATCTGTCGAGCGATTATAGACAGCCATTTTATAACCACGGCTCTCCACGTTAAGCGCTAGGTTTTCTCCCATGACAGCCAAGCCAATCAGGCCAAAATCTGCGAGTTCTTCAGACATATTTTTTACAGCTTTCCGTTTTCAACAAAAATGGTTTGATGTTATTTTCGAAATCCGTCGTTAAGCGTTGACGGGCCAAGGTGGATTAACCGGCAGGAAGGAATCAAATTCATCTAAGAGTGCCTGCTGATAATCTCCAGCGAATTCACCGTTTAGGAATTTGTCGATAGACTCATTGTAGAATCGTTCCCAACTCGCCTCTTCGGCACCGGGGTTAATCGGATAGAACAAGCAGCTATTAGCAACCGCCGCCTTAAAGTCTCCGGGAGCATCCCCAATCATCAAGACTTTGTTCTCACCATATTTAGTAGCATTCGAAAGCGTTTCTTTTTTATTCCCGGACTCCTGACCACAAATCTCCGTGATGTGTTCATCAATTCCGTGCTCACCCCATTCCGCTTTGAGGGCTTCATTTGGCGTGGCTGAAACGACTAGCATGTCACACTTTTCAGCAAGTTTGTCAAGAGACTCTCGAACTAGTGGAAAAGGTGAGACACCATGTACCATCTCAGCCACGGTGTCATTAACCGTGGTGGACCATTCCAAAGCGTGCTTCAGATCAGGGCAACCTGATTCTGCGACCTTCGCTTCCAATGCCGGGTTGCCCAACTTGGTTTCCTGTTCAATCCACTCGACCAGTGCCTGAGGGATTTCGACAGTCACACCACGAGCCGCTACTTCAGGACGCTTTTGCAACCATTCCAATGACTCGACCAACGCGGGGAATCGGTTGATTCCACGGCTTTTGGAATACAGGTTTACGAATTCAGCCGCTTCCCTAGCGTATTTACTGATGGCCTGCAGATTGTAGTACTTAATAGTATTAGGGATGAAACACTCTTTGTGCTTCAATTCCATCGTGTCAAAAGCACATCCGTCGGAGTCAATCCCGACGAGGAATTCTTTGGTTGGCTGAATTTCGTACATAATGCGATTCTGCTCTATCTCTGGATTACACGTGAATGGGTAAAGTTTGTATTGAATATTTAGCGTTTGGCCTGTGGGACGTAGGCCTCTAGTTTCTGCGTGGCATAAATTGGCTCGAGCCGAGTCATACGCTGGCGACCGTCAATCATTGGAATGCTTACCATCCCTTCACCGACCAATGGTTTGGCGTATTTAACAAATTCGTCGGTCACATCAAAGCCGTTTTCGCTGATCCACTCGGTTGGGAATGTTCGTTCGCTATTGGCGACTTCACTTAATGGCGCTTTGTCGTAATACACGTTATAGATATCGCCAGGCGACCTCAGGATATTTGCCATGTAACCACTTTCGTGATTGGCAGCCAGTAAACACGCCTTCTGGCCAGCGTAATAGGCTTCTTCAAGGTCCACAGTGGAGGCAAACGCCATGCTGTGACGCTGGTCGGTACCAGGCACGTTGCAGCGTGCGGCCCCGGAAGCTGCCAGACCATTGGCATTGAGGTAATTTACGACGGTCTGTGCCACAGTAATCTGACTAGAGCTAAAACTTGTGTGTCCAAATCCATCTTTGACTTCGCCTAGATCTCCGACATCAAATCCTTCACTCACCACAACAATACAACGACCATCCTGTTTAAGCTGGTCATTAATATTGTCTGCCATATCGGCCAATGAACAGGGGCTCTCCGCCATGTAAATCTGCAACGGCATTTCCCGATTCGGGTCAGCCAGTCTAGCGGCTGCCGGGATATAGCCGATCCGGCGTCCCATCGCTTGCAGAACAAGTACCGGGTCTGCAGGGCACGAACCACGATTCTCCTCGTTGGCACACTGTACCGCATGCATCCAGTATTTAGCCGTCGAACCATAGCCTGGCGTATGGTCAATCAATTTAAATTCGCTGTCACCGACATCATTATCAATTGTTTTAGGACCTCCAATTCCCACCAGATCCATGCCTCGATCCTGGCCTAGCTGAGCAATTTTGTTCGCGGTATCCATTGAGTCATTGCCACCGATATAGATGAAATAACCTACATTGTGTGCCTGTAAAACATCGATAACTCGTTTGAAATCTTCGTCCTGCCCCTCCTTGAGCTTATACCGGCAAGTACCGATCGAACCGGCTGCAGGCGTATATCTCAACAAGGATATTTCTTCCTCCGACTGGGCCGTCAAATCGATCAACTCTTCTTTCAAGACGCCTTCGATACCATGGTGTGCCCCATAGACCGTGCCAATATTATCCATTTGACGAGCTGCTTCGATCACACCACGAACGGTGTTATTAATAACCGGACTGGGACCACCGCTTTGAGCAACAACTAGATTTTTAGGTTCAGCCATTACGAATCGCACTTTCTTTGGATGTCTTTAACGATTTAATAAACGCTGCCAGAACGCAGCTTGTTATTCAATATTCTCTGCGTAGCCTTCAGAACTCCCTGAATTCCGGCAAGCACCATGAGGCTACAAGCAGTCAATTTTACCGGTGGCTTCAAAATCTTACAATCGGTGGAATCTGATAGAACCGAGTTGTCAGTAAAACTCTAATATCGCCCAAAGTCGAAACCAGCCTTAATGAATGTCTCGTTTATCTTTAGTCTTTCAGATAGACCAACTCACCAGCATTGACCGTGGCAACCACTTCAAATTGGCCATCAACGATATCAAAGAAGACCAAATCCGCTTTTGCTCCAACCTCCAGTTTCGGCAATCGATACTGAATAATCCTAGCTGGACCGAGCGATGCCATATTTACAGCTGACTCTAATGTCAAGTTGGCAAATTCCATCACCTTCACAATCCCCACGCCAATCGGCAAGGCCGCTCCAGCAAGTAACTGACGCTGGCCGGGCACCACCAAACGCCCATCCTCCAATACCTCAACACTTCCTAACCCAGCCGTCGATTCGTAGACTCCCGGAGGCATTCCGCCCATTCCGGTGATATCACTAACCAATACACAACGCTCCACAGTCTTGGCGCGTACGATTGTTTTCACCACTGCCGGCGGTAAGTGATGGCCGTCAGCGATGAGACTGCAAGCGAGACGATCTTCGGCGATTTGATCCCAGAGATAGTTTGGATGCCGACGAATGGAACCATGTGCTCCGTTGCCCAAATGGGTCGACATACTGGCGCCCGCATCGACAGCGGCTTGTATTTGCTCACTATTGGCGGACGTATGCCCAATTGCCACCACGACTCCACTCTGCACAACCTTTTGAATGAATTCAACACTGTTTTCGTATTCCGGCGACAGCGTGAGTATGCGAATCCGCCCGTTGGCTGCCTCTTGCAACTGCTGAAATTCATCCCAGCACGGTGGTCGTACGTGTTCCAGAGGATGGGCGCCACGAGGCCCGTCCTCTGGGGAGATATAAGGGCCTTCCAAATGGAGTGACTGGCAACGCCTGGCAACCACGGGGTCTGTTTCAATGGCGTTGGCAACCGTCGAGATACTGTGGTGTAACAATTCATAGGACGCAGTCGTAAACGTCGGACAAAACTCTACTACACCATCGGCATCCATCGCCAAAGCGATCTGACGCACTTGATCCAGGGTTAAGGCTGGATCGTTAAATTCCTGACCGCCATAACCGTTCACCTGCAGATCGACTAAACCCGGTGCCACAAATGGGTGCTCAGCTCCACCGGTAAAAAGGTAGGACAACGCGGATATTTCCCCCTCCTGAAGAATCACTTCATATCCGGTTCCAGTACCATAGTGTCGAGCTTTGATCGATGTCATGACGGGCTTCTATAGAGGCGAACTATTTATTAATTCGGCCAATTATAACGCAACCGTTTTTAAACTACCATTCAGGCCGTTCAAGCGACGCTAGCTAGTTGTATCTACTTACGAGGCTTTTGGTAAACTCGGACGTAGTCAATTTCGAAGCGTTGCGGAAATTCTGTGGATGCATCCGGGGCTCCGACTAAATTCCCACCAACCGAAAGATTTAGCAGGAGGTGGAATCGCTGATCAAACGGAGCAGGGAAGGGAGCCGATTTGGAATCCCACTTCGTCTTTGTCTGATATAGCTTGCCATCGACAAACCAACGCATCACTCCCTTCTCCCATTCCAAAGCGAATACATGGAAGTCATCAGCAAAAGTGCCCTGAGGTAGTTTAAACTGCCCTGAACTAGATCGATTGTTAGGCCATTGATCGCCAAAATGTAGAGTTCCGAGAACATGGTTTGGTTTGGCACCATCGAATTCCATGATGTCAATTTCGCCACTCAAGGCCCAAGTGCCATACTTTTCATCGGTCGGCAACATCCAGACTGCTGGCCACATCCCTTTTCCTTTTGGCATTTTTGCACGGATCTCAAACCGACCGTACTTCCAGTCGCCACGATGCTTGGTTCGTAATCTCCCAGAAGAATACCCACGCCCCACTCCGAGAATATTCGGATTATCTTTATGAGCTTCGATAACAAGATGGCCATTGGCAACGCGGACATTTTTGGGACGGTCCGTATAAAGCTGAAGCTCATTGTTTCCGCCACCAAACGCGTTCACCTCGATCCCCCATTTGGAGTAATCCAACTGCTGACCATTAAACTCATCGGACCAAACCAATTTCCAGGCCTCGTCATCAGCTTTCACCGACGTCGCCAGTATCCACAGCAGCAAACACAACACAAGATGCCATTGACGCATTCTTACTCTCCCAGAATTATTAACGTCTGCCTTTTGGTGCAACTCAATTGGCCAACAAAAAACCCTGATTACGATGACTCGCAATCAGGGTTTACTCGAGAGGCTCCGACCGGATTCGAACCGGTGATGGCGGATTTGCAATCCGCTGCCTTAGCCACTTGGCCACGGAGCCGTTTTGTGACAAGTCCTATTCTTTATCGTATTTATGTAGATGGTTGTTGTATAGTGCCCAGAAGGTGGGCGGTTTGAAAAACTCACTCAGCCTCATTCTCTCATCCATGTATGTCTATCCATCGGAAAATAATCCGATGGTCTTTTGGCAAAACTCCGCAAAACTTGTCTTACTAGATTTTTAACAAAACGCCTCACCTGTCAGTCAACCTGTATCAATTGTATTGAAGTTACTGACTAAACACCGTGAGTTCCGATTAGCTTGCAAGCGGTATATCTTACCTACGCGTAACATTGCGTAGGAAAACGACGTTTTTGAAGACCACCCTCTCAAAGGTTCGATTCTTCTATTAACACGCCTTTTCTCGGAAAAGGCCTGTTAATTGATTGAGTTGTTTCAGCACTGAAACGCAGTGTCGGGCTAGGATGCCCCCCATTAATGACTCGCAAAACTTGCTTACCCGCAAACAAGACACTGGAAGGATCCACATTATGGTAATCAAAGCCCTTATTCAGAGGCTCACCGGCGAAGCCAAGCTGAAAGCTGTCGCCGAAAACGTTGCAACCTCTTGCGCCACCATCGTCTGGAGCAAAGTAAACCATCGCGTTCACGACATGACGACCCCGCAAGCCAGGGGATACGTACGAGGACGTGCCGGTCGAACTGTGAAAGTACAGCTTGAACAGGCACTTCTCCGAAATGGTATCGCCGCGTCTCGACGTGCGAAAGTTTCGGAACTGGCCATGCAATCACTGATCG
>NZVD01000006.1 GCA_002701385.1 Rhodopirellula sp. | reverse complement strand
CCCCCTGCCATAAACATAGTGAAACCATCAGGATGATGATCGCGACCTATCGTCTCAGGGCTCCCAACCTGTGCGGTCGGGGTTCGACCAAATTCCCCTCCCCACAACACCAGTGTGTCATCAAGTAACCCACGCTGTTTTAAATCCTTCAGAAATCCCGTTATTGGTTTATCTATCTGGGCAACATTGATTTCATGCCCTTTTTTGATGTATGAATGTTGATCCCATTGTTCATTGTTAAATGGTAACGATCCGGCGTGACTCACCTGAATGAATCGCACACCACGTTCAGAAAATCGACGGGCCAAAAGTAACTGGTGTGCGAAATTCTGTGTCGTTGGGTCGTCGTACCCATACAACTTAAGCGTGCTTTCTGATTCGTCCGAAATGTCCATTGCTTGTGGCGCTTCGAGTTGCATGCGAAACGCCATTTCAAACGACTGGATCCGCGCTTCCAATTGAGAATTTTTACCTACTTGTTGCTGGTAGGTGGAATTTAATTGCTTTAGCTGATCAAGTAATATCCGTTGCTGGCGGCGACTCCGCGACTCACTTTGCAGGAACTCAAACCGCGCATCTCTAGCAGGTGTGTTTGGGTAACCCGGAGTTCCCAGCGGTACACCCTGATGAATATTTGGCAAAAACGCACTGCCAAAATTGTCTACTCCCCCGTGCAGGCTAGTTGGACATATCGTAACAAAGCTGGGGAGATTCTGGTTTTCGGTTCCTAGTCCGTAACTGACCCAGGATCCGATGCTGGGCCGAATGAGTGACTCAGAACCCGTGAATAATTTCATACACGCTCCACCGTGAGCCACATTGGTATCACACAGACCGTGAAGCATGCATAAGTCATCCGCAACTTCGGGAAGGTTTTGCCAAAGTGAACTCATAGGTATTCCGGATTTTCCAGTTGGACGGAACTGCCACGGGGACTTGAGAAGGTTACCTCGTTTCCCAAACTTTACCCGCGTACGCTCAAATGGAGGCTCCTTCCCGTCAAATTTCGTCAACGCAGGTTTAGGGTCAAATAAATCCACATGGCTCGGGCCTCCATGCATAAACAGAAAGATAATTCGTTTAGCACGCGGTTCGAAATGTCCTCTTTGCGGCGCTAGCGGATTCTCTTTCGGATTTGCAAACGAGGGTTGAGCCAGCATGGAATTCAGGGCCAGCCCACCAAATCCCAAACACCATTGGTCGAGAAGGCTCCGTCGGCTGAACGTCGTAGACTGAGTGTGTGTGGACATGAGATCAGTTTATATAGGTGAATTCGTTGGATAGGAATAAAAGTTGACAAAATGCGCTCCAGGCATCCGCCTGCGCCTCTTCACTTTCCTTACCGTATTGATTGATAAAGCCAATGGCATCCATGACCTCTGATTCGGTGGCTATCCTGCAATAACACAGTTTGTACGCTAAGTTGACCCGTTCGATCGAATCCCCTGTTGATTTAGTAAGACGGTTGGCCATAGCCGTTCCTAATTTAGTGACCCAGGGACTGTTCATTAGAAACATGGCTTGTGTAGGCAATGTGGTTGTTTGGCGATTGCCCGTCGGGAATGCAGGATTTGGGAAATCAAAGAGTGTGAGCAATTTATATACGTTGGTTCGCACGATAGGTAAATAAACAGACCGTCGTTTGGAGTTTTCGTACGTTCGTCGATTTGCCATCAGAGCCTGTGGCGACGGGCTTAGGGTGGCAATGCCCTCAAACTCGGCTCCGCCAATGGTACGATCTAACTCCCCGCTGACGCTTAACAAGGTATCCCGAATCGCTTCGACTTCAAGTCTCCTGGGGGTATGCCGCCAATACCAGCGATTGTCTGGGTCTATGGCTGCCGATGATTCATTAAAAACATGCCCCATACGATAGGTGGAAGATTCCGTGATGTGCTGATGAAGTGCCTTGAGGCTCCAGTCATGCTCGATTAGATAGTGTGCAAGATAGTCCAGTAATTCCGGATGGCTTGGCTCTTTCCCCGAAGTGCCAAAGTTTTCAGTGGATCTTACCAGTGGTTTGCCGAAGTGCCATCGCCAGATTCGGTTGCTGATGACGCGTGCCGCTAACGGCGTGTCGCTACTAGTGATTGCCTGTGCCAATTCCAAACGCCCGCTTTGCTGAGTCTCCAGTCCTGCTACTTCACTGCGAGTGAGAATTCTCGGAGCACGGCGAGCAACGACATTCCCCTTCTGTAAGTGATTGCCTCGAATGTGAATCTGCATATCGCTGACATCACCTTCGGCTGCTGCCATGGCAACAAGGGATTTTAGTTTTTCAAGTTGCTGGCGATTGCGACTGATCTCCGCATCAATTTCCACAATCCTCTTGTCGTCAGATTCGCTGAGTTCTCGTCGTAAAGCCGGCGCGAATAATAGTTTTGTAACGGCTGTGGTTTCAGGGTTAGTCAGCAATTGCGGTGCTGCTTCCCCTTTGCTTAACCATGCGTCAACAGCAGGAATCGTGGCGGAGATCTGTTTAGCGACAGTTGCCCAGCGGTTGAGGACTCCATGGTCAAGTTGGTGTTTTGTAGCAATTTCCATCAGAGATGGAAGCATGCTTTCAGCAACATGTGGGATTAGTCGCAATTTGTCCAGGTGGACGGACACATTCGACGCTTCCAATCTTAAGACATGATGTGGGTGAGATAACTTAAGTTCTCCGACCGTTATCCATTTTTGGTTCCCCGGATTCCATCCCCCGGTCACTTCTTGGAATGCCTGATCGTCAATGAGCTTGTCGTCTAAGATCAATTTCATGGGGCGGACAGCGTCCGAGGCGTAGCGAAACTGCAAGACGTGTTTCCCGGGAGCGATGTCTTTAAGGTCATATTCGATGAAAGTCAATTCGTTGTTTTTCGATGTAGCAGCAATCCCAATTCCTTCGCCGTAGCCCTGATTGATCCGAGAGAAATCTCCGCGATCAAAATCCTCGGCTTCGCGGACGTGACCAAAGTCCTCTAAGACAGGTGAGATTGCGATTTGGTCAATGTGTGACATCACATTTTGCACTTCAAAACGAAGTACATTGTTGCCGGCTTTGAAATTATATCGCCCGGAGACATGCCACTTTTGATTTTCCGGATTCCATCCGCCTGTCACTTCTCCAATGGCAGCGGATTTGACTAAAACGCCGTTGAGAAACAGCTTGCCTGGTCTTGCTGCTGCCGCCGCATAACGTATATCAAGTTGATACATTCCAGCAGAGGGAACGGAGATGTCATGCTCAAAAGTTTGGAGCCCGGAACCATTTTTGTCAGAGATGATTCCGATTCCCTCACCGTAACCATCGGTGACAATACCGAAGTTCCCTCTGGCAAATGTTTCCGCCTGAATGCGTTGGATTTGGCCTCCGTCATTTAAATCCATGAGTTGTCCAACGGGTGACCATGGTTGATCAGCCGATTTGGATAGCCTGATCCGTAATTCGGAATCCAGTTGAGTGTTTTGCCACCGAAGTACTTCCGGAACAAAAGGGAGATACTTTTGGGCATTGAGTTGAGCCAGCGTGCCAAGTTGTTGGCCACGATTCATCAGTAATTCCTGCCGATTTGAGTGAAGCAATTTGTTTCGTGCTATCAACTTCGGCTCTTGATCGGACTTTAAGCCAACGGTCGTCAATTGTGTGCTGCGAAGGATGCCTGCCATCGCGTAGTAGTCTTCCGTCGTGAACGGATCAAATTTGTGGTCGTGACAGCGGGCACATCCTACTGTTACGCCCATGAAAGCTCTGCCGATAGTGTCGATTTGCTCATCCACAATGTCGCTTCGCTTCTTAACCGGATCCTGTTCGGCATCGATTTTAACGCCCAGTGCTAAGAATGTAGTCGCAATAATGTGATCGTTTGCTTGTTTCACGCTTGTGGCATCTAAAAGATCGCCGGCGACCTGTTGATGGATAAAGGTGTTGTACGGTGTGTCGCGATTAAACTGGTCGATGACATAGTTCCGGTACCTCCAGGCCTGTGGATATGGTTTATTCTCGTCTGCGCCGTTGGAATCAGAGTATCTGGCTACATCGAGCCAGTGTCTCCCCCACCTCTCGCCATAGTGCTCAGAGTTGAGCAGTTCCATGACCATGCTCTGAAACCCGTTAGGAGTTTGTAGTTGCAACTCGAATCTTGCTAGTTCCGCTGGAGTCGGTGGTAATCCGATGAGATCATAGAATGTCCGACGGATTAAGGTGGTTGGAGACGCCATCAAAGGCGTTGGGAGTCCATGCTGTTCGAGACGATGTAGGATGAACCGGTCAATGTCATTGGTTAACCAACTGGTGTCATTGACACGAGGAGCCGCGGCAGTTTGAAGAGGTTGGTAAGCCCAGTGACGCAAAGCCGAATCCCAATCAATTTCAGAACCGGCCACCAGTCCGTTTGTTTTGAAAGATTCAGGTGTTTGAGCTCCTCCTGAGACCCAGTGGCGAAAATCAGCAATCACTTTGTCTTGCAGTTTGCCCTTGGGTGGCATTTTAAAACTGTCGTGCTTTAATGCTGAAATTAACAGGCTTTCCTCAGGATTTCCAGGAACGATCGCCGGGCCACTATCTCCGCCCTGAATCAGACCGTCGTATGAATCAACGAAGAGGCCACCCTGAACCACTTTGGCGCGTTGGCTGTGGCAATTGTAGCAGTGTTGAGACAATACAGGTCGTATTCGGTTTTCGAAAAAGACGAGTTGCTCGTCATCCGCAGATGCCACCTGCAGAATGTTTATTAGGCAGGTCACCAGCATTGTTAAGCGAAACTGGCTTGTCAGCTCGAACACCTTTTAGATTTCCCAGCCTTTTCGATAGTCTTTGCGAAGCAGGCTGTTAGCATCGTCTATGTTGATGACCCTTCCTACTTCCGGATCGTATTCGATCGTCTCGCCGACTCGGAATGCAACATTTCCTAGTAGTACTAATTCGGTGAACGGGCCGGCATATTCGAAGTTGGAACCGGTTCGACTACCTGTCTTGCAGGCCTGAATCCACTGAGCATGGTGGCCTGGAGAGTCTGGTAGATACGGCTTGGGGGCTTCTCCTGTGCCTTCGATGATGCTGGGGTTACCGCCATGGGCACAGGCGATTCTTCCCGTATCTCCTATGAACAGCGAGCCGTTCATAGGTAGTTGCTCAGCTACTTTTCCGTCCTGCGGTTTGGCTGTCCCTTCATACCAATACACATCAACCGGTGCGAAGTCCCCACGCTTCCCGAATTCGAATTTAGTTATCATCCAGGTGGGGGCCGAGTCACTATTGAGTGCCGGACCTTCGGAAGTGACTTTGACCTTTCCGCCTAATTTGAGGCCCCAGAAACTGGGGTCCATCAAATGGATTGCCATGTCTCCGATGGCCCCACAGCCGAAGTCCCAGAATCCACGCCATTTAAATGGAGCATAGGCGGGATTGTAGGGCCTGACTTTTGCTGGCCCCAGCCACAGATCCCAGTCGAGATGCGCAGGAATATCATGTTTGCCGGTCGGTGCGTTAATGCCCTGAGGCCACCATTGCCCCGGACGATCGGTAATGATGTGTGCCTCGCGGACTTGCCCGACCGCTTTTGTTTCCAGCATTTCCACCAGTCGTAAATAGCCCGGCGCTTCATGATTTTGCGTTCCCATTTGGGTGGCGAGCTTTTGCTTCTTCGCTTCAGCGGCTACCACGCGGGCTTCTTCGACTGTGTGCGTCAGAGGCTTTTCACAGTAAACGTGTTTCCCACTACGTAACGCTCGCAATGTGGCAGGAGCATGATTGTGATCGGGGACGGTGACAACCACAGCGTCAATGTCTGTGCGTTCGATGAGTTTGCGGTAATCCGTGTATTCAACAGCATTAGGGTGTCTGTTTTTTGCCCCAGCAAGGCGATTCTTATCTACATCACATACAGCAACGATGTTTTCACTTCCGACTGAGGCCAAATTGGATGCGCCTTTCCCACCTACTCCAATGACCCCTAAATTGAGTCGTTCATTGGCCCCTCTAGCGGACGTCGGGAGAATAAAAGGAGCCGAGAAAATCGCGGACTTCCTGGCAAACGATCGACGTGAGATTTTATGACTCATCAGATTCTCCTTGGTCATTTGTTGGGTTTAGCATTTTACTGACGCTTGGGTAAACAGTCGATTCGTAAGCGTTTTCTTCAAGTACTTTATGAACTAACTTGCCTTCCATGTCATAGATCAACACAGCAGGAATCGCATAGATTCCTAATTTTTCGTAGATGGCTTCGTCAGTAACGGTAGAGACTAAGTGCTCCACACTGTCTCCATGTTTCTTCAGAAACGGCTCAATGAATTCGATATCGGATTCTGGAGTTTGATCCGGGAGTCCGGCATAGTTGATGTTGAAGGAGACGCATTTGATTGCATCGCCATGTTTCTCTTGTAATTCAATCAGTCGAGGGAATTCCTGCATGCATGGAGCACAGTAGGTTGACCAAATGTCGATCACGACCACTTTACCTGAGTTGGCTTTGACTAATTGTTCGACAACGCTCCAGTCCCCCATGCGAAACAAGGTGGCGTCATTTGGTGCGACGTCGACACTTATATTGTCTTCAAGGAATTGTTCGTCTTCAGTACATCCTGTTACCCCGAAAACCAGCAAGGCGATTAGAATGTGGAAAGTGTGCCGTTTATGCATATATGAATCTCATAGGTACGTAATGATTGATTTTCCTTAATCGATTATATTAAAACGCACAGACGAAATACTAAAACCGAATGGTTTATTTAGAAATGGAGAGTACACAAGTGTCTAAGTTAACGGTAATGGCTGGCACGATGGTTATCGCTTGTTTAACCACCATCGCTCTGGCTGAAGTCAAGTCCGGTCTACAGGTCGGTGATTACGTCGATGCATTTGATGTTAAGGATTGTTCTTCAGGGATAGCCAGAGGCAAAACGCTTTGCTATCGCTGAGTTTACGGCGGTCGTCCAGTGGTTGCGATTTTCACTCGCAAACTGGACGATAATCTGGTCAGTTTGACCAAGAAAATGCAGGCGAAATTGTACGAAAACTCGTCCAAACAATTACGGTGTTTTGTCGTCTATCTCACCGATGAACCCGCTAAACATGAAGAGACACTAGCGGCGTTGGCGCTGAAAAATCGTTTGCGAACTCTACCTTTGACGGTGTTTGACGGCAAGTCCGGTCCTAAAGAAATCAAGCTGTCGCCAAAAGCGGAAAATACCGTGCTGTTCTGGAAGGACTTGGAGGTGAAAAAGAATTTCACTTTTGAAGAAGGTAAGATGGATGCGAACGCTGTTGAGAATGTCGTACTTGGACTTAATAGCATTTTAGAATAAGACGCTTTACTAGGAATGGATATGTCTGAATTACCTCTGGCAGGCAAGGTGGCCTGGATTACCGGCTCCTCGCGGGGGCTTGGGCGAGTAATGGCCGAAGAACTCTGTGGAATGGGTGCTTGCGTCGCAGTGCATGGGACACGGGAAAATAGCCCTGAAACATTTGGTGAAGGCCAGACCATGTCTCAGTTGGCTGAGGACATTGCTTCTCAGTATGAAGGCGAATGTATAGGGGTCTGGGGGGATGTCACTCAGGAAGAAGACATTCAGCGAGTGGCCGCAGAGATCCGAGGGCACTGGGGGCAGATTGATATTTTGGTGACTTGTGCCGGTGGTGACATCGGAGCTCAAGGGACCGGCTATGGTAGTCGTGGTGGAGCTCCTGATGCGGATGACTGTCTGAATATATCGTTAGATGACTTTCAAAGTGTGATGGATCGAAACCTGCTGGGGACTGTGCTAGCATGCCGAGAAGTTGTACCAGAGATGATCGAACGTAAGGACGGAGTCGTGCTGACCGTAGGTAGCATTGGTGCAATGTATGGACGCACCGACGGGGCTACTTATTCGATCGCCAAAGCAGCCGTACATCAATACACTCGTTGTCTCGCAGCTCAACTGCGAAGTGATAATATTAGAGTGAATTGCATCGCTCCGGGCCCGACGGTGACCGAACGCTTCGTGCGTATTCACCAGGTAGCTGAGAATGAACCTCGTCTGGTCGAAGAAGGTACACTGGAGCGATTTGGCCGTCCCGATGAAGTTGCCTCCGTGGTGGGGTTTCTCTGTGGCCCGGCAGGACGTTTTGTAAGTGGCCAAGTGTTGCGGGTCGACGGCGCCCTGCAAACGTGGGCAGGTTAAGAAGGGGTAGCTAGGTGGGGACGACGCTGATTGGCGGAGCGATTATCGCCTTTTTGATTTTTCTGCTTATGCTGTTACAACATTTCATGTTACAACACCGCCGACGCCAACTCCGCGAACGAAAGCAAAGAATGCACGACATTCGCTTCAAGGACTATGATTCCCCGAGTAAATGACCGTTGCCTTATATTCCCCTCTGCTCTGCGTATACTGACTCTTTGGACAAACACAGCCCTCCTCCCTTTTGATCTGGATTGTAATTAGGTAATGGACAACTCGTCACCGCGGTCTTATCGTGCCGCTTGCTTGAAATTAACACTGACGTTACTTGGTGTGTGGGCGTTCGTCAGTCTCGGTTGTAGTGTGTTGTTACGAGCCTGGATGGATTCGAATATGCCGGCAGTAGGCCATGCTCCATTTGGTTTCTGGATGGCTCAGCAAGGCTCCATCATCTGCTTCGTGGCTTTACTGATTGTTTATGCCGTCGTCATGAAAAGGCTGGATACTAAATATGGCTACAGTGAAGAGCAAGGAGCAAGCTGATGAACCAGGATACTTTGAATTACATTTTTATTGGTTTGTCCTTCGCCCTCTATATTGGGATCGCTCTGAAGTCCCGAGCAAGTTCTACCAAAGAGTACTACACGGCAGGGGGAGGTGTTTCCCCGCTGGCTAACGGAATGGCAACAGCTGCTGATTGGATGTCAGCCGCAACGTTTATCTCGATGGCAGGCACTCTGGCCATTGGCGGATATGCAGGTTCTCGGTTTTTGATGGGGTGGACGGGTGGCTTTGTGTTGCTCACCGTCCTGATGGTTCCTTATCTACGCAAATTCGGTAAAGCGACAGTCCCCGATTTTATTGGCGATCGCTACTATTCCAAAACGGCAAGGTTCGTGGCAGTCCTTTGCGCTGTGTTTATTTGTATGACCTATATCATGGGGCAGATGCGTGGTGTGGGCGTCGTGTTCTCACAACTTTTTGGTGTTTCGATTGGAACCGGCGTGTTGATTGGGGCACTGATTGTCTTCTTTTATGCCGGAATGGGTGGCATGAAAGGCAT
>NZVD01000005.1 GCA_002701385.1 Rhodopirellula sp. | reverse complement strand
TTCCAATTGTCTGAATGTATTAATGTGTGATTGATCACGAGCTTGCCCGTCGTAGTCCGCAGGACGAAATCGGGGCTAATTGGTGAAACGGCTAATTTGTTAAATCGAAAAGTATTCACGCATATTCCCGCCTGAATATCCAGTTGGGCTATTTTATATTTCCTTTTACGACTAGGCTTATCCTTTCGGAACACTTTATTGCTAGGGCCTAACCACTCCAGCCCTCTCTTGAAAAGCGTTTGTTGTGACTATCATTCGCCATCACTGATTGTTCCCGACCCACCAAACCCATTTTCCTCCCACCACTGAATTAGATGATTGATTTACTCGTCCGTCGTGACATTAACCTCAAGAATGAGATTCTCTCCGGGCTCACCGTAGCCCTTGCCTTAGTCCCAGAAGCAATTGCCTTTGCATTTGTCGCAGGCGTGGATCCCAGCGTTGGGCTATGGGCCGCCTTCTTTGTTGGCTTCATTACTTCCGTCTTCGGAGGCCGCCCCGGAATGATTTCCGGCGCAACCGGAGCCATGGCCGTAGTTATGACTGCATTCGTTGTCTTGTACGGCATCGAGTACCTTTTTGCGGCTGTCATTCTTTGCGGAGTGATCCAGATTCTCTGTGGCATGCTGGGCGTTGGTAAATTCGTGCGGCTCCTGCCGCATCCGGTCATGCTCGGTTTCGTAAACGGCCTTGCAATCGTTATTGGCTTGGCTCAATTCAAACAACTCCAAGACAACCACACCGTTAAATTTAACGAACTGACACAGAGCTTCGACATTGTAGGAAGCTGGCTAACTGGTGAAACGTTAATCTTCACCTCAATCCTGATCATCCTGACCATGGCCATCATCCACTACCTGCCAAAGCTTACAAAAGCTGTGCCAGGTACGCTTGTAGCTATCATTGCAGTTACGCTGCTAGTTCAGTTCTCGCCGATCGATGCTCTAACCGTGAATCAATCCGTTGAGAAAATGAAAGCTGTTGCTTCCGAAAAGGAAGAGAAGGTTCGCCTTTTTGAAGAGGAAAAGCAAACACTCGTTTTCAGTGAGGTCAACAACCTCGGCCACGAGATCGCTCTCCGCGAGGTCACAATTGACTCTAACTCAGAAAACGCCAACCAAAACAGGGTCGCTGGGCATTTCGCAATCCCGGAAATACCATTCACCCTAGAGTCGTTTGGGATCATCGTTGGCTTGGCTGCAACGTTAGCAGCCATTGGTCTCATTGAATCTCTAATGACCCTAACTCTGATTGATGAATTAACTGAAAGTAAAGGTTCGGGAAAAAGAGAATCAATAGCCCAAGGTCTCGCCAATGTTGTATCAGGCCTTTTCGGCAGCATGGGTGGCTGTGCCATGATTGGCCAATCCATGATTAACATTCGGTCCGGCGGACGGCACCGACTTTCCGGCATCACTGCCGCCGTCTTCCTGCTGGCTTTCATCCTCATCCCGCCTCTCTGGAACTGCATTGGATTAATCCCGGTTCCCGCATTGATCGGAGTCATGTTCATCGTCGTGATCGCGACATTTGAATGGACGAGTCTACGTCTTTGGAATAAGATTCCTCGCAGTGACATGGCTGTAATTGTCGCTGTCTCGACCATCACCGTTTTATTTGACTTGGCGATCGCTGTTGCCGCAGGCGTGGCCGTTTCGGCGTTGGTCTTCGCTTGGAAATCGTCCCATAAAATCGAAGTCGACATTGTCGAACAGGACAATTCTAAGATTTACGAATTGCGTGGTGAATTGTTCTTCGGAGCGGTTACGTCCTTCCGCGACATCTTCACCCCCAAAGATGACCCCGATGTAGTGTATATCGAATTTAAAAAGACTCGAGTTTGTGACCACTCAGCGCTTGAGGCAATCAATGGGGTTTGCGCTAAATACCGAGCCTTAAACAAAACCGTCATCCTGACAAACCTGTCAACAGATTGCCAAAACCTGATGAGCCGCGCGGCACCAATTATGGACGTCACGATCGGCGAACAGGACAACCATACGGCTGTCTAACAACGATTCTGAACTATTTAGCCATGCATTCGTGCATGGCATTAGCAAACGAATCACCAAGCCTGACGAAGAACGCCCCGCTGCCTAAGTAGTGATATGGGCGATCACTGCCAACCGTATCCCACTCATGAAAATGCTCGGGCCAACCTTTCGCAAACACCGCGTGCGAATAGTTTGAATAATCTAGGTAGCTCTCTACAGAGCGTACTCTCCCATGGAATTCCGTCGATTTCGCAGCGGCACGTTGAGCAAGTGATACGGCATTTTCGTTTACTTTGTCCGCCGTCCGGCCCGTGCCCAAAACACCGATGACAAACGGCAAAGTCGGTTCGTCGTATTCCTTCCTTACATCCTTGATGAAGTTGACCATATTTGCTTCATAGCCGTCCCTGAACTCAGGTAAAAACTGATCATTGAAGCCCTGAAACCAAACGAATCCCGATATTTTGTAGCCTGCCTCTTCATCATACGCGGGGTGATTGTCTTTCAGATTGGTCAACACCTCGTTGACAGCCTCGTTCATCAGCCTGTAATTCAACCCCGCATTTTCTTTAATTTCGTCCACACGGTCGCTGGCTAATTCTTTTTCGTTCAATCGATATTCTCCGGACGACGGCGGCCGGAAATTATAGTTGATTGACTTCCCACCCCATGATGTCTTGATAAGCAAAATGGGGCCGGAAATCTTTTGTGCAATCGAAAGCCCAAAACTGTACTCTGGTCCAATCTTGGACGGATCCGCGCCGAATCCAATCCCTAGTTTGCCAGCCTTCTTATTGCGATCGGCGATTGAATTGATATAAACGCGGTCCGATACAACACAAGCCGAACTAATTCTGTCTTTATAAGCCTGATGCGCTGACTTCAGTCCTTCCACTTTCTTTTCAAGTGCCGTCTTCTCAGGACCATCCTCGAGATCTTTGACTTTTGAATTCGATATTCCTCCGGTTAATTGATCCAGTCTCTGAGCCGCTTCGAGTTGATTCTCCAATACGTCCCTGGAAATGTCGTCACCTTTAATGACTAGATCCAATAGCGCCTTATCACGCGGGCTATCGGAAGCGTAAAGAGTAGCAATCGTATGAGCCCTTGCATGTCCCACCATGTTCGATTGCCCAGCCAGGATAAACACCTTAAGTTGTTCTCCAGCATTCGACACAGCAGTCACCATCAATGTCGTACAAACACATAGGCTGGCGGCAATTTTCTTAATGTTCATTTATCAACCTCATTAATGGGTAGTCGATGACCCGTTCACCCGATGCAAAGATTTAGATCATCTCCGTCTGGGGTGAACGCTTATCTCTTTTCCTTTTTGACGTATGACTCGGGAAGTTCCGCCACCCAACGCCTCACGTCTTTACGCATCCGCGTGGCGATTTCTGGGAAGTCGTCGATAACGTTCTTACTTTCACTCGGGTCCGACTGCAGATTATACAATTGGTCACCCCTCTTTTGCTTACGCGACAGATGTAATTTCCATTGACCTTCACGCATCGACGGTGCACCACCGGTTGCACTTGTCTTCCAAAACAAAGGGGTCTTTCGTTTGCGGGTTGCTCCCAACCACATGTCGGAAATATCTTCTCCATCTAGACCTTCAGGAAGAGCATCAATACCAGCTAACGAACAAAGCGTCGGCAACCAATCAATAAAGGAACCTACATTGACCGAATCAACATGCCCCGCCTTCACCTTCTCTGGCCAGCGAATAATAAAGGGTACGCGAACTCCACCTTCAAACTGAGTGTGTTTACCTCCTCGAAACTCACCAGCATATCCAAGCATGTTCTTAGAAAATTCCCTGATGCCCTTGCTAGCTAGCCCAACCGGTGCTGGACCATGGTCACTTGAAAAGACGACGATGGTACTTTCTGCCAAACCAAGCTCCTCCAACACAGCCATGACACGGCCCACGTTTTGATCTATCTGGTAGACGTCCCCCAGATATTGCTGCATCGAATCATCTAGATTGGGATCGATCTCAGCCGACTCTTTAAACTTGTGCTGCATCGTGGCTGAAAAGTCATTCCGCTCCACCTTCACGTCACTAAAGATCGACGCTAAGTTCTTGGGAGTGTCGACGGCATAGTGAGTCGCATGCCCCCAAATATTTACGTAAAAGGGACTGTCTTTGTGAGAACGGATAAATTTGATCGCTTCTGTGTATAAATCCGTGTCACGCCCGAGTGAACGATCCTGACTCTTTCCTATCGTATCGATCTCATCAATCCCATAGGTGCCGGGTGCATCCACGGGACCCATGTGCCATTTCCCAAAATGCCCCGTGCTATAACCTCTCTTTTTCAAGAGCTCTGTAATCGTCACTCGATCTGCAAATCCGTAATCTGCTGCATACTTCCGAAACCTCGCAGGATGCCAGCCTGTCATCAATCCTGTCCGACTAGGGTTACAGGTAACACCTGTAACATAAAACTGAGTGAACCTGGTGCCTTCATTCGCCAGTTGATCAATATGTTTCGTCTTGGCATACGGGTGTCCGTAGCATCCCAAGTCGGCGTAACCCAAGTCGTCAGCAAACATAAATACGACGTTTGGAAGCGAAGCTTGCTCGCCGGCGTGGACTTCAACCACCAGAAAGGTTGCAATTAAAAACGCCAAGGCGACAGCAGATTTTAGAAAACAGAATTGTTTTTGTGTCATCTTCAACACTCATCTGGGAAATTGGGAAGAACTCTTCATCAATGGGTTACGCCGAACTGTAATATCCCATGATGCAATCGGAATTCCAAGTACTCAGTGAATCCCAAACTCACACGGCATTGGCTTAACCATTAGTGCATATATGATAGACTCTATTCAATCACTCTCATCGATTCTCCCTACCTTTGACTCGAGGATATTCCTTTGTTCAAGTCCTGTATTTCCGCATTGTGCCTCCAGCTCTTGATTGTCAATTGTTCGCTCTATGCCCAGGAGACGCCCCCCAATATCGTCCTAATCATTTCCGATGATCAAAGTTACACAGATTACGGATTTATGGGCCATGAAGTAATCGAGACGCCCCACCTAGACAAACTAGCATCTGAAAGCGCTGTCTTCCGCCGAGGCTATGTCCCCACAGCCCTTTGCAGACCGTCGCTAATGACGCTCGCCACCGGACTCTATTCTCATCAAAACAAAACAACCGGCAACGATCCGGCAGCAACTCCTGTCAATCAAAATCACGCATCGACTCAAAACAAAGACATTCGCGAGTTACTGATTTCTCACATCGATCAAACCGGTTCACTACCAAAGTGGCTCGCTGAGCAGGGTTACGTTAGTCATCAAAGTGGAAAATGGTGGGAAGGTTCGTACCAACGTGGCGGTTTCACTGAGGGTATGACCCGCGGATTCCCTGAACGCGGCGGACGTCACGGTGACGACGGCCTTGCCATTGGACGCGAAGGACTTCAGTCCGTCACCGACTTTATCGACC
The DNA here is from genome assembly GCA_002701385.1 of Rhodopirellula sp. Classification (GTDB taxonomy): domain Bacteria; phylum Planctomycetota; class Planctomycetia; order Pirellulales; family Pirellulaceae; genus UBA721. The sequence continues at coordinate 5,083 of NZVD01000005.1, read as the reverse complement.
GCAGTGTCGCGGACAAAAAACCGTTCTTCGTATGGTATGCCCCTTTCCTTCCACATACCCCACACAATCCACCAGCGAGGCTATACAACAAATACCTCGACAAAGGAATTCATGCGCGTATTGCAAAGTACTATGCCATGTGTGAATGGTTTGATGAAACCTGCGGGTCGTTAGTTGATCACATAGACAACGCGGGAGTGAAAGAGAACACCATTGTCATCTACGTAACTGACAACGGTTGGATTCAATCGGAAGGGGGTAGCTACGCTCCCAGATCAAAACGCAGTCCCTATGAAGGTGGTACGCGCACGCCAATAATGTTCCGCTGGCCTGGCACGATACCGTCAGCTGAGCGGACCGAGCTGTGTACTTCTATTGACATCGTCCCGACCATTCTTGCCGCAGCCAATGCCAAAGGGCCTCACGAGTTTCCCGGGCTCAATCTTCTTGACCCCTTAGTAAGTGAGAAGCCTATTGATCGCGATACGATTTATGGTGAGTCGTTCGCTCATGACATTGCTGACATTGAGAATCCCCGAGCGTCACTTCTGTATCGCTGGGTGATCCAAGGCAATTACAAGCTCCTACTCACCTACGACGGGCGTCCAGGAAAAATGAAGTTTCCTCCCCAGGGTACGGCGCCACAGCTTTATGATCTGGAAAAGGACGCAAACGAGAATAAGAACCTTGCCACAGCGATGCCCAAACTCGTCCACAAACTGACGTTGTTATTGGAGGCTTGGTACCCAACTCAACAAAACCCCGCACCTAAACCAAACTCAGAGGTCAAGGTTTCCGACACGCCCAACATTCTTTTGCTTTACGCTGATGACCAACGAAACCATACCCTCGGGTGTGCCGGCCATCCTATCGTCCAAACACCAAATATTGACTCACTTGCTAAACGAGGGGTCCGATTCGGGAACGCCTTTGTGACCACGTCAACCTGTTGGGTTGGCCGTTCTTGCCTATTCACCGGTTGTTATGAACGCAAACACCTGTACCGGGTAACAGGACCGCATCTGCAGCCAGAATTATGCCTCAGCTCCTATTTTGCCGTCCTGAAAAGGGCAGGGTACCGAACCGGCCATTTAGGCAAAGAGCACGTTTCTCTAACAAGCGAATCTAGCACCGCTATGTTTGATGTACGCCGAAGGATCGGCCGCAAGCCCTACTTCAAAAAGCAGGAAGATGGATCCCTACGGCATGAAACCCAAATTCTTGGGGACTGGGGCATTGAGTTTTTGAAGGAACAGCCAGCGGACCAACCATTCTGTTTACAAATCAGTTTTAATGCCACGCATGCCGAAGACGGTGACCGCCGTCCTGGCGTCGGACATTATCCCTGGCCAAAGGTTACCAACGGAATGTATGAAGATCAACAAATGCCACTTCCAACATTGCGTGATCCGGAAGTCTATAAGTCGCAGCCTCAGTTCTTGAAGGAGTCGTTAAACCGCGAACGTTTCTTTTGGCGTTGGGACACCGCCGAAAAGTATCAGACAAATATGCGAGCCTACTTTCGTATGCTTAGTGGCATCGATCATGTTGCCGGCCGGCTGATCGATCAACTCAAATCACAGGGTTTAGATGACAATACAATCGTCATCTATACCGCAGATAATGGATACTATCTCGGTGATCGAGGTTTCGCCGGAAAGTGGACTCATTATGACGAGTCCTTACGTGTTCCATTAATTATTTATGACCCACGTCTTCCCGAAGCAAAGCAGGGGCGAGTGCTCGACGAAATGGCTCTTAATAGCGATTTGGCCTCCACCATAATCGATCTGGCAGGTTTACCAATTCCAGAAGTGCATACCGGCGAGTCACTTGCCCGACTTGTTCATGATGAAGAAGTATCCGATTGGCGGAGCGATTTTCTATGTGAATTTCTCGCTGTCCCGCGGACCATTCCGCAATGGGAAGGGGTCCGCGACCAAGATTGGATGTACGCTCGCTATTATGTAAATGGCGCCGATCAGCCGCCGACGGAATTCCTTTACGACTTGAAGGCCGACCCTCAGCAGCTCCAAAACCTTGCCCCTGATTTTGACGGGAAGTCTAGAAAGGCTTTTTCCGATTTGCATCGAGCCGCGCTGCATCGCCTACGCGCACGCTGTGATGAGCTAGTAGCATCTCACGGTCCAACCACCAAGGCGTTGGGCGTTTCTGGTCGCGACAAGTAAATATCCAAAGAGTATCAGCAAGATCATGTCTAAATTCCGGAATTACACTTGGATGGCGCTACTTGCGTTGCTATCCCTCCCCTGTCACGCTGCCCAACGGCCCGACGTGGTGTTCATCATTGTCGATGACCTCAATGACTGGATCGGTTGCCTTGAGGGTCATCCGGACAGCAGCACGCCGCACATCGATGCCCTTGCTACTCGGGGAATGCTTTTTAGTCAGGCATATTGCAATGCACCACAATGCCGGCCATCACGTACAAGTCTGAACTCTGGCATTTATCCTTTTAATAATGGCGTGTACTTCAATGCAGCTAACACGCCCCTCAAAACGGCACCAAAAACTCCGACCCTTCAACAGTTCTTTCGAGACAACGGATATTTGGTTGCAAGCGGGGGGAAGGTACATCATGGTGGCCCAGGCGGGGTAGGGGATAATCTATTACAGAGGCCCCGTGATCCGAAACCGCCAAAGGAACTAGATAAATTCGGAGGCTTACTACCTCCCAGTGACGGATTTCCTTTAGACACAGCTGACGAAACGATGGGAGACTACAAGGTAGCAAGTTGGGCGATCAAACAATGGAATCAACTCGGAGAGCAGCCTTTGTTCATGTCCGTGGGATTCTATCGTCCGCACCGGCCACTTCAAGTCCCCGCGCCTTGGTTTGATCGTTACCCGCTGGAATCCATCAATCGGCCCTTAGAGCCAATGGTGGACGACTGGAATGACATGCCACTTTTTGCGCGCATGCTAGCTCGTAGTCATGCACATAAGCCCATGCATCGGGGAATGAGTGACCACGAATTCATTGTGGAGACGGCTCAGTGGGACGCGACAATTCAGGCTTACCTCGCCTCGATTGCCTTCGTCGATGCTCAAATCGGACGCCTCTTAAACGCCCTACAAGAAAATCCGCGAGGACGTGAAACCATTGTGATGCTTGTTAGTGATCATGGGTGGCACCTCGGCGAAAAGAAGCACTGGTGCAAAGGAGCTATCTGGGAACAGACCACCCACATCCCCTTTATCGTGCAAGCCAAGGGAGTCCAATCGGGCAGTGTCTGTGTAGAGCCGGTTAGTCTGATCGATGTTTACCCATCGTTAGTCGACTTAACGGGCTTCGAAGTTCCGGAATATCTGGAAGGCAAGTCGATAAAGCCACAACTGCACGAACCGACGATAAAGCGTTCACCAGTTATCTCTTCCTATGGAGCAGGGAACACAGCGATCCGCAGCCGCAACTGGAGATACATACGTTACGAAGACGGTTCCGAAGAACTTTATGATCACCGAGTTGATCCGAACGAATGGAAGAATCTGGCAACTGACACCAAATACGAGCATGTCAAGAAACGCTTAAGCACTCACATTCCAGATACGCAGGCCCCGAGCGTGAAAGTCCAAAGCTGGTTCGATCGATACCAGAAGGCAAAGTAGACACCATCATTCCACTACTTGTGCCATTCGTTTCGCGAATTCCGCGAGCGTCTTCGGCCACTCAGCAAATTGTATACTTGCTGAATTAGGAAGATCCGGAGCTGTTAATCCCTCGACTAATCCAGCTGCAGGTTGAGCGTAGATGAATTGCACGCCCTCTCTACCGAAAGTGTCACTAAGACTCTCTGCGAAAATCGTCAATTCCTCACCGTACAATTCCGGCTCATATCCGAGGCTGTTTTTTGATGGCACCCAAATCACTCCGGATACTGCCATCGGCACCATCGGGCTTATACACCAGTTGTACGTGTAGGTTGGAATAGAATCCGCCGGGATTTCCTCACTGCGTCCGGCCTCTGGAAATGGTGGGGCACTCAACGGCACTCCGTCTGTTTCATCCAACCCATGTTTTGACCTATTTACAACTGTCTCCACGAAAGACTGTACGTCAACAATGTGGTCGGCCAAAGCATTCTTTGCAACGTCCGTATTGGCGTATTGCATAAAGAGTTGGTTAAGCCGAGGCTGAAAAGCGTCTGTCTTTAATTTTTGGACGCCGGCATACGATGTCCAACTCAGAGGCGATGCCTGTAGCTGTCCTTGCCCTGCCGACATCGTGATGAACCCCTGAGGTACACCTTTTCTACCTAGCGATTTTGCAAAATGGTACGCAAACATTGACACTCCTTCGTGCCCTGATTCCCATTCTGCGGTCAACCAGGACGATCGATACCGTCCCCCACCAGTTTCAAACTTTCGCTTTCGTGGCGTAGCAAAACTACTCGCTGCAGTCTTTCGGCGGAATTCGCGAACCAATGGCATCGGCTCTGGTGGCGTCCCGTCTTTATTCCGATTCGAATGAGCCAATTCTGAGGTCAGCTGAGTGCTTCCGGTCACATACCATACATCGCCCACCAGAATATCGCGCACCACTCTTTCGAATCCATGACTCGACTTCACCGTTAGTTCAATGGCTTGAGAAGACGCAGCCATCGGTGGAAATTCCAAAGCCCACTGCTGTACTTCGTTAGCCACCGTCTTTTTGGTTACCCCGCCGAGCGTAACTGTAACTTCCTCACCTTCATTTGCATGGCCCCAAATCGGTATCGTTTGATTTCGTTGAATAACCGCACCGTCTCGAAAATACTCAACGACTTGAAGAATTGGGTAATCCGGATCCGTAAACCTGGCATATCTCGCCTTTATGGCCGCCACCTTTTCGGCATCATCTTCTTCAAATATGAACTCACCATCAATGACCGCAAACGGTGTGGCCGGCAACCCCGCCTTGTTATACAAATTAGAATTCTCCGGTACTGCACTGTAAGCATATTGAACACCGATTGGCTTCAATACTTGTTGCGAAGTCACGACAACTTGATCGCCGGAAATCATTGCTTTAGCAGGATGCCAAACTCGATCTTCACCGCATAATCTGAAGTGATTCAATTCA
>NZVD01000004.1 GCA_002701385.1 Rhodopirellula sp. | reverse complement strand
TTCTTTGGCTAAACGTTGCGATTCAGCAGCACTCTTCTCCGCTTCTGCCCTACTCTCAACCGCAACCTCTCGTTGCTCAAGTGAATCTACATACATGATCACCGAAGCAACCAAGGCAATCGCAATACAGCCAAGCAAAACACTTAACCGTTTCTTGGCTCGTGCTTGCAGACTTGCAACAAGCTTTGCCTGTTCCAGTTCCCGTTCCCGAGATTCTTCTTTTGCAATCTCCTCCGCGTGTGTCGTCTCATAACTTTCCTCGAGGAATTTAATCGCTTCGGTAAACCCCTCACGATACCGCCTCGCCCAGGCACCGTTAGGCTGAGCCTGTTCCCGCCACGACAAAGCAATCGCCAAATCCGGATCACGATAGACGCCGGCAAGGTCACGATGATAAAGGGATGCTGTTTCGGAGAGTCGGGTGTAAACCCGCGCATTCTGCGATTCTTCCTCTACCCAACGTGACAATCGACGCCATACCCGCATTAAACTTTCATGCGAAATGTCTACAACCGTTTCGGCTGTAATCTCAGTCCCCTCAAGGGGCATCACAAACGTACGCCCCACCTGGCGATAAGCATCGAGAATAATGCTGACGTCTTCCGGCGTGGCAGCAACAATTTCACAAAGCTTGTCCATCCGCGTCGGACGACGGATTCCCCGCTCATCACCTCCACGTTCAGTAATCGCCTGGAACACCTTCCGTGCCAGGCCACGACTCTCTTCGGTTGGAAGATCGTCATAAACTTCATCAGCATGATTGGACAATGCGTTAGCAATCCCACCAACCGCGTCGTAATGCCGAAGCGCTACAGGTTCACCTTCGTCATGATCCTGCTGCCAGAAGTCCCAGATTCGCATCAATGCATGTTGCAGAATCGGAAGCTGATCAGCATCTTCTCCCACGTCATTTAAGAGTTGCTGCACGAGCGATTCGGAGATTTTTCCGCCCCCCACGGCAGCTGGTTTAACAATCGCATCACGGCGTTGGTCTCGAGTCAGTTTGGGGATCAGGTATTTACCATCATTGACAGCTTCGGCCAAACCTGAGAGATGTGCGCAGTCACCTAGATAATCTGACCGCATGGTAATGACAACAAAAATCGAGCGATCTTCTGTACGCGCGGCGTTCAACAACAGTTTCACAAACGCACTCGCTTGTTCCTGATGTTTTCCAGACACTCCTCTGTACCGAAACAGCTCTTCAAATTGATCAACCACGATCAGCAAGTTAGACTCTCGCGGCAGATCCGAATATTCAACCGCCTGCACCAAACCTTGCCGACTACGACTTAGCGTCGCGCGAATCCGAAAAGGAGCTTCAGCATCTTCAGGATCATAGAGATCCGCAGCGATCATGGCCTCGGCTAAATTCAGCAGCGGGTCACCGCCCGGTCGGAAGACGACTGTCTCCCAGTCCGATCCAGCACCAGCCATAGTTCCACCATAGAGTGCTGGTAACATTCCGGCACGTACCAGTGAAGACTTACCACTACCTGAAGTTCCGACTACCGCGAGGAAACGCTGTGTTCGCAACAACTTCAGTAAATCATTCGTCTGATCCTCCCGCCCAAAGAACAGGTAATCTTCCTCTTCTCCAAACGGCCTCAGGCCCGGGAACGGAGTCATAGAATCAGTCGCCATACTATTCACCCTGCCCCTGTTTGATGTTTTTCACATCAACACAAAAAGGACCTAATCGCTCCAACTGCAACTGCTCGCCTTCGCTACGAATAACTTCTACAGCATGCGTTTTAAAACGGTCTTTTCGCCGATCTTCAGGTGGTCCTACAAAGACTGCAGCACGTTCAATAGGTTTTCCGTCACGATAGCCCAATGCTTTCGTTAATTCCCTTACTTTAATGTCTACCCAGGCTTTACCGCTTTGACCGTAATAAATCAACACGGCATCGCAGTCGGATAAATTATTAATGTGGATTTCAGTAATCTCATGTTCCGTGCCTTCAAATTCCGGAACCATCACATCAAAGCCCTGATCAAACAGGTGATCCTCCAATGGTTCAACAGCCTGTTCATCGCGTTTTTCGTAGATCAGATAAACGCGAGCGACGTCCACAACCACCGATTCCTCGGTGACTGTCCTCACCTGCTTCAAACTCTCAAGTTCCGCTTGCCAGCGTTGTTCGAGTAACTCTTTGAGGTTTTCTATTGAATCGCGGACAAGCTCAACTCCCTTGCAGGTTGCAGGCTCCTCACGTAACATCTCCACGAATTGCTTTTGGCGCCCATCGTCCACCACCAGATCGCGTGCCATCCACACATACCGGGGCTTCGGTTTCGCTGCGGTGATATTACGCGCAATTCGGTTCTGAATCATTAATACTGATTCTTCACCACCCTCAGGCACAAATCCATATCGAGCACCGACTGGCTGAATAATCAGATCACATTTGGACATAAACTCTTCCACAGCCGATGAAAGCTCAGCGGCTTCCGTGGGGAGTGAACGATCAGGGTAAACGATATGCCCCTGTTCTAAGAACTCACGACGTAAGCGTTCACGCTCTTCCTTAAGATCCGCTGTCGTTTCCGCCAGATAGATGTTTTTACGAATCTTGCTAAATGACCCGGAATCCAAATGGTCATAATCCTTAGCACGTTTCACCTGGTCGGATATTTCATACGCTAAATCATAGATCCGCTCGTAGTATCTCTGCGCAGCTTCGTCACCGTGAGACTCATCAAACTCTCGTACACGATTTGTCTCTGCATCTCGATCGTAAAACTCGTAAGCAAGCAACTGACGGAAGATCGTGTCCAGCTCCGCATCAACATCCTCTTCATGTACCGGAGTCTTTACAACTTTGTAAATCGACTTGAGGCTCATACCGGCATTCGATTCGTCAACGATGCTAGACCAATACTTCTCCGTCCCGTCAATACAGGCTTTACTCTTAGTAAACGGAGGCGAGACTACCGTCACCATCGACTTGGCCGTTGTTACCGTATCTAATAACGCCTCCGAAACTCCGCTATCCCCGGCCGGCATCTCACAGAAGCCAACCTTTAAGCGGTCACCGGTTAACTGCTCAACGCGAATCTTTAGATTACGATGAAATCGTGAGATCCAGCCTTCACCACCAGGGCTAAACGCCTGATTATCAAGCTCAGAGCAGCTAATCAGAATATCGCATGCTTGAATCTCCTCAGCGGAAGGCTCGCTGCTTCTGGTTTCAATCTCAAGATTCGGTCGCGCCTGAATCGACGTCCTTGTTACATCGATCCCCGTCGTTTCTCCCCCTTCCCCACGCATCGCCGAGCCGAAGTTACGCAGGTCAACGACCAGTTCACTGGCAGACTGATATCGCCGGGATGTATCTTTCTGAAGACACTTGAGCGTGATGCGTTCTAACTCCTGAGGAAGCTCGTAATTAAACCGTGCCATCGCCGGCGGAGACTGCTGGCAGATCTTTTGAATCGTATCGCCCAAGGATTCACCCACGAAGGGTAATTGGCCCGTGATCATCTCATACATCACCACGCCCAAACTAAAAATATCTGTACGACCATCTACGTCTTTGCCCGTCGCCTGTTCCGGACTCATGTAGCCAGGCGAGCCGACTATTTGACCATCTCGGGTTTCCACTATGCGTGTGGCATCGATGTCGTTTTCTTCGTCGAGCTTTTTCGCCAGCCCAAAATCAAGGACTTTCGCCTGTCCCCGCTGGTTCACAATCACGTTGGCCGATTTGATATCCCGGTGAACTACTCCAACTTTATGGGCTTCGTCCAGAGCGTCAGCGATTTGCGTAGAGAATTCCACGGTCAGTTCTAATACCAAAGGACCATTGACCAGCAACTCCTTAAGCGTATTGCCTTCGACATACTCCATAGCAATATAGGCATCGCCGTTTTCAGTTTCACCAACGCCGTAAATCACACAGGCATTAGGGTGATTAATCGCTGAAGCAGACTGAGCTTCCTGCATAAAACGCTGCCGGCGAGTGACATCTCGACTGAATTCTTCCGGCAGGGTTTTGATCGCAACCTGACGCCCCAGCGTTTCGTCTTGGCCAAGAAAGACCTCGCCCATCGCACCAGCGCCGATGGGTCTAAGAATTCGGTAAGGTCCTATTTTTTCAGGGGCCATTGGTGTTCAGCTAGTCATATCAGGAGTGCAGATCATATCGGGAGTACTGAATAAGCTGAGTATAATCCGACAATACCGTTTCTGACAAATTTATCAACCAACGCATAAATCAGATTTTATATTTTGGTTATAAATTGGACTAACGATCTATTCTCCCAAAGTCAAACACTCCCAATCGTTTTTTAGCCCTGACACCGATACATCATCAAGAGAATACTTAATCGATACCCACTCTCCAGTGATCGGTAGGCGTACTTCCATCCACTCCCAACGCTTAGGTAATGCTGGATTAACGGTTAGTCGTTTTTTAGGAACCGAATAGGACAGCCCAGCCAAACCTTCCAGATAGAGCAGGATTTTGCCTGCGTTGAAATTCGAATATTGGTCACCAAATAATGTCACGTCTCTCCGATAGGCCTCTGGTGCGACAGGGACACCCCACTTCTCATTCCAGTTATAATTCTCAATATGGTTCAGCGTTAATTCGGTTGCTTCTTTTACCAATCTTTGGCGAAACATTCCATCAAGTGTGAAGTAGGCCGTATCAGGCGTATAACCAAAGGAATGGTCCACTGGTGTATTAAACTTCTGCATGGCCTGTTTAGACATCGCTAGCGGAAAGAATTCTCCGTAGAACCCTGAGTCTCGATTTAATGCCCAGGCTTGCACCATTTTACGAGCATACTCCTGAGGAAAGAATTTAGATCGCATTGCCCAGAAAGCATTGGTCATGGTCATTCCATTGGAAGGCCCGGCAAAGTAATTTGAAATCCCATTGGCTTCCCAGCGATCGTCGAACATACGACGAATGTGCTCAGGGTCCCGCCGCACTAACTCCTGCCAACGAGCAACGTCGCTTGCATTGCCTGTAAGCTCCGCCATTTTCTCAAGGATCTCTGCCACCTCAAAACTGTTCATGGCAAATAGTGAAAGACGCTCCCAAAACAATTTCCGAAAATGACCTTCATAGCACTTCTTCAGAAAGGTCACGTCTCCAGTATGCTGGTAAATCTGCCACGCTCCTCGAATGTGTTCGGAAGTTTCACCACCATAGGCTCCGCTATGCCAGGAAATTCCCTTGTTATCAGACAGCATCCGAATGCCGTTCGCAGTTTCGCGATAACGACCATTTTCGGTCAGGTGTTTCCAAGTCAGAACATTGCCATATGCCAACTCAGCCTTATCCTGGGTCCATGCACCAACCTTGATTTGGAACATCGCATCGTAACGATGCATCCCTAGGAAATTATTAACTGCTGTCTGCGTGTGTGGTTCCTGCTCCCATCCCTCACCGACATCGATGTAATACATCAAATAAAGTGACCAAAGATAGTAATAAACATCGACGAATTTCGAATCCGGGCAACGGAACCATGGAATTTCGTCATTAAGCAGACGGTTCATTTCTTTCGTCTTGGCGAGCAAGAATTGCTTGTGATGAGTAATTGTATCTCTGGCTAACTTGATTGCGTCTTTTTGCTGGTCATGCATAGCCCAGACAACCACCGTCCCAACCGGATCACAAGGTACCGTAAAAGCATAGTGCTGGACGCCACGCTTATCGCGTTCTGTTTCAGTTGTTCTAGTAAGATCTCGGGAACAGCTAAGAACAGTCGTCATTCCCGAGTAAACGCAAGGGCCAATGCGTTCGGGGGAATTCGGATCCGGGCGTGACTTAACTTCGCCGCCTTCAGTGATGACAATTGCATTTTGGTCGCGATCACCTTTCAATACTGCAGAGGAAGAGACACTATTTCGGTGATAAAAGCTATGACCATCAAATCGTAATTGAACTGGCTTGGACGCGGTAATAATCGAAGCCGCTGCATCGTTGGTTGCGATAAATTTCTCTTCTCGAATCGTCACGCCTCCAACTTCATAAACACAAATCAACTTATCGGGACGCCAGAGCATACTAATAGGTTTGGGGTGCTTAAATGTCTCGCCGTCAATGATGACACTTCCATAAAGGACTCTCGTGTCTTTATAGAATTCCCATCCACTAAAGTCATTGCCTACGCCTGTATGTTCCGTGCCGGTCAAGTTGCTTTCCAGCAGGCCAACTCCACGACTGCGCAAATCGTGATGAAAAGGATGAGTTAAGCCAATCGTTTCGTCTTCGACCAACTTCCAACTCGCGTGAAACCCGCCGACGTAGTAAGAAACATTCCCCGCCATGAAACCGTGCTTGCGGCCCTGAATTTCGTGCTCAAGCCGTTGGCAATAATCGGTAAACTCTGGTTGCTCGCTGGAATACAGCAAACCAACTGGGCAGAGTAGGATTACCACGGCAAGTAATGATGGATGGTTCATGTATGACAATTAGCTTTCGCCCGTGATTTGAAAAACGCTTGAGCCCAATTATAACAATTGCCAATTGCCTAACTGTCTCAATGGAAATTGGTCAAATGGTTAAATATCTAATCGTGGCTCCGGTAATGATCAGCATTTTTCTTGGGTAGCCATTTCTTCAACTCGGCAATTTCTCCAGCATAACCACTGTCGCCTGCCAAATTCGTCCATTGATTAGGGTCCGCGACCATGTCGTACAATTCTTCTCCGCCATCTCGATAACGAATGTAATAGTACTCATCCGAACGCACTGCATGATTTATGCCATGCCAAAATGGTGAGTGGGTGATAACGGCCGGATACGGCCAGGGCATTTGAGGAGTCCGAGTTAGTGGGGCAAAACTTCTACCATCTAGCCCGTCACGCGAAGGTAAACCACAAAGTTCAACCAAAGTGGGATAGAGGTCGACCAGGCTCACCGGCCGGCTACACGTCTTACCTGACAAGCCGCCTAACGCAGTCGGAATCTTCACCATCAGTGGAGTTCTCGTGGTCTGTTGCCACAGGGCGGATTTTGCCCAGTGATGTTTATCCCCGATGTGGTAACCGTGGTCTCCCCAAAGCACGACAATCGTATTGTCACGGTATTCACTAGACTCCAACGCTTCGAGCACGTGCCCAATACAGGCATCGGCAAACGACGTGGAAGCAAGGTACCCTTGAATCCCTTCTTTCCACTTCCCTGCGTTACGAATGATATCGAACTCCACTCCAGCCATGACTCGGCCCCTCGTAGGAATGTCGGCCAAGTCGTCTTCCTTAAAGGGGGGCTCTTCAATTTCATTTAGCGGGTGCATATCAAAGAATTCTCTGGGAGCGTACCAGGGGAGGTGCGGACGATAGATTCCACATGCCAAAAAGAATGGCTTATCGTGATCCGACTGAAGAAACTGAGCTGCGCCTTCAGCGGTTTTCCAATCCCGAGTCTCCTCCTTGGGAATATCCACGGGGCCCCAGTCGATGAGTCTAGCGAGGATTTTATTCTCAAAACGATCCTTTAGGCCGTGTTGGTATCGCTGTGCTTCAGGAGGAGCTTGAGTTCCCATTCCTTTCGAATATTGAAAGTCCCATGCGTCGGCATCGGAGAATTTCCCCATTGCCTGATGATAGATCTTCCCGCCGGTCCACGCTTTGTAACCGTGTTTTCTAAAATATTGTGGGAGCGTCACCCAATCACCGTAATCTGGGTGATCTCGAAACCAGGTTTTATTGCCATAAATTCCGGTCGTCGAGCTTCGCAAACCGGTAAGAATCGCCGTACGTGATGGGTGACATAACGGTGCTGCACAATAGGCAGTATTAAAGAGCACGCCTTCACTGGCAAGCTTATCCAGGTTTGGTGTTTTAGCCTGAGTATGCCCGCCGAGTACTCCGATCCAGTCGTTAAGGTCATCTACAGCGAGAAAGAGGACATTAGGTGAGCCTTGATCAGCGGCTGTGGCAAAAGGGATAAAGAAGAAGGAAGCTAGAACTAGCAATAAGCATTTAATAGGCAACGAGCGAACTCCTGAAAGTGATGAATGCCACTAGTATAACAGACTCACATTTCACCCAACTGCTTAGATGCTTCCGCCATTTGGCCTACGCAAATATTTACCAGATCCCTGACCCGATTTCGTCCTTCGGACTACGACGGGGCTAATTAGCTATAATTTAGTTATTCGGCTCCGATGACCACCTTTCAATTTTTCCGGCACTATGGACACAACAATACTGACTCACATCCTCTCGACTGAAGAACGCGAAGCCTTTGAGCAAGACGGTTTTCTGTTGGTGAGAAATGCTCTGGATTCCGACCTCCATCAACGATTGATCGATGTCGTCGATCGTGTCGAAAAGCGGGAACGCAGGGCGGAGCATGGAAACCGCCTACTTTCAATCACCGACGTCGTGCACGAAGACCCATCTATGGTCGAGCTCGTCGACAATCCACACGTATTCCCCAAACTATGGAGCATCCTCGGTTGGAACATCTATCTTTATCATTCTCACCTCGACGTTACCCCCAGTGAAAACGCGGATGATCAACCGTGGAATGTTGCATGGCATCAGGATAGTATGCGTGTCAACGATGAAATCGAGTCGAATCCACGTCCACGGCTATCAGTGAAGATTGGATATTACCTAACCGATGTCAGTCAACCAGATCAAGGAAATACACTGGTTCTTCCTGGCTCCCATCTAGACAACCAACTGGACTGTCCTAACGACGGTATATCCAACCCTGAGGGCGCTATTCCTGTATGCGTCAACGCTGGGGATGCCGTGATCCTGGATCGACGAGTCTGGCATACTCGCAGCCCAAATACGTCCGGCTTCTCACGCAAAGTTATTTGGTACGGTTATAGCTATCGCTGGATGCGTCCCAAGGATGAGATGACGGTGGCTCATCTGTATGGGCAACTCACTCCGATCCAAAGACAACTCCTAGGAGACGCGACTTCAGCCAACAGTGTTTATGACCCAACTCCAGAAGACGTACCTCTCCGCGCATGGCTCGAACAAAATGCCCCACAGTTTGCTACAAGCTCACCACATGGGGTCTCCGATGCTCGTCCGCCCGCAGGCGGCCAACGTGGTAAAAACATCGGAAGAGCGTAATCGGAGGCTGCAACCTCTGCTTTCTTAAGTTACAAATTGGACGTCATGTCACTTAACAGACTATGCTAAAACCAATAGTCTGCTGCAAACATCAGGTTGAATTGAGCAATGCAAATACTACTAAAATGGATTCAAGTCCAATCACAAACTCTAATCCTGCTTCTTACATTTCTCACAGCAGGATCGGCCTTGGGGCAGGTTGAATTGCTGGGCCATTGGCCACTCATCGATGGTGCAGAAGACGTTACACACAACAGCCGGCATGGGAAAGCGCAACACGTCAAATTCACACAAGACGGAGCATTGTTCAATGGGCGTGACTCAATCATCTCGATTGAAAAGGCCGATACCCTGTTCCGTGGGGATTTCAGCATTAGTGTGGACGTTCATACCAACGACAATCTGACCGATGTCATTGGCGACATCCTGTCGTACTACGACCCAGAGATACGTCGTGGCATAAATTTCTCAGTCATGAATTACGCGGGCGTCACCAATGCTCAATCAAACTGGCGCAACGTCCATTTCGGAATTTCAGATGGCAAAGATTCCGCTGATTGGCATGACTGTGGGCGTCCGGGGGAAAACATGTACGTCCGGTCTTTAACCGTGTTCAATGGAGACCTATACGCGTCAACATGGGAACCTGCTGCAGGTGACCGTGGACATATCTATCGATACATGGGTGGTAAAAACTGGATTGATGTAGGCTCACCAGATCCTTCGAACTGCATTTCCACACTTGCTGTCTATAACGGGAAATTATATGCCGGGTCGGAACTATATAGCGGCGGGGGATCCTCCCTGCCACTTTCTACCAATGATAACCACGGTGGAGTCGTTTATCGCTATGAAGGTGGCAAGCGATGGACGAGTATGGGAAAGGTCGCCGATGTTCGCAGCGTTAGCGGGCTTGCCGTGTACGATGGGAAACTCTACGCCGGCACGGGTTCAACAGGGGCTTGGAGAGACACTCCCCGTCATCGTGGCATGTACCGATTTGACGGACCTGGAAAATGGACTGATTGTGGGTGTCCTGATCTTCGGATTGTTCACCTGGGAGTACACAACGACAAGCTCTTTGGCCTGAGTTATGATGATGGCGGCTTCTTTGAATATTTAGGTGGGGAAAAATGGAAACAGCTAGGCCCCATTCCGGAAACCACGCAGGCCTATGCCATGGCGGTGTACCAGTCCAAGGTACAAGTCGCGACTTGGCCAACCGGATCAGTCTTTGAACTTAACGGAGCGCAAGACTGGATACATAAAGGACGTTTGGGGGAAGAAAAGGAAGTCATGGGCATGTCCATCTATAACGGTAGCCTTTACGCCGGAACACTCCCCCTAGCAAGCGTATACCGTTACGACGGCAATTCCAAATGGACAAACACGGGTAATCTGGACACTACGCCCGACGTTCGTTATCGCCGAGCCTGGTCCATGGCCGTATTCAACGGAAAGCTATTTTGTGGTGTGCTCCCGTCAGGCCATATTTACAGTCTCAATGTGGGTCAAAACGCGACGTATGACAAAACGCTTCCTGCCGGTTGGCAAACTTTGACTGCTACTCGAGCATCGGACCGCGTCAAGCTCTACCTAAACGGCCGACTTGTCGCAACCAGTGATGCGGATTCACAATCGGTTGATGAGCTCTGTAACGGAATGCCTCTACTGATTGGCTCTGGGCAGCACGACTATTTCAACGGGAAGATCAAGAATCTTCGAATCTACAATAACGCTTTGTCTGAACTTCAGATTCGGCGACTCCTTAAATAGTAACTCACGATGAACCCATCCAAACTCGTCTTAATTATCGTAACACTCGCAGCAGTCCTGATTCCTCTGGCGTCTCCATGCCAAGGAGACAGCAAGAAGGCTCTAAATCGCTATAAGGTCACACCACCACCGGCCTATTTGAAATTGGACCCGTTTTACACCAAACATGTCAGTGCCAGTGGCTATCCGGTCGTTGGGTCGAAACAAGTCAACGACTACGCCCTCAAAGAGGCTGCCTATCTTATCGATGTCATGCTCGATCACCATCCGGAGGTTCGACAAATCATGATCGCGAATAAGTCTCGTTGCGTCGTCATGGCCTATAACGAATTTACGACGGACGTACCCGAATATTCTCACTTCTCTCCTAAAGACTACTGGGACGCCAGAGCTCGTGGGCTAGGAGGATCAGAACGAGATCCAGTCTGTTCCGTTGGAGAAGAAAATGTACTTTCCTACAAGGGTGACCCTTATCACCAGGAGTGTATCCTGATCCATGAATTCGCTCACAACATTCACCTACGTGGACTAATCCACCATGATCCCACGTTCGACAAGCGATTAAAACAGGCTTACGACGATGCACTCGCCATGGGACTCTGGAAAACCAAGTATGCCTCTGTCAATCACCATGAATACTGGGCGGAAGGTGTCCAATCTTGGTTTTCGAACAACCGGCTACCAGACCACGACCACAATCATGTGGACACTCGAAAAGAACTCATTGAGTATGATCCCGGGTTAGCCAACCTATGCCGAGAAATCTTTGGCAATACCAAACTGGTATACACTCGCGCCCCCACCAGACTTCGTGCTCACCTCAAGGGCTATGACCCTAAAACTGCTCCCGAATTCGTCTGGCCCGCGCACTTAAAACGCCAGATTGAGAAAATCCGAGAAGACGCTCGCAACCGAAAATAATCCACCGGATCACAGGTCGAGGCTCGAGACAATCCGGATCAGCCTAGCAACTCCGGTATCACATTCCCTTCGGGCAGGGCTTCTGTCGGTCGGCCATCAAGCGTGTGATATACACCTTTTGGATTCATTCCTAACGCGTAATAAACCGTCGCCGCATAATCCTCGACTGTTACAGGACGTTCCACGACTTCGGCGGCATGTTTATCTGTTGCCCCCAATACAACTCCGGTCTTCACGCCTCCGCCTCCCATCGTAAGACTGAATGCCTGCGCCCAGTGATCTCGGCCAGGACCGCGGGAATCTGTATTTAATCGGGGTGTCCTTCCGAATTCGCCGGCGGTAATCACCAGCGTATCTTCTAACATCCCGCGTTCTTCTAAGTCGTTTAACAACGCGGCATACCCTTGGTCATAGGGCGGCACTTCGGTTCTTAAGCGTGGGAACACTTCGGGATGGTGATCCCACCCGTAACGCACATATCCCTTCACGGTGATAAAACGCACACCAGCTTCGACTAAACGACGCGCAAGCAACAGTCCCTGCCCCACTCGATTACGTCCATATCTGTCACGGAGAGCCTCTGGTTCTTGAGCGATATCAAAGGCCTGCTTCGCTCGATTGGAAGTAAGCAGATCGAAGGCTTGCTCATTGAAAGCATCATGAGTTTGCGCAAACCGCATTTGCTGCTCGACTCGAGCCTGAAATTGGTCGACTCGTTTCAGCAAGGACTGCCTGTCTGCTAATCGTGCGATTCCTACCGAGTCATTCGGAGTAAATGCCTCCACTGCAAAGCTACTTGAATTAGGGTCACGATCAACAAGAAAAGGGTCGTACTTATGCCCCAATGCCCCCGCCTGCGCTTGTTTTCCAAAATTAGTACTGTTCATCGCTCCGATCTGAACGTACGACGGCACTCCGGCTTTATGGCGAGTTTCCGATTGCCATGACATCACGGAACCGAAGCTAGGTGGATAGAAGTCATTGGTGTATTTACGGCCACTTAGCAAGTGATGATCACCTTTACCGTGGCTGGCCGAGTAGGAGACCATTGACCGTATGAGGCTAAACTTGTCGTTACACTTAGCCAAATTTGGCATAAGTTCGCCAAGTTCTACACCAGGAATCTTTGTCTGAATTGGTCGCAACTCACCTCGGATTTCCGCCGGCGCGTCAGGTTTCAAGTCATACATATCAATATGACTGGGGCCACCAAGCATCCAAAGTAGGATACAACTCTTAGGGCGACGCGTTTTATTCGCCAGAGCTTCTTGCTGCAACAGACCACCAAGCGAAACTCCGAGTGGAGTTAAAGCCCCAATGGTCAGAAAGTCACGCCGCTTTACAGAAAGATTTGACAATGTTTTCACTTTTGAATGCGATACCAGAACACGTACTATTCTAATTTAAAGACTCATCAAATCCAACGTTACTTACCACAACGTATAACCGCCATCGATCACTAAACCAGCGCCTGTCATGTAACGTGAGGCATCGCTTGCTAAATAGAGTGCCAAAGGCCCAAGATCCTCTGGCTGCCCATGATCTCCCATCGGGATCTGTTGTCGAAATATGGAGACAACGTCGGGTTTCTCCCGAGCCCACTTTTGATTGGGTTCGGTCATAAAACCACCGGGCAGGATCGCATTAACGGTTATTCCATGTTGAGCCCAGTCAGCGGCAACACTACGCGTAAGTTGCAAAACGGCTCCTTTGGCTGTTTCATAATGACGCCCAGTAATATTTCGACCTGCTACCAGCGAGTTGATGGAGCCGATATTGATAATTCGCCCACCTTGCCCAGCGGCTATCATCGCTTTACCCATTCGACTGGTACAAACGAAGGTACTGGTCAGATTCAAGTCCATCAGTTCCCGCCATTTCTCAAGCGACATATCTTCTGTTGGAATATCTTCTCGGCGGCCACCAACATTATTAATTAGAATATCAACGGCTCCGTGTTCAGCGATGACTTGCTCGCAGACCTCTTCGCAACGTGTCGGGGCATTCATGTCGGCTTGAATTGTCCAAACTTGTCGTCCCAGTGCAGTCACCTCTTCGGCGATTGATTGTAGACTACCCTCTCGCCGACCGGTCACAATGATATCGGCGCCCGCTTCCGCAATCGCCAGCACCATCTCCCTTCCTAATCCACGACTCCCACCGGTGATCAGCATCTTTTTTCCATCGAGTCTAAAACGATCGAAGACACTCATAAGCCCCCCTCTGCATTAAGGCATTGCAATGTACTAATAAACTCTCTGGTCATTTCTGCCAGTTGAAAATCTGGTTTCCATCCCCAATCGCGACGGGCTGCTGCGTCATCGATTCTCCTGGGCCACGAGTCAATCAGATCCGCCACTTTTGGGATCGGTTCGAAAATAAATTCTGAGTCCGTTATTACGTGCTTAATTTCAATTGCGATGTCGGCTGCTGTCGGCGAGCAACTAAAGAGATTATAAGAAGCACGCGTCAACGAATCTTTATTAGCGTGCGTCAGAAGATCAATCGCTTTGAGGCAGTCATCTATATAGATGAGAGCTGGATTGGAAGTTTCCCTGATCTGCAACTGATAAGTCCCATTGCGTACTGCCTCAATAAACATGTTAGAGGCGTAGGAACTGGCCGCTCCTGGAGAGGGAAAGGCTGAAATCACAATTGGCAATCGAATGCTGCGAAAATCAAGTCCCAAGGACTCTTTGTAATAGAACCCCATTCTTTCAATGGCTGCTTTGGTAAAACCATAAAACCCACGTGGCCATTGCTCACAATCCTCAGGCACAGGGTCCGGCAACGGACTCCCAAATGACGCGATGGAACTCAGAAACACGACGCGATCGACGTTTTCTTTGAGAGCCGATTCGAGCACATGAAATGCCCCCTGCATATTCACCTGCCAAGCGGCATTGCGATCTGCTTCACTTTGTCCAGACAACAACGAAGCAAAATGGAGTACGACGTCAGGCTGAACTTCAACAAACGCATCCAACACGCTTTGTTCGCAAGTGACATCCAGTTTGCGATAGACCGCATTTGACGTCACTTCTGAAAAAGGAGCATCAGCCACATCGGTGAGGATAACCTGAGCATCCTCAGGCAAGCGATGAGTAAGCTGACAGGCAATATTCCCTGCACCACCCGTGATTAAGTATTTCATTCGCTTCCTCCCAGACTTGTTCCTAGACATGCTCCTAGAAATGCTTCTAGATATGTGAGTTTACCAAATAAACGACAAGACGCTGATGATCCATTGTCACACTGAACAAAACCTAAGTAGATCATTATAATGTTCCCATGCAGAACGAACTCCTTTGGTCCCCGAATACCTCGTCGTCCGATACGGCGATGGCACGCTACATAGAACATGTCAGCCAGCAATTCCCCGACCGGCATGTAACTGACTATGACTCTCTACATCATTGGTCAGTGGAACACTTTGAGGAATTCTGGAAAGATTGGCTCGTCTACAGCGGAGTCATCTTCGAAGGAACGGAATCCCCTGTTTTTACAGGAAGTGGACTACGTGGTACTCGCTTCTTCCCGGAAGTACGCCTAAACTTTGCGGAGAATCTGTTGCGAATAGCCGGTAACACCACCGCATTGGCTGGCATATCGGAAGCTCGTGACGACCAGGAGTGTTCATTTGATGACTTGAGGATGCTGGTTGGTACAATTCAGCGTCAACTACACGAACAGGGTATCGAAATTGGGGAGCGGATAGCGGCGTTCATGCCTAATATCCCTGAAACGGTTATTGCAGCACTGGCAACTTCAGCAGCGGGTGCGATTTGGTCCAGCTGTTCGCCGGATTTCGGAACCCAAAGCGTCGTCGACCGATTTGAACAGATTGAGCCCAAGTTACTATTCTGCGTCAATGGCTATGTCCACAACGGTCAGGTTATCGACTGCCGACCCAAACTTGTTGAATTGGGAGCACGTCTTCCAAGCCTGCGAATGATGGTAGTCATAGAGCTCGTCGACCTCCCCATTGATACGCTTGAGGTTGAGAACTTCGTTCTTTGGGACGAGTGGATTAATGACGAGCAAGCCGAGCCGAACTATGAACGTCTCCCGTTCGATCATCCGCTCTACATTATGTACAGTTCCGGTACCACTGGAAAACCTAAGTGTATTGTCCATGGTGCCGGGGGCACGCTTCTACAACAAACCAAAGAGCTAATCCTACATACCGATGTACGGCAAGGTGATAACATCACCTACGTCACTACTTGTGGCTGGATGATGTGGAACTGGCTCATTGCAGCGTTATACACGGGAGCTGAAGTGACGCTGTTTGATGGTTTCCCGGCCGCACCAACAATAGCCCGGCTATGGGACTTGATCGATGAACGGGGAATCACTCATTTTGGCACGAGTCCGAAATTTCTGGGAGCCTGTCGTCGCCGGTTAACCCCGGCTGAAACTCACCGACTGGAATCTTTACGGGTCATTCTTAGCACCGGTGCTCCTTTACAGCCAGAAGATTTCGAATGGGTCTATCAGGCGGTAAAAACCGACGTCCAGTTAAGTTCCATTTCTGGAGGTACGGATATCATTTCCTGCTTTATGCTTGGCAACCCCTTACTGCCGGTGCACCGTGGCGAAATTCAGTGCTTAGGAATTGGGATGGATGTGGAAGCTGTTGACAGTAACTGCCTTCCACTGGAGCACGGAAGCGGAGCCAAAGGTGAACTAGTCTGCAAAACGCCTTTTGTAAGTATGCCGGTCATGTTTTGGAACGACCCAGACGGAGAAAAATACCGACAGGCATATTTCGATCAAAGTGAGGATCGTTGGGCTCACGGCGACTTAATTGAATTCACAGGCAGTCAGGGTACATGCGGCGGAGTCATTGTTTATGGGCGCAGTGATGCCACGTTGAAACCAGGAGGAGTCCGTATTGGCACGGCCGAAATCTACCGTATCGTAGAAGATCTACCTGAAATCGATGACAGTATCGTGATTGGCCAACCATGGCGCGGTGATATCCGCGTGGTCCTCTATGTCAAACTACAGGACGCATGCGAGTTAACCCCCGCACTGGAGTCAAAGATCCGAACCGCTCTTAAAACACAGGCATCCGCTCGACACGTCCCCGGCCTGATCATCAAAGTCAATCGAATTCCATATACTCGGAGCGGTAAGAAAGTCGAATTGGCAGTGCGTGATATTGCCATGGGATGCGAACCTGCTAACCGCGAAGCTCTACAGGACCCAGCAGCTTTTGATTGTTATTTTCGCCTTTAAATAGAACACATAAACGTTTGCTTATGCGTTTATTTGTCGCCGTCGACGGTTTCAATTATGCTGTTCATAGCAACGTCATATTCGGACGCCGCAATCAATCACGCTTAAGATCTAGAGACCATGGAAGAACGGACGATTGGACAATTCAAGCTTCAAAGTAAGCTTGGAGCTGGTGGCATGGGGGAGGTATACCTTGCCCATGATACTAAGTTAGATCGTCAGGTGGCCATCAAGTTGCTTCCGGATGCGGTCCGTTATGACGCGGTGCTTCGTGAACGCTTTTTCCAAGAGGCTCGTTCCGCTTCGGCTCTCAACCATCCCAATGTGTGCACCATCTATGAATTGGGAGATCAAGATCCCGCGCAGCCTTACATCTGCATGGAGTTTGTCGACGGAGAAACACTCGAAACGAAGCTCAAGGGAGAAACCCCTCTATCACTTGAAGAAACTTGTGAGATCATTTCTCAGGTGGCACAGGCATTACGAACAGCATTCTCCAGCGGAATTGTTCATCGCGATCTCAAACCTGCCAACATCAGCATCACACATGACGGAATTGTGAAGATTCTTGATTTTGGGCTAGCCAAGCGTCTAACCGACCAACCGGCAATGGACGATGCCACGATTGAATACAATCTCACGAATACGGGCGGCATCATGGGGACTCCTAACTACATGAGTCCCGAACAGGCGTTGGGAGGTGACATCGATCATCGCACCGACCTCTTTAGTCTTGGCGTTGTCTTCTTTGAAATGCTATCGGGGCGACGCCCTTTTGCTGGCAAATCTCTTGGAGAAACAATTAACAACATCATCAATAGCCCCCCCCCAAGCCTGGCCGCGCTGAATCCCAACACGAACGGTGCCTTGCAGGCAATCGTCCTTCGCTGCCTTCAAAAATCACCTAACGATCGTTACGCGTCACCGGAGGAATTGATTACCGATCTTGAAGCCTATATGCGAGGCGACGTGACTTCGGCTCGACCTCAATTCATTTCCGATGGATCTCCGGCAGAAAGTGACGTCTTCATAAGTTACTCAGCACTAGACGATCAATCTCTTTCGGGAGTAGAAGAGGGTTGGATCTCCAGATTTCACCGCAATCTAAAAGTTCGTCTTCAACAACTTGCGGGACGAGAAATCAACGTATTTCGCCCGAACAAAACAACGGCCGAGCAGCGTCTTGATGAAAGTACAATCCAGGACATCCCCAAAGTCAGCTCACTCCTCACCATTGTCTCACCACCTTTTGCGAATTCCGACTCGTGTAAACAGGAAGTGGACTCCTTTGTCACTGGCAAAGCAAATGCAGACTCCAAAGTGATCAAAGTCGTCAAGATGCCTGTCGACTCCAACTCGCTTGATAACGACGTCCTAAAACGCATTAACGACCACAATTTCTTTGACCAAGATGAACGCGGTCGGGTTCTGGAGTATGAAGAGTCTTTTGGAGAAGATCTCAAACGCCGGTATTACGAAAAGATATATGATGTCGCTTACGACCTAAATAAGACCCTGAACACCACGGACGATGACACGCTTGATTTGGACATTGACGCCCCAAAAGCATTTGTGGCAATCACCACTTCCGATGTTCGAAGTGAGTATGAATCTGTATGCCGCGAGTTAACCGAACGGGGATATCTAGTCGTACCAGACAAACCATTGACTCTCGAAGCTCTTCAGTTAGCCGAGGAAATCGACAGCTATCTCGAACATGCCGAACTTATCGTACAGATAGTTGGGCAAAACTATGGAATTGTTCCTGAGGGAGCCCAGCAAAGCGTATTGGAACTACAATCGGGCTCGATTAGAACGCTGATGGAATCAGCAGATTCGGAGAGGCAACAATTCATCTGGTATAGCACCACAGAGTGTGAAGACGACCGCCAAACAGGTTTCATCGAATCCTTCCGGTCAACCGACGCCGCTCGTCACCAATGCGAACTCATTGAAGGCCCAATCAGTCTCCTCAAGGAAGCGATTTCTCAATATCTGGATTCACTGAACGAGAGATCAGCGGAGTTGTCTGAGGAACCAAAGGGAATAACTCAGATCTATCTAATCTGCGATAGCGTGGACGAAGATGCTACGGAAGCTCTGGAGGATCATTTATTCCAATCAGGCATTGAAGTGATCTTACCGGACTTCGACTCCCCGCAAGACGAAATCAGTGAAATCCACCGACAGGCGCTAACCGACTGTGACGCCGTCCTGATCTATTACGGTCAGGTGCGTAAAGCATGGGTGGACATCAAGTTGCGTGACACGCTGAAAGCTGCCGGATACGGCCGTGAAAATCCACTAACCCATGTTGCCGTTTACATCGCCCCCCCGACCGACAAACGCAAAAACCGATTCAAAACCCATCAAGCGGAGATCATCCAACAACCTCAGGGAACGTTCGAGGTCACCGACGAATTAACTCAATTTATCAACAAGGCAACAACTTAGCCTCGCCACCTATGACTGACTTAACCCCCTATCCCGGATTGCGACCGTTTCAGAGTGAGGAAGACTATCTCTTCTTTGGTCGAGAGGAACAAATCGCAGACCTCACAGAACGGCTGCAGCAACACCGTTTCGTGGCCGTCGTGGGTTCATCGGGAAGTGGTAAATCCTCGTTAGTACGGTGTGGTCTTTTGAGTCAGCTTCAAGGCGGGATGATGGTCGGTGCAGGCGCCAGTTGGCAAATTGCTGTAATGCAACCAGGCGGTGACCCCCTCGGCAATCTAGCTAATGCGTTAATCAATGCCGAATTATACGACGAAGACGAAGAAGACATCGAACACCACGTTATGGCCACCATTAACCGATCGACCAACGGGCTCGTGGAAGCGGTTAAACAGGCCGATTTGGAAGAAAATGCCAATATCTTACTTGTCGTCGACCAATTCGAAGAAATCTTCCGATTCCATGAGGCTGGGCAAAAAGGGGAAGAGTTGGCACCGGATTTCATTCGCTGGTTGATCCATGCCGTCAAGCAGAACGAAGTCCCTATCTATATTGTGCTGACGATGCGGTCTGACTTCCTCGGTGATTGCGCTAGGTTCACAGGGCTTGCCGAAGCCA
>NZVD01000003.1 GCA_002701385.1 Rhodopirellula sp. | reverse complement strand
TCGACCTTCCCGTAGTCGATTTAAAGTGTACATCGTCGATGAAGTCCACATGCTTACGAAACCCGCCTTTAACGCATTACTGAAGACGCTCGAAGAACCACCGGAACATGTGAAGTTCATGTTCTGCACTACAGACCCGGATAAATTGCCGATCACCGTACTATCTAGGTGTCAGCGTTTTGATCTTTCACCAGTCGAAGACGAGAAGATCTTTAACCGGCTGAAATTTATTCTGGAACAGGAAGATCGGACTGCCGACGACGATGCGATTTGGATGCTTGCGCGTCGGGCTTACGGTTCATTGCGTGATAGCCAGTCCTTGCTAGAACAATTGCTTTCCTTCAGCGATGGGCAGGTCACGGTGGACGACGTTCATCTATTGCTTGGCACATCAGATAGCGGGAAATTGTTGGATTTATCCGAGGCTCTTTGTGCGCGGGATGCCGGTCAATCGCTAGAAATCCTGAGTGAATTTTGGATGCTCGGGGCTGAACCCGAAAGATTGGCTGAACAATTGCTGGGCGTTTATCGGGATTTATTATCCGCCAGCGTTGGGTGTGGGGCCCAATTGATGCAATACACGCAGCGCAATGAATTTGATCGTGTTCAATCACTCGCCAACAGAATCGGCAAACATACACTACTGGCCTCGCTAGAAATCTTTCAGGAAATGCTGAGACGGGTGCGGCAGACGACGAAGGTCAGAATTCTGGTGGAAACCGCTGTGGTACGTATTGCAAGCTTAGAAGAGCTTGATCGTATCGAACAATGGCTGAACGTGTTGCAGAGTCCGGAAATGAAGGACTTTGCCAAGAGTGGTTTGGTAATCGCTCCAGGCGGTGTTGTAGCTCAGACTCCTGGTGGCGTTAAAAAAAAAGGTGAACCGTCGACAGCGCTAGCGTCGGTAGTTGATGCTCCGGAACAAACTACAGCAGATGTCGTCGATGACCGCTCAGCCGAAACGCCTGTGCGTCCAAACGCGACGCCGACGAGCGACATGGTAGATGGAGTAGGTTTGCAGGTACCAAGTCACAACGCTGAGACTGAACTAACGCCTGACGTTCAAACTACCCAATCCACTCGCCCTCCAGTCCCAACTCCAAATTCAACTTCTGACCCGTACCCGACGTCACCGTCAGGGGTTGATACGCCCATGTCCCCACCGACGCCAGATGAATCGATGAAAGATTCAGACTCGCAAAGCACCTCGGCAGCAGTGGATGCACCAGCGAATAAACTCAACGTGACCAATCAGAATGTCCTGTCGGTCTGGGAAAGGGTTTGTCAAAATCTTGACGATTTAACGGCCAGTACTCTACAATCTGCCGAATCGGTAGCAATTTCCGTGCCAAATCATCTGGTCGTGAAATTTCCTTCGCACTATACTTTTCAAAAAGACGCCTGCGAACGTCCGGAACGTCGCAATAAATTAGAAGACGAGCTCTTTAAGACTACAGGAAATCGTTTTCGAGTGACTTTTGAATTGCTTCCGCAATCTTCTCAGCCTCAACCGGTTGTTCAGGACAGTGGTGTAAAGACCACTCGCCAAAGAAGACGGGAAGCAGAGCAGCATCCAATGGTGCAACAGGTCGCGGAGACTTTTGGAGCCGAAGTGGTTCGTGTAGACCAACCACGACGCCGCCAATAATGCTCATATTAAACCGGCGAGGACTACGTTGTCCTACCAACGGTGGCATGCGTTTTGTTGGAATAATCCGGGAGAAATCACTCCCAACGCGAAAGGTGTATGAAGATGTTTAAGTCCCTGGGAAACCTCGCTTCCATGATGAAGCAGGCTCAGCAAATGGGCGGCAAACTTGATGAAGTGAATCAAAAGCTTTCAGCAGAGCGAGTGAAGGGAGAGTCCGGAGCTGGCTTGGTGTCTGTGGAAATGAACGGGCTGGGTGAAGTCCTGCAGGTGTCGATCGCCCCGGAATTATTTGAGAAACAGGACGGTGAGCTCATGGAAGATCTCGTCCGAGCTGCGGTCAACACTACTCGGGAAAAAACCAAGGAAGTCCATGCGCGAGTGACCCAGGAAATGGCCGCTGGGATGAATATTCCGGGGTTGGAACAAGCGCTCGAGCAGTTCGGTAAGCAGCCAGATTAGGAATTATCACTGTGGCACAATTATCTGAATCGGTAACCGAACTCATCGCACAGCTTGCGAAATTACCAGGGATCGGTCGTAAAAGTGCAGAGCGTCTCGCTTACCACTTATTGCGTGTCAATAAGTCGGAAGCCTTGGCGTTTGCCGATGCAATTCGAAACGTACGTGAAAATGTCAGATACTGTAGCGTCTGTTTCAATCTGGCAGAAAGCGAAATCTGTGCAATTTGTGAGGACACTCGCCGAGACCAATCGACTCTTTGTATTGTCGAGCAACCGCGAGATTTGATGTCATTGGAACAGTCCGGTGTCTTTCGCGGGTTATACCACGTTTTGTTGGGGCGCATTGCGCCATTGGAAGGTATCGGGCCTGAGCAGCTGACCATTGACGCCTTGATTGACCGTGTCAGAGCAGGAGGAATTAAAGAGGTGATTATGGCTACTAATCCCACCGTCGAAGGAGACGGGACAGCACTTCATATCTCAAACTTGCTCGGTAACTATGATGTAACCATCACTCGATTGGCTCGAGGAATTACCACCGGCAGTATACTCGAATTTACAAATAAGGAGATTTTGGCAGATGCCATTGCTGGTCGACAGAAATATTGAATCTGACCGTTCGTGATGTAAGTATCTTCCAGTCCATACAATGCGTTTTTCGCTCGGCCAATTTACGACTCAAAAGCAAATACAGAAGCTTGCTCCGCGGATGATCCAGTCCATGGAGATTCTTCAGTTGCCGGTGCTGGAATTGCAGGAACGCATTGATCAGGAAATGACTGAAAACCCTGTCTTGGAAGAACTTGAGCAGGAACAGGAAGAGTTAGAAGGGGCTGAGGCTGTGCAGGCGGCCGAGGCCGAGGAAGCTGCCGCGAATGATGACGTGGAATCAGAGTTGGTGGTGGATGAAGAGTCCAACAATGCAGACGACTTTGAACGTCTCGACGAACTGGATAACGAAATCCCCGATTACTTTGATGAACAGCCTCGGCTCAGCGTAAATCGAGTCCAGGAATTCTCGGATCGCTACCACGACACGATGGCGAATATTTCGCAGCGAGGAATTACGCTGTACGACCATCTGGTGATGCAATTGAGAGAATTGGAATTGTCTCCGGATGTGTTTGCTATGGCCGAGCGAATCGCGTCATCGCTGGATGCAGAAGGAGGAGGTTATTTAAAGCTTCCACTTGAAAGTCTGATTCGTAATGATACCGATGAGCATCAGCTGGCGATTGCTCAGGAGGCTTTAAATCTCGTCCAACGCCTCGATCCGCCAGGGATTGCTGCTCGGAGTCTTGAAGAATGTCTTCTCATTCAACTTTCTCAGGATCATCCCTTCTATCGGGAACTTCATATGTTGATTACCAATCATCTGGAAGATCTTGAACACAACCGCTTACCGTTGATTCAAAAGCAAACGGGCATGAGCATTGAGGATATTCAGTTGATCTGGGAGGAACTGCGGCATCTCAATCCCAAGCCAGCCTCCAGCTTCGTGGAGAAGCCTATCGCAACGGTTGTGCCCGACCTGTTCGTGCACCAGGATGAGCACGGAGCGTATATTGTTACCGTGGAAGAGCGGGATATACCACAGTTGGGCATTAGTGCTTATTACCGCCGTCGCCTAAAAGCGACTGATGCTAATAAGGATGAGAAAGAGTTTTTGAGGAGAAAACTCAATGGTGCTCAGTGGTTGATTGAAGCTATCCAGCAACGCCAGGCGACGCTTCTAAAAGTTTCACAGGCGATTGTCGATCATCAATTCCGCGTTATTGAGGATGGTTTGGAGGCAATTATTCCATTAAAGATGCAACAAATTGCTGACCAAGTCGGAGTCCATGTGACGACCGTAAGCCGAGCTGTTGATGACAAGTGGATTCAAACTCCACGAGGTATCTTTCCTCTGCGAGGCTTCTTCGTAGGTGGCATCACAGCAGAAGATGGTGAAGATGTGGCTTGGGATAGTATTCGTGCCAAGCTACAGGAAATCATCGATCAAGAAGATAAAGCAAAGCCACACAGTGATGATGAATTGGTGCGCCGTCTCAAGGCAGCGGGCTTCTCAGTTGCTCGTCGTACGGTCACCAAATACAGAAAGAAAATGGGAATCCCTAGTTCAAGACAACGTAAGGACTGGGGAAAGGTTGATGGGTAACCGGTTTCCAGTTAGACAGATTTTACAATTCGGCAAGCCTCAGACGCAGGTGGTTTGTCCCTCTCACCTTCGCGTTTTAGGCTTCTGTGGAGAAACTCCTTCCTTTGGACTGCGACAGGCAAGCTCATACATCTTAGACAGTTAGGGCTGACTGCGATGGGTAAGCTCGCGTTTGCCTTTTAGAATTCTGCGGGAAATTCTTGTCTGTTTTATCTAAGCCGCAAATTTGACTCTGAATGGCATAAATTCTGTAACACGTAAAGGCTTTTTTTTACGGGGAATTAACCTAATGGTTACGACAGTTTACGCTGTTTTTATAGGAATCATCCAACAAAGCCGTATGTATTACGGAACTTCCTAAAGTATTACCCCTGTAACAATCGACAAATAACTTTGAGAGGTCATTTTTGTTATTTCTCGGATAGTCCTATTATCCAAGACATAGCAAACCCACCAGGACTTCTCAGGGGGGATCTTCTGGGTGTTTATCTCAACACCTAGGGAGGATGCGATATGGCAATGACCCGTTCATGTCATGTTCTTAAAGATTCTCTCTGTATGTACTTACGCCGAAGTACTTCAATTCATCAATGAGCTGCCAAACCAATGATTTGTCCATGCCCGTTAGAGCACGACAACGGTGGTTGGAAGCTAAGAGGTGTATTGGGAAGCGTTGTTTTGTCAGGACGGATCCAGGCATAACAGCAAACAAGATTAGGAAGCGAGTTTTATTAGTACCCCAACCCAGTGACTTGTCGTGATTTGTTCCCCCACAATGAATCGCAAGCCAACAGCAAGTCAGGGGTCAGAGCATCTACCGGATGTTCACCAAAGAAGTCATCGAGAGAGAATTG
Source organism: Rhodopirellula sp. (assembly GCA_002701385.1). Classification (GTDB taxonomy): domain Bacteria; phylum Planctomycetota; class Planctomycetia; order Pirellulales; family Pirellulaceae; genus UBA721. Next base: position 42,769 of record NZVD01000003.1, on the reverse strand, counting down.
GAGTGCCGAAATGAAGGTCTTCACAACTGGACAGGTTGCCAAGATCTGTAAAGTGGCCCCGCGCACAGTTAGTAAATGGTTTGATTCAGGGCGTCTCAAGGGATATCGTATCCCTGGTTCGCAAGATCGTCGAATTCCCCGCGATTCGTTGATCAAGTTTCTTAAAGAGCATGGTATGCCTTTAGGGGACTTAGAAGATGAAGCAATGGCCAAAGTACTGATCGTAGCTCAGGACCAGGTATTGATCGAAAATCTTAAACGAGAATTACCGACTGAAAGGTCATTCAAGGTAGCTGTCGCTGCCAGTGGATTCGAAGCTGGAATTCAGGCAGAGAGTTTCCACCCTGACTGTATCATTGTCGATTTCTCAATTGGCAAAGTCGAATCACTTCAGATTTGCCAAAATCTGCGTCGCAACCCGGATTTTGCTGAAACGATTCTAATTGCCTTGCTGCCGGACGTAGGAAGCCCAATGAGCTTTGATCGTTCGACCATCAACGAAACTTTTAAGAAGCCGTTTGATGCAAGCTTGTTAGCTGAACGTTTACGAACATTAATTGGAACTCGTAAAGAACTCGTTTAGTCAACAAAACCAAAAGTTAAAAAAGCGTGGTGTTATAGGCACCACGCTTTTTTTATGCGCCGATTTGTGAATTGCCCTCTGCACCTACTGGTTGATTCGAAGGTAAACTCAAGAAAGTACTACTCGTTCCGCTCAATAGATGAAGCTATGCCCGAATTCACACACTTTGATGAAGATGGCGCCACTCGGATGGTGGATGTAGGCTCCAAGGAAGCTACTCAGCGAGTGGCAACTGCTACTGCGACGGTTCGGATGCAACCCGAAACCTTGGGCAAGATTACATCAGAAAGTTTTGCCAAAGGCGATGTCTTAGAAGTTGCACGGCTCGCGGGCATCATGGCGACCAAACAGACAGGGCAATTGATCCCACTCTGTCACCCAATTGGGATTGATCGTGTGAATGTTGATTTCGAAATACTAGTTCCGGACCGAATTGTGGTGAGGGCTACGGTAGGAGTGTTTGCTAAAACCGGAGTCGAGATGGAAGCGATGACGGCGGTTAGTGTCGCCGCATTAACCATTTACGATATGTGCAAATCTGTTGACCGAGGCATGGAGGTACAGGATGTCATGCTGTTGGAAAAATCCGGTGGCAAAAGCGGTCACTACAAAAGGAGCGAGCAAAGCGAATCAACGTCTGCATCTCAGGATTGATCTCGTTGTAGGATCGGTTGAAGCTCGTTGACAAAGTCACGTACATCTTTGAACTCGCGATAAACGCTGGCGAATCGCACGTAGGCTACCTGATCCAGGTTTCCCAGGTGCTTCATGACAACTTCTCCGATGTTGTCTGAGTGAATATCGCCTTCGAAATTGGCGTAAATGTCGCTTTCGATTTCGGACAAGCAACTTTCAATATCTTCAGTACCGACGGGACGCTTCCAACAAGCTTTGACAATACCCTGACGGATCTTGTCTCGGATAAACGGTTCGCGAACGCCGTTCTTTTTTTGCACCTTAATCGAGAGTTCTTCCAGCCGTTCATAAGTGGTGTAACGGCGGTTGCAATCCAGACATTCGCGGCGTCGTCGAATGGAATATCCATCCGTACTTGCACGCGAATCCAAGACTCGGTCATGGTCCTGTTGGCAAAAAGGACATCGCATCAATATTCTCCGACTTAGGGATGCCCCGTTTTCGAGGCTTGGGTACCATTGTCCGTATTTCCGATAAAAATACTAGCAATCACACGATTAAAAATTGGTGTAAAGATAAATTTATAACGTTGTTGAATTAGGCTGCATCACGATTGGTAGCAGATTCGCTAATTTCCCCGTTGTTCCCGACATCTTCAAATCTTACAGATACTTGCTTACTGACCCCCGATTCCTGCATGGTGACTCCGTAGAGCGTGTCGGCAGCGGTCATGGTTTTCTTGGAGTGGGTGACAATGATAAAGCGAGTGAAGTCCAGAAAGTCTTTCAGGACATTGATGAAACGACCAATGTTTGCCTCGTCGAAAGGAGCATCGACTTCATCCAAAATGCAAAACGGGCTAGGTCTAAATTGGAAGATGGCTAACAGCAGGGAAACGGCGGTGAGCGCTTTTTCACCACCACTGAGCAATGAAATGTTGATCGCGGGTTTGCCGGGGGGCGAAGTAATGATTTCAACTCCAGCTTCCAAAATATCGACGCCTTCTTCCAGAATGATGTCGGCCTGACCGCCGCCAAATGCCTTGCGGTAGAGTTGCTGGAAGTTCTGGCGAATTGTCTCGAGTGTTTCCATGAATAAACGCCTGCTGTCGGCATCAATCCGGTGAATGATTTTCTCGAGTGATTGCTTGGCAAGCGTCAAGTCTTGAAACTGACCGGAGAGCGTGTTAAATCGCTCTTCGAGTTCGTTGAGTTCCCCTAACGCTTCCATATTAACGGCGCCGATATTCCCGAGCTTTCGTCGCAGCGTTTCAATTTCTCGTTCGACTTCTTCTCTCTGTTGCGTTTCTTCTTCGGTTTCTGCGTCTAGTTGCAAGGAAGCGATTTCGATGTCGTAATCTTCTCGTAAACGTTCTTCGAGAGTCGAACGCTGGGAGCGAAGGTCGCCAGATGCCAATTCAATTTCATGTTTTCGAGATCGAAGCCCCTCTACTTCCTTTCGGAGTTTATCTCCAGCCCGTGCCTCACGCTTTCGTTCTGCCGCAATTTCATTTTGACGCTGGCGTATGGCCATGTTTGTATCGCGGTACTGTTCTTTAGTCAGGTATAACTCTGCGAGTTGCGAGGTAGCGGAGAGAATTTGAAGTGTAGATTCCCGGAATCGATTTTGCGCTTGGCTTAACAAGCGGGCTTGGTCATCCACCACGATTTGTCGTTCTTCGTGGTCTTGTTCATACTGCAGCAACTGAGTTTCTAACGCGGAGACGCGTTGTTCACTTTTGCCAAGTTCAACTCGGAGACGCACCGCTTGAGAATTGAGTGTCTGCTTTTGTCGCTCGAGCTCGTTGTTTGCTCTATTAAAGCGAGTGAGGGAATTTGTAACTTCCTCAAGGTAATTGCTAAGTGATTCGAGTTCAGCCGTTTGTTGGGCGAGTTCTTTAGACGTAACTTGCTGTCTTTGGACAATAGTATCTAGTTGCTGTTTAGTTCCCGTCTGATTGGTGGATTCCAATTCAATGCGATCGTGACATCGTTGCAAGGTGGATTTTCGCTGGCTGGTACGTGAACGCAGGCTTTCCACGGCAGCCTGCGATCGTTTTAGCTGTTCAGCCTGAGTATAGATGTTTTGTTTAAGCCTTTGTTGCTCGTCACGGTTATCCTGGACTTGAGCCTCGAGGACGTAGATGTCCTGCTTGAGATTTCGCAATTCACTTCGGCGAGAAATTAACTCGTTTGAAGAATCTGGAGGCCCCATCGTAGTAATGCCGTGCTGGTCAATCCGCTCTCCGGCTTTCGTTATGACTTGGATTTGACCGAGGTGACGTTGCCATAAGTGTTGAGCTGAGGTGAGATCCTGTGTGATCCAGGTGTTCGATAACAGCATTGTGAACAATGGCTTGAATCGTTCGGCACAGTGCACCAATTCGTCTGCACGGCAAACCACGTTGGGATCTTGCTCGAGTGTTAATGGTGTTTGTGGTTGCCGGATGTTTTGAAGGTTTAATATGGTGAGTTGGGAGGCGAGTTGAGTCCTGCCGGTTCGGCAAGAATCAAGTAAAGCGTCATTCTCTGTGACAACGAGTTGAGCGTTTGTTCCCAATGCAAGATCGACGAGTTTGGCCGACGTGAAATCAACTTCTGCCAGATCAGCGACTAATCCCAACATGCCTAAAGGAAGTGAGGTATCATCCGACGCTTGCGACTCGTCAAGCAACTGTTTTACAGCCTCGCTGACTCCGGCATTCCGGGTTTCTAATTCTTCAAGTACATTGCAGCGTTCTCGAACCGCAGTTAGCCGTTCCATTAAAGCATGCAGGTTTTCCTGCCGTCGTTCATGGACACGCTGGTTGTCGGAAAGTTCTCGCGCCAGGACTTCAGACTCGTCTTCGGCCGACTCTAACTTCGATTCCAATGTCTCAATTTGTTTTCGATGATCGGTAGCTTGCTCGCGCAGTGAGGCCAGTGTTTTATTAATTGCTTCGAGTTGCCCTGAAACAACTTCTTTTTGCTCATCTAGATCACCTGAATTTGCGAGCAATTGTCGGTGGGTGGATTCTGCCTCACTGGCGTTTTTAGTCGCTGTTACTTGCTCTATACGCTGTACTTCGGTGTCCTCTTGGATTTCTTTTAGTTGTTCTTCCAGGTGACTTTGTTGAGATTCGATGGTGTTGAGTTCGGTTTGTGTTGACTCAAGCGTTGCCTGTGACGATTCGAGCTCCGATTGTGTCAGGTTAACTCGGTCTGCTAAACCACCGACATTTGTTTGGGTCACGGCCAGTTGAATACGGTGGCGAGCGATTTCATTAGCAAGTTCTTCCAGCCTCTGAGTCTGCACCGATTGGGTCGTTACAAACTCCGCAATTTTCTCGCGTACGGAAGCAGACAATTCTTCCTGGCTTTGCAGATCGCCGGTAAGGCGTTCCAGTTGCGAATCGAAATCAGCAATTGTCGAACAACTCTGTTCAATCTGAAGATTTAATTCATTGGATTGGGTATCTAATTCTTCGATTTGCTGGTCGAAGATTTGGGTTTGCTCGTTGAGCTGACGCCATTGGGCCAATCCAATTTGAGTGCGTAACTGTTGTAGGCGGTCACTGTATTCTTTATATCGGCGGGCTTTTGTAGCCTGATTGCGAACAGCCTTTAGTCGACCTTCAACTTCATCCACGATGTCCGAGAGCCGCAATAAGTTCTGGTCGACACGATCTAATCTTCGTAAGGTTTCAATCTTTTTGGCTTTAAACCGACTAATGCCCGCCGCTTCTTCAAAGATTTGTCGCCGGTCTTTGCTGGAAGCTTCCAGCATGCGAGCAACTTTACCTTGCTCAATGATGCTATAAGCATCAGCGCCGATCCCTGTTCCCCGGATTAGAGTTTTAATATCCTTGAGTCGGCATGGTTCGTCATTGATTAAGTACTCGCCTTCACCACTTCGGTATACGCGGCGTGTGACTCGAATTTCATCGTGCTCTAGAGGTAATAGTCGACTGGAATTGTCAAAGATGATGGTTGCTTCAGCACTGTTGATATCCCGGCGATTGGACTGGTTGGGACTCTTGAAGATCACGTCGGCCATCTCTTTGCCACGCAAACTCTTAGCACTGGTCGTGCCAAGCACCCATTTCACCGCGTCTACTACGTTGGATTTACCGGATCCATTAGGCCCCACGACAACGGTAATTCCTTCGGGGAATTCAAACCGCGTCTTATCGGCGAAGCTCTTAAAGCCGGTTAGTTCCAGCGCTGTTAGCATCGGGTGTGCGTACCTGTTGAGATGATGGGTTAAAGTCCGGGGACTGCCGCTTTGAATTTGTCTAACATCGACTCCGAGTTATTTTGCTCCGTTTGCGTTGCAGAGGAATCTGCTTGAACTCGAGAGCGATTTCGATTGATGGCATCGGCTTCCGTCTCGGCCAGACGGTCGAAGTAAAGTTCTGGGATTGGATTGGCTACATTGAATTGAGATCGCTCCTGAGAATCGGGTGATTCTACGGAGTCAGCACGCGAGCCTGAACTGTCGTTGCGATTGAAATTCCAGACAGGACGTGGGCGTGCCCCAATCAGTACTCGGGCATTGATTGCATTTTCCTTTTTAAGCGTTTGCAACATATCGACGACGTCTGAGTAATTTCCATCTACCTCGGCGATTGCACGAATGACATCTGGAAGGGCAGTCGTAGAACTGGAAAAGCGATCTGGCATATTGGGCGAGAATCGACTGACCTGCAATTGGCCGTCGCCTTTGTTTTTGATGATGATTTCTTTGCCAGCAAAAACATGGTCAGGTGGTGTGACCATAACGCCTTCTCCAAAAGCTACAATTTCCGGTCGCTTGGACATAGAGATGTGCACCAATGGGTAGGCTGATGTTTCGACTTGATGGTAATGAAAGTCATTAAAAGTACGTCCGTTGACCAGAGGGGAATTGGGGTTTCGAGTCCAAAGAGCTCGAAATGCTCCGACCCGTGTTTCCGCACTCTCAGCATTTAAGAGTTCAGTAATGGCATCCAGGGCATTGACATGATCCATGCCTGCTAGGGCGGTCAAGGAATGCCAGCGGAAAGCGATATGCTCCGAGGCGAGCCCGCTCAGCGCAGGGGCTGCATCTGGTTCATCCAGATAGGCCAGTGACTCGGCAGCATAGAACCGGACTTCCGGGTCCTCGCTTGCCAATCCTTGTCTTAACGTGGGTATTGATTCGGAACCAATTGCTTCTAATTGCATCGCTGCTTCCGCAGCTGTGGTTGGTTCAAGCAATTTAGCTAGTAGCAGTTCCTTGCGACTGAAGCTGTCCAATTGTGACTCTCCGACTACGATGCTTCGTATGACATTCATATATCGGGAAACATTGTGACGGTAGCTATCATGCACGGCTAGTTCGATGTAATTGTCGCTTTTTGCATTGGCGACTCCCTTGCTGTTCTCGTCAGTGTATTGCAGAAATCTTCGATTGATTGCTGAGGCAATTCGGGTCGCCGTGCGGATGCTGCTGTATTTGGTTTTTACAAGTAATCCCAGAGGACGGTCCATCTGAGAGACGCCGCCTCCGAGTACGATGCCCGATCGGCTGTTCGTAGGATCATCTTTACCTCGGAATAGGGTGTGTTCCAATACGGATCCCTCCGATAAGGCTGCGACATGGCCGGTTCGTACATTTTGATTGAGCACTGCGAGTTCTCGCATTCGCGAACGTAAAAGATACCCGTCTTTTAAGCTTTCTGTTTTTGAATGAGGAGGAACGCGTACTTCTACATCAAACCGATCACCTTTACGAACACCCGGTGGGAGAAAGCCTCGTAACATGACTAGTGATGTCTGTGGTGAACTTAAAAGTGCATTCGGATTTTCTACGTCGTGTGTTTGCATTTCGTCGATGAGCATTTGGCGATGCATGCCGGAAGGCGGTGTGCTGCCGGTATTCTTAAGGCCTGTGACCAGGCCAACGCTTTCGACTTTGAGGTAATTCATCCCATTGGGGACGGTTAGGTCGCCCACGGTGAGAGTCGGAGTTTCTTCTTCCCCTCCGGGAATCAATTCCTTGAGCTGTTTAGAACCTGGAATGCGATCTGTCAGGCTGCAGCCAGTGAGCATCAGAGTGGACCAGAGTCCAGCGGTTAGCAAGATAGTATATTTTAAGTCTAAAACAGGCTTCATGCCTCAATCACTCCTTAACGCAAATCCTTTTGCGCACATTTCAACCGCCGTTCACCTGTCAAAAGGGCGCTGAACGACTAAACCATGCGTAAAAATAAGGGAAATCGAGGTTTGAGGTCAATAACCATTTAGCCATTTAACCAATTAGCCCACGTGACAATTAGATTGTTAGACAATTGGGTAGTTGGGTCGGCCGGACAGCCGAAGCGGATAGGCAGTTGGCTTAGGGTAGGTCTTCGCCGCTACCACCCCAGGGATTGCAGCGACAAATTCTCCAGGCCCCTTTGAGCGACCCTTTGATTGGCCCATGCTTACGAACAGCCTGAATATAATAATTGCTGCATGTCGGAGTAAATCGGCAGCTTTGGCCGAAGATTGGGCTGAGGAATATTTGGTATAGACGCACACATCCAATGAGAAGCTCACTGATTCCTTTGCGAGCAAGTAAGAACAACTTACCAAGGAAAGTCATGACGTCCGATCCAGTTTGCTGGCTGCACGTTGTAGGAGTTTGTGAAGGGAATGGGCCACTGCCTCTGAATCTGGTTTAGCACCTTTGCGAGGACGAATTACAAAGTCGATTCCTTTAGGGAGCTCGTGCTGTTGCTGGCGAAACGCCTCCCGGCAATAGCGTTTCCAGAGATTGCGGATCGGAGCATTTCCACAAACCTTGGGAATCGATAAGCCCATGCGACTTTCTGGTAGAGAATTAGCCCGTAGGTTGATAACCAATACCTGATCCGCTTCGAAGAGCCCGGTCGCATAAACCTCAGCAAATTGGCTGGGGCTTTTTAGGCGAAGGCGTTGGGGAAATGTTTGGGAAACGGACATGAAATTCTTACCAGGTAAGCTTTTCGCGTGGACTGGGTTGATTGAGGTCAGAAATCTGATCAATGATCGATTCAGGTATCGAATCAGGTAGCTGGATTTGTATTGTCACGTACAGATTGCCTCTACCTGATTTGTGGGATACGCCGTGCTTGGGAACTCGAATCTTCTTACCACTTTGGATCCCCGGAGGAATTTTTAGGTCAATCTTGCTATAGGGAGTGGGGATTTCAATTGTTGTACCGGTTAACGCTTCGGCTAATGTGATGGGGACCTCTAGTTCCAGATCACGTCCAGACCGAGTGTAGTTGGGGTGATCGCAAACGTGGATCTGAATAATCAGATCGCCTGGAGGACCACCGCCTTGTCCTGGTTGCCCATAGCCTGATACCTTTATCTTTTTGCCTTGCTTGATACCGGCAGGGACTTTTACGTTTAGTGGTTTTCGTACACCGTCAGGTGTCATGACGGTGATATTGAATTCACCACCTTTGACTGCAGTGGCAAAGGGGATTTCCTGAGATGCTTCACGGTCTTGCCCCTGACGAGGACGTGGCCCACGGCCTCCGCCAAATCCTCCAAAGAACTGTTCGAAGCCACCGCCGCCGCCCATGCCGCCAAAGATAGACTCTAGATCAACACCTCCTCCGCCAAATGGGTTTCCGCCTCCCATTTGTTCAAAGCCAGCACCAAATTGATCGTACTGACCTCTTTTTTGATCATCGGAAAGAACATCATAAGCTTGTTGGACTTCCTGAAATTTGGACTTGGCCGAGTTATCACCGGGGTTCATGTCCGGGTGATACTTTCGAGCTAGATCTCGGTAGGCTTTTTGGATTTCCTTGGAGGATGCTCCACGAGATACTCCGAGTGTTTTGTAAAAGTCCTGACTCATATATAGAAGCGAGCTATGAAGGGGTTTGCGTTGTCCAGTTCAATCTACTCGGATTCTAACAACAACCTTCTCACACGGTAAGAGTCCTGTCAGTAGCGGTGGCGGAGTGAGGGTGCGTTAATCCTGATTTTTGGCTACTCTACGCTAGTTGAAGACTAGATGGTAGTGCATGTCGGGCGAGACGGTCAGCCTGCCAAAGTAATTTCGGCGTTCAGTTGGGAAAGGATTTGGAATGAGTGGAAAGCGATGGATGTGTTGGGTACTCTTGGTAGCTCTGCTTTGTCCGGAATTGGCTGTAGCTCAAATCGGAGTGATTGACTTTCAGATTGTGGATTCGGAGTCCAAGGAGCAGGTTCCGGCACGCATCCATTTATGGGATTCAAAGGGGAAAGTTATCCGTCCGCCCGCATTACCGTTTTGGCATGATCACTTTGTTTGCAACGGAAAAGTAAGGCTTCGTGTGCCACCTGGAGACTATCGGTTTGAGATTGAACGCGGCCCTGAATATCGAATTCACTACGGCAATTTCAGAATGCTTCCGGGGGCACGGGAAGCAAAAGTGATTCCCTTAAAGCGAATTTTAGATATGTCTGAAAAAGGCTGGTATGCGGGTGATCTGCATATTCATCGCCCTGTCAAAGACGTCCCGTTACTCATGCAAGCGGAGGACTTGTATGTGGCACCGGTGATTACCTGGTGGAATAAGCAAAATCTCTGGAGCGGTTTGGATTTGCCAGATGAATCTTTGCAGTTAGTCGATGGCAAACGCTGGATGCACGTATTAAGTGGCGAGGATGAACGTGATGGCGGGGCATTGTTGTATCACAATATGCCCGAGATCTTGGATATTACGGCTGCAGAGAAAACCTTTCCATCCTCGATGGAGTATTTGATCCCCATCCGTCGTATGCCGGGCGTCCACGTCGACATTGAAAAGCCATTCTGGTGGGATACTCCACTCTGGATTGCCAGCGGTATGGTAGATTCCATCGGTTTGCTTAATAACCATATGCAGCGTAGTAAGGTATTGCCAAATGAAGCCTGGGGAAAACCTCGTGACGCTCGTCGCTTTCCAGGGGTTCATGGCAATGGTAAGTGGTCGCAGGAAATCTATTACCAGATCTTAAATACAGGGCACCGGATTGCTCCGTCTGCCGGTTCCGCTTCGGGGGTGTTAGATAATCCGGTTGGATATAACCGAGTTTATGTTCACTGTGGAGACGATTTTAATTGGAACTCCTGGTGGAAAAATCTTAAGGCAGGTAAGGTCGTGGTAACCAATGGTCCTATCATGCGACCATTAGTTAACGGACAGTTGCCGGGCCACGTGTTTGAGGCACCGGCTGGGGAAACCCTATCATTACAGCCAACATTGAATTTGGCCATTCAGGACAAAGTTGAGTACTTGGAGATCGTTCGAGATGGACTCGTTATTGAAAATGTCCCTCTGGATGAATATGCCAAGATGGGAGGGCGATTGCCTAAGGTGGAGTTCAAGGAAAGTGGCTGGATGTTAATTCGAGCAGTGACGAATAACCCCAAAACTTATCGGTTGGCCAGTTCTGGTCCCTATTATGTTGAGATTGGTGGTGCCCGACGAATCAGCAAAGCGTCGACTCAGTTTTTCATCGATTGGCTGAAGGAACGACAGCAAAAGGTGATGCTTGAGGATCCGACTCAACAGCAGGCTGTCTTAAGGTATTACGTAGGGGCTCAAAAATACTGGGAGGCAGTTTTAGAGGCTGCAAATGCGGATTAATTCCTATCTCTTATCACTCCAGGAGAAGCTGGGTAATTACCGCGAGGATGTGCTATATTGAAGAAACAAGACAACTGCTTTAGTGGCCCAAAGCTACTGAAGAAATACAAACCAATCCTTGGTGATAAAAGGGAGCATGACATGGGAATTAAGAATCGTCGTCAATTCCTCGAAGAATCTATGTTAGCCGCAGCGACAGCTGCTGCAGCAACCACACCGGCAATTGTTGCCGCTCAGGACGTACAAAGCAAAAGCCCCAATGAGAAACTGGGCGTGGCTGTTGTGGGTGTTCGTGGTCGCGGTGGAAGCCATATTGGAGCATTCGCTGGTCGACAGGATACTGAAATTCTCTATATCTGCGATGCTGATCGTGACGTCGGTGGTCGTCGAGCTGAGGAAGTTGGCAAACGACAAGGTGGTAAGGTACCTGTTTTCGAAGAAGACATTCGAAAGGTGCTGGAGGATGACCGTGTTGATATCGTTAGCATTGCCACGCCAAATCACTGGCATGCTTTGGGAGCGATCTGGGCAATTCAGGCTGGTAAAGATGTCTATGTCGAAAAGCCGGTTAGTCATAATGTCTCAGAAGGTGCTCGTATTGTTGAAGCTGCCCGCAAATACAACCGCATTTGCCAGACTGGGACTCAATCCCGATCTAACCCTGGTATGCAGTCCTTAATCGACTTCGTACAGAGTGGTGGTATTGGTGAAGTCAAGGTAGCTAGAGGGCTTTGTTACAAGCGTCGTAAGTCTATCGGTGAACGCGGCACTTATGCACCTCCAAAGAATGTCAATTATGACCTTTGGCTGGGGCCAGCACCGGAGAAACAGGTTTCGCGACCTCAATTCCACTATGACTGGCACTGGCAAACCGATTACGGTAATGGAGACTTGGGGAATCAGGGAATCCACCAGATGGATATCGCTCGCTGGGGACTAAACATTGATCATCTCTGTGTTTCAACCCTGAGCTATGGTGGTCGATTTGGTTATGTCGATGCTGGCAACACAGCAAACACTCAGGTCGTTTCTCATGGTTACGGCGAGAAATCTCTCATCTTTGAAGTTCGTGGTTTGGAAACGTCGGATTACAAGGGAGCGAAGATCGGTGTGATTTTTGAAGGTACAGAAGGCTATGCTGTCTGCCCGTCATATCACAACGGTACCGCTTTTGATAAAGATGGAAACCAGATCAAATCGTTCTCGGGCGGCGGTGATCACTTCGCAAACTTTGTTAAAGCAGTGCGAGCTCGTGATCATAAATTGCTTAATGCCGATATCCGCGAAGGTCATCTCTCAAGTGCACTTTGCCATCTTGGTAATATCTCTTTGAATTGTGGTGGCAATCTGGACATTGATAAAGCCAAGGAAGCTCTGGATAAGCACATTTCTCAAGACGATGTGCACGATACGTTCCAGCGTACGTTGGCTCACGGTAAAGACAACAACGTTGATTATGCTGTCACTCCGTTCTCATTCGGTGAACTTCTGGAGATTAATCCTGAAGATGAGTCGATTGTCGGAAACGAAAAGGCAAGTCAAATGTTGTCGCGTGAATACCGTAAACCGTTTGAAGTTCCTGCCGCAGGTCAGGTTTAATTGAAAACGATTACGGGTTCGCGATGCGAATGCCGAATTAAATGACTTTAACAACGCCGATTCATCTGAGCATGATGGTCGGCGTTGTTTCTTGTTAGATGGATGATCAATTCTCGATGGAAGAATTACTAGGGGATATCCAAATCCTGTACGAACAGGGGCCCTGCCTGATTATCAATAAACCCGGAGGTTTGCTAACGCAGGCGCCCCCACACATCGACAGTGTGGAGATGAGGCTGAAGAAATTCATCCGTGTCCGGGATGAAAAGCCAGGCCGCGTCTACTTAGCAGTCCCTCATCGTCTCGATCGCCCTGTCACCGGCGTGATGGTTTTTGCATTGCACCAGCGCGCAGCAAAGCGAATTTCAAATCAATTCCAACAACGCCAGGTGGAGAAGGAATACTGGGCCTGTGTGGAAGGTGAAGTTTTGGAGGAGCAAGGAACGTGGCTAGATACGATGCGTAAAGTACCCGGTGAAGCTCGAAGTGAAATCTGTGCTGACAGTGTCGAGCAAGCTAAGCAGGCAGTATTGCACTATCGAGTCATGAAAAGAGAGGCCGGTAAGTCCTGGCTGTCGATTGAATTGGAGACAGGGCGAACGCATCAGATTCGATTGCAATGCGGTAGTCGAGGATTTCCGATCGTAGGTGACACCCTTTATGGGGCTCAAACAACCTTTGGATCGCACCATGAGGATGAGCGTCGGCGGTGTATTGCTTTACATTCTCGCCGGCTGAAAATCCGTCATCCGATGATTGATGAATATGTTCAGCAAGTCGCTCCTGTTCCGGCAACTTGGGAAGAGGCTGGAATATTCGTCGACTAAGCTAAAAAAGTCCAGAGAAGGACCGAATTGTGGTTGTTGTTCCTGCCTTAGGTCCGGTTCTATTAAATAAAACCTTAACTATAATGACTAGTGAATGATTGGGTGCCTTGACCTGTGAGTAACCGAAGGGCGAAGCAGAATCCAGGCACCGTTGAGAGACTTCGGAGAATTCCGCATACATGGTTCGTCCTGTAAGAATTGGCGCTGTTTCCTACCTCAATACCAAACCGCTTGTGTTTGGGTTGGCTGAGCGTCTACCTGACGCTGAAATTGTATTTGATTTGCCGAGTCGTTTGGCTGACGACTTGTCTTGCGGTGAGTTAGATGTCGCTTTGATTCCGACGGTCGAGTACTTTCAGGATCCCGGTTATAAGATCGTTTCCGATGCCTGCATTGCCTGTCGCGGAGATGTTTACAGTGTCTCGTTACTGAGCCAATGCCACTCGGCGGATATTAAAACGCTGGCGTTGGATGAAGGGTCTCGTACAAGCGCAGCATTGGTTCAGGTCTTACTCAAAAAACGACTCGGGATCATCCCTGAACTACATCCATTTCCCATTGGTAGTGATTTGCAGGAATTGGAAACCGATGCAGTGTTGATCATCGGTGACCGGGCAATGCATGTTGACAAATCTAAATTTGCAGAAACCTGGGATTTAGGGCAGGAATGGGTCGATTGGACCGGCTTGCCATTTGTCTTTGCCATGTGGACTGCCCGTGCAGACTCGGAATTAGATTTGAGTTCCATCGAACAGGCGCTTTCAGCAGCCCGAGATGAAGGTGTTCAGAATATTGCTCAGATAGCTGCTCAACATTCGTCGGAATTGGGGATTTCACAACAACAATGTGAAGTCTATTTGCGAGATCATTTATACTTTTATTTAGGCGAGCGTGAGCGACAGGGGCAGGAGTTGTTTCGCCGTTACGTGGATGAATTAGCAGCCGTTGCCCAAAACGGATAAGCAAGATACCAATGACTGATATAACACCGATCCTCGATAAAGCTGTAGCCGGGAAACGCCTGACCCCGGATGATGGTATTGCCTTAATGAAGTCAAGCAACCTGAGTGCCATTGGTAAAGCTGCCAATGCGGTTACTCAGAGACTGCATCCGGAACCGTACCGAACTTACAACATTGATCGGAATATCAACTACACCAACATCTGTACGGCGGTCTGCGATTTTTGTGCATTTTACCGTGGCCCGAAAAGTGATGAAGGGTGGGTGTTGGAACGGGAGGAGTTACTTCAGAAAATTGAAGAAACAGTCGCCTTGGGAGGAGACCAGATACTGATGCAGGGTGGTCTGCACCATGAATATAAACTGGATTGGTACGAGCAGTTATGCCGTGATATTAAAGAGCGTTTTCCCCAGGTGAATATCCACGGTTTTAGCCCTCCAGAACTGTATCACTTTACAAAGATGAACGGTATCACCATCGAGGAAGTGTTAACGCGTCTGAAGGCTGCAGGCTTAGGCAGCATTCCTGGTGGTGGAGCCGAAATACTCGTGGATCGAGTGCGGGATGGAATGACCCGCGGAAAGGTGGATACCGAGAATTGGCTGAATGTTATGCGAGTTTGGCATCAAATGGGAGGCCACTCCAGCGCTACGATGATGTATGGGCACATCGAAACTTTGGAGGAACGCATCGAACACATGGAACGGGTGCGCCAATTGCAGGATGAAACCAATGGATTCACCGCATTTATCTCTTGGACGTTCCAGCCGGATAACACTCCGTTGTCAGATATTCAACCACTTGGCTCGTATGAATACCTGAAGGTCCAGGCGATATCACGACTCTACCTTGATAATGTTCCTAATATTCAGTCGAGTTGGGTAACTCAAGGCCTCAAAATTGGCCAACTAGCATTGCTCTATGGAGCCAATGATATGGGGAGCCTAATGATAGAAGAAAATGTGGTGGCGGAAGCCGGTACGGTTCATTACTTAACGCTTGACCAAATCCGGGATTCGATTTCTGAATTGGGATTCACCCCTCGCCAACGCAATGTCCATTATGAATTGCTGGACGAAACCCATGAGCAACAGGCCGTTGAAGCAAATCGCGAGTGGATGAAAAGAAAGCTCGAAGAGCAGCAAACCCCTTTAGTCCAGTTGTCGACCTAATACGTTGATTGTCCACGGTTTTATTTTGATCGACTTGAGTGACTCTCTTTATGATCGTTGTTGAGAATCTTCGGAAAAGCTATCCCGACCTTGAGCTCGATGAAGTCAAGGCTGTCGATGGTGTGAGCTTTCGCTGTGAACCTGGGCAGATCTTCGGGTTATTGGGTCCCAATGGAGCCGGAAAGACGACGGTTCTTCGTACGCTTGCGACTTTGCTTAAGCCAACTTCTGGTTCAGCCACCATCGCAGGTTTTGACGTCGAGGCGGAAGCTGAGCAAGTACGGCGTCATATTGGATTTGTTTCTAACAATACTTCAAATTATGATCGCATGTCCGCCCGTGAGATGGTGGAGTTCTTTGGTCGTCTGCATGGCATGCCGGAAGGTGAGTTGCAGAGTCGGGCATCATTGGTTTACGAGCAGTTGCAGATGACGGAATTTCTGGAGGTGGCAGGTGGGAAGATGTCCACCGGTATGAAGCAAAAGGTATCCATTGCTCGTGCCATTATTCATAACCCTCCGGTGTTGATTTTTGACGAAGCCACGGTTGGGCTGGATGTACTGGTTGGACGTTCCTTGCAAAACACGGTTTTGGAGCTGAGAGATCAGGGCAAGTGTATTCTTTATTCGACACACCATATGAGGGAGGTCGAGCGAGTCTGTGATCAGGTGGCTATCATGCATAACGGCAAGATTCTCTGTGAAGGAACACAAGAGGATCTGAGAGAGCAGTTTAACCAGAACGATCTGGAAGATGTCTTCTTTGACTTGATGGAGCAGCAATTGCAACCAGGGGAATGCGAATGAACTGGTTCAATGTAAAACGATTGTTTGTACGGGAATTGCTCAGTCAATTACGAGATCGCCGTACATTGTTCACGACGGTTTTGCTACCTGTCATGATTTATCCGGTATTGGGATTGGTCATGATGCAGGTTGCTCAATTCGTGACTGAAAGTAAAAGTAATGTGGTGCTGGTCGGTGAGGCGGCGTTTGAAGGTTTGCCTCAATTTGTTAATCCGAACGGGGAAGAAGAGGGACTGGTTACATCGCAGGATACGTTACTGACCCTCATTCCAGAAGAGTTTCCGGAACATGCGACGTTGGAAGGGGTTCGGGAGTCACTTCAACAAAGGCTTGATAGTAAGGAATTTGATGCAGCATTGGTGCTAAGCCCTGAATTGCATCGGTACTTGCAGTTTCTCAGGGAATCCGTCGATGGAACGGCGAGTTTTGATGTTCAGCCTGAAGCGATTCCAGGGCCGGTGATAGTCTATAATTCGGTGGCTGATAAATCCAAGATTGCCAGATCGCGAATTGCTGGCGTACTTGATAAGTGGGAAGAAGAAGTAAGGGCTTCTCTTTTTGAATTGGGTCAGCTTCCGTTAGGCGTTGCGACGCCGGTTGAAGTTCAGGTTCAGGATATCGCACCCGAGGAGAGTCAGGCTGCTCAGTTTTGGGCCAGTATGATTCCAATCATGTTATTGCTGTGGACTTTGACAGGGGCGTTTTATCCCGCGGTTGATCTGTGTGCGGGAGAGAAAGAACGGGGGACTTTGGAGACGCTCTTGTGTGGGCCAGCAAAACGCGTCGAGATTGTAACCGGGAAACTGCTGACCGTCATGGTATTTAGCTTTGCGACGTCGTTGGCCAATCTCGTTAGCATTGCTTTTACCGGGGTGTTTATGGTCGCCAAGGTGATGCCTGTTGGAAGTGAACTCCACTCCAAGCTGGGGATGTTCCCTGGTTGGAATATTCTCTGGAGTTTGGTGGTGTTGATCCCTTTGGTTGCCATGTTCAGTGCATTGGCTTTGGCCGCAGCGACCTTTGCTCGTAGTAGCAAAGAAGGCCAATACTATATGATGCCACTTCTAATGCTGGCATTACCTCTGTCGATGATTAGTGTGATGCCCAATGTGGAGCTTGATTTGGGCACAAGTCTCATCCCCATTGCAGGCTCAGCGTTGTTATTGCGAAACCTTGTTGAATCCCAATTCGATGTCGCGATTCGTTTCGCAATCCCTGTAATGGCCAGTAGTGCTTTCTGTTGTTACCTTGCTGTTCGTTGGGCGACTTTTCAGTTTAATAGTGAGGCAGTTCTGTTTCGTGAAAGCGAGAAATGGGATATTCGCCTATGGATACGTCAACTGATTCGTAATAAGCCAATGCTGCCGACAGGTGGCATGGCGATCTTTGTGGCGATTGCCATTTTGATGCTGCGATATGTGGCCAATGCGACCGCCAGTGCTCCGGAAACCTGGCAGGACTTTGTATTTTCCAATAGTATCGCACTGATTCTAACGATCGGCGTCCCCGCAATTTTGGTTGCCGTGTTGCTGACAAATAATGTAATGGGGGCACTGAAATTAACGCCCCCCCCCGTGGTGGCGGTTCTGATCGCCGTTTTGTTACCGTTCCTGCTTCATCCCACCATTATTTGGCTGGGGGTTGGGATCGAACAGCTTTACCCGGTCAACCCTGCTATGAAGGCAGCTACTGCCCCAGTCGAAGCGATGTTGAATTCGGCTCCCCTGTTCGCACTCATGTTCGTAATTGCCATTGTTCCGGGGATCTTTGAAGAGCTGGCATTTCGGGGAGTGATTCTGACTGGATTACAGAAAGACTCCCGACCTTCGTCGGCAATTTTTGTCTCTGCATTTTTCTTCGGCATCACGCACGGGATATTACAGCAGTCATTAAATGCATTTATTATCGGGCTTTTGTTAGGGTATATCGCCGTCCGTTGTGGGAGTTTGATTCCGACGATTATTATGCATGTGTTGCACAACGGCATTACGGTCTTGGTGGCTCGAAGTGAGAGTCAAGAATGGCTGTCCCCGCTCCTGACAGACTATCACGGCACTCCTATGTATTCTCCGCTTGTTGCAGTGTGCGGCGGTGTAATCGCGATCGGGCTTATTGTCTGGTTCCATATTCAAACCAGGCCCAAGTTAGCCGTTGGTAAGTCTCAACACGCAGGTGACTGATGTCGATTTATTATCGAGCAGCCTGGGTTTTTCCGGTGAATATCCCTCCCATTAATGAAGGCTGGGTGGAGGTCGATAACGGAGTGGTCATCCGTATTGGTTCTAAATCAACTGCTCCTCCCGGATTTCAAGACGCTCAGCAACAGTTTGAAGTACACGATTTGGGAAACGTCGCGTTGTTGCCAGGGTTGGTCAACTCGCACACGCATTTGGAATTTAGCGAACTATCTACTCCAGTCGGTGATCCGAGCCTCGATTTTGATGCCTGGATTACTGAAGTCGTAAAGTATCGACGGGAAAAGGCAGCCGAAGGAGTAGAGTGGCTCGAAGAGACGATCGCGTTGGGTGCTGGTGAGTCCAGAGAAGTAGGAGTCATTGGGATTGGTGAAATTACCACCAGTAATTCTCTACTAGACTGTTACTCAAAATTGAAGACTCGGATCGTCTCGTTATTGGAAGTCATCAATTACTCAGCAGAGCAAGTCTCTGATGTTACAACAGGCGTTCAAGACTATCTGACTCAGGCTGCTATCTCTGGCGTAAATGCAGGCATAAGTCCTCACGCGCCATATACGGTACATTGGGAGCAACTTAAATCGCTTTGTGAATTGAGTAAAGATTTCGAAGTTCCCTGCGTAATGCACCTTGCTGAAACGGCAGAAGAGTGTGCTTTGATTCAGACGCGGTCGGGGCCATTAAGGGAAATGCTGGAGCGTTTGGGGATGTGGGAAGAGGCAGGGATTCCTGTAGAGTCATCGTTTCAACAGTATATTGAAACGCTTGCTAGTAGTTGGCGTGCTTTGATTGTACATGGTAACTATCTCAAACATGACGACTGGGAATTACTGGGGAAACTTAGTAGTAATGTAAGTGTGTGTTATTGTCCCCGAACCCACCATTACTTTCGGCATCCAACCTATGCATTGGAGGAGATGTTAGCAGCAGGAGTGCGGGTTTGCTTAGGGACAGATTCCAGAGCTTCTAATCCGGATCTGAATCTGCTTGCTGAAGTGGAATTTGTAAGGAACGAGTACCCCAACTTGAATCCTAGCACACTCTTAGAAATGGTAACGGTCAATGCCGCATTTGCACTGGGTTTGGAAACCACGCACGGATTTATAGGCACGGATGCGGTAGCCTCTGTTTTGTCGGTCTCGTTGACAAAAGAAGAAGCAGGGGCCTCGGAGTTAGCATGCTTATCCGCAGTGTTGGCTCGCCTTTCAGAGGCGCAGTTGTTGAGACTATAGACGACAGTTGTTGATAGGAGTTTCCAAAATGGCAGAAGCTCCTAATTCTTCCAGTTGATCCATTACCGAAGTGACTTGCTTCGTTTTTACCATCACTCGAACGGCACACCACTCACTGTCTTCAAGCGAAGTGATTGTTGGCGATTTGAATCCCGGGGTAATTTCTTCCGCCTGGGCTAATTGGTTTTTGGGGATGTTGTACTCAAGTAGCGAGTAGCCTCGAGCGATGACGACCCCTTCTAAACGGCGAACGATACGGTCTGCAAGTTCAGGGTGTCGTTTCTGCTGATTTTGAATGAGGATGGTTTCATAGTTACCGATTTCATGAGAAATCTTCAGTCGGTTTGCGGCGAGCGTTGAGCCGGTTTCAACCAGATCGACAATCGCGTCGGCAATTCCCAACGTGATCATGATTTCCACGGAACCTGTGAGTGGCACCACGTGCGCTTCCGCATCGTGTTGTTGTAGATAGTTTTTGGTGACATTCGTGAAACTGGTGGCGATTCGTAAGCCGTTTAATTTCGCAGGGCTGTCGATCTCCATCGTTTCAGGTACACAAACGGCAAGTCGGCATTTTCCAACGCCCAGTGATAGCCGTGTCTGTACGTCGGCCTGTGCTTCCGCGACTAAATCTGATCCAGTGATTCCCATGTCGATGGCACCCTCTGCACAAAGTACAGGGATGTCGTCCGTTCGCAGGAAAATGATTTCTATAGGTAGGTCGGAAACTTTGGCAAACAGAGAACGATTTTGTCGGCGGAATTTAATGCCGGCCTCTTTCAAAAGTTCACTAGCCAGATCAGATAGCCGACCTTTGCTGGGTAATCCAATTCGCAGGTTACTCATGGGATGGTACTTATCTTCGTGCAGGTTTTATTTAGGATTTGCGTGATGCTTTTTCATCGATTCCGGAGACGCCGAATCGTCGCCCCAGTTCAGTTTCGATTTCACGGATGTGAATTTCGTGGTAGCCGAGCATTACCATGAGGTGGTAAAGCAGGTCGGCTGCTTCATAAATTAAATGCTCTCGACCGGAGTCCCCCGGTTCGTCAGCGGCTTCCACGACTTCTCCGGCCTCCTCCATGATCTTCTTACCAATCAAGTCGTTCCCACCTTGGAATAACTTGGTTGTGTAAGACTTTTGGGGAGGATTGAGGCGACGCTCTTCGATAACCGCCATCAGTTGATGTAATACCTGGGATGCTTCGTTCAAAGGATTCTTTCCCCTTTACAGGAGATGGATTTGAAACCACGATGAAATAACGTGTTTGCTACTAAGCGTTTATCGTAGACTCACGAGTCAATACTGACAATCGCCGAACGGACATGGGATTTAAAGAGTCTGTGAAGTAGTGCATTTCACGGCTAATTTGTGGAGTTATATCAATTATGACGGAGCGTGAGAGCGAGCCGATGCCGGCAATCGACGATGATTGCTGGTTTCTGACTGGTCCGACCGCCAGTGGGAAAACCAGTACAGCGTTACGGTTAGCCGAAAAGATTGATGCTGAAATCATCTCGCTGGATTCAATGGCCATTTATCGAGGCATGGACATTGGGACAGCAAAGCCAGCGAAGGAAGATCGACAGCGTATTGTTCACCACCTGATCGATATTCTTGATCCGCACGAGCAGTTCAGTGTAGCTGAATACCTGAGTCGATCTTACGAGACGGTTGAAGCAATCAAAGCTCGTGGAAAGAAAGTGCTCTTTGTAGGTGGGACGCCTATGTACCTCAAAGTGCTGTTGAGAGGAATATTCGGTGGGCCTGCAGCTGATTGGGAATTTCGCCAACAGGTCGAAGAGCAGGTCGAATTACATGGGAAAGAAGCCTTGCATCGCCAGTTGGCTCAAGTTGACCCGCTTTCGGCCCATAAATTCCACCCGAATGACATACGGCGAGTGACTCGGGCCTTGGAAGTCTACCACTTGACTGGGCAACCCATTAGCCATCAGCAACAGGAGTTTGAAAACCAGACGAGTACCAATAAACAGTTTGTGTTCCAGTTGTGTTGGTCTCGTGAAGTATTGCACAGCAGAATCGAAGCACGTGTGCAGGAAATGTTTGATGGAGGATTGGTGGCTGAAGTAGAGTCGTTGCTGAGTGCCCAGCAGGCATTAGGAAGGACGGCGCTTCAGGCCGTTGGGTACCGTGAAGTGGTTGATTATCTAGAAGGGAAACGAGATCTTGCAGAAACGATGGAGCAGGTTGTCTATCACACACGCCGCTTTGCACGGCGACAGGAAACGTGGTTTCGCGGGTTCCCTGAATGCAAGCAGATTGAGATGGCGGAAGAATTGACGACGGATCAAGTGGTAGATCAAATTCTATCTCTGGTTGAGACAGGGTGATGCAACTCTTAAAGCTGCCTTTTGCATAATTAGTTCTCTAAGTAGAATAGCTGTTTGGCCTGAGGTAATGCATGACCTCAGTAAGTAGCTATTGATTCAAACTTTGAAGGAAAATACGGTGTTTCGTACTCATACCTGCGGTGAATTAAGAGCGGAGAATATCGATCAGGAAGTCACTTTGTGTGGCTGGGTGGATAGTTCTCGGGATCATGGTGGCGCTGTCTTTATTGACTTGCGTGACCGTTACGGAAAGACACAAATTGTCTTTGGTCCGGAAAGCGGGTTAGTCGATGACGGAAGTGCTCTTCGAAACGAAGATGTCATCAAAGTGGTTGGAAAGGTGGCCGAGCGACCTGAAGGGACAATTAACGAAAAGTTGCCTACCGGTCAGGTGGAATTGCGAGTTACAACCTTAGAGGTCTTCAATAAGAGTAAAACTCCCCCGTTTACGCCATCTCAGCAGGAGCTTCCTGGGGAAGACCTGCGTCTCAAGTATCGCTATCTTGACTTGCGTCGTAAGGAGATGCAGGAAACATTACTCCTGCGTAGTCGCATTATCAAAATGATGCGCGATTATTTCGAAACACACGACTTTATCGATGTGGAAACGCCGATACTGGGACGAAGTACTCCAGAAGGTGCCCGAGATTATCTCGTGCCTAGCCGGGTGCACCACGGTCAATTCTATGCATTGCCACAGTCGCCTCAACTCTATAAACAGATCATGATGGTGGCCGGTTACGATCGTTACGTTCAGGTCGCCCGATGTTTTCGCGATGAAGACCTGCGGGCAGACCGTCAGCCTGAATTCACTCAGCTAGACGTGGAAATGTCCTTCGTCGACCAAGACGATGTGATTGGTATGATCGATGGTTTGATGCAGCAGATGGCAAAGGATTTAAAGGGAATCGACCTCCCAACACCTCTGCCACGTATGACTTACGATGAAGCCATGGAACGGTTTGGCTCCGATGCTCCCGACCTGCGTTTCGGGATGGAACTCATTAACTGCTCTGACTTGGCAGCCAAAGCGGAATTTCGTGTGTTCTCCGGCGCCGTGGAATCGGGTGGTGTCGTACGTGGGGTCAATGCAAAAGGGGCTGCTGGGAATTATTCCCGAAAAGACATCGATGGCATGACCGAATGGGTCAAACAGGATTTCGGTGCGAAAGGGTTGGCCTGGTTCCGCGTTGAGGAAGATGGAACGCTTTGGTCTCCGATTGCCAAGAATTTTGCAGGCGAACTACTCGTTGAAATTGGTGAACGAATGGGAGCCGAGGTCGGCGACATTATGTTCTTCATCGCTGATACTTATGAAGTTAGTTGCAAAGCATTGTCTGCCTTGCGAAAACGGTTAGGCGCAGAATTGGCTTTGTACGATCCGAATGAAATGCATTTCTCTTGGGTGGTTGAATTCCCAATGTTTGAGCATGACGAACAGGAAGATCGTTGGGTCGCCATGCATCATCCGTTTACAGCGCCAAGGCCACAAGATATCGCTTTACTTGATTCGGATCCAGGGCAAGCACGAGCCGTTGCGTATGACCTCGTGATCAATGGATATGAAGCTGGTGGCGGGACAATCCGAATTCACGATCAGGCAGAGCAGGCGAGGGTCTTTGGTCTGTTGGGAATCGATGAAGAGACAGCGGCAGATCGTTTTGGCTTTTTACTGGAGGCTCTCCAGTTTGGTGCTCCTCCACATGGTGGCATTGCATTAGGAATTGACCGCTGCGTGATGTTGTTCGGTGATCTGGATAATATTCGTGACGTTATTGCATTCCCCAAAACTCAAAAAGCCTCGGACCTGATGACTGGCGCACCTGGGGATGTTGAATCCAAGCAGTTGGGCGAGTTAAACCTTCGAATCACCCATCCAGAATAAACAGTTGTTAAGCTGTTTTTCTTACTTCTTCAGCCTGATGCATTTCGTCGAGCACAGCCTGAATGTCCTGCGTTGAAGGATGTCCCCAATCATCTTCGTATTCGAAGACATCGGCGACGTTTTTGGATCCGTATTGGTCATCGGCGATCTCAAACTGGCTAGGGGTAATCTGTGCCGGATGCTCGAATCCACATGCATGGGTGAGTTGCATGAGTTCTTTTCTTAATGTAATCAGATAGTTGGCTAAACGATTTGATTTGAGAGTTGGGTCTAATCCTCGCATCAGCCACTTGCTTTGAGTTGCCACGCCGGTTGGACAATGGCCAGAATGACATTTTTGAGCCTGAATGCAACCAATAGCCAGCATGGGCTCGCGAGCGATGCTCAGGGCATCGCAGCCCAATGAAAGCGCCAGTAAGCCGGTTTCAGGAAACCCCAGCTTCCCCGACCCCATGAAGAATATCTTGTCGGCCAAATTTGCTTCTTCAAATCGTTTGTAAACACGAGTGAAGCCCAGCTTAAAGGGGAGGGCGACATGGTCTGAGAAGGTTAGTGGAGCGGCTCCTGTGCCACCCTCTGCTCCGTCAATAGCGATAAAGTCGACACCGCGAGAGCCTGAGCTCATGAGGGAAATGAGTTCGTCCCAAAAACTCATCTCGCCAACTGCGCTCTTAATGCCAATCGGTAATCCGCTTATGTCAGCTAGGCGTTCTACAAAGTCGAGCATTTCGTCGGCGTTAGAAAATGCTGAGTGAAAGGCAGGGCTGGCGCAGTCTTTTCCAATTGGTATTCCCCGAACGGCAGCGATTTCAGGAGTGACTTTAGCGCCTGGAAGCATGCCGCCCAATCCGGGTTTGGCTCCCTGACTAAATTTAATCTCAATCGCCTTGACCATACCTTCCGCTTGTTCAATTGTGGCCTTGAATTTGTCTTCACAAAATCCACCGTCAGCACCACGAGCACCAAAATAACCGGTTCCTAATTGCCAAATGAGTTTCCCACCTTTTTTATGGAAGGGACTGATACCCCCTTCTCCGGTGTTGTGCAGACAGTCAGCAGCGGCGCAGCCTCGATTAATAGATTCCACTGCGGTAGCACTTAGCGACCCATAACTCATGGCAGAAAGGTTGACGATGGACGCCGGTCGAAACTGGTGCTTGCGGTTGCGGTGACGCCCCAAAATTTTTGCGGCAGGGATCGAATGCTTCGGATCGTAACCAGGTTCGCTTTTGTGAAGAGACGAAATGGGAAATGCAGAATGTTTGATCACCAAATGGTTTGGCGTCAGTTCGATATCTTTGTCAGTACCAAATCCAAAATAGTTGTTTTGCAGTTTTGAAGAAGCGTAAACCCAACGACGCTGATCTCTGGAAAATGGACGTTCTTCGTTATTGCTACTGACAATGTACTGTCGAAGTTCGGGGCCAATCGTCTCCAACCAATAACGCAATCTCCCTATCAGGGGGAAATTGCGAAGGATGGTATGCTTCTTTTGTGTGACGTCCCGAAGAGCGATTAGAATTAGTAATGCGGTGACGATGGTCAACGTCCAAAGCCACCAACTCATAATTTCCGCCATGAAAGAACTTGCCTCCAGTTGAAGTGATACACTACCCGAGCTTTAGCAATGTACAGTGTTTTACCGGCCTAAGGCAAAGTTAATTTTTGAAACATCCTCACCGCACTTTCGCTTAGATCCTGAACAGCACTTTTCAATCAATGGATTTGTCTTCAAAATAGACCTAACTTTCACACCATTGTTAGATTCGAACAGGATGTAAACAACACTATGGCCAAGATTTCAATTGATCAGGTAGACGTCGCCGGTAAAACGGTACTAATTCGCGTAGACTTTAATGTTCCTCTTAATGACGAATTGCAGATTACCGATGATCGGCGAATCCAAATGGCATTGCCATCAATCACTTCGGTGTTGGACCGAGGCGGGCGTGTAGTCCTGATGAGCCACTTGGGGCGTCCTAAAAGAGATGGCAATGATCAAAAGTTTAGCCTGGCTCCGGCAGCCGTTCGACTTGGTGAGCTACTTGGTGTGGACGTGGCAATGGCCGCAGATACCGTCGGGGATGATGCACAGGCTAAAGTTTCTGCTTTAACTGATGGCGGAGTCGTTGTACTTGAAAACTTGCGATTCAATGAAGGTGAAAAGGCTGGTTGTAGTGAGTTCGCCTCTCAATTGGCGTCCTTTGGTGACGTGTATTGCAATGATGCCTTTGGAACCTGCCATCGTACCGATGCAAGTATGGTAGCAGTCCCACAGGCAATGGAAGGTAAACCCCGAGTCGTTGGTTTTCTGGTTGCCAAAGAAATCCAATATCTGTCAGATGCTATCGGTAATCCGGAACGTCCCTTCGTTGCTATTCTTGGTGGAGCCAAAGTGTCGGATAAAATTACGGTCATCAACAACTTGTTGGGAATTTGTGACAAAGTGCTAATTGGTGGAGCGATGGCTTATACCTTTGCTCTGGCCAAAGGGGGCAACGTTGGTAAAAGCCTTGTGGAGCCGGATAAGGTAGAGTTGGCAGCCGAGTTAATCGCTCAAGGTGGCGATAAACTG
Organism: Rhodopirellula sp.; assembly: GCA_002701385.1. Classification (GTDB taxonomy): domain Bacteria; phylum Planctomycetota; class Planctomycetia; order Pirellulales; family Pirellulaceae; genus UBA721. The sequence goes on along the minus strand of NZVD01000003.1, from coordinate 16,350 downwards.
ATCTTACCGGTGGATACACATTGTGGTGATGATTTTAACGCCGATTGCAATAAACAGGTCGTTCCTTTTGGGGCTATCGCTGACGACTTTGAAGGACTCGACGTGGGCCCAGAGACGGCGGAAGCCTACGCTGCTATTCTTGCCGATGCCAAGGTTGTCGTCTGGAACGGCCCGATGGGAGTTTGTGAAATGCCTCCCTTCGATGCTGGTACAAAACGAGTCGCTGAAGCGATTGCTGCCAGTGACGCGACTAGTATCATCGGTGGTGGCGACAGCGCGGCGGCTATTCAGCAACTCGGGTTTGCAGATCAGGTTTCGCACGTCAGTACAGGTGGTGGTGCGAGTCTGGCGATGCTGGAAGGACGCAGTTTTGCAGCAGTCGAGTTGTTAGACGACGAAGCCTAGAAAACCTAAAAAGCCTAGGGTACAAAAAATAAGGGCATGGTCTTAGATGACCATGCCCGCTTTTGTTCCGCTATTTGTCGATGATTTCAATTTTGATTTCATCGCTGTTGGCTCGTAGTTCCGGAGCGTACATCGCGTAGCCGATCGTAGGTAAGGCGGAGAATTTTCCAGGGATTTCAGCCCGCACTTTATAGGTGAAGCTATGTTTGCCTCGGCTAATACGGTGTAGGAAATAGTTGACACTCTCATCACGCATTTCGCGATAGGCGCTAAGCCCGGAGTACACCCAGCCACTACGAACATCGACAGGTTCTACTCCCGCGGCTTTCCGATCTTCGAACATTAGATATTCGTAATCATTCTTGCTTTCTAAAAGCAGTTCGACTTCGATGATGTCTCCGCTCTCAACATGATCTCCCGTACTAAGAGGAATACGTTTGTAGTTTTCTTTCTTCTGTTGTACAACTTGTCCACGATTTCCAGCAACATCTACTTCCTTATGGTCTGCGACTAATTTGTAATAGCGGCGTTCGACCTTGATTTCCAACCCGGCTTTCTCAATGAAATCCTCCCGCGTGAAATTGGTGGAATAGACGTTGAAGTATACGGGGCCTTTGCCTTGTCGACGGATTTCAACCTTGTGATCTCCAGACGTAATTTCATCGCCTTTGAGAATAAGCGTGTTGTCGAAGGAGAATAGATTGGACGCTTCGATCTTTACTTCTTTGTGCTTTTCACCGTCGAGCCAGACTTCGACGGTCATCTCAGGACTAGCCTCTCCAGTGGCCTTTAGATATTCGGCAAACGCTTCAATACACAGCGAAGTATCTCTGGTCGACTTCCAGTAGGTTGCATGCTTACGGTTATTCAGTAAATACTTAACCAAGCGTGATGCCTGCAGGCTCTGCGGTTTTACCCTTGCTAGCAATTTCAGGTAGAAGGCGTTCGTTTCGATCTCATCGCCATACCAATACCACCAATGATGCCCAGCGGGCAATTCAAGGTAGGCAGTTTCATTTTCCTCATCCTGAATCAAATATTGTTCGATGTTGCGGACGACCATTGTGAGTCGTTCCTGCTGAGCAACCGTTTCCAGCCCCAGGCCAAAGACGACCATTCCATAGACGCTGAGTTTGGTGCGATCTCGGTAAAGGAAATCTTGCATCTGAACATTGTTTACATCAGCCTCGGTAAGGATCATGTATATCAATGCATCGCGATTATCTGCGTAGAGCTTATAAGGTAGTGTTTTGGAAGTGGCGCGTTTTAACTTCTCCACTTCGCCATCTTGATGGTTGCTCAACCATTTAATACCTCGGGATAAAACAGTTGCATCCACATCGATGCCATTTTCACGAGCAACTTGGAGGCCGTGAATCACGACCGCAGTGGTATGAGGGTAACTATAATGTCGGCCTCCACCGAACCAACCCCAGCCTCCATCTGGATTTTGCATGTTGGTGAGTCGAGTGACTCCGGCCTTTACGATTTTCTGCATTTCACTCTGGCTAAAGACCGGATTGGTATCAAAGCGTTTCCACTGTTGGGCACGCTGTTGATCTTCCCCAATTTCCTGAGCATTCAGATTAGTGCGTTTGTTTCGGATATCCTCCAGATTCAAATCCATATTTAGCAGCGTCTGTTGAGTGATTGCCGCTGGCAGGAAGCGGTTTAAGGTTTGTTCCGTACAGCCGTATGGGTAAGCCAGCATGTAGGGAAGCGCATCGACCATGGCTGCGGCCAACGTGGGGGAATAACGAATTTCCAAAACCGATTGCTCTGGTTTACGTTCTTCGGGAACTCGGAAGCCGAGTGTGGCATCGTTTTCGTCAGGACGGATTGTGCCTGCCCAGGACTCCGTTTTTAGGATGCCGTGTACATAGACAGGGAAGGACATCTCCACCGCATCGGATTCTTCGTCAGTCAAAGCCTGGATTTGGATTGTTGTTTCCCCTTCACCGTGAACTTTTACAACCCAGTCGACACGAGTTTCCCCGTTGGCATCGACGACGACTTCCCGCTCTGCATCATCCAAAGCAATCAGGTATTCACCATCTACCAACAGTTTAGTGGTAACGGTCTTCTTCGAGTCGAGGTAATTGTGGACATTGGCAGAAATGACGACTTCGTCAGTCTCAGTGAAAAATCGTGGAGCCTGGAGTCGTACGATCAGATCTTTGCGAGTGATGACTTCGGTATGTCCTTCACCAACATTGGTACCATGCCCCATAGCCCAGACATTGATCTTCCAGGTGGTCAGATTTTCCGGCATTTCAAATTCGATTTCGGCAAATCCTTCTTTGTCGGTGGAAACCGTCCCCACCCAAAGCGCAGTGTCGGCAAAGTTTTTACGTACTGTCGGCTCGATATAGTCTCCCTGAGGGGCCTGTTGTTCAGTCCCTGCTGCCGCCCCTTTGAGGGCGTCGGCGTCCGGTGCGTCGTCACTATTGAGTTCTGCTGCTTCGGATAGAAAAGCCCTAGCGGTCGCTGGCGCAGCAGCATTCATGCCACCGGCCATGCCGCTCCCCATCGTCCGGCTTTTCATTAATTGTTGGTTATTCCCACGTTTGTCCTTAGCTAGCGAACTTAGATCATCTGCGACAGTATTGCCAAAGATGCCTAAAACTCTCATCTGGTTCTTTCCACGTGGCACTCGCTCATAGGAGTGCCGCATGAGATTTGACTCATGACGAGGGTAGTGACTGCGACGCCATTTCCAGAAGAATTCCTGAATATTGGGAACATTGGAACCTCCGGAAATATATTCTACGGACTTATCGTAAATTGAAACGATCGTGGAGCCTTCAAAGGATTCTCCCTCGTGATCCGTCAAGCGTACTTTAACCGTCCCTTTTTCTCCGGGCTTAAATGTCGTCCCGGAGGGTTCGACGGCAACGTTGAGTACCCGTTTTTCAGGAGGCACCACGATTTCTTTGGTTGACTGGAAGATTCTTCCATCAGCAACGGTGACTGCTTCAACGAAGAAGTTAGGCATGTCCTTGCGAATGACGGCGATTTCCTCCACCGTACTCTTACCTTGCAGGTCAATACGTTTCGGCGGAAGGTAGACTCCGTTAGACGGCCTGACAAATAGTAGGACTGTGCCGTTTCGACGATTTGTATTGATTTGTAATTTGACCGTATCACCAGGGCGATACTCGGCCTTGTCTGGAATGAGTTCCAGATCACTATAGCGGAAGCTGTCGCCATTAAACCCATCTCCGATGATCGTGAAAATATATCCCCCTTCGATCACGTGTCCATTCTCGTCATCGACTTCATAGGATATTCGGTATTGTCCTTTTTGATGTGCTTTTATTTGTTGCTTGGCCATTCCTTGTGCATCGGTGTCGAGTTTCCAAGTTTGTACAACTCGTTCTACCGGTTCGTTATCTCGGTTGTAGCTGATTGCTAATAGCCGAAGTTTGCCTTTGCCCTGAACAGGGCGGTTGTCGAGCGTCTTGGCATTGAAGCTCGCGTTAATCGTGTCTCCGGTGTGATAGTAGCCCCGATCCACCCAGCTGAAGACGGTGAAAGGTTTGCGTGTGGCTAAGACGGAGCCGTTGCCGACAATCGTACGACGGGATTGATCTCTGACCTCCGCTAGAATTTCATAACGATGGTCCGTGTTGGGGTGTAATTCTTTGGCGATGGCAGAGTCGATTTCCAATTCGATCGTCCCGTCTTCATTTAGTTCGACTTCCTGTTGACTGACTAATTCTGGTGGATTACGAGGAGTGCCATACCACCAGGGAACAGGGCGGTAACAACCGACCCAATTGTTCCATCCCGGGTACCAAGGGTAGTCATAGCAGTACCACCAGTATCCCGGACCGAAACACCAGTCCCAGGTGCGATAGGGGTACCAGTTCTGACTGTGGGAATGGCGTCTAATGGTGACCTTGACGGTCCCTTCTGTTACGGGCGATCCGAAGTAATACTTGGCACGGACTTTTGCTTTGATTACTTGCCCCAAAGCGACAGGCTTTTCGGGAGCTTCCACGGTCACTTCAAATTCAGGCTTCTTGTATTCTTCGATGCGGAAAGTATTTCCACCAGATACCCGCTCACTCCCAATTCCGTTTACTTGGAATCGGTATACCCCCAGCATGGCATTCTCAGGAGCTTGCCACTCGAATTCAAAACCTCCATATTCATCCGTCTTTACGTTCTTGTTCAGTACCTTTTCGCCTCGCGGATTATAAAGTTCAAGCGAAGCAGAGATGTTTGCAAACTGACTTGAATCGTCCTTGTCGTATTGTGCTTTTCGGAGCCAAAACTTTGATTTCACGGTTTGATTAGGTCGGTAAACCGGTCGGTCCGTAACGATAAAGACTTTGCTCTGCTTGTATTGTTGGTCATGGATTTGACCGTACCAGATGCCATGGAATCCTAAATACGCGTAACGACCCTGGTCATCTCGGGCAGTAGTGATCCATTGCATGTTGGTAGGGGCGAGTGTCTTGTTGACGACAATCATGCCGTCTTCATCCGCCGTTTCTATGAACTTCTTTACGAGGTTCTGGACCTTTCCGTCTTTGGTACGGGTATGGCGATATCCAAAAAAATCAAGCTTTGTATTGGGGAGCGGTTTGCCGGTGGTGGAATCTGCCAGATAAAACATTTGACCATTATTGGTAGCCATCTTGACCATGGTCGTATTGTTAAGCCAGTACACTATCGAACTGGTGTTACCGTTTTCGACTGTAGCAGTAATCCGGTAGGCGCCGGTTGCCTTGATTGGAACTTCGACAGTAATTCGTTTGTCAAAGTGATCTTCACGAGGTTCTAAATCCAAGGACCAACTGGCTACTTTCTCGTTGATATACCGATCGGATTGTTGATGATACATAAGGCTGCTGAGGTCGTTTACGGTGTATTGAACATCCGATGCGCGATTCAATTCGATATGAGTCTTTACATCGTTCAGAAGTTTTGGAACATCGATACGATGTGCCGTGAATGTCACCTTTTCGGCATTTCTGAATTTATAGGTGAAGATGTTTTGCTCATTGGTTGTTTGACTGGTAATTGGATCGAAAGCTCCCCAGTTTCCGAGGATCGCGTTGAGCGTCTCATCAATTCGGTAGTTTTTAGTGATTTGCGGATACCGTTTGATGATGCTGCGAAGTACATCTGCCGCTTTTGGATACTGCCGACGATTTTGATAGAGCTGTGCTAAGGTTGTGCTGGCCTGGATGATGTGTTGCGACTGATTGTTATCGGTGGAACTCGCAATTTCCTTAAGAATATTTACGAAGTTGAATTCTTCAGGGAGGTCAAAGCGTTGTACGCCAGTTGCCAGCTGAGCTATTGTTTCGTTATCCTCGAGTGTCGTTAGTGCGTATCGACCGGTGGCTGGGCGATCGTCTTCGTCATTGACTGCCACTCCACCAAAAAATCCCGCTCCAAATCGTTGCATGGTTTGCACGCCAAACTGACCGTGTAAAAACTGCGCGAACAAGTATCGGACGTAGATTTTCTGAGGTGGATAGACTACTCCAGCTTGGTGAAGCGCCCAGCGATAACGCTCACCGTCTGAACTCGCTTCATCCCATGACTTTGGCATCGAGTAAAAAATTGGATTGTTTTGGTCGTCTACCGGAGCACCTTGGCCTCCAAATCCGTCTCCATAGCCATCACCATAGTCGGGAAGCTGGGATAGATCGGTCAGAGCCTGCATTCGCCAGGCTCCACGGTAATTCTGCCAGGCTTGTGCAAATTGAATGAGGAATCTGGAGACAGAGCTCTTATCCTCATCCTGCATAGCCAAAGGGAGTGCCTGATTTAGCAGTTGGAGTCCGCGGATTCGGTCCCGTTCCTGACTGTTACGTGCATTACCCGTCATCCTTTGTGGAGCTCGTTGCCATTGGTTATCAATGATCACTCCGTATTTAGGGGCAGACTGATATTGTACCGCGATAGCCTGCAGAACACGCCAGTCATTGGACTGAGCTTCTATGACGTTTTCGATCAATTCATCCCATTGCGAATAGTACCGCATTCGCTGGATGCATTGATACAAGATGGCGAGGTCCGACACTAAAGGTTGTTCACCCGCTTTGGGGTCCGTCACGATCTCTTTGTAAGCGTCGAAAGCCTCTTTGTAATTTCCCTCGGCATATAATTCCTTAGCCTTGCCTCGAACTTCTTCACTGACCCTATCCGTTGTGTCAGATTGGACGACCTTAGTGGACTTTGAGCCAGATTGCACAACCGGAGTCAATTCAATGGTTGAAGTAACCTCGGTAGGCAAAAATGTGCTGTGAGTGCTGATTGCTATAGCGGCAATCGTGGTGAAACAAAGGAGCGTGGCAAGAAGACGTTTCATAACAACATTCCAAATCAGAGATTTACCGAGAAAACGGTTGCAAACAGGTTAGTTGAGTGTAATGGTTTGACGGTTCTTACGTTCGGTTTGTTCCCTGAAATCGCTAAAAAATGTGAATTCACTTTAGTGAGTACAGTGAGCGGTATGATACGTTCTATATATAACGTGATGGGGAGAGCAAAGTATGTTTTTGGAATGCGACGTACAAACTTACGGACTCCCTCAGGGAACGGAATTGAGATGACTGGGCAATTTAATCCATATTTGCAGTACTTGGGGCTTAATACGGCTCCGAAGAAACCATCGTATTATGAATTACTTGGTGTCTCGTCTGATGAAACGGATGAAGCCGCAATTGCTGCTGGGCGTGATGATGCTCTGTCTAAAGTCCGTGGGTTCAAGCCCGGACAGAATGCAAGAACCTGGGCTGCCATTCTGGACGAAATATCTGAAGCATTTGCTGTCCTTACGGATTCTGAGAGGAGAGATGCCTATGACAAAGAGCTAGCCAGCGGCGTTCTTCCGCAAGTCCTTGAATTGTTCGATTTGTTGGGCCCGATTGAATCGGTGAAGGTTACAGATGTACATAAAGAATCAACACCATTGAGTGAGGGTGGCGACAATACGGTACCTGTAGAGCAATCTCTAGCTGAACAATTAGTGCCCTCGCACTTAGGTGCAGGTGTCACAACTCCTCTGCAGGTAACCCAACCAATTGCGGCTCCGGTGGCAACACCGGTCGTGCCGAATACGCCTTCCATCCCAATTGCCGAAGAAATTCCTTTGACAGTCCACGCGGAAGTACCCACGGGAGGGATTGAAGTACCTGACTCGAAGCTAGGTAATGGTGGTTCCACCTTTTCATTAGATAACAGCTCCTCTAGCAGTAAGAGGCGGATTAGACGTCGTAGAAAGCAAACAAAGGCACTTAGTGGATTTCCAATGCCCTTGGTAGCCATTATGTGCCTTCTCCTGGTGGGTATCGTGGTTACTCTTGTGGTTACAAAATCTGGAGGCCCAGAAGTCGCTTTAGAAGCCCCAAAGAATACGCCACTGTCGGACACTTCCAATGACCGGGGGAATGAAAATGTCAAAGTTGCGGAGAGGCCGGAAAAAATTGAACCCGAGCAGGATCCGGAGTCGCCCCAGGGAAAACCGATGTCTAAGGATCCTGGCACGGGAGTAAATCCCCTGAGTCCTTTACCAAAGGATTTTGGGACACCGGAATCTGAAGTAGGGCCCATGCCGGAAAAGATGCCCGAAACGAATCCTCAATCGCCGGATCCCGAGCCAGAGGATCCCGAGCCGAAGCCCGAGCCACTCACCTCGGAAGAAAAGGCGAAGCTGAAGGAAATACTCACGTTGGCGCGAGTCGCTTTGGCCGAACGGAATTTGGAGATTACCGCTGAACAATTGGCGGCGGCATCTGCGATTGCGAGAGAGGGCGAAGCAGCCTCATCTTATCAGCGTTTGAAACTGATGCATGAACTTGTGCATAATTTTAATCGTTTGGCAAACCAAGCGATGGATAGTTATGAGTCCGGTTCTGAAATCAATGTTGGTTCGAGCACCAAAGCCGTCGTTGTTGAAGTAACTCCCGACGAACTCACTATCAAAGCTGCTGGCGTCTTACGTAGTCACCCCCGTAATAAATTAAGTGTTGGACTAGCTATGGGAATTGCCGATACAAATTTCAATGATCCAGTGATGGTGCCGTTTCTGAAGGCCGCGTATTTGGTCACTCTTAATTCGGATCGCTATGTAAAACGAGCTCGAGAAATATGGCAGTCTGGGAATTATGCTGGAGCTAAAATCCCAGCGGACGCTTTTGAGGATTTTTTGAGCGACAATTATGAGTTTGAGTAGAGCGTTTTCGGCTCAAGTTCAATTTCCTTTTCAGCTCTCGCCGCCTTCTATAGATGTGGTTTGTTGCTTATCATGAAGGCTTCCAACCCCTTAATACGCATGAAGTATATCAACCACAGGTAAAGAAAATGGCTAGAAAAGGCGCTGAATTCGCTGGTCTGTCTGTCGCAATTACAACTCCAATTGTTAACGGTGAGGTAGATTACGAAACATTAAAACGCCAAGTGGAATTTCATGTTGAAGCAGGAACGACTTGTCTTTGTCCTGTTGGTACTACCGGAGAATCCCCTACTTTATCGCACGATGAGCATGAACGTGTGATTGCCGAAGTGGTACAGGCTGCCGCTGGTCGCATTAAGGTGATGGCAGGTACAGGGTCCAATAGTACGGCCGAAGCGCTGCGTCTTACGGCATGGGCAGCAAAAGAAGGGGCCGATGCCGCATTGATGGTGGCTCCGTATTACAACAAGCCAATGCAGGAAGGCTTTTACGAGCATTACAAAGCAGTGGCTGAACAGGTCGATTTGCCGATTTGCGTTTACAATATTCCGGGGCGAGCTGCAAAGAATATAGAGCCGGATACGATTTGCCGTTTAGGTGAATTGGAAAACATTACTATGGTCAAGGAAGCAACCGGCTCCCTTGATCAGGCTTCTCAAATCATCTGTGGATCCAATCTGACAGTGTTGAGTGGCGACGACAGCCTAACCTTGCCTCTGATGGCAATTGGAGGTTCCGGGGTGATTAGTGTCGTTGGGAATATAGTGCCCAAAGATATGATTGCCATGGTTAAGGCATACGCAGCTGGAGATGTGGAGACAGCATTGGAATGGCATCTGAAGCTATTTCCGCTTTGCCGTGATATGCTCGGTCTGGCTACAAATCCCATTCCAGTGAAGTCGGCTATGCAATTGCTCGGTATGGATACAGGCGAACTACGCTTGCCGATGACACCTCTAAATGCAGATCAGTTGGAGTCATTGCGTGGTACGTTGACTTCGTATGGACTGCTCTAAGTCGATGCAATGATCCGAGTTGCATATCTTTGCGAATTCCCATCAATCAACGGTGGTGAGAATTCCTTGATGTCGTTTCTAGCGTCGACTCCGGAAGAAATTGAACCCATTGTCCTCTGTCCACAAGCAGGCCCACTTGCCGAACGTCTGCGGCAGCTTGGTATAGCGAGCGAAGGCCTGCATCTTGTCGATTCAAATGGCCAAAGGAAAGACCCCGAGTTGGTCAACGCAGAGTTACTTGCGATGCTGAAGTCTCTTTCTCCGCAGATCGTCCATGCAAACAGTTTGTCGATGTCACGAGTGCTTGGTCGAATTGCGAATAAATTATCGATTCCCTGTTTTGGCCATCTCAGAGATATATTGAATGTCAGTAAAAAAGTGATCAGTGACCTAAGTCAATTGAGTAAATGCATTGCAGTTTCGGATGCCACAAGACAATGTTACGTAGAACAAGGATTGGACAAGCAACGGATTCTGCGAATCTATAACGGGATTACATCCAAGCAACCTGAAAATGCATTGGCGTCGAATAGAGAAGGGTTGCGAGCTAGGCTCGGACTGGGGTCATCCTCTCCATTGATTGGAGGTGTTGGCCAGATAGGTCTTCGTAAAGGATGGGATGTCCTGCTGGATGCGGTCGAACATTGGTTGGCGACAGATCCGACCGTCGATCCTCATGTAGTGATTGCCGGTGTGCGGCATTCGAATAAACAAGAGAGTATCGAGTACGAACAAGTACTTCTGCAACGTGGTAAACATGGTCCGCTGACAGGAAGGGTGCATCTTGTTGGTTATTGGACTCCGATTGATCAATTTCTTCAGGAGATTGATGTGCTGACCCATCCAGCATATCAGGAGCCACTCGGGCGGGTTTTGCTGGAAGCAGCAGCACTGGGGACTCCGGTTATTGCCACCGATGTTGGTGGAACTCCAGAAATCTTTGGTGAATCAGGAGCCGTACTCGTACCTAAAGCAGACTCCCGCGCTATGGCAGATGGGTTGAGTCGCGTATTGAAGGAACCGGAATTTAGTCGTTGCCTGACCAAAGAAGCTGCGAGCCGAGTTCAAACTCTGTTTGGAACTGAGGGACATCGTGAGGCAGTACTGGATTTATACCGCAGTATTCTAAACTAAAAGCTTATCCCGTGACGGCTTCACCCATTGGGTAAAGGCTGTAAAAGATGCCCGCCACACTCATGTAAATAATAATGCCTAGGATGTCAACGATCCCTGCCACAAACGGGTTGCTCATGAGGGCTGGGTCTAATCCTAGCCGGCGGAAAAACAGTGGAAGTAGCGAGCCTGAAAGTGTTCCACATATGACCACACAGATGATTGTAATCGGGATAATGGCCGCATAAATAGGCTGGGGAGCTAAAAACAACCCAGCGACCCATCCTAGAAGACCGAGAAGTGACCCGAGCATCAGGCCCATCGCAATTTCGCGGCGGATGACTTTAACCCAGTCGGTCAACTGAATCTCACCTCTTGCCATTGACGAAATAATGAGTGTCGAGGATTGGCCGCCCGAATTTCCTCCGGCGGAAATAACCAGAGGGATGAACATGACCAGCCATACGTGCTGATCGATTCGAGCTTCGTAGTGCTCCAGCGCAAAAGCCGTCAGTAATGCCGCAAAGAAGAGAATGATCAACCACATTCCTCGTTTCCAGCCGAGTGTCAGTAGCGGTGTCTTTAGGTAGGTTTCCTCAAGTGGGTTCACCGCACCAATTCTTTGCACATCCTCCTGAGCCTCTTCCATGACGACGTCGATGACATCGTCGTGAGTGATGATGCCCAGCATGCGATTTTGACGATCAACGACCGGGATAGCCAGTAAGTCGTAGCGAGCCACAATCTGGGCTACTGACTCCTGGTCGTCAAAGGCATCCACTTTAACGACATCCTCTTCCATTAACTCCTCGAGAGTTTTATCTGGCTGCACAATCGAACGGACAAGTTGTTTAGCAGAGACGACGCCGCGTAAATGGTCGTTTTCGTCCACGACGTAGAGGTAGTAAATCGTTTCCAATTCTTCAGCTTGATGGCCTAGTTCGGCGAGTGCCTGCGATACCGTGAGATGCTCTTCGAGTTTTGCAACGTCGGTTGTCATCACAGATCCCGCACTGGAATCTGGATACTCACGCAGTCGAATCACGTTGCGTCGCTCTTCATGTGAAAGTAGCGACAGTAATTCATCGACGATGCTTTGGTCCATTTCTTCGAGAATGTCCACACGATCATCCGGTGACATCACTTCGATCAGCTGTGCAATCTCCTGACGCTCTTCCCGTTCGAGGATTTGGAGCTGTTTGTCTTCGGAGAAGAATCCAAATATTTCGCAACGTCGAAAGGGCTCAGCATGCTGTAAAACCCGCCATGCTTCAGGTGGAGTTAGACCTTCCATGAATTCTGCCGTAACTCCGGCATGGACAGCAGTGCAAAACTCAGCCATCTCCTCTGTGCGGTTTTCGGCCAGCATTTCCCTCAGTTCAGGTAGGTAAAGCGTATTGATCATGTCGCTGTTCCTTCCCAGTTTTGGAAGAGTCATGAGGGGGGAGGGGGGGATGTTGGGCCTGTCCAATTGATTGTGTTATTGATGTACCAAACAGTCAACACTCGCAATTCGTAGTTTTTTTAGTCCCCTGAGAGTGGTGAGGGGGCTGTCCGATTGTATCGTTTATAGCGATATTGCGGGCAACTATTTAGTGTGATTGTCAGGAAGCCCTTTAAGATGCTTGACCAAACGGTAGACCGGATAGATTCTAAACAGATAGGAATTCTTCTGAACGGCCCACTATTATTCCCATGATTATTTCCAGTGGTTCTTTTTGAGGGATTCTTCTTGGTACAGTCCACAGGCGTGAAGTAAAGGTTTCACGCTGGCGGATAGGTTCGATGACAGCCAATTTTGATGCTGTTGGACGACGGAGAAGAACGATGAAATCGAAACGAACGTTTTGGGATCAGTTTCGCGGATGGTTTAGCGGGCATCGCCCTCCCCCTACTCGAGCGACCGACGATATAGAAATCTCGGAACAAGATCGCGAGAAACTTATTGTGTGTCAGGGGCGACTCGGCTATCGTTTCCGTGACCCGATGTTATTAAAGGTCGCTTTGACACATACGTCCGGCGCCAATCATCGGTTAGCTTCCAACGAGCGTTTGGAGTTTCTTGGTGACGCCATTCTAGGACAGGTAATTAGTGAATGGTTGTTTTGCGAATATCCACGTTATCTTGAAGGTGAATTGACGCGAATTAAATCGGTGATTGTCAGTCGTAAGACGTGTGCAACAGTTGCTGATCAATTGCAGCTTCAAGAGGTGGTGATTGTTGGGAAAGGCATTGGGGCTAAGGATTCTATTCCTCGGTCGATCTTGTCGAATGCATTTGAATCTATCGTAGCAGCACTCCATCTGGATGGTGGATATGAGGTTGCTCAGCGATTTATCCTGACGTTTCTAAAGGATGCCATGCTGGAAATGGTGTCTGATGGCGTGCCGATTAATTACAAGTCTCTGTTTCAGCAGGTGGCTCAACGGGAATTCAAGCTGACCCCCGTTTATCAGTTGCTGGATGAGCGCGGACCTGATCATCAAAAGGAATTCCATGTCTGTGCCGTGGTTGGCGAAAGAGTATTTGAGTCTGGTTGGGGCAATAGCAAGAAAGAGGCGGAGCAGCAGGCGGCGTTGAATGCGTTAAACTCTTTGGGGGAAATTGACGAAGAATCGATGTTGGAGGTTGATGAACTATCAATCGACAGCAAAGATATGGGATGACGGTTCGGACAAAAATATTCCCGATCTCGGGATAGAAAATTTAGTAGAGAATTGATATGACACGTTGCGTTGCATTACTTTCCGGTGGATTAGACAGCATGCTGGCGATCCGCATCATGCAGGAACAGGGGATTGAAGTTGAGGCATTGAATTTCAAAACGATGTTTACCTGTTGTCAGGACACCTCTGCTCAGGCAGCGCGGGCCTTAGGCACTAATATTACTGTCATTGGTCAGGAAGATGACTATTTAGATCTCGTGCGTTCCCCACAGTATGGTTACGGGAAAGGAGCGAATCCCTGCGTAGATTGCCGGATTTATATGTTTGAACGAGCTTATAAATTCATGGAAGCTGTGGATGCCCAATTTATCATTAGCGGTGAAGTTGTAGGTCAACGCCCGATGAGTCAGAAGCGACGGGATCTAAATATCATTTCAACGAATTCAGGGTTAGAGGATTTATTACTACGTCCTCTTTCTGCCAAGTTGCTTGAACCCACAAAGCCTGAACGCGAAGGATTGGTAGACCGGGAAAAACTATATGATTTCGAAGGCCGTAGTCGGAAAGGCCTAATCCAATTGGCTAGAGACTTTGGTTTTACAGAAGAAATGATTCCCACGCCGTCCACTGGATGTGCACTGACGGAACCTGAATTTGGTAATAAAGTACATGACCTGATTCAGATCCAAGTAGATGATACACGATGGGATTATGAGGCTTTGAATGTAGGTCGCCATTTTCGATTCAATGAAGCCACCAAAGTTATTTTGGGACGCGATCAAAAAGAGAATACTCAGCTTGAATACATGCATCGGATGGAAGATGCAACGAGTACATCTTTTCTTGAACCGATAAGCTTTAAGGGGCCCAGTGCTTTGATTACAGGGCCTTCTACTGACGATGCCCTAGAGTATGCCGCAGGATTGATCTATCGTTACGGACGTTCTCTGGAAGGCGAAGGTAATATCGTTCAGGTCGTTCAGGACTCTGGTGAGTTCAATCTTACGGCTCATCCCACGGAACGCTCGGCTAACGACAAGACAATCGCCGGTGTTAACTTGAGGCTGGCTCGTTAGTCGGTGTTATCGGGCGTATTTCAACAATACTCAGCTGTTGCCAAAACGTTTTCAAGTCTTCCAAGCAGCTTTGATTCAGCATGCCAGGGGCGTAGGCTGCCAGACTGTAGTGCCGACCAAGTTGTAGAGCAGATTGCCCCAGCGGGGTGATGTGATTGGCAATTGCCTGAATAAATTCATTCGGCGTTTGGTCTTCATCTCTCGATATACCCAATTCGTACCCAAGTGATTCCAGTGCCTTAAAACTGTACTGTACCAGTTCGTTGAGATTCATCTGAGTGTTCATGGTAAACGGGTTATGAAAGCTGCTAAACGGAGCCACTAGTGGCAATGACACCGCTTCTGGGACTTGTTCTTCAATGAGTGGTTCTGCCTGCGTTCCAGCAAAGACACTCGAAAGCCAATCGAGAAAACCAGTAATCATCTCCTTTAGAGCGGTCAGCAGTGCTTTGTGGTTTTTGATGAGGTAGTAGATCAAAGCGAGGCCAACGACAACCCAAAACAGAATTTGGAATATTTTGCCAAGGATTCCGAGAGATGGTATCTCCGGCATTTGAAATGAAGACTCGGATGCTTCGCTTTGTTGCTTGTCATCAGAGGTTTGGTTTTCCTGCGAGTCGTTAGGGTTGTTAGATTGATTGGGAGACCCTTGTTCCCCCTCGGAATTATCTGACTGGTTTTCGTTGCTGGATTGGTTCGAATCGTTGTTGTTTTCGGTGTCGTTCGAGCCTTCTTGTTGGGGAGATTGCGATTGACCGGCATTGCCATCTTGCTGATTCGAGTTTTGAGAATCCTGGTTTTCTGAATCACCCTGATTGGAGGCGTCGCCGTTGTTTTCCTTCCCGTTTCCTTCCATTTCACCTTCATCGGCCTGCCCTCCGTTGTTGGAATCACCCGATGAAGTGTTTCCTTTCTCAGATTGCTCGTTGCCATCGCCTTGGTTGCCTTGATCAATTCCGGACTTGCCCTCTGAATCTTCTGAATTCTCTGTACCCTCAGAGCCCGTGGATTCTGGGGAATCAGTGGATTCACCGTCCTGCCCCTCTTGTTTTCCGTCCGGGCCGACGCCGTATTCCGAGGTTTCATACTCATCCTGACTTTGGTCGAACCAAGAGCTCACGTCTGTCAGTTGACGAGCGTTTCCAGGGCGGGGCAGGATCAAGGCAATTACCATGAATGTGGCGATCATTAAGGCCCCCACACTGAGCCACAAGCTAGCCATCTCCACGGGCATTTCTACATCACGATGGCGAAGATAACGACGTAGTCCCAGAAAACTGGTGGTAAGCAATAATCCTAGTCCGCTGGCAACATAAAGAAATAGGTATTTGAAGCACAACTCATTGGTCGCTGTATCTGCTAGAAATTGCCCGAAGCCAAAGAGCGGGAGTGCTGCTAGGGAGTAATAGATTACCCAGACCCCAGGAGTGTGTGGTTTCTTGCGATTTTCTTTCCAACGTTCAAACCACGTCAATTTTGATTCGTCAGTGAGGGAAGTTTGGGTAGGGCTTTCACTGTCGGGCTTATTGGATGAAGGCTCGGCAATGAGATCTTCGAGGCCAATTTTTTGTAGTAGACCTTGTCCACTGGAATCATCATGATCTTCTATGACGGTACAGTCCCAGGTGATTTTGTGAGCCGACCACCAAGTAATAGCGATTACGATGGCGCTATAAATGAACTTCATTCCGCCGATAGCATCTTTGTATTGGACAAGTGTTGTCATGGCCAATAGCGTGACAGCTGCCAGCGGCATACCAAACAGCACAGCACGCTCCTTACCTTCTTCAATAGAGATACGTGCAATGGCTACTGTGGCCAACGAGTACATCATCAGCACGAAATTGAATCGTGACATGAAGGGGCTGGGGTTTAG
>NZVD01000002.1 GCA_002701385.1 Rhodopirellula sp. | reverse complement strand
AGGCAACTTCGTGTTTGGTAGGTTGATGTAGTTTTAATTCAATCTTTCCGTCGATTGATTCGATCAGGTGCTGGTCAACAAAGAGTTCCCGTCGTTGGCCAATCACAAGGGGTTCGTTGGCAATTGCTTTGGACTCTGTTATCAACAGCAAGAGACAGAGAAATATAGTGTGGTAATTCGCAGCCAAAATTCAAAAATCCTATTTGAGGGAATTTAAGGCAATTGCATGCACGTTATATAGGTTACGTTGCAGGATACCGAACTATGGATCCAAAGTTGGGAGTTGGCCGCAGCGGTTAGTCTTCAGGGTAAACAAACTTAACTAATTCTCGCGTGAATACCTTGGCTTGATGGGGCATTAAGTGAGAACCGTCAGGTGGGAAAAGATCTCGAGTGGTTGTGTTGTCCAAGTAATGGAATCCTCGGCAACCGGTCTCTTCAATGATAATGTCCCAGTATTTGTCTCGGGGGAAACGTCGATCTTCCCATTCTTTAAAAAAACGGCTCACTGGAAAACGCACGAAGATCACTTCACCTCCTCTTTGGCTTATTAGGGAGATATCTCGCTTCATCTGAGCAATCGCGTCATCTAGGTCTCGCGGGTCATATCGTTCCATATAGGTGAGCACTGTTTGGTGCATGGAGTCCCATTGAGCCATGTAATACGGGTCGGATAAATCATCTATGTAGATGTCCTGATTTTCCTCCGTGTGATGAACGGTAAAAGGTACGTGGAACCACGCTCGCTCATTCTTACGAGGAGGGAAACGCAGATGTTCGCGCAATACTTCGATTGGAGAATATAGATAAGGGTTGAGCACCGCAAAATTTGCCTGTAGTACTCGCCCGGTAAAATCCTCAGATCGTAGGGCGAAAGAATACCGGTTCTTGTTGATATCCTTAACAGCCTTAGCTATTCGTTCGGAAAACGGAATGCTTTCATTCGCAAATGTGAATCCACCAGAAATAGCACATAAGACAATTCCGTTCATTTCAGTGTTTACAGCATAGTCGTGCAACATCGGTAAGGAGGATGCACCGTGGAGTCCGAGATTGTATGGACGTTTTCCCGTATTTTGTTCCCAGGTATTATGATCCAATCCAAATGTGAACCGCGATGCGCCGAAGACAACCGTCGTATCAGCGGGTTGATCGTCTAGGCGAAATCGGTGGTTTTGCCAAAACGACATGTTCATGTCTCGGGTTGGAAGAATTCCATTTTGTCTCGCGTTGAACTCCAATGTTGTCAAGAGAAGCAAAACAGCGATGGTAGAGCCGAGTACGATGCGTATAAGTGGTTTGTTAGGCGTTTGACGCTGAAAAGGATTATTAGAACTGGAAATAGATGAATGCACTATCACTTCCTCCCGTCAAAATCACGACCGCAAGAATAATTGAGAATATGGCTGCTAAGATGCCATTTGGAATCCGTTGTACTTCGTCTTCGAGTTTCCTATTGCGCATATATCCATGCCCCAGCAGCATGGCGACGATTACGGGGGTGATCATTACGATTTCGATGGTCTTAATTACCGGAATGGGATTGCTAGTCCACCCGATCAAACTACGAAACGAAATTAAACAAGATTCCCATGTAGGTGCAGCGAAGAAAATCCAAGTAACGCAAATGGCGAGGTAGGTCAAGATGGAGCCACCTATTCTGGCAGAAGGGCTTATTTTGCCATGGTTAACATAGCGGCCGAATGTGAGTCGCTCTATTAATAGGTAAATTCCATGAACAGCCCCCCACACAACGAAACGCCAAGCAGCGCCATGCCATAAGCCTCCTAGAAGCATGGTGAGCATTAAGTTTATTTTAGTTCGATGAGTTCCTTTTCGATTCCCTCCCAAAGGGATATAAAGATAATCGCGAAGCCATTGGGACAACGAAATGTGCCAACGTCGCCAGAAATCGGAGAAGCCAAAAGCAGCGTAAGGTGAATTGAAGTTGTTGGGAATTGAAAATCCCAGACAATATGCGATTCCAATCGCACATAAGGAATAGCCGGCGAAGTCGAAGAAAATCTGCCCGGAGAATGCTAGTGTGGCGAACCACGCATCGAACACCAGCATTTCCTTCGCGAGACCGAAAGCGTGTCCGGCAACAGGCCCCAGTATTGCATCAGCTAACACGGATTTTTGAAAAAGCCCCCAGACAAAGAGCATGACACCCCATGCAAATTGATTGGCGGTAGCACGCTTAGGAGATTTGAATTGGGGAATGAGTTGATTCGGGCGAACAATCGGGCCAGCGACCAATTGCGGGAAGAATGTGACGAATAAGGCGAAATCTAAGAAGGAGGATTCTGGTTTGCTCCTCTTTAGGTACACGTCGATTGTGTAGGACAGTGTTTGGAAAGTATAAAAAGAAATCCCGACTGGCAAAGTGATATCAAAGTTAGGGGGAGTCCATTGCCAACCAAATTGCGCAACGAGTTCTGAAAAAGACTCCATAAAAAGCGTGCCGTACTTAAACCAACTTAACATCCCGAGATTGGCGGCAAGGCTGACCATTAGTAGCACTTTGCGTTTGCCACGGGAGGATTGCCGATGCATGATTCGAGCAGCAACCCAGTCCACGCAGGTGGAAATCCAAAGAAGCACTACAAATGGAGGATTCCAAGCGGCATAGAAGAAGTAGCTTGCCAGCAATAGGTGTATCTTCTTCAACTTCCAGTTGATGGGAAGGTAGTGGACGATGACCACAACCAAAAAGAAGAGAATGAAAATTACAGAGTTAAAGAGCATAGTCTAAGTGATTGTCGGGAAAGCCTAAGGCGTCCCAAACTGTTCATCCAAAAAATCAAGAGCTTCTTCAATGAAGTTGTTTTCGGGGACCATGTGGCCAACTTCATAGACGATCAACTGCTTCTCCTCGTCCGGAGTACCCAGTAGTTCAAACGCTGGTTGGACTGAGCGAGTCAGTGGAAAGATTGGGTCATAAGCGCCAGCCAGATATAAAGTTGGCTGTGTAACGCGTGTTACGTAATTAATTTGGTCTACCTCTGGGCGAGCAGGAGTCATTGATAAACCACCTACTACCGAGATACCAGCTTTAATGCGGGGTTCCACGGCTCCAACAATCAGCCAGTTGAAACTTCCCCAACTGTCACCGAAATAGCATAGCTTGTCGTTAGCGAAGTCGTCTCGGCTTAGCAGATAGTCTATTGTGCGACGGTAATCCTTAACCCACATTTGCACAAAATCGGCATATTCCTGACTTTCATTGGCGGACCATGTTTTCAGGCCCGATCGCCGTTCATACATACCCTTCAGGACGGGTTGGACGAAGGCTCTACCACTTTGAGTAACGAATGCATTGCGATCCGCGCCTAATTCACTATCAGCTATAGGGATGGATTGGATAGAACCTGCATGATGAAAGTAAACTACCGATTGGAATGGAGGTAGGGTGTTCTTGGGAAGGTGAACATAGATGATGATTCTTTCATCACCATAGGCGGCATCAATCTCCCAAATCTCTTTAATGTAATGATTCGAGGATTGTTCGTCTTTGGCTATCAAGACAGGATTTAACGGGAGGTCATCATAGTTGAATTGGTTCTTATAAACTTCAAAAACCTCTTGAGAGACTGGAGTGGCGTCACTGTAATCCCTGATCGCAATTTCGACTTCCTGTAGATGCTCTTCCGTTACGGGCGTTAAGTATTTTACGCATCGAAATCCTCGGCGAGCGGTTCGGTCGAGTGGATCGACAGGGTTAGCCAATCCAAAAAAGTAGGGGGGGTCTTCTGCAGACCCGCCAGAGGACAATCTGAGCGTGCCGGAACTATTGACAAGCCACTCGGAGACATTTCCACATAGGTCCTTTACGCCGTTATGTGATATTCCGAAATTGGCTCCGGTCTGCTGGTACATACCTGTGTTTACATTACTGTTTCTAACTAACTCCATGACACCTTCTGCACTAAATGCTGGGGATGCGGCAGAACTGAAGTGGAACAGGGTTGGCAGTTCTTTTTCGGCCCATTTTGCGAATGCTCGAGCTTCGTACCAACTCACTCCTTGAACAGGGTAATCGTCCTTGCCAGAAGGCGGTTGTCCGACTCGCCAAAGGGCTGGGCCAGCGCGTCCGGTGGCATCATGAAAGAGTTCGCGGGATTCTTCAAAAGAAAGTTGCTTGCCGTTAAGGATGATGGTGTCGGTCCAAAAATCTGGATTGTCATAGCCGCCATCGTCTACGAACTCCTTAAATTGAACATTGGTAACCTCGGTTTGATCCATGTAGAACTCGTCGACTTCGACTCCCATACCCTTGTCAAGGTCGCGATCAAATCGCATGCCCTCTAGCGGTAACGCTCTATCCTTGAAGACTCTGACCATCCCGGGGGGAATAGTTTCGGTTTTGATTAGACTTACCGTCCGATCGAACGCGGTAGTAAAGAATGTATGTTCGCCGGTCATTACCTCTTGATGATATCCATCCTTTTCAAGAATGATTACCTTGGGATCGCGTGATAGACGTAAATTGGAAATTGGTGTTTTCCCAATGGATTTGAATGTCGCTGGATCGGTCCCGTATTCTCCAATTAAGACGTTCGCTCCGTCGGGGATACTATTGATGTTGTACATCATCGAGACGCGGGCGCTAGCCTGTTCATATAGCTTATTGCCTTTAAGAAACTCCTCGATTTGAAGTGTTATTTCATACCCGCCTTCTATGTCCCCGGCTTCGATTTTGTCGAGTAAATCGGGTAATAATTTGTTAATAGCCGTATCACTGTTGACTTCGGTTTGGGAACTGCTCTGGACATTGTTGTTATCCTCAATTGTGTTAGAGTCCGGCTCGCTATCACCTAAGAATAAAAAAAGAACGCCCAACATTAGGATTCCAGCGATACCTGCGAAAAGAGGAAGAGGCCTTTTGGGGGAGTGAGACGTGGCGACTGACGTACTCGCCGTGCTTGAAAGGGCGTCAATGACATCGCCCATCGATTGAAATCGATCGGCAGCTTCCTTTTCAAGGCAACGTGCAGCAATATTTAATAGTGGATCTTTGGCGGATGACAATTCAGCCGCCTCTGGCAATGGTTCAGTAAGAATAGCACTCATCGTTTCTATGGCGCTATCACGACGAAATGCGCGCTTTTGCTTTAAGAGTTCGTATAGCACGACGCCAAAGGAAAAGATATCACTACGTTCGTCTGCCTTTTGACCTCGGACCTGCTCAGGGGACATATAGCCAACCGTCCCCATGATTGTTCCTTCTTGAGTCTTTAAGTCACTTAAAGACATAGTCTCATCATTGAAGGGACGCGTATTAATAACGGAGGCAAGGCCAAAATCTAACAGTTTCGGTTCGCCGCTAGGCGTCAAAATAATATTACTGGGCTTTATATCACGATGGATGATCCCCCCGTCATGCGCGGCTCGTAGGCCGTTGGCGATTGAGCCAGCTAGAGTTGCTACGTCCTCCCGAGGGATGCGATCAATACACTCTTCAAGAGACTGCCCTTCAGCAAACTCCATGACTGCGAAATGAGTCTCATCTTCTTCGCCGTAATCATAGAGTGAGATTATGTTCGAATGCGAAAGGCCGGCAATGGCTTTTGCTTCTCGACGGAATCGTTCAAAGCCTTGGGCATTGGAAACTAGCTCTTTGCGTAAAACCTTGATGGCAACTATTCGGCCGAGTGTGGTGTCCTTAGCCTTAAAGACGACTCCCATACCACCGGTTCCGACTTCCGAGAGGATTTCATAACGTCCGAGTGTTGTTCCGGGTCCGATTTGCATGTGGCTAACTTGAAGAAGACTAATTTTCCATCCATCGATAGTGCTATGTTAATGGAATTCAACAACGGAAATGTAGTTCGATTCGCGTGTTATAGAAGACTTCTGCGGAAAAACTCGGAACGCATAAACGCTGGTTGATGCGACCTGCTCATTTAGGGCAAAAATGGGCAGAAACCAACGATTTACATGAGAAACCTCATAGCCAATTACGCCTTGAGTTTTAACGCAATCGCTCGCCAAATGAGGCCAGTGATTAGCAGGCTGACGCCGGCGAGCCATACAGGCCAGTCGATCCACAGAGTCAGAAATACGCAACCTGCCAATCCGCAGTAAGATATCCAAACCGGATAGAGCCGCAATTCGTTATCTAGACGGATCGCACAGAGGTTGGTCAATGCATAGTAGATAAGTACGGTGTATGCGCTGAATGACCATGTTGTTTTGATGTCGCCGACTAATACAATGGCTGCGATGATTACGCCTACACAAATAGTGGCAGGTACAGGCACACCGGTACCCTCAATCACGTGTCCTAACCGAGTTGGCACATCGCTTCGGCGTCCCATCGCAAGCAGCACACGGGAAAGTCCCAAAATGAGATTCAGTAAGACGCCCAGCATAGCCGTCACTGCTCCGATACTAATGACTCCGGCCAGCACAGGCGAACCGAATTTCGACGCGATTCTTTGAAGTGGTGCAAAATCGTTAACGGCTAGTGAGCCATAATGTGAAGCCCCGACCATTCCGACAGCCGATAAGGCGACCAAAACATAAAGCAGCATTGAAACGACAAGCGTCGTAATGATTGCTCGGGGTATATTACGGCCTGGGTCTTTTACTTCCTCCCCTAGTGTCGCAATACGTCCATAACCGGTATAAGCAACAAACATCAGAGCGACGCATTCAAAAAACGAGAATGCATCCTCTGATACGCTTGTGAAAAGTTCATCAAAATGACTTGAACCCACAATGTTCGTTACTTTGAATGCCGCCCCGATAAAGCAGAGTAACGAAATGATCGTAATGCTCACGATTATCGTATTAACACGACTACTGCGTTTGATACCGCTTAGAGTAAGGCAGGTAACAATCAAGATGATGATTAAGGCTGCGGGCAGGACGAGCATATCTGAGAGCGAGAATTGTTGTAACACATAGGCGGATACGCTTAAGGCTGCTGTAGCAGCGGAAGCGGATTTGGCGCACATGAACATCCAGCCCGCCGTGAAACCCAGCCTTGGTGAAAGCCAGCGATAGCCATACTCATAGGTGCCTCCACTAACTGGATGATTAGCTGCAAGTTGTGCACTACTCAGACCATTGCAAGTCGCGAGTCCGGCGGCTAGTACCACCGCTAATACAACGGATGCTCCGGCGACGTCCGCACCTAGCCCAATACTGACAAACACACCGGTGCCCAGAATGCTCCCAAGTCCCAGCATCATGGCTTGGAAGACACCGAGTTCTCTCTTCAATTCTGTGTTATCTGAACCGGTCGACATGTCTCGTACCCGTTAATAAAAAACTACGTCCGGCAAAAAACCGGACGTAGTGAAAGTACTGATTGCGAAATCAATTTCTACATATTGATTTCAAATCCTTTGCGGTTTTCACGTGCAAGGAAACTATTAGCCTGATCGTCTCCGATGACCTCCCGTTTGACGGGATCCCAATCCAGAGCCCGGTCAAGTCGCATAGCGATGTTGGACAAGTGACAGATTTCTAGCATGCGATTGTGAGTCCATACATCTGAAATCGGCTGCTTCTTGGCGTTAATCGCTTCGATAAAGTTCAGGGTATGATTTTCTGGCACTGGCCCGCCGTATACTTCTTCAATTGCGCCGCCAGGTAGAGGATTACTTGCGAGATCTTCTACGGGCTTACCGACGATTTTTCCGCGGTTTACAAAGAAGCGGCCCTTGGTGCCTTCAAAGAGGATACCATTATCTCCTTCGTTGGTGATAAGTAACTCAATACCACCGGGCATGTCAGCACGGATGTTGTAGTTGATCGCAATGTCATACTTGTCTTCAACGGTTGGGTGACCATCTTTGTAATCGACATCAAACGTATAGTTCAGTGGAGTAATCTTGCTAGGACCTGTCTCACTGGCGCCGATGGCCCAGCAGGCAATGTCAACATGATGGGCGCCCCAGTCCGTTAACTTACCACCTGAATAAGCATGCCAATTGCGAAATGCATAATGGCAATTGCTATAGAGCGGTACTCCACCGCCATAGCCCTTTCGGATTTCCGGCAATGCGCGGTAAGGGACCTTCGGAGCGGGGCCAAGCCAAGTATCCCAGTCAAGTTCTTGTGGGACGGGAGCCACTGGAATAACCGGAGACGGGCCGAAACCGCCGATACCACAGGTTACCTTTTGAACCTTACCAATTCGTCCTGCGCGTACCAAGGCGATTGCCTGCAGGAATCGTTGGCCGGATTCGGTACGCTGCATCGTCCCGACCTGGAAGGTGCGACCAGTTTTCTTTACGACCTGCTCGATTAACTTTCCTTCGGCAATCGTTAGGGTTAGTGGTTTTTCACAGTAAACATCTTTGCCAGCTAACATCGCTTCAATGGCAATCTTGGTGTGCCAGTGATCGGGTGTCGCGATCATGACAGCATCGATGTCGTTGCGATCAAGAACGCGACGGTAGTCACCGTATGAATCTGGCTTTTTCCCCTGACGGTTGGCAAGCTTTTCAACGTTCGTGCCAAGCACTTTCGAATCGACATCTGCTAATGCGGCAAAGTCGGCAAACTTGGTCGATTTGTTGGTTATCGTCACGCCTTGATTTCGCAAGCCGATCGTGGCGAATACGGGACGATCGTTGGCAGAAGTGAAGCCAGATGCGCGCTGTCCCTGTCCTATCATTAAAGCGGCAGAGCCGGCGGCTACTCCGCTTACAAACTGGCGTCTGGTGGATTTTTGTTGGCTTGTCATTATCGGTCGTCCTGTATTTGAAAACTCGGAATCGAGTCAGTTGTAAGTAATCGATGCGTAAACGTATTATATACGGAAAAAGTAAATCAAGGAGAGATTGTAATTCGACTATTGATGCTGAGTCGGTGTGGAAACACTCTGCGGCGCGTCAACGTGGCTGTTTTGTGACTCTTGTTTGACTAAAGAGCCAAGTAAGAAAGTCGGGTTCGGGATCACAAGCTTTCCCAGACAAATGCGTAATGCCGTTTTGTGCGCCGGGGATGAATTTATTTGAAACGCCATGCTTGTCTCCCCTCCAAACAGTAAATTTCATATTGCTTTCTATTTGCCTTAATTCATTGAAAAGTTGCTGTGCCTTTGCGAATGGGCACGTTCCATCCTGATCACCATGGAAGGCCCAGATAGGATAATGCGCGAGTTTTTGGGCAGAGATAAACGGTTTTGTTGACCGTAGTCCGGTACCGGCAGAGGGGCCGGCAGCCGCGAAGTAGTCGGACTCGAATTGAAGGAAAATATAGGTTCCATGGCCGCCCATAGAATGGCCTAGTATGTAGATGCGGTCCCTATCTACCGCTGGGAGTTCATTGATGATTTTCTTGATATGTTGGTAGTCGGTCTTGTCCCATAAACCATCGGCTTGAGGAGCTACAACATAACACGGGAATTTTGTCCGGATTGTCGGTTCAGCGAGTTGGCTGTTCCAAACTTTAAGTTGTTTCTTATTGTCCGTACCTCGCCCCCCTGCTCCATGCAGCGATAGGATGACGGGGTATTTCTTCGTTTTCACGATCTCGATAGGTTCCATGACGCGGCATGGGATATCCGAATTTGGAATCGGAACGTATAGATCCTGCCAGCGTTGTCCGTGCGTAGCACTCGTGCATAGAACGCAAACAGCAACTGTGAGGGAAACTAGCAATGGACGCATTATTCGGAACCTGCGTTTTTCGCGTGCTTAATCATAAAGTCTGTAAGCGATTGATTAGTAAACCAACCCTCCCACAAATTGTGCCCTTGCCCTTTAATCACTTCAATTTTGGCATTCCCGCCTCTTGTGTTTATACGTTCGGCTAATAGGGCGGAATTGGGTGATAGCGGTACCACTGTATCGCTATCACCTTGAAGATGCAATATTGGCACCTTGGCTTTGGCCAATGGTTCAAGTAAATCTATCGGATTTAGTTTGGTGAGACTGTTTCCTAATTGCTCTGGGGTAAGCCCATAGGCTGGTGCTGCGCGTGCTACTCCGGGATAGCTGGCTAGATTGCAAACAGGATAGATGCCTGCGACGGCCGCAACATTCCCCGGGTGTCGAACGGCCCAGCTATAGAGCATCAAGCCACCGCGGCTCCTCGCCAACAAGACGGGCATCTTACTCATCCGGCGGTGTTTGATTAACTCGGTATAAAACTTCTGATAAACCTCTGCCCCTGCTGGACTCCCGTAGGATTCACCCACATCGATGCCGGCAATGGCTATCCCTTCCTCATGTAAACGATTAAACATCCAACTTTCATGGACTCCGGGCAATCCGTTTCCAAGTGTTGGGGCATACCAAACCCAGGGGATAGGCCTGGAAGTGTCCACTTTCTCTGGGAGCATAAGGAAAGCCCGTTTTCCGGCGACTAGAAAGTTCTTGCGAGTTTCTAGTGCCGTTTTTGATGGTGGTGCACCATTTAGATCGGCAATGACCAGTAGGTACAAACCAAGTACACATAGACTGTATAAACGACGTAGAGTTTGGATGAACATTTTTCTCAATTGGCTGATCGCACTTTAGTAATAATTTTTGCAATGCGGATAGCGTCGGACTCGGCGATACCCAGCTTCCTACATTGTTCGATTGCAAATTTCCATTTAGGAGTATCATAAGCCTTACTAAGGCGAACCAGCTTCACTCGAATACGTTTTTCCAAGGCGTGATAAAATTGAGCTTGGAGTTTCAGGGGCCCCTCGAGAAGACGTTCTTTAAGGTTTGTATTTTGAATTAGGGATTCTGCTTCGTCTTGGGAAATTGCGCCATCCTTATCTTTGTCCCCAATAATGGGTGTTCCACTCGGCGAGGGTGATTTAGGGACAGCTTCGAGCGGTCCTGGGCGGCTGATGAGTAAACCTACAAGAAAAAGAAAAGTAAGAGTTACTGGGGACCGGTTAAATCGCATATTGTTTATGTGGTTAAACAATTGAAGGAGAGGGTTGGAACTACCTGATTCGTTAAATTTGATTAGAACGGACGGATGGGCATTTGTCATCGGGGCAGGAAACGCTTGTTATCGAATCCTGTTAAATCATAATAAAGGGAACTGCTCAATCATTAGGTAAGTTAGAAAGACGCTCCACTATGGCTTCTTCAATGAAGATTCGTTGTCCCAATTGTCATTCATTGGCCAAAACAACGAATGATTCGAATCTGGATAGCGTTTACTGCGGTTCCTGCGAAACCATGTTTTCTATTTATCAACAAGAAAACCTGGCGACGTTGGAGCATCGTGGCGCTCTGACGACAATGATTGGCCACTTTGAATTGCTCGATCAAATTGGTGTTGGAGGACACGGTACGGTATGGAAGGCCAAAGATAATGAACTGGACCGTATCGTTGCAATTAAGATCCCACGCCGTCGGTCAGTGTCAGTTGAATCGGAGCAGCAATTTTTGGGAGAGGCACGTGCCGCAGCCCAATTAAACCATCCGGGAATTGTCACCATCCATGAAGTAGGCCGTGACGACGATCGCCTTTACATCGTCAGTGACTTTGTAGACGGAGTGGACTTGTCCGAATGGTTAAGTGCAAAACGAATGACGTTTCAGGAAGCGGTAAGATTCTGTGGTCTTGTAGCGGACGCCCTGGAGCACGCTCATCAAAAGGGAGTTGTACATCGTGATCTTAAACCTGGCAATATCATGCTGGGTGAAAACAATGCCCCGTTGGTGATGGATTTTGGTTTAGCAAAGCAGGATGTCGGCGAGGTGACCATGACCATGGATGGGAGAATTATCGGTACGCCTGCCTATATGTCACCAGAACAGGCGCGTGGCGAGGGCCATCGTGTTGATCGGAGAGCAGACATCTATTCACTCGGAGTGATTCTCTATGAATTACTTACCGGAGAGTGGCCTTTCCGAGGTGTGGCAAAAATGTTGATTCAGCAAGTCATAAGCGACGATCCGATATCGCCGCGTCGGTTAGTTGGTGCGATACCTAAGGATCTTGAAACCATCGTTATGAAATGTCTTGAGAAGTCACCAGACAGCAGGTATCAGACCGCCGCTGAATTGAAGGCAGATCTAAATGCGTGGCTGTCTCATGAACCGATTAAGGCCCGTCCGGTAGGTACCGTAGGAAAACTGAAGCGATGGCGCCAACGCAATCCGGTTGTTGCCAACTTGACCATCGGGTTCTTCTTTATGTTGACACTGATGGTGTTAGTTTCGGGTACCTATGCCTACCAGGCAAAGCAACAGGCCTCGCAGTTAGCCGAACAGAAAAATGATGTAACCGAAGCTCAGTCGATTGTAGCGCTCCAACGGGCCGCTTTGTCGAATATTCTGGCAATGCTTGACGACTCAACCGGCAAAGATGGAATGATCAGTGATGAAATTCTATTGGAAGCTGCGCTGATTTGTTCAACCCGAATTGGCGAATCGGAATATGAGGAGATGGCAGAGCGTTTTATAAAAAATGCCCATGAGAAAGGCGTATTCGATGAACCTGAACGCCGCACTATTTTGCTTACAGACCCCGGTTTATCTGAGATACGAAAACGAAAAACCGTGAAAGAGATCGTAGAGTCACTTTCCGAGTAAGTTGTTCTTAGGTCAGGTGCGTGGATTAGCCAAACAGTTTAGCAAATTGACTGATCGCACAGTCATTAGGACACAAGTGCTTTGACTTCGCCGTTGCTACCACCAAAGGAATCCACTTGGACGCCCAGTTGCTTAAGCATCGTCACGAACACATTACCAAGCGGCGCGTCTTCTTTCTGAATATCCTCTTGCCATGGTTCCTGCCCTCCGTCCCAAGGACCGCCCTGTGGATTCGCTCCGGCGTTGTTGATGTACTGGCCGTGATTGAACCCCATTTGTTTGCCACCCATTAAGATGATTGGGTAGTTACGTGACAGGTGGAACGCACTAGATGCGGAACCAAAGAACAGAAGTGTATTGTCAAGCATATTGCCGGTCCCGACCGGTTCCGGCGTATCTTTTAATTTTTGAGCGAACCTTCCCAATTCTTCATGAAGAAAAGCACAGTAGATTCCAAAGCGTTCCCATCCTCCCGGATTCTTTGTTTCATGAGATAACGCATGAGCTAAGTTGAATCCCACAGCGCGAGCTAGGTAATCACTCTGCCCCACTCCGTTTTCTCGCCCGATCTGATAGGTCGCAACACGAGTGGAATCGGTTCTGAAAGCCAAATAGATCAATTCATACATCGTTTGAATGTATTCCCTCGGATCGTTTGGCGTAATCTCTAGGTTGAGATGGTCGACGTTCACCGTCGGCAGTGGAAGGTCGATCCACTTTTTGGCTTTTTCAACTTTGATTTCGGTTTCGCGTACTGACTCAAGGTATTCGTCGAATCTAATTTGATCCTGCGCTGAAAGGGTCTTGCGCATGGATCGTGCATCAGCCAGGAGATCGTCGAGCGTACTTTTACTCAATGCAAGCCGTCGTGCGGCATCTGCGTTGTTCTTTACAAACAACATGTCAAAGATGCGTTTTGGCCGGTGTTCAGCAGGTATCGCACGGCCATTCTGGTTATACGAAATTGTATGCGCGCCACGAGCTGTTCCTGTACCACCATCGGTGGACATTACCAATGATGCAAAACGAGTTTCATCACCTACTTTATTGGCGTATAGCTGATCGATCGAGATCGTGTTCTTATAGTCCATGTCACCACCGCCTGTCGCCGCACCTGTTAGGAATTGATCGGCGTTATTGTGACCATGAACAATCCGTCCTGGTGGATGTGAGAAACCAGACAAAACGGTGAAGTCTTCCTTGAGAGGGACCAGCGGTTCAAAACATTTCGTAAACTCGAACTTCCGACCGTTACCATGTGGGAACCATAGCCAGTCTTTGTAGGCTGGGTCCGCCGGCAATGGCATCGGAACTCCGTCGGGAAAGTAAAAACATGCGAGCCGTTTTGGATTGGCGCGGTCTTCACTCGCGTTCAAGGCTGCACGCGATGATTCGAACATTGGAAGCGCTAACGCGACCCCACTCCCACGTAGGAATCGTCGACGATCAAGAGAATTGAGGTTTAGAGTCATGGCATTGGTCTAGTAAAAGGTACGAGCGGTTTTAGGTGTAAGGTTGGTGGAGTTATCTTGCGCGAAATAGGTCACTAGCCACAATAAGCCGAATCATTGTGGCAAGGCCATCCCCCTGTTTACGAACATCGGCAGTAATCTGGTCGATGCTTGAATGATCAGCAAATGTGAGCGGGCGTCCCAATCCGTATGTAGTCAGTTTATAAACCAAAGCACGTGTGAATTGGTCCTGACGATGTTCAAGTAGGTATCGTTTCAGTCCATCCATTCCTTGCAGCGATTGATTGTTAAATAACGTGCTCGTAGCGTCGACCGGTTTGTCGCCAATCTGTTGGCGCCAACGCCCAAGAGAATCATAGTTTTCAAAAGCGATACCCCACGGATCAATTTTAGCGTGACATGAACGGCATGCTGCATGGTTCCGGTGATCCTCGATCCGTTCCTTGAGTGTCATCTTTGCGATTTCAGGATCGGCCAAATCAATCTCCGGCACTGCCGGTGGTGGCGGAGGGGGGGGGTCATTGAGTAAGCTTTCGAGTAACCAAATGCCTCGCTTCAGTGGATGGGAATCGTTGCCGGCAGAATTCATCGTGAGGAGGCCTGCCTGAGTGAGAATACCCCCCCGTTCGGTACTCTGCTCCAGGGACACTCGCCGAAATTCATTCCCGTATATGTTAGGTATGCCGTAATGTTTTGCGAGTCGCTCATTCAGCATGGAATAATCAGCGTGTATGAAGTTGAGTACGCTTTCATTGGTTGTAAGCATTTCGTGGAAGAAGGCGACAGGTTCCTGTAGCATCGCCTCCTTTAATTCCGGCTCGAATTGTGGACGAGTCTTACGATCGATTGCTAGAAAATCTAAGAGCTTCAAGTCGAGCCATTGGTGAACGAAATGCTTGGAAAGCCGAGAAGCTCGGGGATCTTCAAGCATGCGGGTCACTTGGGCATTCAATGTTTGAGCTGTATTCAATTGGTTTTTAGCTGCGAGGTGCAATAGTTCCTGGTCGGGATTGCTGTTCCAGACAAAAAGCGCCAATCGTGTCGCCAGCTCATAATCATCGATGGCTTCCGCTGGACTGTTATTACGTCGCACCGATTCTCGCGAGACGTATAGGATATTTGGTGAGGATAGGATCGTAGCGAGTACCTCAATCAACGCTTGTTCAGTGTTGTCACATTGAGGCCGAATCGCGTTGTAGAGCGCCAACTTGCGATCGATCTCGTCGTCAGTGACAAGTCGACGCCATGCTTTGGGCATGAAGTTCCCAATTACATTTCGTGCATACTGTGTTTCTGATTGCATTTCGTCCCGTTTAGGAAAAATAGCTGTATGGGATGCTGGTGGCCACTTTTCATATACGGGCGTTGAAACCTGTACGTAATCCACGACGATATCACTTTGGGAAACGCTGCTGTTTACTAAGCGGATGTATTCTGAAGGATTTGGCATCTGCCCCATCTTGTTGACGCCACGTACTGAGTTGCGGGGGTAGATTTCGCCGAGTGGTATGGTCCATTCGTAAATCTGAGGATCATTTTTAGTTGCCGAGACTCGGTGATCTGCTTGGCTGACTCGAAGCACGGCTCGTCCTTCATTACTTGCACGCCAGCCGAATTCCAATTGCAGGCTGGGAGGACCGGAGTCTCCGATTTCTGTGGTATATGCACGAACTCGTACTCGCATCATCCCTTCGTTTGGAACCTGGTCACCCAATTCGACATAAACTCGTTGACCCCGAGGAATGACGGCGACATGGCTGGTCTTTTCTGGGAATGGCGGCAATGTCTTCTGAGATGGTTGTGCATGCCGGCCACCGTAATAGGCCCAGCTTGCTCGAACTGCATGCCCGGTATCTAAATTGCGATAATGAAGCCCGCCTGGGTTGTTCTTGAAACTTGCAATAAGCTTTTCTAGCTCCGCCTTTTGGACCTCCGGATTGTCCTTATGTGCTTCTCTGGTCTTCTCGATTTGGTCCTGTTGCTTACCGAAATCAATCTTTGAATTGGCTTGCATATCAATTCCCCAGTGGAGCATCGCAGGTTGCGCCCCCGTGACGGTCGCACGTAGCAACGCATTACGAGCAATATCCCGATAGGTTTCAAATTGATTTGAAGTCATTTGCAGGAGGTCAGAACTGTTTTGAAAGCCGTCGTCTGAATAGGCTTCTGGTGGTAGATCTTTGGCGAAATTCCATGGTAATCCGAGCACGTCCTGAAGAGCATAGTTATATTCATAACGAGTGAGTCGTCGGAATGAAGAGTGTCCGCCCTCTGCACGTCGTACCTGGGATGCAACCTGTATTTCTGATGCCAGCCAATTAATAATCTTGGCTCGGTCGCTATCTGAAAGAGGTGTTTCGTCTGGCGGGGGCATTTCACCGTTACTCAATACGGCCATGACTTCAATCCACCAACTAACGTCCGCACCCTTTTGGAGGTTGGGGTCGAGTGTGTCCAGACGGATGTTTCCTTCGGTTAGTTCGTCACCGTGGCACTGTATGCAGGTCTTGTTCAAGATCGGCAGGATCTCTTTTTTGAACTGAGAAAGTTTAGGTTTGGGAACGCCGGTCGTTTTTACACGATAATCCCTAGTTAAATAGTCTGAATGACTTGCGCCTAATTTCTTCAACGCGTGGAGCGTCGGAATAGAGTCCGATGGATTTGTTGTGATGGTTGTTGTCGCACTGACCGTTTGACCGTGCAAATCCGTTGTGACGTGGATAAACAGACTGAAAATGATCAGAATGGAAATGGCTTGCAATGTTTTCATGACGACTTGTTCTAAGGACGGTGGCTTCTTTATATAAGGATACCAAGATATCGCGGGATAATGAAAGACAGGTAAACATTTAGCCACTTAACCATTTACCTCTTTAGAGAATTAGAACCGTCTACATCCTGCGGATTATGGCGGGTAAACGCGTCGTGATTT
>NZVD01000001.1 GCA_002701385.1 Rhodopirellula sp. | reverse complement strand
ATCAGGCCGTTCGAAAAATTGGAAAAGTAAAGTTTCCATAAACCTCCTACGCAAAAATAGGAGGCTCTATAAAAGAAGGCATTCCCCATCATCGACCTTCAGGGCCTGTCACAGGAAAAGCCTCTAGTGGGCGATGAGTGGGTTAAGAGCAGCTCATAGCTTAATCTTCCTAAACCAATCATCAATCTATCAATTCCGCTTCGGCTGATCATAAACACATAGGTATGAATGTTGATGGGAGGAGAGAATATAGTCTATAGGCACTTTAAGCACTTGCTACAAAATAAGTTGAATGTAGCGTAATTAACACTTTCGATTGCGTTGTGTGATTCTATAGTGTTTCATTAGCGTTTTATTCGCAAATCTAACAGAGAGGGAATTGGCTTGAATAAACCAACTGAACACTCAGGTGAGGAATCCACCTCAAGAAAGACTCACAGTTTGAAGGTCTTCGGCAGATCGATTTGCTACTCGGTCACGTTCATTTATTTGATAAGCTTACATCAACTAGAAATCGAGCGATTTTCCTCCGAAGTGATTTTCGATAGTCTACGGAACACTTGGACCGCTTCAATCGTTGCAGCGATTGCAATTCCAATCGTCTGGGCGATTGCCGGATTCGTTGTTCGAAAGAAGAACGTGAGAGTTCTTTCGCGTAAACAAACGATTAGTTTCTTATCCAAATCGCTCGCTTTCATTGTCTTGTTTTCGGTCACTATCCCATCCCTGATCGAAGGATGCGGTAACACTTTTCCCATTTCAACTGAAACGGTGTTCTACTTTTTATTGTTGGCAATGTGGACGTTTTTCCTCGCTCTAACAAATCTTTCAAGCTATCGCGAGGAGCCGAGCCGTCAGTCCGTATTCTTCTTATGCCTTACCGTAATAATACTCATCGCCTCGTTTTGGGCACTTTGGGTGATCGTTGATGCTATCGCGGCATCTGCGTTGACTTAACTAACAGCTAGGGGTGTGGCAATTTCACAGCCAAAGCGTGGCTTTAATTTCTCCACTGCTAACGCAAAGTTAACTAATTAAACGGTTAAACTGGGCTCGCCGCACCTGCTAGAAGTGAATAGTAAAATCCTGCCCCCGAGGTTAGCATCCCGATAATTGCTAAATAAAGTTCTCGAAGATTCCGTTTTCTTATGAAACGAATCCAGTAGAACAAGCTAACAACTCCAGTTACCACCACCATACAAAGCAGTCTTGATAGCAAGAGTCCATAGTTTGCCACGTCCGGCTTAGGGTATCCAGGAATCGCAAATGGCAAAATCAGTGCGATAGCAAAACAAAGAGAAATTAACCACGGGCAGCGATTTACCAACGGTATCGAAGAGCTACTTTTACGCGAAATACGTTTTCTGGTAAATCCCTCTAACATGAACCAGATGAATAAAGCTACCAACTGGTGGCAAATAATGTTAGCTGTAAAAAAAACGGCTTCGTCTTCCGATCTCATTACTCACCTGCAACCATGCTTAACTGTTAAACTCCGAATGTATCTTTATTGAGAGATTGGAAGACGCTCCCCCAATGTTATTCCGTTGACTTTTGATTTAACAAAGCAAGAATTTCAGTACGGTTACGGACTCGAGCCATTTCTAAGGGGGTCTGTCCGTCTCTTCGTGGTTTGTTAACGTCCGCTCCGGCATCGATCAGAATTTTCGCGGCCTCCGTACTTCCTCTGGTGATTGCTCGATGAAGAGGAGTTTCCTGATCTTCACCCCCGGCCTGATTAATATCCGCGCCCTCAGCCAATAGCTGTTTGATAACATCCACTTCATTACGTTCGGCTGCCTTATAAAGCGGCGACTCCGCTGACTCTTGATTAACCGATAGGGGGACTTCCGTTGCTTGTGGCTGCTGCTGTTCGGCATCCGGCACTTGATCAGACTGCGAATCGGCACATCCGGAAACAAATAGGATCGAACTAAGCAAGAGTAGAATGGCGATCTTTTTCATGGGTAGAGCTCCGATTTTAATTTTTCGTTATCAATTAAAGCATCACTTTGGATACCTCATTTCATCTACCATTATCGGAATTTGCAAAATTTGTGGTTAGTGTTGAACGAGCTACAAAACATGTGTGTTGTGGTTAAAACAGCTACCGTCTGCGTTTGCCAGAGAACAAAAGATGGAGCGACCAGAAAACACGTTCAATCTAATGCTAAGAAGAGAAACAGCGCCCTACCGGCCCTTGCTTGGTATCTTTACTAAAAGCAGGCGACAACAAATGATAGTTTTATCTCCCTGAGGGCCGAGTTATAGAATGAAGAACACTGATCCTACACCTACCGAAGTCACTTCCCAACCGGAACAGCCAACAGTTGTTTTGCCAGAGAATATTCCATCCGAACACACATTTGTGCTTAAAGGCAAGTTTAATGGTTACGAAGGAGAGTGGCATCTAGCTTTAACGGATGCTGCCTCATATTTATATGCTAATTCCTCTAATTGCTACGTGATTCCTAGGGACGAAGCCTGGGACCGGCTATTTGGTTTTATGGGGAACATAACCATTAAGGTTGCGGGCCAATCGGAAATGTTCCAGATTGTGAAACAAGTTGATTCAGAAATTTTCAAGAAGTGGAAAGGCCCACCATCTTTAAGACATCTAGAGAGTTCCTCTGCAGGGCCTTTTGTTTTCATTATCATCTGTGGCTTGATAGAAATAATGCAGGCAATGCCGGCTGCAGCCGACCCGTCGATTGGTAGTTCCGCTCAAAATCTAAACTACTTTGGGTTGGCTATAGGGTGTCTTTTTATCGGTTACGGCAGTTTTAGGCAGTTGTGTAAACCAAGAAGGTATATGTTTCTGATCGATGCAATGCTATACCTCATTTTCGCAATTTCTATATTCCTAGACATCTCCAATGGCAGCAGTCCCTGGTGGGGCTTGATGGTGGCTGGTTTACTTGTAGTTTGCCAAGGACGCCTTAGAGACTTTTTTCGCTTTAAGATACTGCGCGGCGAAAACCATCGTTATGAACCACTAGAACGTAACGCAACGAAGACTAAGGACAACGTCCCAGATGTAACAACTGGAAATCAGTTTCGCGAAAACTTTAAGAAGCTCTCTTCTTAAAGCAACTAAATGAGTTTCATACGCAACCAAGCCATCACCGGCTTACCAGACACATCCTACCGCATGCGTGTGTCGGAGGGCGCGTGATGCCAGACAGTTCTTATGTTATTGGCGCATTGGCGATGGCCCCGGTCAGGCCAACCCACGCAACCCAAAAACCAAAATGATATATTGAAACCGCTAATGAAAATCCTATTTTCTTAATTCTTCTTGCGTTGTGAATCAGCAAGCAAATACCTAACGGGATGCTGCTGTAAAACAGTAGATCACCCACGGTGTCTCTCATTTTCCCCACCGGCAGCAGTGCAGCCGTTAAGAACAGAATTGCCAATAACAATATGGTTCCACAAATGGGGATATACGCATCAAACGAACGTGGGTGAAGTACAAGCGTAGCAATCCCACACACGCCGGTAAGGTAAACGCCGGTTATAAAAATACCAGTCGTTGGATCATGTTTCCCGCTAAGAACGGCTGGAATCAAACCAGCTACAACAGCCGTCCAGAACAAAATCCCCTTAATTGTGTAACGTCGATTCTTTGGGGGATCACCCACAAGGGCAGTCACTTTTGTGCATGCATCAGGATTTTTATTTTTCATCGAAATATACTTTTCTAGAGACGTGAATTTCCTTGAGTGCGAGAACGAAATCCTCTCGATGCGTCATGCAGGCGACCCGTTAAATGTCAAAACGAAAAACAACCAGATGACCAGCGGAATCAACGGTAGGATTTGGAACAATGTCAGGACAATCGTGTTGTTCCCTTTTTTGAGTCGACGTCTGGTCAGCCAAACAACGGCTACGATGTAGACGGGGATTAATAGA
Source organism: Rhodopirellula sp. (assembly GCA_002701385.1). Taxonomy (GTDB): domain Bacteria; phylum Planctomycetota; class Planctomycetia; order Pirellulales; family Pirellulaceae; genus UBA721. The sequence goes on along the minus strand of NZVD01000001.1, from coordinate 18,626 downwards.
AGCAATAGCACACCGGAATAGACGAACAAGTAGTATCTGGCGAAAGAATCCTTATCTAACAATGGGCCAAGACCAAAAACCGAGGGGACATAACCGCATGTAGCTAATGGCAGTATCCAATGAATCGGGTGGCATTTCGGTTGATTGGATTGCCCTCTTGATCTCATAGTCGGAAGCGGATTTTCGGTAGTGACGAAGTTATCGCCCTTGTCTCTAGCAGCCATAATCCCCTTCTCCTTCAATTTGATAAATCTGGCAACGAGTGAAATGGTCAGCCATTATTAATTGATCGCTTGGAAAGATTACCTATTGAACAGTTTGGGTATCTCCCAATTTTGTTGCTAGCATTAAAGATACTACAAAACATTTGTGTTGTAATTAAAACCACTACCGCATGCGTGTGTCTCGCGTGGCAGATTCGGTTGCTTGAGCTACTGCTTCTTGTATTTATCGATGAGGGGCTGGAGGGCTTCTGAGATGTAAAGCATGCGAACTTTACTCAGGCTTTCAGCCTGCTCGTCAGTAATGGACGGTAATCCATTCAAATGAAGTTGCCAAACGCTACTGAAGCTCTCTGCTTGTTCGTCTGTGATAGAGGTTAAACCGTCGAACACGAGTATTTCAACTTCACTCAGGATTTCAGCCTGTTCGTTAGTGATAGACGTTAAACCACTTAAGTCAATATTTTCAATCTTGCTTAGACTCTCTGCCTGCTTATCAGTAAGCATTCCAGTGGCGTTAACGTGCTTCATGATTTCTTCAGGCGTCGGCTCCTCACACCCGGCTAGCAGTACAGCGATACAACAGATGGCTAATAACTTTGAGATTCTGTTCATGGGATTGCACGAATTGTTTTGTATCGAATTGTTTTATATTCGGTACTGACGGTATTGATGAAGGGTTGGAGGGCTTCTGAGACTTCCAAATATTCAACCTTACTCAGACTTTCAGCTTGTTTGTCAGTGATAGAGGTTAAGCCAGTTAAAGAAAGGAATTTAATCTTACCGAAGAACTCAGCTTGGGCATCTGTGATAGTGACCAAACCGTCTAATGAGAGCGTATCAATCTGGCTGAGCATTTCTGCCTGTTTGCTTGTAATAGAGGTCATTCCATTCAATTCAAGAGAAAGCAAGGAACTCAGGCTTTCAGCCTGTTTGTCAGAGATCGAGGTTAAGCCGTTTAAGGTAAGAGAACTTTTGACATTACTGAAACTCTCTGCCTGCTGATCAGTAATGGAGGTTAAGCCGTTTAATTGAAGCTCAAGAACGCTGCTTAAGTTTTCAGCCTGCTCATCGCTGATGGTAGTTAGATTATTCAGCTTAACTGTTGGGCTTTTGATAATCAGTTTTGCTTGTAGCTCGGTGAGCGTAGTTAAACCATTTAATTCTAATGAATTGACTTTGATAAGCGTTTCAGCCTGTGCATCAGTGATGGAAGTTAATCCGTTTAGCCTGAGACTACCAACTTTACTCAAACTTTCTGCCTGCTCATCCGTGATAGATGTAAGGCTGTTTAAGTATAGCGCACGAACCTTGCTCAAAGTTTCCGCTTGTTGGTCAGTGAGCGAGCTTAATTTATTTAATTCAAGTGTCCCTCTGTCCTTCCATTTACTGAAAATTTCGACTTGATGATCTGTGATGGAAACTAAGCCGCTGAGATTAAGTGAAGCACATTTGATCAGACTATCGATCTGGTTGTCAGTGATTGAGATCAAGCCACTTAAACTAATTTCTTCAACGTTACTCAGGCTTTCCGCTTGTTGGTCAGTGATGGTGGTTAAACTGTTAAGTTCAACACAACGAATCTTACTCAGATTTTCGGCCTGTTTGTCAGTGATAGAGGTAAGGCCGTTTAAGTATAGTGTACCAACCTTGCTCAAGGTTTCCGCTTGACTGTCAGTTAGCGAGCTTAATTTATTTAATTCAAGTGTTGCTCCTTCATTACGTTTACTGAGTATTTCAACTTGATGATCTGTGATGGATACTAAGCCGCTCAGATTGAGCGAGGGAATTTCACTCAGAGAATCGATCTGACTGTCTGTTATGGAACGTAAGCCGGATAAAACAAGTTCGCTACTTTGGTAGTTTTTTAGCATTTCTATTTGATCGTCGGCAATGGTTCCACTGACGTTGATTTCGTCCACGGTTTTTTGCTGATGCAATAGGATTCTTTGCTGATACGATAGGATTTGCTCACGGCAGGAATCCGAGAGGCGCAAGTCTTTAATCCTACTCAAACTTTCAGCCTGCTTGTCAGTGATGGAGGTTAGACCTTTTAGGCCAAGTACTTTAACTTTACTCAGGCTTTCCGCTTGTGCGTCAGAGATAGAGGTTAACCTATCTAGTGAAAGAGATTTACGCATCTTACTCAAACTTTCCGCTTGTCTGTCTGAGATAGAAGTTAGACCGCGTAGGTAAAGATGTTTAACCTTACTTAGGTGTTCAGCCTGTGGATCCGTAATGGAAGATAATCCGTTTAACTCAAGGTGTTCAGCCTTGCTCAGGATTTCTGCTAGACGGTCAGTAATCGACGATAAGCGATTTAAGTAAAGAATATTTGCAACAGGTGATTTATTTTGTTTATTTTTAATCAAACTTTCTGCCTGTGCATCAGTGATGGAGGTTAAGCCGTCTAACCTCAGGTAGTAAACCTTTCTTAGGCTTTCTGCTTGTTGGTCAGTGATGGCGGTTAACCCGTTAAGTTCAACTTTACGAACCTTACTTAGGCTCTCTGCCTGTGCGTCAGTGATGGAGGTTAAGCCGTCTAAAACCAAATGGTCGACCTTATTTAGGTGCTCAGCCTGTACATCCGTGATAGAGCTTATATTGGGAAGAATTAGAATCTTTGCAACTTCACTCAGAATTTCGGTCTGTGCATCTGTGATGGAGGTCGTATCTAACATATACATAATCACCTCAGCTTTTCTAAACTGTCCAATTTTTCTGTTGAGGTCTAGCAGACGTTCAAGCTGCTCATCAGTAAGCGTTTCAGCTTTCTCAATCTCGCTTCTCTCACTTACCTCTTTACGAACGTTCGCGTTACACCCAGCCAGCACTAGCAAAATCAGTATTAGCAATCGTTTCATATCGTTTTCTCACCTACGGAATATCACATGAGCTCATCAAGCTCTCAATATGAAAGATGCAAAAGAGAAATGAAAGGGGCGCGAATTCCCATCAGTTAGCTAGGAGAGGAGCCCATTGTTTCTGGCATCGTATGCATCTATAGACCGCCACGGTATGAGCACGCGTTTTTCTGCAGCATTGTAAGTTTGAAACTTTGTCGTGGGGTGCTGAGAGGGAAAGCCTCGGGGAGTCAGGTCGCGTGAGAAGCTGCTGGGGATACGCGTATGTATAGAAGCGAAAGAACTACCCTTCCACCAGGCTCCCCACCAATTCCGAGATAAGAGCCTGCTATAGATCCTTGCTAAACAGTGTCTGAAGCAATCTGAACTGCTCAACAACAACCTTCTCGTGCGAATATGCGTCGGATTCTACGTCGCGCTCAACACAAATCGATCTAGATACGGCTGAAAACGGCAAAAGTTTGATTTTCACCCACCCCTTAAGCGTTCGATTAAATGATTAGAATCGATCGGCTTCGATGTAGGCATCAATTACAGCCTGCTCGCCCTCGACGCCTTTTTGAGAGTTACCATGTTCCATTCCCAGGACCCCGCTAAACTCGCGTGAGTGGATGAATCTGAAAACGTTTTGATAATTGATTTCGCCAGTGCCGGGCTCTTTACGTCCTGGATTGTCACCACATTGAAAGTAGCCAATTTCATCCCAACATTTGTCGATATTGGAGATCAGGTTTCCTTCAGTGATTTGCTGATGGTAGATGTCAAAAAGGATTTTGCAGGACGGGCTGTCAACGGCTTTGCATAAAGCATACGCCTGAGGCGAACCCTTTAAAAAAGTACCCCCATGATTGACGAACCAATTGAGCGGCTCAAGTACCATTACCAAATTATGGGGTTCGAGCAAGTCGGCACAACGTCGCAGAAGTTCGATTACATTCGCGGTCTGGTAGCCCATTGCTAGCCGGTCCCGACTGGTTTCGTCGATATTTCCAGGGACAACCGTTACCCATTTGGCATTAACTCTTTTTGCCACTTCGATGGAGTCCTTAAGGTCTTTTAAAACCGAATCCCAAACAGCTTCATCCTTGCGAGCAAAGGTTAGTTTTCCAATTGATCCATGCGCAACAAATACGCCCATTCGCATTCCCAGCTTCTCCATTGTTTTTGCGATCTTCTCCTGAAGATCCACAGGTCGGCTTTTCATGCCGTTGTCTTCCCATGCTGTAAAACCATGGTCTGCTGCAAACTTCAGCTGATCGATGAGATCTTCGCCGGCTGAATTGCGAAACATGTTGAAATGCGGAGCATAATTTAATTTGAATGTATGGGGTTCGGCTTTGCTGCTGGCGTCAACGCTGGGATTAGTCGAAGTTACAACGCTAGCGATAGCGGCCATTGCGGTGCTTGAGGTTAGGAATTCTCGTCGTCTCATAATGATAGTCCTTGTAATTGCTCTCTGGAGTAAACTAGCAAAAGGTCACTTTGCTCAGTTCAGCTTACTACTTATTTTACTGGCAGAGTTTTTTCAGCGGTTGGCATATTCTCAGGAATCGTTTGGGTTACTTTTCCGGTGGCAGCCCATTCGGTACCCCGTTGAAGCGAGACCGCGAATCCTACGCAATTCATTTGTTTTACGTTATCACCCATTACGGTATGAAAGATTCGGCCTTGGCCGTAGGTGACTGTAAACAACACCGGTTCATACTCTCCAGTGCCTCCAGTCGCCTTGTCAGAGTACGCCGCTGCTAGCACAGTTAAATTCTCTGCGGGACCGCGCAGCCTATCATAAAGTTCGTCGGTGACATGTCGCCACTTGGTGGGAAATCCTTTAGTGATTGGATGCTCTTTATTGATCGTTTCTACGACATACTCATGCTGTCTGCCATGGCTACCACCACGGCCAGGCGACGTGTCACGGACAATGTTGCCATTGCGAAATCGAATGTATGGGCCGTCCTTTTCGTTGCGTCCTCCCCAACCTCCTAAGCCGGTGATTTGGTTATACTCTTTCCATTTTGGGAATGAGTTGTTGGCTGCGTGAAACACGACCAACCCGCCACCTTCACGAATATATTTAACAAAACTAGATTGGGTAGCTTTGGGCCAGTCAGCTCCGTTGTAATTTAGCACGATTACGTCGTATTCAGAAAAATTGGGCGTGAAGTCCGCAGGATCATCTCCTGTGGTGGCCACGTCAACGCTGAAGAGCCCACTTCCTTCCAGATACTCCCGCAAAACCGGCGTGGTTCCTTTCCAGTTATGGTTGTTCTGGCCGTCAACAATCAAGGCCTTTTGTTTTTTAGCTTCCACGTTGGATATGCTGACTAGCAACAACACAATTAAAGTGGTCATGATACGTGCCATATTTTTCTCCCTGATTTCAAATGCAACCTAACAGTTGCAATTAAATTGCAAAAGCAAATGTTTTTCAAGATGGCCCGGCCGAAATTAGTTCGACAAGCAGTGAGGGCGGCAGAGCTTGGCAAACGACATTTTGTACGATTGTTTGCTGAAAGCCATCGCCTCCAGGATAGCGTCCCCCTCCTAGCAGTAATTTTTCGCCCTCCGACCCACGCATGCGTTAGGGTGTGATTGAAACAAAAAAGAACAAGCAAAATAAGAGAAATAACAGCTTCCATCGGCCACGATTTCAAACGGTGCATTCCCTACTGATTATGTATAATCAAGAGTGTCATGATTCGCCTGTTCACTGCTTTCCTGGTCACTGTTGCTTCAGCAATTACACTACGCGCGGATATCCCTGTTTCGACGTTGGATACTCTTTACCCACCTGGAAACCAACCGGGATCAGAGTTCATCATTTCCGCCACGGGATCATCGATTGATCACGCTGAGAACCTATATTCCCCGCATCCCGAGATTCGGTTTGAAAAACTCTCGGACACAAAATTCAAGTGCTTTATTGGTTCTGATGTAAAACACGGACGTTACAGCGTTTATCTTTATGGGAAACGGGGGTTATCCTCGTCACGCGTCCTCCTAGTCAATCCGCTACCGGTGGTTAATGAGGAAGACCCCACGGAAGATAAGAACTCAATCACAGACGTAAAGCTTCCGGTTGCTGTGCAAGGCGCGATTGGCGATCAGGGTGACGTGGATCAGTATTCATTTGTCGCTCAGGCGAATGAACTAGTCGTCGTTGAATGTTGGGCCTACCGTATCGACTCAACTCTGCGTAGTCGACTGGAGGTCTACGGTCCGGACGATCAAAAGGTGCCGGCTAGCAATTTACAGTTTGGTACTGATTCGATGTTGACGATCAGGACGCCGGTATCCGGCAAATACACCGTTCGACTTACCGACCTCGTTTACAGTGGTTCCCCCAACGCTATTTATCGACTAGAGATTCACTCGCTTCCACGCGTCCTTTTCACCGTTCCCGCCGTGATCAAAGAAGGTGATTCTCAGGAGTTGCGTGCGTTTGGTTATAATCTGGGCGGTCAGGCCTCTATTGGCACGTCGCTCGAATCCATACCTGTGATGTTGTCGGCAAAAGAATTAACGCCGGGATTCAGACTGCCAGCATTTGCCGATTCAATATCAGTCACGGCCACAGCTACGCCGTTATCGATTTTGCAAGCTATCCATCCGGTGGGTCTCTCGGTTACTGACGATCGTATCGTGATTAGTGATCAGCAAAATGTAGAGTTCAATAAAGCACTACCTTTACAAATCCCATCGGACATCAGCGGACAACTGCCTGCTGCTCAGGATCGCCATTGGTATAAACTCAAACTTCAAGCCGGGGAGGTAATTTGTGTTGATGGAATTGCCAGTCGAGCCGGGTCTCCGGTTGATCTGGCTGTACACGTTTTTTCACAAGATGGAAAAAAACAACTTCAAGTGCTTAACGATGAGCCTTTTAATATCGGTGGTGTGCGATTTCCGTCCGCGCACTTCGACCCCAGCGGTATGTTTACAGCTTCGAAAAATGGAACCTATTATCTTGTAGTGCGGAATCGAATAGGTACCACGACGGACGATCCGCGACGGATTTATCGATTGCGTGTGACGCGTCACCAACCTGATATTGCCGTTGCTGCAATAGGAGCTCAGGCGGCCGCCCCTAGCGGTGTCACAGTTAGGCCCGGTGGTCATGCGGCCATTCACTTATTGGCGACCACCAATTCGGCCTTAAATCACCCAGTACGTATTTCTGCGACAGGCCTGCCAGCGGGGGTATCCTGTGAAGATGTTTGGATTGGACCGGGCGTTCGCCAGGTACCAATGACGTTTTATGCCACTCAGTCTGCGCCCAATTGGGTAGGCACAATCGAATTGTTTGCCAGATTTAACTATGGAGGCAATACCGTTACCAGAAAAGTGTTAGCCGGAACCATGACACGAACTGGAACTGCTTCCGGGATCGGTCGTCGCGATTCGCATTTAACGCTCTCAGTAACAGGTAAGGCACCCGTTACCTGTACTGCATCGATTGACCGAGAACGATATCAACAGGGTAGTATCATCGATCTCAATATCACGATGGACCGCCTTAAAGATCAACCCAATGCACAGGTGCAGTTGCGTGGTGAATGCCTTCCTTCAGAGATTTCAAATCGTCTCTCGACGATACCCGCCGGGCAATCACAGGGCGTCGTTAGTTTTTATATCCCGGAACACCTGCCTCCGGGAAAATACACGATTGCTGCGAAGGCCCGGACCATGCATCGTTATCCTGTCGATGCTGCCTTGGGGACAACAAAAGAAGAAACTACGGAGATCTTTTCGAATACGGTTTCCTTTGAAGTTTACCCGGCACCCTTCATAATGAAAATCAACCTTGAGGCACCCACAAAAATCAAACGTGGGCAGGTGATCCAAATGCCGTATTCCTGTATACGGAACAACCAGTTTATTGGCAAAATCCACACAGAGATCAGAGCACCCGGTGGGGTCGTTGGCATTCGGGGACGTGGCGTGACTTTCGTAGGGCAAACGGAAACGGGTATTATTCAAATCATTGCTAATGAAGATGCTCCTTTAGGTAAACAACCAGGGCTTCGTCTTGAGGGATTGGGTACCGTGGAGGATGAGGGTGTACACCTTGGAAGCGCATTTCTTGATCTGGAGATTGTGGAGTAATCTTTACGATGGAGCAATTAATATGACATACCTTCGTCTTCACTTAGTCACTCTATTCTTACCGCTGGCAATTGCTGCCACTTTCATTCCTGCCGTAGATGGAGAGGAGTTCCCGCTACCTTCCACTGTCAGTTTTACGAATGACGTGATGCCCGTACTGACGAAATATTCCTGCGATTATGGCGGCTGCCATGGCAAGGCGACCGGACAAAATGGCTTCAGGTTATCGCTCTTCGGTACCGATGCGGAAGAAAGCTACCGCGCGATTGTTTTAAATGCAAAGGGCCGGCGTGTTTTCCCTGGTTCACCTGAACACAGCCTGGTTCTCAAGAAGGCAACTGGCGTTACGGCCCATGGGGGCGGTAAGCGATTTGACGTTAACTCCGCGGCTTATAGGACTCTGGCGAGATGGATCGCTGATGGAATGCCCGGTCCCGACCAGAACAGTGTGAAACTTACGGGGCTTGAGTGGTTTCCAAAACAAATTACATTGCGTCCAGGACAAACGCAGGCAATTAGCGTCATAGCCAGCTATTCCAATGGAACAACACGAGATGTGTCCGAAATGACGCTCTATGAGTTGAATGAAGACGGGATTGTTACTGTCAGCCCCGACGGACAAATAGAGATCGTTGGTAATGGCGGGTTAGCCGCAGTCATTGTGAAGTACGGACAACTGGCCGGTACCGTGCAGGTGACGGTTCCTTACTCGACAGATTCAAACCAATCGCTCGATCTCACCAGACAATACGAAGCATTAACCGCAGCGTTTCAAGGGAATCCATTGAATCTGTCGCTTTTGAAACAGTGGCAACAATTGCAAATCCTGCCCTCGGCAGTCTGTGATGATGAAACTTTTATCCGCCGCGCCAGTTTAGATATCAGTGGCACTCTGCCAACCGCAGAGCAAGTAACTCGCTTCGTCGCCAATCCTGCAGAAGACAAGCGAGCACAATTGATCGATCGATTACTTGAGACCCCCGAGTATGCCAGTTATTTTTCCCAAAAGTGGGCTGATATTCTTCAGAATCGCGGCAAAGGCTACTCTACAAGTCGACAACGCCCTGGCACGGCTTTGTTTGCTAACTGGATACGTGACTCACTGCTTCACAATAAACCTTACGATCAATTTGTCACTGAAATTCTAACTGCGACGGGTAGTCAGGCTAATAATCCGCCCACCGTTTGGTATCGAAGTGTCCGTACGCCGGCTAACTATGTTGAGTCGGTTGCCCAGGCATTTTTAGGTGTACGTATTCAATGTGCTCAATGTCATCACCATCCATCTGATCGCTGGAGCCAGGCGGATTATTTCGGATTCGCGGCGAATTTTGCGAGAGTTGGTAGGAAGACAGGATTTGCGGATGCCGAAGTTCCAACCGCCGAAGTCATCTATCTAAAAGATCAGGGTGATGTATTTCATCCACGCACTGGAGAATTGCTCAAACCGAAGCCCCTCGGTGATCAGGAATTTGATCTGACAGTATTCGACGACCCGAGGATTGCCTTGGCGAACTGGATGACTGACAGTGGTAACCCGTATTTTGCAACGACCATGGCCAATCGGATGTGGGCGCATTTTTTCTCGCGTGGCATTGTCCATCCGGTGGATGACCGTAGGAGTACCAACCCCCCAAGCAATCCCGAATTACTGACTGCTCTCGAAAACTCCTTTACGGACAGTGGCTATGACATCAAGCATCTGATTCGTTTGATCTGCAATTCCTATGCTTATCAGCTTACCTCTATTCCCAATGGAAATAATTTCAGTGACCATAAATCCTTCGCGAGGTTTTATCCCCGCAGAATGTCAGCCGAGATTCTATTGGATGCAGTTTCGCAATCCCTTGAAGTGCCTACTATATTCCCCGGCGGTCCCGGCAAGTTCCCTGAAGGCACTCGGGCCATTGAGTTGCCAGATGAGAACGTGGAAATTGCATTTCTTGATGTGTTTGGCAGGCCGGGGAGGTTTAAGGCCTGCGAATGTGAAAGGATCGATGCACCTACGCTAGCACAGGGACTCGAACTTGTTAACTCTCAGCAGATTCAGGATAAGCTTTCTTCGGAGAATGGACTGGTTCACCGGTTAGCAGGTAGCAGTGAAACTCATCCCGAGAATATCGAAAAGATCTTCCTGACGTTGCTGGGGCGTTCGCCCGTTTCGGCCGAATTAGAAATTTCGATGGAATACCTGAAGACGACAGATGATCTGGCAGAGGCCTACCGTAATCTGGTCTGGTCTTTATTGGCAACAAACGAATTCATGTTTATAAGGTGAGTCGGAAAGATGTTACGTATCTATCAGCAAAAGCTGCCCAACACGACTGGTTGCACGCGTAGTGTTTCTCGCCGTAATTTTCTGCAGTTTGGTAGTGGGCTAGCCGGTTTGACACTCGCAGATATGCTACGGGCCGACGCAGGCGGTTTATCCGATCATAAAAAGAAATCAGTCATTGTTTTCTGGACGCATGGAGGCATGAGCCAGCAGGACACTTACGACATGAAGCCGGACGCCCCAAGTGAATATAGGGGGATGTACTTACCCGTTCAGACCAACGTCACGGGCATCAATATTTCCGAACGTTTTCCTTTGCAGGCGAAAGTGATGGATCGGATTAGTCAGGTCCGTAGTGTCTGGCACGAAAACGGAATTCATGCGCCGTCTGCACATTGGATGCAAACCGGGTATTTTGGGCCGACGCTTGCACGTAATGCGGCTCAACGCCCATCTTTTGGGAGTGTGATATCAAGAGCACTTGGCCCCCGGGTACCATTGATGCCGGCCTATGTTACGGTGCCAAAATCTGAGGCTTTCGGTTACCAGGGAGCCGTCTATCTCGGAAAACGTTATAACCCCTTTGAAGTAGGGGGTGATCCGAACGCAACCGCATTTAAGGTACCCAATCTTGCTTTGCCGGGCGGGCTCTCGCTGGATAGTGTCAATTCACGTAAAAGGTTATTGGGCGCATTCGACAGCATACGACGCGACGTAGATCAAAGCGGAGCGATGGAAGGACTCGATACGTTCAAGAGTCAGGCATTGGAAATGGTCACCGGCGATCATGTGCGTAAGGCCTTTGACCTAAACGCGGAAAGAGACAAGCTGCGTGACAAATACGGTCGCCATCAGTACGGGCAAAGTGCTCTTTTAGCCAGACGTCTGGTCGAAGCGGGTACACGTGTTGTGACCATTAACACCGGTTACTGGGATCACCATAATGATATTGAACCCGGGTTAGAAGAGCATCTGCCCCCCTTAGACCGTGCTATCTGGGCCCTAATCGAAGATCTTACAGATCGGGACATGCTGGATGATGTTCTCATCTATTGTGCCGGGGAATTTGGCCGTACGCCGTTAATAAACGGACATGCCGGCCGTGATCATTGGAGTAAATGTTTTACTGTAATGTTGGCCGGCGGCGGAATTCAGGGCGGGCGGGTTGTAGGTGCCAGTGAAAAATGGGGTGGCGGCGTCAAAGAGCGGGCGTCGACACCACTGGATGTGATGGCCACGATATATCAACAGTTAGGTATTCCCCTAACAACACATTATGAAGATGCGACCGGTCGGCCTGTTTCCATCGTCGGCTCGGGAAAGCCCATCCACGAACTCACTTAATTGTGTAAGCGAAACCTTGCAAACTAGGCAAGTGGGCGATGAGGGACTCGAACGGTGGGGCTCAAAAGCCTTTACATATAGAAGCAACGTTAGAGCAGGGCACTTCTCGGGTGGCGCAGGGGGTGGCGCGCATGCAACTTAGCTAGGTAGTTGCACTCTTAATCGAGCGTTGGGACGAGCTGGATAGTCATTCCAGAGAAGAGATACTGCGGAAGCTGGACTAGGTTATCTGGCAGACTTTGTAGGCGGCTTCTCTTGCGGGCTATCCGAAATACTACCACCAATGAAGCCTGCACCTGTCTGATGCAGTAGCTGGGCTCGCTTTCCACGCTATTCGGGGGTTAGCGGTGGTTTCTTGAGCTTGATTTTGTCACTGCTGATACCCGAGCTAATAGGCTTCACGATGCAAGGCTTTTTTAGAAGTGAGTAATATACGCAGCGACTCAAGGTTTTCTTGATTTGATAGTGTGATCGTCCCAAGCGGAGCCATCCATCAGGATAAATCTCGCACGTAGCTCGGCTGAGTTAAGATCGATTTGAACGACGTGATGATCGCTTCCTGTCTTCCCACCATTCTGAAAATACCAACGGCTCGGATCAGTTTTACGTTGCCCTACGCCAAGGCCCCCTTCGCCAAGATAAACGAGTCCGTTTGGATCCTTCTTGCCGTCGCGAATTGGGACCGTTCTCTTCATACAGTGCCCATCAGACTCCAATGCAAGATCAACGTTATACTTATCAAATAACGGACAGAAAACCGCAGCATGTGGAGCGGGGGTCTTTACCGCTGGGTACATAGGACGATGATACTGAACAATAAGCCATTGCACTTTAGAACGGAGTTGTTTTAACTCGGACTCAAGCCATTCTGCTTGTGGGCCGCCACCAGGCGAGTTTGTATCCAATGTCACGATCGCCACATCGTCACCCAGCATAGTTGTATGCCATCTTTGTTCCTTTTCATCTAAATCGAACACCTCGAAATAGAGTTTGCCGGCATCATGATTTCCTTTGGTCGGAATAACAGGCAGCACCCGCCCGTCCTCCAAGGTCGTAAGTTCGTGCTGACTTAGCCACAACCTCCACTGCTCCCACTTGGTTCCCGACACGATATAGTCGCCACCGTGAGCAAAGGCGATCACGTCGGGATTCGATTTTGTCTGTTCAGCAATACGCAAATTCATTCTGCAACGATCTGCGTGTCCACTACGCGAGTCACCACCGTGGATCAGGGTGAAGTTCGTACCGGCAGACGGCGCTGTGACGAAGTAGAGTTCTCGTGAACGCACCCCATCACTTTCCAATATGAAATAGTAGCGAGTGTTAGGTTTTAGGTCTTTGATTTTCGCATGGTGGTAGTACGCAGGCGCAATCGACTTGGAGGCTTGCCCTTCCTTCGATGATGAAGGCTGAATGATGGTATATAAACCATTGGAATGGCAAGCCTGATGGAGTTTGTGTTTCCCTCCGCGCCCTACAGGCACTGTTCCATAATGAACGACGTGTTTTTTCCCTGGCCGTGCCGTGCTCCAGGACAACGTTGCTTCCCGGCTTGCATCGCCCGTCCAAACGACACGCCATTGAGCAGGCGTCATATCTTTTAGCGGGGTCATTCTGGATACAAGGCTGTTTACATCGAGGTTCTTAAGATCAACGTCTTTGGCTGACACTGTGGCAGACATTGTGAGCATGATGATTACAAAACCCGTCACACTATAATTAAATCTAAGCGAGTTCATTGAGTGCCGACCTCCACGGAAAGAGTGTTTATTTATAGCTTAGCGAATGTCTTTTGGTCGCCGACCTTAAGTTTAGAGCAAGTCTTATGATCTGTCCGCCCGCGGTGAATAATTAGTAGCAAAGGCATAATGGCATTGGGGAGCCGCATCGCAAATTCAGGCCATGCATCGAGGCCCAACGCTATTGGCCGACTAGCCGCGGTGATTAATCCCCAACACGCCATCCAGATCAGTACACGTCGATTGCTGACTGAGACTACAGAAATTGCTAACAGGATATCCATTATTCCGATGATTCGAAGAAGGCCATGGCAGCCCCATTCAGTCAGGTCGATGTTGACGTGTCTGGCAGTAAAATACAGGAGATCCTGAAAGTTGGGGTTTAAATGGAGAGCTTCCCAGCCATGGATGGCAAATGTCAAACCACATGAAATGCGTATCAACCAATGGACAAATCGATCGTTTTTCGGATGTTGCCAAAAAAGAATAGCCAGCGCAAAGAGAAGCCCAAAACGCGTCGCGTGTGCGGGTATTGCCAATTCGGCAAATGCCTTACCACCATTTAGGCCGATCGCATGTGCGTTTACCAGGAGCCAAAACGCTGGGATTAAATACAATAAGCACAACCTCGGCCATTTGTTATAGGTAAAAGCTAAAACCAGAGTAACCAGTAGACAAAACGAGGCAACGCCCCGATCCAGCTGAAGAAGGTTTGTAACGTAAGCATTGCTTGTTGATTGTTCGCTCACGGGTTTGACACTTGTATCGGGCAAACTATCTCCATAGAGTTCGGCCCCCATCGCAGCTTCAAACTCGGCATCGCCAGCCGCCTCGACCTCGTAATTTCTTATAAGAAGTTTTGCTGTCGCACTTGCGTCTCCAAACAGAACAGGCCAGGCAACGCCGAGGACGGCCATTATCGCGACAAGGTTCGAAAGGGCCATTGTGTGTTTAATGATAATTACCATGCTAGGAGGATCTGACTCTCTAGATGAAGCGGAGGCTAATGTTCAGCGAGTGGGCGCGAGTTGCCAGAAGCAGATGCAAGAACACTGACTAGCTAAACCTAATCCTTGCCGATGTTCGAATTAACTTCAACCTTTGAGTCATTCGACACGTCAAAGACAGGACTGCCAGCGGGCAAGCGACGGTTTACATCGGCAATGACATTGGATGTGACTAGAATGTCCTCGCAAGCATTGGTTGCAGTGACTGCGGAACCAGCCAAACCCGAAAAGGTGTTTCCAACGATGGTTATTGAGGCGGTGGCATCGAGCACAATACCGGTCCCCATATCGATTCGAATCGGATCATTGTTTTCATCGACAAGCTTACGTTTCTCTTCGCCACCAATATGGCTATTACAAAAACTATTGGCTGAAATCGTATTCCGACTGCTGTCGCCGGATACACGTACGCTAAAGTGGTGCAGCAAAGTAAACGTGTTCGCTGACACGGTGCAACCATGAGCGTCCCGCAGGTCGATGCCACCACCCATATCATGGGCGATAACATTAGCACTGAGTGTAATTCCGTAACAATCCCGATCAAGGATAATTGCCGTACCCATGCATTCCTCGATCATATTACCACTCAGCACTGAGCCGTAAGTGTTTTCGATCACAACTCCGTGTCGCAGGTGGTCGTCAAGATTATTCCCATTCATACATAGATTAAAACTATCGACGCATACTAAAGCATCTTCATTCTCTTCGAATTGGTTTGCATTGACGACAATATCATGACCTTTATTAATGTAGACCCCGGCCTTCTTGTTGTAGGTGATAATACAATCGGCGATCCGCGGGTCTTCGTAACAATCCACCATGTGAATGCCATGACCGCCATGATGGTCAACTGATACGCCCTGAATAAAGATTTCATTGACCCCTTCAGCAAGTATTCCGTCTCCACATTGCTCAGTCCCACTTAGCCGCAAGTTTTCAATTTGGAGTCTCCAGATACGAGCTCTTGTATCTTCATTCCGAGTCACAGGTCTCAATTGCAGCGTTGGTAATCCATTCTGATTAAGATTCTTAATATGAGTGCCGGGTCCGACGCCAGCCAATGTTGTATTTTCGCTCGTAATTAACAGTGGTTCGTCGATTTCAAACAGTCCGGCGGGTAACCGGACGACTCCACCTTCCGCAGGAACCTGATCAATTGCGTCTTGCAGAGTGGCGAATTTGGCTGCATCGATTTCCACCATGACACCTGCTAGTTCTCCCGACGTGGTTAAGGCAACTGTCTGTTCAGGCGATTGCAATGAATTCCAAAACCAAAGTCCTAACAGTCCTAATAGCGTGACCCATTGCTTGTTGTTCACGGATCTGTCTCCTGGTCAATAAAGGGAAGCGAGAGGTTATAGTAAGCGTGTGATTTCTGAACTCCTGTTTAACACATCACAACACAATAGCAACGGTGCGAACCTGTTTTAGCCCAGAGAGCATCAACAGTTAGACAATGGGGAGCTATCTAGTAAAATATTCACGATGACTTTCTAGGTGGTTTTGTCGAGGTATTGGCCGTGCGTCATTTTTTGGTACTGTTTGTTGCATTTTTAACATGCTATTCATCAGAGGATGTAAACGCTGCGAAAAAGACGAGAGTCGTGTTTAATGACGATGCGCAATTTCTCTTTGAGATGCAGGACATTGAAGATCCGGTTGCCTTTGTAAAGGGCTGGCTCGACCGGGAAATGGAAGCGATTCCGTTTAATACCTTCGTGTTTCTTGCTGCCACTCCTGACATCTGCACTTACGAGACAAAAGCAGGTGAAGTTTACGGTGATCGTCATCTCCCCGAGGGCAATACGGGCTGGGCTCCTGGTATCCGAGCATTACGAACGGCCGGCACGGATGCACTTCGTCTGGTTACCGAACACATGAAAGCTAATGGTAAAGAAGTGCTGGCTGCGATTCGGCTTAGTGACACTCATCATAGAAGTCTTGATCCGACCGTACCACTGGTTCCCCAATTCGCGATTGATAATCCTCGATTTGTAATCAAGCAACCGGACGACCGTAAAAACGAAACGGCGCTCGATTATAGCTATCCTGAAGTGAGAGCACATCGACTCGGGATCATGCGGGAGATTGTGGAGAACTATGATGTAGACGGATTGGAACTAAATTTCGTTCGCTGGGCGAAACACTTTCCTCGCCATCAAGGCAAAGAGAAAGCTCACATCATGACGGAGTTTATGCAATCTGTTACGCAAATGCTGAAAGAGGTGGCACTTGCTAAAGGGCGGAAAAAACCATTCACGTTGGGTGTGAGAGTTGCGGAATCCATTGAAGCATGCTGGAGATCCGGCGTTAATATTGAAACCTGGGTCGAACGCGATTGGATCGACTATATCGTCATATCCACTTGGAACAACACCGACCCCCAATTACGCGTTGAGCAATTTGCGAAATTTGCTAAGCCGCAAAACGTAGATTTGATCTGTGTCATGGGCAACATGATGGGAGCAGTGAATTCCGGCCCGCCGTTCATTCTAGATCGGCCGATTGCCATGTCTGCAAAACACGCAAAGAGCTATATGGGAATGCTCCTGACGGAAAGTGAAGCACGCGGAGCAGCGGCAAATTTCTACACAGGAGGTGCCGATAGTATCTCTTTTTGGAATGTCGGAATTCATTTTGGAAGTTTGGCTACAGCTACTTCAACCCAGATCGAGAGGATGCAGCGATGGACGTCCGCAGTAGCCAATAAAAAGGCTGTATTTTCCGGCCCGAGAACATATCGGTACTTACCCATGGGGAAAGGGATGAGTGATCGGGCGCCGCCACTACGAAATTATCCATGGTATGACGAAGGCTATAGTCCGTTAGGTCATAAGAACAGCCCGACGATTCTTTTAGGCAAGGCTTCGGTCGGTCAAAGACACGCCTTTCCATTTTTGATGGCCGACGGGCGTCACGGCGAGAAGCTTGATGGCAAATTAACGTTTTGGGTCTATCTATTGGAATCTCCCACGCAACTAACAATTGATATTAATGGCGTCCAAATCCCGCCGGGGAAGGTCGAAGCGGTAAAATCCGGAATGCGACGTGGTGGGATTAAAGGATTTCGTTTTGAAGTCGCTCTATCCAATTGCCCATCATTTAAAGGTGATAACGAACTTGGGTTAACGCTTAATATGGCTAACAAAGCCGATAAAATACCCTATATGGAAGAACTCGAAATTGTCGTTGTAGATGATTGATCTAGTTCGTCGGGGCAGGATTGGTGTCAAAGTACTACGTATTGCTGCGATTCCATCTGCTTCCAAATCTCTTGAAACAACCGATCACCGATGTCGTCCCACATTCCAGATGACGTAACTGCCGAGCCCTGGCGCAGTAGCCGAAGCGGCTCCATTCTTTTGCCCTCAGACACACCCATGCGGTAGGATGAGACTGGTAGATTAGGATACAGCACCGTTAAAGAAAGGGCAGAATACCATGAAACAGTCGCAATATTCGTGGAGCATCGCTTTAATGGCGGTTTCACTGCTCGCCCATCCGCTAGCTGTCGGTAATTGTGACGCTGATGAAACGATACGAGTTCTTTGTTACAACATACATTATGGGCAGGGAACGGACGGAGTGTATGATGTTGAGCGTTTGGCGAAAGTGATAAAACAGTCTCGGCCGGATTTTGTTGCCTTGCAGGAAGTTGATGTTGGAGTCAAGCGTTCAGGCCGAGTACATCAAGCTCGGCAGCTTGCCGAACTCACCGGGATGGCTGTACGTTTTGGGCCAACGCAGCACTATCAGGGCGGTTTATATGGTAATGCAGTGTTGACTCGTCACAAGATCCTCGATGTTTTGATTCAACCTCTGCCTTATACCGAGAGTACTCCCACTAAAACGACTTACCCGCGCGGTGCGATTGCTGTAACTGTTAGTACAGCGGATGACCAACGCTTGCGTTTCATCAGTACTCATTTCCAGCACAATGTGCCCGAAGATCGTATCGCTCAGGCCAAGGCGATCAACCGGCTTTTTGTTAATGACAAAGATAGGTTCCCGACGATTCTGGCCGGTGATATGAATGCGCAGTCTTCAGAAGCCCCGATCAGGATCTTATT
>NZVD01000100.1 GCA_002701385.1 Rhodopirellula sp. | reverse complement strand
TTTCATCAATTATTTTTTCAAGCCTTTTAAATTGATTTAAACCTAGTGCACAAGATACTTCACTAGCTCTATAATTCCAGCCAATTTCATTCATTTGATAAAACCAGGATGGAGGATTAGAAATATTTTTCATCTTGTTCTTATCACGTGTCATGCCATGACAAATATTTAACCTTATACTTTCAGCTAAACTTTTATCATTAGTAGTAACACAACCACCCTCTCCCATAGTTATATTTTTAATTGCATGAAAGCTAAAAGTAGTTGCTACGCTAAAATTACAAGCACCTATATAAGAACTTTTTTTATTTTTATTATAATATTTTGCTCCGATAGCATGACATGCATCTTCAACTAAAAGGCAATTATGTTTTTTAGCAACTTTTGATAATCCCTCTAAATCACAAAGGTGACCTCCTAAATGAACCACTGTGACTATCTTCACTTTAAAATGTGTTTCTTTAAGAGCTTTTTCTAATGTATCCGGAGTCATTAATCCTGTTTCTTGATCCACATCTGCAAAATAAACTGGAGCATTACACATTCTTGCTGCATTTGCAGTAGCTAAAAAGGTAATAGGGGTTGTTATTAAGCCGGCCTGTTTATTTAAGCCAAGACATTTATATACGGAATGAAGTGCTGCAGTTCCAGAATTACAAACTATTGCGTTTTTAACTTGAAACTTTTTACTTATTTGATTTTCAAAATCTTTGACCACACTACCTTGAGCTAAGTACTGACTTCTCAACACCTTAATAACAGACTTTATATCAGTTTCTGTTACATTAGGCCTTGAATATGGATACTTTATTTTATTCATTTTATTTTTACTCTTATGATATTTTATTCATATCACAGCTTGTGTCTACTTATAACAAACTGCTCTATCTTATTAACAATTCTATTTGAGCCTTTATTATCAAATGATTTATTTATATTTAATTTTATTTTTTTATATAAAATTTTAGATTTTATTAGCTTATTAATTTGTTGCTTAATGTCTTTATTATTGTTTCTGCTTACTAATGCACAACCGCTTTTTTTCCAAGATGGTAATAACTTTTTTTGTAATTCATTTTGGGCTATTAATAAAGTTGGTATACCATATTCGCTTCTTTCTACTTGAGAAAAACCAGGAGCACCGATAGCAAAAAATGTTTTTTTATATATATTATCTAATTTATCTAAGTTAAAATGTAATTTAAAACTTTCTTGATCAAATAATATTTTTTTAATAAAATTTATATTTTTTTTTTGCTTTCCTATAACTACATTTATTTTAAAATTATTTTTATAAGCAATATTCTCTTCAAATAAATTTAATAATACTTTTATTGTTTTTTCTGTTAAGCCTTTTGAGTCAACATTTCCAAATGAAACTAGGATATTTTTTTCCGAAGCACTTTTATATGAATATTGCTTTTTCTTCTTATAAGGAAAGTATTTTATACCTGACAAAAACCCCTCATCACTATTTAATATTGGATGCAAACATATTCTTAAGGTATTTTTATTTTTATAATATTTATCAACAATCAATACTGTAGGAACTATAGCAGATATTTTTTCTATTTTAAGGCCTTTACAATCAACCATATCTATAATTATAGCCTTGGCTTGATTTTTTTCTGAATATTCTCTTAACTTATTTATAGAACCTATTTGCTTTTCTTCAATAACATGATCTGTATTATTTTTTTGAAAATTCTCTTTTGTGTCTTTATCTACAAACCAAATGACTTTTCCATTTAACTTTTCTCTTATTCTTAAACACCTATTTATGTGGCCTTTTCCAAAAATACTATTTGATGTTACTCTTATTAAGTACATTAAAATTAAATAGTGTTTAATATTTTTTTTATTTGTTCTACGTTTAAAAAGTTTGTATTACTATCACTAGCGTACTCAAAAGCTTCAGTAACCTTTTTACCTACTTTTTTATAATTAATACTTTTATTTGATTTGTTCCACCAAGATAACATAGGCTGAATTATATAATAGCCTTTCATCTCTATACAATTTAAAGACTCCTCTTTTGGTATCATAACTTCATGAAGTTTTTCTCCTGGTCTCATTCCAATTATTTCATAACCGTTTTTGTTATTTATAGCAAACACTAGATCTTGAATTTTTACACTAGGTAATTTTGGAACAAATATTTCACCTCCACTCATATTATCTAGTGAATTTAAAACAAAATTAACTCCATCATCAATTTTTATAACAAATCTAGTCATTCTTTCATCAGTAAGCGGAAGCTTCTTCGTACCATCAGCTATTAGCTTTCTAAAGTAAGGTATTATACTACCTCTAGAACCAAGTACATTTCCATACCTAACTATTGAAAACCTAGTTCTTTTTTTTCCAACTAAATTATTTGCTGCTACAAATAATTTGTCAGAACAAAGCTTTGTTGCTCCGTATAGATTAATTGGGTTTGCTGCTTTATCTGTTGAGAGAGCTATTACTTTTTCAACATTGTTAGCTATACTTGCATCAATTAAATTTTCTGCTCCATTTATATTAGTAGCTATGCATTCAGTAGGATTATATTCAGAGGCCGGCACTTGCTTCATTGCAGCTGAGTGAATAATAATATCAATATTTGAGCATGCTCTCATCAACCTATTTCTATCTCTTACATCACCCAAAAAAAATCTAATAGGATATGTGTCCTCATTAAATTTTTTTGATAGCTCATACTGCTTTAATTCATCTCTACTGTATACTACAACTTTTTTAGGCTTAGTATATTTTAATATTTTTTCTAAGCAATTACTGCCAAAGAACCCAGTAGCTCCTGTAATGAGAATGGATTTATTTTCAAATATTTTTTTCAATTAATTCTCATTAGTTTTTTTGGATTTCCCTCATACAAAACTTTACCATTTTTTATCTCTATTACATGGTTAGCAAATAATAGAGATGATAACCTATGAGATATAAATATAATAGTTATTTTTTTATCTCTGTTTTTAATAAGTTTTAGACTTTGTATAATAAGTTTATCTGTTTTCGCATCTACTGCACTAGTTGCTTCATCTAATATTAAAATTTCACTTTTATTCAATATAGCCCTTGCTAAAATAAGCCTTTGCCTTTGTCCTCCTGATAAACTTTGCCCTAGTAAACCTACATCCGTATCAAGTTTTTGTGGTAATGAATTTATAAATTTATCTAATTTAACTAATACTAATGCCTCTTTAATTTTTTTTTGTGAGGTTTCATTATTTCCATATCTAATATTTTTCAATATACTATCTTTAAATAAAAAAGGGTCCTGAGGAATATATGTTATTAATTTCCTTAACAACTTATCTTTTAATTTTTTAATTTCAGTATTATCAAAATAAATATTTCCTTTATTAGGTAAGATAATTTTAGATATTAAATCAACTATAGTAGATTTACCGGAACCGGATGGGCCTATAATAGCATTAACTTTGCCTACCATTATACTAAAATTTAAATTTTTTAGAATATATTGCTTTTCATTTTTATACTTAAAGTATAAATTACTAAAGTTTATTTCTTTTTTTAACTTTATGCTTGTAATATTTCCTTGATCTTTAATAGATAATTTTTTTGAATTATGATAGACCTCTTCACAAAATTTATAAGAAGGCAATAACTCTACTAACCTATTTATGTTGTGTTGAAAAACTTTAAAAGTAGGCGTTAATCGCATGAAAGCTACACCAAAAACTAAGATTTTAGTAGCGTTAAAGTTTAGGTAGCTTACTAGAATGTTTAACATAAATAACATTACTCCTGTAGCTACTGAAACAAATATAAGTTGTGTCAATGCCGAATTTTTAGTAATTTGGACTGTTGCTTCGTATATTTTATCTTGTATGCTAGCCAATAAATTTTTTTCTTTACCTAAAGTGTCAAAAGTTTTTATAGTTTTCCATCCTAAATACCTTTCTGTAATTAAATCTCTATAGCTAGCTCTTAAATTTAAATTTTTTTCTCCTAATCTTTTAGTTCTTACAGCTAAATTACTACCGGTAAAAAAAACTATTAATACTAAAATAAAAATACCTAATAAAGTTGGAATAAAGGCCGTTAAAAATAAAACTAATGCATAAATACAAAGTGTTAAAATATTAGTATAAAAAGTAAAATAACTTTTCATGGTCATAGCAANCATAGACGGCTCAATATCAGTAGCATTTATAAATTTTCCTGAATTGAGTTGACTGATAAATTTTTGTGAGCTTCCCATAAGACTATTAAACATTTCTATATTTACCTTTTTATGTATTCTTGAACAAATTTTTTGTATAACTACTTGGTTAAAATAGTTTACTAATTGCCTTAAAAAAATAAAACTAGTAGCAATAATACTCAGTAAAAACATATTTATTTCAATATTCAAATAATTGAAAAAATTATATAGGTAAAGAGAAAGTAAAGAGCTTTCCTTAAATTGATTTAAGTCACCATTTACCTGAATAAAACTAAGCAATGGAACTAATATAGAAACCCCTAAACCTTCAAATATAATAGTAAATGCACCTAAAAGTAATGCCAAATAGGCATGTTTTTTTTTAAATGCTTTAAGTTTTAATAGAAAAGTAATATGACCAAAAATATAATTTTTAAGTTTAAAAATTTTTTTAAAGTTCTCAATCATATTTTATATTATGATTTTTTT
The DNA here is from genome assembly GCA_002701385.1 of Rhodopirellula sp. GTDB lineage: Bacteria > Planctomycetota > Planctomycetia > Pirellulales > Pirellulaceae > UBA721. The sequence continues at coordinate 5,700 of NZVD01000100.1, read as the reverse complement.
TATTATTATAAATGCTTCTGCCATTTTCAATCCTGACTCAGCACCTCTCTTAATTGCCATCGCTTCAATGCTTTTTAATGATCTTGGATGTGGAAAACTTCCTAGCTCCGATTTATAATGTTTTAATGCCTTTATTTTTTTTTCCCACTCTTTACTTATGGAAATATATAAATTTGGTTGAAATATGATACCATTTAAATAAGGTGTTTGATCAGTACTAGAAGGGGTTTCAAATGCTCTAATCTCTGGCAAATTATTTAAAAACCTCATGGGTCTTAATGCAACTAAACTAGCTTTAGAAACGATTTCATGATCTTTATTTATATCAGTAGGATTATGAATGTATACTATATCTGGCTTTATTTCTCTTAAAGCTTTTTCTATTTCAGTTACTAGTTCAATTTGAGGTATAGTATCTATTTTTTGATCTGGGAAAGAAGCAATTTTATATATTTTTGTATTTGTTTCATTTGCCCAGTTCTTGGCAGACTGAATTCTATAAACATTTTTATCTTTTGGATTTTTTTTTGCTCCTTCTCCATCAGAGAAAATGAAAATATTAACTTCGTCCCCTTTATCACTATGTTTTATTAATGTTCCACCTAAACCTAATGCTTCATCGTCTGGATGAGCAACTATACATAAAATTTTATTCATAATATTATAATTCTTGTTCAGGTTTCAAAAAATGATTTTTATAATAAAATAATATATTACCATTTTCTAGGGTCAATTAATTCTTTATTAATTATGTTGTCCCAAAATGGAAAATTAATTTTTTTTCTTTTAATCAATAAAATGCTTTCTAATTGTTTTATATCTTCAATGCCTACAACTATTTTTAATATTTTTTCATTATTAATAACTAAATTTAAACACGCCTCTAAAGTATTAATATTATTTTTATTCAACCATTTATAATATTCATGCCAAACTTTTTCATACTTTGAGAAGCTTAAAGGTAGTTCCTCATTATTTCTTAATAATAGCCCTTGTAAAAAAATTGACCTGCAATGAGTTTCTACATTATTTTGATACAAAAAATTAAGCCAACCTGAAGACTCAATACGTCTATCAAATAAATTATAAGGAAACTGAACCAGATCAGGCCTCAGGATATGAAATGACTCTTCTAGCTCAGCTGGATCATAAATTGTAATTCCTAATTTCTCAATTATACCTCTTTTTTTAAGTTCTTTTGCTTCCTCCCATAATTTTTTTTTATTTTTATCTATATAATTTAATGGATTTCTGAACATAAGTGCATAAATATTTTTTTTTTTTAGGTTTATTAATGAGCTATTTAATTTTTTTTCTATATAATTAGCTTCAATACTTATGTTTTCTTCTATTTTTGGAATTTTAGTCACTACTCTAAAGTTTTTACAACCAATTCTCCCCAAAATTTTCTCGGCATCTTTATAATCTGGAGAAGTCTCTATAATATTGATTTGTTTCTTTTCACAAAATACTATTATTTTTTTTGCCTCGGCTTCCTTAATAAATTTTTTTGATATTGAACCATAATAATTCCCAAAGTTTGCAGTACCTAAAACTAATTTTTTTTCTATCATAGAATTTAACAAAAGTTTAAATTTCTAACTTAAAGATTAAAGCTTTATAAATATTATTAATAGAAGTTTCTATTTTTTCTTTATCAGTATTAATAATAAATTCTGGTTTAGAAGGAATTTCATACGGACTATCAATGCCTGTAAAATTTTTTATTTCTCCTTTTCTAGCTCTTGCGTATAAACCTTTAACATCTCTTTTTTCAACATACTCTAAAGAAGCTTTTACAAAAACCTCTATAAAATCACCTTTTTTAAACAAATTTCTCGCTAAGTTTCTTTCTGCCTGATAAGGAGAAATGAAAGCAGCTAATACTACTATTCCAGATTCTACCATTAATTTTGAAATTTCAGCTGCCCTTCTTATATTTTCTACTCTGGCTTCCTCCGAAAACCCTAAATCACTATTTATACCAGTTCTTAGGTTATCACCATCTAAAATGTAAGTTCTTATTCCCTTCTTGTATAATTTATTTTCTAAACCTTTTGCTAATGTAGACTTCCCTGCTCCACTTAAACCAGTAAACCAGATTACTTTGCTTTTATGTCCATTAAGAATATTTCTTCTTTTCTGAGTAATTTTGCTATCAGAATAAAAAACATTTTTAGAAACTTTAATTATATTTTCTAACATACCTGCTGCCAAAGTATTATTTGTAATTTTGTCAATTAATATAAAAGAACCTAAATCTTTATTATCTTTAAATTTAACTAGTGGTATTTTTTTTTCTAATGTTACTTCTATTATTGCTATATCATTCATTTTTAAAGTATTAGCTTTTTCAAATGAAAGACTTTTGGTGTTTATTTTATTTATGATCTTCACAATTTGTGCTGTTACAATACTATGGCCTATTTTTAAATTATAAATTCTTCCTATAAATGCAGACACCTTGTCCATCCAAATAATTTTTGCAATAAATCTATCTGTAACAGTTATTAATTTTTTTGAGGATGTTAATATATCTCCTCTAGAAATATCCGTTTCTTTTTTAAAGGATATACTTATAGACATATTTTTATTTGCTAATTTTAAATTATTTTTATACATGCTAATTTTTTTTACTGTATTAAATACTCCAGAAGGTAATATTTCTAATACTTCCCCCTCTCTAACAGTTCCTGACTTTACTGTTCCCAAATATTTTCTCTTATTATTTTTTAATGTTTGAACTAGCTGCACTGGAAAGTAAAAATTGTTACTAGTTTTAATTTGACTCTGTAAATCTATTTTTTCTAAAAAATCAAATAAGCAAGGACCTTTATACCATGGCATTTTTTTAGAATTCTTAACTATATTATCACCATTAAGAGCAGATAAGGGCATATAAGAAATATTGCTTAGATCTAATTTTTTTAGAACTCTTTTATATTGCTCTATGATATTTTCATATCTTTTTTTACTGTAACCTATCAAATCCATTTTATTAACAGCTAATAAAATATTTGGTATATTAAGTAATGAACAAATTAAAGAGTGCCTCTTCGTTTGCTCCTTAATCCCTTTTTTAACATCTAATAAAATTATTGCCAATTCAGCATTAGAAGCGCCAGTAACCATATTTCTAGTATATTGTTCATGTCCCGGAGTATCTGCAAGAATAAATTTTCTGTTCTCTGTTTCAAAATATCTGTATGCAACATCTATGGTTATTTTTTGTTCTCTTTCCGACAATAATCCATCTAATAAGTAAGAATAATCTATATTGTTGTTATGAGAAGAATATTTATTTGAAGCATTTTTAATTTCACTTAGTTGATCAAGAAAAATAAATTTTTTTTCATATAACATTCTTCCTAAAAGTGTGCTCTTGCCATCATCTACACTACCACATGTAATAAATTTTAATATGTCTTTTTTAGTTTGATTGAAGTTTATTTTTTTATTCAATTAAAAGTATCCTTGAAGTTTTTTAATTTCCATAGAAGAGCTTTGATCATGATCAATTAGCCTACCAGCTCTTTCACTGTTTTCAGAAAGTTTAATTTCATTAATGATTTTTTTTACAGTATTAGCATTTGAAATAATTCCAGAGGAAAGAGGATAACAGCCTAGAGTTCTAAATCTCACATTTTTATATAGAATCTTTTCATTATCTTTAAGTTTTATTCTATTATCATCTATTAAAATAATTTTATCGTTTCTAATTACAACTGGACGTTTTTTAGAAAAATATAATTTAACAATATCAATTTTCTCTCTAAGAATATATTGCCATATATCAATTTCAGTCCAATTAGATAATGGAAAAACTCTAAAACTTTGATTGTCTTTAATTTGTAAATTATATAAGTTCCATAATTCTGGTCTTTGGTCTTTGGGATCCCAGCTATGTTTATTATTTCTCACGGAAAAAACTCTTTCTTTAGCTCTACTTTTTTCTTCATCCCTTCTAGCTCCTCCAAAAGAGAAATCAAATTTATATTTATCAAGAGCCTCACGCAAAGCTTGTGTTTTCATTACATCAGTATAAATATCAGAAGCATAGTCAAAGGGATTAATATTTTTAGTTATCCCTTTTATATTTTTATAAACTAGCAACTCTAAATTAAATTTTTTCTTAATAAAATTTCTGAATTTATACATTTCTGAAAATTTCCAATTAGTATCAATATGAAGTACAGGAAAAGGTACTTTATTAGGATAAAAAGCTTTTATAGCAAGATGTAGTAATACAGAAGAATCTTTTCCCAAAGAATATAACATTACAGGATTTTTAGCTTCTGCTATTGTTTCTCTTATAATATATATACTCTCAGCTTCTAAAGAGTCTAAATAAGCTTGGTTTTCTTTTCTCATATTTTATCAATTATAGGTTTAAGTTTGTTATTTTCTATCACATAATTTAATTTTATATAATTTTTTTTACTTTTTTTATTTAAATATTCTAAGATTTTTTTTTCTAGTTTTTTTGGTGAAACTACATCGGCTAAATTAGGCATTTGTTTATTTTGATTTTTAAGTATTTTTAAATTTCTTTTATAAAGATCTTTGGAATAAAACCTTATCAATAATTTTTTTTGATCGATTATTGTTGGGTCTAAAATGCTCATACCATATCTAATTGTAAATAATGCCTTATTAACTAGAATCAAAGGAGCAATGTAACTAATAATTATATTTTTATGATTTAAAGTTAATAATATTTTTTTCAACTTGCTAATATTTGTTGTTGGATGAGGTCTAATAACTATTTGAATATTATTTTCTATTTTAGAAATTTTATTAATTATTAATTTTATTAATGGTACATAATCAAAGTTATTTTTTTTAAGTGTTGCCAACGGGAAAAAAATAAACTTTTGATCTAGTTTCTTTATATAGGTTTGAGAGTTTTTATTTAATAATGATTGCCATGACTTCCATTTTAACCAATTATTTCCTATGTTATAAATTTTATACTTATAATCAGCTATTCTTGGATAAAGCGATATAAGTTGTTCTTTGCTAAAGCAAGATATTACAAAATCATTACTTGTATTAAATATATTTTTAAAAATTAAGTCTTTTGATCTATTGTTTTCTACATAGCTTTGCACAAAAGCTTTAAAATCTTTAAAAGAATAAGGATATAGAAATAATGAAACTTTTCTTCCACTCATAAAAAGTTGGTTGTACCTTACTATCCAATTAATTTTTGGTACATCAGTAGTGCTAATTATAGATACCNTTTTGTAGAAAAGACTATTTAATACAAAAAATCTATGTAAAACAGATATTATTCCTAATATAAAATACCAAATACCTTTTCTATTACCATAAATAAATCTAGAATCTAAATCAAAAGTAGCATAAAAATGTTTAATTTTTGCAATATCCTGTAGCGATTTAAAAAGTAATTTATTTTTTTTTATAGTTTTATAATCTAGTAGTGATGGATAAATAATTTTTATCTTTTTATCTTTAGCTATCCTTTTAATAGCTGCTAAAAACGGAAAATACTGATCTGTTTGAAAAAGCTTTCCTTTTATTAGTAATATAATCATAATACAAATTCAAATGACATTTTAAAAATTAAAACTTAATTTTTAAAACTATCGTAGTAGAAGTATTTATAGTTATACCATTGATAAAATGTTGAAAAACAATCCATACTGTATTCTGATTTTATCTTTTTTTTATAATTAA
>NZVD01000099.1 GCA_002701385.1 Rhodopirellula sp. | reverse complement strand
GAGCGACTTTTGGACAACACCATGATTCTCTACGGCAGCAATCTCGGGGACGCGAACATCCACGACACCACCAATCTTCCCATCCTGCTGGCCGGCGGCGGCTTCCGCCATGGCCAACACCTCGCGTTCAGCCGCGAACGCAACCAGCCACTCTGCAATCTGTTCGTGACCATGCTACAGAACCTTGGAGTCGAAACCGACACCTTCGCTTCCAACACAGGAAACTTGAACGAAATCGCTGTGAAATAACTCGCACTGCCGATCACCAGCCTGTTTACCAAGTCGAAGCTAGTGGTCGCGGTAGGATCTAAAATACAGCTCCGGCGACATCACGGTCGAGGAATTAGCCGGATTTATAGTTTCTTGACAAAGCCGTCGATATGAATAGCTTATTGCATAATTGTAGTTTTGCCTTTGGCGATCGCACCTAGTTCACCTTCAGCCTCGGTGATGTGTTATAAGTGAACGGCATGACGGTGTTTCGAGCATCATAAGTCGTAGATACTTGTGACTTGTGACCGCCAGTCACTACCTCTTGCGTGATGCAATAGGTCCAGCGGTGGGCCAAATTGATTCAAGCTCACGTACCTTAAGTGAGTGGATAAAGGCATCCCCACCGTTGATATAGAGCTTCGGTGGTCCGCTGTCTGCCTGAGGCAAAATGCAATTTGCTCCGGTAATCTCGCCGTGATTCACGAAGACTTCTATAGAAGTACGATCTACAAGAATACGCATATGAATACGGCCATTAATGGGCTCTGTCTTCATAGGGTGAGTCCGGCAGGAAACGACAGCTTTCGTTTTCGTTGTGTATTGCACATCATTTCCCTGAATTTTAAATCCAAGTGCATCTGATTCTGCTGGCTCAAATTCAACTTCGATATCGAAAGAATCTCCTTCGATGCCACAAAGCAAGTTATTACCGTGGCTAACAGAAAGGTTCTTCCACTTATGCTCCTTAGCATACAGCCCGCTGATATCAGCGATTGGATAGCGATAGAGGATCATCTTGCCTCGAACTGTTCGTAAGCTCAATTCACAGGGAAAGGTCAGTTGTTGATTAAACGGCATATCAGGAAATTTGCCGCCACGCATCCAGGCCATTTGAATACAGCGACCATCCTTCTTTGGTACATCACTCCAGGTTTGGGTTGCATAGAAATTGAAACCATAATCGAGTGCCTCTTTTTCCTGCTCTACATGAAACTCCCTTCCATCAAACTGACCGACAACGTAACTTCCGTTTCCATCTGATAGCACCCATTTCATATTTTCCTGATCGTCATCAAGTGGTAACTGAAAGATGTCAGGGCACTCGAACATATCCGGAAACGTGCTTAGTTTCTCCCAGTTTTTCAAATCAGCAGATCCAAAGAAGTTGTAACTTCTGCCTGGAGGCCCATAGACGATCATGATCCACTTAGAATCCGGTTCGTACCAAAAGACTTTCGGGTCACGATCGGCGTGTGCCAGAATCGGATTCTCTTTATATTTCGTCCAGGTCCGCCCACGATCGATGCTGTAGGCCATGCACTGCACCTTGTTCTTCCAGCCGGTGAAGAAGGCGAGCAATGCTTTTTCCTTTGCTGTACCAAACCCTGAGGTATTATTCCAATCAACAACGGCACTGCCTGAAGCAGTATTTCCGAGAACGGTGTCGCGGATTAGTTTTGGAGGTAGTTCTTCCCAGTGCAGTAAGTCTTTGGAAACAGCATGGACCCAATAGCTTCCAGCACCGTTTGCAAACAGATGCCATTCACCTTTGTAGTAGACCAGGCCGTTCGGATCATTTATCCAGCCCTGCTCTCCACCATGCGGATGCTCTGGCCTGATGACAGGATTCAGCTTGTGAAGCGTCCACTGTCTGGCAGTGAAGTGATATTGAGGTCTAAGTCGTTCCCGGTACACGGGAGTAGGCTGTGCAAGAACGGCCGACGAGGAGAATAAGAGAGGCAACAGAGTACTGAGGACAGTTACAACACATCTATTGAATTTCATAGGGTACCTTGCAAGCTATTGGATACTGATCATGTATCGCCATATTTTAGGGAACGGAATATCTTTTGATTCTTGGCACAGGCATTTCCGATGTCAAGGAACATGCCTCGTTCGAGGTTGAAGACGTTAACTCCTTGCAGAAGAGGCTAGATCTGCACGCGTTTGCAGATCTGCTCTCACACTGCTTCTATATATAAAGGCTTTGAGTGACGCATCACCGAGTCCCTCAGCACCGGCTCACTAGCCCCACCCTACCGGAGCTAAGACGTACATACGTCTCTCACTAGGAAAGGTACAAAAAAAATCAAAGGATCGCGAATTCCCATCAGTTAGCTAGCAGTGGAAGACGTTGGATCTACTAAAGACTCTTGAGCATTGTGGATACCGCGAACTAATTTAAGAGCTAATAAACAGAGGGGTATATGAATTAGGAAGCCGGCCATACTTAACTTGGTACCCATTATCAATTCGTCGATAGAGTTTTCCAACGTGAGTACCCTGCCAATGAGGGCTCCATAGACACTACTTAAGAGCCAGAGACACCACCACGAATTCACAATTTTCGTCGAGCTTGACTTAGACCATTCGGCACCCACGTGACTAGCTTGCCAAAGTTCTTTCATTGCCTGAAAAGGTCGGACAAGGTTTAGAATAGGTATAAAGAACCACCCAAAAGCCCACCCCGGTGTATACGTAAGTCTTTGTATTCCGAAGGCACGTAAATTCTTATGGGCTCTCACAATCCAAAATCCAAGACTAATTGCATTAACGAGCCAGAGCAAAAGAGCAGCTGCGCTAATTGATGTCACTCTGGCGGCATTTGCTATAAAATCGGCCTGCGTAACCTGCATACCGGCACGCGTACGATTTAGTAGTTCCAGTTGGCTATACGTAGCTAATGTTTCCGCTATTGATGCTACGATTCCAAACAGTAACAAGACCGTGATAATTGCAGTTAGAGCCCCTAAGCTTTTATATTCATACAAATGGTCCAGAGATGAATTGACCGTAGAAGTTGACTCTAGTGGAGGTTGATATGGGTTACTCATAGGTTTTGAAAAAGCCCCTTCATGCTGTTTTAGTATTCGTGTTCACTGTATTAACTGATGCCACACCAAGTCCTATTAGGCGCAGATACACAAAGGGTTTAGCAGATTTTTTTCACAAGTGTTCACTATACCGCAGCTAAGGACTCCAAAATGCCATCCCAAAGCTGGAGCCGACTTTCCAAAGTAGATTTCGCAGCCCGACCGGCTGCATCCCATTTCCGCTCATCGACCCCACAAAGCAGACACAGTAATTCCTCTCCCATCGGTCCATGCTGCTCATCGTCTATTTCGATATGCCGTTGGAGATAATATTCAAAGAGCTCATATCGATTGGATTGATCTTGATTCAGTTGGTTTATCAAACCACGAAACAAGTCGGGAATCAAATCTTCTCGCCCGAACAAGAAAATGGCCGCCAGCTCTTCCAGATTGGACTGGTGAATCGACTCGAATGTGTTACGGACAAAACTACAGATATGACTCGGAAACTTACGCGAATCAAGAATTTCGTTCAAATCTTTGTTGGCCTCAACACCGAGTATGAGCATGTCAATTTCTTTGGTCGACGCGCCCGCCTGTACCATCGCCATTCGATACATCTCATAGTGACTTAGGAATTGTCCTGCCGGCCCTACATCTGACTCTTCAGCTAATACGATCTCATTTATCAAACGAACGGCCAGAGGATATTGTTTTTCCGGACGCCATGGTACCTCACAACCACAAAATCTATGCTGCAAAGACTTCAATAATGACATGAAGTCCCATACCGCAAAGACGTGCTGAGTCATGAAGTTTCTAACGTGAATAGGCGTTTTGATATGTTCGTAGATCGGATGATTAAGGAGTTTTTCTCTTTGGGGTGCTAACAAAGTTTTTATTCTAAGCAGGTTGGGATGCACGGTATCTGCCCCTTTTATTTCGTTGACTCGTTAAGACTTATCCATATTTTGGCGTGATGGGTAAAATTCGAAAAGCAGTAACAGTCGCCAATTTAACCATTTATGCCGAAGAAAATCAGATGCTAATGTCTGGGTTTCTCACTACCATCCAAAGTAGCTTTGACAGCAAGAGTCGATAGTCTCTCATGTCAGTGTTTGGGCACCGGTAAATATTAGTCGAACGTGTCTAAGCGATTTCACAATCTCTACTTTTACGCCTTCGGCTAACTCGTCCCACTGCTCAATCATCAACGCAACAACCTGACTTAGCGATATTTTTGCACTCACCAGAGCCCCACCGTTCGAGTCCCTCATCACCGGCGGCATGTTTTGCACAGGAAGTCTTAGATTCAATGTGGGACTTTTGGTAACCTTGATTAAATCCTGTCCTTCATTGCACTAGCCTATCTGCAACAAATTTCAACAACATGATCCGATTCCAGAATTCAATTCTTTGTTCACTTTGCATTCTCTCCACATCGCTTGTGGCAGCCGAGCCTGAGCAAGGAGACGTTATTAAGTTACCGCTTGGAAAACGTACTTCCTTAGAAGTTGTATACATACCTGCCGGCAAATTCATGATGGGCAGTACTGCCGAAGAAAAAGCATGGGCGACAGGAATCGAAGGCGGTGCTCAACCAGGTACCGATCGCGAACAGTTTGAAGGAGAACCTCGTGAAGTATCCGTAACAGAGGGATTTTGGATGGGACGTACCGAAGTTACGCGTGGGCAGTTCAGCCGGTTTTGCGAAGAAACGGGTTATGTAACAGATGCTGAGAAACCTAACGGTTGGACGCAGGTGTTTAACCACGACTGGGATCGTTATAACTACACTGACAAAGTCATCCATCCATGGGAGAAACGCGATGACAAGAGCTGGCGTGATCCTCACTTTGGCATTCCGATGAAGGATACATATCCTGTTGTATGCATCAGCTATCAGGACATGAAGGCATTTTGCGAATGGCTCACTCAACGGGAGAACAAAGCGGGTCGACTCCCCGAGGGACTTGAGTACCGACTGCCTACTGAAGCTGAATGGGCATACGCTTGCCGCGGTGGAAGCAAAGAAAGTCATTACTTCTGGTGGGGCAATGACATCATGGAAGGCAAAGAACGATTCAATATTTCGTCCGTTGATTTCCTGCCAGGTCGCGATACGATCTGGCCACTATCGAATGTGCCATGGAGTGACGGCTATGCATACATGTCGCCAGTGGATCACTATGGCAAAAAGGGACGCAATGGGTTTGGACTGGCTGACATGTGCGGAAACGTTTGGGAGTTTACACTCGACCACTTCGACCCAACTGGCGGGCATCAAGCCATGCACTTTTTAGATGCCGATGCTAAAACGGTTAGCAGGCCGGTTTGCCGCGGAGGAAACTATTTTGATGTACCAGGCAATGCACGCTGCGCAGTACGATTAGGGATCATGAATGTTACATATTCAGATTCCCGGGACGGCTTCCGCATCTGCCTTGGAACGCCGAGAAAAACGATACCCGTGTCACGATAACCCCTGGGAAATCAGGCTAACTGAAAGGTGTTGATCGATGAGGCATAAAACCAAGCAAAGAATCCATTTCATTTGCCTATCTCGAGAGTAGAATAAAGTGGCTACTTTTGGGATTTAAGATATGAATACATCGATTAACCGCCGGCATATTCTTCGCGGAGCAGGATCCATGATCGCGCTGCCTGCATTGGAATCATTCGGTTTTCGCCGCTTCGCGTCAGCTGCCTCAACCGCTCCCATCGCCCCGTCCAAACGCTGCGTTTTTCTCAGCATTGGCTTCGGCGTGACCAAAGAGACCTGGTTTCCTGATCAAGCCACTACCGGCAGTGAATACCAACTCTCAGAGGGCCTCTCGCCGCTGACCCGGCATCAGTCCGATATCACCGTGGTGCAGGGATGCTCGAATCAGTTCTCTAATGAAGCTCACTGGGGAAGCACTTTCTGGCTCACCGGAGCCAATCGCTATTCTGTTGCTGGTCAGAACATGTCGAACAGTATCTCGGCTGACCAGGTTGTCGCCAGAAATTTGGGACAGGACACTCGCTTCTCTTCAATTCAACTCAACGGCTCCAGTCTGGAAGGACACGGTCCCGGTCTCTCCATGGCATGGGATCAACGAGGTAAACCAATCGCCGGCCAAGACGACCCGGTTCAGGTTTTTCATAAGCTCTTCTCGCCAGATAACATGCCGCTGGAACAACGTCAGGCTGCGATTGCCGAGAACCGCAGCGTACTGGATGCTGTGGTCACACAGGCTAAACGCGTACAACGTGGTCTGACCAAAACCGACACCGACAAGCTCGACGAATACTTCCAGGGCATCCGGGACATCGAGACGCGCCTCCAGAAAGAAGAAGCCTGGCTCGAAATCCCCAAGGCTAAGCCTCCTCTCGAACAACCAGAGGAAGGTCTGAAGGGAGTCGCCGAAATTGAAATCATGCAGGATCTCATCGTGGCCGCGTTGCAAACGGACAGCACTCGTGTGTTGAGCTATCGCATGCCGGGCCAGAGCCTCCTGCAGAGTCTCAATCTCAAACCCAGTGCACACAATGTAAGCCATTACTCACCCGGCGAACGTATGGAAGCATCTAAAGTTCGTGACAAGACCCATAGCGAACTACTGGCACGTCTGATCGACAAACTTAAAGCCACGAAAGAAACTGACGGATCGAGCCTGTTTGATCACACCGCTGTAGCATTCGGTTCGAATATCAGCTCGATCCACTACCTTACCAACTGCCCGACCATCCTCACTGGTGGCGGAGCCAACCTGAAACTGGGGCAGCATCTCGTCCTGCAGAAAGACACGCCGCTGTGCAATGTATGGCTGACAATGCTACAGGGACTGGGCATCAACGCCGAGCGACACGGGGACAGCACTGGTGTCGTCAAGGAACTGCAGGCTTAGCCGTCGCGCACAGGATTTATCCGTCGAAATGGATGTCCTCAGAAGTGCTCTATTCGAACTCCTGAAACTCTTGCGATTTCCCAACTAAGTACCATGAAACCTTTCATCACTATAAGCTGCATCGCCGTTTTTTCACTTTCTTATCTAACACATGGTGCTCCACCTGAAGCACGCTTTCCAGAGAAGCATCGGACGTTTTTTAAGACTCACTGTCTCGCTTGTCACGACTCCGAGACGAAGGAAGGTAAAGTCGATCTGGAAAATCTGTCTTTCCGCATCACTTCTATCGAACAAGCAGAACTTTGGCAGAAAGTCCTAAACGCACTGAACTCCGGTGAAATGCCACCTGAAGATTCCGAACAACCAGATAACACCGAGAAGGCAGACTTCCTTGATGACCTCGCTCAGACCATGGTCACTGCACGACAGGCACTATCCGACTCCGGTGGCAATATCACAATACGAAGGCTTAATCGACGCGAGTATAGCAACAGCATCGAACAATTGACCGGTGTTAAAGTCGATGTCGGATCTCTTCCTATCGATGGTGGTTCGGGAACCTTCGATACTGTAGGGTCATCGCAGTTTATCTCCAGCGATCAGTTCGAGCAGTACCTCAAACTGGGACGTCAGGCAATCGATGAAGCCTTCGAGCGACATGCCGTTAGGAAAACGCCATCCAAAATCTTCCGGGTCGAGCCCGAGGACACTGTGAATGTACAGAGTCGTAAGAACATGAAGACGATGGCGGAAACCTACCAACGCTATCTGCTGTGGAAAGCCGAGGTTGATAAGGCGGCCCAGGCTCCGGAGAATCAACAGATCCTCGAGCAAATCCGTGAGAAGTATATGCTCGATGATTTGACAGACAATCTCAGGCTTTACCAGAACGCCAATCTTCTGAAGGGGAAACCCGACGCAAAGAAGTTTGGTTTCAGAGATGCCAACGCGGCCTCTTTTTCTTTTCAGGGCGGGTACGATCGCACTTACGCCTACATGAAACACTACCTCGAGTTGCCGCATAGCGATCAAGGCACTTACTTGAAACTCGCCTGGGCGATTCAACGCATTGATGTATTACCCAAACCAGAAGATATTCCACCGGGAACCTACAAGCTGCGGATTCGAGCTGGGACAGTGAAAGATTCCGACCCTTCCCGGCACTTTATCGAAATTGGTCATCCCCAGCGCGTCAATCAGGTACCGGCAGGCTTCTCAAGTAAGCCACTTGCCAGTCTCCAAATAACAGGAACTGTAGATAAGCCGGAGATCATCGAAACCACACTGGTAATAGGCTCGAATACGCCGCGTGAGTTCGGCATCCAGGAACGCCGGCCCGAGGGTAACCAAAAAGCTCTCAGCAGAGAATTCTACGCCTACAAACGCGAGAACGGGTACGGAACTCCACCCGCTATCTGGGTCGACTGGATCGAATTAGAAGGACCGATCACTGAAACTGCAGTGACAGAATCCCAGATCGTACGTGTCGAACCCGAAAACACGGCCAACGTAAAGAACTTGGAAATTATCAGAAGGCTCGAAGACACCTATAAGGAGAAATGGCTACCTTGGAAAGAAGGAGTCGACAAGGCAGCCGAAGCCGCTGAGAACCGGGAAATTGTGGCCGCCCTTCGTAAGGAGCATTCTGATTATGATTCCCATCCTACTCTCAAGTATCAAAAGGCGGGTCTCCTGAAGGGAGCACCCGATCCTCGCGACTATGGTGGCAGCGATCCAATCAATGCAGTTGCCGCCTTATACAGCCCATATCGGCGATATTACAGCTATATGAAGCACTACGCTGAGCTTCCTCACAACGATCGAGGGGCGTACCTAAAACTTTCACGGGGTATTCAACGCTTTGACGTTCGCCCCGATCCGAAAGACGTTCCTTCCGGCACCTACAAGCTCAGAATCNGNGTCGGCGCGGTTAAAGGCTCTGATCCTTCTCGCCATTTCATCGAGATCGGTCACCCCCAAACACCAAACGGAACGTCACCCGGCTTCGCCAAACTGCTCAGCACACAAAAGATATCTGGGACTATTGAAAACCCAGAGGTCATTGAGGTCAATATCGAAATCGGTGCAAGCACCCCGCGCGAATTCGGCATCCAGGAACGCCAGCCAAAGTCAGCAAAAATTNTCAGACAGGAGTTTGACCGCCATAAGCAGAAGAACGGTTATGGCACTCCACCGGCTATCTGGATTGACTGGATCGAACTAGAAGGGCCGTTAAGCAGTCCGGTATCGGGATCACCTTTGCAAGCGATTTTAGCAAAACACTTAGATGTTCCAAATCTTCAACAGGGGCCAGCCTCGGATATAGGCAACTCTCCATCCATAGCTGAAACGGAAGTTGATAAGGAAAGGGCACGCGTTATCTTCACCGAGTTTGCGCAACAAGCGTTTCGAGATGTTCCTCCAGAAGCCGAATTC
This sequence comes from Rhodopirellula sp., assembly GCA_002701385.1. GTDB lineage: Bacteria > Planctomycetota > Planctomycetia > Pirellulales > Pirellulaceae > UBA721. The sequence goes on along the minus strand of NZVD01000099.1, from coordinate 1,654 downwards.
ATCGATAGGCTCGTTGCGATTTATGAAAGACGTCGAAGTGTAGGAGATTCTTTCGAAGAGGCAATACGTACACCGCTCAGCGTCATTCTTGCATCGCCTGGATTTCTCTACCTGTTTGAACCTGGCGACGAGACCGACCGACGCCGACTCAATGATCGCGAACTGGCGGTACGACTTTCCTATTTCCTCTGGAGCGGACCCCCGGATGCGGAATTACTCCAGCTCGCAGAACAGAACAAGCTGCATCTTCCCGAAGTACTTCGGCAGCAGGTTGATCGGCTGATTGCTGACCCACGTTCGGATGACTTCGTGGCTGGATTTGTCCATCAGTGGCTAGATATGGAACGACTTGATTTCTTTCAGTTCGACGTCAATCTTTATCGTGATTTCGATGAAAGCACCAGAGCAGCCACTCGGGAAGAAGTCTATCAGTCCTTCGCCCATCTGCTTCGCGACTCAAAAGAAGGGTCTCTAGGCAAGCTTCTGAAGAGCGACTACATATTTGCCAATGGCCTGCTCGCCACCTACTACGACCTCGAAGGAGTTAGTGGTGACGAGTTTCGCAAAATCAAGCTACCAGCCGATTCACCACGGGGAGGATTACTTGGCATGGCCGCTATTCACGCCATGGGCAGTGACGGCGTCGCTAGTAGTCCGGTCGAACGTGGAGCCTGGGTCTTGCGCCACTTGTTGAATGATCCTCCACCGCCAGCGCCGCCCAACGTCCCACAAATCTCGCGTCTTGAAGGGCAGACATTGACAACGCGGGAGCGCCTTCTGGCACATCAGGAAGAAGCCCAGTGTGCAAGTTGCCACCGCAAAATTGATCCGATCGGATTTGGACTGGAGAACTTCAATGCTGCCGGCAAATGGCGGACCGAGGACTCTTATCAAATGAAAGATGCGAGAGGGCGAGGGGTTGGCCAGCGTAAGACTTGGGCGATCGACGCCTCGGGAGCCTTTCACAACGGACCAAAATTCAGTGACTACTATCAGCTACGCGACCTTATTGCCAGCCGAGAACAAGACTTCGCTCGTGGCCTCACTGAAAACCTGGTCGAATACGCCTTAGGCCGTCCGTTTGGCTTCACCGACGAGAACCTCGCAAACGAAATTGTGACCTCCGCCAAAAGCAGGGAATTCGCTGTCAGCGAGTTCATTCACGCTCTTGTACAGAGCAAAGCGTTCCGGTCAAAGTAATGCCATGTTGACGCCTAGAGCATTCCGGAACTAGCCCTAATTATCTAACTGATTAACTGGAAACTAGGCTTCGGCCGTCCGGCCTGTTCCGATTTCTTCATTCGGGCAGAGTTTATCCAGCGAAGCCTGAAGAGTAGGTGGAACGGATAGGCTCACTGAATTCCTAACTCGAAAGTTTACCCGTCGTAGTCAGCTCCAATTGTTTAATTGTCTAAATGGCCAACTGGTTAAATGGTTAAATGTCTACGCCTTCCCTGCGTAATACGTTGATTAATTGTCTTGTGTAATCTAGTGCCTGTTCCACACCTAAGTGGGAATCTTCAACACACTTGAAATCCCTCAATTCGGGATAATCCTGAAAATGTATCCCCAGGCATCCAGTCTCTTTCACAATACGATCAAAAAAATTCTCGCGAGGGTAATACTGCAATTCAAACTCATAGTAAAGTCCATC
>NZVD01000098.1 GCA_002701385.1 Rhodopirellula sp. | reverse complement strand
GAGCGACAACTCGTTCCAGCAGTCGTTCGACGAGCAGCCTAACAATCTGCATTAAGAACAAGCAAAAGGGGGTTCCTCATTATGGAATCCCCTTTTTTAATGCGCGTAATCATCTGCTAAACTACAAACACCATTAAACCTCGTTTCTCATCTCGCTTCGTTGAATACCCTCATGAACAAGCCCAGCGACATTCGCATCGTCGATATTTCCACCAACCTGGAAAACATCCTTTATCGAACACCTATGAAATTCGGTGGACGCGTCGTGACAGACGTTACTTTATTCAATGTCGATGTCACCGTTGAAACGCGTCAGGGTCAACGAGGTACCGGACACGGCTCGATGCCGGTCGGCAATGCCTGGGGGTGGCCATCGACTCGCGAAACAGGTGACCGCACTCTGGAAGCGATGATTCAACTAGGAAATCTCGTAGCTCAGGCGGCAGGAAAAATTGATGCTCAAGGCCACCCGATCGAACTGGTTCACGATTTATCTCAGGATTACCAAAACCTAAGTAATTCGGTCGCAGATTCGATGAGGTTAGCCGAAGGAATCCCCCGACTTGCTCAACTTGTAGCAGCCAGCCCTGTCGATGCCGCCATCAATGACGCATACGGTGACGCGTTACAAGCGAATTCCTATGACCTGCTAAGTGGCGATTTTATGAATCGCGACCTTGGTCACTTTCTGGACGGGAAGCTCAGCGGGCGTTTTCTGGATGAATTCACACTTAGAACTCCGAAACCAACAATGCCTCTCTATCACCTGATCGGAGCACTTGATCCACTAACAGACGACGATATTGCTGAGCGTCTTAATGATGGAGTACCAGAAACACTTGGTGAATGGATTCTTGCCGATGGGCTCACACATATGAAGATCAAGCTTAACGGCGACGATCTAGACTGGGATGTTGCCCGAGTAGCTGCTATTGAATCCGTCAATCTTGAAACACAATCCAAACGGGGTTGTGCTCAATGGTGGTACTCCACCGACTTCAACGAAAAGTGTGCTGATGTCGATTACGTCCTAGACTTTCTGAGGCGGATTCAGGAAGTCTCCCCCACCGCATTTGACCGTATTCAATACATCGAACAACCCACCCATCGTGATCTCAAATCAAACCCGGAAAACAAAATGCACGAGGCGGCAACGATCAAACCAGTCGTCATTGACGAATCCCTTGTGGATCTTGAATCCTTAGAACTCTCTCGAGAGCAGGGTTATTCTGGCGTCGCCTTGAAAGCGTGCAAAGGACACGGGGAAGCTCTGTTAATGGGAGCGTTGGCTCAGCATTACAATCTGTTTCTCTGCGTTCAAGATTTAACCTGTGTCGGCGCATCATTCCTGCATTCGGCGAGTATCGCGGCCCGGATTGGATCGGTTGCTGCTATTGAAGGCAACGGACGACAATATTGCCCGCGAGGCAACGAGGGTTGGGACGCACAATTCCCTGAAATGTTTCAGATATCTGATGGCACTGTAGGAACCGCACTACTCAACAAAAATGGACTGGGCTATAGAATTTGAGAACGAACGTTAGCAACAGGAGGCTAGCAGTTATCTTGTAACCATCACCGTCATGACTCCAATACAACCCCTTGCCCGGCAATAAGAAAGACAAGCGATGATCGGCACTCGGATCTCCCACTTCGAAATCATTCGCCTTATCGGGCAAGGTGGTATGGGAGTGGTTTATCTAGCCGAAGACCAAAGGCTCAATAGACCGGTGGCCATCAAGCTACTCCCGAGCGAGGTCATTGACGACAAATCAGCATTGGAGCGTTTTGAAAACGAAATCCGAGCGACAAGTATTCTCAGCCATCCAGTGATTTGTCAGGTACTGGATGTCGGTACGTTTGATGGCAAGCCATTTATGGTCATGGAGTATCTGGAAGGGGCTTCCATCCGCCAACTACTACGAGAACGTTCATTCACTCCAACCGAAGTCCTACAACTGGCTATCGAGTTAGCCGATGCTCTGGATTCTGCCCATGAGCACCACATTATCCATCGTGATATCAAACCCGGTAATATCTTCCTGTCAGACCGAAATCACCCGAAGCTTCTTGACTTTGGCCTAGCAAAGATCAGCTCGGAATTATTTGATATCTCAGACATTGGTGACGATACTCCGACCAAGAAACCAGTCGTTGAAGACGTGACTGGTACTGGGGTCACCATGGGAACCGTACTTTACATGTCTCCGGAACAGGCCCGTGGCGAAGTACTCGACGCACGTACTGACTTATTTTCACTCGGGGCCGTCCTGTACGAAATGACTACCCGTGTAAAGCCTTTTCCGGGTGAAACCTCCGCTCTGGTATTCGATAGCATCCTTAACAAAAATACCAGTCCCCCCTCCCAAATTGGAGGCCCCAGTGTTGAGATGCTGGATAAAGTTATCCTTAAACTTCTTGAAAAGAACCCTAACCACCGGTTCCAATCCGCCAAAGCATTAAGAGCCGAGTTGCTTCGCATTGCGCGAGATCAAGGGTTGCAGGTCTCAAGTTCAAAATATGCGATTAGCGTCCCGGTTCCAAAACGAGTTAACTTTCTGTCTGCAACCATTGGCACTCTCGCGTTGTTCACAATTATCGCGTTGATAAGATTCCAATTTCACGGAGACTCGCCGACATTTCCCCAACCAACCCCAGAACCTGAGGCCAACACGCAAGTCATTGACGAAACATCCCATGCAATTATTCCCTTGACGACCGATCCGGGCCGAGAAGATACCCCATCGGTTTCACCGAATGGAGGGCGAGTCGCTTATTCCTCGAGTGGTCCGGAAGGAAAAAACACAGACATCTATATCAAGCTTACTCAAGGAGGAAATCCTTTACGTTTAACCAATCACCCTGATGCAGATGTACATCCGACTTGGTCACCGGATGGCCAACGTATTGCTTTTGTGAGAAAGAACTCGAAACGTAGTCAGATTATTGTCGTACCCACCCTCGGAGGCACTCCGGAAATCGAGGTGGTCACCATTGATGAGAACCACACCATCACGACCAGCTTATCCTGGCTGCATGATAGCCAGCACATCGTGTATGAACGATGGAAATCCGAATTTGATAGTGAAATTCGATTGGTCAACATTCACACCAAAGAATCTGAAACACTCGTGGCTGCGCCAGAGAATGGCGGACGTCATTACTCTGCAGCAGTCGCCCCTGATGGTAGGTCAATGGCATTCGTTCGGGATGAAGGAGTTGGAAACGGATCTATCTTCCTGTTCGATTTTCGTAGTCTGACCTCCAGCCAGATAACAGACGAAGTGGGACATATCATGGGAATTACCTGGACGCCGGATAGTCAGAAGATCATCTATGCATTCAGCCAAGGAGGTTCCAGCCTAATTTACGCAGTTGACCGTGAAGGCGGGACTCCCTCAGGAGTCCCAGGAGTAGGGCCAAGAGCATCATTTCCATCCATGGCAGCCAACGCCTCCGTGCTGGCCTACGTTACTAATCAATCCTCACAAGATATCTGGCGTTTCTCTGTCTCCCCAAAAATCAACGGACTCAAATCCGCCGGATATAATTTCCTACACTCAAGTCTCAATGATTACGATCTTCTGTTCAACAAAGACGAGACCCTGATTTCGTTTATCTCAGACCGTTCTGGGACGGCTGAAATCTGGACGACCGATGCAGAAAGGTCTCCTCCGATCAAAGTAACCAACATTGAATCCGGATATGTCTTTAACCCCGTTTGGTCTCCCGACAATGAACACTTCTTATTCACTTCGACTCACCTCGGAGGTATCGATGTCTTCTCTATTCCAACGCAAGGCGGGGCAATCATGGACGTCTCCGGCGATGACGTGACAAGCTGTCTAATTGGAACCTGGTCTGCTGATGGAAAAGCTGTCTACTATATGGCTTTGGGATCTATCTGGCGACGAGATATAGAAACCGGCGAAGCGACTGAAATCGTCAAGGACGGCTGGCAAGCAATCGAACAACCAGAGGAAAACCAGCTCTATTATTCCCGCCTCATTGATTCTGGAAAATGGCAACTATATCGGCGGGAGCTGAACGAAGCGAATCCGGAGAATCCAGGAGAACTAGTCTCCGATAAAATAACACTGCCTATGCCTGTCAATTGGTTTCTGCGTCATGGAGGAATTTACTATCTTGGTGACGATATTGCTCAATCGGTACACATTTCCAAGAACTTCAACTTCTATGATGCGAAGACTGATGAAGTTGTAGAACTAGGCGTCATCGAAAATCTCCCGCAACTGTATCACATGCTGGAAATGAGTGATGATGGAGAATTCGTCTATGCTCCGCAGTTAATTGACGAAAACCGTGACATCATTGTCATCGAACAAGTACAGGGTTTGTGACCCCGGGGTACGTCAACCAACTTTGATGTAATGTCACTTCCTACTTCGAGTTCGCTCAACAATAGCTTAGGATAAAAGCCTCGCCCTCTCTTTTGTTTGAATAGAAAACTCATGATTGGCCAAGTCATAGACCACTTCAAAATCATCGCCCAATTAGGTGAAGACGATCGCAATGATGTCTGGGATGCTGAAGATACTCGGATCGGCAGACGTGTGGCCATCAAGTTTTTGCACAAAGAGCTTTCACGAAACAAAATCGCCATAGAGCGATTCCGACGAGAGGCCCAGCTAGCTTCTCAGTTATCCCACCCCAATCTGTGCACAATCCTCGATATTGGAAATCACGAGGAACGTCCTTACGTCATCATGGAGTTACTCGAGGGACAGTCCCTTAAACAAAGACTCCATACCTCACCTCCAAACCTACCGAGAGCAGTTGCCTGGATTCAACAATTGGCTGAGGCACTAGACGCATTGCACTCACACAGCCTGCTACATAGAGACCTCAATCCCAGTAACATCTTTATCACCCATAGAAATCAGCTGAAGATTCTGGATGTCGGTTTAGGTCGATTAACTCAATCTAATGGTCAGCCGCACCAAATTGATTTCCTCGAAGATCGAGAGCACGACGACTATGAAATGAGGGAAATTCGTCCTGGACGATTTGCGCCGAGCGTCCATTACCTAAGTCCCGAGCAATTAAGAGGAGTTCGATCGGATCATCGGGCCGACTTATTCGCCTTGGGTGTCATCATGTACGAATTGCTGGCCCGAGTTCGTCCTTTTGGTGGTGATAGTCCCGAATTAGTCCGGAATAACATTCTCAACCATTCAGCTCAACCGCCCTCCACGATCAACCCCTATATTCCAGCGGAACTTGATCAGCTCACGTTACAACTATTAGAAAAAGATCGTGCATTACGGTGTCAAAGTGCAAGTGAATTCCTTATTGACCTAAAACAAACCCACTATGAAAGACCATCATCTCAGTCTCTGACCATACCAGCCGCCATTAACCAACTCAAGCGTGCCACTATTACATTTCGATCCGCCGTTGTCGGTATCGCTATTCTGGCAATCCTGGCCGCTATTTTCCTGCCATCTCAACAGACAATCACCGATCAAACCGAACAAAATAAAACATCCCCTAACCAGGCCCCAATCGTCGTCCCCTTAACCTCGTCACCAGGACTCGAAATCTATCCGGTTTTGTCACCTCTAGGTAACCAGATTGCCTACTCCTGGGATGGTGGGGAATTGGGCAACTACGACATTTACATACAACTGCTCCAGTCGGAACATCCTCTGCGACTTACAACAGATGCAGGGAGGGATGTGCATCCGTGCTGGTCACCGGATGGAAATCAGATAGCCTTTGTGAGGCGATCGTCAGAAAAAACACATATCGTTGTGATTTCCGCTGTTGGTGGCAACGAAAAAACGATCTACACAACGAGTTCAATGATGAAGGGCGAGTTAGCCTGGTCCCCAGATGGTAAACATATCGCCTTTGACCAACAAACAGAAAACGGTTCCGCCATTGCATTTGTCAACCCTCTCACCCATAACGTCACCCAAGAAACGTCATCTGAGATTGCCTTCCTACAAGATCATACGCCAGCGTTCAGCCCTAATGGAAAATGGCTGGCATTTGTCAGAACCCACCAGGGAATCCAATCTGATGTCTATATTCGATCTCTAACCGCCGACAAGGAAACTCAGCTCACCAAAGACAAAAAACCTATCAAAGGTATCGATTGGTCACCCGATAGTCAGGAAGTAATATACTCTTCAAGCCGCAACGGCCCCTTCATGCTTTGGCGACATCGTCTTCAAAGCCAAAGCCCTCAACTCATTGCCGGAACTGGACTTAACGCTACTTATCCCTCCACCTCGGCTCGTGATAATATTCTGGTTCACACGATTGCACACCAACAAGTGGACCTCATGCGAATCCGGTTAGACCGGGGCAACCCTAATGACATTCGCCCAGAGGAAATCATTCCAACCTCTACCAGCCTCGATTACGCACCCAAAATCTCTCCGGATGGTTCGCAGTTATTGTATATCTCGGAACGTACCGGCTTCCCGGAAATTTGGGTCGCAAAACCTGATGGCACTGACGCACGCAGAGTCACCTCCTTAAGTCACCCAAATCTCTACATGCCAACATGGTCACCTGACAGCCAAAACATCCTGTTCCGGTCTCAACATCTTGGTTTGCAAGACATGTACTATGTTTCGTCGACCGGAGGACGGGTGCATGATGCCAGCGGCCCGAACTTCCAAGCCACCTCTGGATTCTGGGCAGAGTCAGCAAATTCAATCCACCTTCGGGACAATAGTTCAATGTCCGGAATATTCAAATACAACCTCGACACTGAAGAGCGAGTTCTGATTAGCGATGATGCGGGTACTGCCGTTTGGGATCACCCACAAAACGCCAATATCTTTTTAGCTAAATTTCAACGAGGCCGAGCAAGAATATACGAACTGCATTCGGATGGCTCTCAATCCTCCCTCGACAAAAAGATCATCTACAGTCGTAGCTACGGCGTAGAAATCCACCCTGACGGGATCTATTTCGCCAGACATAGTATTAGCCAACCCTCCTATATGTCAGTGTATCTATATCGCTTCGATACGATGGAAGTCGAGAAGGTTGCCACTATCCCGATGGCACGACGATCCCACTTTGGATACACCGTTTCAAGCGACGGAAAATGGTTGTATTACGGTAAAGAAACGAAAGACGAAACCGACATCATTGTGCTGGAACATTATCGTTAATGCACTTTAGCTAACTGCTTCAATGCAAAAGGTGCTTCGATCTTGCGGCCTACCCGATATCGTCCTTCGGACTTCGACGGGCAAGCTCATTGTTTACAGCGCACTAACTCAACCTATAAACACTTTGGTTTCCCTCGTCAGCGAAGACGGAGTTTAGCCTGTAGGTGGAACTGATCCCCCCTGCTTCTGCAGACCACCCCAGTTATAAAAACTGACAATTTCCTAATTGGTTAAATGGCTAACTGGACACCGCTCGATCCTTAGACCAAGCCCTTCCTTACCGCCCAAACAGCAACCTGAGTACGGTCATTGACTCCGACTTTGCGGAGTATGTGTTGGACATGCTCTTTGACCGTCTCGTAACTAATACCTAACGCCAAGGCGATTTCCTTGTTCGTTAGCCCGTGAGCCAGCTGATCGAGAACCTCGCTTTCACGCTGAGTCAACGGAACTTCAATATCGGCTGACAAACGTGGAGTCGCTAACGCGCCAGTGACTCGCCTTAGTTCCTCCCGGGTCCAGGCATTCTCGCCATTGGCTACCTTCCGAATTGCTTCCAAAATCGTATCACGTGACGAATTCTTCAACAAATAACCGGACGCTCCCAAGGCAACACTCCGAGCGACATAGGTAGGGTTATCAAAGGTTGAAAGCATAAGGACGGGAATCTTTGGACGCTCAATCTTCACTCGGCCAAGTGCCGTTAATCCGTCACCATCTTCCAATCGTACATCCAGTAAAATCACATCTGGGTGATACTGCGAGATACCGGCGAGAACATTCTCACCGGAATTAGACTCGGCAATCAACTGAACCTCCGAACCGGCAATCATCTTGCGAATTCCACTACGAATAATTTCGTGATCATCAATCACCATCAGGCGAATACTCATCAATATCCCCTCTAGGGCAGGGTGTCGCAATACTTCTCCAGGACTATACACAATTATCATCGTTTCTCCTGAGGAATTCCAGCAGACAGTCTGAATTGCATAAAAAAAGCTCACGACCGAATAATCGATCGTGAGCCACTGAGACACGTCCAATCCCCCCTACCAGACGATCTCAATTCCCGCTGCGAAGCATCCAGAACGCCTCGCTATGTTCGCTTAAGATTCCTTAAACTCATCAAGGATTTTATCCGGGTCAACAAGCTCTTCTTGCTTGCCTTTTGTCTTCGGTGCTGTTGGAACCCCAGTCCCTAATTCTTTATCGTCTTGTTTTGGTAGTTCCTTAGAAGATTCCAAGGTCATCGGAACTACTTTGGGAGCCCGACTACGCATGAGCTTGAGCCCTGGAACATTGGCACGTTGAGAATCAAGGTCTGGAAGCGTATCCAGCAGACTAGAATCTGGAGATGGCACAACAGTCTTCTTCAAACCGGGGACTTCAATCGGTTTCGCCGCCGACTCTGGTATGCCTTCGCTATTACCTCCGAATCCAAATGGGTTGTTGAACTCAGGAATATTGAATTCGGAAAACAGATTAAAGGATGTGGCGTTAGATACTTCAGTATTTCGTTTGGCTTTATTAGCACTGGACCCCAGATTTCTTCTGCCAGGGACTCGGTGAATCTCGGAGTTGGCTGACCGATCTAATGTTTCAACCACGACTTGCTTGGTTGTCTCGCTATCCTTTTCTAAATCCTGAGACGATTCAGATGAAGAGAATCCAAACAGCTCTCCTAGTCCCAGGTCGATCGACGGTAATTCAAACACGGAGGTATTCGATGCTTTCTCAGTAACTGGTTTTTCCGCGATCTGCTCTTCCGGAGCTGATTCTTCCGAATGGACAACAACATCCTCCATCGGCAGCTCCATCGGAATCATATCTTCAACAGATGACTCAAGCGGCTCTTCAACCTTCGTTTGTTGCTCGATTTCCGCTGGCACCTCTCCATGTTCATCGATCAATGGCTTGGAACTCGTACCAAAGAATAGATTAAGATCAGGCAACTCGAGTTCCGGCAGTGCTAATTCCGGTAGAGAGAAATCGGTAGCAACAAGATCTGCCAACGTCGGCAAGCCGGTGACACTGTCTACATTTGGCTGAGGTTGTTCCACTTCTTCTGACGCAATATCCGATGGACTTGATTCCACCACTTCATCCGCAACGATCTCTGATTTAGGCATTTCCGGCGTCTGGACTACTTCCGGAACAGGCTTCGGTTGTACGTCCACAACGACTTCCGGTTTAGATTGCTTAGGTGGTTCTACCACCTCTGACATTGGTTTTGGTTCTGCCTCAACCACTACTTCCGGCATAGGCTTGGTTTCTGAAACAGGCTTGGATGAAACCGGAGCTGCTTTTATTTTTAGGCCTGGAGTCCGTGGCACCTTATTTGGCTCCACTGAATTTTCGGAAGCAAACACATCAAAGGCGTCTTCAAATCCTGAAAAGTCAATCTTTGGAAGCAACGTGTCCAATGAAGGCAAGCTTGGAAGCAAAGAAGCTGTCTCTTCCTTTGCCACCTGTGGTTTGTCAACCGGGGTCGATTCCCTTGCGTCTTCGGTGGACTCCCCTGCATTTGCCATTGGCTCGGTTACTGGAACAGGCTTTGCTTCAGGAGTTTCAATGGTGCGAGGTGCCACTTCTTTGAAGTCGCTAGTTCGATAGACGTTACCGTTTTCATCACGTTTAAATCTCAGACCGTTATCAAAGACACGTTTTACATCCCGCTTGTCAGGGGATTGTTCAATAACGATCACTTTTCCAGAATCGCCGCCACCATCGGACAGTTTAAACCGGACCGGATTATCTGACTCATCCGCGTTACTCTGGTTCAGTGCAATTGCAAAGACGATCAACGCCGGTATTCCCAACGCAGCCACACCTCGTTGCAACCAGAATTTCATCCCCCCAGATTTCATCCTACTACTCCGAAAAAGTGATTAATCAACCAGGTTGATGACCACTGCGGCTACTTAACGACATAACGCAACGGTATGTAACATCTACCCATATTTATGGTTCGGAATTAGTGAGGTGTACTCTGTAGTAACATTTAACGATTTTGACGAAAAAACCACCTGTGTGAATCGTATGGCATTACCACTATCGCGGCAGAATGAATGTGAGTTAAGCACTAAAAGGCATGCATCAAGACATTTCAGCGTTTTTTGGGGAAGTCTTGATTGCGAATTCGGAATTGGAAAAGTGCACGAACGAGACCTGAATTAGAGGCTGTGGTAAGCCTTAAACCAGTCACAAAACTGCCGTATTCCCTCTTCGATCGTTACACGAGGGCTAAACGAAGTAGATTGTTCCAGTTTAGTCGTATCCACACTGGTCGCTGGAATATCACCAGGCTGCATGGGCAATAGCTCTTTGACCGCTTCTTGTCCCAGATTCTGCTCAATCAGCTCCACGAAATATTTGAGTTCTACAACTTCCCCACCGCCAATATTTAAAAGTTGAAACGGAGCCGTACTGGACGAGGACGTGGGTGCATTGCTATCCCAGGCTGAATCTCCAGCAGGCCGACGATTCAACAAACGAAAAATTGGCTCAACCACATCGTCAACGAAAGTAAATGAACGACTCATATTGCCTGAATTGAATAGTTTGATCGGATGGCCTTCCAGAATCGCCTGAGCAAAAATATAAAGCGCCATATCCGGACGTCCCCAAGGGCCATACACTGTAAAAAATCGCAATCCGGTCGTTGGCAATTGATAAAGATGGCTGTAACTATGTGCCATTAGCTCATTAGCCTTTTTGGTTGCCGCATAAAGGCTAATAGGATGATCCGTGCCCCCGTCCTCGGAGAATGGCAAATCTGTGCTTGCACCATAAACGCTGCTACTTGACGCATAAATTAGATGATCTACCCCTGTATGGCGGCAACCCTCCAAAACATTCATGAATCCCATGATATTCGCATCGATATAATCACGTGGATGATCGAGAGAGTGTCGCACACCGGCCTGCGCCGCTAAATGCACTACTACATCAAATTCTCTTTCGAATAATTCTTCGGTCGCTTCACGTGACACCAAATTCATCTCATCAAAGGTAAATTCGGAATGCGTCTGTAACCGACTCAACCGTGCCTGTTTTATGTTGACATCATAGTAAGCGTTTAGGCTATCCACACCAACGACCTGCAACCCTTCAGCCAGCAAGCGTTCGCTAAGATGATAACCAATAAAACCGGCAGCTCCGGTGACCAGTACTTTCACAATTACTAATTCCCCAAAAGGGTCGATTCACAAATTAGAACAACGTGTAAATGAATGGTGCTGCTCCCGTCCCGGCACTGATGGCGAGGATCGCAATTAACAGCAACGCCACAACGATCGGCGTTAGCCACCATTTTTTGTTGTACTTCAAAAAGGCAATAAATTCAGCGATCACTCCTAACTCACTCTGAGTAGCCTGTGATTCAAACTGACCTTTCACGTCGTGTTTATCTTCAGATTCCGACATTGATCTTTCACTCTCAAAATTGTTTGAAGTAACGAGCCACAGGAATTGACTCCGTTCGCTCGACCCAATATGACTCGGCAGTAACATCCAATTCCTTGAATAAAGGATCCTTCTTCAGCCACCGCAGCATAAGTCCAATGGGCACGATACAAAGATAATAGACGCCAGCCAGCAATCCAAATCCCAAAACAACACCAATGGGAAACGTAACCAGCGTCGCTCCGACAAAGATCCCCTTTAACCACATCGGGTTCATCCAGGCAATGGTAGAAACAATGACACCTGCAGTTAGAGCAAGCACACACCCGATAATTAATCCTGCATTCCAACACATCGTTGAAAAAATCATTGCAAACACGGGAGTCCACAATCTGCCAAACGAGGCAAGCTGTTCACGGGAAGGGTCTTTATTAAGTTCTATGAATGCCATCGCAATAATCCTCTCAATTCCAGCCGAGCTTAGTCTAGCGGGAATTGACTAATATACTCCTGTTGCGTTTCTACTTCTAATTCCCCCGATTCGCTGTGTGAATCCTGCTCTGATTTCCTAATTACAAACCGATCGATTACTAAGACGTCCATATTAGTCCCCATAAAACACCGAAAGGCATCTTCCGGTGTACAGACGATGGGCTCTCCACGAATATTAAAACTCGTATTTACAACCATCGGGGAGCCACTGGACTCGTAAAACGCTTCAAGCAATTGTCTAAATCGAGGGTTCACATCCTTCCCGACCGACTGTACTCGCGCGGAATAGTCGACATGCGTAATGGCTGGGAGCGTGGACCTGATCACCTCTCGTTGCTCAACCCCGAGTTTATCTGCGTCCTCTTGGGATAGTGGCAAGCGATGTTCACCGTTGATCGGAGCGACTAATAGCATATAGGGACTGACCTTGCCATCGAGATCAAAGTAATCATTTGCCTGTTCTTCCAATACCGCAGGAGCAAATGGCCTGAAGGACTCTCGGAATTTGATCTTCATATTTATGGTCGCCTGCATTTCACGACTACGAGCATCCCCTAAGATGCTCCGAGCCCCCAAAGCACGTGGTCCAAATTCCATGCGTCCCTGCATCCAGCCGACAACATTACCACTTTCGAGTAATCCGGCGACCTCTTCGCTCAATGCCTGATCGTTGGCACACTCGGTAAAAGTAACATCTTGTTGCTGGAGAAACTCTTTAACATATTCAGGTGAATAGGCTGGTCCCAACAGGCTACCAGACTGTTGATCAGGAATCTGAGTTGACCTTTGATTCTCAAGTAACTGATACCAGATGAATTGAGCGACTCCGAGTGCTCCGCCGGCATCTCCTGAAGCAGGTTGAATCCAAACATCCTCAAATGGTCCTTCACGGAGTATCCTTCCGTTTCCAACGCAATTAAGGGCAACCCCGCCCGCCAAACATAGGTTTGACTTACCGGTCACGTATTGCGCGTAGGCCACCACCTTTAACATGACTTCTTCGGTAACCTGTTGAATCGAAGCGGCCAGATCCATGTACTTCTGATTCATTGCGCCTTCTGCTGTGCGCGGCGGCAAACCGAACAACCGGTGAAACTTTTCACTAGTCATTGTGAGTCCCTGGCAATAATTGAAATACGACATATCCAATCGAAAAGAGCCATCCGGCTTGATATCAATCAAATGCTCGCGTATCAAATCGGCATACTTCGGTTCGCCATAAGGAGCGAGTCCCATTAATTTGTATTCGCCCGAGTTAACTCGAAAACCACAGTAATAGGTGAAGGCTGAATACAGCAGACCTATTGAGTGAGGAAAGTGTAATTCATGCGTCAGGCGAATCTGGTTTCCGGTTCCCACTCCAATCGAAGCTGTCGCCCATTCACCCACTCCATCAAGCGTCACAATCGCGGCCTCTTCAAATGGAGAAGGGAAGAAGGCACTGGCCGCATGAGATTCATGATGCTCTGTAAATACGATCCGCTTCTTATACTGGCCCTTAAGACCACGGCGAATCTCACGAGGCAGGTGTAATTTTTGCTTCAACCACAAAGGCATCGCTTTAGTAAATGAACGAAAACCGACAGGAGCATAAGAGAGATAGGTTTCGAGCAGTCTTTCGAATTTCATAAACGGCTTGTCGTAGAAGCCGACATAGTCGATATCAGCTTCGGTCAGTCCTGATTCTTGCAAACAGTATTGAATGGCATTGGCAGGGAAGTCCGGATCATGTTTTTTCCGAGTAAACCGTTCTTCCTGCGCAGCGGCAATCACTTGACCATCTACCATCAAGGCTGCGGCCGAATCGTGATAAAAAGCTGAAAGTCCGAGGATAGCTGGCACTCGAGTTGCACTCCGTCAATGTCCATAAACAAGGCACTTAACTACCTCTGAAATCGGCATGCGTCTAAGAGACAGGACATGTTACCCTGTGAGCATTACGCAGATGCAATCAAAAGAGTTCTGATTGTAAGCATTGTGACAATTAGCCACTCGATCTGACTGCCCCAACTGGTTCGTCGCTTCCTTGGCCTAGACCGTACGAACTACGCAGTCTTTTGGAGAAATCTCTGGTCGGACTACGACGAGGTCAAACGAAAAACCGCTGCACGCGTTTCATAGACTCGTCGGTGACCAATAGAATTCTCAGGGAGCCAATTCTCCCAATCGCTGCTCCGTGCGGCCCTGACACCTGTAGTACTTCAAAGGAAGGATTAGCGACTTGAGGAGCATCTGAAGCGAGTATAAACACGACCACTTTGCCGTTTCGAGGAGACGAAAAGTCAAACACTTCCCGGCCATCGGACAACTGACCATACTTTGACCTGTTCCCCAGATTCATATTTTGTTGTAGTAACCGCAAGATATTTGCAGTCTCGGTAGCTAGTACATCCGATTGCCACGTGTCAATCTTTTCAATTTCACTGAACCAAGGAGTAATCGATTTTTCTATTTGAGTAAAATCTAAATCCGCTGGCCGATTCGGCACAAGTAACGGCCATAGAGCTAGACCAAACACAACGACCGACATCAGGCCCACCAACTGCAACGACCGGCGACGGGAATGAGTTTCCATCCCCGGCTGAACGACTTCTCCCATCCGAGGCCTCACGAGTTCTTCAGGCCGCACATCCTGACTTTCACTCCGGCTTGAAAACTGCTCCTCGAGTGCCTGCCGTATGCGATGCATCAACCCATCCGGCAACTCAACCTCCAGCATCGCATCACGAATCACGACATCTGCCTCTTGTTGTTCGATAATCTGGACTGCCAATTCATTTGCATCCACACCATCAAACAACAACGCCTGATAAATTGTCTGTAATTCTTCTGGCCAAGACTCCACGTCGACTGAGGACGAACCGCCTGACTTGTGTTCAGGCGATATCAAATCCTGCAGTTGCAATAAGTCTTCTTTGTTAAATTGTTCCATTTCCATCCGTCTCACTGACTGCTTTGTTTTTTCAGTGCAATCATCTTTGTTTTAAGCATCCGCTTGGCGCGTGACAGTCGGCTCATAACAGTGCCCATCGGAATCTTCAGCTGCTCCGAAATTTCACGATAACTCTGCTCTTCCAAATAATGCATCACCAGAACAATACGAAATTGCTCGGACATCTCCATTAACGCCTGTTGCAAATTTGTACTATCCAATGCTGAAGACGAGGGCACCGTTGCGACTTCAGCTTCATTCATCTCGGCATCGGTGAACACCCAGGATTTGCGTTTTCGCAATTCCCCCAAAAACGTCGTCCGAGCAATTGTCATAAGCCAGGACCGAGCTTTCTTATGGTCTTTCAATTGTTCCAAGCGTTCAAATGCTCGCAAAAATGTATTCTGAACAATGTCTTCGGACCAATTGCTATCGGCCGTCAGGCGATACGTAAACCGATACAGGTCTACATGAAACTGATCAACAAACTCTGCAATCATCTCCTGACGCTGCTGTTCGGTTAACTGTACTCCCTCCGCTTCAGCACGGTGCGAAGCTACAGTCGTCTCCGGCAAACGCTGAGCATTTGCTGGATTATCAACGGAAGTTACAGGTGTCATTGACCGGTCCACAATAAATCCACGAATCGTTGTGAATACATTAGAGATGATGCGTTTGCAGGTTCCATTATTCCCTAAAAGCGATAAACTGTTGAGCATTTTACGGTTTAAAGATTCGGCAAAATGTAAAAACGGACACCTGTCTAATTGTCCTCGAGCTTGCCCGTCGTAGTCCGCAGGACGAAGTCGGGGCTAACTGACTAAATGGCAAACTGGTTAAATGGAAACCTATTTCTCTCGTTTGCGTCGTCTGGACTTCTTGTCGTACGACTTCACATCGACTTCATCTAACGCTTTACCGATGGAATCCTGCAACTGAATAATTCGATCACGCAATGCTGCCGCTCTTTCGAACTCCATTTGCTCCGCCGCTGCCATCATCTCTTTCTCTAATTCGTTGATATACTCCTGAGTGACATAGACTCGCTCGTCCGTCCGTCCAACCGCAGCGTTTGCTTCGCGATGGGCACTAGCCTCTCCTTCGATCCCTTCGTTGATTTTCTTATCCACCGACCTTGGAGTAATACCATGCTCCTTATTGAAAGCCTCCTGAATCGAGCGACGACGCAATGTTTCATCAATCGCAGCCTGAAGAGAGTTGGTCATTTTATCTGCATAGAGGATAACCTTGGCATTTACGTTTCGAGCTGCGCGGCCAATCGTCTGGATCAGCGAAGTTTCACTACGCAGGAATCCTTCCTTGTCGGCATCCAGAATGGCCACCATCGACACTTCAGGCAAATCGAGACCTTCACGCAACAAGTTCACGCCGATTAACGCATCAAACTTACCTTCTCGCAATTCCTTCAATAACTCCACTCGTTCAAAGGCATCCAATTCCGAATGCAGCCATTTAGCGCGAACCCCCTTTTCCACCAGATACTGAGACAGATCCTCGGCCATTTTTTTAGTCAGAGTGGTCACTAGCACTCGTTCGCCAATTTCTGTGCGTTCTTTGATTTGCTCGAGCAGGTGAGGTACCTGACCTGTTGCCGGCACGACTTCGATTTCAGGGTCGAGCAAACCTGTTGGTCGAATAATCTGCTCGACCACCTCCCCTCCGGTCTTATCGAGTTCATAGTCTCCAGGGGTGGCAGACACATAAACGACAGTACGATTCTTAGATTCCCATTCATCAAACGTCATGGGGCGGTTATCTAAAGCACTGGGCAATCGAAAACCATGCTCAACCAAGGTCGTTTTACGACTACGGTCACCTGCCCACATCGCTCTAACTTGCGGCACGGTGACATGCGATTCATCGATCACCAACATAAAATCTTCTGGGAAAAAGTCATACAGTGTATCTGGTGGCTCGCCAGGTTTACGCCCCGAAAGATGACGCGAATAGTTCTCGACGCCGGAGCAGTAACCAACTTCCTGCAACATTTCTATATCATATCGCGTGCGAGCATTCAGACGTTGGGCTTCGAGAATTTTCCCTTCTTTCTTGAAGTGTTCAAGCTGCTCTCGTAATTCATTTCTTATGCTACGCACTGCCGCTTCAATTCGTTGTTCAGGCATCACAAAGTGCTTGGCCGGATAGACAAACACTTGCTCTAAACGCTGAATCGTTTCACCACTCACAGGATTAATAATGGACAGCTGGTCAATCTCATCGCCCCAAAATTCCACTCGGAAGGCAAACTCCTCATAGCTCGGCCAGATTTCAACGCAGTCGCCGCGTACTCGAAATTTAGACCGAGCGAATTCCACGTCATTCCGCTCGTATTGGATATCGACGAGTTTCATGAGCATTTGATCGCGATCAATTTCCTGCCCTTTGGTTAGCCCAACCATCATCGTCTTGTAGTCTTCCGGCGAACCCAGTCCATAAATACTAGACACGCTGGCAATAATGATCACATCACTTCGGCTAACCAAGGCACTTGTGGATGCGAGGCGAAGTCGATCAATTTCATCATTAATCGACGCATCCTTTTCGATGTAGATATCCCGCTGAGGAATATAAGCCTCCGGTTGGTAGTAGTCGTAATAGCTGACAAAGTAATGAACAGCATTAGCTGGGAAAAAGGCTTTGAATTCCGAATAGAGCTGAGCGGCCAGAGTTTTATTGTGTGAAATTACCAGCGTGGGTTTTTGTATTTCCTGAATCACGTTGGCCATCGTAAATGTCTTACCGGAACCGGTCACACCCATCAGGGTTTGCAAATTCTGGCCATTTCGAATTCCCCGCACCAACTGATCAATCGCTTTAGGCTGATCGCCTGCCGGTTCAAACGGACTCACTAATTGAAATTCACGCTGTTGCACGAATGCAGACCCTCTCTATCTTGGCCTTAACACTACTTACCAATCTGTCATTGTAACAAACCCGCTTTGAATCCCGAGAATCGGCGAATGTAATCCTCAAAGTTTATCTAAACAGAACAACTGGCAATTTCGGCACAAGGCACACCTGACATTCCAGACAACGCCGACATCTATAGCATGTCAGAAACAATCACTACACAAAGTCCACAAGACTCTCACTTGCATGATGGACAATCCGTTCACAACCCTGTTGCTTCCGCTAATCAGCGTGAAAACGCGGCTGCTGTCCTGTTAAAAGAACTCGATCAACGCCAAGACTCTGTACTGGAAGATTTGGACCAACTTAACGGTGACATCGAGAATCTAATCGAGTCGTGGCGCAACAAAGAAGACGTGGAAAGTTAGCCAGTTAGACCGTTGGGTTAAGAGTCAAATCCCAAGTCCAGATTGATCACCGAGTGTGTTAGGGCACCCACACTAATTCGGTCCACTCCGGTTTCTGCGATCGAATGCAGCGTGTCAAATGTCACGCCTCCAGACGCCTCAAGCTGAGCTCCCGGACAAAGATCATTTCTCATCGCCACAGCCTGACGAAGCTCCTCCAGAGTCATATTGTCCAGCAGAACAATATCCGGAGAGCAGGGCAACGCTCGCTCTAGCTGATCCAGCGTATCCACTTCAATTTCAACAGGCGTATTCGCTGCTCGCTCATCACCTAATCCTCTCAGGAAATCACGAGCGTTCTGAATAGCACCGGCGACTGACGCCCCCTCATCCTCAAGCCCATCTTTCTGAGCATTAGCTGCAAGATGATTGTCTTTAATCAAGATCGCGTCAAACAATCCAGTTCGGTGATTCACTGCACCGCCGCAACGCACGGCATATTTTTCCAAACGCCGCCACCCGGGAGTCGTTTTTCGTGTGTCATATACTTTGGCGGACGTACCTTCTAATAACGCGACATACCGAGCCGCCTGGGTTGCAACTCCACACAAACGACTCAGGAAGTTTAATATGATCCGTTCGGCCGTTAACAAGTCACGGGTTAAGCCGGTCAATGTACAAAGCACCTGCCCCGGCTCCATCCGATCTCCATCTGCGATCGCTACATCGCATTCACAGGAAATATTCATCTCATCAAGCACAGCCTGAATAATACCTATCCCCGCCACCACTCCGGCCTCGCGACTGACAACGCGAACAGATCCGTTGTGATCTCCAGCCACCGTCGCCATCGTTGTCCAGTCCTGTTGGTTGGACAAATCTTCCCGAACGGCAAGCCGAATGAGATGTCGAGCATCATCCAGCGTGTCACCACCCCAAGTTAGTTGAGTAAACGTATTTACCATTTGTCAGTCGTCTGTCTTTCCGCGGTTGTACAAAGCTGAGAATTGCCAACAATTGTTGGCAATCGTATTTTGCCACGAGACAAACAATGTCTCAATGACTATTTCATATCCCCGAATGGATGAGTACCATGCCTACCTCCCCCATAGCGGACGAGCATTACTCAAACTTCCTTTGGGCCATCCTCGTTATTACCAGCCCGCTGATTTTCTGCCAATGGAATAAACTACAATCCCCACAATCACGATGGGACGACACGTCAAATCATGCTCACCCTTCGCATTGTGCACAACAAGCCCCCTGGACCTTTCACATCGATATTAATATCGCGTCAGCTATTGACTTTGAACTACTGGAAAACATCGGACCAGCATTGGCCAGTCGAATTATTGAAACACGAAAGTCCTTACCTGACCAACGCTTTAACACCCTCAACGAATTGTTACAAGTGAAGGGAATTGGTGACAAAACGCTAGACAAGTTACGCCCGTATTTAATCTGCAATTAAATATTTAATTGGCATGTCACTTCAAGCTAGCCTTTTAGCTTTCGTGCTTCTCGACGACGATCAGATTCTTTCAACAGAATTTTGCGGAGCCGGATCGTCTCCGGAGTAATCTCCACCAGCTCATCATCCTCGATGTACTCAAGGGCAGCTTCCAAGGATAGTTTCCGAGCTGGTTTTAGCAGGATATTATCATCACTTCCGGCAGCTCGAATATTTGTCAGTTTTTTAGCCTTCGTGGGATTCACGTCCATGTCGTTATCGCGAGCGTTTTCTCCGACGACCATACCTTCATAAACTTCATCGCCAGGGCTAACAAACAAGTCACTTCGCTGTTGCAAACCATCTAAAGCAAAAGCCAGAGCTTTCCCACTAATTTTCGAGACCAATACGCCTTGTGGACGCCGAGGAATCTCCCCGTCAACCACACCGTAATCCAGGAAACGATGATTCATAATAGCCGTTCCCTGCGTTGCATTGAGCATCCTGGTTCGCAGGCCGATCAATCCTCGTGAAGGAATACGGAACGTTGCTAAGGTGTAATCGCCTCGATTTTCCATCACATCCAACATCGCTCTGCGTTCGCCCACCAACTCCATCACAGCCCCGAATCGATCGGCCGGCACTTCAACGGTCAATGTTTCAAAAGGTTCTTCCCACTGTCCCTGTTCCGTCTGACGTTTAATAACACGAGGCTTACCCACAGACAATTCAAAACCTTCCCGTCGCATGTTTTCGATCAGGACGGAAAGATGTAGAACTCCACGCCCTGCAACTACGAACCCATCTCCAGCTTCACTGGGATTAACACGCAAGGCCACATTACGCTCCAGTTCTTTTTCTAATCTTTCCTTTAACTGGCGAGAAGTGACATACTTGCCTTCACGCCCGACCAATGGTGAGGAGTTTATCGTAAAGAGCATTTCCAGTGTTGGCTCATCCACATTAACTCGAGTGAGAGGAGTAGCGGCATCCACAGAACATACCGTATCCCCGATTTCCACATTTTCTAAACCGGTAATAGCAACCACTTCACCGGCCCTTGCAGATTCCACTTCCTGCTTCCCCAGATTCTCGAAGACATGTAGGCCACCAACTTTAGATTGAGTCCTCTGATCGTCTTCCTGACAAAGCACGATCGACTGACCCACTTTGACTTCTCCCGATTGAATTCGGCCAACGGCAATACGCCCTACATACTCAGACCAGTCCAAAGTTGTCACCAACATTTGCAGCGGGCCGTTTTCATCTACATCGGGGCCGGGAATTTCATCCACGACCTTGTCGAGCAGGCAAGTCATGTCATCAGTGCGTATGTCAGGATCCAGGGTTGCGTAACCCTCTTTCGCACTGGCAAACACATAGGAAAATTGATCCAGGTAGTGATCACCACCGAGCGTCGTCAATAATTCCAAGGCTTCATCCACAACTTCATTGCAGCGGGCATCGGGACGGTCAATCTTATTGATCACGACAATGGGTTTCAGGCCGGCCTGGAGAGCTTTGGAGAGCACGAATCGAGTTTGAGGCATTACACCCTCAGCTGCATCGAGAAGCAAGAGTGCTCCATCAGCCATGCCCACGACCCGTTCTACTTCTCCTCCAAAATCTGCGTGACCGGGAGTGTCGATAATATTGATCTTCACGCCTCGATAGGGAAGCGCAATATTCTTGGAAAGAATTGTGATCCCGCGTTCACGTTCAAGGTCGTTGCTATCCAGAATCCGTTCACCCTGGAGCTGAGTATCACGAAACTGGCCGCTTTGTCGTAGCATGCAGTCAACCAGAGTTGTTTTACCGTGATCTACATGAGCTATGATCACAATATTTCGAATATCAGAACGCATGAAGCAATCATTAATCCAGGAAGCCAATAGGAAAGGGTAACAATTAAGTCCTTAACCATATCGGCAATTTGACATTTGGACAATTGGCTAAATGCTCAAACGAGCTTCGGCCATCCGGCCTATCCGACTTCGTCCTCCTTCGTCGGACTACGACGGACAAGCTCCTTGCTTCTATAGCGGAGGACGGAGTTTATCCGCCGAAGCCTGAAAGGCGAAGGTGGGACGGACAAGCTCTTTTTACATTTACCCAGTTAACCATTTAGCCATTTAACCATGCGTCATTGAACATTTTTTCATTAGACATTGTCCAATAAGCTAAATCAAAATTGCCTAACTGTTTAACTGTCCCCGCGTTTACCCGTCGTAGTCCGCAGGACGAAGTCGGGTCCAAATGACCAATTGTCTAACTGTTTAACTGTCCAACTGGCTAAATGGCTAAATGGCTAATTGGTTAAATGGTTAAATGGAAAACCTATTTTCCTATCGCATACAACGCATTAAACGTTCTTAGATAGATACGGTTACCAGCGATCGCAGGAGAAGCTGAGAGTGGTTCCTCCAGACTGTTTGTGGCGATCAGTTTAAACTCTTTGCCTGGCTGACAGACACTTACCACTCCATTACGACCGGAGAGGAAGATTTTACCATCAGCAAAAACCGGAGACGCGCGATGGCGGTCACGATTCGTTCGCGCTTCATAAAATTGCTCACCCGAAGTTTGGTCCAAAGCAATCAAGTTTCCATTTTCGCGGCAAAGGTAAACAATCCCATCCAAGATTAAAGGGCTCGGCACGTCTGGCGTGATCGAGAAAGCCCAATGATGGAAATCTGCTTGCTTGGTGAGATCACCTTCCCCACCGGGCTTCAACGCTAATGTGATACCACGTTTGGCTGAAGGAACAACAATGATTCCTTCGGCAACAGCCGGTGATGACACAAATCGCAGTGTCGGATCGTAGCCAGTTGGTGGATGCAACCCACCACATCGCCATAGCTCATCACCAGTTTTTAGATCATGAGCGACAATGTAGTCAGCTCCGTGTGTAAGCAGAAATTCCTGAGTCTTATCCCGGTAAAGTACAGGAGAAGCATAGGAGTGTTCATTTTCAGAATGTGCTTCACTCGGACGCCCCGTCTTCCAAACAGTCTTGCCTGTAGCTTTGTCCAGACAGGCAATAGTCGCTTCTCTGGTTTTGGCGTTACCTTCACCATGAATCAATTGTAGATACAGGTGATCGCCATCCAAGATCGGTGTGGATGTCATTCCAAAGGCGATCTTAAACTGTCCGAATCGCTCCTGCAGGCTGATATTCCAAACAATCTTCCCGCTTAGATCGACACAAGCCAGTGCGCCGTTTGAGAAGTTCACCCAAACATGCTTACCGTCGGTGGACGGAGACGGAGAGGCTGCATTACCTTCATCGCCCCGAACAACTTTATCGCCTTGGCTAATCTTCGTTTGCCACTTAATTTCCCCAGCTTTAGTATCCACTGCAACCAGGACCAGGTCGTCACCAGCAGTGCTAGTCACATAGGCAGTGTCACCCCAGATACAAGGAGTTGCTCCGCCAGGGCCGGGCAATTCAACTCGCCACGCTACATTTTCATTCTTGCTCCAGGTGGATGGCAGGCCTTTGGCTGAAGAGATGCCATTATTGTCAGGGCCTCGCCATTGCGGCCAGTTTTGAGCTTGAACGGAAGGGGCGAATAATAACGCAAACAGCGCGACTAATAGACTAAAGCGAATTGGCATCTTGGACTCCAGACATTTACTTCTAACAGGCATGCACTTCTAAATCGAAGAGGTATAGGGACAAACAGTACTGCTCTATTCTAACGCATAGCGGATCGCAGATTAAAGGAGCACTTCGTAAGAACTGTACTCTTGAATTCGACTAGTAGTTTATTAAGGCCAGTAGTCGTTCTAATTCCTGACGCGTCTCTTCATCCATACGCCAAACGATCGGTTCTCGTCGCACATCTGTAGCAAAAAGACCCTGACGCTTCATCATATACTTCTCAATCGCCAGAAATCCATCCAACCCTGCCTGTAACTGTAAACTAACTAAGGCACACAATGGCAGGTAATGCTCATAAGCCTCTTCGACAGCATTGTGTTCTAACGCCTGCCATACTTTTAGCACTTGCGGGAGAAATTCCATCCCTGGAATCGTTCCAGTAATGCCACGATGATAGGAATCCATTAAAGAGATTCCACCCGAACCTTCAAAAATCCTCGCCTCTCGGTTGGTGGCGTCACGCAACAGGGACAATCTTGGTCCCATAGGGTTCGCTTCAGGCTTAAACATAATTTGCTGACTGCCAAATTCAGCAAACAGTTGCTGACTCACCTCCAGCGGAATTTCATTTCCGACGTAACCTGATGCATCCTGCACGATTACTGGAAGCCCGCCTTCTTGCAGGATACTTGAGTAGTATTCCAGCAATTGCTCCGGTGCAAGGGCTTGCTTTGTTGGAGGAATTGCCATAACCGCATCCGCTCCGGACTCTTTGGCCTGCTGAGCGTAGGCGACTGCTTGTGCCGTACTTTCTGCCCCAACGCTAGCGACAAACGACCGATCGCCACGATCGAATGCTCCGATCCACTGATGTAGCGTGGCGCGTTCCTGGTCACTCAGTCGCAGAAGTTCCGAGACCATACCTGTACAAATTCCGTCAATCTCCAGCGAGCAGGCCCAGTCTAGTTGACGGTAGAGGCTGTCTTTATCCATTACACCATTCTCTAAAAATGGAGTATGGACAACTGGTATCACGCCTTGAATCTGTTTTATCATTAATGGATTGCCTCAATCGTGAGTGACCAATATAGGCCTCACTATTAGTTCTTGTATCTCTTTGTATTCTAGTGAATCTTCCTTATGAAAATCACCTCTGTTGAGCCACTGATTTGCAATGCCCGAATGCGCAACTGGATCTTTATCAAAGTCACCACCGATCAACCAGGATTGATCGGGTGGGGAGAGGCGACACTGGAATGGCATACTCGGAGTGTAGTCGGAGCGATCGAAGATTTAGCGTCACTCTTGATTGGTGAAGATCCTCGTCGTACTGAGTATTTATGGCAGAAGATGTATCGGCAACACTTTTGGCATGGCAACGGAATCACCCGCAGCACAGCCATTTCGGGCGTCGACATTGCACTGTGGGACATCGTTGGGAAAGCAGCGGGAGTCCCTTGCCATCAACTCTGGGGAGGTCCTGTGCGAGATTGGATTCGCACTTACTGCCACTTAGGGGGCGGACGCATGGAGGATTTCTACGAGACCCCAGTGGAAGATGCCAAACAGTTTGGTGAATTAGCCCAGCAAGCGGTGGAGCAGGGGTATACAGCCTTCAAAAGTATGGCCGTCCCGCCAACCGCACCCATTGAAGGCCTCAGGCCTATCCAGCGAGCCGAAGCTGCCGTGGCAGCCATGAGGGACGCCGTGGGGCCGGAAGTCGATATCATGGTAGACTGCCATGCCAGACCATCGCCTGCCATGGGATTACAATTCGCCAAAGCTCTGGAACCCTATGGACTCTATTTCTTTGAAGAGCCTTGCTGGCCTGAGCAGATGGAAGGACTGGCAAAAATCAACGAGGCGGTAACAACACCAATCGCAACGGGAGAACGTCTTTGTTCACTCGAAGATTTTCGCCGGTTGTTCGCGATGGGAGGTTGCGATATTTGCCAGGCGGATCTCACTCATTGCGGTGGCTTCTCAGGTGCCCGACGCATTGCCGCTTTAGCAGATGCTCATCGAATCGCGATGGCTCCCCATAACCCACAAGGTCCAGTCTCGACGGCGGCGTCACTTGAATTTGGATTTTCACAACCAAATTACATCATTTGCGAATCGGTGCATGAAGATGTCCCCTGGAGAAAAGATGTGGTGACCGAAGGATATCAGATTGAAGAGCAGGGAAGAATTGTACGGCCCAATACGCGTCCAGGCTTAGGGATCGAGATTAATGAAGAGGAAATTAAGAAACATCCGTTTGAACAGGAATTACCGCAGGTTGTCTTCTATCCCGATGGTAGTGTAGGGGACTGGTAATCCGGATCGCTTCATTACTGACGTCTACCGCAGAACCCCAAATCCTCTAACCTAAGTTCAGGGTTTTGATAGATTCAGAAATTAGCATTTCCAAGCCACCCCGACGAATCACCGACGCGTCTTCCTGATAGAGTCCTTTTCCATAGCTTGCCTCGTCAAGCAAGTACCAGCAATCTGAACCGTCGGCAAGCGTGCCAACCATCACTGCTCGGTCGCTCACCGCCTCCCGGACCTGAGTTTGATAACAATTATATAGCTCACCGTTAAGTCCCAACAACACAATCTCTCCCACTGTCCACAATCGGATTAGATAAGAGAATGCCTCGGTGGACTCAAGGGTTGAGAGTCTGGTGAGTTTTCGATTTTCACGTTCGATGAGTGCACGGTGGTCGCGACGTTGAACCGTCGTCCATTGCTGAGCCTCGGCTGTCTGGCCATCTGCCTCTAGCTGTTCTAGCTGAGCAGTGACTGACTCCAGCGTCCCCAGATCCTCACGATACGGCAGCAATACTTCCCGTGCGGCAGCAGAAAACTCGGACAGATCATTGACCTCCGCTTCCGTAAACGGCTTGTAGGACCACACTCCGATCGTCGCACCTGAAACAACAGCACCATCATAAGAATAACGCTGTGGCGATTCCGGCATACCTGCTAGTACTTCCAAATTAGCAAGCCCAAGTTGCCGACCATTACGCTCGGCTACCTTGACGTCACCAACGAATCCCTCTCGTGGCCCGACGTCGCCTGAGGCTCCCTGCACAAATACAATGGGAACTTTCCCAAGAGCATGTCTCATCGTTTTCCGCATGGCCCCGACATAATCCGGGCTGATTAGTTTGTTATCCCAGGCGAGGGTAGTGGGATGGCACGCATANTTGGAAATAACGCTGATGAGTTTTCCATCTTCGCTGGCAACCCGGATCGTCATCAGCGTCGAGTCTGCCGACTGAAGCGGGTTAAATCCACATACAAATCCTTCACGCTCGACATCGTAGAAATCGCGATTTGTGGCGAGGCCGCTGTTGCCGGTACCGGCGGTCAGCCATGCAGGGATCAAAGCATCACTCAGACTCAGGCAAGCATCCGCAATCTTTTGTCCAATCTCAGCTAGATAAGGTGCGATTAACTCGCCTCCAGGAAGCTCCTGCCGACTGAGGTCCATTAATCCGGCCCCATGCGTATGGGTGAAATAAATGACGATCGAGCCAAGAGGAATGCCTGTCGCTTGACTCAAGGCTTCCTTAAGAGCATCATTTGCGTCTTTCCAAAACAAACAGTGATCAACTGAGAGGATAAGCAGGCAGTCTTCTGAATCTGCCGCTTGAAGCCACAGGACGTTACATTCCAGTGGTTGGTGTATGCCCTCTGCACGCTCATGCAACGCTGCTCCCCACATACGATGATACATATCCGCAGGAGGAGTGATCTTTACAATGCAGGAAGCGGCCAGACAGCGGCCATATTTATAAGTTGTATCGCGCATAAAAAAGCCCCGGCAGTAGGAAAACCACCGGGGCATTATAGCTATTTAAGTTAGCTGTGACTAATTCCACTGACCGAAGACATCATCCGCAAGATCGTCGATCGCAGATTCAAGATCACTTGTATCCTCTTCAACAACTTCCAAACTGCCACCTGTGAAGTGAGCCAGTCCGATTTCGTTCTCTCGAACGCGTAGATACTCGTCAACTACTTCGGCAGTCACGGCATCGATTGCATTAATCTCGTTGCCAGCAACATTGGTATCTATTGTTGCCTGAGGAACAATCTCGATTGCTTCCCCTTCACCAACATCTCCGGAATTTTCATTCAGATAGTTAATGATCGACAAGGCATCCAAGGGTGAGATAAAGGAGTCTCGATTAACATCCATGGCCTGATCAAGCCCGAAGGTCTCACCCTCCGCAACCGCACCTGTACCAAACTCGTTTAACTGGTTGATAATTCCCAGAGCATCGATTGGGGTAACAGCACCATCACGGTTGGTATCAAGTAAGCTCTCACCTTCCCCTCCAAGAATCTGAATAGAAGTAGAATTATAATCGATGTTTAATATTGGAATAGTCGCAGGAGAAGGTGCAATAATAACGGTGTCGTGAAGCGGTGTTACATCGACAGGATCTGTTTCAAGCAATGTCACTCCACCGTTCGTGGAGGCGATGGCAATCACGTCCACAGTGAATACTTCCATGGCATCCCAACCTCGATCGAAGCTACTTTGATCTACACCATCCTGAACACCACCCGCCTCATTAATTAAGCCGGGAACAACAGAACTGCCTTGTGTGATGTCGGTAAAGATAGAACCGTTAGCCAAAGTACCAGGAACAACCTGCAGGTGATCGGCATCATAAAGCAAATCGACGTAGGCAGCATAGACGCCTGCATCAGCCTCTGCAATTGTTCGCGAATCTTTCACCGACACTCGCAATGTAAACTGATCCCCTTCAACCACTTGAGAGCCTGCGGTCATCGGTAACCCGCTTAGCGGACTAAGTGCCTCAACAATGTACTCTACCGTGTCGACATTTTCTGCCAACTCAACGGTAACTGTTGCTGTCGAGGTAGGTTGTCCTGCTGCACTTCCGGCAACAGTGTAGGTGAAGGTATCGAGCGTATACGGGGTTGCGTCTGATCGCACATACTTCAGATCGTTACCTTCGAGTACAACATTTCCGTGATTACCATTTGTCCAGCTCACGATATTCAGAGGAGGAAAAGCTCCCTGAATATCGTTATCCAGAACACTGATAAGGTTTTCACCACCCACGGTAGTATCAGTCAGAATCTGATAATCATCGATCGCTACTGGATCTGTAAATTGTGGCAGCACATGGACCGTTACAGTCCCTGAGTCAAATTCACCTGCTCCATCCGTGACTTCGTAGTTAAAGGTATCTGTTCCCACAAATCCATCAGCTGGAGTATAGAAAATTCTCCCAGTGGCCAAGTTCACCAAAGCCGAACCACCCTGACCAGTTGGAATCGGGTTTGGATTAGGAGTCACTAAGGTGGCTGGACCGTTTGAGCTACCAAAGTCGTTGGCCAGCACGTCAAATGACACAGCCACATCGCCTTGGTTAACACTAAATGTATCATCGATCGCGTAAGGTTGATCATCCAGGATACCACCACTGAAAGAAGCATCGAGGCGGTAATCCTCCACTTCACCAGCCATGGCTTCGCCATTAGGGCCAATATTAGATTCGTAACCATAACGGAAGCGTGCGTAGGTGGCTCCGATCTGAGCATCTAACGGAATCGCAATATCGATAGAATTCACACCTTCAGTTAAGCGTAAATTCGTTACGATTTGCTCTGAGGCACTATCAAAAGCTCCATCACCATCAAAGTCGATCCAGGCATTGAGCAGGGCACTTGAGTTATCACCAATCGATGCGGTCACCTCCATAGTGACATCATCCATCCCTCGAACAAGATTATCTACAAAGACGACACCA
>NZVD01000097.1 GCA_002701385.1 Rhodopirellula sp. | reverse complement strand
CCGGATGTAGAAAACGCATCCAGGACCAGGCGAAATCTTCAGCCGTTACAGGATCGCCGTTCGTCCAGGTGGCATTTTCTCGAATATGGAAATTGTAGACTGTGCCATCTTCACTGACCGTATAGGAATCCGACATCGCAACGGCCTTGGGTTTTGTAGGCGTACGCCCCAAGTCATCCGGTTCACCGTCAGGAACGCTTCGCAACAGACCTTCATAGAGTGCGTTGATCACCCGACCTTCCGGGACACCCGTGGCTTTGGCGGGGTCAATCGTCTTTACCTCTGTCCCATTATTGAAGACAAAATCCGCCGGTGGCAGGGTCCCTAGATTAATCGCCCAGACGACTGAAATCACAGCCAACAGCATCAAAAGTGCCGGGAAATATTTTCGCAGTACAGGAACCAAGGTAGCTCCTCCGAAGTGTTATTCATCACAAATCAGTACGAACTCGCACAAACAACCATTTTGCCCGATTTCAAACAGATAAAACAACCACGATGCCTTCAAGTTACTGACAAGAACGCTAAAAAAGTGCGAATCCCTACTCAGAGACTCTAAATTGACCAATGAACTCAACAAGTTTGAACCCTTAGGCCATGTACATAGTTTGAATTTAAGTGGAACGCTGCCGAATCTGTCGGGAATTGTTTGAATTTCGGTAGTATGTTAGTTAAAACAGGACTTAAGGAATGTAGTTCGATTGGGGGAGGCGATCCTCATGTTTTTTTTAGCCTCAGGGTACTAAAAGGCAAAGACGAAAATGAATTATCACGACAAAGATCAGCAGCCACAACAGACTACATCCACAAATGCAGGAGCTCCTCAATCGCAAAAACACGAATTTCACCAGCCAAGTATCACTCCAACACGAGACCTCGCCAGTGACTTGATTGAAGTTTTCAAATTGCTTTCTGACGAAACGCGTCTGCGAGTCCTTCTATTACTACTCGAGACCGGTGAATTAAATGTCCGTTCGCTTTGCGAACGTTTGAATCAAAGCCAACCTGCAATGAGCCATCACTTGTCCTTGCTTCGCGTCGCCGGATTTATTGAAAGACGACGAGAGGGTAAGAGCAATTACTACCATGTAGTTCAGGATAAATTGGAGAACGTTTTGTGTCTCTTATTCCGAACCGTACCAGGTCGTGCCTCCTACCTCCAGTTCCAGGACTTTCAGGTTGAATATCATCCACGTGTAGCTGGCATTGTCGATCGCAGTAAAACCCAGCCTAGTACTACATCAGGCGTTAATGCTTCTCCTAGCATCTAGGCACACTTTTCGATTATTCAAATCAACCCGCTGGAAATTGACGACAGTACTCATAAAGTGCCATCGTTGTTGCCGTTGCTGCGTTGTATGAATAAGGCATGCCCCACACGGGAATTTCAACAGTCGCATCCAGTAGTTTGAGTATGTCTTCAGTGATACCTCGTCTCTCGTGCCCTACGACGAGTACACACCGTTGTGGAAAAGCGTACTCGTGAATATTGATCGAGTTGGACGTTTGCTCCAGACCTACCAACGGATAACCTTCCGACTTCAGTTTCTTCAACACAGGGGGAAGTGAACGACGAATCTGAAAATCCAGGTATTGCTCACCATTGCGTGAAATCTTAGGGTCAATCTTTACGTTCCCACAAGCAATGAACGACTGGACCCCACAGCAGGCAGCTGCACGAATCATCCTCGCTACGTTGACATTACTACGCATTTCCGGGCAGGCCAGAATCAGTTCACGCTGACGAGTCAATTCCGTTGGTGGCTTATGCCGTAAGTGAACAAATTCATTCATCGTATTTCAGTCCTATTCTGTCACTCTCTGGAATGCTTGCTCGCGGCAATGCCCTAAGCCTGGATGTCCAAGTCTGGGTTGGGCGGACATAAAAAAAGCCACCGAAACTTTTCATTGCTTCGGTGGCCAAGCTACCCCACTAGGATTTGAACCTAGACTAAGTGGACCAAAACCACTTGTGCTACCATTACACTATGGGGTAATTGGGAGTCATTGCTTCAACGGTGAACAGTTGAATGCAAATATATATACCGAAAAAATGCTTTTAGGAAAAGCTGACACACGGTAGCATTCCACAATTCAATTCAGTTTTTTTGCGTTATGAACTCGAATCGCGATTCACAACGGTGAAGGCAAGCTGCTCCAACTCCATCGCCAAATCCACGCCGATCACTCGTACTTGGGAAGGAACACTAATCGTGACAGGAGCAAAATTCAAGATTCCCTCAACGCCAACCTCCACGACTTGGTCGACAACAGACTGAGCTGCATGCGACGGCACTGAAATCGCGACGAGCCGAATGCATTGATCTTGCACTACCAGATCCAAGTCGTTCACATGAAAGACATCCACCCCTTCGACCTTACCACCGATCAACTGAGCATCCACATCAAAGGCTGCTACGATCCGAAAGCCCTGTTCATGAAATCCCTTATATCTCAATAAGGCTCGACCAAGATTCCCAATCCCAATCAAGGCAACATTCCAAATACTGTCAGTACCCATGATGTGCTTGATGGCTGCCACAAGTTCCTGACAGCGGTAACCAACTCCGGGATGGCCAAACTGGCCAAAATAAGCCAGGTCTTTTCGAACCTGAGCATCGGTCACTCCCAACAATCCCCCCAATTCCGTGCTATTGGTGGTCTCTTTGCCATCACGAATCAGGTGCTGGACTTCCCGCAAATACAAACTCAGACGCCCGACGACCGCTTTCGGTACGACGAGTTCTCCCTGATCGTTGTATAGTGTGGACTTGTGCTCGGACATCCCGCTAGCTCGGTTAAATTCACCCTCGTAAACTGCTCATTAGTTTTACCGGAGAATTGGCGGGAAGGGCAAATATGAGTCTGGAATTGTAGTGGTTCGACTTGCTTCGAGGTAATGATTGACCTCTTAATCGTCATACTTTACCTAACCTGCAATATGGCCGTTAAAACCTAGGATATTGCAGGCCCGAGACTAAAAGCCCTTATTTTACCTATTTCGCCTGCCCGAATTTAGATACGGGTAGTCGTAAATAGATGAAATCTACGCTCAAGGTAATTTATTCGGGATTCCGATAATTTTTTTAGGGCCGCCTGTGCACCAGCGGGAAGAATTGATTGGGGCATTCAGGATGTAGCCACCAAACCGTACCTGAAACAACTCATCGGTTTGGTTCACTTGATGGATCAAGTTTGTAGTCCGCCAGTTTTGGTTCGACAACTAACAATTTCACCTATTAGTCCATTTGAGTGAGCTTAAATCACCGAAGGAGTACCCCATGTTAAAATCACGTTGGAGCGTAACCAGCCTGGCAGTTGCTATCTGCCTGTTCATGCTGGATTCAGCTTCGGCTGGATATCTCGGCCTGGCCAACTACCGTAATTGCGGGATTGCGGAACCTGAATCTATTTGTGAATCTCAGGTCCAAACTCATACGATCATGCGTACCAGACGCCGTGTCGTATTCGATCAACAACAGTACACCTGTTATAAGACCGTTTACGATACCGTGGTTGATACCAAAGACATCGAGTGTGTTAAGTACGTTAATGAAACGAAGGTCCGAAACGTAAACTACGAAGTCGCTCGACGTGTTTATGAAACAAAGTATCGAGACGTTAATTACACTACAACGCGTCCAGTTTGGGAAACCAAGCAGCGAGTGATTAACTACACTCAGCGACGTCCTGTATGGGTCACTAAAACCAAAGAGATTCCCTACAGTGTGATTAAGCCGGTCGTAGAAACAAAGCAACGGGTGGTCAACTATACCGTGACCAAACCCGTCTACGAAACCAAGACGCGAACACACACATGGAATGTCACGCGACCAGTGTGGGAAACAAAACAGCGTACGATTAATTACACCGTGCCCAAGACTGTCTGGGAAACGAAACAAAAAGTAATTAATTACACCGTTCGAAAACCCATCTATGAAACTAAAACAAGAACAGTGTCTCAGGTGATCCGAAAACCGGTTCACTACACCAAGACGGTTCAAATCAAATCAGGTCATTGGGAAACTGAAATTGTAGAATGCCCAGGGCCGATCCGTCGTCGCGTGGTTCGAACGCCCGGTTGCTGGACCTGGGATCCAACCTGCTGTCGCCGAATTTGGGTTCCCGGCAGCTGCGAAGTGGTTGAATACCAATGCCCGCCTCGTCAAATCTGCAAGCGAGTCTGGGTTCCAGAGATCTGTACTAAGGAAATTCCCTGTGTGAAATACGTTCGGGAAACCGTCCAAAAACAGGTGCCTTACACTAGCTGCCGCTGGGTTAACGAACCAAAGCAAAAGGTATGTACATATCGAGTTTGTAAAGTGGTTCCAGAAGCTAAACAACGCGTTATGAACTATCGTACTTGCCGGATGGTTACCGAAACTAAATCACGTCAGGTCCCTTACACGGTTTGTAAGTTTGTGAAAGAAAACAAACAACGCACTATTAACTACCGAACCTGTCGCCTGGTTCGTGAACAAAAGGTCCGAACCTGTAACTACAAAGCACTGCAGATCGTGGCTGAAACCAAACAGCGAGTTGTCAACTATCGACAATGCCGATTGGTTCAGGAAACTAAAACCAAACAAGTTCCTTATCAGGAATGCAAAATCGTCAAAGAAACAAAAACTCGGCAGGAATGTTATACCGTTCGAAAGCCCGTGAAATACACCAAAACTATTCAGGTTTGTAAGCGTGTACCCAAACAAGTGCCGTATACGGTTAGCCGCTGTGTACCCCGAGTTGTTTGCGAACAATATCCTGTGACAGTCTGTACGCCTAATCCATGCGGATTATTACGACGCAGCCTGTTAACCAATTGCTGTTTCTAAACTGGCCGTAGTCCCGACAGACTTCAGGGTGTTACAGAGTACAAAACCGAGTGGTCCATCAGAGGAACACTCGGTTTTTCTTGCGCCCTTGCTCGCACCACTCGGGATCTGCCGCTACTGTAGTTAGCAATTAAACATCGTCACACCCCGGCGTCACTCTGATTACCCGTTGTTTCTATGGGATCACTTGAACCCTGCTCCGCTTCCTGACAAATTAGTTGACCAGTCGGTTGACAAGTACGTCGGTCTAACTGAGTTAAGTAAACCAACGCGATGAAGTCGTAAAGAGCATGACTTGTTGCCGCCGGTAGCAGCGAACCTGTCCATTCGGTCAGAAAGCCAAAGTAAATCCCAATGAGAAAGGTTGCCACGAAATATGTCATCGAGACGGCATGACAAAGTCCAAACAACAGCGACGTGATCAGAATAGGAATCCAAATGCCAGCTTCAGCCCCAACGAGTGACTTCATCCACTGTTGAAAAAATCCCCGAAAGAGCCACTCCTCCCCGATCCCTGCCCCAATTGAAATGAGTAACAATCCCCAAGTTGGGATCCCACGAAGCCATGGCATTAATTTGGTGAGCACTAATTGGCGAAGGTCTTGAAGTGACTTGAAATGAGGCTCACACAATTCAGCAGT
The DNA here is from genome assembly GCA_002701385.1 of Rhodopirellula sp. Taxonomy (GTDB): domain Bacteria; phylum Planctomycetota; class Planctomycetia; order Pirellulales; family Pirellulaceae; genus UBA721. The sequence goes on along the minus strand of NZVD01000097.1, from coordinate 47,626 downwards.
GACAAACAGAGCCAATACAGGAATTGTTGCCATGCAGCCAAAGACAACCGCGGATAACCAGGAATCTTCGCCAATCAATTGCCCGGAGAGATTCGTAGCATTGGGTAAGTCACACCAGTAGATCAGTAGCAACGCGACAGGAACCAAGGCAAATTCCACCACCACGAACTTCAACAGGACACTCTGCCAATTCCCAGTCCCCGGCAAACCGCTGAGATCGTCTGGCTTATTGCGGCCTGTCGCGTCTAGCGTCAGATCCAGCGGCTGATCGGGGGCGCGGTGGGCGCTAAATTCGTCGCTGTTTTCAGCTGCAAATTGGTCTGAATGGCTGGATTTTGAATCCACCAATGAATCCTCCTATTAAGTGGTACTATTTTGGCAAAATAAATGGCCAATGCCGCTTAACAATGGTAATTTTTGCACGGAACAACCACAGTTTATGTGTTTTATGCCAATAACCCCTACTATTGGGGGTTTTGTTAATTGACACATTCAGAACCTCGCTGGTAGATTTACCTACTTATGTTTTGGCCGAATATTTGACCTAATTGCCCTTTATTCTCCAGTTAAACGGACTTGCTCAACGCTCCAGTTTAACTATTTTGAAGCAAAGGTTGTTTTTCAGGGAAATGAGCGGTTAAGCCATCAATATAACGAACATTCCAGCTATTTACAGTGAGTTGCTTGGCGGAGGAAATCCCCCAAAACGCTGACTTATTTCATAACAACAAGCACATTAAGACGAGCCTTGTCTACGGTTCAAAACCCCAATAGGACAGATTTACAACATGGCAAAAAAAGCAAAAATGACGTACTACTTCGGTAAAACCAAAACCGAAGGCCGAGGAGTTGGCAAAGATATTCTAGGTGGGAAAGGCCTGAACCTTGCTGAAATGACTGGAATTGGTCTTCCAGTCCCTCCTGGATTCACAATTACCACCACGGTATGTGACCAGTACTACAAGCTTGGTGAGCAGCTTCCTGCCAATCTGATGGACGATGTCTCCAAGAACATTCGCACCTTGGAACGGGAATTGAAAAAGGGGTTTGGTGATTCCAAGAATCCACTTCTCGTCTCCGTTCGTTCCGGAGCTGCTGTTTCCATGCCAGGAATGATGAATACCATTCTCAACCTGGGTCTGACGGACGTCTCTGTAGAAGGCTTAGCTTCAGCGACAGATAATCGTCGATTTGCTTATGACGCTTACCGCCGTTTGATCAACATGTTTGGCGACGTTGTGAAGGGCGTGGACCATCACCACTTTGAAGCAGCTTTTGACAAGATCAAGAAGAAATATAAGGTATCAGAAGACACCGATGTACCCGAAGAAGGACTCGTCGAACTCGTAGCTGCCTACAAGGCAGTCTACAAGAAACACACTCGTACACCCTTCCCTCAAGACCCGATCGAACAACTTCAACTAGCTGTTGAAGCGGTCTTTGGAAGTTGGAATACAACACGTGCGGTACGATACCGTGAAGTGGAAGGCATCCGAGGGCTACTCGGAACGGCTGTCAACGTTCAGGCGATGGCATATGGGAACATGGGTGAAGATTCAGGTACGGGAGTGGCCTTCACTCGAAACCCATCCACTGGAAAGAACGAATTCTACGGTGAATTCCTGATCAATGCTCAGGGTGAAGACGTCGTAGCTGGTATTCGCACTCCACAACCTGTTGTCGAAATGCGGAAGTGGAATAACGCCGTCTACAAACAATTGCTCGGAATTAAAGACATCCTGGAAAATCACTATCGTGACATGCAGGACATCGAATTCACGATTGAAAAGGGCAACCTCTTCATGCTGCAAACACGTACTGGTAAACGCACCGGTGCTGCCGCAGTGAAGATCGCCTGTGACATGGTGCGTGAAAAACGGATTGATGAAAAAGAAGCCTTGCTTCGCATTCCTGCAAATGCTCTGACCCAACTCTTGCTGCCAAGCTTTACTCCGGCAGGAAAGGCAAACGCGGATGTACTAACTCAGGGACTTCCAGCCTCACCGGGAGCTTCTGTAGGTTACCCGGCCTTCACTGCTGACGAAGCGGTTGAACGAACTGCCAATGGCGAAAAGGTCATCTTGGTACGAAAAGAAACCAGCCCGGAAGACGTGGATGGCATGCACAGTGCGGCTGGTATTCTAACCAGCACCGGTGGAATGACGAGTCATGCAGCCGTGGTTGCTCGTGGCTGGGGACGTTGCTGTGTTGCCGGAGCCGGTGAAGTAAACATCAACGAAAAGAGCCGAAGCTTCACCGTTAACGGTCGCAAGTTTACTCATAAGAGCCTAATCAGTATTGATGGTTCTACGGGTGAAGTCATGTCCGGAGAAGTAGAAACTTCTACACCTACACTTTCGGGTAACTTTGCCAAGGTTATGCGATGGGCTGACAAGTATCGTCGTCTCGATGTTCGTACCAACGCTGACTCACCAGCCGATGCTAAACGAGCTCGTGACTTTGGTGCTCAAGGTATCGGGCTATGCCGAACAGAACACATGTTCTTTGAAGGTGACCGCATTACTTCCATGCGTGAAATGATTCTTTCGGAAAATGAGAAAGATCGTCGCAAAGCATTGAAGAAATTGCTCCCGATTCAGCGCAAAGACTTCGAAGGTATCTTTACTGCCATGAAAGGTCTGCCGGTTACGATTCGCCTACTGGATCCTCCACTGCATGAATTTGTACCTCACGACGACAAAAGCCAGAAAGAACTGGCGAAAACGATGGGAATCTCACCATCCGCCGTTCGTGAACGTGTTGAGCAATTACACGAAGCCAACCCAATGCTGGGACACCGTGGTTGTCGACTAAGCATCACCTATCCTGAAATTCTTGAAATGCAGGTGACCGCTATCGTTGAAGCAGTGATTCGATGCAAGAAGAAACGAGTCAATGCAATTGCTGAAATCATGATTCCATTGATCGGTACAGCCGCTGAACTGAAATTGCTCCGAGGCAAAGTTCAGGACACGATCGACGCCGTGAAAGCTCGTCGTAAATACAATGGCAAGCTGAACATTCTGATCGGGACCATGATCGAGATTCCTCGTGCTGCTCTCACCGCTGACGAAGTAGCCGAGCATGCTGAGTTCTTCAGCTTTGGTACGAACGACCTGACCCAAATGACCTTTGGTTATAGTCGTGACGATATCAACAGCTTCCTGCCTGACTACCTATCTCAGGAAATCCTGCCTGTTGATCCGTTCCAATCTCTGGATACTACCGGTGTTGGACAATTAGTGGAATGTGGTGTGACCAAAGGTCGCTCAGTTCAAAAGGGACTCAAAGTCGGTATCTGTGGTGAACACGGTGGAGACCCTGATTCCATCCGCTTCTGCAACGAAGTCGGACTCGACTACGTCAGTTGCTCACCTTTCCGAGTCCCAATCGCTCGACTGGCTGCAGCACAGGCAGAACTAAGCAAATAGTGTGTCTTAAGCTGATAACTGCTTGAGGCAAATTAATTGACCCTCTTCAAGTCTATTGATTTGAAGAGGGTTTTTTAGTTGCCTGACTCTATGGCTAATACCCGAACTATAATAAAGCGAGTAAACTACCTGATAGGACGGGAGTTACAACTAGCTTAAAACCATTTATGTAGAGATCAAAAGTCGTGACTGACATCAATGCAAAATACAATCAGGCGGATGCTCTGAAAGATGAAGGCAAACTAGACGAAGCCATTGCCCTGTTGAATGAAATCCTGGAAGAGGATGCGAATCACAGCATTTCTCACTTTGCATTAGCTGTTCTTTACGGGCGTGTCGGCCAACATGACAAAGCGGTCGAACACGGTGAAACAGCGGTGGAATTAGATCCAACCGATCCCTTCAGCTACACGGCGATGAGTGTGACATATCAGCGAGCGTATGCAGGCACTGGAGATGAAAGTTTCATCCAAAAGGCTGAGTTCGCGATGGAAAAGAGCCGTCAGGTTGGCGAACAGCAACGCATGGGTGGCTAAACCTCAACACCTTCCTCTCCACACGCTAAACAACGATGGCACCTGACCGACAAACTACCGGCGTTCCCGGACTCGACGATCTATTGGGAGGCGGACTCATACCCGGGACGCTCTCGGTCATCATTGGTGCAACCGGAATTGGAAAGACTCAAATGGGCGTTCACTATGCCCATGCCGGAATCGAACACGAAGGTCACGGCGGTGTCTTTTTTGATATGTGTTCGCGTGGTGATTCGCAGAACCATGCTAATTACGCTAAACGCATGAAAGACTGGGAGTTGGAATTCGCCCAAATCGAGCCTCATATAGATTTCGATGCTTTTCTGGCAGGCGAAATGAAACTTGGCGATTACATGCACATTTTTGACTATTCGGGAAAACGAGTCACTAAACGTGATTTGGATTGGGACGAGTGGCATGATTGGCAATCTCAGCTCAACCATAAATTGACGTGTGCCATCGCCTTCCTGTTTGGCAATTGTCTACGAGGCACGAAGAGAGTCGTTGTAGACGGAGTCGAACCTGTGGGACGCCCCAACGACTCCATTCAAATCAATCTCTTCGAATACATATACCATCAAATCCTGCGTAAAGATCCAGAATGGGTCGCTCGTGATTTGCTCCGCGTTAAGTACCGTGAAAATGCCGAGAAAGTGGCAAACTTGAAGTACGACAGTCAATCACTCGGCTGCATGATGCTTTACACATCTCACGAAACGATGCTCGATGACATGATCGCTCGCCCATTGGATGAAGGGGATACACTCTCCAACGCCAACACACTCATCTACATGGGGAAAATACGAGATGGCATGAAAGTCCGCCGAGCTCTTTACATTGCCAAACACCGCGGTAGTGCCTGCAGTGAAGATATCATCCCGTATCACATCGATGACTCCGGGCTTGTTCTTGACGCCTGATAACCGTGCAGATTCTATGTTATTGAGATTGCACCACAGCATGCCAGGAGGCAATCAAGTCCGCCGCTCCCTGCTCTATTTCTTCCTGAGTCGTCATTCGGCCAACACTCAGACGGACCGTTCCTCGAGCCACCTCCGGCGACAACCCAATCGCTTGAAGGGTATCTGACATCTGCGTTTCACCACTATGACACGCCGCTCCCGTCGACGCACATACGCTTGGCGTTGCAGCTAATAATTCACTTCCAATGACTTCTGGAAAATTCACACTCAGCGTATTAGGAAGCCGTCGCTGCACATCATCCGATGGATCAGAAAACTGTCCATTCACGGTAATTCCTTCGATTCCCTCAGAAAGCAATCGAAGCAGCAGATCCCGCTGTTGCCTCAATTCATCCGAGTGCTGTTGGGCATTCTCCGAGAGTAGGCGACAGGCCTCACCGAGCCCCACCCAGTACGGCGTATTCTCCGTCCCTGCCCGAACGCCTCGTTCATGTGAGGCTCCGTGAATGAGCGATTCGAGCGTCAGTCCTTCTCGGATATACAATGCTCCCACCCCTTTCGGAGCATACAGTTTATGTCCGGCGAGAGTCAGAAAATCAACACCGAGCGTCTGTACATCCACTGGGATCTTCCCCAAACTCTGTGCCGCATCGGTATGACATAACACACCCTCCTCTCGGCAAAGCCGAGCGATCTCGGCGATCGGTTGAATAGCGCCAATTTCGTTGTTGGCATGCATTACGCTAACCAGTCGAGTATTGGAGCGGAGGGCTCGTGCGACATTGGCCGGATCGACGATCCCATTCGGATCACACCCAACCCGCGTAACTTCCACGCCCAGTGATTCCAGGTACGCAGCCGGCTGCTGAATGGCCGGATGCTCAAAACAGGATATGACCAAATGCCCTCCCAGAAATTCCTTACGATTGAGAAACACACCCTTTAGAACATGGTTGTTGCTCTCGCTTCCGCCGGAGGTAAAAGTGATTTCATGATGAGCTGCCCCCAAGAAGGTAGCGACGTGTCCGCGAGCCTGTTCAATCACGTCACCCAGTTCGGTCCCTTTAACATGGCTACTCGAAGGATTTCCAAACAACTCTCGCAGATAGGGCTGCATAACTCCTGTAACTTCAGGAGCAATCGGCGTGGTGGCATTATTATCCAGATAGGCCAGTGACATTTTATTCTTCTCTGATCATGCGACTCAAAATGGTGTGATGAACTTCTCCATATGCTACCTTCCAGACCAATCGGCAGGTAGCAATGATTCATCTTAGCTCCAGCGAAGATGTCAATTTAGGAAGTTTAGTGAGCTTTAACCGGGGCCAGTGGCATGATTAAACATAATAATCCGCATATTCCGAAGACAATACTAGCACACTTTATATTGCGCTTTGAGTTTAAGGGAAGTGGAGTGAGAGTCTCCCGTCGTTCCCGCGACTGTAACGAGTGAGTTTGTTCCCCATCGTGCCACTGCATTGGTTAACACTGTGGGAAGGCCTGGAACATGACATTGACATCTCTAAGCCAGGAGACCTGGCTCGAAGCCTGACCTTTTCTAGCCGCCACGGGATATGGCGGAATTGATCACTATGCTTCAAAAACATCTGATTGCCATAGCAATCGTCACACTTACCGTTCACTCCGGTAAAGCCCAGGATTCAGCTCCTTCTGAAATCCCCGAAACTGTCGTCGTTGGACGCCCCGGGGCCTTTCCTCGCAACGCTCTGCAAAATTCATCCTTGGTGACACCCGCAGCACAGGCTGCCAGCCGTCGAACGACAGGGGCGAGTGTCGAAGTGATAACCGCCGAGCAACTAAGCAAGCAGGGAACAACGACACTGCTCGATGCGTTGAGAAACCGAACGGGTATTAGCACAAGTCAAAATGGCGGTGCCGGCTCATTAACATCATTATTCCTGCGAGGTAGTAACTCGGCACATACCAAGGTGTTGATTGATGGCATTCCGATGAACGATCCATCCGGCGCATCACGTGCTTTCGACTTTGCCAATCTGACAACAGATAACATCGAGCGTATCGAAATACTGCGAGGGCCTCAAAGTGTTATTTACGGCAGCGATGCCATTGGTGGTGTGATTAATATCATTACCAAGCGGGGGCAGGGAACTGGGGAGCTCAATTTTTCCGCCTACGGTGGAAGCCTTGGAACTCATTACGAAGGCCTGCAATACAGCGGAGGCGACGAAAATTCTTATTATTCGATCGCCGGGTCTTATCTGGAAACTCAAAGTGTTTCTCAGGCCGCGGCAAGGTTCGGTAATACTGAGTCAGATGGCTTTGATGTGGGTACCATCTCGGGACGATTCGGCTGGAACCTACAAGACGACATCAATTTAGATTATGTGTTTCGTTTAACCTCCGCCGAAGTGGAAATCGACAACTGGGATTTTGGCGCTCCTAACCCCGTGGACAACCTCAACCGATCCAATCTCTCACGCAATTTCTCCAATCGCATTCAACTCTCCAAACTGGTCCTCGAAGGACGATTGGAACACAAGGCGGCATTCAGTCTGAGCAACTATGAGCGAATCGATACCAATGTCCCGAATGCCTTCTGGGCTTCAGAGTACAACGGCGAAACTCGTCTCTTCGAATATCAGGCCAATTATGCTGCCAATGACAATAACCTGCTCACAGCCGGAGTCACGTATCAGGATGAAGAGGCATCCAGTGATTTACAAGCTCTCGTGAATCAGACTTCGACAGGAGTCTTTCTGGAAGATAGGATCACACTCCAGGAAAACTGGCATGCCACAGCAGGCGTGCGTTGGGACGAATTCAGCCGAGCAGGGGATGCCAACACATATCGATTAAGCACGATCTATCACCTCCAAGACAAGCCTGCGCATATCCATGCAGCATTAGGAACAGGATTCCGAGCTCCTGCCCTGGCGGAAAATCTGTTCGCTTTTGGAAACCCCGCTCTTGCTCCTGAAACCAGTAAAGGTTGGGAGCTAGGTTATACGACGCAATTACACGATGGCCAGATATTGTTCGATGCCACGTATTTCCGCAACGATTTTGAAAACCTGATCGTCTGGAACCCTAGTTTGTTCGTCCTCGACAACGTCGGACTGGCGCAGTCCTCTGGGGTCGAACTGACGTTAGACTGGCAACTCAACGATCGAACCACAGTAAATGCAAACTACACCCTTACCAACACAGTGAATCGAGAAACCGGAAGTGAGCTACTTCGGCGTCCCAAGCATCGTTCGATGATAAACTTGGAGCACATGCTGGAAGATGAGCGGACGCTCCTTGGATTGACTCTGGCCTACACCGGAAGCCGCTTGGACAACCCTGGCGGAACAACGACCGAGTTAGCACACTATACGCTGTTAAACCTCTATGCCACTCGACAACTAAACGAACATTGGTCGGCTGTGTTTCGTGTCAACAATCTAACGGATGAAGACTATGAAGAATTGTTCGGATACGGGACTCCTGGAGCCACATTCTATGGTGGATTGAGTCTGACACGATAATCGAGGACAGTGGGAGTGGGGGCGATGAGTTCACTCTGGATTTGAACTAGAATGAACGGAGCGGACTGTTTACGCCTGCCCCCTCTCACCTAAATTTTCAACTCAGGATTTTTGTCATGTCCAACCGCAAACGCTTTGCCCTTCTGTCCATCACCTTCTGCCTGTCGCTGACCTGGCTGACCAGTACAGTGGTCGCGGCAAAGCGCGGCGTCAAACCGACGAAATGGCGTGACTTGTTTGATGGCAAAACACTGGAAGGCTGGGAAAAGACCAACTACGGCGGGGAAGGGGAAGTTGAAGTCCAGGACGGCCTGCTCCTACTCCACTTCGGGTATTCCATGACCGGCATTACCTACAAACGTGACGATCTACCAAAAACGAATTATGAAATCCGAGCAACCGTTATCAAGATGAACGGCAATGATTTTTTCTGTGGAGCTACTTTTCCGGTCGCAGATTCTTTCTGCAGTTTCATCGCTGGGGGATGGGGAGGAGCCGTCACCGGACTTTCGAGCATCGATGGACAAGATGCATCGGAAAACGAAACAACCGGCTATCAGAATTTTCCGGAAGGCAAGTGGTATAAAGTTCGTATCAAGGTGGAGCCTCACCTAATTCAATGCTGGATCAATGGAAAACAGGTCGTTTATCAAAACATCCAGGATCGCAAAATCACCACGCGTAACGAAGTTAATCTCAACAAACCACTTGGCTTTGCCACTTGGGAAACCAAAGCAGGTTATAAGTCTATACAGATTAGAGAATTAAAAACTAAGTAGTCATTGGTTTCCAAGTATGTTTCATAACTTTGAAGAAGATCTCTTACACGGAGATCTCCAACGGCACGAATTCTTCATGCAACATGCGTTACAGCAGGCGATGGTCGCGGATGCTGAAGACGAGGTACCTGTCGGTGCCGTCATCGTTCATAACAATCAGATCATTGCAGCCGCTCACAATCAACGTGAACAATTACACGATCCCACAGCTCATGCAGAGATGATTGCGATTACTCAGGCTGCGGAAGCTCTGGGGGACTGGCGACTGGAAAACTGTACGCTGTATGTCACGCTCGAGCCATGCTGTATGTGTGCCGGAGCCATTATACAGGCCAGAATCCCCACCGTAGTCTACGGTGCCGATGACCCTAAGGGTGGTGCTGCAGAGTCCTTGTATCAGTTGCTCAATGACCAACGACTAAACCACCAGTGCTCACTGGTTACTAACATTCTCAAGCCGCCCTGTAGTGAAATCCTTACCGAGTTCTTTCGACGTCAAAGACGTTTGGGTAAAAAGTAAGCTTACCGTTTCAACACGCCAGCTCGGCGTCTTTCAATCTTAAATGTTATTGGAACCAGAACGCGTTTGGCAGTCGCCACACCGTTGGTTAATCCCGGATTAAATTGCCATTTGGCGACTGCTTTCTGGGCCACCTGATCAAGTTCTGTTGAACCTGTCGAAACCAACACTTTCGTGGATTCCACGCTACCGGACGCCAATACTACAACTTCCAGTTTCACCGTACCACTTACTCCCTTACTAATCAGTTCTGGCGGAAACACCGGTGGCCGATTCAAAGGATTTTTACGATCCAACGCCGGTGAAGTGGTGGCGCCTTCCATGGAATCCTTCACTAGATCTGTCGTTGCATTGCCTTGTTTTGCCGACGCATCCGCGATGACCGACTCGACTTCAAACTCAACGGGAGTACTATTACGTTCGGGAGATTCCGCAGCCTTCGACATGGGAATTTCTCGAGGGTTCGGTTTGCTCTTGTTCACTTGGGGGTTGGCTAGTTGTATGGGCTCAAGCAACTTCGTAGCTTCGTCTCCAATCGTCTCCCTGGAGGATGAATTGGAAGCTAGGTCAATCGTCTTTTCCTTTAGAGCCGGTGGGACCTCTGTGGAACCTGAGGGGCCCGATGTATTTAATTCCTCAGCGGATTCAAGTGGCTGTGGATCTGAAGAGTTGTTGACAATCGTATCGCGTGGCATTGGCGACTCGGCGGCACGCTCTTTCACTGTTCGCTGTTGCTTTTCGACTGTAGATTCAAATTCCGAGAGCGAATCAGCAATCAAGTAGTCAGGTAATTCCACAGAATCCTGACGATCGATAGTGTTTTCACTAGCCGTCAAGTTCTTCTGCGGCCGCAATTCAGAATCCGGGGGTTGGCTACTGGAGATAAGCTGCACGGCAATAGATGATTCCCCCTGTAGCATGTCATTCAGTGAGACCGATGACTCGCCGCTCCCTAGCCCGCCCAACGCAACGTGTCCGACAGCACTGCCGGTGAGCAGCACCAAGAATAACCAATCTGTGCTTATGAATCTCTGCACGTGTTATTTAATATCCCGTCTGAACTCGAATCAGCAGTTGCTTGCAATAGTCTATCATTTCCTACATTTATCATATCGTCAAACCTTACCTGACTAATCGAATCGATTCGGACATTCCCAAAGGGCACCACGATTCCCCCTCTAGCTAACTAGCACATTACGGGATTTGAGTTACTCTTAAAGGAGTCGGTTCCAAATCCATTCGCTATCCAAAGGCAACAACCTGATCGTCTATGTTCTGGGGAAAAACACTTAGCGAACTCTTTGAACAGGGCGGGTTCGTCATGTACCCGCTGCTATTGTGTTCGATCATAGCCGTTGGAGTCGCTGCTGAACGGATCTTTGTGCTATTTGCCAATCGGAGTGCTTACCAATCGTTTTCCCGTGCTTTGGAAGAGAAACTGTCGAGTGGCGGTGTTTCTGCAACTCAGAAGTGGCTAACAACGATCATTCATCCATTATCAATCATTGCGAATTGCAGCTTGAAGCACGCTGAGTTAACGCAGGAAGCCAGAGAAGAAATTGTTAATCGGGAAGCCTCTGAGCAGATTGCTATGTTGGAAAAACGTATCAATTGGCTCTCGATTATTGGGACGCTCGCGCCAATGATTGGCTTACTGGGAACAGTGATCGGGCTAGTCGAAGCTTTCTATCAAATCGAGCAGCAGGGAGGTCAGGTGCAGCCAGGAGATCTTGCTTCGGGAATCTGGACAGCCTTACTGACTACCGTATTTGGATTGATCGTTGCCCTTCCCACGCTGGCCATCTACCACTTTTTGGATAACCAGATCGCAGCGACAACGTTACGCATGACATGGATATCGTCCAGAATCAACGAATGGTTGGCTAAAGAATCTCTAGCCAAGAGCGAGGGTTCCTCTTGAAATCGATTCAACGTCAAAGACGACCTTCCGTTCGCATGGAACTTAGCCCACTGATCGACTGTATCTTTCAGTTGCTGATCTTCTTCATGCTGTCATCAACCTTCCTGACTCCGGCGATCCAGCTAACCTTGCCTTCCGCCACAGCTGGCACAAGCCAAAACGAGTTAGAGATTATCATCACGCTGAGTGAATCCGGCGATGTCTATCTCAATAAGACGCCGACTTCACTTATCGCTCTGGAATCAGAACTTAAACGGCTACTCGCGAAGTCCGAAAAGAAGAGTGTCACTATTCGCGGAGATGAAAACATGCCTTACTCGGCTTTCCTAGACGCGTTGGATATTACCAAACGTAGCGGAGCCATCCACGTCAACGTGGCTCATCAGGCTCAGTAATACTCGCAAGCCAGATTTGAATCAATCAAATCCTGGCACGCTCTAGTGACCTGCGAAAGCGTATTTAGAATTCAAATGCGTATTGGATATTAGCTGAGAAACCAGCACCATCCACTCCGCTCCCATGCACACGGTAGGCTTTATCAAGAATGTTTTCCAACTCAATTCGAAGCAAGTGATGGTCCTTCAACTCCGTACCGTAACGAACGCTGATCGTACCATATCCAGGCGTCCCTCCGTCCGGAATTCGCCCATCCGATACGTCCTGAAAATTAAGTCGATCCTGCGTATCAACTAACCAAGAATAGATGTCGACAAATTCGTACTTCTCACTATTACGCCAACGCAAACCGACAACACCTTGTGTGGGTGGAATCCTTGATAGCGGTTCGTCGAGATCGAGATCCTGACCGTAGATGTATGAGAAGTTTCCATAAGCCGTCCAATTGGTGGACAGACGCTTCTCCGCGGCAAATTCAACGCCATTGATGTGGGCATCGCGATTACTACGGGAAAAGAGAATACTATCACTACTCGAACCTGCAGGCGTGCGAAGAATCATATCCTCAATGTCTGTCCAAAACACAGACGCCTGCCAACGCACGGTATCCACTTCTTTCCGAAGTGCCACTTCATAACTCAGACTTCTCTCCGGTCTGAGATCAACACTGGGAGTATCCGCGGCTGCTTGTTGGACGTTGTCATTATTGGCAGCCAGGTCATCCAGATTAGGCGCTCGGAAGCCTTCGGAAATTGAGCCTACCAAGGCCGTCGTTTCATTCAGTTTGTAATGTAGTCCACCTCCTGCCGACCAGTCGTTGAAAGTGGGTGAAATGAACACAGGCTGTGATTCAGGATCGGTGGCTGGGTCATTGTCGTGATCGACGTCGACCATAGGCGTCCCCTGAGCGTGAGCCCGAGTAAACCTCACTCCTCCGTTAAAACTCAGCCGTTTGTTAAGTTCTTTGTCAATCTGAAGAAAGGCTCCGGTCTGACGATATCGTCCATCATCCGGATATTTCGGTGTGGGCGAGGAGATGAAATCGTTGGTCAGATTGTCATACCGGTTGCGGAAAGAGTCCACCACATCTCGATACATATCGGCACCATAGGTAAGATTCCAACCATTATCGAGTTCACGCCCCATCAGCAATTGAATACCGTACGAATAATTATCGGTTTCCATGTCATCCCAGTAGGTGCGGCTAACCCGGGCATCCGTGGATTGTTCACGCTGTCGGTGCATTGAAAATGTCAGCATATAGTTATCAAAGAACTTCTCCATGTCTGTTCCTTGAAACCGTAAATAGGCCATACTTCGCTGCTGAGGATCAAAGATGGTTCGACGGCTTGGAAATCGGTCGGTACGAAAAACATCCCGTTGTTCAAAGTGCTGTACTGACAACGTCACCGCGTGGTTGTCAGAAAGTAAACGGTCCACTCTTACATCGCCGGAATACTGAGAGTAAGCCGTGGCGGCCTGACGGCCCAAATCACCACCTCGATCCAATTCATTGAAGTTCCCGTAACCTGATCCCGCGAAGACACTGGTGTCTCCCTTTTGGAACTGATAATTCAGCCGAGTGTAAATACCACCATCTGCACTGGAATAACGAGACGTCCAGGTGCGAACGGGTTCGTTGAGCAGAGTATCCGTGGGAGTACGTCGCGTGACGACATTTACGACGCCACCCAACGCATCGGAACCCCAAAGGACGGTTTGGGGACCTCGGATGATTTCAATGTGATCTACCATTCCCGGGTCGATCGTATTGAAATACTGGTTCGGCCCGGTACGAAACGTTGCATTATTCATCCGAATCCCATCCACCAGGATCAATACCTGCTGGCCGGTCAAGCCACGGATGAACGGGGAAGCAGCACCACGCTGAGTCCGCTGCATGAGGACACCGGTTTCTCGCTCTAACGCCTGCAGCATGTCCGCGGGCGCTCGCTCTAGCAGATCCTGTAGGTCAATCACAGATCGATTGGTGGGAGCATTAAAATTGGAAAAATCACTACGACGACCGCCATCAAATAGCCCTCGCCCCATGGAGTCCAAACGATCATCGTTCCAAATTCCATCTGGCGTCGTTGGAAATGGAATGACACCTTCGACAACGATCGGTGCAATTTCTGGAGGGTTTTCAATTGCTTCCGGAGTGTCGTCGGCTGGCTCCTTTGCATTCGCTAATACGACCTTGGCAGATTCCTGAATCGATTGTTCATCCACATCGATTTGTAGAGACTCGACATTCGGATCAAGTACCGGAGCAGGTGGAAGTGCATTCTCGGGAGCATCCTGGGCTTGCAAACTCGTCATCGCCAAACATAATACCGCGACTCCAATGAGACACCTAGTCACATGTAAGTACACGCCCGACACTTTTCATTTTCCCATAAACATAGATTTCGTAATATGAGTAGCAAATCGTCTGTGAATTGAGCCAACATCATTATTTGTTGGCTTTTTTAGAGTTGCCATGGTCTTTTTATGACCACAAATACTTACAACTAAGAGTCTTAAGCATGGGACGCGACAACAGAACGCATGACGACGAATCAGAATTTGCGGAGACGGAGCAACGGTCTGGAATTGGTTCTCGGTTACTTGCGCGCCTGAGTTTGGGTATTCCAAAACTCGTTGACCGACACTTCCTTGCATCCAGCCATGAGCGTGCCAGTGCTGCTTATTCGCTTACGGTCCGAATTCGTCAATTGCCAGTGAATACTGTGTTCACTACGAACCACTTGCTTTCGCAATCCGACTCGGTCAAGAAGCACTGTTCTTTCAATAGACTTGGGCAGCAGTTTTTGTTCGGCCATGACCCGATTGAGTTCGAATCGGGAGTAAGGAGGGAGATTCCCAACACGTGTGCTGTTTAGTCTGGCGATCCAATCAGCGAAGTGGCGATACTTTTGAATCGCCGGTACCCACTTGGCATGAATTCCTATGGCCTGATAAGTCATATGATCGCTAGCAACCGTTACCGTTTTGGTGGAAGGATTAAACATCTGTTCCAGTTTCGGAGTCACAAATCGAGCCACCACTTCATCACTGGCTTGTGTCTTTATTTGCTCAAGAAACTTGAGAAGATAGTCTTTCGTAATCGTTGTTTTTAGTTTGCGTTGAGCATCAATCAATACAAACCTGCCTCGACTGACATCAAAGACTGTTATGTCTCCCAACGACGATTCGTGATTTAGAAAGTCATAGACAGTCGTACCACTAAACAGCGTCAGGCTGGAAGAAGCCGGCGTCGAATCATCTTCTACGAATATTTCTGTCTCTATCCGAAAGTCATTCGCAATAGCAGACGATGCAATAATGGAAGCACAGACCATTGAGAGCAGTAAAATTGAACTTCGCCAAATCTGTTTAAATTGCATGAGCCTACCCTAAAAACAGGTTGTTGAGATTACCAGTTTCGAAGAATAATCAATTCCTGCCGTTGAAGTCTACGCAGATCGTACTGTTTAACATCCAGACTCTCCGGATTCAGAGTGGTTCGGCCGTATTCCGCGGATTCTATCAAAGCAGAACGATCCGATAAGCGATACTTTACGTAACATGACTGATGTCATGGTTTTCACCGGCAATTAAAGGCAATATTGTGAATCAAAAGCAACGGATCTTAGTTACAGGCGGAGCGGGATTTTTAGGTTCTCAGCTTTGTGAAATCCTTGTTGCTCGTGGCGATGATGTAATCTGCTTGGATAACTTCTTCACCAGCCAAAAAGTCAATGTCACCCATTTGCTCGACAAACCAAACTTTGAACTAATACGGCATGATATCATCATCCCTATTTGGCTTGAGGTCGATCAAATCTACAATTTGGCCTGCCCAGCTGCTCCCGGTCATTACCAATACAATCCAATCAAAACCATGAAGACCTCGGTAATGGGAGCGATCAATGTATTAGGGCTCGCCAAACGTTGTAACGCCCGTGTATTGCAGGCCTCGACTAGCGAAGTCTACGGAGACCCGGAGATTCACCCTCAGACAGAAGATTACCGAGGAAGCGTAAATCCGATCGGTCCACGTGCCTGCTACGACGAAGGGAAGCGGGCAGCAGAAACTCTATTCATGGAGTACCATCGCATGAATAAAGTCGATATACGAATTGTCCGAATCTTTAATACCTTTGGGCCACGGATGCACCCGTTTGACGGCCGTGTGGTCTCCAATTTCATTCGGCAAGCATTAGACAACCAACCGCTAACCATTTTTGGGGACGGTTCACAAACTCGATCGTTTTGTTATCGCGATGATCTTCTTCAGGCCATGATTCTTATGATGGAGAATGAATCCGGTTTTACAGGCCCGGTCAATATTGGCAATCCCGCTGAATTCACAATTCGTCAACTCGCCGAACTCATCATCGAACTCACTGGTAGCTCCAGTGAAATCATTGAAGGAGAATTGCCAGTCGACGATCCGACCAGAAGACAACCGGATATCCGACTAGCACAGGAACACTTACAGTGGGAACCTAAGATTTCATTAAGAGAGGGTTTGGAGAAGACGATTGCCTGGTTTAAAACGATTGATCTGGCACACTATCATCCCCCAACTCCTAATTACTAGAAATCGCAGTGCCGGCCTTAAACGGCTTGCAAATCTCTTACTGGTTTCTAAAAAGCGGTAGGCACATTGGGCGAAAATCAAAGGCTCTAGGAAAAAGAGCCGGAGCTAACAATCAAGCCCCGGCTCTTTCATTGAGATTTAACTCCATCGAACGCTTATTTTTTGACCGCCTTATAGGCCTTAAACTGAGCGGCAATGTCTGCTGCTTCTGTGTTGCCCGGATGGACATAAACTCGATAACGCAGGGTCATGGATTCTCCTTTGGCCATTTTATGAGAGCCATCTACATCATTGCTGTTTTTGAAATGATGCAGTCCAAACGGGTTGGCGGTAAATAATCCATAAGTTCGAACGTGCCAGTAGGTTGGATATCGGAAGCTGGTCGGGTGGTTCAGAATAGCAATACCAACCGTCTTACCTTTGACAGGGCCAACATAATCAACCCAAGGAGATGCTTTGCCCCAGGCTTGCAAATCTTTATCTCCCTGCTCGTTAACGATCGTACCTCCCATTTGAGAAGTTACTTTCATCGATCCTGCAACGCGAACTCCGAACGACCCTTCTTTGGTATCCCCAAAGACGACTTCACCTTCACTGGCAGTTACCGTCGTATCGAAATCAATCCAGTAAGAATCTCCGTTCTTCCCGAACGTGAGGCGACGAGTATCTTCACACACTTTGTTACCTTTGGCATCCACCCAATCGTTCTTCGTTTCGATTACAGCGGTATCGCCCCCTTTGGCTTTCTTAAAGCCTTTGTGGATGATATTTCCATGGCCTTCGGTTTCTGCCCAGAAGTCCACACCGTTGACGTTTCCGTGGGTAAACCAAAATGAGCGGTGATGAATATGGTCATCGCGTTCATGCTCTCCTGCTTCCCGCATCGGGTAGGCACGAGTGATTTCGTTTCCATGGGGGCCGATCAATGGCCACAAAACAGGTTTCGCTCCGGACTTGGTTAAGTACCGGGTCAGGAGTTTACCGTCTTTCAAAACTTCCAGGCCACCTTCAATCTCTTTGATTTCAAAAGTGTCTGCATGAGCAAATGAGGGTAGGCATAGCGCGACGAAGGCGGCTATCGCAAGAAAGGGTTTCATAGGATTTGCGAGCATTAGTCTGATTCTCCTGTCGGTCCACATGCTACCGGCTCTACTTCGATCTTGGAGGCTAACCGGTTCAGTGTACTAGGGCGTTCTATATATAAAGTCTAATTAGGTTTGGTTTGTAAGTTTCTCACTTTAAGGCAACTCAGGCATTTGTAACCGCGATGTCTCAACAGGCTTATTTTATCAATCTTTTCCTGACCGTCATAATCGATACACGCTACTTCTCCGGAATTCATTCCATATAGTTCATGGACTATTTTTTAGAATTTGAAGACGTAACCGGACGGCGCTCACCATCTTCCCGATATTACCCATAGTTAATATTTTACTTAACTAACCTAAACCAAGACCCCCTCGACTTCTGCTTTCAAGTACGACCGAGCCAATCTTAGAGAATATAGAAGAGCTATGCCGGGAACGATTTCTACCCTGTTGCAGTGTGCTGATCTGCAAGACCTTAGAAGCCAAATCCAAAATGCCCTATGCGAATTTAATTTTCTTGAACCCGGAGCTTTTCCATTTACCGAGCGAGTCCTGACCAAACAGGGTGAAGCTTGCGGAATTCTGTTTTGTCTTCACGGACCTCGAAGCGTCAAACTGACAGCCATCTGGGAAACTGTTTCAAATTCCGTCCTGTTTTATGACTCGACCGGACAACGACAGGGCAAGGTAGAGGTCGATCTCAATCATCAAACCGATTTACTGGCATTGGCCGGTTAGTCATCCACCATACACCTGGTTCGACCAGCACGTTATTACATGGAGGTAAAACGATGTTAGTACTATCTCGCAAAGAATGTGAGAAGATTCAACTCGGAGACAAAATCACTTTAACGGTAGTGAAAGTCTCAGGGGATAAAGTCCGTCTTGGAATTGAAGCGCCAGCGGACATTAAAGTTTTACGAAACGAGCTGGAGTTGTTTGACGACGGCCCGCGGACGTTAGCTCATCCTGCCAAGCTGTTGCTTGATGCCAGCCAGGATAACGATGCATTGCCACTCGCATCCTAAACAGGGCTATCCTCCGAAGAAAACTAATCATTAAAGCAAACTTGGACGATTTCCCATTCGAGGTTGTATACCTTAACAAACGGGAATAAACCTCCACAGCTTTCGACACTCTCGGCGGGCCACAACAATCCCCCCAAAAGTATGATTGCTTTTCATAGTTAAACTAATAAGCTTGACTATACTAACTTCGGTGCAAAGCTCTCGTAGTACGAGCAAAGTGGTCACTAGATCGCTTCCCGCCTTGAAGTACTTTGCACCCGAAACCCACCTTAAAATATTCCATCTCAGCAACGAATTCACCGGCAAACAAATGCCGTAGTTGTTAAGATAAATATATAAATTGATTTTTACGCATCGCTGGTTCTGCGCAAGAAGTGCAGAGTTCACCAGTGATACATATTTGACAATTCGAATTGAATGAACCAGACGTGGTTCACATGTCGTTTTAATTTGTGGAGAAACTTGAAATTATGAAGTGCAAAGGCAACAACTTAGGTCGTCGTTCCTTCATGCAAGTAGGATTCCTAGGTGGTCTAGGCTTATCTCTTTCGGATTACTTCCGAATGAAAGAAGCTCAGGCAGATCAGAAATTCTACGAAAGCGTGGAAGGCCCGGCTAAGAGTGTCATCTTTATTTACTTACCTGGTGGATGTGCCCATCAAGAAACATGGGATCCGAAGCCATTCGCTCCTATTGAGTATCGTGGTCCAATGAGCAGTATCGAGACAGTCGTCCCTGGTACTCGCCTTAATGAAACCATGGTCAAGACTTCGAAAGTTGCAGACAAGATCGCAATTTGCCGAAGTATGACTCACGGTGAGGCAGCTCACGAACGTGGAACTCACAACATGTTCACAGGTTACCGACCAAGCCCGGCTCTGCAGTACCCATCGATGGGTTCTGTGGTTGCTCACGAATTTGGCCCTCGTCACAACCTGCCTCCATACGTCTGCATTCCAAACCAGCCAAATGTTTTCGCTGGAACGGGATACTTGAGCAGCTCGTATGCTGGATTCAGTCTCGGCTCCGATCCTGCCAGTGGCAGCTTCCAGGTTCGTGACCTGAAACTTCCAGGTGGAGTGGATGACAATCGTTTCGGAAAGCGTCGTAAGATGCTGACAGCTGTAAACGATTACTTTGCAAACAAAGAAAAAGCAGATTCACTGGATGCTGTCGACACGTTCTATGATCGTGCCTATAGCCTCATCAGCAGTGAAAAAGCTCGAGATGCGTTTGACATTAACAAAGAAGACGCTGCACTACGTGACAAATACGGTCGCAACACAGCAGGTGCGCGTATGTTGTTGGCTCGCCGCTTAGTCGAAGCCGGAACTCGCTTTGTCACACTCACCTACGGTGGTTGGGACATGCACAGCAACATCGAAGGCAGCATTAAGGGTCAGGTACCAGCTTTAGATCAGGGCTTCGCAGCATTGATCGAAGACCTCGATCAACGAGGACTTCTGGACACGACCTTGGTCTGCATCGCTTCTGAATTTGGACGAACTCCAAAGATCAACGCCAATGCCGGGCGTGACCACTGGCCGAAAGTGTTCAGTGTCGTCATGGCAGGTGGTGGTACCAAGCCTGGTATCGTCTACGGTAAGTCCAATGCCACAGCCAGCGAACCGGAAGAGGATGCTCTGACGGTCGAAGACTGGGCAACTACCATCTACAGTCGAATTGGTATCGTCGCAGACAAAGAGCTTATGGCTCCTGGCGACCGTCCAATTGAGATCGTCGATGGCGGTAAAGTTCGCCAGGAATTGATTGTTTAGTCCCCACACCTAAACATTCAAATCCCCACTATTAACGACATGCGTTGCGGGTGGCGTACGACGCGCCACCCGCACTTTATAACGCATGGGAGCAACAGGTAATTATGAGACGTTTATCCCCACGAACTGTCACGTTTGCATTGCTGTCAGCGATGCTTCTGGTTTTTACATCCGTTAGTCATGCATCCTCTCCGGCATTGAGCATTATTACTCCACGTAATGTTCAACGAGGTGTGGAAAACACCATTACCTTTAATGGTGCACGTCTGGCCGATGCCGAAGAGATTCTCTTCTATTCACCCGGTTTTGAAGTCGTTGAATTGACTCCGGAAGCCGGTAAAGCCACAGCGAAAGTTAATATCGCTGCTGACTGCCGTCTCGGGGAACATGTGGCTCATGTCCGTTGCAAAAGTGGCTTGACCGAGTTTCGAACGTTTTGGGTTGGACCATTTCCTGCAGCCGCAGAAGTGGAACCAAACAGTTCTTTTGAAGCTCCTCAAAAAATCGAATTAAATACGACCGTTCACGGTGTCGTTACCAATGAAGACGTAGATTACTACGCCGTCGAACTCAAAGCTGGGCAGCGGATTTCAGCGGAAATCGAAGCGATGCGACTTGGGACAACTCTGTTTGATCCATACATCGCCATCATCGACGCCAAGCGTTTTGAATTGTCTGCCGACGACGATACTCCGCTGACCAAACAAGATGCCGTAGCCTCTGCCGTTGCCAAAGAAGATGGCACGTACTACGTCATGGTTCGTGAGAGCAGTTATGCCGGTAATGGAAACTGCCGTTACAACCTTCACGTCGGCACCTTCCCTCGTCCTCTGGCTGTCTATCCGGCCGGTGGGAAAATCGGAGATACAGTCGATGTTCGTTTTGTAGGAGACCCAACCGGAGCTATTGCTCAATCTGTTCAACTTCCTACTGAACCAAACGATCAATTTTCATTAGTCCCTCAGGACGCCAATGGAGTCGCTCCATCGGGCAACCCGTTCATGTTATTCGAACATGGCAACTCATTAGAAACAGAACCCAATGAATCAATCGCAGAAGCCTGTGCGGCTGAACTGCCCAATGCCTTTAATGGGATTGTACAAGCAGAGGGTGATATCGATTGCTTCCGTTTTACAGCTAAGAAAGGTCAGGTTTTCGATATCGAGTGCTTCGCTCGTCGAATTCGTTCGCCGCTAGATCCTGTCATGAATCTCTATGACGGAAATGGTCGCTCATTGGTAGGCAACGACGATTCACGTGGACCGGATAGTTATTTCCGCTATACATTCCCAGCTGATGGTGAGTATGTCCTGCGAGTCACCGACCACTTGAAACGAGGTGGCGATACTTTTGTCTACCGTGTCGAATTCCGTCCAGTCAAAGCTCAGCTTTCACTTGGAATTCCACGTGTCGCTCGCTATTCCCAATCACGACAACAGATTTACGTTCCTCGTGGCGGAAAATACGCGACTCTGATTTCAGCTTCTCGATCCAACTTTGGTGGCGACATTACCATTGAAGGTAATCAGCTACCTCAGGGTGTTACCATGCACGCTCCTAACATGCCAGCGAACATGAGCACCATGCCTGTCGTATTCGAAGCGGCTGCAGATGCTCCTATCGCCGGTGGACTCATGACATTCCAGGGTAAACATGTTGACCCTGCCACAGGAATTCAGGGGCATTTCAAGAATCGCGCCGACCTTGTAGTAGCAGCTCCGGGACAATCTTTATACGTCTATAAAGATGTAGAACAGCTGGCGATCGCTGTTGTCGACGAACTTCCCTACAGCCTGGAAATCGTCCAGCCTAAAGTGCCGATTGTCCAAAGTGGCGAAATGGCTCTGAAAGTATTAATCCACCGTAAAGAAGGATTCAACGAAGCCATTACACTGCAGTTCCCATTCCGACCACCAGGGATTGGAACTCGCTCGACCGTCGTTGTACCTGCCGGAGCCACCGAAGCGGTTTACCCACTCAATGCCGCTGGTAATGCTCAGATTCGTGAATGGCCGATCTACGTGCTTGGCTCCGCCAACGTCAATGGAACAGCTTGGGTATCAAGCCAGATGGCAACGCTCTCTGTAGCTGCCCCTTACGTTTCCTTTGCCTTGGAACGAGCGGCCTGTGAGCAGGGTCAGGAAACTCAGCTCTACGGAAAGATCACTCACACCACAGCCTTTGAAGGTAATGCTCAGATCCAATTGCTTGGACTTCCGAACTTGGTAACCACTACCAACTTGGAATTCAATAAAGAGACCGAGGACTTTACCTTCAACATCCAGACCGATAAAACCAGCCCTGCTGGAAAACACACTAATGTGTTCTGTCGAATTACGATTACCGAAAATGGAGAACCGATTGTCTTCCGAACTGCAGCTACGGTACTGCAAATCGACAAGCCACTCCCACCTCCACCGAATGCTCCTCCGAAACCTAAACCGATGCCTGTCGCTCAGGCTGCACCAAAGCCAATGCCAGCACCGATGCCGATGGCCAAGCCATTGAGCCGGTTGGAGAAACTTCGTTTGGCTGCTAAACAGCGAACCGAAGGCACGGTCCCCAGTGGTTCGGAAGAAGAATAATCCACCAACTAACCTCTGTATTAACGTATCAACCGATTGATATTCGTACATTTTGAAATTCAGGTTTTGTAACACAATGACTGCTACAAAAAACACCCTACGCTCTTTAGCTTTATTCGCTTTGGTTCTGATGACTGCTGTCACATCTGCAGCGGAGTTAGTCGAGATCAATGTCTATCCACAGAATATTGATTTAACTAATTCTCGAGACCGACAACGTCTCATCGTGCAGGCTCGGTATGCAGATGGAATCACCGAAGACGTTACCGAACAGGCAACGATTACCAACGGGAATGCTGAAGTCCTCCGCCAGGACGGATATCTGTTTTACCCGCAAGGTAACGGGGAAACGATGGTCAACGTTGAGTTTCAGGGGAAGGCGTTGCAGGTTGCCGCCAAAGTTCAGAATTTCGATGTAACACCTCCTGTCAGTTTTACGCTGGATGTCATGCCGATCTTCATGAAAGCAAACTGTAATACAGGAAGTTGCCACGGTGCAGCTCGCGGGAAAGACGGATTTCTGCTGTCACTCTATGGATTCAATCCTAACGGCGACTATAACAACATCACCCGTGACTTCAGCTCTCGACGAATCAACCTCGCCTTTCCGGAAGACAGCCTGCTGATGACTAAAGGAGCGGGTATCGTCCCACATACTGGTGGAACACGATTCCGTAAGGGAGATGAATTATACGAAACGGTTCACGAATGGCTACGAGATGGAGCTGTCATGGATCAGGGCGAAATCCCAACTGTCACGAAAGTGGATATTTACCCTAAGGGAGCTGTTCTCAATGGTGAAGGAGCTCAGCAAAAAATCTCAGTTCGTGCCTATTATTCAGACGGTACAGACCGCGACGTAACGCATCTGGCTTACTTTAGCTCGAACAATGATAACTCCGCCATCATCGAACAGGACGGAATTGTCACCGCCCAAAACCGTGGTGAAGCATTTATCATGGCTCGCTTCGACACACATACAGTCGGTACGCACTTTATTGTGTTACCGAAAAACCTGGAGTTCAGCTGGAATGAACTTCCGGAAAACAATTACATCGATACGCACATGCACAACAAGTTCAAGAACTTGCGTATCATCCCGTCGGAACTCTGTACTGACGAAGAATTTATTCGTCGAGTCTCCCTCGATGTAACCGGACGCCTGCCAACGGTCGACGAATACAACGCGTTCCTGGCTGATACAGATCCCAAGAAACGAGACAAGCTAGTCGATGAACTGCTGACTCGTAAGGAATTCGTCGAAATCTGGGTGATGAAATGGGCGGAACTGCTGACCATTCGAACCACGAACCAAATCAGTTACAAATCTATGCTGCTGTATTACACCTGGCTTCAGGAACGAATTGCAAACAATGTTCCGATGAATGTCATGGTTCAGGAATTGCTTGGAAGCAACGGTGGCACCTTTGCCAACGCAGCGACAAATTACTACCAGAATGAAACCAATACATTGAAAGTCGCTGAAAACGTGGCTCAGGTCTTCATGGGTATGAGAATTCAATGTGCTCAGTGTCACAACCATCCATTCGACCGCTGGACGATGGACGATTATTACAGCTTTGCTGCGTTCTTCTCCCAAATCGGTCGTAAGCGTGGTGAAGACCCTCGCGAAATTATCGTATTCAACAGCAACTCGGGCGAAGTCCGTCACCCTGTTGGAAATCGAGTCATGGCACCTAAGTTCCTGGGCGGTGACACACCTGATCTGACCGGAAAGGATCGTCGTCAAGTCATGGCCAACTGGCTTGCTTCCGACGAGAACCCTTTCTTTGCTCAGAATCTCTCAAACATGATTTGGGCTCACTTCTTCGGTAAAGGAATTATCCAGGAAGTCGACGACGTACGAATCAGTAACCCTCCTGTCAACAAGGAATTGTTAGACGCGTTGGCTACCAACCTCACCGAATACAACTACGACTTCAAGAAACTAGTTCGTGACATATGTACTTCGCGTACTTATCAACTGAGTACAAAAACTAACGAAACTAACGAAAAGGACACCACCAACTTCTCGCATGCAACACTGCGTCGAATGCGAGCGGAGGTCCTGCTGGATTCGATTACTCAGGTGACGACAACCAGTAATAAATTCCCAGGGCTACCTAGCGGAGCTCGGGCAGTGCAGATTGCCAACGGGAACACGAGTACCTACTTCCTAACCACGTTTGGTCGAGCCAAGCGAGAAACGGTTTGCTCCTGTGAAGTCAAAATGGAACCCAACCTGTCTCAGGCGCTCCATATGCTTAACGGAGATACCGTCAACGCCAAGATCGCTCAAGGTGGCCTGGTTACCACCCGAATTGGCGAAGAAGTACCGCACGCGAAGATTATCGAAGAGATTTACATTCGATGTCTGACACGTAAACCAACCGAGAAGGAACTCACCAACTTAATGGAGTTGGTCTCTCAGGAAGAGAACAAGCAACAGGCTCTGGAAGATGTCTTCTGGGCATTGCTGAATTCGCGAGAATTCGTATTTAATCACTAAACCGGTTCGCCATTTAGGCTCAAACCGAAAGAATAATACCCGCTTGGATTCTGGCAAAACAGAATTCAGGCTACAGGCTGATGTCTTTTTGCGCCATCACCGAACCAACCCTTTCATCATCACTTGGAGAAGAGTTATGATTCGTCGTTTTTTACTCGGGCTGTTTCTATGCGGGATCGCCACTGTAACCTACGGCCAGGAAAAAGAAGCGAAGGTTACCTGGGACGACCATGTATCTCAAATCTTCCGCCAACGGTGCGTGACTTGTCACAACGTAAATAAGAAGAGCGGTGGACTGGATATCTCTACGTACACCAATCTTATGCTTGGTGGATCTTCCGGTGATGTGTTGGAGCCAGGTGACGCAGGAAGCAGCTATCTGTTTCTGTTGATCACGCATGAATCCGAACCATTTATGCCCCCCAATTCAGACCCTATTCCAGCCAACGAAATCTCAATGGTTGAAAAGTGGATCAATCAGGGCATGCCAGAAAATGCCGGCAGTAAAGTGATGGTCGCTCAAAAGCCAAAGTTTGAAATGACTTTGGATGCAGGAGCAACTGGAAAACCGGAAGTTCCTCCGATGCCGGGTCGACTCAATAAAGCCCCTGGAATCTACTCGCCTAAAACTGCTGCCGTCACAGCGATGGCAACCAATCCGTGGTCCTCACTCACAGCCATTGCCGGACAAAAGAAGATCTCGCTATATGATGTCGCGACGATGGAATTACTCGGAATTCTTGACTTCCCAGAAGGGATTCCTCACGTACTGAAATTCAGTCGAAATGGAAGCTTGTTACTAGCCGGAGGCGGTGTTGGCGGGCAATCTGGTAAGGTCGTGGTATACAACATAAAGAACGGTGAACGAATCTTCGAAATTGGTGACGAGTTCGATGTTGTTTTGGGAGCAGACATAAGTGCAGACCAATCAATGATCGCTCTCGGTGGACCACTGAAGATGATTCGCGTTTACTCCACCGCTACCGGTGAAATGCTCTATGAAACCAAGAAGCACACTGATTGGATTACGAAGATGGAATTCAGTCCAGACGGCGTCTTGCTGGCGACCGGTGACCGCAATGGTGGCATGCACGTATGGGAAGCACACACCGGGCGTGAATATCTCACTCTCAAAGGACACAGTAAACGTATCTCAGGAATCTCCTGGAGACTCGACTCCAATATCCTGGCAACGAGTGCCATTGACGGAAGCGTACGCCTTTGGGAAATGGAAGAAGGACGTCAGGTAAAGACTTGGGGTGCCCACAGTGGTGGTGTCACCAGTCTTGAATTTGCACGCGATGGTCGTCTCGTGACTACCGGACGTGATCGTACCGCAAAAATCTGGAATCAGGACGGAGCCGCTCAGGCGACTTATCCCGCCTTCGCTGACCTTGCCCTGGAAGTCTCAATCTGTGACGAAACCAACCGAGTCATCGCTGGCGACTGGACTGGGAAAGTTAATATATGGAACGCTGTCGATGACCGAGCACTGATCGGTGAATTAGCGGTAAACCCTAAACCACTGGCCATGCGACTAGAAGAAGCAAAGACTGGACTGGCTCAGGTACAGGCGGCATACAAGCCACTGGCTGATGCATCTGCAGCTGCCAAGACAAAAGCTGATACGATCAAAGCCAATCTGGTTGCGGCCAATAAGAAGGTAACGGATGCTAAGACTGCTTTAGCTACTGCCAACGGCCAGGTTGCAACGTATACCAAATCGGCTGCAGAGTTGGATGCTCAGTATAAAGCACAGACAGCTGTGATCACCAAGACCACTCCTGTAATCCCATCTCTTACTGAATCAGCGGCGAAAGCCAAAGAAGCAGCTGGCAAAAACGGTGATGACAAAGAGCTTGCTCAGT
Source organism: Rhodopirellula sp. (assembly GCA_002701385.1). GTDB lineage: Bacteria > Planctomycetota > Planctomycetia > Pirellulales > Pirellulaceae > UBA721. Next base: position 20,167 of record NZVD01000097.1, on the reverse strand, counting down.
TAGCCGCTCAATTGGAATCTGCCTTGGCCAAACGCAAGGCAGACCTTGCAAAGGTAACAGCCGATGCTGCAGCCAGCAAGAAGCAGCTGGATACGACGAACACACAACTCGCCACCAGCAAGAAAGCTGCAGCCGACGCAACAGCGGCCATGACTGCCGGACAAAAGGAAGTTGCCGCCATTACACCAACGGTCAAACCTGCAGAAGAAGCCGCAGCAGCAGCATTAAAAGCCGCAACTGACTCACAGGCAATGGTGGCCACAGCTCAGGCTCTGGTAACCAAATGGAATGAAGAGATTGCGTTTACTGCCAAACTGACTGATCTCAGGACCAAGCTCGCATCCGCCTTCGAAATCCTGGTTGCTAATCAGCAACAGCAGGCAGAGATGATGGCTAATCTCAGTGAAATTCAAAAGCAATACGATGCCTCCAACCAAGTCGTGACCACTGCAAATACTGCGGTTGAAAATACAACGAAACGAGTGACAGATTCGCAGGCAACTGCCAAAGCTGAACTGGATAAGCAAACTGCTGCAACGACGACGCATACAGCCGCTACTACAGCGGCTGCCAATCTGAAGGCTGCTGTCGCAGCCCTCGGTGAAGCTGTTGCTAAATCCAATGAAGCAGTCACAAAAAGTGGTGGAGATGCGGAGCTCAAAAAAGCAGCGGAAGCCCTAAAGGGCCTAGCGGACAAAAAAGCTGCTGAAATTCCTACGGCGGACAAAGCCGTGGCAGATGCCCTTGCAGCTCTGAATGCTCAAAAGGCTGTCTACGCTGCAGCTCAGAAAGCTGTCGCAGAAGCTGAGGCAACCTTGGCCACCAACAAGAAGGCCTATGATGATGCCGTCGCGGCCCGCAAGCCACATGAAGAAGCTCTGGCTTCCGCCAAAGCTGCAGCAGATGCAGAGACTAAGAAGGTTAGTGACTCAAAAGTTGCACTGGAAACTTTGGAGCAGGAACTGGTTTCATTGCAGAGCAGTTAACACATCGATTCGCGATCATGACTTCCTAATTGTCTCTTCTGCCTTTGGCCGTTCGGCCTACGCAGTTGTTTCGTGATGCTATGGATTCGACTTGGTCCTACGGACTTCGACGGACAAGCTCCCTGTTTCTAACGCTATAGTCGTGGTTTATCGATCGTATCCTGAAGGACTATGGTGGAACGCACAAGCTCCCTGAATTCCAAACCCGCCAGTTTAGCGGTCGAAGTCCGATGGACGTAATCGAGGCTAACTGGTCAAGGTCACTACGATTCGACGGGAGGTTGCATAATCACGGTGCTCGGCCAGGTAGATTCCCTGCCACGTCCCTAGATTGAGACGACCGTTGGTCACCGGAATAGAGACACTCGACCCTAATAGTGAACTCTTCACATGAGCGGGCATGTCATCGGGACCCTCCATAGTATGAATGTAAGGGAAGTCCTCAGGAGCAATCGCATTGATCGATGCTTCCAGATCGACTCGAACGTCGGGGTCCGCATTTTCATTGATCGTTAGCGAAGCGGAAGTGTGCTGAATAAAGACATGAAGCACCCCAATGGAAACTTCGGCAAGTGCTGGAATTGCTGAGACCACTTCATGCGTGATCAGGTGAAATCCTCGTTTTCGAGGCTCCAGGGTAATTGTTTGCTGGTACGTAGGCATTTTTTTCTCCGAGTCACTGCCTCAATATTGTCCTGATAATATTAAGAATCATAGTACGAATTCAAGACACATAAGCTCTTCGAGCACCCTCCAATCGTAAAACTCAACCACGATTCGGACTGCGCAAATCTAATTGTCAATCGCTGGAACGCTTTTTTATCTCTCGAAATAACTCTTAGGGTAATTTATCAACCACTAACGGCCTAATGAGTTGTCAAATTCCATGTTAAAAATAACACTTTGGCTATTCATCCCTTCCACATAAAAACTTAACAAAACTCAGGAAAATTGAGCGAATAAGCAGGTTTTAATAAATATGCAAGCAGGATCCAGAAGTGACCCAACCTTGGTTTTCTGAATTTGGTAACCGGTAGAATTTCTTCCCTTATTTTTTTCAGATTTTTATTGACTCTGACTTTTTAGAGCTAATAATAGGGCACTTCAGGAGATTAGTTTTATTTTGGAGGGCGGCTGACCCCGCTAACACCGGAATACGTTTAGCTGGGACCCGTCGAGCATTCAGAACAGCCTGGAAGGCTTATTGAATCTAAGATCGTTTCCTTCAAACGCCATCAAGCGAGCAACTCAGGAACTTGAGAAAGTCTTGATTAACTAATCCAGGAACCAACTAGAACCAACTAGCGTTTTACGCGGTTCACTTCATTTTTGCTCCAGCATAAAGTGTGCCTCACACTGAACCAGATAACGACCCATGTCGTATTGGTTAGAAGCGGGTGATTTTATGTAGCAAATGTACGATTCAAACAGCACAGGCTGGAGTGAATCAAAGATTGAAGTGACGCGAAAAGATAACCATTTTTACTATAAGGATATTAATCCAATGTCAAATGTACGGAACGTTTTCGAAGCGATCCTCAAGTACGGCCACGACGAAGATTTCGCCCCAACCGAAGAGGGCTTCGAAGCAACAAATGCACCAGCAGGGTCAAATGAAAAAATCGACATCCTGCGACGTCGTGTAGAACAGGGCACTCCCCTGTGGCACCGCAATGACCGCCGCGATTACAGCGGACTGACAGGTGCCGTTCGCCCTCGCGAATAAGGCGACTCGAATCTGAATTGCAGAAGCACTAATGCTGATGACTTTTCAGAACAGAATATTGAAACACCCTGCCCATCATTTGTTGGAGCAGGGTGTTTTCATGCGCCGATCTTATGCGTCGATTACTCAGCACCCTTTCCTAACTAGGGAGTTGGCAGCTTAAATCCTGCAGACAACCAAATCTGGCTCAAATCATCGACCCAAGCCTCCGTTACTGTCGTAATGTTGGCGAAGCGAAGTAAATGAGATTTTAAGTCAGCGGTGCGGTCAATGCAGGCTATCACCGTTTCCGAATCACCCGGCCAGTTCTCAAGTATTTGCTGACTAGCATCTCGCATAGCCTGATCACTCACGCTCTGTCTATGACTGAGTATCAAGAGAACCTGATGAAAGCAATCGATAACGATGGATGCTAAAAAGTCCAACTGGTCGCCTTTCTCACTTCGGGTAGAAGCTCTTTTAACAAACTCATTAACGAGCGAACAAATTTTTTCGGGGTGATTAGGAAGCCCCGGAAGTATTCTTAGGAATTCACGTCGTACTTCTAATAAGTCTTGCTCAAGTATCTGACGAGCAAAACCAACACTTCCATTTGAAATCATTGCAAGTTCAAGAGCTTGCTGCGTATCCTGTACCAGCTCTTGCTGGACAAGAATCTGCTGTATGTTTTCCACAGACAGAGGATTAAAGGGGACTATCTGACAACGGGAGAGAATTGTGTCCTTTTGTTGGCTTGAACTTGTCCCGATCAGAATAATCACTGCGTTCGCAGGAGGCTCTTCCAAGGTTTTCAAGAGTTTCGAGGTAGCGCTGGGATGAAAATAATCTGCGTCGTCAATAATGAGAACTTTCCTTCGGGCGGCAACCGGTTTTAGATTGATCTCATAGCATGCTCCCCTGAACTCCTGATTGATACCCGGTTCGATTCCACCTGTAAACTGTGGAACAACAAGCAAGTTTTTATTCGGGAGCAGACCAACAGTATGTAGATCAGGATGAGTGTCAGACATTACCTGTTGGCATGAAGGGCAGGTGCCACAAGGGTCACATGCGACTTCTGGGTTCACTTCACAAAACAGAGCCTGAGTCAGTTTCAGGGCAAACAAGTGCTTGCCAATCCCAGTTGGTCCCACAAAAAGGAATGTGGATGCGAGGCGTCCATTCGCTAGATTCCGTCGAAAGCGATCAATCTGAGCATCGTGCCCTAAGACGTCCTGCCAACTCATTGCTTAGGAACCTCGCGTCTGCCGGAGAAATGCCTCAGCTAACTGGACTATATCCTGATGAATTACATCAATATCCTGTGCTGCATCTACCACTTTAATCCCTTGAGGGAATCGCTCAGCTTCGGCTAGAAAGCCCTGTCTCACCTGTTCCATATATACTAGCCCCTGCGACTCAATGCGATCCAATTCACGATCCATACGTCCGCGGGCATGCGTGACGTCCATATCGAGCAAGAAGGTCAGGTCGGGCACAATTCCGTCAGTCGCAACAGCCCCAACCTGTCGAATCACGTCAGCCTCCATGCCACCGGCGTGCCCTTGATAGACAATATTCGCTAACAGGAAACGATCGCAAATAACGGTTGTCCCCGCGGCTAATGCTGGTTTAATAACTTCCTCGACCATTTGGGTCCGAGCTGTCATATAAAGAAACATCTCACTGCGACGATCTATTGCAATGTCATGTTTTTGAAGCAATAAATCGCGAAGCCGTTCACCCAATTCCGTACTGCCTGGGTCACGGCATAGAAGGACTTCATGGCCATTATTGGCTAGCCAGTTTTTGAAGAGCTCGATCTGAGTCGATTTCCCAACTCCGTCTGTTCCATCAAAGCTAAAGAACATGCGTTAGTGTTGCTTCCGTGTCAATGTAAGCAGAATTCCTATCCACGTTTTAACACAGAATGAGTTGAATTCATACTTCCCACACTGAAGTTATCAACAGCGAGCGTCGCCTAGCTGACAAACCCTTGTGCTCAACAGCGAGCTACTCGACTCAGAATATCGTCGAGTATCCAAACGCCAGATTTGTTTAGAGATCCAGACTATAGTCGGGTAGATTAAGCACGACATCGACGTCGCTCTCACCTACTTCTAATTCGGGCTCCGACTGAACTTCTGCTGGCTGAGGCTGCTCCAAAGGCTTTTCCTGTACATCTGGATCGGCTATCTGCGGTTGTGGATTAAGATTCACATCCTCTTCGCTTGCCACACCGCTACTGATCACCCCTGGTCGCGTAAACCCATAGTCCATATATCGACCGGCATCTCGCTGGCGAGCCCGTTCCATGGCGTCATCGTACGCCTTGTCTGGCCATTGACCTTCAGAAAGATGAATGTCGTTGTAATTAAGTAACGAACCTTTTCGGTAATGAACATCGGCAATTGCTTTGGAGTAGGAGCCCAACGCTCGGTAATAGTCGGTTTGGGCCTGAGCATGACGCCGTTGAGATTGCAGGACCTGATCTAGGGTGGTCTTGCCTCCTCGATAGAGTGCGACTGCTGAATCGACTTCTTTCTTGGAGATCGCCCAACGGTTGTAATGCAGTTGAGCCTGTCGGTGCGTATAATCCAGCCCTTTCATCGCAGTGGTAAGCAAGTGGGAGGTATTTAACTCCATGTCTTCAAGCCGAGCCACATCCCGCTTCAGATTCAGCTCTGCATTACGTAACGCTGCGAATTCCGCTCGTGCCCCAAATTTAGGCGGTCGAATATCAATTCCGACTCGAAATTCCTGGTAGTTTCCACTTGTCAAACCTTCGACAGCATTGGAGTCAGGAGCGACAAAATCTAGCCCATTCCTACTCCCAATTAGCTGGTCACCGTACCCGAGCCAGCGATACATGGCGACTAGATTCACCTGGGGAAGGGTGTTGTGACGGGCCAGCTTCAATTCCAGCTCTCGTCTCTTAATCGACCACTTCTGCTGTCGCAATTCCACACTTCGGATGAGTGCTTCTTCGTGGGACTGTTGCCAATCAAAGACAACCTTCGCCTGAGCTGGTTCGTCGGACGGCCTAATCACTCGCCCATCGGTAGGCGAAAGTCCCATCAACCATCGCATGCTTTGCTCAGCCTTCAGCAAATCGTTCCAGGCAGTCTCCACCTGAGCTTGGAAGAAGAAGTATTGTTCCTGAGCCTGGGCCTCGGCCTGAGCCGTTTCAATACCACCTACCATCTTCTCATAGGCAATTTTCCACGTCACCTGAGCACTATCGCGTGCAATCTTAGCTGCTTCCAGATTGCGATAGGCGGTGTAGAGGTCCCAGTATGTATTTTCAATATCCAAAACCATATTGCGTACAGCTGATTCAAACATCGCCACGCTTACGTCGGTGTTGATCCGAGCGAGTAATAGAGGAATTCGATTGACCATCGTTCCATTACCACGCAGCAAAGGATGATTAACTTCCCCTTCGATCGCGGTATACCAGTCTGATGGAAGTGCTCGGCCAAACCCTCGATTATTCTGGTCGTAAATCGTCTGATTTCTCAGTGAGAACTGGGTCCCGGTGGCAGCCTTTTTGGACAGACTCATATCAATCTGCCCCTGGTCCTGTTGGTAATTAAAGGGGACAAATCCAAATTCACTGGTGCTGACGTTTTGCGGTCGATCCGACTTTTGCCAGAACATACTGGTGGTAAATTGAGCATCAAATTCAGCTAATGCAGCCAACACACCTGAACGCGGATCTGTTTCAAAAATAGCGGGATCGTAGACAGTCGTCGCTCCGGCAGTCCGTCCGGATAGTCCATCTGCAAACCCGAAAGGAGTGACACTTCCCAAGTTTCGGATGACTTTGCTATTTCTTAATGCTGTCTGCACAGCTTCCTGCAGCGTTAGGTCCCAAGGTTTATCAAAATCCGGCTTGGACAGAGTTATCGGAGATTTCGTCTTGGTAACCTCATCAAGAGACTCCGTTTGTACATCGGGATACTCAATTTGAATTTGGCTATCGACGTACGTCCGCAATTCCCCCGGTTCTCGCAGATAATGCGGCCGAGAAGGCGTACAGCCTGAAACAATGGCTGATAAGATCAACGCCATAAGGCAAGCTGGTTTAAGCGATTTGTGGCAACTAGTTGTCACTACCGAATCCTGGTTTGGGCTTTGCAGGTACAAAAAACAAGTCGTGTAACCTGTAATAACAGGCTGCCCCCCCTTACACCGCCTCCTCAAATTGCCCTGTAGATTCTACAAATTTATAGCACCACTGGACGTTAAGTGGGTTAACGGTAGAGTCCAAATCGTCCGTAAACGCTCGAATCTTAGCCAAAAGAAGCGGAAAAATAGATTTTTTAATACCGCTTAAAAACCTTAGAGGTACATTCCCAGAAACCCATCTGCACCATCAGAAGCTGCTTCAATTTCTTGAAGACGTTCACGAGTCTTTTGCAGGTCCCCGGCGTGGATATAGCGATCGAATTCCACTTTGACGGCTTCACGAACTGTCTGCTCAAACCAATCGACCACGCCCTGACTCAACCAATCACAGGTCTCTCCCTGCAACTGAATCAGCAAATCAACCGACTTGGTGGATTCATCCGTTGAATCCGTCAAAACAGTCCCCTCGAAGCTGAAATCCAACATTCCTTTTTGAGGATCATTGGTCAAATGAAAGATCGCCTTAGCGTTATAGAGAAAGTAAGAATTGTAGGAACCATGGCGTTCCATCGCTGCTTTGATACGCTCGCACCGCTGTTGATATTTGGGCGATGCATCCATTGGGATGTCCAAGCGACCTACACTGCGCAACGGAAGGCAATCAAACGATATTTCAACCCAACGGTCCATGGTTACTCTCTATCGACTGAGTTACTATTCGGTGGGACCACTCTTCCCTAGGTTGTAGGAAAGCATTAACCATCCATTATCAGAGACGATCTGTTGAAGGATCAGGTTTCCTGCCGAGGCCCAATTACCGGGTAGTGGAATCCCACCTTTGCCAACAATGTCATCTTTGAAGAAGGCATTAAACTTTTTACTCATCACAGTCTTCATCGCGACCTGACTGACCGTAAGCGACTGACGGCCAACGAATTGCACGTCAACATCTCCGTCTCGGAGTAATTGCATTCCTTCATCTGTCTTTTTCACGTTATAAGTTGCTGCAATTCGGATGCGGTCATTGATGATCTTAGCGCCATCCTTAAACTGCTTCCCCTGTATCGCAATTTCCAGTTGATTATCACGGAAACTCACGCTAATTGGCTGAGTACTAGAAAAGGTGATGGCCCAGGACTTTTTACCCTTCCCCGTCTGCAATTCTTCGGGAATTTCTGCTCCCAGGTCAGTCATATGTTCGACAAGCTTTTCATCCGTCAATTCAACGCCTCCCAGCACGACTTCAGTGAAATTTCGAATGAAGGATTCGTGTAACCGCAGCGCGACGTCGGTTCCTTTATTTAAGGCCGGTGCTTCTGTGGGGGAAGCCAATTGATAACGCCCGGTTTGTAACATATTGAGGCGGATATAGTCCTCAGTACTAGTCGATTCGACATTGACTGGGAATCCTCCACGGCGAATCAAAGGATTACGTACTTTGTCTTGGTAGCCATCAATAACATTTGCCAACAATTCCAGGACCTGCGCATCCATTTTTGTGGTAACCGATTCCACAGCCACTTCCGATGCGTCTTTTTCGTTTTGTGACCGAGTCTTGATAAATTTGGTCTTGGCGATCGATTCATGGGTTGAGGACGGGCCTTTGATACTATCGAGTTCCAGTTTTGTTGATGCTTCAGCCTGAGCTGGCTCTGTCGTAAATCCTTCACCATCAAAGGCAACCAATTTGCTAGCTTGAAGCGTTGTCGTTCCTCGTGTCACCACCGTCACTCCCGATTTTTGAGCGACATTGCGGCTTAATGCCGTTCCGTCGAGAATCACACGCAAGGTTGCTTTTTCCTGAGATTCGGCAATTTGAAAGGAAATCTGGCCTCTCAAACGGGCTTCACCTTTGACTGCTATTCCCTTGACATTCAACGTCATCTGCTCGGTTTCATCCACTTCCATCAATTCACCGGCTGATATGAGATTTTGAGAAACATGCAGATAGATATTTGGTTGATAGAAGTGATAACGAATTTGCTGCTGAACGTTGGAGGCCTGCCCGGCTCGGTCCAACCAACCAATCAATCGACCCACTTGCCAGGCCGTCTCATTGTTTGCATGGTCCGTATAGTCTTCTAAGGCCGTAACCAGCTTCTCGATCTGCGATTCGTACATGGCTTGAGAGTTTTTGTTGTGTTTGAAATACACGGCATTCATGTAAGCCCTGAGCGTTGTTCGGACATTGGTAAACTCAGGCCGCTCGAGTCCTACAACTTCTGCTCCATAGAATCCATTCAACGAAGCTTGCATGCGAGCCGGATTCGGGATGTCTTTTACTAATTCTTCCTCTAGAAGGCTCCATTGCAGCTGCTCTTTCCAGTCAAAATCAACTTCGCCGGCATCCAGGAATGCTTTCATGTTTTCAATCGAAGCCTCCAAAGCCGTCCTGGTTTTCGTGACTTGTTCATCCGAAATGGGGACGAACGCAGGAGGTTGCTTTCTTAATTGCTCAAGAATTTGCTTCAGATCCTGAGAAGGTAAACTTTGCACCCACTGTTCCAATGCCTGACGAATCTGCTCGGCCGATAACCGGGTCTTTTTGGGGAAATCAGGTATAGTTTCAATGTAATGGTCTCGTAACTTGGCGATATCTTCCTTTTTGGCCGAGACCCCCTGACGTAGCAATGCTTCCAACGTGTCGTATTCCAGGCCAGTACGGATTGCTGTAATCGCCTTTTCCTTTTTCTGGGAATCCAAGAGAGATCGAGACGTTGCTGACACTTGGTCGATAGCTTCAGTTAAATCATCAGCATGGACAGCCGTCGTCACAGCTCCGAACAGAACGGCAAAAAACATCCATCCGCATAACCCAAAGGTGATTCCCGCAACGAATCGCTTTGTAAGGCTTTGCATCCTTTTCTCCCTTCACCGGATAGCTATTTGCAAACCGGCCTAATCATTCATCGTCAATTACAAGCCTAAATGTCGCACCCTGCCAACGTACAAATCCTACGTATTCAACCGTAATGAAAGCAAAATGTTCTTCGGCTCAAATGCATTTACTGGAAATGCGGAGGTATTCTTTCCCAGATTGCCAAACGTCGCAAGTTCAACTACCGTCCAAAGTCCCCCTGATTTAACTGTTTTCAGCTATTTTTTTTAACGTACCGCCCGAATTAGGGAAATTCGTCTTAACTCGGATTCATGGTTTCTCAAATAATGGAGGAGTTGCACCTTACTGGAAAGGACAACCTAAGGGTGGCATATCCAAAAGGCACATTTCGATTACCTAAGCAACTTCGCGCAACCCAAGGATTGCTTGCGGGACTCTCCGTTCTATGTTTAGTCATGCTTGGTTGTAGCCAATTGCGGTTACCTAAAATCGATGCAAATGGCAAAGGACTCTTTGTTACCGGAGACTCTACCGAAGTTACTCGCCCTTTTCAGGATACGGAGAAAGTCAGAGACCTCCCATCACCGCTTCCCAAACCCGCCTTTCGCAAACCAGATCAGGGAAACCAGGCTGCGCCCGACACGCTAACGGAAACCAACTCCGATAATCCAATTACTCCAGGGATGATTTGGGTTTCTCCGAAAGTCATGGCAGCTCCGATTGGCAGTGCTGTGGTACTCAAGGCGGGGATTGTTGGATCCAAGAAACAACTACTTCCTGGACAGAAACTCGAATGGACCATTGCGGAAGGTAGTCCGGGCATCATCGAGAGTGCAGGGGGAGGGAACCCCAATACCTTTCGTTGGTTGTTTCCCAAATATGGAAACCAGGCTTCTGAATCCTATGCTCATACCACCACAGCGGAACGCGCCGAAGTCGTCCATCAAGATACCGTGGAATACGATGACGACATTGGAGTTGCACGGGGAGAAGGCTGGACCGTCATTTCATCCGAACAGAAGGGAACTACCGAAGTCCTTGTAGGGGCTTCTACGGAAACAAACTGGGATCGACAGTATCAAAAAATACTCGTCCATTGGATCGATGCTCAATGGCAATTCCCCACATCCGTGTCCGGTAACGCAGGTAGCGATCAGGTTTTGACGACGACAGTGACACGCCCTTCAGACAATATTCCGCTGTCTGGCTGGACCATACGCTACAAACTCGTCAGTAACCGTAAAGCTACACTTTCATCCCCGTCCAATAACGAGCAGTTAGATACTATTGATGTCACAACTGATGCGAACGGACAGGCTGCCATTCGAGTTACTCCCAACGGTAATCAGGCCGGAGTTGTCTACGTTACGACCGAAGTGATTCGACCAGCCGACATATCACTTGAAACTCCTGCGCTCGTCGTTGGAGAATCGACGAGCGTTGTTACCTGGAATGCACCAGGACTCACTGTTGAAGCTGCCAGTCCTAAAATCGTGGAATTTGGAAAGACGATGAACTGCGTAGTAACGGTTTCTAATCCGGGAAACCAAACGGCTACCAACGTCAGTGTGGTACAAAGCCTGCCTCCCGGTCTGAGTTTGGATTCGAGTAATCCCATTGCCAATGTCACAGGGAATCAAATCGTATGGAGTTTTGGCGATCTGGCACCGCAGACGCAAAAGCAATTAACCATCCGCTACACCACCAGTGAGGTCGGTGCTAGTAATTTAAACTTTTTAGTGACCTGTGAAGAAGGATTACAGACCGAGGCCGATAGCCTGACGAACATCGTGACCTCCCCACTTGAAATCACCATCGAAGGTCCCCGCCTTGCCAAATTGGGAGATGACCTTCAATTTCAAATCCTACTGCATAACACGTCGACTCAACCTATCGCTGGTTTACAGCTCATGGAATCACTCGGCCCCGGGTTGATACATATTTCCAAATCCAATCCGTTAGGCAATCCGACTGTCAGAAAACTAGCTTTCCAGTCCCGTACGATCGAACCAAACAGTACGACTGCCAAAGCGATCTCCATGAGAGCATCCAGAGCAGGGACTCTCTGCCATACTCTGACGGCAACCCTTGCCAACGGTTTGGTTGTGGAGAAACAGGTGTGTGTGGAAGTTAGCGCTCCCATCCAACCCCAAGATCAAACGGTTCCCGTAATCAAAGCCACCATTATTGAATCAGACAACAAGCAAAATTGGGAAGTCGGGGAAACCAGAACCAAGCGATTCCAGATTTCGAACCAATCCAAACAACCTATCACCAACGTCACCATCAAGGCGACCTTGCCGCAAGCATTACAGCCACAATTGGCCAGTGAAGGGCATCGCAGTGAAGGACCATCGATCGTTCTGGATATCCCTACGTTATTGGCAGGGCAAACCAGAACGCTCGTCGTTCAGATTCTGGCTGAAGATTCAGGTAATGATTTCACCTTAGAGATGGACGTAACCGGTGATGCTACCCAAAGAGTAACGAAATCCGAACTTATCACAATCCATGCGAACTCTGCGTCCAACCCCCTTGATCTATCACCACCAGCCAATCCTCAGCCTGCTATCGAATCGGCTGAACCCAAAATCCCAGCCAACAACGAACCATTACCCAATCTCGATCTGCCGGACTTGAATCCAGACTCGGGAGACGAAAGCCCCACCTCCGAGACAGCAGACGATGCAACGACTGATTCGGATGATTCCAGTGAAGAAAGTACCCAAGTCACTCCACCTTCTGACGATCTTCCTAATCCTGTCTTACAGGATGTTCCGACAAATGAGGATGCTGCTGAAACGACGCCTCCTTCCCCCCTAGAAGGAAAGGAAGCAGATCAGGATACCTTTCCATTAACTCTCCCTCCCGCTGACGATTCAGAAAACCCGGTCGATCAAGCTCCTGAGAATAATGTCGAAATTCCGCCGCAAGAACCCACACGGACTCTCACTGTCCCTGAACAGGAGTCCACTAACATTGATGCTCCGGCAGACCCGGACACTGCTACCGAAAATAATGAACCTGCTTTGAACGAGGCCGAGGGAGAACCGGTGGACGTCCCCACGGAGACTCCCGATGTCATCAAGAATCCTGAGGCGAATCCCGCCAGACAATCCGTTCTATCTAGTAAAGTAATAACACTAAACAACCCCATCACGATTGGTGACGAAAACATCTACTTTGTCTACGTCCAAAACAATGATGATTTACCGGTTCACAAGATTGCAATACAAGTCACGGCCAGCGAGCACCTCAAAATCATTGCCTTAACGCAAAAGGGAACTGATTCTACAGCATTTGAAAATGCGATTGATCCAATTCAGCGTCGTGTGACTCTTCCTGTCATTACTGAATTAAAACCAGACGAGTCGGTTATTCCGTACCAAATCAATGTGCAGTCACAACGCGCAGGTAAGGCGAGCCTCAAGGTAACCATCCATGCAGACGAATTGACTACGCCAATTCAATTGGAGCAAGACGTCCTGATTAATCTTGCGGACTAGCAAATGCCTCGATTCGTCATCCTTCTGCATCGTCCAGCTCCGAACTCCAATGAGCCTCCTCACTATGACTTTATGCTTGAAGTCACGGCAGAGGGTAGTTTAGCCACGTGGAGATGGAATACTATTCCAATAGACTCCAGCGACTTTACAGGAATCCCGCTTACGGCACACCGTCTGGAATATCTGGAGTATGAAGGTGAAGTTTCTGGAAATCGTGGATCGGTTCAACGTAAAGTTCAAGGATCCTATTCGCCTGAAATCAGGTCCGAACTCACTGAATGGACGATTCGTCTATCCAGTCCATTGATGGTCGGTGACTTACAAGCTCAGCGAATCTCCGAATCGGAATGGAAATTCCATTTCACTGCCAACTAATCAATGGCAACCTGAACACGAACCTTCTCTTTGAGAAATTCAAGGGACGTGATGTCTAATTCGCGTTCTCTCTTAATGCGTACCACCGTCGGAATCCGTACGATGGCAACCGTTCGATCGGTTCCTGGTTTCCACTTAAAATCCACACCAGACCGTGCCATGGCAGACTCAATTTCGTCAAACACCCGTTTGATCCGAATCGGGAGGTTACCGGCATGTAACGAATTCAATTTGATCTCAATGGTGTTCGGTTGTTCTGCCAATTCGATCGTGAGTTGTATGGAAATGGCCGAAGTAAATCGTGATCGTTCGAGAGTAAAGTAGAGCGTCTGTTGCGGCTGATCAATTAGAATTCTGGGATTGCGTATGCCATCCGGTAGCGAGACATGAGGGTTTCCGTTAAGCTGAGTGGCCAGCCAACCATTGATTTGCTGTTGAGTGATTTCGTAATTGAGATCATCTCCCCAACGTATATTCTCTTTAATGTCATCAACGGTATCCAATAACTCCTGAGCGGGTTGTTGATGCACCGATGGGGGGATTTTCAGTTCCTGTTCATACTTTCGGGGAACTGCATTCACCAGATAGAGAATATAAAGAAATCCAAGTAACACCAAAACAGCCACGCCCAGAAGAATATAAAAGAATTTCTTCCAGGTCATTTTCATCGTTTTAGCTTCCTTGATACGAGTTAATTCGCTACACGCACCAAAGCGTATTTCTTCTTGCCTCGACGCAGGACGATCACCGTATCGCTCGCCAGATCTTGCTCAGAGAGATTGGTATCAAGTGACTCCACTCGGCGATTATTCACATACCCGCCGCCCTGTTCGATGGAACGTCGTGCATCTCCACGGCTACTACACAACCCGCTATCCACTAGAGCATCGACAATATTGAATTGTCCGCCGGTCAGAACATCTCGAGAGATTTCCACGCTAGGGACGTCCGCAAAGATATCGAGCAACTGTTCGTCACTTAAATCCTGAATTTCAGATCCGAAGAATATATCTGTCGCCTTCCTAGCCGCATCCAGTCCATCCTGCCGATGCACGATCTGAGTCAGGACTTCCGCCAACCGCTTCTGACTACTACGCAGGTGTGGTTCGGTTTCTCTTGATTGATCTAGCTCAACAATTTCTTCCATTGGCAACTCGGTAAGGAATCGCAAACATTGCCCAGCATCGTCATCAGCAACATTTATCCAGTACTGATAAAACTTATAGGGACTTGTTCGTTCCGGAGCCAGCCAGACAGCTCCTGATTCTGTTTTCCCCATCTTGGTTCCATCGGATTTCGTCAACAGCGGGCATGTCATGCCGTATAGAGACGCTCCATGCATTCGTCGTCCCAGATCAATCCCAGCCGTGATGTTACCCCACTGATCACTGCCTCCGACCTGTAGCTCACAATCATACTTTTGATGCAGATGAACAAAGTCATAAGCCTGCAGCAACATGTAACTAAACTCGGTATAGCTTAATCCGCTTTCGCCTTCGAGCCTGCTCTTTACGGAGTCTTTACCGAGCATGACGTTGACTGGGAAGTTCTTCCCAATGTCCCTTAAGAACTCCAAGAACGAAAACTCATTCATCCAATCCAGGTTATTGGCTAGAACGGCTCCGCCTCCGGCCTCGTCAAATCCAATAAAATTCTGCATCTGGCTCTTCAACGCTTCGGTATTGGCGTGAAGCTGATCAACGGTCAATAGATTACGTTCCTGGCTCTTTCCACTCGGATCGCCAATCATACCGGTCGCTCCGCCTACCAACGCAATCGGACGATGCCCTGCCTGTTGAAATCGGCGTAGAGTCATCACCTGCATCAGATGGCCTACATGCATACTGTCTGCAGTCGGATCAAACCCGATATATATCGTACGAGGCTTTTCCTGAAGCCAGGGTGCCAGATCATCCGTCGTTTGATGGATAAGACCGCGTGTTGTGAAATCTGCGTAGATGTCGCTCATTGTCAAAACTGTCTATTGGATTGGTGAGTGTGGTTTCAGTTGATTATCTCAGAGAATTCCGATTGTGAAAACGACACATTGGCGTCTCTCTGCAGCCTGTTGATAAAAATCCTGCATTTGAGTGAGTCCTTCGAAAACCAGCTGGTCTTCCGGTGTTCCCTCGTTCAACAGCTCCTTTAAAATATCCCCTAGAAAACCAACGACATCCGGGCGTACCAAATAGACCTTCCGCTCTGATTCATCCAGCAATGGACGCCCTCCATTAAAGGCCATCGATAAGGGCATTGTCCACTGTTCGTGACTAGTGCCTTGCTGTTGGAGGAATTCGTTGATCACCGTCCAGTGGTCCTCCATGACTAACTGTGGAGGATCGGTTGAGACAAATCCGTGGAAGAATTCAAGTAATCCAGCGGGTTCTCGGGCCGCAAACATGGGTTTCGCGTGTTCGCGATCTACCGCGAAAAAAACTGCAGACAATGTTGTACTCCTAATTCCAGAAACCGTTTTCGTCTAACGAAGGGGAAGGACTCTCAATCTCTTTCTTGGGCAAGAGATCCAGAGCAATCTCTACAAACTGCAGATCGGCCTGCGTTGTCACTTTTCGATTTAAGGGAGAAGCTGGAACAACTGCAACATCGTGCCCCAACCACTCCATCAACTGAGCTTCGTCGGTTGCCTGTACGTAGTTCTCTGAGTGCTCGTAGGCTTCTAACAGTTTTTTCTTCTCAAACATCTGCGGCGTCTGCGATTCCCACAGTCCTTCACGAGAAACGGTGGCATCCACCGAGTCATCGATTACGCGTTTCACAGTCGAAACCACTGGCGTAGCTAGAATCGCTGCTCCTGTTTCACGGGCTTGAGCAAAAAGCTGGTCCAGCCAGGTGTCTGCAATACAAGGTCGAGCGGCATCGTGCACCGCAACAAAAGCAATCTCTTCACGAACTGCTCGCAAGCCATGCAGCACTGACTCGGCGCGGCTGGATCCTCCAAGAACCACATCCAAGCTCAGAATGGCAACCTCCGCTCCAAAACGCTCATGAAACATTTGCTGATCTTCTTCAGCGATGACCAGGATCAGCTGTTTCACATCTTCTCGTCGAAGAAACCGATCTACACTATGCAACCATAACGCGCGGGAACGCACGGAAACGAACGGTTTCTTAAGCTGGGTTGGGTGGTTTTCACTTTCGCCTGTAAAGCGTGTGCTTTTACCGGCCGCAACGATCACCACAGCGACATCAGACATGGCTTCAATCTATACTTGTGAATTGTCATCTCACAGAACTTACCATTAACTCTGGTGATTCATTCTGCTTCCTACATACTAACCCCGATATAGTCGATCGAGAACATCTACCAACTGCGCTTTAATAACTCCACGACGCAGCGTCCCTTTGGCAGTTAACTGACCGGCCTCTGATGTCCAGGGATCACTCATCAATACCAATTGGCCAATCTGCTCATAAGCCGCTCGATTCTCCAGACACTGATCGACAAGATATTGAAACCACCTTTCGACATTAGGACTATCTTTCCATTGTTCAGGTGTTCCAGAGACGTCCGTGCTATCTGCAAAATACTCCCAATTGGGCACTATAATTGCCGTTAAGAATTTCTGCTGGTCTCCTACCACCATCACCTGTTCAATCCCTTCATGACTGGACAGGAGTTGTTCAATCGTCTGGGGCCAGATATTCTTGCCACTGGAAGTAACAATTAGCTCCGTTTTACGCCCTGTTAAATAGAGAAATCCGTCCTCATCCAGAGTCCCCAAATCTCCTGTACACAACCAACCCTCACTAAGCAATTGATCACTCTCCTGAGCGTTTCGATAATACCCAGCACAGACGTGACGTCCGCGAATGATCACCTCTCCCTCTGAGTTAATCTTAATTTCAGTCTGATCTAATGCTCGACCAACTGATCCATATTTAATCGCATCACGTCCTGCCAAGGTCGCCACTGGGGAAGTTTCTGTCAGGCCATATCCTTCAAGGACAGCCACATCCAGCTCGGTAAAATCGTCAAATATCGACTTCGTTAAAGTGGCGCCNCCAGAGTTTATTTGAATCAGCCGTTCTCCCAATGCTTGGGTGGGAACTTCTTTCTGCTGACTTAAAATCAACAGCTTTTCAAAGAAATACGGGACTCCATTAATATGTGTTGGATTAGCCTGAGCAACTTCATGCGACGCTGCCTGGCGATCGGAAGCTAAGGTGAGCTGATGCCCTCCCAACAACCACACATAGAAATCACACGTCCTGCCAAACGCATGGAAAAATGGAAGGAAGTTGAATTGATGTGTCGACCGATCAAATTGGTATCTCTTTAATGCCATTTCGGCATTGAAGACCAGATTATCTTCAGTCAGCATCACCCCTTTCGCCTCGCCGGTTGTGCCGGAGGTATAAACGATCGAGGCAATCCGATCAGGTAGCGACGCAGGCACAGCCCAACGTGCATTTTGGATTTCTGCAGATCGCCCCACTCGTGAAGCAGTAACCAGCGAATNCCATGCTCCAANAATGACCAACTCGGCGTTTACTGAATCCGGAACAGCCCCCCCAGTCACCACGATTGGAACACCAACCTCGGCATCGACAAGAGGCAAGTTAAGAGCCTCTGTAAAGAGTAAACTAACACCAGAATGCTTTAGTTGCTCAGTCAGTTGCGACTGACTCAACTGAGTGTTTAGTGGAACGGACACCGCATGCAATTGATGACAGGCAAGATCCAGTAGAATCCAAGGCAATGAGTTTTCACTCAGGATGCCGATACGGTTTCCCCGCATGACTCCCAGACTTTGCAGGACAAAAACGGTCTCCTGAAAANCATCCCACAATTCACTCCAGGTCAGCCAATGCCCCCCCTCGGGCGACAACACCTGAAGTGCCAGCTGATCTGGCTGATGGAGACTGTGAGATTGAAGAGCTTCGAGGAAATTCATGAATACACTAACCAATCATGCTTACTTGATGATGGTCATTCTATAATAGGACTCACCTATTTCGATTACCTTGTTTTAAAGACGGTGCCCACATTGTGATGCGATTCAAAACTACATTATTACAAGTTATCTCAGTCGTCTGCCTCAGCCAAATCCTATTGCTCCTTGACGAAGCAAATACGTTTGCCACTCAACCCAAGATGATTACGGTATCCATGCAATTCGAATATGGACTTGGGTTCAGCAAACATTTTAACGAAATCAAGGTAACAGAAAATGCCACCATTCTGGATTCCATGCGAGCCATGCAGAAACATCGCTTCAGAATAACGTACAAATCCAAAGGTTCCGGAACTTTAACCTTCATCTCTGAAATCGACATGATCCGTAATGAAGGTAATGGCAAAAACTGGATCGTTTATATCAATGGCGAACGTGCCAAAGTCGGGGTAGGAGCCTACCAGCTAAAAGCGAATGACTCGATCGTCTGGAAATACGAAACATTTCAGTAAGGCCGTAGCAACACACCGGAACTGGATTTCGAGCTATTGAGCTACCGCCTGCCTGGATTGAACATTAATCCAAACGCGGAACATGGCATAACTACCAAAGAAAACACTCACAAACGCCAAGTCTCCGATTAATGTCTGACGGAAGAACGGTAAGGCGGCCGTATAGCATTCTACAAGACCAATCCAATCTCGAGTGTAGTAGGAACTCGCTCCCCAAACAGCCAGATTGGTACCTAGAAAAAACAGAATAGCAAACAGTAGCCCTGTACCACCTACGGATACCGTTCTCAACGAATGGGTCTGATGGCGTTTATGTAGGTTACGTAACGGTCTCCCAGCCACAACAGGTATTGCGAGCAGGACATAAACTGTTGCCATGACGGCCGGAGCATAACCTCCGAAATACAAATCACTGACAACAAGCACAGTCAATGGCACAACGATGGCCAGAGCTCGGCTATGCAACAAATAACCAGCGAACAGAGCCAACGCAGCCACCGGTGAAATATTAGGAAAATCCTGCAAGGCAATCCGCAGGATTAAACCTAGGCAGATTAACAGCAGAGTCGTGATTAGATCTATTTTTAATGTTCTATTCATAATGGAACTTCAATGAACTAGCTGCCTGGAACGACCGGATTCGGTTCTGTCGTGTTGGCTGCTGGGTTTTCGACTGTGGCTGGAGCAACAGCGGGGAGTAAAAAGCTTTCGAGTTTACGTACTTCACCTTCCAGGTTTCCCAGCATCGTTTCGCGATCCGGCTCACTAACAGGTTCGTCTGGAGACACCGTGCTATTGTCTTCCGGAATGCGAATGGTTTCGATTAACGCATCCATTCCTTCCTGGAGCTGTGTAAGTGCTGCTTGACCGGCATTATCTTGAGTCACGGCAAGCACCATCCCTGTTGAGGCGATGGTATTTGGGCCCGCCTGACGTCCTTGCTTTCCGATACCCAGGACGACGTGATAAAGTTGGTAAGCCAATATCCTACGCGAATAATCCACTCGGCGTTTTTCTTCTTTACTAAGAGTGGAAGCACCACCACCAAAGACGTCGCCACCCATACCGCCCATCATGCCGCCCATACCACCAGCCATGCCGCCCATGCCGCCATCCATGCCACCCATGCCGCCATCCATGCCACCCATGCCGCCATCCATGCCACCCATGCCGCCATCCATGCCACCCATCATGCCG
>NZVD01000096.1 GCA_002701385.1 Rhodopirellula sp. | reverse complement strand
CAAGACGAGCCTCAACAGCTCATCACCACATTCTTCAACACCCACATCCGCCAGAACTAGATTCATCCGGTGCCACCCACTCGTTCATACTTCGATCAACCAACGCCTAATCAGTTGACACCCCCCTAAGCCACTAAGGCTACCCAAGACTCCTAATCCCCCAGTCAAAAAGTGGGTGGCACTGGATTTGGGCGGCGGTGGAATTTGCGCAAGAAATAAGCCTCGGCGACGATGTCACGATATGACAACAGCGACGAGGCTTGATTGACCAAAAGGGTGGTCATCCCACTGAAGTAGGCCTGGACGGACTCGAACCGCCGACAAAGGGATTATGAGTCCCCTGCTCTAACCAACTGAGCTACAGGCCCATAATGGCGTCTAATCTCTAACATTAAACGCCATGAAAGCAATTTAGAAAAGTAAGGGGACGCTTACTTTTTGATGTCATAGCAGTGAATCAAATCCTGGTCACGAACATACAATTTTCCACCGCTAATAACCGGGTGAGTCCAGATCTTCCCACGTTGGGATCGAATCGTTGATTGCGGACTCAATTGGAATCGACCATGTTCTTTGTAACCAGCAGGTGAAGGCTCAAGTAGAACAACTTCTCCTGAATTTTCACTCTGAGCATACAAGCGACCGTCAGCATATGCGACCGCCCCTTTACCAAAGGTCTTGTCATTCCAAACCATTTCACCTGTTTTGAAATTCTGACAAATCCACCCTGGCCCATCCGAGTATCCGTACAAGTAATCTCCTAACAGGACGACGCCACCGTGATGATTTTTCATTACCGTATTGCGGTAAACATCAACAGCCTCACTACCTTTCACTTGAACAAGCTTACACCCGACTCCATACCCGGAAGTAATATAGACGTTGGAGCCGCTTACAATAGGAGTCGGAATGGATGCGGTGCGACCTTCCCATTGGCTCTTCCAAGCCAATTTGCCTGTTGCAGCTACAATGCCAAACACATGTTGCTGAGTCATCTGAATGTATTGCTTTACTCCATTCAGTTCGACTGTCACCAGACTGGCATACTGAGCACCGTCCGTAATTTCCGCACTTTGCCAGATTTTACTGCCATCTTTGGCACTGACTGCCAAAACTGTTCCCTGACCACCGCCCGGTGTACAAATCACTTGGTTTCCATCAACTGTCACACTCTCGCAATATCCCCAGTTTGGACGCCTTCCACCAAAGTCACCCATACTGATACTCCAATTTTTCTGACCGGCGGCGGATACAGAAACCAATGTTCCCACACCGGAAAGTACGTAGACATTTCCGTCAGCTACCGTTGGAGTCGCACGAGGCCCGTTACCCCATCCGTTTTCCAGAATGTTGCTCAAAGGCAATGCCCATTTCTCTTTCCCGGTATTTGCATCCACTGCAAGCAGGATTTCTGCATCGCCACGAGTCCCCAATGTGTAGAGCACTCCGTCAGCAATGGCAAAACTGGAGTAACCAAGTCCCGCCTTATTAAATGTCCACACTTTTTGTGGGCCATTGGCTGGCCAAGTTTGCAACAATCCAGTCTCCTTGGAGATTCCATCTCGTGCCACACCACGCCAAGTGGGCCAATCTGCTGCTTCTGCCATGCTGGCAACAAACACTCCGAAAAGAGCAAGCAATGAAAATAACGGCTTAGACATATTCCTGTTCTCTCTTATTCTCTGTAATTCATTCCGCCAAACTTGCGGAAAGGCATCAATCTTCAGTTTATTTAGTAGTTCTCTGGACACATGCTGTCTATATCCGGACGTGGCTCTCTTGAGCTTGTGTCCAGAGTCTCTCACTATTTATTCTATTGATGTTACCATAGAAGGCACTGATATTCCTAGCCAGTAGAAATTGGCACTCGCCGCTCATTTACCACACTAATCTACGGCTAATATCCACCATAGACCCACTGAGCCACCGATGACAGACAAGTCGACTAAGCAAGACAACAACTCTCGACTCAGCCTCCATGGTCGCTGGGCAGGTCCAACGCTTGCCTGTCTGCTGGCCCTCCTATTGTCGACACAAACAGAGATGCCCGCTCCGGCCACCGCCACGGCCTGTATTGTTGTGCTGATGGCAGTATGGTGGATCACCGAAGCCATACCGCTGGCTGCCACTGCAATGCTCCCTCTGGCACTCTTCCCCCTGACTGGAGTCGGTGAGAAAGTAGCAACCAGCCCGGCCATCAATGAGAAAGTCACCTGGGATCTGGACAATCCTCGATTTGGTCTTCCGTATGACATAGCACTCAAATCTGATAACCAACGACAAGGAGCCGGTGTACTAACTGAGATTCACAACAACCATGGTGTAGTGAAGTCGGACGTCGGGCAAATCCCCGTGCCACTTCCTTATATTCGAGCGGCCAAGGCAGCCAGTCTTTTTGAAGTCACGTCGAAAGGTTATGCAAGTAAATTTGTCTTCCTGATGATGGGCGGATTTTTATTAGGACTGGCCATCGAGCGTTGGAACCTTCATAAACGAATTGCTTTAATGACGATCCTAGCTCTGGGGACTCAACCAACTCGTCTCATCGCTGGCTTTATGGCCACCACCGCCATTCTCAGCATGTGGATCAGCAATACGGCCACCACCGTGGTCATGCTACCGATTGCACTCAGTCTGACTGCCTTAATGAGAGAAAAGAACCCTCAGGTGGATGACTCGCAGCTCAATAACTTTGCAGCATGTCTCCTGCTTTGCATTGCTTACTCCGCCTCAGTCGGTGGATTGGGTACATTTCTGGGCACACCTACCAATTTGCTGTTGAGAGATATTCTGGATCAAAACGGAATCGAAATTAGTTTTGGGCAATGGATGGCATTCGGCTTACCATCTGCCTTTATCTTCCTGATCATCATCTGGTTTCTAATGACCAAATTCATTTTCCGGATCAATCTTCCAGAGTTTGCGGGCGGAAAGGAACTCATTCAAAGCGAGCTGAAAAAGCTGGGGCCTATGAGCAAGCCCGAGCTAACCATCGCCTCACTGTTTGGTATCACAGCTCTCCTTTGGATTACTCGCAGCTTTTTCACCAAATGGGAGTGGCTCCAAGAGCTCTATCCTAACGTCGTGTACATTGATGACACGATCATTGCCATGACGGCATCGTTACTGCTATTTGTCATTCCGGCTTTAGGGCATCCTGGTAAGACGCTCATGGATTGGAAAACGGCCAACAAGTTGCCCTGGGGAGTCCTGTTACTTTTTGGTGGTGGATTGGCCTTAGCGTCAGCTGTAAAGTCCACTGGGCTGGGAGCCATAATTTGCGACGCCGTAACTCCTTCCGGAGCGACCGCCATCCTGCTCATTATGTTTGTTGTCACCACCGCTATGATCTTCATGACGGAGGTCACAAGCAATACAGCAACCGCCGCATTAATCCTGCCACTTCTGGTGACACTTTCAGCCAATCTCAATGTCGATCCAAAACTTCTGCTCATCCCCACCACGCTAGCTGCCAGCTGCGCTTTTATGCTCCCAGTAGCAACGCCTCCCAACGCCATCGTATTCGCAGCCGGTCAAACCACAATCAGACAAATGGTTCGGGCTGGCTTCGTATTAAATCTGGTCTCTATCGTACTACTACCGCTATTGACCTATATTATTGGGCAAATCGTGTTTGATTTTTAGCAAAGCCATCCCGACGTGACCGCATCAAACTGCCTAAGCACCATGCTAAACTGTCAAAACATTCCGGAGCATTCACTCGCTACATTCCATTCTCGTATCACTCCATCATTCAGGACGTACTTTGGCGATGACAAGTTTCATTGTGATTCCGGCAAGACTCAACTCGACCCGTTTGCCTGAAAAGCTGCTGTTGGCCGAAACCGGTAAACCACTCATCCAACATACGTACGAGTCTGCACAGCGTGCCACTCGTCCGAAGGGCATCATTGTTGCCGCGGACCATCAATCCATTGCTGAGGCTGTTCAGCAATTCGGCGGCACGGTGGTGATGACCGATCCTGAAGCTCCCAGTGGAACAGACCGAGTCGCTGAAGTCGCATTACAACTTTCAGACGCGGATATCATTGTTAATGTTCAGGGAGACGAACCAGACATCTCTGCAGAAGCAATTGATACGGTCGTGGAGCTGCTTGAGCAAAACCCTGATGCCGTAATGTCCACGCTCGGAACACCAATCCGATGCAAGACTCAGTTGGAAGACCCCGCCTGTGTAAAGGTCGTCTTTGACCATCAGCAGCGTGCCATGTACTTCAGTCGTAGTGTCATACCCCATGCACGCAATTGGGATGAGAGATTATTAGAGGCGGAGCCAGCCCATTTTCACCAACACATCGGACTGTATGCGTACCGTCGGGATTTTCTGCTTTCATTAACCCAATTACCACAATCTGAAGTGGAAAAATTGGAGAGTCTCGAACAATTAAGAGTCCTTTCACACGGATATACCATCCTCGTAGGAATAATTCAGGAACCTTCTATAGGAATTGATACGCCTGAGGACTATGAGGCGTTTGTCAGAATGCAAAGAAATCGTTAGAATTGGCGAGTTGTGGACTTGCCGTTTTTTCGTGATGAATTAAAGCAACCTCGGAATGGGCATGTTTCCTCGGCCTTCCGAGCAACGTGTGAACGGTAGAACAATGGATGTTCTGACCTTTATCACCACCATGTAAACGAATTGTGTGGTGGTTGATAAAAATCATGAATGGAATCGCATCTGAGATATTCAATGACCAAACATATTTTTGTTACCGGTGGTGTTGTCAGTTCCCTAGGTAAAGGCCTGACAAGTGCTTCAATTGGATTGCTTCTTGAGCAACGTGGCCTCAGCGTCAAAATGCAGAAGCTCGACCCGTATATTAATGTCGACCCGGGTACGATGAGCCCCTATCAGCACGGGGAAGTCTACGTGCTTGACGATGGAAGCGAAACCGATCTCGACCTTGGGCACTACGAACGATTTACCAACAGCCCCCTGACACGCGATTCGAACTATACAACGGGCCAAATCTATCTTTCGGTCATCGAAAAGGAGCGACATGGCGAGTTTTTGGGGAAGACCGTTCAAGTTATTCCGCACATTACCAATGAAATCAAAAACGTAGTCAAACGTCTCGTTGATGACGACACCGATGTAGTGATTACCGAAATTGGTGGTACCGTCGGAGACATCGAAAGCCAACCGTTCCTTGAAGCCATCCGACAGTTTTCACAAGACGTCGGTAAAGATAATTGCCTGTACATCCACCTGACGCTTGTCCCGTACCTCAAAGCTGCCGGAGAATTAAAAACCAAGCCGACACAGCATAGTGTCGGTCAGTTAAGAGAAATCGGAATTCAGCCTGACATCCTGATTTGCAGAACCGAGCAAGAAATCTCTCGGGAAGACTGTGAAAAAATCGCTCTATTCTGTAATGTCCCTATTGAAGCAGTCATCGAAGAAAAAGATATGGACTTCTCCATTTATGAAGTTCCATTAGCACTTAAGGAGCGGAAACTCGATGAGTTGATTACCGATCGACTTAATCTGAGCACTCCAGAGGCTAATCTCGAAGACTGGAAAACTTTGCTGCACGACCTACGCAATCCGCAGCAGGAAATCAGCATCGCCGTGGTGGGTAAATACGCCGAACATAAAGATGCTTACAAATCGATTTATGAAGCACTTGATCATGCCGGGATTCACAATCGTGCCCAGGTGAGAATTGTGCCTATCCAGAGTGAGCTTGTTGAGCGTGAAGGCCCGGAAAGGCTACTCTCTGGATTCGATGGCATTTTGATACCTGGTGGATTTGGAGAGCGAGGAATTGAGGGAAAAGTTCAATCAATCCGCTTCGCAAGAGAACGTGAAATTCCATTCTTCGGTATCTGTCTGGGAATGCAAACCGCCTGTATTGAGTTTGGACGAAACGTCGTAAAGCTCGACGGAGCTCACTCCACCGAATTTGACAAAAACACGTCCCATCCAGTTATTTGCCTCCTCGACGAGCAGAAAAACATTACGGACATGGGCGGAACCATGCGACTTGGAGCACAGCCTTGCGTGCTAGAAGAAGGCAGCCAAGCAAAAGCCTGCTATCAACTTAATGAAATCTCCGAACGCCACCGTCACCGTTATGAATTCAACCATGTATACCGCAGCCAATTTGCTGCCCATGGTATGACCGTTTCTGGAACCAGTCCGGATGGCCTACTGCCTGAAATAGTGGAGATTCCGGAACATCCATGGTTTGTGGCGGTCCAATTCCATCCGGAATTCAAATCGAAGCCAACAAAATCACACCCTCTTTTCGCAGGATTCATCCAGGCGGCAGTCAATCGTCGTGCTTCGCGAGGAGACAGCGGTACAGACCAACCGGTCAATGAAGAAGTGGAAGCGTTGGACTTAGACCCAGCTGAATAGGATCTCAATCGCTTGACCGACTCGAGTGACACGAGATAGCTGACGCCAGCACCATTCTTCCTACCCGAATGGTTTTTTCACACTTATCCCCCTCCCCATCGCGTCGTGCTGCGCGGTTGGTATATATTAGGGATTCCGTCATATATCCACAGGAGATGAACAAATATGTCTGAGAACACTGAACCAACTAAAGAATCCATCCAGGAGTCGCTCCCGGAAACTGAATCTCAAGAAGTGGTAAGCGAAGAAGAGGTAATCACTGCAAGCCACGAAAACACCGAACAACAGACTGCTCAGATGGTTAGTGAAAACGAGCCCGCTGAAGAGAGCTCAAGTGTTGAAGAACAACTCGAGGACCTCGAGAATATTGAGTTCCCCGAAGCCAGTTTCGATATGTTACTCATGCAGCATCACACTCAGGCGATGCTTGCACTAGGACTCATCCCAGATCCGGCGACCGGTAAGGTCATCAAGAACAAATCCGCAGCGAAGTTCCACATTGATATGCTGAGCATCATTCAGGAACGTACGGAAGGGAATCTGAATGAAGGAGAAGCCGAAGCACTCAATGGTGTACTCCACAATCTACGTATGATGTTCGTTAACAATCCATAAAACTAGTTTTCTAACGATTCCCTACGGGAAAACCACACAACCCAATGCCTGACGACGCCCCCCAAGAATCGCCTCAGGATAATCCACCAAACGAATCGGTCGACACACGACAGTTTGACGGAGTGCTGAACGATCATGCCTATGCCGGTTGGCGACAGGCTGGGCTAAAGGTACGTCAATTCCCCAAAACTTCGGGCGTCTATCTTATGAAGGACGACGTAGGGCGAGTGATCTATATTGGCAAAGCCAAGAATCTTAGAAGCCGAGCTGGTAGCTATTTTACAAATCGGGCAATTGACGATTCACGAATCTCAAACTGGTTGCATGAGATCAACGACATCGATTTTATGGAATGCGCCAGCGAAGTGGATGCACTGCTGACTGAAGCTCGGCTCATTAAAGACATCCAACCGCCTCATAATAAAGAGCAACGGGACGATAAGTCTTTCCCCTATATCATGATTACCAATCGGGAAGACTACCCGAGAGTAGAAGTCACACGGGAACCTCCCGATAAGAATGTCAGACTCTATGGCCCCTTTACCAGTGCGGGATCTCTCAACGGCGCATTGAGCGTCCTTCAAAGGATCTTCAAATTCCGGAATTGTTCACTCGATATCGATGCCTCCGATGAAAAGTGGAAGTGGTATCGCCCGTGTCTCCTAGCTGCCATCGACCAATGTTCGGCTCCATGCAACCTCCAAATCAGCAAGGAAGACTATGCCAAAGACATTCGCCGCCTACAAATGGTGCTCGACGGCAAAAAGACTAGACTCCTCCAGGGGATGAAAAAGGAAATGGAAGCTGCTTCGAAGTCTCTTCAGTTCGAGTTAGCTGCCAAATTGCGTGATGAAATCAAGATGCTCGAATCGCTAGATCGTCGAGGCAACCTTGATACACACGAGCAACCGGAAGTCTTCTATACCGATCCTAGAAAAGGAATCGCCGGGTTAAAGAAAGTGCTTAGCCTAGATTTTGAACCTCGTACAATTGAAGGAGTGGATATAGCTCACTTAGGAGGCTCGGAGACAGTTGCCAGTCTAGTCCAATTCATCGACGGACTTCCGTTCAAACCAGGGTACCGTCGATTTCGTATCAATGACGTTAGTGGAGTGGACGATTTCCGGAGTATCTACGAAGTGGTCAGTCGCCGCTTCAAACGACTCTCCGACGAAAACGAGATCTTTCCCGACATCCTGCTTATTGATGGAGGCAAGGGACAATTAAGTGCAGCAGTAGCAGCCTTTCGTGATATCAATGTCACGCCCCCCGTCTTATTGTCGATCGCCAAAAAGGAAGAGTTGATTCACCGCCCCAACGAAGACGAACCACTACGACTTAGTCGCAATTCTTACGCATTACGACTTCTTCAGTACATTCGTGATGAAAGCCACCGCTTCGCTCAGCATTACCATCACATCCTACGCCGCAAGAAAGTGATTCCCGACTAGACATTTAACCATTTAGCCAAGTGGCTAATTTGTTAAATGTCTATCCTGTGGGTTTTCTGCCCACCTCCAGTGCCCTCTCTTTGATCACATGGGCCTTGCTTGCTAGCAAGATCACAAAAAAACATGCTGTTTATTAGTTTTTAGCTCAAAATTCCTTGCAATCCGTGTTGATATCAATAAACTCATTGTTGTGGGTTTTGTGCCCACAATTAACCACAAAGTATTTATCTCGTGGGTTATTTACCCACTTCATATCTAGCTCAAGCTGGGAAGATGCAAGGAGGCATCGTGACCACGTTGCTGTCAACATCGTCGAAGAGGCACATAAGACGACCTAATGTCTTCCCACGAATTGCTTTTGATTGGCGAACACCGTCGCACGCTGGATCAGCGTTACCGACTTTCCATACCCACGGAAATGTCCGAGCAAATTCAATCCAAGGGGCCGGAACTCATTCTTGCCAAAGAACGACCGGGATGCTTAAGTCTCTGGAGTGCAAATCCTTGGCAGGAACACCTTCAACGCGGCGTGACATGGGTTGCCGACAAGTTGAAAGCTGGAAAACTCGAACATCAAACCAATCAGTTATTACAACTGGGTCGCTTACTCAGTACTCGTCATGTCCCGATTCAACTAGCTGGACGTGGACGACTTGTCATTCCGGAAGGCTTCCGGGAATTCCTTGGAGTGGAGCCCGGTGGCACGATCTTTGTCGTCGGAGCCTCGGTCAGCGTAGAGCTGTGGCATCCCGAGCGATGGGTGGAGTACTTAAATCAGCAAATGCCAGAATTCAGGGAGCTATTTGAAGAACTGAGTAACTAACAAACAAAACAACCAGCCCGACTGCAATACGATTATTTACATTATTAAACCGCAAAATCTGGGTCTCTCTTGTTGGGAAGCAAGTAATCCACGGATGGGTTTAAGTGGCACGGAAGCTACAAACTGTCGTATTGCAGCGGGCTATTTTTATGCTCGATCTGTCTGGTAATCGCATAAAATAGACTCCAACTTCAATGATCCCTTCCTCCAACTGCAAACTCAATCTCCTCAACTATGGCTTACCTCATTGGAATCGACGAAGCAGGCTACGGTCCTTTTTTGGGGCCACTGTGTATAGGTGCTACGTACTGGGAAATCTCCGATGAACTCTTTCAGGAAGACGTCGACCTGTATCCCATTTTAGAACCTGTTGTTACCAAGACTCTCAAAGATAAATCGAGGATCATGGTTGGAGATTCTAAACTGGCATACAAGCCCAAGAGTGGGCTGGGGAATCTCGAGCGTGCGGTACACTCATTTCTGCCAACACCGCTGCACACCTTTCGACAGTGGATGGAATCGCTGGCTGTCAACTGGCCCGATTGGTCCGCTCACTCCCCTTGGTTTCAGGAATTTGACCGCGATATCCCCTGCGACTTTTCTTCAGACAAATCCGATGAACTAAGGCAGCTAGTCGTAGATCAATTGCCTAATCTTCCAGTGCAGTTTTTAGGCGCTCAGATTTGGTGCTTACCAGCCCATCGATTTAATTTGCTACTCGATAGCTTTCCAACCAAAGGGGCACTGCTTTCTCATTGTTCGCTCTCACTAGCTCAGCAGATTACCGATGTACTCCCAACGGGCAACATACTGATTCACTGTGACAAACACGGTGGAAGAAATCAGTATAGCCATATCCTACAACAGCTGTTTCCTGAATACCTTGTGGAGATTCATGAGGAGAGCCGTGAAATCAGCCGTTATGCCTGGGGACCAGCTGACCAGCGTGTTACTTGTCGGTTTGTTGCCAAAGGCGAGAGCTTCCTTCCTGCTGCCTTAGCCTCGATGTATGCAAAATACACTCGTGAATTGTCCATGGACGCATTTAATCAATGGTGGGAACAACAAATCCCCGGAATCAAGGCAACAGCTGGATATCCTCAGGATGCAAAACGATTCCTCGAGAATATCAAGGAGTCTCTCGAGCCGCTGGATATTGCCATGGATACGCTATGGCGTAAAAGCTAGGCCATTTATGGAAAGTCCAAACCTGCTTAAGATAAAAGCAACGACCATACTGTCAAATTATGCCCTCCATTGAAAAACCCTTTTTCCTGTGCTGGGCCTGACTACCTAAAGATCCACTCCATGCTTGACGCAACCGCCTTAAAAAGAGACTTTCCGGTATTACAACAAACGGTCCACAACAATGTGCCGCTGGTGTATCTGGACAACGCTGCCTCTTCCCAAAAGCCTCAATCCGTCATTGACGCATTAAGCAAGATCGACAGTACGGTTTACGCCAACGTTCACCGTGGAGCTCATTGGTTAAGCGATGAAAGTACAGCACTCTACGAAGAATCCCGGGATGCTGTCGCACAATTTATCAATGCAGCCAACGCCAGGGAAATCGTATTCACAACCGGAACGACCGGAGCAATCAATATTGTTGCGAGGAGTTGGGGTGAGGCCAATCTTCAGCAGGGAGATGAAATCCTGCTGACGCGACTCGAACACCATTCCAACATCGTTCCCTGGCAACAACTCGCTCAGCGAACCGGAGCCACTCTGAAATGGTGTGATATCACCCAAGACGGACAGTTGGATTTAGAAGACTTTAAGCAGGCTCTTTCCGAACGTACTAAACTGGTTGCCTGCACCATGGCGTCCAATGTTCTAGGCACCTATACACCGGCCAAGGAAGTAACCGAATTATCCCACGCTGCCGGAGCGGTTGTTGTACTGGATGCAGCTCAAGCAGCTCCGCACCGTCTGCTAGATGTGCAGGACTTAGCTGCAGACTTTGTGGCTTTCAGTGCCCACAAGATGCTAGGCCCCTCAGGTATTGGAATTCTCTACGGAAAAGAATCCTTACTCGAAGCGATGCCACCCTTTTTAGGTGGTGGTTCAATGATCAATGTCGTCACCGAAGAGGGATTTACGACGGCTGGCTTACCTGCAAAATTTGAAGCGGGGACTCCCGCTATCTCTCCAGTACTGGCCCTGCCAGCATGCCTAGAGTACTTACAAAACGTCGGCATGGAACTCATCCAACAACATGAGCACGAGTTAGTATCCTATGCTCATGAACGTCTAGCCACTTTGGGGAGGATCAATATCCTAGGTCCCGAACCAAGTAAAAAGGCCGGAGTTATTAGCTTTACCGTCGACGATCTACACCCTCACGATTTAACCCATGCTCTCGATAATCAGGGAGTCGCGATTCGCGCGGGACACCATTGTGCGATGCCTCTGCATCAAAGACTGGGAATCCCTGCTAGTGCTCGGGCAAGTTTCTATCTGTACAATACTCGCGATGATGTCGACAAGTTGGTTGCCGCGATCGACAAAGCCATTCAACTTTTTGGCTAATCGTGATCAACTGTCGACGTTAAACCCTCAGTCGACTCCTGCTGTACATACTCCCAAAACTGCTTCACAACTTCTCGCTCTGGCAACGTACTATGTACATGGGGTCGATGATCCAGCAGGTGTTTCTGGGCTTCCCATGGATCCATATTCCGATCTGACATGAGCCAACAGATTGCTACGGTGGCACTGCGCCCGCGTCCGGCCTTGCAGTGAATATAAACTGTATTTCCCTGTTCGACATGCTTAGACACAAAAGCCACCCCTTTCTTAACGTCTTCCAAAGACGGTGGGGTAAAGTCAATCGTGGGAATACGAAGCTGATCGATAGCATGCTTCTCGTACTGCGCGACCGGGCCTCCATATTCGTTGCAAGTATTGACGACAGCACGGACACCTTCAGCCGCCATATTGTCAACGTCGAACGGAAAGGGGAATGCACCGACAATGACTTTTTCGTCAATGAAGTCCCACCAGTTTCTAACTTTCAAAACTCGCCCAAGAAGGAAATTCCAGGCTAGCGTTGCCGGAAACAGGAGTATCGCTCCCAGCCATTTCAATGCTTTCATATGTACGCCTATATTCGCCTGTTACTCGGCACAACCGGCTACGATTGAGGCCGGCGGCTACCCTTCTGCCCCTACAAAC
The DNA here is from genome assembly GCA_002701385.1 of Rhodopirellula sp. Classification (GTDB taxonomy): domain Bacteria; phylum Planctomycetota; class Planctomycetia; order Pirellulales; family Pirellulaceae; genus UBA721. Next base: position 11,375 of record NZVD01000096.1, on the reverse strand, counting down.
CGCGGGAAACTGTCATCCTTTTGAATTCTAATCACATTCCCAGAGCGATGGATATAGCTATTTCATACAACCTGTATTACGGATATGATTTGCCTCTGCCAGTTCATCCAATTCCTACTACACAAACAGAACGAAGTTTTACCATTCATGGCTTCTCAACCTATTATAAGCGTGAGCGGACTACGAGCCATTGTTGGCGATTCCCTCACTCAGGAATTGATCGAACAGTATATTGCTGCCTATGCGTTGCAATTGGAGCAGCGTTCACCAGTCGGGCCCGTGCTGTTGAGTCGGGACGGACGAGAATCTGGCGAGATGATTTGTCAGTGGGTCGCGAATACTCTCATGAAATATGGGCGTGACATACTCTACGCTAACATTCTCGCCACACCTACCGTCGGTGTTGAAATACTGGAGCATCAGGCGGCCGGCGCGGTACAGGTGACTGCCAGTCACAATCCACCTCAATACAACGGCCTCAAACTGTACGGCGCGGATGGCCGTATCATCAATGCAGTACAGGGAGCTCAGCTTCTAGAAGACTACCAGCTCAAGCGGTCACCTAAGCCCAAAACCACGCTCGGAAGTCACTCAATACTGGCGAACACCAATCAACGGCATTTGGAAAAACTGCTGGCATTAGTAGACGTCGAAAGCATTCAAAACGAGCAATTCAAAGTGCTCCTTGATTGTAATCATGGAGCAGGATCAAAACTTGCTATCCCCTTACTCGAAGCCCTAGGCTGCCAGATTACCGTGCTGGGTGCCGAACCAAACGGACAGTTTGCTCATCCAGCAGAGCCCACCGCAGAGAATCTTGAGTCGGTTGGCAAACAAGTAGTGACACATCAGTGTGACCTTGGTTTTTGCCAGGACCCTGATGCCGACCGTCTGGCGTTAATTGATGCCGAAGGACAATATGTCGGAGAAGAATACACTGTTGCCTTATGCGTTCAGCAGCTACTAGCCGAAGAACCGGGCGATGTCGTCATTAATTGCGCAACAAGCCGTATGGCGTATGACCTGGCGGCAGCGGCAGGCACTCGCTGTCTGGAATCGGCCGTGGGAGAGGCCAATGTAGTCGACTTAATGCTTTCAAGCGGAGCCACTTTCGGCGGGGAAGGAAATGGTGGCCCGATTGATCCACGTGTCGGTCTGATTCGAGACAGTTTCGTCGGCATGGTCCGCATTCTGGCACTATTAACACGTGAACAACGTAGCCTGAAAGAATTGGCTGCTGAGATTCCCACCTATGCAATTCACAAAACCAAAATCTCCCTCGAGGGCACCGATGCTGAGGGTGTATTTAGTGACTTGATCGAGAAGTTCCCTGAAGCGGAAGCTGACCACACGGACGGATTGAAACTTCGGTGGCCCAATGGAGATTGGTTACTTGTCCGTGCCAGCAACACCGAGCCGATCATCCGAGCGATTGCCGAGACTCGGACCCTACAGGACTCACAAGAACTCTGCGAAAAAGCCCTCGGCAGATAATCCACCAAGGGCTTTTTTGAATTTGGTCCGATTGACTACGACGTTATGCTCCGCCAATCACTTCTTTCCCGACATAGGGACGTAGAACTTCCGGCACGACGATCGAGCCATCTTCCTGCTGATTGTTCTCCATCACCGCAATAATGGCTCGGCTGATCGCAATTGCAGTACCATTGAGGGTGTGTAGGAAATTAGTACCCTTTTCGCCCTTTACTTTATAACGAGCGTTGAGGCGGCGAGCCTGGTAATCAGTACAATTCGATGTACTGGTAACTTCTCCCCATTCACCTTGTTCGCCTCGTCCGGGCATCCAGGCTTCCAGATCGTACTTTCGATAAGCGGGACCTCCTAGGTCTCCTGTAGCCGTATCCACCACTCGGTAGGGAATCCCTAGGTTATCGAATAGGTCACACTCAATCTGACAGAAGTGCTCCAGCATAGCTTCACTTTGTTCTGGCAAAGTGAAGGCAAACATCTCAACTTTAGTAAACTGGTGAACTCGATATAATCCCCGAGTGGCACGACCGGCGGCTCCGGCTTCGGTTCGGAAGCAATGGCTGATCCCACAAATCTTGAGCGGCAACTGTTCAGAATCAAGCGTCTCGCCTGACATCATTCCTCCAAGAGGGATTTCGGCGGTAGCGACAAGATTTAGGTTTGAGTTCTCAATACTGTAAATCTGTGTTTCAGGGCCTCGTGGAATATACCCGGTACCATGCAGGATTTCGCTATAGGCCAGATCAGGCGTGATGACAGGAGTGAATCCGTGACTGACAAGCTGGCTAACGGCGTATTGCTGTAACGCCAATTCGAGCAATACGGCTTCGTTTTTCAAAAAGTAAAACCCTGCTCCGGCGATTCTAGCTCCGGCTTCAAAGTCGATTAGATCGTGTTTCTCCGCAAGTTCGACATGGTCCAGAACCGTAAAGTCAAAACTTGGAGGATCATGTTTCCCACGTCGGACTTCCAAATTTGATTTATCATCCTCCCCGACCGGCGCGTCCGGATGAGTCATGTTGGGAATGCCGGACTGGATATCTTTAATCTCATCGGCGACTTCGTCATGTTGCTTCTGAGCACTCTCTTTCTGCTCGCGAAGGGAACGGCCTTCGGCTTTACGTTGCTCACGCTCTTCGTCGGACGAGGCCTGTCCAATCGACTTGGACACTTCATTGGCGCGGCGATTCAACTCTTCGGTTTGTTGCAATAACTCCCGACGCTGTCCTTCGAGCTCGACTAGTCGCGTAACGTCAGCCGTAACTCCACGAAGCTCACAGTTTTTGGCAACCGCTTCGGCGTTTTCAACAATAAACTTTCGATCAAGCATCGATGTCCAATCCCGTGTTATTTAGTCTCGTGTTATTTTGCTTAATTCCTGCCAGAGATGAGCACTGGCACGTGTACCTCGATAGTAATCATCTAACGAGAATTTTTCATTAGGGCTGTGAGTGTTATCATCATCAAGCCCCCATCCTAGTAGTAACGTATCGATTCCGAGTAATTCACGGAAGGCGGTTACCACTGGAATCGAACCTCCTTCACGAATAAATACAGGTTTTGTCCCAAATCCCTGTTCGATCGCCTCTGCGGCGGCGGCCATATAGGGACTATCGAGCGATACAACAACTCCCGGTGCACCATGGTGATGAACCAATTCCATTTTCAAGCCGGGAGGCAGTAGTGACTCGAGCATCTGCTCAACACCCTCGCGAATTTTGTCCGGATCCTGACAGGGCACTAAACGACAGCTGAATTTAGCTCCGGCCCGAGCAGGCAGGACGGTCTTGGCACCTTCTCCCTGATACCCTCCCCAAATACCGTTGATATCACAAGTTGGCCGAGCCCATCGCCGCTCCAATGTCGTAAAACCCTGCTCTCCGTGCACCGCTTCGATACCCAGCTTCGACTTAAACTCCTCTTCAGAAAATGGCAATGAAGCAAATTGCTCTCGTTCCCGAGCTTCCAACTCCACGACGTCATCATAGAATCCCGGAATCTGGATCCTGCCATACTGATCGACCAGTTGTCCTAGCATTTGAGTTATTGCGTTTACCGGATTGGAAACGCCTCCGCCAAATGTACCACTGTGTAGATCCTGCTTAGGCCCTTCCAGGTATAGCTCGAAATACACAATCCCTTTGAGCCCATAAGTGATCGCTGGCTGGCCTTTTGCGAACTGGCTGGTATCGCTAATCACCGCGATATCCGCACTTAATCGTTCTTTGTACTCCTGAAGGAATGGATCCAGATTGGAACTACCACATTCTTCTTCGCCCTCAATGACATACTTGATTTGAATGGGCAATGTTCCCTCGGATTCTATCCAGGCTTGAGCACTTTTGATGTGTGTCAGCATTTGCCCTTTATCATCCGTGGCACCACGAGCGACGACATTACCATCACGTTCAGTTGGCTCAAACGGAGGTGTAATCCATTCATTGAGCGGATCTGGTGGCTGAACATCATAATGCCCGTAAACAAGTACCACCGGTGCATTTTCCACCGGAGGGGATTCTGCATAAATGATGGGGTGCCCTTTGGTTTCCACCAATTCGGTATCGAATCCCAGACCACGAAACTGATCTGCTACCCATTCCCCGGCACGTCTCACTTCTGACTCATATTGACTGTCCGTACTAACGCTGGCCATTCGGAGTAATTCGAACAGGTCATCCTGATTCCGCTGACGGTTCTCTTCGAGGTAAGCTGTTATCTTTTCCATCGTGCGTCTTTCGTCTATCCTTCCTGATTGCTACGAGCCTTTTTGTTGAGCGGCAATGCCTGATCTCATCAACTTCCTAAATCACGGTAAAAAATAGTTTTTGGTGTGGGCTCAGACGTACAATATAATGACTCACAGGCCGGTCGACCATCTTGATTGACTAAGAAGCAGACCGCAAGCTCGCGTCTATTCGTAATCTACTTGGTTCGTAATCTAGTTGGAGTCTATCCATGGGGCATGAAGCTGCTCAACCCGTTGTGGAAACTGACACCAGACCCAAACAACAACCTCGCTACAATGTCGTTCTATGGAACGATGAGCACCACACCTATGAGTATGTCATTCATATGCTCAAGGAGCTTTTTGGATTCAAACTGGAGCAGGGATTCAAAATAGCGACCAAAGTAGATAACAACGGTCGAGCAATTTGTCTAACGACAACGCTTGAACATGCCGAACTTAAACGAGACCAAATACATGCCTATGGTAAGGATGAACTCATTGCCAATTGCCAAGGTTCCATGTACGCTACGATTGAACCCGTCGAATGAGCCCAAACCGTAAATACTCTGTTTAAAATCCCATGTCTGCAAAACTAAAAACTGTCACCCTAGGCTGTAAGGTCAATCAGTACGAAACCGAATTTATTCGGGAAGGACTGGCACAAATTGGCTACCAAGACGCCGAACAGGACGAAGCTGCGGACCTTTGTATCGTCAACACCTGCACCGTGACGAATGAAGGGGACTCTAAAAGCCGCAAGGTGATCCGTCAGCTCGCTCGCGACAACCCTGACTCTCGCATTGTCGTCATGGGTTGCTATGCAACGCGAGCTCCGGAAGAAGTCGAAGCCTTACCCAATGTGGTAGAGGTAGTAACTGACAAACGGGAATTGCCAGACATGCTTGGGCGGTTTGGTGTTGTGGACATCCCTACTGGAATTTCAGGTTTCGGCAACCGCCATCGAGCTTATGTCAAAGTACAGGACGGCTGTCTGCTTCGCTGCAGCTATTGCATCATTCCTCATGTCCGTCCGGCACTGACTAGTCGGCCAATGCAACACATTCTGGAGGAAGTCGACCGATTGGTTGCCAATGGCTACCGCGAGATTGTACTAACGGGGATCCACATCGGGCACTATGGAGTGGATTGGAATATGAACAAGCCACGGGAAGAGTGGACTCGTTTAGCGGATCTGGTCCGAGCTATAGCCGAACGGCCCGGAAAATTTCGTATCCGCATTTCCAGTATCGAAGCCACCGAAGTCACCAGGGATCTCATTGCCGTCATGGCTCAGTTCCGCGAGAAGATCACTCCTCATCTTCATATCTGTCTACAAAGTGGTTCTGATTCCGTACTTCGGAGAATGCGAAGACGTTGGAGCAAGAAGACATTTATCAATCGCTGTAAACTCATTCGTGAAGCCTTAGTCAATCCATCGTTTACAACCGATGTCATCGTAGGATTTCCTGGTGAGACCGATGAGGAATTTACTGAGACGTTAGAAACGGTCCGTCAGATCGGTTTCTCTAAAATCCACATGTTTCCTTTTTCTGCTCGTCGAGGAACGCCAGCGGCTGACATGAAAGATCAGTTACCGAAACAGCTCAAGAAAGCCCGCGGAAAACAACTCGGGATACTCGAAGACGAATTGCGACACGCCTACTTCACGAGTCTGATCGGATCAGAGCTCGAAGTACTCGTTGAAGCTCAGGATCGTGATAACACGAGTCAGATGGTCGGGACCGCCTGTCGCTACGCTCCGGTTCAGTTTACCGGTGAAGAGTCGATGATTGGCACGTTAGTCAAAGTTGTTGCTGAGCGAGTCGAAGGTGACCGTATCGTCGCGCGACTTGTCGTTTAAGCCACGTCTTTAAAACCGAGACAGATAACTTGCCCCGATGGACTTCTTGGGAACATGCACTGGCCGCGGCTGAATGTCGAATTGAATTCCGCCGAGCGATCGTGGACGCAGACCAAACTGAGTTGAATTAGGAATCCGCACCCGCTGAGCACCATAGGCTTTCATCACTGCTGCCACCCGGGGGGCCAGATTTATTTTCCCGTCAAGTTGACGCATTCCTAGTGAGTCAAAACTACCAACGCACACGACACTCTCATGTCGGTCATGATACTCATAGGCCTGGATACCCTGTTTCCGCAACGCTGTGACCAGCTTGTGAGCGTTTTCAGCCGCTTTGACAAGACTGTCAGAAACGCTGGCATCTGCGTCATAGTCTTTTTCGATATCGTAGACAACTTTTCCCCGGAATGTCGCAACCTGTACTGTGTACTTTCCAGGGTTCTTTAACAAATTATATTCCACCCCACTATTCAAACGCTCCACAAATGGATCGACAGAATTCTGTGTAAAATAGTCCGCCGGTAGCAAAGGGTTTCGAATGATGAAGGCGCGTCCCATTGGCCCTTTTTTCTCGGCACTCAAATTCAGCTTACGCTGCAATGACCGCAATCCTGCATAAACCTGAGCGGTCCCTGCATCTGGTTCCTGCCCAAGCGTTTTGGGATGCATCGTTTTAATATTCTGTAGCAACTCCTGCGCATCATCTGACTGCAATGACTCAAAGTTTCCTACCAACACAGCTATCTCATCAAACTGAACGCTACGGTTATAAACCATTTGCTTGGGCTTACCGTACTTATCAATTCCTCGCCCTTCGACCTTATTAGAAAAGTCATAGGACTTGCGATGCATATAAGCTTCCAGCTTGAATTCTCTTCGAAGCTCGAGGATTAGATCATGAGCTTGTTTCTCTGCTCCGGCGCCTCGAAATGAAGTTGCCAGAACCATCCACGGTCCCTGCTGATCCGTCACGCCATATCGTTTGGCAGGATCAGCTTCCACTCTTTCAAATGGAAAGAAGAGGTAGTCGAAGGGGTTTTCCGCCATTGCCTGAAACTCGACAGAGGCGAAGCACACCAAACAAGCAATTCCGAGACCTATTTTTCTAAGGCGATTCATCTGATACCCATTGCAATAAGAGATATTTACAGGGTGGAAGAATAGCAAAAGAAAGAGGCACAATGATAGGCCGATTTAGAGAGAACAGGCGACGGGCGACACTTGTTTCAAAGCCCGCCGGTTGCCATTAATTCGCAGATTTGAGCAGTAATCTTACGAATCGCTCGACTGCGATGGCTAAGCACCTTCTTGATGCTTGGCCCCAGTTCACCAAACGTGCGATGGTATTCAGGAATCTCAAAGAGAGGGTCATAGCCAAAGCCATTTTCACCTGACGGCTCAAAACGAATTCGTCCGTAACAATAATCTTCTGCTGTCGCTCGAATCTGGCCTGTAGGGTCCGAAATGGCCATGTGGCAGGTATAAAAGGCGGTCCTCTTCTCCAAAGGAGTATTGCCCAATTCTGCTAGAACCTTTTCGTTATTACGTTGATCGGTGGCCCCCGGGGCACTGTATCTGGCCGAATAAACTCCGGGTTCGTTATTCAATGCGACGACGGAAATACCACTATCTTCCCCCATCACCCACATCCCCAGGTTTTGCGCCTGCTGGCTGGCTTTTAGAGCCGCGTTTTCGGAAAAGGTCGTTCCAGTTTCTTCAACCTCGATTGCATCTTCCACATCAGATAGAGTTAGCAGGCTTAGACCTAACGGCGCAAGTAACTGCTCCAACTCCTGACGTTTCTTTTGATTGTGTGTCCCTAATACTAAAACATGTTCCGACATGTTTGCTTACCTATCTATTTCTCAGAGATTCGAGACTCGTTGCGATTGCAGTAAGAGTCTCCAAGTGATGTTCAATCCGCTGGGCTAGTATCTGGACTAGTCCAGCATGTAATATTCGAACGTGGTGACCAATTCTTCCAATTGCGATTGTGGTACAGAAATGACCAACGTTTTCCGTAAACTTAGCTCACTGCCGGCTGTTTGATAAAGCACTCGTAAGCCTCCGCGATGAGGCTGAATTTGCTTAACATACCCCCATCCCAACTGTCGTTGTTGTCCCAGCACAGACTGAATGACGCCGGTCGGTCCGATATGGAATCGTACTGGTATCCAAAGTCGCCACGAAACTAGCAACAACGCGGTAACAGTCACACCGGTCATCAAGACATCACGTGTAAACCAATACACCGCAAAGACCACGGTCGCGTAAAGGGTCAAAACCCCAGCGAACAACAGAGGTTGAGATCGAGGTTGCCAACATTGAATACTAAACTGCGGACGTTGAGACAACGCGGAAGACGAGCCAGAGGAGGAACTAGCGTCTGCTGTCGATTGCGTTTTAACTTGCTTCGCAGACATCGCTTAACTCACTTCCTCACTCTGTTGTGCTGCTAACTCTTCTTCCAGTGAAATTGGCCCTGCAGCCTTCTCACCCGTTACGCCGTGAAACATATACACCACAACGCCGAAGATCAATGTCGAGAACAAGATCAAGCCAGTCAGGCTAACTCCGTAATACTGAGTCATTAAGGTCGTCATATTACTAACAGGACGATATTTCAAATCAATTTCCTCCCGTTCGACAGGTAAGTTACCATCCTGATGTTGGTTGGATTGATTGACCCAGTCTTCCCAATCTTGTTGGTCTTTTTGACGTACCTGATCGGTGGCGCCTACGATGCGAGCCCGGGCATTCGTCATATTGAAAACAATTCCCCCTACCATCGCGATGTAAGCCATGGCCCAGATCACCCGAACTGGCTTGCTCATAGAGGATTTGGCGGCGTCCATAGCATTACGCGTCCTCATAGAGGAGACAGGAAACCCGGTGAGCCTCGCTCGATAAAGTGGGTGGAGTGGAGCGGCAGTGCCCGAGCACTTCTGGGCAGCGATCTGCAAACGGACACCCCGCATATTCAATGTCCGGCGATGGTACTTCCCCTTCAAGTTTCACTCGATTCTGACTCACATTTTGTTCAGGGTCAGGTACCGGCGCCGCAGAAAGCAAGGCTTTGGTATAGGGGTGTCTCGGAGTTTTATACAGTTTATCCGAATCAGCAAGCTCGACGATTCTCCCGAGGTACATCACTCCCACGCGATCGGCAATGTGCCGTACTACCGCCAAATCATGTGAAATAAACACATAGGCAACACCTAGCTTTTGTTGCAGGTCCATCAACAGATTAATAACCTGAGCCTGAATCGAGACATCCAAGGCACTGACGGCTTCATCGCAAACTATTAACTTGGGCTGAACAGCTAGTGCCCTTGCAATGCCAATCCTCTGACGTTGCCCTCCTGAAAACTCATGTGGATACCGATTCATATACCGAGGATTGATGCCGACCAATTCCATCAGACGAATCACTTCCAGTTGTTCATCCCGTTGAGTTAGCCCCAGATNAAAATTCCGAATAGGCTCACGAATAATTTTCCCTACTGTCATACGGGGATTAAGCGAAGCGAAGGGGTCCTGGAAGACCATCTGAGCTTTCGAACGATGAAGACGCATATNGGATTCGCTCAATTGGTCAACACGTACACCATCGAGCAGGACTTCTCCACCTCGGTCGGCATGACTGATTAGATTAAGTATGGCGCGAGCGGTAGTCGACTTTCCGCACCCAGATTCGCCAACAAGTCCCAGAGTGCGTCCTGCTTCCACTTCGAAACTGACTCCATCCACTGCCCGAATCGGGGGAGGAGTTTTTCCAAATCCACGGCGAGGTGGCTGAAAATGAACTTTTAAATCTCGCACCTGTAGTAATGGAGTACTCATAGCTTTGACGACTCCTCAGGCTGAGTAATATCCAATCGACAAGCATGTTCATGGGGTGAATCGCCAGATAATGACACCAGGGATGGCCTCTCATTCAAGCAGGCATCCTCAGCAAACCGGCAGCGGGGATGAAAGGCGCATCCAGCGGGAAGATTCAACATATCCGGAGGCTGACCATCAATCGCCTGTAGATCCTCATCGCCTTGATCCCAACGAGGTGCGGAATTGAGCAACCCCACTGTGTAAGGGTGACGGGGCTGACGAAACAATTGTTTCGTCGTGGTTTGTTCGACTTTACGCCCGGCGTACATCACCATGACTCGGTCACAAACACTGGCAACGACTCCTAGATCATGAGTGATGAAAATAATGGCCGTTCCAAATTCCTCCTGCATACTCTTCATCAATTCCAGAATCTGAGCCTGAATGGTCACATCCAGTGCGGTCGTCGGTTCATCAGCAATAAGAATATCCGGCTGACATGAAATCGCCATGGCGATCATCACACGTTGTCGCATTCCTCCACTAAATTGATGTGGGTAATCTCGGATCCGTTTCTCAGCACCGGGGATCCCTACTTTTTTTAATAACTCGATCGCGTGCTGACTGGCTTCTTTTCGATTCAGCCCCATGTGTAGCATGGTGACTTCAATCAACTGCTCTTCCACGGTCAGAAATGGATTCAGGGCGGTCATCGGATCCTGAAAAATCATGGCGATCTTTTTTCCCCGTATTTCCTGCCACTGACGCTGGGTTAACCCCAGAATGTTACGCCCGTCATACAGGACCTGCCCGCCTCTTACTCGGCCTGGAGGCTGTGGAATGAGACCCATGAGTGTCAGGTTTGTCACTGATTTCCCCGAACCGGATTCTCCTACAATCCCCAGCGTCTCACCGGGATACAAGTCAAAACTAACGCCATTAACAGCCTGAACCACACCACTTTCTGTGTGGAATTCGACTTTTAAGTCCTGAACTTGAAGAATGGGAGTTGTTACATCTGACATAGATTTACTCGGAAGGGCTGATGATTCCTGCTATTGGAGTTACTTATTTTTAAGTTTTGGGTCGAGCGCGTCACGAACACCGTCACCAAGGAAATTCAAAGCAAACAGGGTAACCGCCAGTGCCATTCCTGAGAAAGCAATCATCCACCAGTAGGATTTGATAATTGTGATTACCTGCACGCCTTCATTCACCAATAATCCCCATGAGATATCAGGAGCCTGTACTCCCATCCCCAGAAAGGACAAAAAGGCCTCGAAGCGAATGACTGCGGGAATGGTGAGAGTCAGGTAGACAATCACGATCCCCATGACATTGGGAACCAAATGGCGAAAAACAATTTGCATGCGGGTCGCACCGATTGTCCTGGCGGCCTCAATAAACTGCTCGTTCTTTAACGAAATCGCCTGACCTCGCACGACTCGCGCCATCGTGAGCCAGTAAATC
>NZVD01000095.1 GCA_002701385.1 Rhodopirellula sp. | reverse complement strand
GAGCCATCATGGCCTGTCTGAAGTCTAACAAGACGCTCATCGCTGCCTTTGCCAACCTATCTGCTGTGATTCGACATATTGCCGACGAGCCTAAACTCAACATTATTTGTGCCGGTACCAATGGCGAGATCACTCTGGAAGACACACTTCTCGCAGGCGCAATTGTCTCCAGTCGCGACGCGTCCGAATTCAATGATCAGGCATTGTTGGCCCGCCAGTTATGGGAGCCATGCGTGCCAGCCTCTGGACAAGCGTACGTTTTTGACACTTTATTACAAAGCCGAGGCGGGAAAAACTTGCAACAGGCAGGCATGGTCAGCGATATTGAGTTGTGTGCAACTCTGGATACTCACACAATCCTCCCTATACTTTCCCCCAAAACCAAAACTCTCCAGCTGTAACTTCCCGGATCCTCTGCTATGACATCTGCTGACTATATCGTCCTTGCCGTTTATTTCCTCGTTCTGGTTGCCATCGGACTCTACTGTGCTCGTCTCAACAAGAAGCAGGAAGATTACTTCATGGGAGGCAGAGGCTTTGGAAAGCTGATGCAGACGTTTGCTGCGTTTGGAGCCGGTACAGGTCCTCAGGACCCGATCATTACGGGTAGCGGTACATTTACCAAGGGCATGAACGGGATGTGGGGAGTGATGTACTGGCTGTTTGTCACTCCGTTTTACTGGATTACTGGAGTTTGGTATCGCCGCATGCGTCACCTGACCTTAGGAGACTGGTATGTCGAGCGTTATGAGAGTAAAAAACTAGGCGGCGCTTACGCCATCTTTGGGGTCATCTTCTTCATGATTTATGGCTCGATGTTTTTCTCGGCCATTGCCAAAACCGCGGCTCCCATGATTGGCGTTGACCATGTCAACTTGTTCGGTAGTCAGATTGAATTGCAGTACGTACTTGTCCCCTCTGTGGGGGTCATCGTCTTACTCTACGGCATGCTGGGAGGACTCACTGCGGCCTATTTCACGGACTTGATTCAGGGCATCTGCGTCATTGCATTGAGCTGCATGCTGATTCCTCTGGGACTAAATGCATTGACTGGAGATAGCCAATTAAACCCCGAAGGGCAGGGTAGCTTTCACGTCATGCACGATCAGCTTCCTGAATCATTCTTTGACTTAATGGGCGGAGTCGGAGCTGACTTCTCTCTTGCCTATCTGATCGCCATTGTCTTTTCCAATTTATTTGGCATCGTCGTACAGCCTCATTTCATTGCCACAGGTGGTGGAAGTGCCAAGACTGAAAACGACGCGCGAATCGGATTGGTTGTAGGTAACTTCCTTAAACGATTTTGTACGTTGGGATGGGTGCTCACCGGACTCATCGCCGCCACGCTCTACGCCGACGTTGCAGAATTAATCAAAGACCCGGATCAGGCCTGGGGCTATGCCTCAATGCAGCTACTCGGACCTGGCTTCCGTGGCCTGATGCTCGCCTGTCTACTGGCCGCCTTAATGAGTAGTGTGGATGCATACATGATTGTGGGTTCCGGATTGGTCGTTCGTAATCTGTACGTACCATTTATTAACCCCACTGCTTCGGAAAAGAATTGTCTGCTCACAGGGAAAATCACCGGCACGATTATTGTAGGCGGCTCGATCATGTTCTCACTGCTAATATTTGACATGATTCAACAGCTGACGATTACCTTTTGGTTCACACTCGTATTTGCGGCACCCTTTTGGGTTGGTATGTACTGGAGAAAAGCCTCCACGAAGGCGGCTTGGATTACCGTCGCTTACTGTCTCTTGTTCTTCACCATGATTCCTTACTTTGGCCCGAACCTGATTCCCGCTTGGAGAACGAATGATTCGTTCCTTCACACCGAGCCCATGAGACATGTGTCTAAGTTGGAGGTGCTTAGTAAGTCTTCGATCCGCAAGCACTTGGCTCTTCAGCAAGAGGCTTGGCGAGAAAAGAAGAATACTCTGCCTGAATCACAACAGTCGGATCATGCCAAGATGGAACCAAGTTTCATCAACAAAGAAAGAACAATCATTGCCGTGCCAAATCAAGAGGGCACCGAGTTAGTCGAATTAGAAGTCGGGAAATCAAAGATTCGAGTCAACTCACCTCGTGAGTTTGAAACGAATAAAGATGGAAGCCAGAAGCTATGGAGTGGAGGACAGGGCATGTTCTGGGACAAAGTAGTACCGGTCGATGCTTCTGTGAAACCAGAAATAACAGATGTAAAGGTCGAGGGAGATACCACTACCACGGTGTATCAATACCCCCAGGGGACCGCCATGCGTGGAGAAGGCAACTTCAAACTCAATCTGGCATTTTTCCTGCCTTTGGGAGTCGATATCGCCGGTCAGTCCAAAGCCAATCGTAATGCGTTGGAATTGGTGCCTAAAATCATTATGCCGTTCTTGGTCATGATTGTCGCCAGCTTCATTACCAGCGCTCTGGGAGCTGGTAATTCAAAAGAAGCACTCGATCGATACTATGCCAAAATGAAGACACGTGTGGTGCCAGACCCAGAAGCAGATCAAGCGAAGCTCGAAGCGGTCTATGCGGGTGAACAACCTGCTGACCGTGTCAAACTGTTCCCCAACAGCCAACTGGAATTCCAGAAACCAACCAAGGCAGACGTGATTGGTTTTGTTGTCTCGGTACTTACCTGTTTTGCAATCATCGGGCTAGCGTTCTGGATTGCAGGGTTGGGAGGGTAGCAACCCGATAATCGAGTCTCAAAACTCAAATCCCCCTCCTCTACAAATCTGAAATTGTTTCATAAGATGGGGGGGTAATCAGAAGAGGTTTGATTGTTGGGCTTGTCGCCTACAACTGGCTCGGCTTGCCAAAGTTTAAGATTATCCGGGCTCCTCAATCTTCCTTCCCAAATCCAAAGCAGGGTTGGCCAACTACTTAGACGATTCGACTTACATGATTCGCACACTACTAAAAAGCAAAATTCATCGGGCAACGGTTACTGAAGCCGAGCTTCATTACGAAGGGTCGGTTTCGATCGATGAAGCATTGCTAGAATTAGCCGACATTCGTGAACACGAACAGGTCGACATCTATAACATTACCAGTGGTACTCGACTAACGACGTATGCGATCGTAGCCGAACGAAATTCTGGACGTATTTGCATCAATGGAGCCGCGGCCCATTTAATGAAGCCGGGAGAGATGGTCATTATTTGTAGCTATGCTCAGTATCAGGACAGTCAGGGCGAACAGGATCATTCTCCGGTCGTCGTCCACGTTGATCAGGACAATCGTCCATTGAGCTAACCTCAATCATCCCCTGAAGTTACCTCGGGGGCTAGGCAGCACACTAAAAAGGAGCAATGGAAAATGAGCCGATTTGCACAACGCCGTCGAAAGCTTCGAGCCGAACTTAAGCGACAGGGAATCACTGCGATGTTGGTGACCGACGAATTGAACGTCACCTACCTATCCGGCTTCAGCGGGGACTCCAGTTATCTGCTAGTCCTTCCGAAGAACACCATCATCATCAGTGATTTCCGCTACATTTCTGAAATCCAAAGTGACTGTCCGGATATCGACTCTGTGATTCGTCCTTCTGTGGAGTCTATGGTAGAAGCCAGTCGCAAACTGATCAACAAAGCCAAAGTTCCATCCGTCGCACTGGAAGGAAATTCACTCTCGCTGGGGCAGGCCGAAGCACTGGCCGAAGCCTTGCCGAGTATCAATTTAGTAACCACTTCCAGCATCGTTGAAAAGCTTCGGGAGATTAAAGACAAAGGCGAGATTCAGTCGATTCGTAATGCCGTCAAAGCGGCCCAAAAGGCGTTTGAAGTCATCAAAGCGTCACTTACCGCCGAGCAAACCGAAAAAGAAATTGCCTTTAATTTGGAACATCAAATTCGCCAATTTGGAGGTCGGGGTACCAGTTTTGACCCCATCGTCGCGGTCGGACCTCAGGCTGCTCTGCCACACGCTCAGCCTGGCGAACAAAGAATCGGGGACGATAACTTCTGTTTATTTGACTGGGGAGCCGATTACGATCGTTACTTAAGCGACATCACGCGAACGATTGTCACAGGAAAATTAACGGCCAAATTTGAAAAGGTCTATAACACCGTGCTTCAGGCCCAACTCAAGGCGATTAAGGCGATAAAGCCAGGTGCCATTATGAGCAAAGTCGATGCTGCTGCACGCAATCACATCGCTAACGCTGGCTACGGAAAGTACTTTGGACATAGCTTGGGACATGGAATTGGTACTTTCATTCATGAATTCCCCAGACTTGCCTCGAATCAACATGTTCCCCTTGAACCGGGCATGGTGGTCACTGTAGAACCCGGCATTTATCTCCCAGGATGGGGAGGGGTTCGCATCGAAGATGATGTTCTGGTGACTAAAGACGGGCACGAAGTTTTAACCAGCGTCCCTAAAAAATTGGAAGATGCAATTGTGGAACTCTAAGATAATTTCATCATTGCCAACGAAAAATCATTTGTTCAATACGTAAAATAGCCGATAAACAGGGGAGATATAGTAACTACAAATAAAGCAGTTACCCCTTAGATGTTTTAAGCAATTATGCTTAGAATTGCTTATTATCGCGAATTCAATTGCTTCATTAGAGGAAGAATACTAGTACCATGGCGAAATCCAGTAACGTCTTCGATATGGAACGTCTCCTTCAATACGTAGATTTTATGAAGGAAAATGACTTAACCGAAATCGATCTGGAACAGGACGGTCAAAAAGTCAGGTTGTCACGTGGAGGCGTAGTTCAACCGCTTGCCGCCGCTCCAGCTCCTGCTGCCGCTGCCGCTCCTGCTGCTCCAGCTGATGAGGCACCCGCTGACGATGAAGGTGATCACATTGTGACCATCGACAGCCCCATGGTCGGCACGTTTTACGGGTCGCCAAATCCCGATTCTCCGGCATTTATTAAAGTCGGGGACAGCATCAGCAGTGATACCACTGTTTGTATCGTGGAAGCGATGAAAGTCTTCAACGAAATCTCTGCGGATGTCAGTGGTAAAGTTGTTGCCATTTTGGTTAATGATCAGGATCCCGTGGACTGTGGAAAACCAATGTTCAAAGTGGATACACGCGGCTAAGCTCCTGCTCACTCACACTTACAGACTCCGTCATTCAGAAAACAGACGTCACAACCTATGTACAAACGTATTCTTGTCGCAAACCGAGGCGAAATTGCACTTCGAGTCATTCGAGCCTGTAAAGAGTTAGGCATTGAAACGATTGCCATCTTTAGTGAAGGGGACAGGGGAGCAGCTTACCTTGATCTCGCCGACGAAGCCTATTGCGTAGGCGGAGTCCGCTCCAATGAAAGCTATCTCAAGATCGACCGCGTCATTAGCGCGGCCGAAGTTGGTAACGCCGACGCCATCCATCCTGGCTATGGATTTCTGGCCGAAAATGCACATTTCAATGATGTCTGCCGTAATTGTGAAATCGACTTTATCGGGCCACTCCCTGAATCGATGGAAAAACTCGGAGATAAAAACACTGCCCGAAAAATGGCTCGGGCTGCTGACGTCCCCGTCGTCCCTGGTTCAGACGGCCTGATCGAAGATGTCAAAGAAGCCAAACGAGTAGCCGCTGAAATCGGATTCCCTGTGCTAATCAAAGCGACCGCCGGTGGGGGTGGAAAAGGGATGCGTGTAGCAGAAACCGAAGACGATTTGGAAAATGCACTTCAAGCTGCCCAACAGGAAGCAGCCGCCGCATTCGGCAATGCCGGGATCTATCTGGAAAAGTACGTTGGTAATCCACGTCACGTAGAAGTTCAGGTGATTGCTGATCAACATGGCAATGTCGTCCACCTATGGGAACGGGATTGCTCCACTCAGCGTCGCCATCAAAAACTCATCGAAGAGTCCCCGGCAACCAATCTGCCCACTGAAGTTCGTACAGCAATTTGTGACGCGGCTGTCCGCATGATTCGCGAAGCCAATTACCACAATGCAGGCACTGTTGAATTCATCGTAGATAAAGACCACAACTTTTACTTCATTGAAGTTAATGCTCGGATTCAGGTGGAGCATCCGGTTTCAGAATTAGTCACCGGCGTCGACCTAATTAAGAACCAGATCATCGTGGCTGCAGGCGAGAAACTCCCGTTCACTCAGGACGACATCACCTGCGAAGGACACGCGATCGAGTGTCGAATCAACGCAGAGAACCCCGATAAGAATTTCCAACCGTGCCCCGGAAAAATTGAACATCTGGTTATCCCAGGTGGATTGGGAGTTCGCTGGGATTCACACGTCTATGCCGGATACACCGTGCCACCCTATTATGACTCCATGATTGGTAAGCTGTTGGTACACCGTCCTACTCGGGAAGAAGCAATTGCCACAATGCTCCGATGCCTTGAGGAACTTCAGGTTGGCGGGATAGAAACGACTGCTTCCTTCCATAAAAAAGTGCTCACGCACCCTGAATTTGCTGCAGGGACAATCGACACCAAGTTTGTCGAACGCACATTTTAAGAACTCTGCGGACCAACTCTTAGACTCTTGCATTGCCCAGAACGGATAATGATCCGTCTGATTTCCTTGGGTAAAACGCCTGAACAACAAATGGTTGTATGCGCCATACCAATGAACGGTTTTTCATCTGCGGTGGTTTTCGATTTTAGGTCACGAGCTTAAACTGATGGTTTGCTGACAACCAACTATGCGTTCAACTATTTGGAGCCCACAGCGTCATGAGCGATCCTCTGGCAAGACCTAAGACTTCTGACAATCCCATCAAGCGTGTCGCCATTCTGTTCTCAGGTGGACCTGCTCCGGCAGCGAATTCGGTTATTGGTGCCGCTGCGATTGCCTTTACCCGTGGCGGAACAGAAGTCATCGGTATCAAACACGGATATTCGTCCCTTCAGGAATACGACGGAAGTACGCCGCTGGAAGAAGGCAAAGACTATGTCATTCTGGGGGAAGATTGTCTGGAGCGAGCTCGTACGACTCCGGGAATCATTATCGGGACAGCCCGGGCCAACCCGGGGAAAGTCATTTCGGATCGGGAACACCTGAACGATCCCGAACGAACGGCTCCCATGAAGCGAACTTACGACGCTTTGCTTTCGCTAGACGTGGATGCATTCATTTCCATTGGCGGCGATGACACGCTCAAAACGGCTAACAAGTTCAAGCTCTTCCAGGACACACTCAGCGACGATGCCAAGAAACTGCCTGTCGTCCATCTCCCGAAGACAATCGATAACGATTACATGGGAATCGACTTTACGTTTGGTTTCTTCTCAGCTGTCGATTTTCTGGCGACCGAAATCCGCAATCTGATGTTTGACGCAGCAGCCGGTCGCGCCTACTTCCTGTGCGAAGCTATGGGACGAAGTGCAGGATGGCTGGCATACGGAGCCGCCATCTCAGGCGAAGCCTGTCTGGCCATCAGTGTCGAGGATGTGAAGGGCGATTATGCTGCCGAAGAGACGATAACCAATCCCGTCACCGGAGAAGAAAAAATCCGCAAAATCATGAACATGGACAAGCTCATGGACCGAGCCGTTCGCACGATGATTAAACGGGAAGAGTTGGGCAAAGAATTCGGTGTGATCGTCGTCGCTGAAGGTCTGGCTGAATATCTTCCCTACAGCTATCTCGAAGGCATTCCCAGAGATGATCACGGACACATCGCGATCTCCCAAATCAACCTCTGTCAACTCCTGACAAAACGGTTAAGTGCTGCCTACGAAGCCGCGACCGGCAAAACTCGTAAAATCAATGGACTACAACTCGGTTACGAATCTCGCTGTACACAGCCAACCGCCTTCGATGTCATGCTTGGAAGCCAACTGGGGGTAGGAGCGTTTCGGGCCCTTGTTGAAGAAGGATTGAATGGGGTCATGGTGAGTGTGAAAAATCAATTTGACCTGAGATACGTTCCCTTCGAAGAACTGGTAGACCCCGAAAACCTAGTCACCGTGGTCCGTTACATCAAAACAGATAGTGACTTCCATCAACTGGCTCGATACCTGGAACAGGAAATCGACTAAGTACGACCCACGTTTCGACGCGCATAAAAAGAGCTGGAGGCAATCATCCTCCAGCTCTTTTTTCATATTCTGTTTTCGTTTCTATAGTGTCCCTTTGGTCGAGGGAATGACGCCTTCCATACGAGGATCTGCTTCGATGGCCATTCGAAATGCACGAGCCGTGCACTTGAAGATACCTTCGCTGATGTGATGGCTATTACGGCCATAGTGGATATTTACGTGATAGTTTCCGAGCACGTTGGCGGCAAAAGCCTGCCAAAAGTCTTCCACCAATTCGCTATCGAAATCTCCGATTTTAGAACTTGGAAATTCTGCGTTAAACACCATGTAATAGCGGCCACTCAGATCAATCGCGACGTTGACGAGTGTTTCTTCCATGGGCAGAGTAAAGTGCCCATAGCGACGAATCCCGACCTTGTCACCCAAAGCTTCTTTCACGGCCTGGCCTAAACAAATTCCGGTATCTTCAACGGTGTGATGCTGGTCAACGTGCAAATCACCATTGGCACGAACCTTCAAGTCAATCACGGCATGCTTGGCAAACAACTCCAGCATATGGTCAAAGAAACCAACTCCGGTTTGAATGTCCGATTGGCCAGAGCCATCAAGATTGATTGAAAGTTGAATGTCGGTTTCGGCAGTCTTACGATCAATGTCAGCCGTACGCGCCATAAGTTACACCTTACTTTGAATTAAACTCATACAAGCACTAATTTGGTCGTCCGTACCTACGCTGATGCGGAGGCCTTCCTTCCAGTTAGGATAGCTCATGTACCGCACTAGGATGCGGTTCTCTTTGAGATACTCATAAATAGGTTTCACTTCGGCTTCGGGATGCGTGCACCATACAAAGTTGGCTTGTGAGGGTATTACCTCAAATCCCAATTGTGTCAATTGTGACTGCAGGCTCTCGCGAGTTGCTCGGATTTTGGAGACGTTCTCTCTAAGCCACTGCTGATCGGAAATGGCCGCCGTTGCTCCGGCAATTGACAGTGCGTCACAGTTATAAGAATCCTTAACCTTGAGCAATTGCTCGATCATCGAAGGCTGAGCAACCAAAAACCCAAATCGTAAGCCCGCCAGTCCATAGGACTTGCTGAGCGTTCGAGAGACCATGATCTTTTCGTTTTGCTTAACCAGTTCGATACAGTTAAATTCAGCGAAATCCACATAGGCTTCGTCAATTAAAATCGGGCAGGGCAGCTGTTCAGCCAACGCCAAGATTTCCTCCTGGCTAACCACTGTCCCGGTCGGACTATTTGGATTCGGAAGAAATACTAACTTGAGTCCTTCATCGGGATCTCCAAAACTCGTTGGCAATGTCCAGTCGTCATTGAAGTCTACTTCCTGAGATCGGGCGCCTTGAATTTCCGCCAACGTCCGATAGAGGATGTAACTGGGATTAGGCAACCGAATCAGATCTCCCTGATCCACAAACGAACGAGTCAAAACTGTGAGAATATCATCACTACCGTTACCGCATATGATCCAATCAGGATCGACATTCAAGGCTTCGCCGGCAGCCAAACGGAATGCCGTCGAAACAGGATCGGGATACCGCACAAGCTTTTCAGCGGCGACTTGAATTGCTTCAACCACTTTGAGGGACGGTGGATAGGGATTTTCATTTGTGTTCAGTTTAATGAACTTACCACCCTGTGGTTGCTCCCCAGGTACATAGCCCGCCAATTGCGAAATATTGTTTCGTACAAATGTCATAATTCTATTACCAATTAACCCTGCACGCGGATATCGACACTGGCTCGGTGGGCGGTTAACCCTTCTTTGTCGGCCATGCGTTGAACATCTACAGCGACGTCCAGCATACCGTCTCGAGAAAACTCCAGCACGCTACTCGAACGCAGGAAGTCGTTCGAACTTAAGCCAGAAGCCCAGCGGGCTGTTCCGGCAGTAGGTAACGTATGTGAGGGACCGGCCACATAATCCCCGAGTGCCACAGGAGTGTGATTCCCCATAAAGGTGGCTCCGGCCGTTGTGAGCCGTTCTTGTAATTCATACGGGTTGTCGATGGCGATGTGTAAGTGCTCTGGGCAAATGAGATTCGTAATTTCGACTGCTTCGTCCTGATCTTTTACCAAGATCAACGCGCCAAAATCCTCCAGGCTTTGTCGTGTCAAATCCTCTCTGCTAAGCGTTGCCACCTGTCGCTCTAATTCCGCCGCAGTCTGCTCCAGCACATCTTCACTCCAAGTCACCAAAATGCTGGCTCCAGGTGCATGCTCCGCCTGCGCCAATAAATCCGCCGCGGTGTAGTCAGCACGCGTCGTTTCATCTGCAATGACGACCACTTCGCTAGGACCTGCTATCGAATCGATCGCCACCTGGCCGTAGACGAGTTTTTTGGCTAAAGCAACGAACAAATTACCGGGGCCAACGATAATATCGACTCCTTGGAGATTCTCCAGTCCATAAGCCAAAGCAGCTACTCCATGAGCCCCTCCCATGCGATAGACTTCTTTAACGCCAATCTCATAACACGTGGCCAACAGATCCGGGTTATTGGATCCGAAGTCTGTGGGCGGCGCCATCATCGCGATATCTTCAACACCTGCAGCCATCGCAGGAACAGCGGTCATGAGAACGGTCGACGGATAGGCCGCCGCTCCTCCCGGGATGCACAAGCCAGCTCGTTTCATCGGCGTATAGCGTTGTGTCAGTTTTACTCCTGTCGGTCGCTCCAGGCTAACCTGCTTATGCAAAATCGCCGATTGGAATTCCATGATATTGTCGCGGATGCGGCCAATGGTCGCGAGGAACTCCGGATCGGCTGTCTGATGGGCTGCCTCAAGTTCCTGCTCACTAACTCGTAACGTATCAGGAGTCAGACGTGCACCATCGAGCAATTCGTTGTACTTAAGTACAACCTCTAAACCACCGTCCTGAACTTCACTGCAAATACGTTCCACTACCTGTTGCGGTGTAAGAGGTTCGCCAAAAACCGCAATCGTACGCTGGCGACCGGCTTCGCTCACAATGTTTCCCTGAGGAGACAACTTAGTGCGTAAGCTTCCCAGCACGTCGCGAATATCATCGCGACGAGTATCTATACGTTGGATTGAGAGTAAGCTTTGGTTCATTGCCTAAGCATCTTCATCGTAAAACTAATACTGAAAATTGGATTTCGGAGTAAGTCTTCATTGTGGTCACATAACCTTGTTTTGATAACCCCGCAAATGACCGCTCCTGATGCCATTGAACAGTTCTACTCTCGACTCAGGGTTCAGTTCATTTGAAATCCTGCATAATCACAATTAAACGGCAGCAAGGTAATTCCCACCGGCAATTCATCCCTTCATAATAGAATGTGAAGCCCGATCAGGCTCTTTTTCCTAGTTGGATCCCAGCCTTGACCTAAATGGTGCTGGACCTACTATTGCATTGAATGAATTTCCAGCCGAATCCGTCTTCAGGGACGATGACTCGGCGGATTGGCAACGGAACGCAACTATGACTACACCTATTGATCTCCGCAGTGATACTGTCACTAAACCTTCGGCCGCCATGAGGGATTTCATCGCCAATTGTGAAGTTGACGACGATGTCATTGACGTAGATCCCACCGTAGGTGCCTTGCAGGATCTCATTGCCGAGCTGACCGGAAAAGAAGCAGCTATTTTCATGCCTTCCGGAACGATGACAAATCAGATTGGATTACGTGTCCACTGCCGACCGGGGGAAGAGTTCATCTGCGAATCCGGCTGTCATATCTACAATTATGAACAGGGTGCATATGCTTCACTCAGCGGCCTGACACCGTCACTCGTGGAAGGTGAAAACGGTATTCTGCGGCCGGAACAGCTTCACGGTACGGTCAAAGCCGATAACGAGCACTTCGCCATTACGCGATTGCTGTGCTTGGAGAACACTCACAATCGGGGCGGTGGACGAGTGCAACCTTACGAACACGTGGAGCAGATTTGCCAGTGGGCCCATGAAAACGGATTGAAAACCCATCTCGATGGAGCCCGGCTGTTCAACGCGGTCGCCGCCACCGGTATCTCTGCCAAACAATGGTCCAGCCATTTTGATACAATCTCGATTTGCTTTAGCAAAGGTTTAGGAGCTCCGGTCGGTTCTGCTCTCTGCGGAACCAAAGAACAAATGTACTTTGCTCGTCGGCACCGCAAGGCCTTTGGAGGCGGCATGCGACAGGCGGGGGTCATCGCCGCTGGGGCTTTGTTTGCATTGCAAAACAATATTGAACGAATGAGCGACGATCATGACAACGCTCAAAAACTGGCAACCATGATCAACGCTACCGAAGGGCTGTCACTACCAGGACCGGTTGACACCAATATTGTCATGATGGATATCGATGAAACAATTGGTACGGCTGCTGCTTTGGCAGGTGAACTTGATACCCAAGGTGTCCGATGTTTAGCACTAGGCCCCCAACGAATTAGATTAGTCACCCATTTAGACGTGAGTTCAACACAGGTACAGACAGCCTGTGAAATCATTAAAGACACGGTAGAAGAAGTATTAGCAGGTTCAAGAAACCTGACGGGTTCCGGGGCACAGTATTGATAAAAATATGATAAGTACATCTGAATTCTGGCTCAACCTCCGAGAAAGCGGACTCCTCGAATCACGGGACAGTTTGGATTTGCGCCAGCAGTTTGCCAAGCTGGTGGCGGAAAATCCAGAACTGGACAGTGCCAAAAGTACTGCTGCCTGGCTGATTAAGACTGGTAAGCTTTCTCCCTACCAAGCCAAAGTGCTACTACAAGGTCGAAAAGGCCCTTTCGATTTCGGTCGGTATCGGGTCTCCAACAGAATCTCAGAAGGCTCGCTAAAAGGCTGGTTTCAAGCTAATCATATCTATACCGGTCACCCCGTCATTCTACATTTCCTAACGGGAGACACTCTGAAAGACCCGAGCGTTTGGGCACAACTGGCAGAGCGTGTCAAAACGGCTGGGGCTATCAAGGACAATTTGGTCTGGCGAGTCTTTGATTTAGTTGATCAGGTTTCCTTTCGATATGTCGTTTTGGAAGATCCCGGAGTAGAGCGGGAAGGTGCGTGGAGCACATTAGCCGACAAGCTCAAGTCAACCTCCCGGCTGAATGCTTCGACTGCCTGTCATATCGCCTGGCAAACGGCTTCCGCTCTGGCCCATCTACATCAACGGCAGTTCGTTTACGGCCGTCTCTCGCCCGAATGCATTTGGCTCGACACAAACAATCAAGTCAAGTTAATTCATCATTTTGATGCCTTGCCACGGCCACTCAATTTGCCTGTCGATGAAGCCAATCTCCGACTGCTAATGGCAGCTGACTACATGGCTCCGGAGTGCCAACTTCCCGGATCACTTCCCAGCAATCAGGCAGACATTTACAGCCTCGGTAGCATTCTGTTTCAGATGCTCACCGGAATGGTTCCCTTCCCCGGTGGTTCCATTCAGGAAAAGCTTCATCGTCACGCCAACGACCCAATTGATGACCTGTCGCCGTTTGGTGTAAACGACAACATCAGCCAGTTCCTGAACTATCTCATGGCCAAGAATCCGGGGACTCGGTTTCAATCAGCACAGGAGGTTGCTGACAAGTTGGCATTGCTCGTCCCTGCAGAACTCAAACAACAAACGTTGAGTACCATCGGTTCAGACACCCTAATTGAGTACGAAGCCGCTCTAACCACTGAAAGTGCAATCCTAAACATTGGCCCTCTCCCGCCAGCAGCAGACAAGCCATCGCCACCATCATCCGCTGGAAGCGGCACGACTGCAGTTGACATCACGGTGGGCAAAACATCGACCAACGAAAAACAGAAGCAGCCTTCGGATTTAATGTCGGAAACGCCTCAGGCAACCTCCAAGAAGCCAACCTCTGCTCGACGTCACCGCCGAAAACGAAAATCTCCCTGGGCCAATCCTATTCTCTGGGGTGGACTTGGAGCGGGCGTCTTGGGAATCATCATGGTCTTTGTCATGCTCAACAACACGCCCATTGAATCTGAAGATGAGGGCAAGCAAAACGGAGAAATTGTTCAAACAGATAGAAATCCCGATGGGGAAACCACCACCCCTGATGAAGAAGTTATTACAAACCGAACACCGGAAACAGGTGGGGCGGACACTGAAAACACGAATCCGGATGAGTCAGAAGAAGGCGTGCTACTGGTTGAAGACGACGGTGAAACGCTCTGGCAATCTCCGACCGATGGGGACACCATGGATCTCACATGGACACCTCCCGGAGCTCAGTTATTTATTTCCATTCGCATGGCGGATTTACTCGCAGCGGATGGTGGAGTCCAGGTGCTAGATGCCATGGGGCCTGAAGTGGCGGCTGCCATTTCCGGATTTGATACCGTCACTGGCGTTTCGCTGGATCAAATCGACCGACTGATCCTCAGCTGGGTTGTCGACGAGCAAGAGCAGGGCACTGCTCCCACTATTGTGGTACACCTAAAAGAAGCACTCGACCGTGGAGCACGTAGCGGTCTACTCGGAGACCCCGATTCAGAAAAAACTGAAAACGGTTTGGTATTCACGGTAGGTGAATACAAAGCTTTGATTCCTGAGCAACCGGGGATTCTAGTCTTTGGAGTAACCGAGTCGATTGAAGCTATCCTGGAATGGGGAGGCAAGCCACCGTTATTACGACGCACAATGGCGCAATTGCAAAAGCAGTCTGATGCTGACCGGCATATCAATGTCCTGATGGCCCCCAGTTTTCTATTCACAACGCTGTTCCGTGATGGCAATCGCTTCTACTTTGGAGAGCCTGTTAAAGTCCGCGAACCACTGCAGTGGCTGTTGGGAGAAGGACTGGAAGCGATTTTACTGAGTGTACATTTCGACGAAGTCTTCTATCTTGAAGCACGAATGTCAGCCGGACTCACGCTTGACAAACGAGACCTGATTACACAGATGCGGGATCGGATGAATGAAATCCCCAATAAAATCGAATCTTATATGGTGGATATCAATCCTTCCAAACACTGGCGAGCACTTTCATTTCGATTCCCCGGGATGATTCGATTTCTACACGCACAAACTCGAATCCAGGTGGAAGGCCAAACTCCTATTCTCAACATTGCGATGCCACTCGAAGCGGCTCCTAATATCCTCCTTGCCAGTGAACTTAGTCTGGCGTCCGAGCCTGGTGCTGTCTCCGTTGCTCAAAACCCAACAAACACAGCAGCCCCTCAAACGCTGGAGGACGTTTTAAAATCTCCAATGTCCGTGGATATCCCTCAACAGGATCTCAATCTGGCAATTGCCGACGTCGAAATGGATGTGAGAAACTCCAACCGCGGATTGCCATTTGAATTTGTGATCAAGATTGATGGCAACGACCTGATGGACGAGGGGATTACTCGAAATCAGGCCATTCGGGATTTCGTCATGGAAAACAAACCACTGGAAGAAATCCTTACCGGCATTGTCATGAAAGCCAACCCGGTAACAACCGTACAGTCTCCCACCGAAAAAGATCAAAAACTGGTTTGGCTCATTACCGATGACCCAATCAAGGCAGGCAACAAGATTATCCTATTGACGACACGCAAGGCTGCCGAAAGTAAACAATACACACTTCCTTCTGTTTTCGTAGAATAAACAGAAAGCCAAACGTCGTCTCAGACCGGCGCCATTGTCGAGTGCCCCTGATTGTCGTGAAAGGGAAGCTATGGAATCCTTTTCCATCCACTGCGTAACCTGCAAATCAAAACTCATTGTCAGTCGACCTGACTTGCTGGGGCAGATCTTTGCTTGTCCCAAATGCAACAGCATGGTGCAAGTCCCTTCCGTACCGCCAAGCGTCGAATCACCAGTATCTGATCCAAATGCAGATGTAGACACCGAACAGAAACGAGCAACCCCCGTCCAGTCTTCCACTGACGACAAGCACGGCGATACCGTGGAAGATTTTGGCTATACAACGCCTGAAATCTCACAGACTGTTAGTAACCACGATGAAACCGACGAACAGGATTCATTGGAAGCAGTTAGTCAAAATCCCGCCACAACGAACGAAGATCTGGCCGACGCTGATTTGACTGACTGGAGTGATGCATCCACGTCTCAAAACCGGAAGAAACTGCTGGTCGCCTTTAGTTGCGTATCTACATTAATCGTCATTGGCGTCATATGCCTGTTTGCACTCTCGGGGGGAACTCAAGAGGAATCTCAACTCGCGACACATCTACCCGACAACCCAGACACCATCGAGAACGGAATCAACAACACCGAACCAGATAGACAAGAGGGGCAAGCCGGTAATCAGGAAATGCCTGATGACATGGACGATCCCCAAATCGATGAAAATCCTGAGGATTCAGATCAACCTATGCCGGAAGATCCCGCCCCTCCCATGGATGACGCTGTAACAGCTGATAACCCGCTGGATGATCCGGGTGAAAGTCCAAGTGAAGATCCGGGTGAACAACCGAGGGAAGAACCATTGCCCGTAGCGCCCGAAGGATTAACACCTGAAGGAAATCCGATGGACGGCAACGACAATCCGGAAGAGGCGGAAAACCTTGACTCTGTCATCGATGATGTCGCTCCCTTTCTGAGTAACAGTCCGTTTACGATCGACAATGCAGCTCCCGTTGCTAAATTGCCAAAACCAAAAGGTGTACCTCGAGAGGCGGCAGTTGCGGTCAACGTTGAAGCGGGACTTAAATTTACGGTCTCTCAAATCGATGTTGCCAACCCAATACCACTCAACCAATTCCTTGAATTCCTAGGCACGCTCGGAAACATCCCCTTCACATTTGATTTCGAGTCTCTTCATCTTGCTCGGCTAAATCATGCGGCCGGAGTAAAACACACTTCTGAGAATCAAACCATCGAACAGATATTAACCACTGTCCTCTCAGACCTTGGACTCGCCTACCGAGTGGAGGAAGGACATGTTCTGGTCTTGGCTGAATCACATACCGATGTCAGCCAAAAGACGATCGTCTGGAAAGCCAGTAACGATAATTTGCCAGTAATACCGGTGGAAGAATTGAGCACGATGGTCAACCAACTTCTTGCTCCGGCCGAAGTAGCGATTACCACTACTGAAGTCGATCCGGAAAATGAACAGATCAAACATCTCGCAGTGTCCGGAAGCCAACGGACTCTGGATCGAGTTCAGAATTTACTGAGTGACTTGCGCACTCCTGAAGATTCATCCGAGTCATTTGAGTTTGCCGCCTGGCAGCACTATGAACAGGAATACACATTGAATTTCGCCGCTGGCGCACCGTTATTGGAGGTTCTGATCCACCTTAATGCCAATTCACCTTTACAATTCCAGGCAAACTGGAAGAACATCTGGCAGTCAGGTTGGACACCTAAGAGTCAGGTTAAGGCAGCAACTGAAAACGAATCTCTACAGGAATGTCTGGAGCAAATCCTTACAGCAAATGGCCTGACCTATATTGCTCGTGCCAATGGAGTTTTGGAAATCACGACCGCTGAACATGCCATTAGCGAAAACCAAATTGGAATTTATGACTTAAGCAAGATGCCAGTGACTAAACGCGATACTTTAGTCAAGACGCTGGCCCAACTGGCCGCGGATGAAGAAGACCAAGTGGATATCCGGTTAATCGAATCGTTGCCGGACAAGCGATTAGCACTGGCAGCCCCTGCTGCCATCCACCGTCTGTTGATCGACCAAATGAAGTAACAACTATCTAGCTAACGCCTCGATGGCCTTCGCTCTTTCATCTGCACCTAACTGTCCATCTCCGTTGGTATCAAAACGGTTCAACAATCGAGTGCGATCCAGTTTATTCTCACGTTTGCGGAATTGAAACTGGAAGTTCCCGCGACGTTGCCCATTGGCATTGGGTTGAGCCGCTGTTTGGTTTTGAGGGCGTTGCATCTGCGGACGAGTTTGTGGATTGTCGCCGGCTTGTTGTGCCTGAATACGCCTGATCACCGCACGTTCTTGAGGGTCGAGTTGTCCATTCTTATTGACGTCGAATCGTTGTAATAGCTGACGATACCGAGCCAAACGTTGTTGCATATTTGTAGGAGGCTGAGCCTGTAGCCCCTGCGTCACAAACAACGCCAGTAGCAAAGTTGATAACAGTCGAATCATCATGAGGCACCTTGATAAACTATGGAACATTGCGTGGCTCAAAACCTAGCATTAAACGCGATTGTCGATAAGAAAGTTTCGCGGTCTCACTTATTATATCGGGAAGATTTAGTTATTTCGTCGAAACTCGTGTCGATAATATGTGTTAAACAAAAAGGTATAGGGGTTAAAAGAGGCAGACCGACCATGATTCGCCACAGTTGCAGTTATT
The DNA here is from genome assembly GCA_002701385.1 of Rhodopirellula sp. Lineage (GTDB taxonomy): Bacteria > Planctomycetota > Planctomycetia > Pirellulales > Pirellulaceae > UBA721. Next base: position 20,390 of record NZVD01000095.1, on the reverse strand, counting down.
TGCTGATATTCACCTGTACCATTTTCTTCATCGGCAATTCTCTACTTGCTCAATCCGTGCTCGAAGTGGCCGCAGAAGTAGATCGCTTAATTGACGAGCAAACGCAGCCGTCTCCCAATGATGTTTGTAACGACGAAACGTATTTACGACGCTTGTTTCTGGATATCACCGGCAAAACGCCAACTCTTGATGACGTATTGGTATTCGGTTTAGAAAACCACCCTGAAAAACGAACAAAAGTAGCGGAGTTGCTTTTACAAGATTCCGATTTTGGTGTTAACTGGGGCAGATTTTGGAGAGACGTCATTTACTACCGACGTAGCAATGATCAGGTTTTGTTAGGTGCTGCATCTGCTGAACAATACTTTCGAAACGCATTAAATAACAATCTTTCGTGGGACCAGGTTACCACTGACCTGATTACCGCTGCGGGAGACATTCGAGAAGACGGACGCACGGCATTAATTGCTGCCCAGCAGGGGCGTCCTGAAGATACCGTGTCTGAGATATCACGGATTTTCCTCGGCATTCAAATCCAATGTGCTCAATGTCATGACCATCCGACAGACCGCTGGAAGCAGGAACAGTTCCATGAATTAGCCGCCTTCTTTCCGCGAGTGGCGTTACGCCCCCAAATGGATCCACGCACGTTTTTAGTCTATGCCGTGGATCGTTTTCGATTCCAACCACGTATGAACAATAATCGGTTCATCGGTACACTCGAACACCGCATGCCCAACTTCGAAGATCCGGCCACTCCGGGCCCCGAGGTAGCACCGAAGTTTTTCATTAACAACGAGAGTCTTCCTCTTGGAACCACCGATCAGGACCGGCGTTCGGCATTGGCTCGCTGGGTCACCGCGAAAGACAATCCTTGGTTTGCTAAAGCGACGGTCAATCGGGTCTGGGCCGAGTTAGTGGGAGAGGGATTTCATGAACCTGTCGATGACATGGGGCCCGATCGTGAAGCAACCGCTCCGGCTGCTTTTGATTACCTGGCAGGCAAGTTTGCAGACTCCGGCTATAACATGAAATGGTTGATCGCAACCATCGTCTCGACACGCCACTACCAACTAGACAGCCTCAATCGGAGGTCTTACGATCAACTTCCGTTTCAGGCAAATACCATTCAGCCGCTCAGGTCGGATCAACTCATGGATGCCATCCTTAATTCCTTACAATTCCCGGAATTACCAGAGCGTGCCGAAGATCTACTGCGGCGTCAATTCAGCCAAACATTTGGCTATGACCCCAACAATCTAAGAGAAGAGGTTTCTGGTTCCATTCCACAGGCCTTACTACTGATGAATGCCCCAGGCCTTTCACGTCAAATTACCTCCCGTCCCGGAACGATGCTGGGGAATCTACTGAACGAAGTAAGCAGTGACCGACAGGCTGTCCAGGAGTTATACCTGAAGACTCTTTCTCGTCGTCCCAACCGAAAAGAACTGGCCACAAACTTAAAGTACATCCAGCAAGTGGGGAATCGTGCCGAGGCATTTGAAGATATCCTCTGGGCATTAATCAATACCTCTGAATTCAAAACCCGTAATTAAACATCCCATCCAGTATTCACCCACGGGGCATCGGCATGGAGGAATTTCTGCTATGACTCATCACACATTGAATCGACGTCAATTATTCCGCAGTTCAACACTCGGTTTGGCCGCCGTAACTGGATGGCAAGCAAATATTATTGCCCAGGCATCCACGCTAAGATCCAATGCCACCGCATGCATCCTGCTGTGGATGGGAGGAGGCCCCAGTCAACTCGACACCTGGGACCCGAAGCCCAACTCAGGCAATGCTGGTGACGCCGGCGCGATTCAAACAGCGATACCCGGAGTTCAAATCAGTGATCGCCTGCCCGAAACAGCCAAGGCCATGAGCCAGATCAGTCTCTTGCGGGGCATGCATGGCCCGGAAGGCAGTCACCCTCGTGCCTCCTATTGGGCGCAAACCGGATACCTGCCTTCAGCCAGCATTAAACATCCCACAATCGGTTCTCATGTTTCACATCATATTGGCAATCCAGAATCCGACTTACCTGCCTTTGTAAGAATTGGTGCAAATCGAAACCTGATTGGAGCGGGGTTTCTGGGAGTCGACCATGAACCATTTGCGATTACCGACCCCAATCAACCTCCTTTGAATACAACAATCACCACAACCAAAAATCGCTTTAGTCGCCGGCTGGGATTACTAGATCAATTGGAAGAAGATAGTACTCGAGAAGGAGCGGAACAGTGGACTCGGGCCAATCGGAAAGTCTATGGGAAGGCTGCCCGCATGATTACAAGCCCGCTGATGGAAGCTTTTGATTTGCAGCAGGAAACAGTGGCCAGTCGTGAATCTTATGGTGAAGGCAACTTCGCATCCGGTTGCCTGATGGCTCGACGTCTGGTCGAATCCGGAGTTACTTTTGTGCAGGTCACATCGAACAACTGGGATACACATTTCGACAATTACGAGCGTACTTCGACGCTCTGCCAGGAAGTCGACCGTCCCTATGCACGGCTACTGGCCGATCTACAGGAACGCGGATTACTAGATTCAACGCTGGTTATTTGGATGGGCGAATTTGGCCGCACTCCACGTATCAACGGCCGAGGAGGCCGGGACCACTACCCCCGAGCCTACAGCATTGCTCTAGCAGGCTGCGGCGTCTCGGCAGGGCAGGTGATCGGAGAAACTGACGTGAATGGTGAAAATATCCTCTCCGGAAAAACGTCCGTTCCTGACTTACTCACAACTATCTACGACAAACTGGGCATCGACGCATTTCATGAAAATCTGAGTAGCGTAGGCCGCCCTATTCGAGTCGTTGAAAACGGATCACTCATCGAAGGCGTCTAAATAGACTTCCCAATAGCCTGAGCGATTGTTTGGCACCGGGCCATGGTTTCCTGAAATTGCTGAGGTGTGAGCGACTGATACCCATCACTCATCGCCTCCGGCGGATTAGGGTGCATTTCAATAATCAGTCCATCTGCTCCAGCCGCAACGGCCGCCACCGCCATATCCGGCACCAGGTAAGCATGACCTGTACCATGACTTGGATCAATGACCACGGGCAGGTGTGTCTTGTGGTGCAAGTAAGTTACCGAAGCTAAAGGAAGTGTAAATCTGGTATGAGATTCAAAAGTCCGAATCCCACGTTCACAGAGCATTACATTAGGATTTCCCTCGTTCAGGATATATTCTGCTGCCAGTAGGAATTCGTCCATCGTTGCTGATGCACCTCGTTTGAGCATCACGGCCTTGTCTGTGTTACCGACTGCTTCAAGGAGTCGGTAATTTTGCATATTGCGGGCGCCGATTTGCAGGACATCTGCGTAGTTAGCCACCAACTCTACGTCATCAGTAGCTAACACTTCGGTCACGACAGCCAAGCCGGTTTCTTCCCGAGCCGCCGCCAGCAATTTAAGGCCCTCTTCTTTCATTCCCTGAAAACTGTAAGGACTTGTTCGCGGTTTAAAGGCCCCGCCCCTTAATGCAGTCGCACCAGCAGCTTTGACTGCTCGAGCCGACTCCATGAGTTGCTCTTCTGATTCAACACTACAGGGTCCACCAACAACTCCAACGTGATTCCCACCGACAGAAAGGCTACCTGCCGTTACCACAGTAGGTTCCGGCTTCACTTCCAGACTGGCAACTTTATAAGGTGCCAAGATAGGCATTACCTCTTCCACGCCTTCACCAGATTCGAGCGACTCTTTGGTTTCCTCTCGCTTTTCACCAATCGCAGCGACCACGGTCCGATCTGTCCCTTCGATGACATGAGCCTTGAGTCCTAGTGCTTTAATTCTTACCACTGTCGCAGCAATTTCTTCTGGGCTGGCACCGTTTTTCATTACGACGATCATGATTTAATTTCCTGTAGGGTTAGATATTAGGAGGCTGTGTAAGCAGGAAGTTGTTTCCGGCGATGACATAAAAAAAACCCCGGCAGATAGTGCCGAGGTTGGAAAGTTCTCTTTGGATTCAGTGGTTCACAAACCGCTATGACATATCCCTTCCAACCCCGCGTTGCCACGGGCCAGTAAAGAAAAATGACCAATAAAAAGTTTGCTGATGATTCATAGGGTTTCTTGTCGTGATTACTGAAGCAAGTTTTTGCATTATACGAGTATCATCGTCCAGAACGAGCAACGAAAATTGAAATTATTACAGATAATCTTCCCGAATCGGGGTAAAGATGTCTAAGGCCGTGACTCCATCTTTTCCAGCAAAACAAGTGTGAGGAACATTCCCTGGTATTCTCCACATTTCCCCAGGTTGCAAAACGCGAGTTTCATCTCCGACTGTAAACGTAAGCTCTCCGGAAATAAGTATGCCACACTGTTCATGGTCATGTTGATGTAATTCAACCACGGCGCCTGGTGCAAATTTCACCAATGACAACATCATTTGTTCGCCAGCGGCCGTATAGATGTCCACTCCGGGAAAAATGTTCTTCCTGGTGCAGTCTGCTGTGGAAAGAAAATACTGATCCGTCATCGTCGTTACCCGCAGGAGTTTTGAAACTCGGAAACCTGTTCTGCAATTTGCAGTAATCGATTGTACTTGGCAAGTCGCTCACTGCGTGCAATCGAGCCAACTTTGATCTGTTCTCCGGATGCTGCTGTTGCCAGATCTGACAGTGTCGAGTCCTCGGTTTCGCCACTGCGTGCAGAGATTACCAGGCTATAACCGGCCTCCCGTCCTAAAGCCATCGTTTCAATCGTCTCGGTTAAAGTACCAATCTGGTTCACCTTCACCAAAACACTATTCGCAGCCTTTAGTTCAATACCCTTTCGCACACGGTCCGGATTCGTGGTAAACAAATCATCGCCAACCAGCAGAATTCTATCGCCGAGACGAGCCTGTAACTCCTGCCAACCTTCCCAATCATCTTCGGCCAGACCATCTTCGATCGAGATAATTGGAAATTCATCCACCCAGGACTCCAGAGTATCGATCATCTCACTACTCGAGAGGATCCTACCTTGCTCGGCCTTCAGGTGATAACCTTCATCCCGGTAGAAGTGAGTTGAAGCCACATCTAATGTAATCGCCATATCCACCCCAGGCGTTAAGTCAGCCGCCTCAATTGCCTGAGTCACCAGTGCGACAGCATCGCGATTCGAGGTCAAGCGAGGACCGTAGCCACCCTCATCTCCAACCAAATATCCTTCATATCCACGCTCGGTGAGCAATTTCCCCAACCGTTTATAGACACGGACAATCCACTCCAAGCAAGTTGGATAGTCTGGTGCGCCGACCGGGGCGACCAGCACATCTTGAAAATCCAAATTACCACCAGCATGTAATCCACCGGAAATCATATTCGTTTCGGGCAGTGGCACAATCGGCTGGGGGAACAATGAGCTATCAAACCCCAATGCTGTCACTCCCTGTGTAATTACCTGATGTAGATGTTCGTAAAGAGGAATTCCTTTAGAGGCGGCAGCGGCATGCCCCAAGGCCAGTGACACAGCAATTGTGGCATTTCCACCCAACTTTGTTTTTTGATCGGAAGGATCAAGGCTCAAGATAGCTTGGTCGCAAGTTCGCTGGTCAGCACTATCCAGACCACACAAAACTGGAGCAATGTGCGTGTTGATATTATTAACGGCCTGAAGTACTCCTAGGCCGTCATACCGCTGAGGATCTCCATCACGCAATTCCAAGACTTCGGAACTTCCAGTGGACGCTCCTGACGGAGCAATCGCGAAACCCGTACATCCATCTTCGGTATGGATTTCCGCTTCCACGGTAGGCCGGCCACGACTATCGAGAACCTCTCGAGCCCATACTTTCTTGATAATTGTCATACTCGCTCCTAACGCAGCATGGTTGCCTTCATAATTTCCCGAACTCTTTGCAGATCATCGGCTTCTTCGACCAACGTCGTCCAACCGACTTGCCGTACACATGCCTGTTGCTCCAAGTCGGTTAAGTATTCCACCGGACTCTTCCCATCGACCCTGGCAATCAAACAAGCCCCTAAGTTCAAGGCTGCCCTTTGTTGCAGGGCCTGCAAGTCAGCCTCCGACAGTACCGTCTGGAGTTGTTGTTGATACGCGTCCCAAAACACATCGATCAGGTTGGCATATTCATTAAATCGCGTACCAGCGATGAGTGTCTTAATATGCAAATGCGTGAGAAAGAACCCTAAATCAAAAGCCGGATCGCCGTAATGTCCCACTTCAAAATCCAGCAGCACAACAGACTGTTTGTCGACCAGAATATTCTTAGGACTGTAATCACCGTGCACGAGGCAAAGGCGGTGATCCCAATTACTTTGTAACAGTTTTTCGATAGGCGAATTCAGACCAGCGTGAACACGGGCGATTTGGCGGTAATAAGGATCCAGTCTCAAGTCATCAAAAAACTCGGTCGAACCGATCTGTGACTGGACTTCCTGAGAATCCCAACTTTGGCTGTGAAGCACACCAAGTAGCCAACCACAGGATCTTGCCACATCGCTATCGACTACGCCACCGAGTAAATCCTGTTTCCACACTCGGCAATCTTTCGCCGCTGCTGTCATGGCATAAATGTAATTGTCTCGATCTTCAAAGTGTATCTCTGGCACGACAGCCTGACGGCCATCGGGAGCACCACCGGAAGCAGCGATAAGATCATGGCAGATCTGCAACGTATCCATCTCTCGAATAACTCGTTCCACACTACAAAGCCATTCCTGCTCCACAGCAAGGCGATCGCGAGCCTGTTTTAAAACCCAGTTTTGTCGTTGAGTATCAAGAAACTCCACAAGTAGTACGTAATTGGAAACTCCACCCGTCAATTGAGTGACCAGAACCTCGTCTGAATGGGCGATAACTTGCTGATCCACCAAATACTCAGGGGTGGATTCAACGCTGAGAATGTCCATGAGTGCTTAAATTGAAAGGGTCACGCGTTGGTTTTAAGATCCGGTTTTCCACCAGATTTCGGAGATTTTCTCGGGTGAGTCCCCATAGGCTTTAGTAAAGGCATCTTTGAATGATGCTCCATTACCAACGGCCGAAACGAGGTTATTCCAGCGAGCGTTATTGCTCATAAGAAATTGAACATAGCTATAAGAGAGCAGGGCACCATCTTCGCCACCGAGCTTTCCGGTTACAATATCCGATGACTTATCCACTCGGGATGCCGCCGTTTGGATAGATTCTTTCCAGGCATTGATCCGCGCATCGTCTTTCACCACTTTGGCCGCAATAGTTCTTGAGAGTCCATTAGAAAACCAGGATGGAACATCGCCCAAACTACGGGCATAGATTCCGGCAATATGTTCAGCCACCAGACCGTTAAGTGTATAGTCTTCACTGCGAGGAATAAGTACGGTCCCATAGGCGTCAACAATGTCGTAGTTAAAGTGCCCTTTCCAGATTCGGGGAATCGACCGTTCTTCAATCATCTTGCCAAATTCACCATAGTCATAACGGGCATTAAAGAAGAAGAGCGTTATTTTGCCCTTAAGCAGCGGCTTTTCGGCGGGTAGTTTCAGGGTAAGGGAAACCTTTTTAGCTATCTCTTCTGCCTGCGTGCCAAACTCCTTCAACTGAGCTTCCGTCTGTGTGCCCAGCAGATGAAAATTAGTTGTGTCGGCTGTCGCATGATTGATGCCTGGCAAGGCAAGATTCCAATTGGATGCCGCCAAGGCTGTCCGTTGTGCTGCCAATTCATCATGCGTGCTGTTCTCAGCCACTGCAATCGCAACGACTCGTCTAATATTGGACGTAAAGTCTAACCCATCAAAAGTCGCACCTTCCTGAATCCAAGTCGTAATTAACTCCATCTGAGCGTCATCCAATGGATCTCGCCCCCGAGGCATCCGTTGGCCACCTCCTGTTCCCAGCAGTTTCTTGACAAGAAAGCTCTCATCTGGATTCCCAGGAAGTATCGGTGGACCGTTTTCACCACCTCGCATCATCGCACTGAATGAGGCCAAGTCAAATCGTCCTGATGGCCGATCTCCAAATCCATGACAACTAGCGCAATTGGCGACCAAAATAGGAGCAATATCGTTCTTGAAACTAACCGTCTCAGTCCCTGTTGACTTCATCGGTTTAACGACAGGCAAATCTCCCACGCTGGCATTAGGATTGAGATCTACCAGAAGCTCTTTAGGATCATCCGCATCAAATTCAGCCCCTTCCTCAATCCACTTCTTCAAGACAGCCAATTCAAGATCCGTGACCTTTAATCCCCCACGAGGCATATCGCCTTCTTCGATGACTTCGATAATTCGGCTTCCTGCCGGATCTTTGGGAAAGATGACAACTCCCGCATCCGGGCCTTTCATCAAGGTTTCGTAAGATTCCATACTGAACATCCCCCGAGCCTGACGTACGTGGCAGTTACCACACTTAGCCATCAGAATCGGTGTCACATGGTTCACGAAACTAATCTTTCCAGCTGGCATTTCAGTCAACGTTTCCGGGCCATCCCCTGGCTTGACTGGAACGACAGGCTTCGGCATCGGCTTGGCGACCATTGGAGCCTTCAATTCAGCCAGTACAATTCCCTCCAGTTCAAGCAACGCATGCGCCTTCTTCAACATATTGTAAACTTTGGAGTAGAGAGCGATCTGTTGTTGATCTGCTCCCTTCATCTGTTCTTCAAATTCCTTTTGAACTTCTTCCACTAAGTCGGCTGACTCGTCGATCTTCCCCTGAGCAAACCAATTACCTGCCCGAGTGATCTTCACGCGCAGAGCGTTTTCGGCCTTTCGCATCGCTGGAGTGATCGTCACCTGCCCCCAGGCTGGTAACGCGGTCAAAAAACAAAGAGTGATGGCAATCAGGGCGGCTGATTTTGGTGAATTTACGAATCGTTGCATCTTCTCGAACTCTCTTCTCTAACTCTCTCGTTCCACAATGGGCAATAATGAATCAAATTCCCCACCGTACTTGAAACCTCTTCTATGATTATTAACGTCAGACACCAGAGAATCCAGATGTAGCAAAACGGAGTTCTCCTCGGAATTGGCTTCATCATGAGTTTCAATAGCCTCTTCAACATTAGATGAAAGCAATTCGACAGCCACAATGATTATTGCCAGCAGGACTAAACCTCCTAGAATAATCCCCACCGTCTTCCAGATTCCGGCATCATTAGCCGTCACACGGCTCATCTGAGTATCCAATAAAGTTCTTGATGTGCTTTGGAATGCCTGACCGCCAATTTCATCACCCAGACTAATCTGACTACTACCGCCACCGATCAGACTATCCGATACGACCTGACTGCTTCCTGTCACCGCCGAATATTCACCAATGAGATGTACGGAAGACTGAACGCTCGCAATAGCTCCTTGGTTAGCAACCGCGACCGCGGCCTGCATTGCTTGAGCAACACTTTCTGTCGACTGATTAATATCGACTCTCTGAGGTAGATGAACAACGTCAGCCTTGGATTGGTTGAGTTCGACTCCCTGTGTTGACAACCAGGATTCCAAGTCCGATGCCACTTCATTGGCCGACTGATAACGGTGATCCGGGTTCTTCTGAAGCATCTTAAAGCAAATGCTCCCTAACGTTTCCGGAAGGTCCGTGCGATCCAGTCGAATATCCGGAGGCATCTTGGTTTGATGCTGAGCAATCCGTTGTGCCAGCGTACCTTCAGGAAATGGTGGATGACCGGCTAATACGTAGTACAAGGTACAGCCAAGGCCGTAAATATCGGCACGGCTATCTATGTTGTGGCTATTTAAAGCTTGTTCAGGCGCAAGATAATCCGCCGTCCCCAGAACTTTTTCATTGTGCTTGTCTGTGAGTCCAGCCAACTCCGACTGATCCTCATTCATTAACGCCAGTCCCATGTCGAGGATTTTGATCGAATCTGATTCGTCGACCAGCAAATTGGCGGGTTTCACATCCCGGTGTACCATCGCTGCATCATGAGCATGTTGCAGGCCTAACGCAGATTGATAGATGTATTTGGCCGCCGACACATAATCCAGCGGACCATCATCTTTCACAATGGTCATCAAATCACGACCAGGCACATATTCCATGACCAAATAGTGCGTCTTCCCCTGATTATCTACGTCGTAGGCTCGGACAATATTGGGATGATCTAATGCTGCAGTGGCCTGTGCTTCCCGATGGAAGCGTTCTAGATATGACGAATCATCAACACGATTTCGCGGGAGAACTTTGATCGCTCGCAATCTCCGCATTAACGTGTGTTCAGCCAGATAGACACTACTCATCCCGCCAGCACCGATATGCCCCAGAAGTTTGTACTTACCCAGGAAAAATCCTTTGTATTTTCTATTAAGTAGCTTCTCGCGATGCCAGGTAGTGATAAAGTTTTCATCCACCAGAAAATCAGCAAGTTGTTGGGGGCTATTGGGTATCTCTCCTCCATGGGCTACTTTACAAGCTTCTAAACCTTTCTTTAACTCTTGATCCGACAGTAAATTACTGCGTCTTAAGAGTTCGAGAAATTGTCGAGCGGTGATAGTCATAATAGCTCGGGGCGGAGATAATAAGTTTCAAGAATACTGAATGAACCGTGAAGCCTCAGTTTAGCACGGGAATAGTTTGATTCCTTGAATTGAGTCGACATAATTGAGCCCTGAAAGCCACAATTAGGAAAATTCCCGCTGCAAAACATGGCAGTCATTCACGTTCTCTACTATTACAACGCACGAAATCGTCATATGTCCTCACGTCACGCCGTTTTATATACTCGAAATTCCTGCCCGTTATGCGACGAAGCCAAGGAATTACTCGAAATGTACGGGTTCACACTCGACGAAATCGATGTGGATCAACACCCAGAATTGAAACAACAATTCGATACCTGCGTGCCCGTTGTAGAAATTGATGGGAAAGTTCGGTTTCGTGGGAAGGTCAATGAAGTGCTGCTATTGCGACTGATCGGTAAGTGAGCCATGACCATCAAAACTCATCTGGGCGTCTTCGCTAAATACTGGGAGCCGGGCAAGGTAAAGACGCGACTGGCCGAGGATACGAATGACGACTTTGCAGCGAATCTGTACGAAGCGTTCGTGAAAACCACACTTGAGCGTCTCACTGGATGTGCGGAAACACAAACACTCGTTATCACACCATCCGAAAACCTAGGTGACTTTGCACTGATTCTGCCACCTGATTGGACTCTCACAAGCCAAGTCGAAGGCGATCTCGGGAATCGGATGCAGGCCTTTTTCCAATACGCCATAGAACACCAATCCGAAAAGACGATATTAGTTGGAACCGATAGCCCAACGCTCCCGATTGAAATCGTGCACAAAGCATTCCAGATACTCGAACACACCGATTGTGTTTTAGGACCGGCACTCGATGGAGGTTATTATCTGGTTGGTTGTTGTGACACGCCCCCCCCCATCTTTCAGAATATTGACTGGTCCAGTGATCAGGTTCTAAGCCAAACCTGTGCGGCCCTAGAGTCCGCTGGAGTTAGCTACGACTTATTACCGCCGTGGATCGACATCGATACGATTGACGACCTGAATTCCATACAAGACTACCACGACGAATCTTCCAGTAGGCTATGCCAACACATCGATGCGTTAAAGACGGAGTATCTGGGGTGAGCGGATTATCGGCAACTAATTCCGATTCCATCGTGATCATCGGGGGTGGCGTGATCGGACTGTCTATTGCCTATGAACTGGCATGTCGTGGCCAACAGGTTCACGTGGTCGAACGAGGTACTGAATTTGGCAAAGAAGCTTCCTGGGCTGGCGCTGGGATTCTACCACCGGCAAACCCCGAGACTGCACTCGATCCACTCGAAAAGCTTCGAGGAATTAGCCATCAGTTACACCCTGAGTGGGCCGAACGGTTACAAAGTGAGACAGGAATTGACACCGGATTTCGACGCTGTGGAGGAATCTATCTGGCGCGCAAACAAGGCGAAGCCGCATCCCTGGCAGGGTATATGAGTCTAATCAGGCAGGAAGGCATTCAGGCAGAGGCTGTTGAGCAAGATGCACTTCTGGCATTGGAGCCAACGCTTGACCCAGGCCAATTCTGCGCTGCCTATCTCCTTCCAGACGAACTGACTCTTCGTAACCCAAGACATGTGAAAGCCCTACTTAGAGCCTGCGAGCTAAGAAACGTTCAGCTTACTGCAGACTGCGAGATTCATGGATTCGACACGACCGGTGAACAAATTACTGGTCTACAATCCTCTCAAGGCCCCATCACAGGAAGCCGCTTCTGTTTAGCGGCCGGTGCATGGTCTTCTCAGATTTTGCAACATGTCTCTGACATCCCCACAGGCATCGTACCAATTCGCGGCCAGATGCTTCTATTCGATGCCCCTCCAGGTCTAATCACTCATATTCTCAATGAAGGCTCCCGCTACCTGGTCCCTCGTGCAGATGGAAAAATCCTAGCCGGTTCCTGCGAAGAGGAAGTCGGTTTTGAAAAAGGGACGACAACTGAGATGCTGGAACAACTGGAAGACTTTGCTTACTCCGTTGTACCGGCCCTTAAAGAGTATGAGGTCACGCTGAGTTGGTCTGGCCTGCGTCCCGGAAGTTTTGATGGCGTTCCCTATATTGGTAAGGTCCCGCAAGTCGACAATCTATTTATGGCATCCGGTCACTTTCGTAGTGGAATACACCTGTCCACGGGTACAGCCGTATGGATTGCCGACTTACTGGAAGGCAATCCAATGCCATCTGCTCTACAACACTTCAGTCTCATTCGATAATTGAAACAGGTCTTTATGGCAATTGACACTCCTGCAACCATCCTGATTATCGGCGCCGGCCCTCTGGGTTTGGAAACCGCTCTCTATGCACGCTATCTGGGATACGATGTCATCGCATGTGAAGCAGGTGACGTAGGCTCTCATGTAAAGCAATGGGAACACGTAGAGATGTTTTCGCCGTTTTCGATGAATGCTTCTCCGCTAGGCATTGCTGCCATCGAAAGTCACGATCCGAATCACCAATTCCCATCCAACCAACAATGCACGACCGGTGGACAATGGCTACAACAATATCTGATTCCCTTATCTCAAACCGATTTGGTGAAAAAGCATATTAGAACTAACTGCCAAGTTTTAAGTGTCTCACGCACCTGGAAGCAAAAGACGGATCTGGACAAGGACTCTGGTGAGGCCACTCGTGAACAGGATCCATTTCGCATTATTGTGGATGAGCAGGGAACGCAGCATGCTCTGACAGCCGACGTTGTCATCGACACTTCTGGTGTGCTCGCTAACCCGAATCCTATCGGAGCAGGTGGTGTTCCTGCACCGGGCGAGCAGCAAGTAGGACAAGGGATTTCATATTCAATTCCATCCCCCGAAGACTTAATTCAATTTCGAGACAAGCAAGTGGCTGTCGTGGGATCAGGTCACTCTGCTGCAACTGCCTTGCTGATGCTTACCGAAGCAAAAGCTATGGTGACATGGATTACGCGACAAACTAATGAGCATGCCATCAGCCCCATCGAGCAGGATCCTTTGCCTTTACGTTCCCAAATCGCTGCACAACTCAAGGAACTTGTCGATCGCAATGCAATTCAGACCTTAACAAATGTTGCGATTGATCAAATCAGATCCTCAGACAATGCCGAAATTGAGTTAGGAATTTATCAAGCGGATGCGGAAGACGAATTGACGCGTGAATGGCACTCGTTCGATCATGTCATCGGTTTGACTGGTTACCGTCCTGATCTATCCATCTTTCGTGAATTACAAATCCATCAATGCTACGCTACTGAAGGTCCCATCAAGCTTGCTGCCAGCCTGTTAAATCAAAGTAGCCACGACTGCCTGAAAGTGGAGCAGGGGGACGGTGAATTGTTAATCAATCCCGAACCGAATTTCTATGTCCTGGGCATGAAGAGCTATGGGAGAATGTCTGGTTTCTTATTCCAAACAGGACTGCAACAAATTGTTCAGTTGTTTCAGATTTTAGGGGATCGTGAGACGCTAGATGTTTATACAACATTTCAGAAACCACAGGATGGCTAAACCCGACCACAACTCGGTCACTTCCGACCTGCAACACAGATTAGTTCCATGACTTCCGAATCAACAACAGCCCGTGTGACTCTTTCTCACCTAGACGAACTGTGGTTTCAGGTAACCGGAACTCGATGCAATTTAACCTGCAATCACTGCTTCATCTCTTGCAGCCCACACAACAACAGCTTCGGCTTTCTGTCGCGAACGGAAATCCAGAAGTCTTTAGAAGAAAGCAGACAGCTCGGTGTCAAAGGCTACTACTTCACCGGCGGTGAACCTTTTTTACATCCGGAAATGGTTGAGATCCTTGAGGATACGTTGAAAATCGGTCCGGCAACTGTGCTTACCAACGCCACTGTGTTGAAGGATGAATGGCTGCAACGCCTACAACAGGCCCAAAGTAAAAGCCGTTACAGTCTGGAATTCCGCGTATCGATTGACGGGTTCGATGCAGAGACAAATGACCCGATTCGCGGCGAAGGAACCTTTGCTCGGGCGATACGGGGAGTCAAAAAACTAGTCCATACCGGGTTCCTCCCCATTATCACGGCCACTCGAACCTGGAAGGACTCCGAAGATTCGTCGATGCTATCTGGGTTTCTTTCGATGTTGAAGCAACAAGGATACAGTCAACCTCGCATCAAATTGCTTCCCACACTCAAGCTGGGAGCTGAACAAAACCGCTCCGGCGGATACACCGATCAGCAGCGTGTCACCGGAGAAATGTTGCAAGACTATGATCGGTCACAACTTGTTTGCGAACACTCCCGCATCGTGACCACTCGTGGTGTACATGTCTGTCCCATTCTGATTGAATCTCCTGATGCCTTACTATCCAACGATCTAGCCACCGCCGCCCAGAAACCCTACACTCTAGGCCACGGCGCCTGCTTTACCTGTTATCAGTATGGAGCGATTTGTTCAAATATCTCTACTGGCTCTGGCCCGAGTGGAGCGTCAGCATGAGTGTGCGGCTTGCGTTGTTTGGAGGAATTTACAACAACTATCTGGCTTTAGAAGCGGCTCTAGAAGCGGCCAAAGCACTCGGAGTCGATGAGTACTATTGCCTTGGTGACATCGGTGCCTTTGGCCCGTTCCCTAATCGCAGTTTTCCCTTGCTCTACGAAAACCAGGTGCATTGCATTCAGGGAAACTATGATGACAGCATCGGCAATCAACTCGACAATTGCCAATGCGGTTACACTGATCCCCGAGACAATTACTTCGCCCAGATCAGTTACGACTACACGCTGGAAAACACTAACGCTGACAATCAGAAATTCCTGCAGAGTCTTGAAAAAGAACACGTATTGGAGATAGAAGAGCAAAGAATCCTGCTGTGCCACGGCAGTCCAAGGAAGACCAATGAATTCCTGTGGGAGTCCACCACCCCATTACACTTTCTAGATATATTTTTCCATCAACGGGAAGTGGATTGTATTGCAGGTACCCATACTGGCATCAAATGGCATGCCAACACTAGCCTTGGGCAATTTGTTAATGTTGGTGTCCTTGGAAGGCCTGAGAATGATAGTACAACCAATGTTTGGTTTACCACTCTGGACATCTCGCGAGACGGCATTCAACATAACTTCCATCCAGTCGTTTATGATTACGACCGACTCAGTCGTGAAATGCAGATGGAAGGCCTGCCGGACGAATTCATTGAAACGATTCAAACCGGCAGGTGGACGACCTGCCTGGAAGTCCTGCCCCAAAAAGAACGACAACGACTCAACCACTAGCCACTTAACCCATTGATACTTTCGACGTTGGCCTCGTGATTAAACTGACCCATTGAAAACATGCGTTCCCGATCCGCTACACCCTACGTACTCTCTTCCGCAGTTGGAATTGCCATCATTACAGCTATTTCGGTTGCCTATGTCGGGTTGCCGTTATGGATCGACGAGTTGCATACTTCTTGGAGTATCAGTGGGCGAGTCGGGGACATTTCAGAACGTGCAGCGGCAGGAAATCAATCGCCTCTATACTTCTATCTACTGAATTTATTTACGACACTCACTGGTCACACCGAAACGTCACTCCGCGTTTTCTCTGTCATTTGTGCTTGGGGGTCGGTACTGGCAGTGAATTGGATTTGCCGTCGATTTCAATTACCTAGCTGGGCAGCGTTTTTTGCTACGGTGACGTTTGCCGCTAGCCATTTACAACTCCTATTTGCTGTAGAAGCTCGATCGTACAGTTTACTAACCTTGCTTGTTCTACTGCTTCTTTGCGTTCAGACGCTTCGCATTCAATCAGACGGCAAGCAGATTCACTGGCGTATTGAAGGGCTCTGGTTACTAACAGCTGGATGCTGTATTTACACACATTACATTGCCATCCCGGCCGTTGGCAGTCTGGCCTTAGCGTCACTTCTGGCTGGCAATCAAAGCTGGCGTGATCGTGGAAAGATATTTACCATCCAGATCGTTGTACTGGCATTATTCTTGGCTTCCCAATTCAGTACGCTCCAGCAAATTTACCATCACCGTAGCCAATGGGCCGTCTTCATTCACGCAGACGCAGCCACCCCTAAGGCTTTACTCACCACGCTACCGGTGATCAGTACGCTCTTGATTCCTGGAGCATTGCTGTTAGCTGTGTTGTTAAGGGAAGGCGAGGCAGGACGCCGTTCGCCTCACAGTCCTTTCTTACTGACAGCATTGATACTTGCCAGTCTGCCGTATTTAGCTTCCTGGACAACCACACGAATGGACTGGGTCAACTGGTTCTTCCCAAGATATTTGGTAACTAGTCTGCCCGCGTTAAGTCTCTTTGGTGCTTTTTGTTTAGCCTTCATAGAACAAAGCCGATGTATCCCTCGCCTTATTAACTGGACATTGATTGGTTTGACTCTATTGGTGTTCTTTTGGCTGGACTCGGATGTAATTCACAACGCATCGCATTTAAGGATTAATCCCAAATTGGAACGATGGGATCTGGTCGCCGCAACATTGAATGCTGAAGCGGAAGGATCGGCGACAATTCTGCTTGCCGGTGGACTTGTGGAAGATCGGAGACTTCCTGAACAGGCTGGTGCTCGCCATACCGCCAATTTGACGATTGCCGAATACTGCCGTTTTCCGCTGCAGGGAATCTATACCATTCCGGATAACCTGACGGTCCAGGCCGTAAATTCCAATTATGTCGACTTCCAACAATTGCTTAGCCATCTTTCCCAGACACCTCAGGGTTGGCTGGTTGCCCGCGGTAAGAGCCGAAATATTGCCCTCAGGGAACTGCTGATTAGTCTCAAAGGGGAAGACGGGTTCAAAGACTATCAAATTCCCGGCAAAGTCAACTTGTATTCGTGGACGACAAGTGAATAATCGGCCGATTACTCCCCAGAGTATGACTCCAGCGTAGTTGTTAGATCGAGTCAATTGGCAATAATGAGTACTTGGAAGTTTTCTGACATTTCATTTTTATTTTCAACGTAAAGCNCGGAGCTTCGGACCACCGTGACAAAAGACCGCACCGCAGAATTAAAGAAGATCATGCAGGAACGTGTGATGATCCTCGATGGCGCCATGGGTACGACGGTGTTTTCTCTGGGGTTCGATGAAAAGACGATTCGCGGCGAGCACTTTGCCGACCACCATAAAGACGTCAAAAACTTTGTCGATCTTATCTCGTTAACTCACCCGGACACGCTGACCGACATACACCGCCAGTTTCTTGCTGCCGGTGCTGACATCGTGGAAACCAACACATTCGGTGCAACGCCGATTGGGATGGCCGAATTTGATCTCCCACANCTGGTACACGACATCAATGTGGCTGCCGTAAAGGCTGCTCGACGAGCGTGCGATGAATTCACCAACGACAATCCGGATAAGCCACGATTCGTGGCAGGGTCGATCGGCCCGACTACCAAAACGTGTTCCATCTCTCCCAAGGTGGAAGACCCCGGTTTTCGTGAAGTTACGTTTAACGAACACGTCGATTCCTACTACGCTCAGGTGGCTGCCCTGGTAGACGCCGGAGTCGATATCCTTTTCCCGGAAACAACGTTTGATACGTTAAACCTCAAAGCCTGTCTGTTCGCGATTAAGAAGTACTTTGCCGACCATCAGGTCAATCTGCCTGTGATGGCCTCTGTCACGATTACAGATGAAGCGGGACGCACTCTGACCGGACAGACCATCGAAGCATTCTGGAACAGCATTTCTCATTTTGACCTTCTGAGTGTGGGAATTAATTGTGCCTTAGGTGCCGAGAAAATGAGGCCGTATGTCGAGGAGCTATCCAGGATCGCACCGGTGCCCATCAGCTGCCACCCCAACGCCGGACTGCCTAATGAATTTGGCGGGTTCGACCAAACGCCGGCTGAGATGGCCAATCATCTACAGGATTTCCTTTCTAATCAGTGGGTGAATATTTTGGGTGGTTGCTGCGGCACCACGCCAAACTACATTGCCGCGATCTCTGAAGCGGCCGCTAACATGCCACCTCGAACGATTAGTTCGGTAGAGCCCTTGATGCGACTGAGCGGTCAGGAACCACTCACTCTGCGAGACAACTCTAACTTCCTGATGATCGGTGAGCGGACCAATGTAACCGGCTCGAGACGATTTGCTCGATTGATCCGCAATGACGAATATGAAGAAGCGGTCGAGGTTGCACGCCAGCAAGTGCTGGGTGGAGCCGCAGTGATCGACATCAACATGGACGACGCTTTGCTCGATGGCGAAGCGGCGATGACTCGATACCTCAATCTGATTGCTGCCGAACCTGACATCGCCAAAGTCCCGATCATGCTCGACAGTTCCAAGTGGTCAGTCATTGAAGCCGGGCTGCGATGCGTTCAGGGAAAGGCAATTGTGAATTCGATCAGCCTTAAAGATGGTGAAGAAGAATTCCTTCGACGAGCAAGACTCATCCGGCAATATGGTGCTGCAACTGTGGTTATGGCATTCGACGAAGAAGGGCAGGCCGTTGAAACCGAAGACAAAGTACGAATCTGTAAACGCGCCTTTGACCTCCTAACCGAACAAGTCGGCTTTCCTCCGGACGACATTATCTTTGACCCTAACATTCTGACCGTCGCGACAGGAATCAGCGAGCATGACAACTATGCCGTCAATTTCATCGAAGCCACTCGGCAGATAAAACAGGTGTGCCCNGGAGCCAAGGTATCGGGTGGAGTGAGCAACATTTCCTTTTCATTCCGTGGAAACGATGTTGTCCGTGAAGCGATGCATTCCGCCTTCCTATTCCATGCGATACGAGCAGGTCTCGACATGGGAATTGTTAATGCCGGACAACTCGAAATCTACGAAGAAATTCCCGCTGACCTGTTGGAACACGTCGAAGATGTGTTGCTCAACCGCCGTGACGACGCCACCGATCGACTGTTGGCCCTTGCTGAAACAGTGCGAGGACAGGGTGGCAAGAAAGTGGCAGAAGACTTGAGCTGGCGGGAGACGCCCGTAGCCGAGCGACTTAGCCACTCGATGGTCAAAGGAATTGACAAGTTCATTGAAGAGGATGTCGAAGAATTTCGGCAAACAACTCAGCGGGCATTGCAAGTCATCGAAGGCCCGTTAATGGATGGAATGTCGATTGTGGGAGACTTGTTCGGAGCAGGAAAAATGTTCCTGCCTCAGGTCGTAAAATCTGCGCGAGTGATGAAGAAAGCAGTCAATTATCTTCTGCCGTTTATGGAAGAGGAAAAGAGAGCTGCGGGCCTCAGTGAAAGCAGCTCCCGCGGGAAAATCCTAATGGCTACGGTCAAAGGGGATGTCCACGACATTGGTAAGAACATTGTCGGAGTGGTACTCGGTTGTAATAACTTTGAAATTATCGACCTGGGCGTGATGGTTCCCTGCGAAAAAATCCTAGCCACCGCCAAAGAGCAGAAAGCTGACATCATTGGCCTCTCTGGACTGATCACCCCCTCGCTGGATGAAATGATGCATGTGGCCTCCGAGATGGAGCGTGAACAATGCACCCTTCCCCTCCTCATTGGTGGAGCGACCACCTCCGCAGCGCATACCGCAATCAAGATCGCACCAAACTACTCCGGCCCGGTGGTTCATGTCCTCGACGCCTCCCGGTCCGTGCCAGTAACCACCTCTCTCCTCAGCAGCGAGCAGTCCCACGAATTCGTATCCCGGAACGAATCTCTTCAGAAAGATCACCGGGATCGCTTTGCGAATGACGAACGCAAGCCAACCGTCACTCTCGAGGAAGCCCGCACGAACAGATTCCAGGAGGACTGGGAAAACTACCACCCTCCCCGACCTGAATTTCTTGGAACCCGGACCATCGGGCAACAGTCCCTGCGAGAGCTCGTCGACTACATCGACTGGTCCCCCTTCTTCCATTCCTGGGAACTCCGCGGAGTATGGGATTCCACAAGCAAATCCCTGCGGACTCGCGATAAGGCAGGAGCAGAACAGGCTGCAAAGCTCTATGAGGAGGCTTGCGAA
>NZVD01000094.1 GCA_002701385.1 Rhodopirellula sp. | reverse complement strand
ATTTGGATTCTGAAGAGACTCAAGTGGAATGTCTTTTCATGCTACTTCTGGGCCAGAGAATTTATCATTATGACGCGGCACTACAGAACAAATATCGAAACGCTCTCAAAGAAGTCGAGAAAGAAGCCGAATTCACTTCAGCAATCAAACAAGCACGTGACATCGAAAGGGAATTCCTAATCCAATATTCCCGCGGAGGAAAAGGAAAAGCGGTACATGCGCTTACGAGGCTAGCACTTCTCAGTCAGACTAATGCAAAAACAGAATTGATTTTGCAGGAATTGTATCGCCTTGAGGGCAGTGAATTCGAACTGCCTGATTTTAACCCTTGGGCTACTCGAAAATGGAAAGACGATTCTGGTAGTTTCTCGATTAAAGCAAAGGTTGTTTCGATTTCAAAATCCCATGTAATTCTTGAAACCGAAGCTAGTGAACAAATCACTGTCCCAATCATTCGCTTGGGCAAAGAGGAGCAAGCATTACTGAAACTTATTCAGCCATAGGCTTGACTAGTTCACTCTTAAATTCCAGTCAGTGCCTGTGAACTGTTTCCGAACGACTCACGTCCCAATCCCATGCGTTCCAAAATGGTCAGATAAAGGGAACTCATTTTGTCATTATCTGCTTTGTCAAAATCGAGAGTACGACCTGTATCGAAATTGCCTCCCATCGAACCGGCCATGAGCAACGGCACTTTGGCACCATTATGGAACGTCCATTGTTCATTGGCAGCCATCAGACAGCAATTATCGAGGACGGTTCCGTCACCTTCCTGCATGCCATGGAGTTTTTTCACCAGATAAGCATATTGCTCAACCCAAAAGCGAGTAATCTTTGCGAACTCTTCATTGTGACAACTATGGGAATAGTTGTGATGGTCGACATTCAAACCAAGGAACGGGTAGATCTGTCCGGATAGATTGTTCGTCATCACCAGCGTGCTGACGCGTGTGCGATCCGTCTGGAACGCAAGAGCGATAATATCGCACATCAGCTTTGCATGTTCATCCAGCTGATTCGGAATACCATCCTTCGGCCGTTCGGCATTCGGACTAGCCGCGTTATCAGCAGTTTCTTCGACATTACGCTTTTGCATTTTCGCAAGGCGTTGTTCAACCTCTCTAACACTCGCCGTGTATTCGTCAATCTTGGCGCGATCAGCAAAGGAAACTTTTCGAGCCACATCACCCAATTGTTCGCGGACATGATCCAACACGCTTAAATGTGTTTTACTGCCTTTACTGTCGAACAATGAATCAAATGCAAGTGCGGGATACAGTTCGCTGGGTACGGGCGAAACAGGGCTGCTCCAAGACAAGTGACTGGCATACATCATCGAATACCCGGATTCATGAAATCCACTCACCGGTCGCTCACATGCCAGAACTAAACTAGGCAATACTGTCTCATCCTGCCAAGCATTTGCCAGAACCTGGTCCAGACTAACTTCCCCTTCAATATCCCGTCCACCCTGAGGGGCATGACCTGTCAGCATTCCTGCCGCACCTTTTGCATGACCGCCGACAACGTTACTAGGGTGCTTCAAGCCATGAATAAAGTTCACCTGTTCTTTAATGTCTTCCAGACTATTAAAGACCGGCCCAAGCTCTAGATTTTCTCCACTTC
The DNA here is from genome assembly GCA_002701385.1 of Rhodopirellula sp. Lineage (GTDB taxonomy): Bacteria > Planctomycetota > Planctomycetia > Pirellulales > Pirellulaceae > UBA721. Next base: position 31,539 of record NZVD01000094.1, on the reverse strand, counting down.
CCTTTGTCCACCACTCAGCGGGATGAATACCATCCCCCCAAAACATGAAACCAAATCGCTTGGGTGGAGCTTTAGATTCTTCGACACCAAGTAATCTGCCGGATTCAAGCCAGGGCAGGGCGACACTAGCACCTAAGCCAGTTAAAACCATACGTCGTGATATCTTGGACTGAACCATCTTCTTTTCTTCCTCCGGAAGTTTCAGACCCTGTCATTAAGATTCCTGACTGGGACCGCGTCGTTTAAGTTGAGTTCGACTCAACCAACTTAATTATAGTCTCTCTGTTCTATCTATCGACCGATTTACGTACTCTCGACCGTTTTACTTGCTGTTGCCCACTTTACTTAGTCGCTGTGACAAAGTCTTGAGCTCGTTGATTCCTAAACTGGGGACTGGTAACTACTTTGTTGACCAACACCGAAAATCTGTAATCATTCTCTTCCAGCGTCTGCTGCATTTCATCCAAAAGCGGTTGATCGGACAATTCCACGCTTCGCCCCAAGGCGTACCCCAAAAACTTGCGGCAGAATGTCCTGACAAACTCATCTTTTCGGTGTTCGTCAATATACCTAATAAGTCCTTCCACGCCTTTAGCAGTTTCTCCATCAGGCAAGGTAACTGTATCGTCGATCGGCCTACCTGCCGCATCTTTGGTACGAAATCGACCAATCGGATCGAAGCTTTCCTGAGCCAATCCTAAATAATCAAAATGCTTGTGGCAGATGGCACAGGATGCGTCTGCAACATGAGCGTTTAACAATTCTCGCAATGAATACTCGCCTTCATGGACGTTCTCCGGCAATTCTGGAACATCTGCAGGCGGTGGGGGAAAATGCTGTCCGAGCAAATGATGCACGGTCCAGAAGCCACGTTTGACTGGACTGGTTCTCTCACCACCGGAATTCTTAGCTAACACGACAGCCATCCCAAACAATCCTCCGCGTCCCTGAGAACGCAATCCAGAGACTTCAAACCAGATTGCATCTAACTCGTCACCGGATAACTGTGCCTGACCTGTCACTTGAATGTGTTTTTTGAGTTCCTCACGAGCTCGGGCCCACTGCGACTGAATCTCACCACCATAGTGTTTTGCTAACACGGCATTTACAAAGGTCGTGTCACTGGAAATCAGGGTCGTGATCGGCAAGTCATTACGTATGAGATATTCCCCAAGCTCGATTGGTTCCTGCCACATTGCCTGACGTAGTTCATCCGTATACCCCGAAAACGCTTCGGCATTAATTGGATCCTTTTCCAAGTAATCTCTGTATCGCAACCACTGGCCAAAAAACTCTCTAGCCAATGCTCCAATCCGGTCATCCTGCAGCATTCTGTTTGCTTGCAGCCGAAGATTATCACCCTGGGCCAACTGTTGTGCTTGAGCCGATTCCAACAGCTTTGGATCTGGCACAGAGGCCCAAAGAAAGTAGCTAAGTCGACTTGCAAGATCTCTGTCATTTAACGGAACAATCCCTTTGCCTTTGGGAGTTTCGTTATATCGATAGATAAACTCTGGTGACATCAAAATCGCTGTCACCAATCCTCTCAAACTCTGCTCGACTGTCTGGCCTTCTTCCCGTAACAGTTGATACAGCGACTGTAGACTAGCCGTCTCTTCGTCATTCAGAGGGCGTTTGTATGCTCGGGCGGCAAACGCCAGAATGTCGCTCAATCCCTTCGGTTCCGCGGCGGCCAGTACTTCCTGCTGTCGCTTCAGGCCGGCGCGAATATCCTCAAAGAATCCATGAACCATATCAAATTTCTCACTCGGCGTTGCTGGCTCAACAACTCGTCGTCTTTCTTCCTCGGTCCCGGGCTTGGCTGGTGTCCCCATCTTTTCGAGATATTGCAATTCAAATCGGTCCAACATCTCTGCCGTGACCAACGCCGGATCTTCAGCTCGCAAATAATCCCAATCACGGCCATGAAGTACATGACGCTCTGAACGCTCAAACCAGACAAATCCGCGTAGCAGTGTCTCGGTACGGTTAGTAACAAAATCCAATTCTTCCCACAGCTTGTTTAGTTGTCGGATTTCGGCGTCGGTCAGGACTTTGTCCATAAGCGGTTTGTCGTCCCGAAAGAATCCTTCCACCAGGTGGAAACCTGCAGCCAATCCTCGCTTCGCATCCACATAGAAGAATCGATTAGGAAACGTATTACAGAATGGGGCAACCGATTCCGACAAACGGCTAGCGGCTTCGCTGTCCGCATAGATGAGATGTGTCGTCTGATTATCAAATTTGGCCTGCGGAGACTGGCCGTTGCCATGCTTTATAAATACGCTGCTGTCACGGCTATTCTTGCTATCAAGCTGAGATTGCAGCAGCAGGTGTTTCCCCTGCAACTCTTTTTGCATTTCCGGGTTAAAGGGAATCTCCAAGTGAAACGGTGTTTTGACGACCAGCCATTCCGATTCGATATTCTCTTCGGATGCGTTGGCCGGATGCTTCCCAAACTTCAGCTTGGCTGCCAGTTGAGGGTGGTATTTTTCCAGTATCGTTTTCAACGACACCACTTTATGATTCTCTGTTTCATCCTGTTCGTTGCGAGGCAAAATCTGAGCCAAGCTGAACAAAGGCCTTTTGATGATCACATATCCATCCTGACTGGAATAGCCTCGATCGAATTCGACATACATGGAATATGGTTCTTGATCATCCTTATAGACCGGGATTCGCCCCACATTGATCAACACATCACTTTCCAATTGTTCCAAGGCAAATTGGTCACGCACAGCTGCCGTCTTCGCACGAAAGTCCAGCCAGTGAATCGGCCAGTTACCAGCATTGGATTTGATGAGTCCCTTTAAGGGGGGAGTTAACGTCTTGCGACCAAATTCAATAAAGCTCATCAGCTCATTGAATTCCGGAGGACGTCCTTCAGGGGCAACCGGCACAGGAAGGGCATCCCAGTACGCTCCTAACTGTTTCATAAACCCCTGTCCTGCCGAGGCCGTGGATAACGTCTGTCCAACTAACCCTAAGTACTTAGGACTAAGTCCTTTCAACTTGGAATAGCTCTCTAGTGATATATCCTTGTCTTGTTCCAGATAGCGAAATCTCCAGGCAGCCTCTACATATTCACTCACATCAACCGTTCGTTGATTGTAAAAATCAATGATCGCCAGCTCCGTCAGTTTTCGGCGCTCGTTATACGAGACAGCTGGCGTGGGAGCGAATGTTGCACCATCCGTTTTTAATAGCATATGGTCAGCCACCTGCTGGGCAGCTGACAGATATTTTTTGAGCAAATTAGGAGACATACTGAGGGCTTCCCCAGTATTATCAAATCCCTCGCCTCCTGCCGGATCGGCCGGAAAATCTCTGGTTGGTCGTATGTCAACTCCGGTCAGATCGCGGATTGAGTGGTCATACTCTGTATTGCTGAGTCGTCGTGGAGGTACAAATCCAGGATCCCCGGAATGTTTGCGAGCTTCTTCGATCAGCAGCCCGTTAACTGCTGCCACGACAGCATTGCTTTCCTCGATTTCCGGTTGAGGAGAACCTTTGGGTGGCATTTCACCACTCTGAATAAACGTTGTGATATTGTTCCACCGGCGAAAGCTGTTAATCACACTCCGGTCCGTCTTGAATTTTGTTAAATCCAAGCCACCTTTGGGGTCTTTGGCTCCATGGCAAGCAATGCAGAATTTCTTAACATAAGGTTCGATACGGTCAGAAAATTGATCCGCATGAAGCTGCTGGAGCAGGGGGGTACCGATGAAAGCAGTCAGCAAGGCTAGAAACGCTGCAGTTTTTTTGAGGTGAGAAGTCATCTTGGTAGGCGGGCAAAGAGGCGATAATAGGCGAGGCATTTGAATGCCATTTCATTATAGCGAATTCAGGCAAACAAATTTCTCTCCACATTGCGTAAAGAGTGAATCAAATCCACGCACCAAGAGATGGCTTCATCTACTAGAATAAGACGCATGAAACCACTTCTCCCAATTACATTCGCATTACTACTGAGCCTTGCCGGTGTTGCGTCTGCCCAAACCGCTGATGCACTTTTATTGAAGCATTGTTCCGCCTGTCATAATCCGGAAGAATCTCAGGGGCAGGTAGATCTCGTTACACTCCTAAAGCAAACTCCTCTAGTACGTAACACTTCCGCTTGGCGAATTGTGATGGATCGAATCGATGGAGGCGAAATGCCTCCGGACGGTGAGCCACAGCCTTCAAACGAAGAACGCCAGGAATTGCTCAACCTGCTAACACGAGCAATTGACCAATTTGATTACTCGCAAATCGACAATCCCGGTTACGAGCCTGCAAGACGTTTGTCCAACATCGAATACGACAATACCGTATCAGACCTATTCGGATTAACACTCCGTCCAAGTTCTAAGTTCCCTACCGATTTAAGTGGCAAAAGTGGCTTTGACAATTCAGCCAACACTCTTTTTCTCCAACCGCAATTATTTGAACGGTTTGTCCATGCTGCGGATGAGATCAGTAACGAAGTATTAAGCGAATCCAATAGCCATCTCCACAACAAATTGCATATCAACTTACGAGATGGCGCGCGTGTTACACCGGCATCATTTCTCGAAACCTTTTTATCCAGGGCTTTCCGACGTCCGGTCACCGAAAATGAGAAAGCTAAATATCGCGAGTTGTTCATTGCGGTTTACAGCCAGACAAACGATCGACGACTGGCATACAAACGTCTCATCGATACGGTCCTGATTTCACCACAATTCCTATTTAAGACCGAGTCGTTAAGTGCGAAACAAGAGTCTTACCGAATCGGTCAATTCGAATTGGCAAATCGCCTGTCCTATTTCCTTTGGGCAAGCATGCCCGACGAGGAGTTATTCGAATTAGCAAAACAAAAGAAACTGTTCGACCAAGCCGTCTTGAATGAACAGGTCCAACGCATGCTCAACTCCCCTAAGGCAGACACACTGGGGTCTGTATTTGGTGGGCAGTGGCTTGGATTCCAACACTTGGGGACTCGCATTCGCATGGATCCCATCGACAATCCCTGGTGCACTGAATCGTTAATGTCGGCGATGCGGCAAGAAACTGCGATGTTACTGAGCCATACGATTCGCCACAACAAACCTGCCACCGAACTCTTACTCGCCGACTACACGTTCCTTAATGAAGAGTTAGCTCAACATTACCGAATTCCGAATATCCTTGGCGATCATCTAAGACGGGTCGAATTGACATCACCACACCGTGGTGGCCTGTTGGGACAAGGAAGTTTGCATGCCGTGACTTCATTCCCAGGTCGCACGAGTCCCATTGTTCGGGGAAACTGGGTGCTCACTACGATATTGGGGACTCCTCCTCCACCTCCTCCACCAGGTGCCGCTGAATTCGAACCGGCTGTCGAACGCCGTAGAGATTTATCCACGGCGGAGAAATTGGCTCTGCACCGCGACAATCCACGCTGTGCATCCTGCCATGACCAAATCGACCCTTTGGGTGTAGCTCTGGAGAACTTTGATTTCTTTGGGCGTTATCAAACACGTTCGCGAGGAAAGCCCATTGACGCCAAAGCACAACTCCCGGACGGGACTTCCTTTGAAGGCCCTGCTGGATTAAAGCTTGCAATTGTCGAAGCGTATCACGAAGAATTCATACGGCAGCTTTCCAGCCGACTGCTATCCTATGGGCTGGGAAGACAGTTGGAGTACTTTGACGAACCGGCAATACGTAAGATCTATCGCGACTTGGAAACAGACGACTTTCGTTTACACACTTTGATTAACAGCATCATTAACAGCTATCCTTTTCAACACAAACGATTACCGCAAGCATCGATTGATGAAGCACGCGAGGAGCCGGGCCTGAACCGGAATAACTAACATGGCAAAGTCCTGGCATTTGAATCGACGAAAAGCTCTTCAAGGAATAGGCGTCTCACTTGCACTTCCATTGCTTGAGTGTATGCAAACCGCACAAGGTAATTCGCAAGTAGACCAACCTCAGGCTCGAATGGCATTTTTGTATTTCCCCAACGGTGTGGCGGAAGGTAGCTGGTTACCAGAGGAAGTATCAAAGGATGGTTCACTCGTCAAACTAAACAGCTGGATGCAGCCGCTGGAACGACATAAACAACATCTACTGATTCCTGAAAACATCTGGACGCCGCGTGGCAATGGACACATGGCCGGGACAGCCACCTGGCTCACCGGAGGCGAGTATTCGGGACGGCAAGTCAGTGCCGGTGGCATGTCGGTGGACCAACTTGCCGCAACGCACGTCGGTAAGGACACTCTACTGTCCTCCCTTCAACTGTCGGTTCGCGGAGAAGGCTTTTTCTCAAAGAGTCTACCTCGCAATACCATCTCCTGGCTGGACGAAAACACACCAGCAACCCGTGAAATCGAACCCCGTATTGTCTTTGACCAAATGTTTCGCACATCGGAGCAATACGCTCCGGATTCCAGTGTTCTGGATCTTGTTTTGGATGACGCTAAATCCCTACAAGGTCGACTCGGGTACCAGGACCGAGACAAACTTGACCAGTATCTAACTGCGATCGAGGCGATTGAACGAAGAATCCGATTTTCAGATAAGCAGGCGGCCCGCGCTCGAGATAATCAGTCACTCCGCGAGCGACTTCAACGACCACAAGCCGGAATCCCCGAGGACCACGAACAATACATGCGTCTAATGCTGGACATGATCGTGCTTGGCTTTTGGGCAGATGCCACGAGAGTCTCCACTTTCATGCTGGATCACGGACAAAGCAATCGCTATTTCAATTTCATTGATGGTGTTCAAGGCACTTGGCATGCACTTTCACATTATCACGATATCTCCGGGGAAACCGAAGACGATGACGGCTTGACCAGTTGGGGCAGTGTCAAAGAAAAGCGAGGCATGTACAACTCCGTCACTCGATGGCATCACGAACAAGTTGCCTATCTGTTGGACCGAATGGTAGAGATTGAAGAGGAAGGCTCGACTTTACTAGACAACACAATGATAGTTTATGGCTCGAGCCTTGGAGATGGACATGAACACTCCGCCGACAATCTACCTGTGTTATTCGCAGGCGGCAGCAACCTTCAAATCAAAACCGGACGACATTTGGATTTTGACCGCAACACCGATCTGAATCGATATTACCTATCCATGCTTCACCGTATGGGAATAGAGGCAGAACGATTTGGAACTGCGGACGAAGAATTAGCGGGGCTCACTTAATCGACTGTCTGATCTCACGACCTAATTCGATTGCGTAGTCGGTCAGTATGGCATCGATTCCGTGCCGGATACAGTGCCGCCAGTTTTCCGGTTCTTGACCTGCTACCGTCTTGCCCGCGATGAATATTTTCTTCCCCTGTTTGTGTACTTTCAGAATTTCCTCTGCGGACGGCAAGTATCTCACATAAACCCAATTCGTTTGTGGATGAGCCAGTGAAACCAGAAGCTCCTTAGAATCATGGGCAACAGCAGCCATCTGCACTGACTTATCTGCTTTCCAAAGACGTTCTCGCACGCCTTCATCCTGAATCGTGTTACCAATAAACAATAGGCGATCTAGCACCTCATATTTCTTCGCTAGCTGGACTAAGTCCGCCTCAACTTGTTTGTCCTTCAATTTGATATCGACTGCGTAAATGGGATTCGACTTTGGGTACGAGGCGATAAGAGCAAACACCTGATCAATCCCTGGCAGACGCTCATTGCGAAACCGGCGTGAAAACCACTCTCCAGCATCTAACCCCACCGTTTGGTATCGGGTAAGAGAGGCAAGCAGGCCTTTCCCATCGGTGGTGCGGTCTAGAGTTGTGTCATGCAGGCACATCAAATGCCCATCCCGTGTTCGCTGCACATCTAGTTCAAATCCAAACCCCAACTCCAGACATGCTTTGAAACTGGCGAGCGTATTTTCGGGAGCATCCAATATCAGTCCGCGATGTGCGACCACAATCGGACTCGGGGAATCGTTGCGTGGGGGAGCACCTTGACTTATAGATGAAACTGCAAGAATAATGGCGGCGACGACTGCCAAATAAGACTTAACGAGCATAGATCAGGGCCTGTTGTTAAAACGTGCTTTGTAACGCTGCTTTGCCTGAACAGACATTGGGTCGGATTCAGGTACTACGGTATCCCATTCAATTCCAAACAAATATCCGCTGCGGATATGCTGCTGATGATTTTTCTCGAATGGCTGAAACGACTTTAACCCTAAAGCAAGCGTGTTTTTTGCTAACACTTCAACCTTTTGAGCGTCCACGAATCTGGTGACTTTTCCGGATACGCCATATTCATCAGGCTCAATGACATACAATCCAGGTTCACCCGTTCCCCCAGACAGTGGCTTTAAGTCCTCAGGTTGGGTCGTAGCCGCAATCATGAATTGGCCAATGAATTCCGGTTCCCAAATCACGTGTTTAACCGAATTCAGTATTGTGTTTAATCCATCAGCGTTGGAATGATAAGCGACTATGAGTGGCCGATTGTCACTGGCTGCAACATTGAGAGCCAAATCAACACGATCAATTAACGGAATAGGAGCCACAAACGAGTCAGGAACAGACGATTTATAGCCAGCAGCAAGACGTTGCATTTGGGTAGCCAGATTCTCCGGCGTCCGAAAAAAACTGGGGCTCCTAGAAGGCCTGGACAAACGTGTCTTACCATCCGGCGCCAGCATACAGAACACGGTATTGGGTAGTGTACCCTTTTNGACACCTAGCAATTCTTCCATGAACTCATACTCGGCTTCGCTTTCATAAGTAAGCAACCGAATACAGATCCATTCGCGAGAGGCTTTAACAACAGGTTTCTGCACGAGAAACCGACTGGTGGAACCAGTAAACCCAGGTCACCATACGCCCGGGACTCCTAGGCAGGAAGGAGCTCCTGACACGAGAAAAATGGGGCGATTCGTTTGTTTGGCCAGAGCCAAGCCTCGCTTCAAATTTGCATGCCAGACAATACGTTCGGCTGGGTTTTCCTCGGATCGACACTCGCCCAAGCCAGCTACCATTCCAAGGATCAGAGCAAAAACAAATACACTTTTCACATTCACGTTGACGTTCCTTATCATTCTCAACTCCCTATTAAACTCAGATTATCAGAATAGGTTTCGGAATGACAACTAAATCGCAGATCACGTACATCCTCAGTTGGTAATGGCCGGGTTCATTTTCCGTCGTGTTCCAAGTGGTGAACTGGTAGAATATATGCATGAGAATCTTCTTTACATTGCTTTGCATTTTCCTCCATGTCGTAGCCGCTAACGCTGACGAGGCGTTGATCTTTGAGGATTCAATCCTGCCGATCTTTAAGGCCAAATGTGCGGGGTGTCACTTCGGGGAAAACCCCAAAGGGGGACTAGACCTAAGTCGAAGGGGAAACATTGTTCGCGGGGGAAAGAGTGGACCTGCCATTCGAATTTCAGCGGCAGAAAGCAGNTTGCTATTTGATGTCACCAGCTCCGGAAGGATGCCACTTCAGGGTGAGGCTTTAAATAAAGAAGAGGTTGGGTTAATTCGAACGTGGATCAACGACGGGGCTCAAGCAAAAGACAATGAAGTCCTTGCTTCGGAGGAAGCCAATGGATTCTACGACGATTACGATTACGATTATTGGTCATTCTATCCACCTAAAAGAGCCTCGCTTCCGGCAGTGGCAAATCGAGAATTGATTGCCAATGCTGTGGACAATTTCCTGCTTGCCAAACTGGAAGAAAATGGCCTGTCTTATTCCCCTATTGCCAGCCGTCGAACGCTGATTCGCCGGCTCAGCTTTGATTTACTAGGACTTCCTCCGACAGCTGAACAAATTGAGAACTTCATACAGGATGACTCTCCAGATGCCTATGAACAGCTCGTTGAACAATTGCTCGCCAGTCCGCGTTATGGCGAGCGTTGGGGCAGGCATTGGTTGGACATCGCCGGGTACAGTGATTCTGCAGGAGTTCTCGCTGCTGATCAGGACAGGCAGCTCATCTGGCGGTACCGAGATTATGTCATCCGATCCTTCAACCGCGACATACCCTATGACCAGTTTGTCAGAGAGCAACTTGCCGGAGATGAATTATCTGATTACCACCAGGAATTCCGAAACAGTGACCATCTATCTCAAGCCACGATCGAGGCTTTGGACGCCACGGGATTCCTACGTACGGGACCGGATGCCAGTCGACCAGATTTCAATACGATCAAAAACGTCAATGGATTCTATTACTACCCAACGATTGATTCTCAGGTTTCCATCGTTACTTCTAGCCTCATGGGACTGACACTTAAATGTGCCAAGTGCCACAATCATAAGTTTGATCCCCTGAGCCAAAAGGAGTATTACGAAATACAGTCGATCCTGATGTCCGTTTACAACCCTGACAACTGGGTCCCTTTTGCCAGTCGCACATTATTACTTGCAAGCCAGAAACAACTTGACGCCAAAAATGCCCGAGACGCGGAGGTCGACTCCGCCGTCAAAGACATCCAGGATTTTCTAACAACAGCAGCAGAGGCCAAACGAGGCGACCTGTTCAAAAAACGCCTCGAATCGGTCGACGAGCAAGTGCGTGAAGATGTTCGAATAGCCTTCGGTGTAACGGAATCATCACGAACTGAAATCCAAACTTATCTAGTCAAAAAATACACGCCATTTCTAAAACCTCCAGCAGACAAGCTTCAGGAAGCACTCACACAAACTTTCCCTGAGTTCAAAACACTGGTTGATTCCAAGCAAAGCGAAATTAACAAACTCAACTCCACGCGGCATGCTTACGACAGTGNATATGCCGCCTATGATGTGGAAGGGGAACCCTATACACCGCTGCTACTACGCGGGGATGCGCAGACACCCGGGCAGGAAGTCCGCCCCGGCGTCCCTTCTATGATTCAAGCGAGTACTTCATTTAAGTGGGAAGATCAAACAGAAGCCCGACACACCTCCGGACGCCGAGCAGCCTTTGCTCGCTGGCTCACACAGGATCGCCATCCTCTTACCTCGCGAGTCATTGCTAATCGTCTATGGTTACATCACTTTGGCGAAGGACTTGTGTCGACGGTCGAAGATTTTGGCTGGGCGGGAGAAAACCCAGAGCACAAACAACTTCTGGATTGGCTGGCGGTGGAATTGGAAGATAGCCAATGGAGCCTTAAACACCTCCATCGAACGATCCTCACCTCTAACGCGTATCGTCAAATCGCAACTCGCGACTCATCTCATGCAATTGCAGGGGATAAGCAAGATCCAACAAACCGATTACTCTGGCGTCAGAACATCAAAAGACTGGAAGCCGAAGCGTTACGTGACAGTCTGTTATTTATCGCCCAAGCACTCGACTCCAAAATGCATGGTTTCCCCGACGGCATTCGCAACCTAGATTCCGGTGAAGTCATTGTTGGAGACGGATCATTCCCTCAACGTCGCAGTATCTACATTCGAAACAAGCGATCGGCTCCAGTTTCCATCCTCCAGCTTTTCGATCAGCCCGACATTGAAACAAACTGCACTCGCCGAAGCCAATCTACCGTTCCCCTCCAAGCCTTATCGTTAATGAATAGCGACGTTGCTAATCAGGCTGCAGAAGAGTTTGCAGAACAACTGCTGGCAAGCGAGTCGGCCGATTTAATCCACAGAGCTGTCCGGGATGCGTATGGTCGAGAGCCAACAATGTCGGAAGCAAAGGTCCTAAAAGACTTTTTAGCGATGCAAGTCGACAACTACTCCTCCAGGATTGGCGATAGTTCGGCATGGACTTACGGAACAGGCAATCTCAATGAGGCGGATTCTGCCGCTACGGCCTTCAAGCCCTTTGCTCACTTTGAAAACGGGCAATGGCAATTAGGGCCGGGCTATCCTTATATGGGAGGCATGTGGGAAGGCTTGAATGCCACAAGCGGACATCCTGGTGGTCACATGGGAGTCATTCTCCGCTGGACTCCCGAACAAACGACGAGTATCCAAATTCAGGGAACCGTTAATCATGGGTCTCCAGCAGGAAATGGCGTCCGCGTCACCGTGATCAGCACCAAGCACGGTCAGTTAGAACAACGAGTGGTCGCTCACGGCGAAGAGAAGTTTACCCTGTCTTCCCGAAAAGTAGAGCAGGGGGAATCACTCCTATTCCTTCTAGACAACAACGGCGAATTGACATCCGACAACTTTGATTGGAATTGGGTGTTAACCTCGACCGAATCAGATAATACCCTTGTTAAAACATGGGATAGTACGGCAGGTTTCCACGGACCACTCAGTGGTGAAAAAGCTATTTTGCGGTCTGTAATGAAATCCGCATTAACCGATCTGTGCCATGTCTTACTATCTAGTAACGAGTTTAGCTACGTCGACTAATCCAACAGGCTAAAGCCCTATGATTGAAATCACACATCGCGAACACTACGAAATATCTCGTCGGCAGACGCTTAAGCAAATGGGGGCGGGATTTGGTGGTGCCATGCTCGCTTCCTTGTTGCATGAAGAAACACAGGCTGGAACAAAGATTCATGACCTGAAACCACGGATGCCCATGCATGAACCACGGGCGAAGGCTGTGATTCAATTATTTATGCACGGAGGGCCAAGTCAGGTTGATCTACTTGACCCCAAGCCTCTGTTGAACAAGCACAGCGGCGAAACACCGCCGGCCACCGTCGCAGACGACGAAGAACGCACCAAATACCTGCTCGGCACTCCTTTCAAGTTTCATCAGCACGGCGAATCAGGCACTGAATTCTCTGACCAGCTTCCGGAAATTGCCAAGCACGCGGATAAGATAGCCGTCATTCGGTCGATGGTCGGTGAGCATCGAAACCACGAACATTCCATCTGGCTTGCTCAGACAGGCCTGATTATTCCCGGCCGCCCGACCCTAGGATCCTGGGCAGCCTATGGACTTGGAACAGTTAATCAAAATCTTCCAGCCTATGTCGCCTTGCCTGATCCAAGTGGCCCGAGTACCGATGGGGCTCGAAACTGGTCTAGCGGTTGGTTACCACCGATTTATCAGGGAACAGCCTTTAAAAGCAATGGTTCGCCTGTACTCAATCTCCAGCCAACCAAGTCGATTTCCAGTAACACCCGTGAACGCAAACTCGATCTCCTTAGAACACTAAACCAGAAACATCTGGACCGGCATCCGAAAGAACTGGAACTGGATGCGCGGATAAACAACCTTGAGTTAGCAGCGCGAATGCAGCTTGCTGCTACGGACGCGGTCGACATCACCCGTGAAACCGCAGCGACTCAGGAAGCCTACGGACTCAATAACAAGACTACCCAGTCATATGGAAAACGGTGTCTAATGGCGCGGCGTTTAGTCGAACGTGGAGTCCGTTTTGTTCAGATCATGATGAGTGGACAACCTTGGGATACACATACCTCCAATGTTGCTAACACGAAAAGCTGCTGCCAACAAACCGACGGGCCTGTCGGTGCGTTACTGACGGACCTAGAACAACGTGGACTACTCGACTCCACACTTGTGCTTTGGGGTGGCGAATTTGGCCGAACTCCTGGTGCCGAATTACGGGGCGGTGCAGCAAAAGGGAATGAAGGACGCGATCACCATCCATACGGTTTCAGTGTATGGATGGCAGGAGGAGGAATCCGCGGAGGACAGACTTACGGTTCCACTGACGATTTCGGTTACCGAAGTGTTGTCAACCGCACTCAGTACTCGGACTTTCACGCCACTGTCCTACATCAACTCGGATTCAATCACAAAGAGTTGGTCTATGAACACAATGGACGAAACGAGCGCCTGACCGATGTCTATGACGCTCATGTCATCCGCGATCTAATTAGTTAACCCGAAGTACTTATCAGCTTTGATTCTCATCTCCCATTGGATTCTTTCATTGTGACCAACGTTAAATCAGCTCTCTTTCTTTGCACCCTGTTTCTAACAACTTCATTAAACGCCGGCGATAACTGGCCGATGGCTGGCGGTCCTGATGGAACCTGGAAAGTTGAAGGCCCTGAACCACCATTGAAATTCAGTGTGCGAACACATCGCAACATCGTCTGGAAGACGACTCTACCCGAAGGAGGTCAAAGTGGGATCGCCGTCCACAACGACCTCGCTTTCCTAACGATCATGAAACCCTGGGAACCTCAAGGCAACCCAGATTTATTGGCCGTGCATAAAGAAGATGCGGAAGCCGACAAATTAGTGCAACAGGAATCCATCGACAAGGCGTTAATCAGGAATAATCCGGCATTCCAAACTCTACGGACTACCTTCATCAATAATGAGAAACAAATTGAACAGTACATCGTTAATCGCGTTCAGATGTTACTCGAAGAGGATTCATCACAAAACGTCCAGAAACTCAGAGAACGAGTTCGTCGCTTCCACCCCAAAGTAAAGGAATTGGAAATAGAGCAACGTCGCGTTACCAATCAAATGGATAAGATCCGAGCCGAGCACTCGCAACAATACCAACGCATCCTAAACTTACTGGCCGAACTGAATCAGAAGATTCGCAACCTCCCTCCGCTCAAAGGCACGGACATTGTTGCGTATTGTTTAAATGCCAATACAGGGGATATCCTATGGAGCGTTCCATTAAAGGGCTCCGTCGAAGGGCCGTACAACTACGGATTCAGCGACTCTAGCTCACCCACTCCCATCACGGATGGAAAGCATGTTTGGTTCGTCAACGCTAGTGGGTCCATGGGATGCTGGACCGTACGAGGAAAATTGATTTGGTTTCGTGAATGGACTCCTTCCGCTAAGGCTCCGTTTAATAAGCAATTCGAGCCTATCCTCACTGGCGAGTGGATTCTCAATGTCGAGCCATTGCCGGAAAGTGACCCACGCAAAGCAAAGGAAGGTGAACGCAAGTGGAATTACCTTCGAGCGATTAACAAACGTACGGGAAAAACGGATTGGATTGCAGAAGACGCCATCACGCACTACAACACTCCGATCTTAGGGCAACTGAACAATAAACCGTTCATCCTGCAAGGGCGCGGAGGGCCTCACGAGGTTCCCGAGCGCCCCAATGGACTGAGCTTAACCCATGTCGCTGGCCCCAAGGCCGGCAAAGCAGTTTGGCACTGGGATCCTCAAGAAGAAATACCTTTCGGAGCATTAGCCAACCAACACTGGGACAGCCAGTACGCTTACTGGCTCAAGACCGGACAACTAAAGCTTGCCGTGCTTAATGCTCAAACAGGCAAACAGATTCATGAACACGACCTGTTCTCTCAAGCCACTACCACGCTCTGGAATAAGGAAGTCAACGGATACGAAACACAGGTGAAAGAATCGATTGGTGGAGTCATCGATCTTCGACACACTAACATTGTGGCTGGTGGTCACTTTTACTTTTTAGTGCGAGATAAATGGCAAGTTGCGCGAGTCAATATCGAAAGCGGTAAAACTGAATTCCTTGAATTACCAAGTCAAGTCGACGCTCCGTTGCGTGGAGCCGAGAAATGGACATTTGGCGAAGTCCAACCCAACGACACTCGCAACTCAAGAGGTTTCGACGTTGCGCAAGATCCACGAATCAAGCTAGGAGGATTCACAAAATCGTTCCTGGGAGCTCCAACCGTTGTCAATGATCGAATTTACTTCACGTCGATGACGGGACTGGTTTATATTCTCGACGCAAATGCGGAAGCTCTGGATGCAGATGCGATCCTGGCCGTGAACGACCTTGGTCCTATCGGACAAACGTGGACGGTCAATTCCGTTAGCTACGCGAATGGACGCCTCTATCATCGAACTATGAAAGAAGTCATTTGCATTGGCACGATTTCTCCATAGCAAATCGCCTGTCCTCTCAGGCACGTGTGGTCTTGTTTATAGCACACAAAAAGGCGACATTAGATACTTATCACTCGGAAGTTAACCACTTGCATGAAAGTTATTAAACGATGCCCACCGACGTTGTACTTATCGATCCTGAACACATGATCGGCCTTAAGGATGCTCAATATGTCAAAGTACTACAAGAAGCTGGATTTGAAGTAATCTACCCAGATGATTCGACTTTTAGTCGCGGTAAGAGCGAAGAGGAGACTATCGCTCAGTTGCAAAAATGTAATGCCGTACTGGCCGGCGGCCCGATTATCACCGAAAACGTGATGGCAGCCTGCCCCGAATTACGTGTCATCGCTCGAAGTGGTGTAGGGTATGACCGAGTCGACATTCCTGGAGCAACGAAGCATAACATCGCTGTATGTATCACTCCCAATGCTAATCATGAATCCGTAGCGGAACACGCATTGATGCTGATGTTTGGTATTGCCAAAGGAGTTCTCGCCAACGACGAACACAGTCGTGCCGGCCGATGGCCTCAATCCGAAACATTGCCGATCCGCGGCACAACGCTTGGGATTATCGGACTGGGGCGGATTGGCCGCAGCCTAGCGGTTCGGGCTGTTGCGATGGGTATGAAAGTAATCGCGTATGAGCTTTATCCCAATCAGGAATTCAATGAAAAGAATGGCATTGAATTGGTTGAGCTGGACGACTTACTGGCTCGCAGTGATTACATCAGCGTACATTGTCCCGTGACTGAGCAGACCAAGGGGCTAATCAATGCGGACTTCCTTGGAAAGATGAAGCAGGGAAGCGTCCTGATCAACACCGCTCGCGGAGCCCTCCAGGTGGAAACGGACTTGTATGAAGCATTAAGTAGTGGGCATCTATACGGAGCTGGACTGGATGTTTACGAACAAGAGCCTCCTAGTGCAGACAATCCGTTGTTTTCTCTACCCAATGTCTTATGCAGTCCACACATCGGATCGGGAGACCACTTATCTCGCCTCATGATGGGCGTCGAAGCGGCAGAATGCATTGCCAGCCTGCGTCATGGTAATTGGCCCAACGGTGCAGTGGTCAATGCTGAGATCCAGGACGGCTGGACCTGGTAACGTCTTCATAAAAAGAGACAGAGGAGCACCATGTACGAAAGCATTCAGGCTTTTAAAACCAAAATGGACACCGGCCAATTATGTGTTGGTCCCACGGTGAGTTTTTCAGATGCCTCCGTTACCGAAGCCTTGGCGGCAAATGCCGATTACATCTGGATCGACTTGGAACACAGCCCGACCAACTTTGAATCCATGGTGAACCACATTATTGCCTGCCGCGCTTGTGGCGTCCCTGGCATAGTGCGTGTCCCCTCCGGAGAGATCGCCTGGATCAAGCGAGTCCTTGATGCCGGCGCTGACGGCATCATTCTCCCACAAGCTCAATCCGTTGAAGAAGTAAGAGCGTTTGTCGCCGCCTGTCGATATCCTATGCAGGGGACGCGAGGGTATGGCCCGCGACGCAGCACCAACTATGGCCGCCTGGGAAATGACAAGTATTTACCACAGGCCAACACCGAAACCTTTGTGGTCGGCCAAATCGAATCCCGCAACCTCGTAGACAATATCGATGAATTGGTGGCCATCGATGGGCTCGATGGAGTGGTGATTGGTCCGTACGATTTATCGGGTTCCTATGAACTACCCGGAGACATTGACCACCCGACTGTCGTCGAGGCTATTCAAATTTCTATCGACAAATGCCGCGAGGCCGGGATCTACGTGGGCGTGGGAATGGGCAGTAACGCCGCCACAGCAAAACGCTGGCATGCGGCCGGAGCCCACTGGGCCATGGTGGGAGCGGACTATCAGTACATGGTGCAGTTTGCCGATAATCTATACTCCGAAATCCGTGGTCCCGAACGCCCATAATTTTCTATCTTGGCGGTGTGGAAATGGGTAAAATGACACTTCCTTTCGCACTTTAGGACTGGAAGAATTCATGAAACCCACACAGCAAAGATTTCTACTTAAGCCCTTACGACTCAACCTTTTGAGCATCGTGACTATCGTCACATTATCAACCGTTGTCTTCGGAGCGGTCAAAAGCTACCTCGGAATTGGTGAAAAGTGGTGGCCTTCACCCTATGGCGCTAATGATCAGCGTGGGGCAGCTAACTTACAGACAGCAGAAGAACTGCTTTCTGCAAAAGAACTGATCAATGAAGGCAAAGTCTACCAACTTGGTCGCCTCTACGAGCATGGAATGCCACTGCCTGGTAAACGCCACTTCAGTCTTACAATTCCCGGCTTACCGACCGGACTCCCTTCTGGCAGCAATGGCATGGTGTCCAACGACGAACTTGTTAGCGGTGAGATTGGTCAGGTAGGAACGCAATTCGATGGTCTGGGCCATGTTGGCAAACACATTGATGGGGAACACATTTTCTACAACGGAAATAAACTATCCGACTTCGGAAATCCCTACGGTCTGGAAAAGCTGGGAGTTGAAAACGTTGGTGTGTTCTTTGCTCGCGGTGTCCTATTAGACGTAGCTGCTTTACGCGGTACCGACCGTCTCCCAGCAGGGTATGTCATTTCAGCCGAAGAATTACGTGCTTGTCTCAAAAAAGCCAAGCTGGAGCTAACTCCAGGAGACATCGTCCTGATTCATACTGGGCATGGCAAACTTTGGATGCAAGATAATGATGTGTATGGAGAGGGTGAGCCCGGAATCGGGTTAGGCGCAGCCAAATTCCTGACCGACCACAAAGTTTCTATGATCGGAGCTGATACCTGGGCAATCGAAGCTGTACCGCATGAAAATCCAGAACAATCATTTCCAGTGCATCAATGGAACATCACTAAGAATGGCGTCTACCATATCGAAAACCTTGATCTAACCTCTTTAGCCGAAGACAAAGTGTATGAATTCGCATTTGTCTTTGCTCCGCTGCGACTGAAAGGCGCTACCGGCTCTCCGGGTAACCCGATCGCTATTAAATAAATGACCACGCTACATTCTCCTGAAGAAACCCAACGACTCGGCAGCCTTTTGTTTCAGGGATTAGGAGCTAGCGAAGCGGAAGCGGAACTGGCAACTGCAGAACTTGTAAAGAGTAGTCTACTCGGACATGATTCCCACGGAGTCATGCGGATACCCGAATATCTGGGATTCATTGAAGACGGGAGCCTAAAGACTGGCACCACTATTGAGACTCAGCAGACCAGCCCGACGACAGCCGAGGTCGATTGCGGATACGGGTTTGGAGCAGTGGGAGCTACAGCTGCCATTGAAACCGGAATTCAAATCGCTCGCGAACAGGGCACGGCTTGTGTCATCACTCGCAATTGCAATCATGTTGGGCGATTGGGTTCCTACGTTACTACAGCCGCCGAAGCGGGCATGGTGGCAATTGCCACGTGCAACTCCCCTAGCTACGGACACCATGTCCTTCCTTACGGTGGACGGGAAGGAAGACTGGCAACAAACCCGATTGCTTATGGAGCTCCGACTACCGGCAACCCCATCGTCGCCGATTTCTCGACATCGGTCGCTCCCGAGGGCAAAGTACGTTTTTATCGCAATGAGAACAAAGCGGTCCCCGATGGCTGGATACTCGATAGCGACGGACAGCCTACCAACGACCCAAACGATTTTTACGGTCCTCCGAAAGGCGGAATCCTGCCGATGGGCGGTACGGTGGGGCATAAAGGCTATGCGTTAGGGCTTTTAGTGGAAATCTTAGGCGCTATCTTCGCCGGAGTGGGTTCCACTTCTACAGAAGTATTTGGCAACGGTGTTTGCTTTATCGTGTTAAACACCAACTCATTCACTCAAGCCGAGACATTCGCTCAACTCATGAGTGACTCTGCAGACTACATGAAGTCTTCCGCTCCCGCAGCCGGATTCGATGAAGTCCTCGTCCCCGGCGAGCTTGAGTTCCGCAATCTTGCACAACGCAAACAAACCGGCATTCCGATTGACCCTGCCACTTGGCAACAACTTGTTGACTATGCGACAAAACTAAACATTCCTTTAGACGGTTGATTCTATGAGTTCATTAAAGACTGGCATGTTTGTCATGCCTGTACATAACCCTACGAAATCACTTGTACAGTGTTTTGACGAAGATCTGGAACTCGCCGTTCGTTGTGATGAACTGGGGTTTAACGACTTTTGGGTTGGCGAACACCATTCATCCACGTACGAAAATATCGCCTCCCCTGAGATCTTCCTAGGTAAAGTATTAGGCGTTACGAAAAATATCCGCATCGGACCGGCTCCTGTCTGCCTGGCCTATCACAATCCGGTTCATGTCGCCAATCGTCTGGCATTCCTTGATCATCTTTCCCATGGCCGCTTAAACGTTTGCTTTGGCCCCGGCGCCGTCCCAACCGACCTAGAAGCATTTAACGTCGCTCCTCCTGAAATCGGACGGCGAGTCGCAGAAGCGATTGACTGCATCATGAACATTTGGACTTCCGAGCCTCCCTATCAATTCAAAGGCGAATTTACTGATTTCGAAATAGCGGACCACATCGATCCAGAAATGGGTATTGGGGGGTTACACAAGCCTCTTCAGCAACCGTTGCCTCCCATCTACGTTCCTTCCATTAGTCGCGCATCAAAAGGACTTGAAATAGCGGCAGGAAAGGGTTTTAACTTCATTTCTCATCACATGATTCATGCGGATGTATTGAAGGACCAATGGATCACCTACCAGCGTGGAGCAGGGAACGCAGGCATTACTCCCACCCCGGAGAACTGGGCTGTATCCCGCAACATTTTCGTCGGCGAAACAGATGAAGAAGCTCAGCAATTCGCTCGAGAAGGGTCGCTAGGCAAATGCATTGAGTACATTCTGGAATTGACACGAAGAACCGCGCCAAATGGCGTCGGGCTATGGAAACCCCGACCTGACATGGCCGATGAAGAAGTCAATCTGGATTACTTCATGGATGAGATTATTATCGCCGGATCATCGGAAACCGTGGCGAAAAAACTGGTAGAATTGCGAACTCAAGTGGGTGAATTCGGCAATATCGTTTTAGTCGCCCATGACTTTGACAACCGTGAGAAATGGCTCCGTTCGGTAGAACTGTTTGCGACTGAAGTCCTTCCGACTGTCAACGAATCCATACAACCATCCTTTAACTAGGCAAGAATATAAATGTACTTAAACATCAAGAAGTTTACCGACAAAATGGATGCGGGCGAACCATGCCTGGGGTCAGCGGTTACCTATGGCGACCTTTCGATCACAGAAGCACTGGCAACCGAATGCGATTTCATCTGGATTGACCTGGAACACAGCCCCACCAACATGGAGTCACTCGTCGGCCATATGATTGCCTGCAGAGCAACGGGAACGCCGTTTTTAGTTCGCATTCCCTCTGGTGAAATTGGATGGATCAAACGTGTCCTCGACAGTGGTGCCGAAGGGGTGATACTTCCACAAGCCAAGAGCTACGAAGAAATCAAGCAATTCGTAGACGCCTGTTATTACCCTCCGACAGGAACACGTGGATTCGGGCCTCGACGACCTACCGACTATGGCCGACTTGGCGGTGACGAATATCTCGAACATGCCAATCAAGAGATCTTTGTTTGTGCTCAAGTTGAGTGCAAAGCTGTTGTGGAAGACTTAGACCGAATCGTTCAGATTCCCGGACTGGATAGCCTTTGCCTTGGGCCGATGGACTTGTCCGGATCGGTGAATAAGCTTGGCAAAACGTCCGACCCCGAAGTCGTCGAATTGATAGAGACGACGATTCGTAAAGGGCGTGAGGCTGGACTCTATATCGGGATGGGAATGCCCGCTTCAACCGACTTTGCTCTGAACGCGATCCAACAGGGAGTCCAATGGTGTCAATGCGGGACCGATATGGAGTTGATTGTGAATGGCGCCAATCAGCTCTACAAAGGCATTCGCTCCAAACTGTAGTTCTAGGTACGTGCTAAGAGAACATGGGCGACTCTAGAAGTGTTTAGACGCGTCGCTAGGCAACTTTATTTTCTATCCAACGTCGGAATTTATCCACGAGGATGATACTAACAAGCACAACGCCGATGAGTCCACCTATGGCGAACCAACGACTTTCCAAAAAGCCAGCCTCGGGGTCGTGATTGGACCATGCCCCCATCGCTCCCAGAACTGCAAAGACGCAGCCTGCCAGAGCATAGGCGACGCGAATCCATGGCTGAGAACGCAGCTTGTTCGGAACATGTCGCGATTCAATCCAGAGATTTACCCAGCAAAAGACAGCACAAGAAATCACACCTGTGAATAAGTTGACGGGCCGAAGGATTAAGAAGATAACGGCTTTGGCCTTATCACCTTCTTCAATACCGGCACCATAAACTACCTGGAACATCATCAACACAACGACCACGGCAAATCCGGCTTGCCAGACCAACACGTTCCGTTCAATTTTCGGACGTCGTGCATTTGCCCATTTCGCGTTAAACGAGCGCATAATTTCCATCACGATTGCGACGCCGATTTCAAACGTGCCATAAAGCGTTCCAAACATCGTCAAAACAGCACCGGCAACATATAACGGGTATAACCACGGATGCACATTGGTTAAAATCTCAGCCTGCTGTCCAAGCATATCCCTACTATCCGGGATCGCTTCTTTAGGACCAAGCATCTCAACACCGGACGTGACAAAGACGGCACTAAAAATGATGATTAAAGAGAAGCTGACCGCGCAGTCAATCACCGGGGCTTTGAGCCATTTCCGGGCAGCATGTTGAGGATCATTAGCGATCTCCTCGATCAACTCTGCTGAAGGTGGGGCACTTCCTGCATACCCCCAACGCTTATCTCGCAACCAGGTGGTGTAGGCCATGTAATCGAACCCTGCGCCACCGATTACACCTACATAGGTCGTCAACTCCACCCATTTGTTCTTGTCGGCGATCTCTTTGAATTGCTCTTTCTGTTCAATCCATTCTGGATAATCCCGAAATAATGGCGTGAAAAAACCCTTAAGCATCTCAAGATAATTCGGATCGTACATCAGCATTGATGCCACCGCGGCCAGCATCAATCCGGCTACCACTCCGATCTGCACCTTCTCCATGACGTTGTAACCGCCGAAAAGCGAAAGGCAAAGTACTCCCCCAATCATAAGAAGTGCCCATAAGAATTGCGCAGCACCATTGAGAGACTCTGTTGTTCCCGTCAATAACGCAAAGTAATTCCCTAAGACGCTGCTATGAAAACTCACCCAGACTGGCTGTGCTACCAAAATAATCAACAGGAACATTAAGGCCATCCAACCACGCGGGCCAGGCAAGTCCAGCATACGGCGAAATGGATGAACCCCCGTGAGTAACAGATGCTTTGATGTCCCAAACACCAACGCCCATTTAAGGAGCGAAATCGTGAGAAACAAAAACAGGATGTTATAGCCGAATAGCACTCCGCCCCGAGTAGAGAAAATCAACTCTCCCGTTCCGATGGTTACACTGGCGACGATTGCTCCCGGACCGAACAAAGACAGCCACCCAACAAAACTCCGTTGCGTCAAGGCTTTCGGCAATGGAGGCAGTTCAGAAGCAGGCATTGATTCCGAGGTGATTACCATAAAGTAATTCCGTGGGTCAGGCGTATTTATAACAAGCCTTCAATGGGTGACGCATGGTAAATATGATGAGGACGTTCTTCTTCATCGTGCCAAGCCGCAGTCTGAGGAATACCGAGGCAATGGTACATTGTCGCGGCCATATTTTCAGGCGTCTGAGGGTCCGAGGCAGGATAGGCTGCAATTTTGTCTGATGAGCCAATCACACGTCCGCCCTGAATCCCACCGCCCGCAAAAAACACGGACTGCACGGCTCCCCAATGGTCACGACCTGGATCATCAAAGACATCGCTAAGCAACGAAATCTTTGGCGTCCTTCCAAATTCTCCAGCCATCACTATCAACGTTTCATCCAGTAAGCCATCTGCTTCCAGATCATTCATCAATGCACAAAGTGCTCGATCCGTTGGCGGAAAGAGTTTTTCCTTAAGTCGGTAAAACGCATTGCCATGAGTATCCCATGTTTCGTTGTTACCAAGATTTACCTGCACCATATTAACGCCCGCTTTGACCAAACGTTTGGCCATTAGCAACGACCAACCAAAGCTGTTTGCGCCATACCGTTCCTGTGTTTTCTCATCGGCGTTCGTGACATCCACAGCGTGGCGAATTTTGTGATCCGTCAACAGCGAAATAGCCTGCTGGCGATTACTGTCATAGCCGAGCACATTGGCCGAGTTCTCGAGTTTTTCCCGCTGGCCATCCAAGGTATTCAGGAGTCCTAATCGACCGCCAAGCCTGCGACTATTCATGCCGTGTGGCAAAGTGAGGTTTGGCGCCTGATACACCCGTGCATCTGCTTTGGCTGGCGGTTTCTTACTCTGATTGGGATAGGTATATTCCGGATAAGCTCCCCGCCACATCGGATCTCCGTATGGTGAGGCTTCGATGAAAAATGGATCCCGGTTTGATCCCATGAGCCCGCCATAGGCTCCTGGTATAACGCCTCCCGACCAGTGTACCAATCGTTCCGGAAGCACGACCGACGGTGGTAGGTTGTTATACCGTGCTGGCAAAGCATCTCCGACAATAGATGAGATCGACGGCCAGTCAGTTGGCCTTGGTTTACGATCACCCTGAAACCCCGCAGGTGCTTCGCTACGACCGGTCAACATAAAGAAGTGTCCGAGTGTATGGCCATTGGTAGGGTGGGTTAACGATCGACACATTGACCACTTGTCACTGATCGAGGCGAGCCCAGGCAAATGTTCACAAATCTGTGTACCTGGAGTTTTTGTCGAGGCAGGATTAAACTCACCACGCACATCATCCGGTGCATCCGGTTTCAAATCAAAACTATCCTGCTGGGCTAGGCCACCGGATAAAAAGATATAGATGAGAGACTTGGCCTTACCAAAGCCAGGTAGAGAGTTAAAGGCCTTTACATCTGCAGCCTGTAGCGACTGATGATGATTCATCCCTAAACCTAGCAATCCGACTGCACCAGCCTGAACGGCGATACGACGACTAAATTGTGGGTGCCGATAAACACTCATTATTGAATCCTGTAGTAGGGCATACAACTAGTTGCAAACTATGTTACTTATTATCGGAACAATTTAAATGCAGGTCAATTTATATTGCCTTGCATGTCTGAATTCATAGTCCTTCAGAGGGGAGGGCGTATCGTGAATCCCGATATCCGTCTTATACTAATGAGAGTTTCATGATCTCCCACGAAGGCTTCTATGCTCCAAGTACTCGGTAATCGTTCCGGCTTCTCACGACGCCAGCTACTTCAAGTAGGTGGCGCGGGCATGATGGGCTTACATTTTGACAAACTGCTTCAGGCGGAGGGGCAAACTGGAGACCGCGATGCTCAGGCCAAGGCGGTAATATTTGTTTTCCTGTTTGGTGGTCCCAGTCAGCTAGAAACCTTCGATGTCCGCCCAGATGCTCCGTCAACCATCCGAGGCCCGTTCCAGACAATCCCGACGAAAACTCCAGGTTTACGATTTTGTGAACATTTGCCCCAACTGGCCAACATCTCTGAAAAATTCGCGTTGATCCGGACCGTCAATCACAGTGAAAACAATCACAACGGTTGCCATTTCATCCAAACCGGTCAGGCCTTACCTCCAGCGGATCGAGGGTCGGCCAATGTCAGTGCCACAGAGAAGGATTGGCCTGCATTTGGAAGTGTGGTCTCGTACATGGATCAAATTCAAGCGAAAAAACCTGCATCTGCTATCCCTCCTTATATCTACCTTCCAAATACGGTCGGTCGATTTGCCGGTTACGACTACAGCGGACAATACGCCGGCTGGCTGGGAAAAGAATTCAATCCCATGGCCACTCAGATCCAAAAACTTCATTCCACGGACAATCCATTCTTTCGGGACTGCGAAGATTCACAACTGAACTACCAGCCACCTGGCCTGAAACGCAACGCAGATATCACCTTGGATCGCCTCAATCGCAGGCTCGACCTTAAACGCCAATTTGAATTGGAACGTGACAAACTGGAATTGGCACAAGGCCCAAGAGCGTTCAATTCATTGCGCAGTAAGGCATTGAACATGCTGAATTCTGCTCAGATTGCAGATGCCTTTGATATCACCCAGGAACCCGACGCATTACGTGACAAATATGGACGAAGCTTGTTTGGCCAATCGCTATTGATGAGCCGAAGACTTGTCGAGGCCGGAGCTCGATTCGTATCGGTTGGATGGGACATGGCGGTGCGTGGGGACGACACCACTAGCTGGGACAGCCATCGTCAATTGACCCGCGTCATGGGCGACCATCTCTTACCAGGCCTGGACCAAAGCCTGCCTCCATTCCTGCTGGATTTGGAAGAACGTGGAATGCTGGAGGATACGTTAGTCATTGTATGTGGCGAGATTGGCCGCACTCCCAAATTTCTTAATCGAGGCTCAGCCGATGGTCGAGATCACTGGTCTTACTGCTTCCCTGCCTTAATGGCTGGGGCGGGAATTCAATCTGGTGCCATTTTCGGCGAGTCGGACAAACATGCCGCCTATCCAATTGAAGACGCCGTCTCGCCGGCCGACATTGCTGCCACAATCTACAATCGCATGGGGATCTCTTTAGAAACGAGGCTTCCCGGGCCTCAGGGGCGTCCTGTTCCGATTGCTGAAGGCGGGCGTGTCCTACACGAGATCCTCTGAAACCCCGTTTTCAAAAAACAGGCCAGGCTATTACTTTTTCAAGCGTGCCATCATGCCGGCCAGCATAGCCTTCATTCCGCCATTGACTTGGACCTGATCTAGTTGCTTCTTGTCTTCAAGTAGTTTATCCAGCTCATTTTTATCCAACCACATACCGAAACACTGTACGCAGTGGTCCATCTTTACTGGTTGCATGTATGAAACGTAATTTGTTCTCAACCCTATATCCACACAATGTGGACAACGCAAATAGCCGTCTAGCGATGTCATTGGAGCGGGTGGATTTCCAAATTCTGCTTCCAGCATTTCCTCGACGCTTTGGGCACCGGATTCACGAAGTTTTTCAAGCTCACCATACTCCAGCCAGATCCCATCACAGCTTTGACACTTATCGACAGTGACGTCGTCGACTGGCAAGGCAGTCAAGCCAGCACCACACTTGGGACACTTCATAACGATCGCTTCCTTTGATTACCTTTGCCGATACTTATAGATCGCCGTGGAACGGGGATTGGGCAGTGCAACAGTAAGCCCCTTGGTAGCCAGGCTTTCACCGGTTGCGCGTTGAATCACTTTTCCTTCGAGATTCTCAACAACATACATTTTTTCGGGCTCGAGACCGCGCAATCTAAATTGCATCTCGGAAGCTAAGCTCTCTGGCCGCCGGAAGGACATCACCACGCCGGACTGTTCCGATTCCCGGTTAAACTGCCATGCCATCCAAACATCATTGTCCGTGCGGTAACTTGTAAGCGGATAGAAGTCATCATAATAATACGAAATCACTTCACGTCGTTGCTTTAGTAATTCCTGTGCAGATTCAAAGTCAAAGTCATCTCGCCTCACATCCCACGTTGTTGTATTCGCCGGTGCAAGCTGACTCCAGAAAGTATAAGGATCGGTCGTATTGATCCCCGTGCCGAAATAAGGGATCCACAACGCCATACCATAGCTCAAGGTTTGCATTCCAGTCGTCTCGTAGGCATAGTCACTTCGCCAAAGAGGCACAGCCCGCCTGAGGGTCTCCAGTTCATTGCGACTGCCACCACCAGAACAAATATCGATTCGTAGCATTGGGTGCCGTTCACGCAGAGTGTCCCAGTACTGCAACAGACCAGCCACGTGCTTCATTTCCGACACTCCCTGCCGCAAGGGCTCGTCATTGGACTTCCAGTAGGACAAAGGTGGAATTCCATCGTGGCGATACAAATCCACACCCTGACTATGAATACGTTCATCCACATAGTCGGTGATCCATTGAGCGGCATCCGCATCGCCAAAATTAAACAATCTCATATCCCCTCGTCCCCAAGGTGGAGCTTGCGGTGCATCCATTCGAACCCAACAGGACAGCGTATAATTCTCATGTGCGGAATTAGGAATCTTTACACCATAGTCATTATTGAACGCCAATGCCTGACTTGCTTCAGGCCCTACGCCTTTAACGAAGCGATACTCACCGGCACCTATTTTTTCACCGTGAATCCCGCCTGCCATATCGTCGACATTGCCATCAAACGGATAATGATGCAGAGGTTCAAGAGCCAACCGATGTAATGCCAACTGTTCGACCTGTATGGCATCCAAAGCGACGTCGTAAACACGCACATCATCAATCTCACCAACGATCCCACGCGTTTGATATTGTCGCCCCACTCCGAATGAGTCGTTTTTATCCATCGCAGAGATATTGTCTGAGATCGCTATGGCAGACAGTGTGCCGTCTACATAGACCTTCAGTTCACTCTTACCTGCTTCTTGATTGATGAATCTTGTCGCAGTCACCAAATGCCAATCACCGTCTGCCAACGATTGCTTACTGGTAGCTGTTGCGTCCGGATTCCCCGTCCCAAAGGCGGCGACGTCTTCCATAAGCGTGAGTCCGGAATCATTGACGTGCGCTGGATATTCTCCTTGGATCAACGCATGCCCCATCCACCATTCAGCCCCACCTTTGAGCAACCATTCGGCCCGTGTACGATCAATTTCACTTCCACGCGTCACTATTTCCGGCGTGAACCAAAGTATAAAATCGATTTCCCGAGCATGCAGGTGATCTGAGATAGGTTTAAGCCCATTAGGAAACCGATTTGTATTGGGATTCCAGCTTCCAACATTCAGCCAATAGTCTTCATAGTTATACCAGCCTGCATCAATCCACCAGTAGTCCGGTTTAATCCCACCATCCACATAACGGTCGACGAACATTTTCTGATTAGACTCGGTAGCCCCGGAACTCTCGATATAATGAGCAGAGCTCGAGGCATTGTGCTGAAACGGCGGCAAGGCGCCATCGGCGGTTCGAGGAAGATTCTCCTCAATCATCCACTTCCGCCATAGATTCTGTGCCCGCAGCCAGTCCCCGCCACCCCACATTAACATTGCAATCCTTGGCGTGCGGACCTCTTCCCCAGGCAGAAGTTCAAACCTAACATTCTGCTGCCCGGCCTGTAACTGAAGAGCTCGCCCCGCATCACGAACAAAGGAGGCTTCCCATTGCCCAGGCCAGCCAATCGCGAAAATTGACCCCCGTGAATTCCATTCGAGATTAAAAAAGGGAAGATCATTACTGGCGGGAAGGCCAATGAGCGAGCCAAGTTGCTTTGAGGACTCGGGCCCCAGAACGGTTCGACGTGGAGCATAATCCGTTTCATCTGACATCCTCACTAGTGAATGAGGACTGCCGTTGCTGTGGTGCAAAGTGAACTCGCCTTCATTATCACGCTCCATTGCAAGATCCAAAGGCAAAACATTTTCCAATATCTCAGTGCGATGCTCCGTTGGGTTTCGAAACACCAAGACCCATTCCGCCACTGGTAGCTTACGATTGACGGTCAACGAACATTCGACCACGATTCCAGTCTTCGGATCGGTATAACTCAATACCTTTTCCACTGTTGATTTGGTAGTAACCGCTGTGCTCCATTTTTTATCCCAAGATGCAAGAAAGTCCCGAGAGTTCTTACCTCCATAGGAAAAGGAGAATGGCGGACTCATCGGTGGAGCAGTCCCTAATGGTGCGACCGGAAGATCCCCCAAGCGTATCTTTTGTCCATCCATCAATTCCACCTGAGCGTCTGCCCAATCGGACTGGTTAAAATCGACACGCTCAATCACACCTTCGGGCAATCCAACTGAAGTCAGCGTGAAGGAACTGGCTCCTTCCAACGCAACATCGATACGATGTCCGGCCATTCCCTCTCGCATGACAGGAGTACGATATAGTTCTTTACCGCCAGCAGAGACTACGCCAACAACAGCACCGCGATTCGCATTCGAGTAAAAGCTGGTTACACGATTGCTATCCACACCATATACGGCTTCAAATCCCCTGGCTGGTGCAGGTAGCACCACCTGAATCTCGCCAGCTGATGACAAATACAAACCGTGGTCATACGTTTTACGGTTTATTTTTAAAGGCAAGTCACCCAACTGCTTGTGGTAGACCTTGGTCGTCGCCATGTTCTTTAATAGAGGGCCATGTTCCAATTTAACTTCGAGATAACCGCCATGCTCAAACTCGAGCTCCTCACCGTAAAAGCTCGCACGAATCCAGTTATCCATCACTTGGATCTCAGAACTTGTGGGCTCCACAGCAACAGCCGATAACAGCAAGATATTCAGTGAGAGAAGGCATGCTAGGAGGCGCATTGAATTTCCTCGGGACAATAAAAACGAGAGTGTAGAAAGCCTGATTATACCTCAATTGCAAAATGAGATTTCGGGAGTGTTGGTTTCTATGATTTCCTAGTCCTTGTAAAATGAATGCAACATTTACTTTGGTAGCTAAAGTCCTTTCCCGCAAGGCAAAGTCCTTTTTAACAGCGGTATTAGCGACTTCAACGAAACGATTCCCCAGGCATGAAAATCAACACCTTAACTGCCGCCATCCTACTCACGGCATTGGCACAACCCTCCACTTTGATTGCCGACGAAATCTCTTTCACAAGAGACATTCGCCCGATACTTTCCAACAAGTGCTACAAATGCCACGGGCCGGACGAGGACGCTCGAGTCACCGAAATGCGACTGGACACCCGACACGGTCTTTTTGGAGAGAAATCCGCCCCTCATTCTCCTGTCGTCCCACGCAGTCTAAAGAGGAGTGAGATCATCAGCCGAATCCTCTCAGAAGATCCCGACATCCGAATGCCGCCGGCCGCCAACAACAAAGACCTGACTGCGGATGAAATAACTGTGCTCAAGGCCTGGGTTAAACAGGGGGCACAATGGGAACCTCATTGGGCTTTCCAAGCTCCGCAAGCGACCAAGGCCCCGTCTAGAAAACATGACTGGGGAAACAACCCGATTGATGAGTACGTAATCTATCGACTCAAGCAAGCCAATCTAGTTCCATCCGAGTCCGCCGATCCCCACACGCTCATCCGGCGACTCTATCTCGACTTAATCGGTCTCCCTCCGACGATGAAAGAGTTAGACTCAGCAATGACCACCGTTTTTCACGATGATGGCCAATTGAATCAGGATGAATACGGCAATTTGGTGGACCGGCTCTTAAACGACTCTCGTTATGGTGAGCGTTGGGCTCGCCGCTGGTTGGACCTGGCTCGATATGCAGACACCAATGGATATGAGAAAGATCGAGATCGAAATATGTGGCCATTTCGCGACTGGGTAATCCGAGCGATTAATACCGGAATGCCGTTCGATCAATTCACCATCGAGCAACTCGCTGGTGACATGCTTCCGAACGCCACGCCGGAACAGCGTATTGCCACTGGCTTCCATCGCAACACCATGCTCAACGAAGAAGGTGGGATCGACCCGCTTGAATTCCGGTTCCATGCCATGACCGACCGCGTTGCGACAACGGGCACTACCTGGCTAGGACTCACCACCGGCTGTGCCCAATGCCACACTCATAAATACGACCCGATTACGCACCGCCAGTATTACGAATTCATGGCTTTCATGAATAACACGGACGAACCAGAGATGGACATCCCAGATGCCGCCGTCGACCAGCGACACCAAGCTAATCTAGCCAAAGCAGAAGACATCATTTCTGAGCTCAGAACGCAATACACCAAATCTGGCAAAGACCTTGAGGCGGAATTCACCGTCTGGCTAACTTCTCAACGTAATCGCA